>NZ_JBVKBZ010000005.1:0-791237 GCF_055635195.1 Streptomyces sp. NPDC111628 | reverse complement strand
TCCTTTGTACTCACCCTCTCGGGCTTTCCTCCGGGCGCTTCCCTTCGGTCTTGCGTTTCCGACTCTATCAGATCTTTCCGATCCGATTTCCTCGGCGCTTTCCAGGTTCCCGCTTTCGCGTTTCCCTTTCCGGCGGTTCCGACTCTATCAGATCCTTTCGGGCTCTGATTCCCCGTCAGAGGGGGTTGTCTCCGCGGCCCTTGAGCCGTTTCGACGAGGTGAGACTCTAGCGGACTCCCGGCTCCCGAGCTAATCGGGGGCCCGCGTTCTTTCGAACGTGGATTCCTCATTCCGTTAATACGCGCACCGACACATAGACGACGCCGACAACGCGACTGTTCGTCGAAGAGTGGTGAGTACTTGCGGAATCGCTGTCCGGGGACCGACCGGGGTCGGCGCTCACGTCGGACAACTCGGAGAACACTAGGAGGGTGGAAGGGTCGTGTCAAATCCCGGGTCGTGCGGCCTCCGGGGGCGTAGTGTAGGGCGCGTGATGACGCGTACGTGTACTCAGCTCTGGTGGGCCGCCTGACGGCGGCCGCACACACGTATGCACTCGACGGCCGCCGCTTCGGCGGCCCTTCTGTTTTCTCCCTCCAGGAGGGGCGGCCGGCGGGTGGCGGCGGCCCTGACCAGGAGGTGGAGAGATGACACGGGTCTTCAGTGGGGTCAAGCCGACCGGGCACCTGACGCTGGGGAACTACCTGGGCGCCATGCGGCGGTGGGCCGCGGTGGACCAGCACCGGTCCGACGCGCTGTTCTGCGTCGTCGACCTGCACGCGCTGACCGTGGACCACGATCCGGCGCGGGTGCGCAGACTCAGCCGTCAGGCGGCGTCGCTGTTGCTGGCGGCGGGGCTGGATCCCGAGGTGTGCACCGTGTTCGTGCAGAGTCACGTGGACGAGCACGCCCGGCTGTCGTACGTACTGGAGTGCGTGGCGACCGACGGCGAGATGCGGCGGATGATCCAGTACAAGGAGAAGGCCGCACGGGAGCGGGGCCGGGGCGGGAGTGTGCGGCTGTCGCTGCTCACGTACCCCGTGCTGATGGCGGCCGACATCCTGGCCTACGGGACGGACGAGGTGCCGGTCGGGGAGGACCAGACGCAGCATGTCGAGCTGGCGCGGGATCTCGCGGTGCGGTTCAACCAGCGGTACGGGCACACGTTCGTGGTGCCGCGGGCGACCAGTCCGGCGGTGGCGGCTCGGGTGATGAATCTGCAGGAGCCCGCGTCGAAGATGGGCAAGAGCGACGACACCGGGCCGGGGATCGTCTATCTGCTGGACGAGCCGGACGTGGTGCGGAAGAAGGTCATGCGGGCCGTGACCGACAGCGGGCGTGACGTGGTGTACGACCGGGAGGAGCGGGCCGGTCTCGCCAACCTGCTGGAGATTCTCGCCGCCTGCACGGGCGGGGGCCCGGCGGAGCTGGCGGACGGCTACGACTCGTACGGCGCGCTGAAGAAGGACACCGCGGAGGCGGTCGTCGAGATGCTGCGGCCCGTGCGGGATCGGCACATGGAGCTGTCCGCCGATCCCGGGCACGTGGACGGTGTGCTCCGGGAGGGGGCCGAGAAGGCCCGGGCGATGGCACGGCCGACCGTGGACGCGGCCTACCGGGCGATCGGGCTGCTGCCCCCGGTGAACGCGGCGCGATAGGCGCGGGGGCTGGTGGCGAGGCGTGCTGCGAAGTGCTGGCGCATCATGACCTCGCTGCCGAACCCCGCCCGGCGGGCCACCTCGGGCATGGGCAGGTCGGTGCGTTCGAGGAGCTTCTGGGCCGCGGCGATGCGCTGGTCCAGGAGCCAGCGCAGCGGCGTGGTGCCGGTGGCCGCCGCGAAGTGACGGGCGAAGGAGCGCGGGGACATGCCGGCGCGGGCGGCCAGGTCGGCGACCGTGAGGGGCTCGTCGAGGTGGCGCAGGGCGTGTTCGCGGACGGCGGCGAGGGCGTCGGCGTCGCGGTCCGTGTGCTGGGTGGGGTGCTCGATGAACTGGGCCTGGGTGCCGGTGCGGAAGGGTGCGGTGACCATCGAGCGGGCGATGGTGGCGGCGGCTTCGGCGCCGTGGGCCAGGCGTACCAAATGGAGGCAGAGGTCGATGCCGGCTGCCGTGCCGGCGGCGGTCCAGATGCGGTCGTCCTCGATGAAGAGGGCGTCGGGCACGACGGTGACCCGGGGGTGGTGGCTCCGCAGGAGGTCGAGCAGGCGCCAGTGGGTGATGGCGCGGCGGCCGTCGAGCAGGCCGGCCTGGGCGAGGGTGAAGGCGCCTCCGCAGAGGGCGGCGACGGTGGTGCCGCGGGCGTGGGCGCGGCGGAGGGCGGCGAGGACCGGGGCGGGTGCCGGGGTGAGGTGGTCGTCGAGGCCGGGGACGACGACGAGGTCGGCTTCCGCCAGCCAGTCGAGGGGACGGTCGGGGTGGAGGGCGAGGCCGCCGCGCATCGGGACGGCGGTGGTGCCGTCGGCGGCGACGCGGCGCAGGTCGAAGGCGGGGGCGCCGCGGTCGGTGCGGTCGGTGCCCCAGACCTCGGTGATGACGGCGACGTCGAAGGCCCGGATGCCGGGGAAGGCGACGAGGGCGACGCGGTAGGGGGGCGCTGCCGCTCGTACTGCTCCTGCTGCTCCTGTTGTTTCTGTTGGTCCGGCCACGGGTGGCAGTAAATCATCGATCGCTGGCTTTTGGACTTCTGGGAGTTCGGGTCGCCGGGCCGCACGATCTGAGGCATGGACATCGCCGAGAACGCAGCACTGGTGGTCGTGGACGTGCAGAAGGGCTTCGAGGAGGCCGACTTCTGGGGTACGCGCAACAACCCGGGGGCGGACGACAACATCGCCGCGCTCATCGACGCGTGGCAGTCGGCCGCGCGGCCGGTCGTCTTCGTACGGCACGACTCGGTGAAGGCCGGGTCGCCGTTGCGGGAGGGGTACGAGGGCAACGGGTTCAAGGAGTACGTGGAGCAGCGGCGCGGGAAGGGGGGCGGGGCCGAGCTGCTGGTCACGAAGAGCGTGAACTCGGCGTTCCTCGGCGCGCCGGACCTGGGCGCCTGGCTGCGGGCGGCGGGAATCCGGCAGCTCGTGCTGGCCGGCATCCAGACGAACATGTGCGTCGAGACGACGGCGCGGATGGGCGGGAACCTCGGGTACGAGGTGGTGGTCCCGTTGGACGCGACGTACACCTTCGACCTGGAGGGGCCCTTCGGCTGGCGGCAGAGCGCGGACGAGCTGGCGCGGGCGTCGGCGGTGTCGCTGCACGGGGGCGGGTTCGCCCGGGTGGTGACGACGGAGGAGGTCCTGGCCGGGTGCTGACCCGGGTGCGGTGAGCACCCGGCGGTCCGTCGCGGTGTCAGTCCTTGGTGCCGGAGGCCAGTTCGCGGCTGCGGTCGCGGGCGGCCTCCAGGGCGGCGATGAGGGCGGCGCGGACGCCGTGGTTCTCCAGTTCGCGGATGGCGTTGATGGTGGTGCCGGCGGGGGACGTGACGTTCTCACGGAGCTTGACCGGGTGTTCGCCGCTGTCGCGGAGCATCTTCGCCGCGCCGATCGCCGACTGGACGATCAGGTCGTGGGCCTTGTCGCGGGGCAGACCGAGGAGGATGCCGGCGTCGGTCATGGCCTCGACCAGGTAGAAGAAGTACGCCGGTCCCGAACCGGACAGGGCGGTGCAGGCGTCCTGCTGGGACTCGGGGACGCGGAGGGTCTTGCCGACGGCGCCGAAGATCTCCTCGGTGTGGGTCAGGTGGGCGGCGGTCGCGTGGGTGCCGGCCGAGATGACGGACATGGCCTCGTCGACGAGGGCCGGGGTGTTCGTCATGACGCGGACGACCGGGGTGCCGGGGGCGAGGCGTTCCTCGAAGAAGGAGGTGGGGATGCCCGCCGCGCCGCTGATGACCAGGCGGTCGGCCGGGACGTGGGGGGCGAGTTCGTCGAGGAGGGTGCCCATGTCCTGGGGCTTGACCGTGAGGATCAGGGTGTCGGCCGTCTTGGCGGCCTCGGCGTTGGTGACCGGGGTGACGCCGTGGCGGGCGCGGAGTTCGTCGGCCCGTTCCCGGCGGCGGGCGGTGACGAGGAGGTCGGCGGGGGCCCAGCCGGCTCCGATCATGCCGCTGAGCAGGGCTTCGCCGATCTTGCCGGTGCCGAGGACTGCGACTTTCTGGGTCATGGGTTCGGGTGCCCTCCGGGGTGCGCGCGTGGTCCGGGGTCATCCTCGCACTGCGGGTGCGGGTGGGGGTCGTGCGTCCAGTCCGCGGGATGCGGGTGGGGGTGCGGTTCAGGGTTTCGCCCCCGCCGCCCCTTCCCGTTCCCGTCCCTGGGGGCTGCGCCCCCAGACCCCGCTTTCGGCCGGAACGGCCTCGTCCTCAAGCGCCGGACGGGCTGACTATGCCGTTCGGCGTTTCAGAGTGGCCGCTCCCAGGGTCAGGACCAGCAGGGCGCAGCCGGCGACGATCAGGGCGTCACGGACGAAGGTTGCGGTCATGTCGGTGTGGCGCAGGACCTCGTTCATGCCGTCGACGGCGTAGGACATGGGCAGGACGTCGGAGACCGCCTCCAGGGCCGGGTGCATGTTGTCGCGCGGGGTGAAGAGGCCGCAGAGGAGGAGCTGGGGGAAGATCACTGCCGGCATGAACTGGACCGCCTGGAACTCCGAGGCCGCGAAGGCCGAGACGAAGAGGCCGAGTGCGGTGCCCAGGAGGGCGTCGAGCAGGGCGACCAGGAGGAGGAGCCAGGGGCTGCCCGTCACGTCCAGGCCCAGGAACCAGACCGCCAGGCCGGTGGCGAGGGCCGACTGGACGATGGCGAGGGCGCCGAAGGCGAGGGCGTATCCCGCGATGAGGTCGCCTTTGCCGAGGGGCATGGCGAGGAGGCGTTCGAGGGTGCCCGAGGTGCGCTCGCGCAGCGTCGCGATGGACGTGACCAGGAACATCGTGATCAGCGGGAAGATGCCGAGGAGTGAGGCGCCGATGTTGTCGAAGGTGCGTGGGCTGCCGTCGAAGACGTAGCGCAGCAGGAAGAGCATCACGCAGGGGATCAGCATCAGGAGCGCGATGGTGCGGGGGTCGTGGCTCAGTTGGCGCAGGACGCGGGCCGCGGTGGCCGTGGTGCGGGAGAGGCTCAGGGGGCGGGTGGGGGCCGGGGTGAGGGCGGGTGCGGGGGCCGCGGGGGCCGTGGGCGTGGTCATCGGGTGGTCTCCTTGGTGCGGGCCGCCGCCTTGGCCTTCGCCTCGTCGACCAGGTGGAGGAAGGCTTCCTCGACCGTGTCGGAGCCGGTACGGGTGCGCAGGGCGTCGGGGGTGTCGTCGGCGAGGACCTCGCCCTCGCGCATCAGGAGCAGCCGGTGGCAGCGCTCGGCCTCGTCCATGACGTGGGAGGAGACGAGGAGGGTGGCGCCGCGGTCGGCGGCGATGGAGTGGAAGAGGGTCCACAGGTCGCGGCGGAGTACCGGGTCGAGGCCGACCGTCGGTTCGTCGAGGACGAGGAGTTCGGGGGCGCCCAGGAGGGCCACGGCGAGGGAGACCCGGCTGCGCTGGCCGCCGGAGAGGTTCCCGGCCAGGGCGTCGGCGTGGGTGGTGAGGTCGACGTCGGCGATGACCCGGGTGACGTCCTCGCGGCGGCGGTCGGAGGCCGCCCGGCCGGGGTCGAGGATCTCGGCGAAGTAGTCCAGGTTCTGGCGGACGGTCAGGTCGTCGAAGACGGACGGGGCCTGGGTGACGTAGCCGATGCGGGTGCGCAGGGCCGGGTGGCCGGCCGGGCGGCCGAGGACGTCCAGGGTGCCGGTGACCTTGGCCTGGGTGCCGACGATCGCCCGCATCAGCGTCGACTTGCCGCAGCCGGAGGGGCCGAGGAGACCGGTGATCCGACCGCGCGGGACGGTGAAACCGAGGCCTCGCAGAACGGTGCGGGGGCCGCGGACGACGGTGAGGCCTTCGGCGCGGACGGCGGGCGGGGCGGGGTCGCCGCCTTGCCCATCGGGTGGCGGGGAGGAGTGCTCCGTCGAGTAATTCATCATGTGATGAATACTCCTCCTGGGCGCCTACGACGTCAAGCGCCGTGGGGGCGCCGGGCTGGCGTGGCAGCCGGGCAGCGGAGCGGCGGACCGCCCGGGCGGGGCGCTGGCGGGCTGGCGAGCCAGCAGGCCGACGGGTCGGCGAGGCTGGCGGATCGCCAGGGCCATCAGGCTGTCGTGGGCGGCAAGGCTGCCGGTCACCGGTCCACCGGGTCGCACGAGCCACCAGACCACCGGGCCGCCCGGGACGTCAGGGCGTTGGGGTCCGGGCGAGGAGGAGGTGGACGTCGTAGGTTTCCTCGACCAGGGCGTCCGGGAAGGCGGCCAGCAGGTGTCGGCGCTCCTCGGTGAAGAAGGCCGTGGCGCGTTCCTCGGTGTCGGTCAGGAAGACCGAGTGGCTGCCGAGGTTGGCCAGGTGGGTGTCGAGGGGGACGCGACGGCTCCAGCGGATCTTTTGGTGGACGAAGTCCAGGTTCCCGGTGGGGTCGGCGAAGCGGGCGTCGAAGTTTCGTTTCTCGGCGGCGAGGTTGAGGTCCGCGAAGTGCCGGTCGATGCGTCGCGACGACTCCGCGATCCACGGCACGTCGTGGGCGTCGGTGTTCCACCACAGCGCCAGGGCGCCGCCCGGACGCAGCACGCGCAGCGCCTCCGGGACGGCCAGGGCGGGGTCGGTCCAGTGCCAGGACTGGGCGTAGGTGAGCAGGTCGGCGCTGTGGGCGGCGAGGGGCAGGGCGTTGCCGTTGCCGCAAACCACGGGGACGCCGGGGAGGGTCCGGCGGAACTCGGTGGCCATGCCGGCACCGGGTTCGACGGCGATGACGTCGGCGCCGCGTTCGTGCAGGCGGGCGGTGGCGAGGCCGGTGCCGGCGCCCACGTCCACGACGCGGGAGCCCTTGAGGGGGCGGCCGGTCAGCTCCTCCAGCGCGTCGAAGAGGGCGGGCGGGTAGGAGGGGCGGTTGGCGGCGTACTGGGCCGCGGCCGCGTTGAAGGAATGGGCCCGGGCGCTGTGGTCGGCCTGCGGAGGTGTCGTCATACGGCCATGGTGGCCCGGTGGACCGGCGGGGCGAAGGGGTTTGCGGGAGCGCCGCGTGGGCCGCGGGAGGGGGCCTCCGGGCCCTCGGTCCGGTCGGCCGCTCGGTCGGTCGCCCGCTCGCTCGATCCGTCGGTCGGTCGGCCCGCTCGGCCTGTCGGTCGTTCGGTTCGGCGGCCCCTCGGCCGGTCGGGTCGCTCCGACGGTCGGTCGGTCAGGCCGACGGTCACTCGGCCTGTCAGTCGCTCGGTCCACTCGGCCGGGTCGGTCGGTTGGTCGGGTCGGCCTGTCGGTCGGGTCGGTCGGCCGGGTCGCTCCGACGGGTCGGTCGGTCAGGCCGACGATCACTCGGCCTGTCGTCGCTCAGTCCACTCGGCCGGTCGGCCGGTCGGGGCGGCTGGTCGGCCGAGCGGTCGGGGCGGCCGGGGCGGCCGGGCGGCCGGGGCAGCCGGGCGGCCGGGGCAGCCGGGCGGTCGGGGCGGTCGGGTCGACAGGCCGGGCGGGTCTGTGGGTCGCTACTTTCGGCGGCGCTTCTTCATCGGGTTGCCCGAGCGGCGGGTGGTGCGCTTGTCGTACTCCTCGCGGGCCCTGTCGTACTCCGCGCGGTGCAGTTTCTCGCCCGGTGCCTCGGTGAAGGTGCGGAAGAAGTAGGCGAGGAGGGAGCCGACGAAGCCGATGGCGAGCAGGCCGCGCGCGGAGGCCTGGCGGTCGGGGTCGGGGCGGCTGGTGAAGCCGGACCAGGTGTGGCGGAAGGCCAGGGCGCTGCAGATCGCGAACATCACGATCATCAGCAGCGAGACGAAGCTGCCGATGTCGGCGATCTGGAGGCCCTGGTAGGCGACGCGGAGCACGAAGCAGGCGGCGGCCGCCGCGGCGAGCGAGCCCACGGCGAGGCCCACCCGGCGGGCGGCGTAGCCGTCGTCGTGGTTCACCCAGGTCGTGCCGTAGAACCGGAGGGGTTCGGGGCGGGGGCCCGCCTGGGCGTCCGGGCTGCCGTTCGTGCCGTTCTCTGCGCTCACGCGTCGATTATGGCCCCGCGCCTCCCGGGGCGTGCGGTGCGGTCAGCCGCCCTGGCCGGCGCTGCCGAGCGGGCCGACCCGCACCGGGGTGCCGGAACCGTCCGTGACGGGCAGCGAGGCGCCGCCCGGCCAGTCGAGGGTGACCGACTTCGTCTCGTCGGGCGGGGTCACCACCAGGCCGGTGATGCGGACGCCGGAGCCGCCCGAGTCGTTGATCGGGTAGGTGATGCCGAAGGTCACCGTCTCCCCGTCCTTGAGGACGATCCTGGGGGCCGGGTCGCCCGTGCGCTCGGCGGACACCGTGCCCGAGTTCGTCTTCAGGTCGACGCCCGCGTAGCCCGCGAGGGAGCAGTCCCGGCCGCCGCCGTTCTTCAGGTCGACCGCGACGGTCCCCTCGGTGTCGCCGCCGACGGTGGCGTCCATCGCCGTGATCTCCAGCTCGTCGGTGCTGCACTTGGCGGCCTTGCCGTCCTGGCCGGACCCGCCGGACCCGCCGGTGCCGCCGGAGCCCCCTGTTCCTTCGGTGCCGCCGGTCCCGTTCGGGGACTCCCCCTCGGAGTCCGAGCCCGCGGAGTCCGAACCCGCCGATCCGGAGCCGCCGTCCGAGGAGGCCGCGGTGGAGGCGGCCGGCGGAGCGGTGCTCTGGCCCGTGCCGTCGTCGTCGTTCTGGCAGGCCGTGAGCGAGAGGCCGGCGGCGAGGGCCATGGCGGCGAGGGTCAGCTTGCGAACGCGCATCGTTGTCTACCTCAGGATCGGTTGGCGTGCCGGTCCGCCCGTACCCATCGGTGCGAGCGGGCGCTTCTGATCACCAAGAGCCGCTCGGCCCGGCACACCGTTCCCCTCGGCAACCTCCTAGTACTTCCCCAAGACATCCCTGTTACAAGGTCAGCAGTGTTACGGGGTCAGCAGCGCGGGGCCACCCAACCGTCGCTGCCGGTGAGGATGTACGCGTCGGAGACGTACTGACCGCTGCCGATGCTGTCCCAGATGTTCGAGGTGCCGTAGGGGCCGGAGACCCACTGCCCCGTGCGCTGGCAGTTGATCGTGACCCTGGAGCCCTCGGCCAGGACCCGCACCACGGAGTAGTTGGTGCCCGGGCCGCTGCGCACGTTCAGGCGGTAGCCCGGCGCGACCGGGTAGGAGCGCAGGGCCGCCGCCGCGACGACTCCCTCGCCCGCTGTCTTTTCGCCCTCTTCCCCGCCGCCGATGTTCTGGACCTGGTCGACCGACATGAAGGAACTCCCCCCGTTGAAGACCCCGCGACTTTCGCGGGGCACCGTTGATACCCCAAGAACAAGCCATGAAACGCCAGTTCGCAACTCGCACACGCGAGTCGGCAGGCCGCCTCTGTCCCGTACGCCCCATCGACTAGGCTCCGAGCATCGCTCGCGCGAACGAACAGCACGGGGGTGGTTCCATGGCGCCGCAGCGGGATGCCGGAGCGGACGCGGAAGCGGAACTTCCGGAGTACGCCGGCCACTACCGGCTGGAGTCCCGCCTCGGCTCGGGCGGCATGGGCGTCGTGCACCTGGCCCGCAGCACCTCCGGGATGCGCGTCGCGGTCAAGGTCGTGCACGCGACATATGCCAGGGACCCCGAGTTCAGAGGCCGTTTCCGGCAGGAGGTGGCGGCGGCCCGGCGGGTGAGCGGGGCCTTCACGGCGCCGGTCGTGGACGCCGACCCGGAGGCCGGGCGGCCCTGGATGGCGACGCTGTTCATCCCCGGTCCGACGCTCTCGGAGCAGGTGAAGCGGAACGGGCCGATGGACGAGCCCCAGCTGCGGCGGCTGATGGCCGGACTCGCCGAGGCGCTGCGCGACATCCACCGGGTGGGCGTCGTGCACCGGGACCTCAAACCGAGCAACGTCCTGCTCGCCGAGGACGGTCCGAAGGTCATCGACTTCGGCATCTCCCGGCCGAAGGACAGCGAACTGCGCACCGAGACCGGGAAGTTGATCGGTACGCCGCCGTACATGGCGCCCGAGCAGTTCCGGCGGCCCCGGGAGGTGGGGCCCGCGGCCGACGTCTTCACCCTCGGTTCGCTGCTGGTGCACGCGGCGACCGGGCGGGGGCCCTTCGACTCCGACAGCCCCTACGTCGTCGCCTACCAGGTCGTGCACGACGAGCCCGACCTGACCGGCGTACCGGAGTCGCTCGCGCCGATGGTGCTGCGGTGCCTCGCCAAGGAGCCCGCGGACCGGCCGACACCGGACGAGTTGATGCGGGAGCTGCGGTCGGCCGCGGCGGCCTACGACACGCAGGTGTTCATACCGGCACCGCGGACCGAGCGGGACGAGACCCCGCGCGGGGCCGGTGCGCCACCCGCGTCGCAGGAGTCCGCCGAGCCGTCCACACGGCGGTCCGGGCGGGTCCTACGGCGGCTGGGGAAGCGGTCGGCGCTCGTCGCCGGGGCGGTGGGGGTCGCCGTGATCGGGAGCCTCGTGGCCGTGCAGGCGTTCGGCGGTGCCGAGCCCGCGGGCACGCCCACCGCGCAGAGCGCATCGGACGGGTTCGGGCCGTGGGAGGCGTCGCCCGCGACGCCGGGCGGCGGGATGACGCAGTGCTCGTACGCGGCCCCGCGGCTGTTGTGCGCGCGCCCCGGTCTGGTCTTCGCCCTCGACCCGGCCGACGGGAGCACGCTGTGGCGGCACCCCGTCGAGGAGACCGTGCGGGACGAACCGCCGGTCGTGTCGGGCGGGCTCGTGCAGCCCGAGGTCGGTCTGCTGGGCCCGCTGGAGGCGCTCGACCCCGCGACGGGTGAGCCGGCGTGGCAGGAGGAGATGCCCGCGTACGACGGTCTGCGTACCGTCGGCGACATGCTGCTGCTCACCCGCGCCGACGGGATGGTCACCGGCGTCGACAGCGCCACGGGGCGGACGAAGTGGGCACACCGGATCCCCGGGCAGGCGGTGCCGTACTTCACCTCGGTCGCCGGGGAGCGGCGGCCGGCGGCGTACGCGACGAGCCCGAGCGCGGACGGGAAGCGGACCCGGGTCACCGCGGTGGACCCGGCGAGCGGGGACGTGCGCTGGGACGCGGAGCTGGCGGGGGAGCTGAAGCCCGTGGGAGCCGCGGACGGTTCGGTGTTCCTCCTCGTCGAAGGGGCGACCTACGGCGTCAGGACCGTGGTCCGCTACACGCCCGCCACCGGCGCGACCCGGCGGGTGACGCTGCCGATCCCGGTGGATCAGGCGCAGGCCGGGGTGCACGGGGACACCCTGTACCTCATGGGCGCGGGCGGCTCGCTGGTCGCCGTCGACATGGCGGCGGGGAAGCAGGCGTGGCGGCTGGAGACGGGCATGAGCCGGGGCTCGGCGCCGGTCTCCGACGGGCGGCACGTGTACGTCACCGCGCCCGACGGGCGGCTCCTCGGTGTCGACGCGCGCCGGGGCAGGCTCCTCGGGCAGACCCGGCCCCGGCTCGGCCCCGACTCCGACACGGTGCCCGCCTCACTGCCCGCGCCGCTGCTCGCGGGCGGGAACGTGTACGCCGGGGCGCCGGACGGGACGGTGTTCGCAGTGTCGGGGCGGGACCCGGGGGCCTGGTAGGCCGCCGCCCCGGGTCCCCCGGTGGGCCTCAGCCCAGCTTGCTGACGTCGCGGACCGCGCCCTTGTCGGCGCTGGTGGCCATCGCGGCGTACGCCTTGAGGGCCGCGGAGACCTTGCGGTCGCGGTTCTTCGGGGCGTACACGCCGTTCAGGGCCTGCTCGCGGCGGGTCAGCTCGGCGTCGTCCACGAGCAGCTCGATGGAGCGGTTGGGGATGTCGATGCGGATGCGGTCGCCGTCCTCGACGAGGGCGATGGTGCCGCCGGCCGCCGCCTCCGGGGAGGCGTGGCCGATGGACAGGCCCGAGGTGCCGCCGGAGAAGCGGCCGTCGGTGACCAGGGCGCAGGCCTTTCCGAGGCCGCGGCCCTTGAGGTACGAGGTGGGGTAGAGCATCTCCTGCATGCCGGGGCCGCCCTTGGGGCCCTCGTAGCGGATGACGACGACGTCGCCCTCCTTGACCTGCTGGGTGAGGATCTTCTCGACGGCCTCCTCCTGCGACTCGCAGACGACCGCCGGGCCCTCGAAGGTCCAGATGGACTCGTCGACGCCTGCCGTCTTGACGACGCAGCCGTCCACGGCGAGGTTGCCGCGCAGGACGGCGAGACCGCCGTCCTTGGAGTAGGCGTGCTCGACGGAGCGGATGCAGCCGCCCTCGGCGTCCTCGTCCAGGGAGTCCCAGCGCTCGGACTGGGAGAAGGCCTCGGCGGAGCGGACGCAGCCGGGGGCCGCGTGCCACAGCTCGACCGCTTCCTTGGAGGGGGAGCCGCCGCGCACGTCCCAGGTCTTCAGCCAGTCGGCCAGGGACGGGCTGTGGACGGAGTGGACGTCCTCGTTGAGCAGGCCGCCGCGGTGCAGTTCGCCGAGGAGGGCGGGGATGCCGCCGGCGCGGTGCACGTCCTCCATGTAGTACGTGCGGTCCTTGGCGACGTTCGGCGCGACCTTGGCCAGGCAGGGGACGCTGCGCGAGAGGGCGTCCATCTCGGCGAGGCCGTAGGAGACCTCGGCCTCCTGGGCGGCGGCCAGCAGGTGCAGGATCGTGTTGGTGGAGCCGCCCATCGCGATGTCCAGCGCCATGGCGTTGCCGAAGGCGGCGGGGGTGGCGATGTTGCGGGGCAGGACCGAGTCGTCGTCCTGCTCGTAGTAGCGCCGGGTCAGGTCGAGCACGGTGCGGGCGGCGTTCTCGTAGAGCGCCTTGCGGGCGGTGTGGGTGGCCAGCACCGAGCCGTTGCCGGGCAGGGAGAGGCCGATGGCCTCGGTCAGGCAGTTCATCGAGTTGGCGGTGAACATGCCGGAACAGGAGCCGCAGGTCGGGCAGGCGTTCTCCTCGATGCGGAGGATGTCCGCGTCGGAGATCTTGTCGTTGACCGCCTCCGACATGGCGTCGACCAGGTCGAGGGTGCGGACCGTGCCGTCGACCAGGGTGGCGCGGCCGGACTCCATGGGTCCGCCGGAGACGAAGACCGTGGGGATGTTCAGGCGGAGCGCCGCGTTGAGCATGCCCGGCGTGATCTTGTCGCAGTTGGAGATGCAGATCAGGGCGTCGGCGCAGTGTGCCTCGACCATGTACTCCACGCTGTCCGCGATCAGGTCGCGGGAGGGGAGGCTGTAGAGCATGCCGCCGTGGCCCATCGCGATGCCGTCGTCCACGGCGATCGTGTTGAACTCGCGCGGGATGCCGCCGGCCGCGGTGACCGCCTCGCTGACGATCCGGCCGACCGGGGCCAGGTGCGTGTGGCCCGGCACGAACTCCGTGAAGCTGTTGGCGACGGCGATGATCGGCTTCCGCCCGATGTCCGCGCCGGGTACACCGGAGGCACGCATAAGGGCGCGGGCGCCCGCCATGTTGCGGCCGTGGGTGACTGTGCGGGACCTCAGTTCGGGCATCGTCGCTCGCTCCTTCGGAGAGTTATGACTGCCGTCGAGCGTACGCCGGTCATCCAGGGGTCGGGACAGGGTGTCCGGAATGCGGGACGCGCGTCTCGTCGTACGCCGTCGGCGGGTGGCATCAGGGGTGGCCTCGCGGGTGGCCTCAGGGGCCGGTGAGGTGGCCCTGTACGACCGGGGCCAGGCGGGCGACGAGCTGCTCCGGGTCGGCCGAGGCCAGCGGCTCCACCCTGATCACGTAGCGGAGCATCGCGCACCCCACCAGCTGCGCCGCCGCCAGTTCGACGCGCAGTTCCGCGTCCGGGACGTTCAGCTGGGCGGCGATCCGGCGCAGCAGCTGGGCGGCGATCAGCCGGCGGAAGACGGTGGCGGCGGCCTCGTTGTTCACGGCCGAGCGGAGGATGGCCAGCAGGGGCGTGCGGGTGGCGGGGTTCTCCCAGACGCCGAAGATGAAGCGGGTCAGGCGCTCGCCGACCCCGTCCAGGGGGCCGTCGGCGAGCGCCTCGGGGGCGTCCATGGCGGGCGCGAAGGCGACCTCGATGGCCGCCTCGAAGACCTGCTCCTTGGTGCCGAAGTAGTGGTGCACCAGCGCGGGGTCCACGCCCGCGGACTTGGCGATGCCGCGCACGGACGTCTTCTCGTAGCCGCGCTCGGAGAACTCCTCGCGGGCCGTGGTGAGGATGCGGTCGCGGGTGTCCCCGGACTCCGTACGGGGCGGGCGGCCGCGGCGACGGGTGGTCCCGTTTCCGTTGCTCACCGGCGGTCCGTCCGCGCCGCGTGTGCGGTCCCCGGCGCCGGGGACACCGTCTGCGCCAGGTGCCGGCGGGTGAAGGCCAGTGCCTCGGCGAGATCGGCCTCACGTTCGGCGCCGGACATCGCGCGCCTGGTGTTGACCTCGATGACGACGTGGCCGTCGAAGCCGGTGTGCGTGAGGCGCTCCAGCACCTCGGCGCAGGGCTGGTTGCCGCGGCCGGGGACGAGGTGCTCGTCCTTGGCGGAACCCTTGCCGTCGGCCAGGTGGACGTGACCGAGGCGGTCGCTCATGCGGTCGATCATGTCGAGGGTGTCGGTGCGGGAGGTCGCGGCGTGGCTGAGGTCGATCGTGAAGTGCCGGTAGTCGTCCTTCGTCACGTCCCAGTCGGGGGCGTAGGCCTGCATCTCGCGGTCGCGGTAGCGCCAGGGGTACATGTTCTCGACGGCGAAGCGGACGTCCGTCTCGTCCGCCATCCGCCAGATGCCGCTGACGAAGTCCCGCGCGTACTGGCGCTGCCAGCGGAACGGGGGGTGCACGACGACGGTGGACGCGCCGAGCTTCTCGGCGGCGGCGCGGGCGCGCTGGAGCTTGACCCAGGGGTCGGTGGACCAGACGCGCTGGGTGATGAGCAGACACGGTGCGTGCACGGCGAGTATCGGCATGCGGTGGTAGTCGCTGAGCCTGCGCAGCGCCTCGATGTCCTGGCTGACCGGGTCCGTCCAGACCATCACCTCCACGCCGTCGTAACCGAGGCGGGCGGCGATCTCGAAGGCCGTCGCCGTCGACTCCGGATAGACGGAAGCCGTCGACAGGGCGACCTTCGTGTCCGGGGTGCGGACGGCGTCGCTTGGTTTTGCCACGGGGGTCAGGTTACGGGGTGGGCATGGGGAGCCGCGGGGTGCCCAATCGCCGTTGTGGTCATTGCCATACGGCGCGTACCGGTCGGCTGTGGCTCGTCGCGCCGTTCCCCGCGCCCCTTTCGGGGCGCTATTCCTGGCCCATGTGGTCGAGGCGCCGCAGGATCACGCCCTCCCTCAGGGCCCATGGGCAGATCTCCAGGCTCTCCACGTGGAAGAGGTCCATCGTGGCCTCGGCCACCAGGGCGCCGGCCAGCAGCTGGTGCGCCCGGCCCTCGGAGACGCCGGGGAGCTCGGCGCGCTCGGTGCTGGTCATGGCGGCCAGGCGGGGCACCCAGGCCTCCAGCGAGGCACGCTTCAGCTCGCGCTGGACGTAGAGGCCCTCGGTGGAACGGGCGGCGCCGGTGATGCGGGCCAGCTGCCGGAAGGTCTTCGAGGTGGCGACCACGTGGTCGGGGGCGCCGAGGCGGCTGAACTCGCCGACCGTCCGGGCGATCTCCGTACGGACGTGGCGGCGCAGCGCCCTGACGTCGTCCGGGTGGGGCGGGTCGTCGGGCAGCCGGGCCGCGGTCAGCCGGCCCGCACCGAGCGGCAGCGACACGGCGGCGTCCGGTTCCTCGTCCATGCCGTACGCGATCTCCAGGGAGCCGCCGCCGATGTCCAGGACCAGCAGCCTGCCCGCGGACCAGCCGAACCAGCGGCGGGCGGCGAGGAAGGTGAGCCGGGCCTCCTCGGCGCCGGTGAGGACGGTCAGCTCGACGCCGGTCTCGGCGCGCACGCGCGCGAGGACGTCGTCGGCGTTGCTCGCCTCGCGCACGGCCGAGGTGGCGAACGGCAGGAGGTCCTCGACGCCCTTGTCCTCGGCCGCCTGGAGCGCCTCCCGGACGACCGCGGCCAGCCGGTCGACACCGTCGGGGCCGATCGCCCCGTCCTCGTCCAGGAGCTGGGCGAGGCGCAGTTCCACATTGTGCGAGTGGGCGGGCAGCGGGCGGGCGCCGGGGTGCGCGTCCACCACCAGCAGATGCACCGTGTTCGAACCCACGTCGAGGACACCGAGTCTCATGTACGGAACGCTACTGCGGGCGGGGCCTGCCGTGGTCCGGTCCTTCCGCTCCGGCGACTTACCCTGGAGCCGTGCCAAAGACGAAAAAGGCGAAGGACGAAAAGTCGGCCAAGAAGGATAAGAAGCGCATCTCGGGCGACGAGAAGGGGCTCGACTTCGCGCGCGCGTGGGTGGAGTTCCCGGATCCGGCGGACGACGAGCAGGTCTTCCGGTGCGATCTGACATGGCTGACCTCCCGCTGGAACTGCATCTTCGGCAGCGGCTGCCAGGGCATTCAGGCGGGCCGCGCGGACGACGGGTGCTGCTCGCTGGGCGCGCACTTCTCCGACGAGGACGACGAGAAGCGGGTCGCCGGGCACGTGGCGCGGCTCACGCCGGACATCTGGCAGCACCACGCCGAGGGCACGCGGAACGGCTGGACCTCCGAGGACGACGAGGGCTCCCGGCAGACCCGGCCCTTCCAGGGGTCGTGCATCTTCCAGAACCGGCCGGGGTTCTCCGGGGGTGCGGGCTGCTCGCTGCACATCCTGGCGCTGAAGGAGGGCCGGGAGCCGCTGGAGACCAAGCCGGACGTGTGCTGGCAGCTGCCGGTCCGGCGGACGTACGAGTGGATCGACCGGCCCGACGACACGCGCGTGCTGCAGGTGTCGATCGGTGAGTACGACCGGCGTGGGTGGGGTCCCGGCGGGCACGACCTGCACTGGTGGTGCACGTCGGCGACCTCGGCGCACGGCGCGGGCGACCCGGTGTACGTCTCCTACCGGCCGGAGCTGGTCGAGCTGATGGGCAAGGCGGGCTACGACCGGCTGGTCGAGCTGTGCGAGGAGCGGCTGGCCTCGCAGCTGCCGTTGCTCGCACCGCATCCGGCGGACCCCGCCGGTCGCTGAGGCCCGGGGCCGGCTCCGGCTCCGGCTCCGGCTCCGTGCCGGTCTACGAGTCCGACGGGCTCGGGGCGCCGCTGTCACTGTTGCTCGGTGGTGGGGACGAGCCGTCCGTGCCGCCGGTCGGGGACGGTTCGTTCGTCGTCGGGTCCGGGTCGGGCGGCGTCGGCGACGGGTCGCCGGTGGGCGTGGGGTCGGGCGGCTGCGACGTGGACGGTGACGGGTCCGGGTCACCGCCCGGGTGGGACGGGGACGACGTGTCGTCCGGCGGGCCGGGGCGCGGGTCCGCCGGACGGGACGGGGCGGGCGCGGTGCCGTAGCCCTTGATCGCCACGACGGCGCCGGCGGGCGAGACGGCCACCCGTGCGCTCCACCGGCCGGACGGCTCGCGCAGGTGGTCGACGTACACCCTGAGCGTCACGGCCTCGCCGGGGCGCAGGGTCCCCGAGGACTGGCTCAGGTAGAGCCAGGAGGCGCCGACGGACGCGGACCAGTGCACCGGGGCGTCGCCGGTCGCGGTCAGGGTGACCAGCGTGGTGTCGCCGTCGTGGCCCGCCGTCACGTCCAGGTGACCGGCTCCCTTCCCGCCGGTGCCGGAGACGCCGACGACCTCCACGGAGACGTCGGCCTCGCCCTTCTCGCCGAAGCCGGTGCCCGGGGTGGTGCTCGCGTTGCCGGCGTTCTCGTACCCGTAGGCGCCGCCCGCCGACTCGCCTTCCAGGGCGTCCGGGTCCTGCGCCTCGCTGGCGCTGGCCGAGCGGCCCTCCTCGCCCTCGACGACCGGGGTGCCCCGGTAGGCCGCCCACAGGGCGAGTACCGGGGCGGCCACGACGGTGGCGACGACGGTGGTGGTGACGGCACGGGCGCGCAGCCGGTCCCGGCGGGCCGCGCGATCCTTGGGGTCCATGGGGAAGCCGCGCCGGTCGAAGCGGGGGGCGGCGCCCCGCGCGCGCGGGGTGTGGGCCAGGGCGACGTGCAGTGCGGTGCGGGGGGCCTCCAGGACGGGCAGTTCGGCGGGGGTGACGCTGGTGCCGGGCCAGCGGCCGGGGATCGCGCGCTCGGCGGTCCGGCGGCAGCGCGGGCAGTCGTCGACGTGCCGGACCAGCTCGCGGCGCAGGGCGCTGCTGAGGACGTAGCGGTTGTCGCCGGTGAGGCGGGCGACGCCCGCGCAGGTGCCGGTCTCCACGACGGCCAGGGCGGCTCGGGTGCGTTCCACCTCGCAGGCGGCCGAGGCGAGCAGTTCCCTGGTGGCGGCGAGGTCCGTGCCGAGGACGGCGGCGACCTCGTGGGGGGCGAGGTGGTGGCGCACGGCGAGTTCGAGGGCCTCGCGCTGCTCGGGGCTGGTGCCGGCGGCCTCCGGCCAGGCGAGCAGGGCGAGTTCGCTGCGGTGGCGCTGGTGGGTCTCGTCGGTTGCGGGCGTGCTGGGGGTGGGGGCGGTGGGGGGAGTGGTGGTGGGGCGAGTGGTGGTGGGGGTGGGGCGGCCCGCCGCGTGGCTGCTCGGACGTTTCTGCTTGGCCTCGGCCAGCTTGCGCAGGCAGGCCCAGCGGGCCAGCGCGTACAGCCAGGCCCTGCGGTCGGCCGCGGGGCCTGGGCCGCGGTGGCCTCGGCGCTCGGCGACGGCGAGGGCGTCGCCGAGGGCGGCGGTCGCGGCGTCGTGGTCGCAGAGCACGGACAGGCAGTACGTGAACAGGCCGTCCAGATACGCGTCGTACGCGGCGTAACGCGCGGGTGGGCGCTGCGCCGGCGGCTGCGCCAGGGCCCTTGCCGCGGTGCGGTCACGCGCTTCCCGGTGCGCCCGGTGTGCGCCGGTCGTGCGGGTCGTGGTTTCCGGACTGCTCCTCATCACTCGGCGACCGTAGGGGGCTATGGGTGGCGCGAACTGGCGCGTTGGGCACTTTTAATCCGTACGGGTGAAACGATCCCTCATAAGGGGACAGGAAGCCGTTCTTCCGTGGCGGGGGCGGTGCCGGAGTCGTCCGTTCGGGGTGCCTGCGGCGGCCTGTGCGGGTTCGGTGGGGGTGCGCGTAGCGCGGTGCGTGCGGTGGGTGGGTCGGGGCCGCGCCGGGGGGTGTCCGTCCTCGGAACGGCGCGGAATCGGTCACTTGAAAAGGCTCGACGCGTTGACGCGCCAACCGCTGCGGGCGGACACCCCCCGACACGACCCCTTCTCGCCGTACGCGGCCGCGGCCCGCCGTCCTCCGGCGCCCCGTCCCGCCGTACGCGGCCGCGGCCCGCCGTCCTCCGGCGCCCCATCCCGCCGTACGCGGCTCTCCCGCCGCGTCGCCACCGCCCAGCTGCGCGCCGTCCCATCCCCGCCGCCGCAGCGCGCCGCCGCCCCCGGCCGCCGCTGCCGGCAGTCGCCGCCGCCCCCGCCGCAGCTGCGGGCAGTCGTGCCGCTGGGGCGGCACGGGTGGGCGCAGCGGCACCCCGCAACGCCGGGCCGCGTCACGCCTCGCGCCCACGCCCACGCCGGGCACCGGGTGCGACGCCGGGCCACCCCGGGGGCCGGGGACGGACCGCGAGGTCGGTTGTCAGTGGGGGCGGTTACCGTTCGTGCATGGCTGCCCGTACGAAGTCCGCCAAGGAACGGCCGTCCTACCGCTGCACGGAGTGCGGCTGGCAGACGGCCAAGTGGCTCGGCCGCTGCCCCGAATGCCAGGCCTGGGGCACGGTCGAGGAGTACGGCGCGCCCGCCGTGCGGACGACCACGCCGGGGCGCGTGACCACGTCCGCGGTGCCGATCGGCCAGGTCGACGGGCGTCAGGCGACCGCCCGGTCCACCGGCGTGCCCGAGCTGGACCGGGTGCTCGGCGGCGGTCTGGTGCCCGGCGCCGTGGTGCTCGTCGCGGGTGAGCCGGGCGTCGGGAAGTCCACGCTGCTGCTTGACGTGGCGGCCAAGTCCGCGAGCGACGAGCATCGGACGTTGTACGTCACCGGTGAGGAGTCGGCCAGCCAGGTGCGGCTGCGGGCCGACCGGATCCACGCCATCGACGATCATCTGTATCTCGCCGCCGAGACCGACCTCGCGGCGGTGCTCGGGCACCTCGATGCCGTGAAGCCGTCGCTGTTGATCCTGGACTCCGTGCAGACCGTCGCCTCGCCCGAGATCGACGGCGCCCCAGGTGGCATGGCGCAGGTGCGGGAGGTGGCGGGGGCGCTGATCCGGGCCTCCAAGGAACGCGGCATGTCCACGCTGCTGGTGGGCCACGTCACCAAGGACGGGGCCATCGCGGGACCGCGGCTGCTGGAGCACCTCGTGGATGTCGTGCTGCATTTCGAGGGTGATCGGCATGCTCGGCTGAGGCTCGTGCGGGGGGTCAAGAACCGGTACGGGACGACCGACGAGGTCGGCTGTTTCGAGCTGCATGACGAGGGGATCACGGGGCTTGCCGATCCCAGCGGGCTCTTTCTCACGCGGCGGGCCGAGCCGGTGCCCGGTACCTGTCTGACCGTCACCCTGGAGGGGCGCCGGCCGCTGGTCGCCGAGGTGCAGGCGCTGACCGTGGACTCGCAGATCCCGTCGCCGCGGCGTACGACCTCGGGGCTCGAGACCTCGCGGGTGTCGATGATGCTGGCCGTGCTCGAGCAGCGCGGGCGCATCAGTGCGCTGGGGAAGAGGGACATCTACAGTGCGACGGTGGGCGGGGTGAAGCTCTCCGAGCCGGCCGCCGACCTCGCCGTCGCGCTGGCGTTGGCGAGTGCGGCCAGCGACACTCCGCTGCCCAAGAACCTCGTCGCGATCGGCGAAGTCGGGCTCGCGGGCGAGGTGAGACGGGTCACGGGGGTGCAGCGCAGGCTCTCCGAAGCGCATCGGCTGGGCTTCACTCACGCCCTGGTCCCGGCCGATCCGGGCAGGGTCCCTGACGGTATGAAGGTCCTGGAAGTCGCGGACATGGGGGACGCCCTGCGGGTGCTTCCGCGCTCGCGTCGGCGAGAGGCCACACGGGAGGAGGAGGACCGCCGGTAGACTTTGCCCTGGTCTCGCCCGTCCGTACGACCGAGTGTGCGACACGGGAGGGCCGGAAGAACCTGCGACCGGAGGAGTGCAGTGGCAGCCAACGACCGGGCAGCAGCTCCCGGAAAGTCCGGTGGGAGTGCCGGTGCCGATGGCCTGATGCGCGCCTCACTGAGCGCCGTGGCGCCCGGCACCTCCTTGCGCGACGGCCTGGAGCGGGTCCTGCGCGGCAACACCGGCGGTCTGATGGTGCTGGGTTCCGACAAGACCGTCGAGTCGATGTGCACGGGCGGTTTCGTGCTGGATGTCGAGTTCACCGCGACCCGGCTGCGCGAGCTGTGCAAGCTCGACGGCGGCATCGTGCTGTCCTCGGACCTGTCGAAGATCCTGCGGGCGGGGGTGCAGCTTCTTCCGGATCCGACCATTCCGACGGAGGAGACCGGTACCCGGCACCGGACTGCCGACCGGGTCAGCAAGCAGGTCGGGTTCCCCGTCGTGTCGGTGTCGCAGTCGATGCGGCTGATCGCCCTGTACGTGGACGGGCAGCGGCGGGTGCTGGAGGATTCGGCCGCGATCCTGTCGCGGGCCAATCAGGCGCTGGCGACCCTGGAGCGGTACAAGCTGCGCCTCGACGAGGTCGCGGGCACGCTGTCGGCGTTGGAGATCGAGGACCTGGTGACGGTGCGGGACGTCTCGGCGGTCGCGCAGCGGCTCGAGATGGTGCGCCGGATCGCCACCGAGATCGCCGAGTACGTGGTGGAGCTGGGGACGGACGGGCGGCTGCTGGCGCTGCAGTTGGACGAGTTGATCGCCGGTGTGGAGCCGGAGCGCGAGCTGGTCGTGCGGGACTACGTGCCCGAGCCGACCGCCAAGCGGTCCCGTACGGTCGACGAGGCGCTGGCCGAGCTGGACAAGCTCAGCCATGCCGAGCTGTTGGAGCTGTCCACGGTGGCGCGGGCCCTGGGGTACACCGGGTCGCCCGAGACGCTGGACTCCGCCGTGTCGCCGCGCGGGTTCCGGCTGCTGGCCAAGGTGCCGCGGCTGCCGGGCGCGATCATCGACCGGCTGGTGGAGCACTTCGGTGGTCTGCAGAAGCTGCTCGCGGCGAGTGTGGACGACCTCCAGACGGTGGACGGCGTCGGCGAGGCGCGGGCGCGCAGCGTGCGGGAGGGGCTGTCGCGGCTGGCGGAGTCGTCGATCCTGGAGCGTTACGTCTGACGCGCGGCGGGCCCGAGGGGGCGGCCGCGCGTCGTGTCAGTCGTTCTTGAGGACGAAGGACGTCTGGACCTTCTCGAAGCCGGGCGCCTTGGCCTCCACCAGGTAGGTGCCCGCCTTGGCCGAACCCGCCGGCGGCGTCCCGCACTCGGGGGCGCTGGGCTTGCGGTCCCACTTGGTGGTGTAGGTGATGCCGCTGCCCGCGGCGACCCGGTAGCGCAGGCTGCCCGTGCCCTTGACGCAGTCGTCCGAGGCCCAGTACGCGTCCTCGCCGTCGGCCGGGGTGATGGTGAACACCGCGTTCTTCGGGCCGAGATCGACCTTGCAGTCGCTGCCGGACGTGTTCCGCGCGGTCAGTTCGAACGCGGGGGTCTGTCCGGGCGAGTAGCTGTTGCGGACGCTGCGCAGGCTGAACTTCAACGCGCCGGGCGTGCAGTTGGGCAGGCCCGACCCGGCCGGCAGCGCGTCGCCCGCGCCGACGCCGGTCACCGCGCCGCCCCCGCCGCCTCCGGCACTTCCCGACCCGGCCGATCCGCCGCCGGACGCTTCGTCGCCGGACCCGGACCCGGAACCGGAACCGTTGCCGGAGCCGTCGCCGCCGGAACTCGTCCCGGAACCCGAGCCGTTGGAGTCGCCGCTCCCCGACTCGTCGCGGCCGCCCGGCGCCTGGCTGATCGCCGGGCCGGACCCCGAGGGGCCCGGAGTGATCGACGGTGCCGGGTTCTTGCCGTTGGCCCCGTCCTCGCGGCCCTTGCCGCCGTCCCCGCCGCCGGAGACCACGATCCACGTGATCAATAGCGCCAACAGGGCGAAAAGAGACAGCAGTACGGCCCTCCGTCGCCAGTAGATGGTGGAGGGAAGCGGCCCGACCGGATTGCGCAGAGATCCCACGGCGCAAACTGTACGAGAGATCGGCGCGTTCCCTTGTCCCACCCGCCGTTTGGGCCCGCAACTTTTACGGATCATCATTCCGGAGACCGTTCCGGAGCCCCCGTCGGCGACCGGATGACGTCCGCGACGGTCTCCGGGTGGCGGTGTTCCCGTACGGCGGTCCTCCCGTGGCAGGATCGGAGGGACATGACTGCGCCCACGAAGCCCTCGCCAGGCGGACCCTCCGACCCCGCCGCGTCCGGTGTGCCGCTGCACGCCCCCGTCATCGACTGGTTCGACGAGCACGCCCGCGATCTGCCGTGGCGGCGCCCCGAGGCCGGTGCCTGGGGTGTGATGGTCAGCGAGTTCATGCTCCAGCAGACGCCGGTCAGCCGCGTCCAGCCCGTCTACGAGCAGTGGCTGGCCCGCTGGCCGCGCCCCGCCGACCTCGCCGCGGAGGCGCCCGGCGAAGCCGTGCGCGCCTGGGGCCGGCTCGGCTACCCGCGCCGCGCCCTGCGCCTGCACGGCGCGGCGGCGGCCATAACGGAACGGCACGGCGGCGACGTGCCCGCCGACCACGCCCAGCTGCTGGCACTGCCCGGCATCGGCGAGTACACGGCCGCGGCGGTCGCCTCCTTCGCCTACGGCCAGCGGCACGCCGTGCTGGACACCAACGTCCGCCGGGTCCTCGCCCGCGCGGTCACCGGTGTGCAGTACCCGCCGAACGCCACCACCGCCGCCGAGCGGAAGCTGGCGCGGGCGCTGCTGCCCGAGGAGCAGGCGAGTGCCGCCCGCTGGGCCGCCGCCTCGATGGAGCTGGGTGCGCTGGTCTGCACGGCGAAGAACGAGTCGTGCCACCGCTGCCCAATCGCGGCCCAGTGCGCCTGGCGGCTGGCCGGCAAGCCTGCCCACGACGGTCCGCCGCGGCGCGGGCAGACGTACGCGGGCACCGACCGGCAGGTGCGCGGGCGGCTGCTCGCGGTGCTGCGGGACGCGGCCGGGCCGGTGCCGCAGGCGGCCCTCGACCAGGTCTGGCAGGAGCCGGTCCAGCGGGCCCGCGCCCTGGACGGTCTGGTGGCCGACGGTCTGGTGGAGCCGCTGGCGGACGGTCTGTACCGGCTGCCGCTGAGCTGACGCACAGTCTGCTTGCCTCTGTGACGGCTCCGGCGGCATCTCTGTGACAGGCCCTCTGCCGGACAAATCGCCCGATGTCGTTATCAAGTGGGCTGCCGATTTACCCGGTTCCTACTTCCGTTACACAACCGACGGACAGCCGAGGGTTTGCCGCAGGCTGCATCGCACAGCGCCGTGACAACGCTTCCCTACCTTCGTTTGTGTGCCCCCCGGGCACAGCACGACTACGGACCACAGGCAGTGGGCCGGCGGTGACCACCGTCGGAGTACGGGGATCGGAAGGCGGTTGACATGGGCGAGGTGCTCGAGTTCGAGGAGTACGTCCGCACCCGGCAGGACGCGCTGCTGCGCAGCGCCAGGCGCCTGGTCCCCGACCCCGTCGACGCCCAGGACCTGTTGCAGACCGCGCTGGCGCGGACCTACGGGCGCTGGGAGACCATCGAGGACAAGCGGCTGGCGGACGCCTACCTGCGCCGGGTGATGATCAACACCCGGACCGAGTGGTGGCGGGCGCGGAAGCTGGAGGAGGTGCCGACCGAGCAGCTCCCCGAGTCCCCCATGGACGACGCCACCGAGCAGCACGCGGACCGCGCCCTGCTGATGGACGTCCTGAAGGTGCTCGCCCCGAAGCAGCGCAGCGTCGTCGTGCTGCGACACTGGGAGCAGATGTCAACGGAGGAGACCGCCGCCGCCCTCGGCATGTCGGCGGGAACGGTCAAGAGCACGCTGCACCGGGCGCTCGCCCGGCTCCGCGAGGAGCTGGTCGCCCGCGATCTGGACGCACGGGCGCTGGAGCGTGAGGAGCGGGAGCGTTGCGCGGCCTGACCGACGGTCGGACACCCGGGGGGACCCGGAGAACCACGCAGGCGGCGAGTACGGCGGTGGCCGTGTTCGTCGCCCTCGGCGTTTCCCTGTCCGGCTGCGGGACCGGGGGCACCGGCGCCCGGGACGAGGGGCCGGCCCACGCGGACGCGGTGGGCGGCGCGGGCTCCTCGTCCCCCACGCCCGCGGCGAAGGCGTCCCCCTCGAAGGCCCCCGACCGCGTCGACGCGGTACGGCTCGTCAAGGCCGACCCCAAGGTGTCCCCGGAGGTCAAGCGCGAGCTGAAGCCGTGCGTCGCCGACGAGTATCCGATCGACGTGTCGTACGGGAAGGTGACGGACGGCTCGGCGGACGACGTCGTGGTCAACGTACTGACGTGCGGTGACGCGGTGGGTGTGGGCAGTTACGTGTACCGCGAGGAGGACGGCGCGTACCAGAATGTGTTCAAGGCCGAGGAGCCCCCGGTCTACGCGGAGATCGACCGCGGCGACCTGGTGGTGACCAAGCAGGTGTACGACAAGGGCGACCCGGTGTCGAGTCCGTCCGGCGAGAACGTGATCACGTACCGCTGGGCGTCGGACCGGTTCACCGAGGAGTACCGCACGCACAACGACTACAGCAAGGCCGCGGGCAACGCGCCCACCCCGGCTCCGGAGCCGGACAGCTGAACCGTCGGCCGCCCCGACCGGCGTGAACCGACCGGGCCGCTCGCACCGATGACCCAGTGAGCGCGGTACGCGTACCGGCGGCCCGTTCGACCGTTCGACCCGACCACACCCTGAGGACTGAGAGCACCGGGATGGCAGATCAGACCCACGTCCTGTTCGTCGAGGACGACGATGTCATCCGCGAGGCCACCCAGCTCGCCCTCGAGCGGGACGGCTTCGCGGTCACCGCGATGCCCGACGGACTCTCCGGCCTGGAGTCCTTCCGGGCCGACCGTCCCGACATCGCCCTCCTCGACGTCATGCTCCCCGGCCTCGACGGCGTCAGCCTGTGCCGCCGGATCCGGGACGAGTCCACGGTGCCGGTGATCATGCTGTCCGCGCGGGCGGACTCCATCGACGTGGTGCTGGGCCTGGAGGCGGGCGCCGACGACTACGTCACCAAGCCGTTCGACGGGGCCGTCCTGGTCGCCCGGATCCGGGCGGTGCTGCGGCGCTTCGGGCACGCGGGCGGCGGCGACCGGTCGGAGGCGGCCGACGCCGCGGGCAACGGGGGCGTGCTCACCTTCGGCGACCTGGAGGTGGACACCGACGGCATGGAGGTGCGCCGGGCCGGGCGGCCGGTGGGGCTCACGCCGACCGAGATGCGGCTGCTGCTGGAGTTCTCCACCGCGCCGGGCACCGTCCTCTCGCGCGACAAGCTGTTGGAACGGGTGTGGGACTACGGCTGGGGCGGGGACACCCGGGTCGTCGACGTGCACGTGCAGCGGCTGCGCACCAAGATCGGCCAGGACCGGATCGAGACGGTCCGCGGCTTCGGCTACAAGTTGAAGGCCTGAGCGGGGATACAGGGATATGCGGGGGTTCTTCCGACAACGCCGGAGCGTCTCGCCGCCGGGGCACCCGTACGACCGCACGGGGCCCGGCGGTCACGCGGGGCCCGGCGAGCACACGGGATCCGGTGAGCAGGCGGGACCGGGCGAGCGTACGCGCGGCATCGGTGTGCGCGGGCTGCGTGCCCGGGGTATCCGCACCGGGCTGCGCTGGAAGCTGAGCGCGGCCATCGCGCTGGTCGGTGCGCTGGTGGCGGTCGCGCTGAGCCTGGTCGTGCACAATGCCGCCCGGGTGTCGATGCTCGACAACGCCCGTGACCTCGCCGACGACCGGGTCCTGATCGCCCAGCGCAACTACGAGCTGTCCGGGCGGCAGAACTTCCCCAACGCCCAGATCGACGACCCCGCCCTGCCCCCGGAGCTGCGCCGCAAGATCGACGCGGGGCGCCGGGCCACGTACGTCTCCGAGCGGCCGGACGGAGTGACGGACATCTGGGCGGCCGTGCCGCTCAAGGACGGGCATGTGATGTCCCTGCACTCCGGTTTCACCGACCGCAGCGCGGACATCCTCAGCGACCTGGACCAGGCCCTGGTCATCGGTTCCATCGCGGTCGTCCTCGGCGGCAGCGCGCTGGGCGTGCTCATCGGCGGTCAGCTGTCGCGTCGGCTGCGCGAGGCCGCCGCCGCGGCGAACCGGGTCGCGGGCGGTGAGGCGGACGTCCGGGTGCGGGACGCCATCGGCGGCGTCGTGCGGGACGAGACGGACGACGTCGCGCGTGCCGTGGACGCGATGGCGGACGCCCTGCAGCAGCGCATCGAGGCCGAGCGCCGGGTCACCGCGGACATCGCGCACGAGCTGCGCACCCCGGTCACCGGTCTGCTCACGGCCGCCGAGCTGCTGCCGCCGGGCCGGCCGACCGAGCTGGTCCTCGACCGGGCGAAGGCGATGCGCACCCTCGTCGAGGACGTCCTGGAGGTGGCCCGGCTCGACGGGGCCTCGGAGCGGGCCGAGCTGCAGGACATCATGCTGGGCGACTTCGTGTCCCGGCGGGTCGCCGCCAAGGACCCCGCCGTCGAGGTGCGGGTGATCCACGAGTCGGAGGTCACCACCGACCCGCGCCGCCTGGAGCGCGTGCTGTTCAACCTGCTCGCCAATGCCGCCCGGCACGGCCGCTCGCCCGTCGAGGTCAGCGTCGAGGGCCGGGTGATCCGGGTCCGCGACCACGGGCCGGGCTTCCCCGAGGACCTGCTGGCCGAGGGCCCGAGCCGGTTCCGCACCGGGAGCACGGACCGGGCCGGCCGCGGGCACGGGCTCGGCCTGACCATCGCGGCCGGTCAGGCCCGCGTCCTGGGCGCCCGGCTCACCTTCCGCAACGTACGTCCGGCCGGCGCCCCCGCGCACATACCGGCCGAGGGTGCGGTCGCCGTCCTGTGGCTGCCGGAACACGCGCCGACCAACACGGGGAGCTACCCGATGCTGCCGGACCGGTCGAAGGGCGGGGCGTCGTCGTCGGCCCGGGAGACGTCCCCGAAGCGCTGACGTCCTGGGTGGGAGGGTGCCGGACGCCCTTGGCGGCCCGAAAAACCAGGGGCCGGATCGGGTCCTGTCGTGGAATGCTTCCCGCCGGGTCAGGAGTGGCCCCGCCGACATTGAGGAGGGCCACGTGGAGCCTTCGGAACTCCGCCGCGCGATCGAGGCGGGCCGGGCGACCGCTGCGGAGCTGGGTCTCGAGGCCACCAACGTGGCCGTCGTCCACGACTCGGACCGGGTCGCGCTGCGTCTGCTCCCCTGCGACGTCCTGGCGCGGGTCGCGCCCGTGGGTCATCTGGCCGACTCCGCGTTCGAGGTGGAGGTCGCCCGCCGCCTCGAAGACGTCGACGCTCCGGTGGCCGGGCTCGACCCCCGGGTCGCTCCCCGGGTCCACGTGCGGGACGCCTTCGCCGTCTCGCTCTGGACCTACTACGAGCCGTTGCCCTCGGAGATCGCGCCGACCGACTACGCCGACGCCTTCCGGCGCCACCACACCGCCCTGCGCGGGATCGATCTGACCGCCCCGCACTTCACCGATCGAGTCGCCGCGGCGCTGAGAGAGGTGAGTGACCCGGAGCGGTCTCCCGAGCTGTCCGACGCCGACCGGGCCTTCCTCGGCGACACCCTCGGCGGTCTGGGCGCGGAGATCGGCGCCGACCGGGCCGGTGACCAGCTGCTGCACGGCGAGCCGCATCCGGGCAACCTCCTCAATACGAGGAGAGGACCGCTCTTCGTGGACCTCGCCACCTGCTGCCGCGGGCCGGTCGAGTTCGACCTCGCGCACGCCCCCGAAGACGTGGGACAGCACTACGCGGGGGCCGACCAGGGTCTGATCGGCCGGTGCCGGGCCCTGAACTGGGCGATGTTCTCGGCCTGGCGCTGGCGCCGGGACGACCAGATGCCCGAGCGGGACCACTGGAGGGCGGAGGGACTCAACCGGGTGCGGGCCTCCCTCCGCGAAGGGTCCGCACCGACATGACCGGATCCACGGGCGGCACCAGCCTCACGGCGGCGACCGCCACGAGGTGCGCCGGGGCGGCGCCCGTTTTCAGGGCGGCCACGTAGTCGACGGCCTGGGCGGGGGTCAGTTCGGGAACCCTTTGACGAAGAACGCGCGAGGCGTGCACCCGTCCCCGTTCGGCCGTTGCGGCCCGCACTTCGTCGTGCAGATCGTCCACCGCGGTCCGCACGGTCTGTCCCCGGACCCGGACGCGATAGTCGTCCTCCCACGCCCCGGCCATGGCGGAGAGGACGCCGATGGTGTGCAGGCTTCCGTCGCCGCGGTCGACCAGGTAGGGCCCGTTGCCGACCGGCAGGAACCGGCGGTCCTCGGTCCGCAGGTACTCCTCGGTCGTCCAGCCGACGATCCACACCAGTTCGTGCTCCTCCACATCCGCCACAGCCATCCGCATCGGGGCGAGACCGGCCGCCAGCTCCTTCTGGTAGGTGCGCTCCAGCTCTTCTTCGACGATCCGAATCGCGACATCCCGCTCGATCACGCGTGCGGCACCTCCCCCATCTCCCGACGACTCGGGTGTCACAGCGGCAGCGGGCGGGCCTCGACCAGGTTGGCCATGACGAGGGTGGAGCTGAGGCGCTGCACGCCGGGGAGGGAGGCGAGCCGTTCGTCGTAGAGCCGCCGGTACGCCTCCAGGTCGCGGGTGACGACGCGCAGCAGGTAGTCGGGGTCGCCGAACAGCCGCTGGGCCTGGAGGACGTGCGGGATCTCGGCCACGGCCGCTTCGAAGGCGGCCACGGTCTGGCGGTCCTCGTACCGCATGGTGACGAAGACCAGCGCCTCGAAGCCCAGGCCGAGTGCGGGGGCGTTCAGTGCGGCGTGGTAGCCGGTGATCGCCCCGGAGCGTTCCAGCGCGCGCAGGCGCCGGTGGCAGGGGGAGACACTGAGGCGGACCCGCTCGGCAAGTTCGGTCAGGGTCTGCCGACCGTCCCGCTGCAGCTCGGCAAGGATCTTCCGGTCGACGTCATCCATGGGGGAAATTCTTCCATTGCCGCGGCCGAGACGGGGACATCTTGGAAGCACCTTTCGGGCAATCTTTCCTAATCTTCCTCAGGAGGAGCTGAAAGAAGTGTGAGGTGGAGACGGTGGAGATGGCCGGCATCGGGGCCTTCTGGTCGGTGTCCTTCCTGCTGGTGCTCGTCCCGGGAGCGGACTGGGCCTACGCGATCACGGCGGGACTGCGGCACCGGTCGGTACTGCCCGCCGTCGGTGGCATGCTGAGCGGATACGTCCTGCTGACCGCTGTGGTCGCCGCGGGCCTGGCGACGGCGGTCGCCGGTTCACCGACGGTGCTGACCGCGCTGACGGCCGCCGGTGCGGCCTATCTGATCTGGCTCGGCGCCACGACCCTGGCCCGCCCCGCGGCGCCCCGGGCCGAGGAGGGCGACGGCAGGGACGGCTCCGGCTCGTGGGTGGGCCGTGCGGCGAGAGGAGCGGGCATCAGCGGCCTCAACCCCAAGGCGCTGCTGCTGTTCCTCGCCCTGCTGCCGCAGTTCGCCGCCCGGGACGCGGACTGGCCCTTCGCCGCGCAGATCGTCGCCCTCGGCCTGGTGCACACGGCCAACTGCGCCGTGGTCTACACGGGCGTCGGCGCCACGGCCCGCCGGATCCTGGGCGCCCGCCCGGCCATCGCCACCGCGGTGTCCCGGTTCTCGGGCGCCGCGATGATCCTCGTCGGTGCCCTGTTGCTGGTGGAGCGGCTGCTCGCCCAGGGGGCGACACATTAGTCTGACGATCATGGCGGACTGGGGACTGCGACCGGCCTCGGCGGCGGACGTCGAGGCGGTGGCCGAGTTGCGTGCCCTGGTGCTGCGGGCGGATCTGGAGCGGCTCGGGCGGTACGACGCGCGGCGGGTGCGGCAGCGGCTGCGGGACGGGTTCGTCCCGGCGCACACCCGGGTGATCGAGGTGGACGGCGCGTTCGCCGGGTGCGTGGCGCTGCGCCCGGCCGACGACGCCCACTGGCTGGAGCACTTCTATCTGGACCCGCGGGTGCAGGGCGCCGGCATCGGTACGGCCGTGCTGCGCGAGCTGCTGGAACGGTGCGACCGCGAGGGCACCGTGGTCCGGCTGAACGTGCTGCGGGGCAGTCCCGCCCGGAGACTGTACGAACGGCACGGATTCGCCGTGACGAGCGAGGGTCCGGTGGACGTGTTCATGGTGCGAGGAGTTCCTCGCCCGGCAGGCGGACCGGGGTGAGCAGTAGCGGGCGGGTCGTTACCGCAGGCCGTCGACGAAGGACTGCCAGGCACCGGCTCCGACGGTGACGACCGGCCCGGACGGGTTCTTGCTGTCCCGGACGGGGACGACGCCGGTGGCGCAGCCGTCGGCGACTTCGACGCAGTCGCCGCCGTTGGGGCCGCTGTAGCTGGACTTACGCCACTGGGTCTCGCTCGGTCCGGTGTTCATAGCGTTCCTCCATTACGCGGGCGATCAGCGCCGCTGAGTCCTTCACGGAGAGAGCGGCTGCTTGCAAGTGAGCGTAATTGAGGTTGGCTTCTTTGATGGTCTCCGGATTGGCTGTCATGTGGCCGGACATCATGTCCTCCGTGTAGAAGACGTCCGGGTGGTCCTCGAAACGCAGGATGTTGAACGCCACGGCAAGACCGGGGTGTTCGCCGCTGGACAGCGGCAGCACTTGGATACGCATCCAGCGGTGATCGGTGAACTTCAACAGGCTGCCCAGTTGGCGCCTCATCACGGCATCGCCACCAACCGGGCGGTGGAGGACGGCCTCGTCCAGGATCACCAAGGTCAAGGGCGGCTTCTCCCAGTCGAGGATGCGCTGGCGTTCCAGTCGCGCGGCCAGCAAACTCTCCAGTTGCCCAGGCCTGCCCGAGCTGCCGGTCCCGGCGGCCGGGGACGCACTGGGCGAGGGCGGGCGGGGGCTCGTGATCGTCGCGGGTGTGACGGACCGGTGGGGTGTCACGCCGTACGCGGACGAGGGCGGCAAGACGGTGTGGTTCGAGTGCGTCAGCAAGGCCGCTCCGGCGCCGCCCCGGCGCTGATCGCCGCAGGTGTACCGAGCGGGCCCGGCCTCACTGTGTCGGCGTGCCGATCCGCAGCCGGTTGCCGTCGGGGTCGCGCAGCTCGATCTCGCGCGCCCACGGAGCGTCCTCCACCCGCACGCCGAACTCGGCGGCGACGGCATCGACGTCGCGCACGCGGAGGTAGACCAACGTGTCGGGTCGGGCATCGCCCTCGTGCTCCGACAAGAACAACCGCATCCGGCCCCGGGCGACCTCGGCGAACACCGGGAATCCCGGTTCGAAGCGGTGCTCCCACTGCTGCTCGAAGCCCAGCCGCTCGTACCAGGCGACCGCCGCCGCGGCCTCGGCGACGCGGAGAATGGGGATGACTTCCTCGTCCATGCCCCCATCGTCGCAGCAAGGCCCGACCGGGCCAGGACCACGACGAAGCCCCCGGATGACCGAAGTCACCCGGGGGCCCGGTGAGGGGAGGGCGGCAGGGCCGCCGCGAGGTCAGACGGCCTCGGTCACCGGTGCCTTCGCCGCGGCCTGGTCGCCGTCACCGTCGGCCGGGGCGTCGGCCGCCTTCGGGCCCGCGCCCTTGAGCGGGACCTCCTTCACGAAGACCGCCGCGACCAGCGCGAGGACGGCCACCGCGGAGCCCAGCAGGAACGCGGTGTGGGTACCTGAGGACACCGCGTGCTGGTAGGCGTCGCGGATCCCGGCCGGCAGCGCCTTCAGCGCCTCCGCGGTGAGCGTCGCCGACTGCTCCGTCGCCTTGGCGCCCGAGCCCGCGGCCCGCTCGGCCATGACGTCCTGGACCCGGTTGTTGAACAGCGCGCCCATGATCGCGACGCCGAAGGAGGAGCCGAGGGTGCGGAAGAGGGTGGTGGAGGAGGACGCGACGCCCATGTCCTTCATCTCCACGCTGTTCTGCGCCACCAGCATGGTGATCTGCATCAGGCAGCCCATGCCGAGACCGACGACGGCCATGTACAGGCCGGAGGTGAAGCGGGTGGTGTCGGTGTCCATGGTCGACAGCAGGTACAGGCCGACCGTCATCAGCGCGCCGCCCGCCACCGGGAAGATCTTGTAGCGGCCGGTGTTGGTGGTGACGCGACCGGCGACCATCGAGGTGACGAGCATCGCGCCCAGCATGGGCAGGAGCAGCAGCCCGGAGTTGGTGGCGGACGCGCCCTGCACCGCCTGCTGGTACAGCGGCAGGAAGAGGGTGGCGCCGAACATCACGAAGCCGACGATGAAGCCGATGACGGACATCAGCGTGAAGTTGCGGCTGCGGAAGATGTGCAGCGGCACGATCGGCTCCGCGGCCCTGGTCTGCCAGAACACGAACCCGATCAGCGCGGCGACGCCGATGCCGATCAGCTCCATGATCCGCGCGGAGGTCCAGGCGTACTCGGTGCCGCCCCAGGTGGTGACGAGCACGATGGCGGTGATGCCGATGGTCAGCAGCGCGGCACCCAGGTAGTCGATCCGGGCCTTGCTGCGCTTCTTCGGCAGGTGCAGCACGGCGCTGATGGCGACGAGCGCGATCGCGCCGAGCGGGATGTTGATGTAGAAGGACCAGCGCCAGCCCCAGTGGTCGGTGATGGTGCCGCCGACCAGCGGTCCGCCGATCATCGCCAGCGCCATGACGGCGGCCATCATGCCCTGGTACTTCCCGCGCTCCCTGGGGGGTATCAGGTCGCCGATGATCGCCATGACGCCGACCATCAGACCGCCGGCGCCGAGGCCCTGGATCGCGCGGAAGCCGATGAGCTGGCCCATGTCCTGGGCCATGCCGCTGAGCGCCGAGCCGACCAGGAAGATCACGATCGACGTCATGAACGAGCCCTTGCGCCCGTACATGTCGCCGAGCTTGCCCCACAGCGGCGTCGAGGCCGCGGTGGCCAGGGTGTAGGCGGTGACGACCCAGGACAGGTGCTCCAGGCCGCCCAGCTCGCCCACGATCGTCGGCATCGCGGTGCCGATGATCATGTTGTCGAGCATCGCGAGCATCATCGCGATCATGAGGGCGAGCAGGACGACCCGCACGCTCCTCGGCTGCTTTCCGGCGTCGGCCCCGGCCGCCGCCTCCGTTTTCTCGGCCATCTCTCCTACTCCCCCAGCTACCGCTGTGCCACTTGCCACTTACTTGCCGCCCGGCAAGTTGTCTACACTGGGAAAGGTAGGCGCGTAACTAGCCGGGCGTCAAGTAAGTTTTTCGGAAAGTGCGCGGGGCAGGAGGTGCGTAGGAGGATGGGCGGCACAATGAACGGCACCAAGCAGCAGCGACGCCGCGGGGACACCCGCCAGCGCATCCAGGACGTGGCGCTCGAGCTCTTCGCGGAGCAGGGATACGAGAAGACCTCCCTGCGCGAGATCGCCGAGCGCCTGGACGTCACCAAGGCCGCGCTCTACTACCACTTCAAGACCAAGGAAGAGATCCTCGTCAGCATCTTCGAGGACCTCTCCCGGCCGCTGGAGCACCTGATCGAGTGGGGGCGGGAGCAGCCGCACACCCTGGAGACGAAGCAGGAGATCATCCGGCGCTACAGCGAGGCGCTGGCCGGCGCGGCGCCGCTGTTCCGCTTCATGCAGGAGAACCAGGCCACGGTGCGTGACCTGCGGATCGGCGAGCTGTTCAAGCACCGGATGTTCGGCCTGCGCGACATCCTCATGGACCCCGAGGCGGACCTGGTCGACCAGGTCCGCTGCATCAGCGCGCTGTTCACGCTGCACGCCGGGATGTTCGTGCTCCGGGACCTCGAAGGCGACCCCGAGGAACAGCGTGCTGCCGTTCTCGAGGTCGCCACCGATCTGGTCACCCAGGCCCACCGGGGAGCCGCTGGCGCGTAGGGGGAGCCGCGGGCGCGTAGGGGGAGCCGCGGGCGCGTAGGGGGCGCCGTCACGGCGCCCCTGGCCCCGTCCGTCAGACGGTCACGCCCTTGCCGCGCAGGAAGGCGACCGGGTCCACGGCCGAGCCGTAGTTCGGGGTGGTGCGGATCTCGAAGTGCAGGTGCGGACCGCTGGAGTTACCGGTGTTGCCGGACTTGGCGATCGACTGGCCCGTCTTCACGATCTGGCCTATCTTCACGTTGATCTTGGACAGGTGCGCGTACTGGGAGTACGTGCCGTTGCCGTGCTTGATGACGATGGCGTTGCCGTAGGCGGGGCCGTCACCGGCGCCGTTGCCGCCGGCCTTGACCACGGTGCCGCCGTGGGCGGCGACGACGTTGGTGCCGATCGGCACGGCGAAGTCCTGGCCGCTGTGCTTGTGCGCCCACATGCCGCCGTTCTGGGCGAAGCTGGCGCTCAGCTCGTACTTCTTGACCGGGTCGACCCAGGAGGCGGCCTTCTTCTTGGTGGCCGTCTTCGTGGCGGTGGTGGACTTCTTGGCGCTCGCGGCGGCCTTCTCGGCCTTCGCCGCCTTGGCCTGCGCCGCGGCCTGGGCCTCTACGGCGCTCGCGGCGGCGGTGGTGCTGGAGGCCGCCGTGGTGCCGGTGGCGGCCGCGACCCCGGCTCCCAGTGCGACCGAGGCTCCGAGGCCTGCGGCCATCACCGCGGCGCGGGTGCGGATGGTCGTACGGGAAGAACGGGACGTGACACGCGGAAACATTCGAACCTCATGGGGACGGGTGCAGAGGAATGCCCACCGGCGGGACGCACAAGGCGCTCACCGGGCGGGCTCAACCTTGGTAACCCGGCGACCCCGAACCGCACAAAGGTGTGACCTACGACCCTATTTAGTACTTCAGAGTGAAACTTCACCACTCACACCAGAGCGGCCATTTTGGACAAAACCAGCTCAGAGCCCCGGCAAGTCCACCGCCACCCGCTCCGTTATGTCCGTTTTCGTAGTTCTTGTGGCGGCCACTATTCCCCGTAGTACACGGCAATCGGCCTGTGCGGCACATCACCGGCGGCCGTGATCGAAGAGCCGGTGAATGTGACGGGGGCTACTCCCGTCCCGGCTAACCCGCCCCCCGCACAAGGGGGTTCACCTAGGCTCGGAACATGGTCGACGTCACAGCACTCGGGGCCCGTGTCGCGTCCAGCGCGGTCGCACCGCTCGTCAAGCGGCTCTTCGTCCGGGACGGGCCGGGAGCGGGGCTGGTGGACCGGCCGGTGCGGATATCGGCGCTGGTGTCCTTCCGGAGCGAGAAGCGGAACGTCACGCCCAAGGACGTCGACAAGATCGCCGCAGAGCTGGTCCGCAGGGCGCTGGCCTCGGCCGGACCCGGCGAGGAGCCCGTGGACGCCGCGGAGGGGGCGGCCGTCAAGGACGCCCTGGCCCGCACGCTCGCCCGGCTCGGCGAGATCACCGTCGAGGACTACGAGGCCGTCGGGCTCGGCCCCGAGCGCTTCGCCCGCGAGCTGGGCGCCGGCGTGCCCCTGGCCCCGTACGGGCTCGGCGAGGGCGGCACGCTGCTGTACGAGCGGCTGCTGCACACCGCCTCGCTGCACATCCTGAACTTCCTCACCCAGCGCTCCACCTACGTCGCCCGGCAGCTGACCGTCCAGACGCAGCAGCTGGCCCGGCTGGTCCAGGCCGTCGACGTCCTGCTGGAACGGCTGCCGTCCCAGTCGGCCGAGGACGCCGGGTTCGAGGCGCGTTACGCGGACCACGTCGCCGCCCGGTACGGCACGCTCACCATCTACGGGCTGGACGCCGGGACCCGGGAGTGGCCGCTGGACACGGCGTATCTGAGCCTGGAGGCGACGCGGCCGCGGGCGGGGCGGGACGGGCGCCGGGACCCGGAGTACGCGGTCGTGGCCGCCGAGCAGGTGCTCGCCGGTCACGACCAGGTGTTCCTGCGCGGCGTCGCCGGATCAGGCAAGACGACGCTCGTGCAGTGGCTCGCGGTCACGGCGGCCAACCGGGTCTACGACCACGGGCTGACCCACCTCATCGGACGGGTGCCGTTCGTGCTGCCGATGCGCCGGATCGTCCGGCCGGGCGCCGAGCTGCCCTTTCCCGGCGACTTCCTGCGCGCGGTCGGCTGCCCCGTCGCCGGGGAGCAGCCGCCGGGGTGGGTGGAGCGCGTCCTGCGGGCCCGGCGCGGGGTGCTGCTGGTCGACGGCATCGACGAGATCGCCGGGGACCGCCGTGCCGCCGCCCGGCGCTGGCTGCGCGAGCTGGTGCGGGCCTTCCCCGGGAACCTGTGGCTGGTCACCTCGCGGCCCTCGGCCGTACCGGAGGACTGGCTGGCGGCCGAGGGGTTCAGCGAACTGGTCCTCGCCCCGATGGGCCGCGACGGCGTCGCCACCTTCGTACGGCGCTGGCACCGGGCGGCCGAGGTGGCCGAGTCCGTCGGCGAGTCCCTGCTGGCCGCCGTGCGGAGCACCTCGGAGCTGAACGGGCTCGCCACCAATCCGCTCATGTGCGGCATGCTGTGCGCCCTGCACCGCGACCGGCGGGGCTTCCTGCCCCAGGACCGCCGGTCGCTCTACGAGGCCGCCCTGACCATGCTCCTGGAACGCCGGGACCGGGAACGGGAACTGCACGGCTCCGACGGGGTGCGCCTCGCGTACGCCACGCAGGTGCAGCTGCTGCAGAAGCTGGCGTGGTGGCTGATCCGCAACAGCCGCCAGGAGATGGACCGCGACGAGGCGCTCGGCATCGTGGACCGGGCGCTGCCCGCGCTGAACCTGGCCGATGCCGGTGGGCAGGAGGTCTACCGCGCGCTGCTGCTGCGCTCCGGGCTGCTGCGCGAGCCCGCCGAGGGCCGGGTGGACTTCCTGCACCGCACCTTCCAGGACTACCTGGGGGCCCGGCTCGCCGTGCAGGAGATGGACTTCGACCTGCTGGTCAACCACGCCCACCTGGACGAGTGGGACGACGTGATCCTGCTCGCCCTCGCCCACGCCCGGCCGAAGGAGGCGGAGCAGATGCTGCGCCGGCTCACGGAGCTGGGAACCCCGCGCGGGACGCTGCTGGCGGCGGCCGGGCTGCGATACGCGGCCGAGGTGGCGCCGACGGTGCGGGGGCGGGTGGAGGACGGGCTGGCCACCCATGTTCCGCCGAGCACCTTCGAGGCGGCGCGGGAAGTGGCGCGGGCCGGTGGCGATCTGGTGCTGGGGCTGCTGCCCGGGCCGGAGGACGGCATCGACGACGGCACCGCGGCCAGGGTGGTGCACACGGCGGTCAGCGTGGGCAGCGAGGCGGCGCTGCAGTTCCTGTCCCGGTTCCGGGAACACACCGGCGCCGACGTGCAGGAGTTCCTCGCCACGTCCTGGAACCGCTTCGATCGGGAACAGTACGCCAGGGAGATCCTCGCGCACCTGCCCCGGCAGCGGGCCGTCGAGGTGACCACGACCGACGACCTCCACGTGCTGCGCTCGCTCGGCGGCTGGGGGCACATATTCGTCCGCGGCGCGTACCGGGTGGACGACCTGACGGAACTGGTCGTCCCCGAGCGCCTCACGCACCTGACGCTCGAGGCTCCGCACCCCGTCGAGGGGCTGGCCTGGCTCACCGCCTTCCCCCGGCTGCGCACGGTGTCGGTGCTCGCGGACCTGGACGAGGCCGTGGCCCGGCAGGTGCCGGACGGCGTGGAACTCCAGGGCCCGTTCGCCTCTTTGTCCTCCCAACCCCAGGGGTAACCCACCTTCATGGATGCCGTCGTCCGCACGCCCTCCCGTCTCGCCGCCCCCCTCGTCCACCGGCTCTTCCGCGACCCCGCCCGCCCACCGGTGTTCTCCGAACCGGTCCCCGGCCTCGTCTCCTGGCGCGGCGCCAGGGCCGCGGCCACCCCGGACGACGTCCACCGCACCGCCGCCGACCTGGTCCACCTCGCCGCCGAGCGGCATGCCGCGCCCACCGCGGAACTGGCCCCGGTCGTCGACGTCCTGGCCCGCACCCTGCTCGCCATCGCCGAGGTCGACGTCACCGACGCCGACGCCGTACGGCTGGGCCCGCAGGACTACGCGCGGCGGCTGCGGGGCGCGGTGCAGGGCGCCGACCGGGAACTGTCCCCGGACGCGGCCTGGTTCCACGACGCGCTGCTGGTGTCGGTGTGCCTGCACGTCCTGCACCACCTGGTGCGGCGCTCCGCGTACCTCCAGCGGCAACTGCCGGGGCGGGCGAGCCGGATCGCCCAGCTGGTCGACCTGGGCGACGCGGAGGCGGCGGCCCGGCAGGCCGAACGACCGGAGGCGGACGTGGCGTTCGAGGCCGAGTACGCCGAGTGGGTGGCCCGGCGGCACGGCTGGCTGACCATCGTCGGCGTGGACTTCCCCAACGCGCCCGACCGTTGGCCGCTGGAGGAGACCTACCTGAGCCTGGAGGCGGAGGAGCGCAGCGGCGGGGTGGGCGCCACCGAGGACGAGCAGCGCACCGTGCTGCTCGCGGACCGCGCCCTGGAGGACCACGACCGGGTACTGCTGCGCGGCGGCGCCGGTTCGGGCAAGACGACCCTGGTGCAGTGGCTGGCCGTGGCCGCCGCCCGGGAGGGCTCCCGGGTCCCCTTCGTGCTGCCCGTGCGCCGTTTCGCCCGCGAGGGCTTCCCGGCCCCGGACGACTTCCTGCACGCGGTCCGGCACCCGCTCGCCGACCGGGCTCCGGAGGGCTGGGTGGTGCGCACCCTGCTCGCGGGCCGGGCCCTGCTGCTGGTCGACGGCATCGACGAGGCGCCGGAGAAGACCCGCGGCGAGCTGCGCGACCGGCTCCGCCGGCTGCTGCGCGTCTTCTCCGGCAACGGCTGCCTGGTCACCTCCCGGCCGTCCGCCGTCGCCGACGGCTGGCTGTCGGGGGGAGGGCTGGCCGAGGAGGACTTCGTCGAGCTGTCCCTCGCCCCCATGTCCCGGGACCGGGTGACGCGGTTCATCCGGGACTGGCACTCGGCGGCCCGCCTCGACGAGCAGAGCCGCTCCCCCGGGCCGCGGGAACGCGAGCGGGAGCGCCGCACGCTGGACGAGTACGAGCAGCGGCTGCTGCACTCCGTGCGGATCTACCGCGAACTGCGCCAGCTCGCCACCAACCCCCTGATGTGCGGCCTGATATGCGCCCTCAACCGGGACCGGGCGGGCTCCCTGCCCAGCGGCCGCAAGGAGCTGTACGACGCCGCCCTGGAGATGCTGCTCCAGCGCCGCGACCCCGAACGGGACGTCCTGTACGCCGACGACGTGCGGCTCCAGCAGAGCACCAGGGAACGGCTGTTGCAGAAGCTGGCCCACGCCATGCTGGAGGAGGACGCCTCCGAGCTGACCCGGGAGCGGGCGGTCGGCATCCTGGACGCCGCGCTGCCCGCGATGCCCGCCGCCCGCGCGCAGGGGGACGGCGCGAAGATCTTCCGGCATCTGCTGCACCGCACGGGCCTGCTGCGCGAACGGTCGGGCGAGTCGGTCGACTTCGTCCACCGCACCTTCCAGGACTACCTGGCCGCCAAGGAGATCGTGGCCCGCGGCCGCTTCCCCACGCTGGTGGACCACGCCCACCAGTCCGAGTGGGAGGAGGTCATCCGGATGGCCGCCGCCCACGCCCGCCCCGAGGAGTGCGCCCAGTTCCTGGAACGGCTGCTGGCGCCCGCGCCGGCACTGCGCCGCCCGCAGATCAACCACCGCCGGCTGATGGCCGCGGCCTGCCTGGACCACGTCACCGAGCTCGACCCGGCCGTCCAGCGGCTCGTCCACGACCGTACGAAGAACCTGGTGCGCCCGACGACGGAGCTGGCCGCCCGGGGGCTCGGCTGGGTCGGCCCGATCGTGCTCGAGCTGCTGCCCGACCCGGGCCAGGTGCCCGACGACCGGCAGGCCCTGCTGCTCGCCTGCACCGCGACCCGCGTCCAGGACGACGCGGCCATCGACTACCTGGTCCGGCTGCGCTCCCGTGCCGCCCTGCCGGTGCGCACCGAACTGGCCCGGGGCTGGCGGCACTTCGACACCGAGCGCTACGCCCAGGAGATCATCGCCCACCTGGACCCGGACGGCCTCTACTTCCCGGTCGCCGACACCGCCGAGCTGGCGGCGCTGCGCGAGCTCGGCGGGCGTCCGCGCATCCAGGTGGCCGGGGTGATGCGGGCCGAGGAACTGCTCGCGGGCCTGCTCCCCGGCCAGCTGACCCACCTGTGGCTCAACGCGGAGCTGCCCGACACGGACGTCTCGTGGCTCTCCGGTTTCCCCCGGCTGCGGGTGCTGCGGGTCAATCCCCGGCTGCCGCGGGTGCGGAACGTGCCGGACGGGGTGGAGATCACGGCGTAGGCGCAGGCGGGGGAGCCGACTACTGCTCAGTAACCCAATCGTTGCCGTCCGGCCACTTGCTGGGGCAAGCATGCACGCGACAACTTTGCCGTCAGGCATCCGCGCAGGCATGAGAGGACCCCACCCCCCATGACCGACCAGACCGGACAGACCAGAGGGACCCGGCGCCGCACCTGGACACGGGTCGTCGGCACGGCCGCCGTGGTCGCGGCGGCGCTCACCGCGACCGTCACGCCGTCCGTCGCCGCCCCGGCCGAGACGCCCCCCGCGACGGTGACGGCCGCCGCTGCCGCCGACGTCGGCTACGACACCTGGCAGCGGGACTGCCGGGCCGTCATGGACGCGGCGCTGCCCTACCTGAAGGAGCGGATCGCCGACTCCGCCCCCGGTGAGAAGCAGGCCGTCGTCCTCGACATCGACAACACCTCCCTGGAGACGGACTTCGGCTTCAGCTACCCCCAGCCCGCCAACCGGCCGGTCCTGGAGGTCGCCGAGTACGCCCAGGAGCACGGCGTCGCCCTGTTCTTCGTGACCGCCCGTCCCGGCATCATCGAGGCGCCCACCGAGTGGAAGCTCGCCCACGCCGGGTACGAGTCCTCGGGGCTGTACGTCCGCGGCTTCCTGGACCTGTTCAAGGACGTCGCCGAGTACAAGACCGAACAGCGCGCCGAGATCGAGTCGAAGGGCTACACGATCATCGCGAACATCGGCAACAGCGCCACCGACCTGTCGGGCGGCCACGCCGAGAGGACGTTCAAGCTCCCGGACTACGACGGTCAGTTGTCCTGACGATCGATATGCTCCCCTCGTCGACCGACCACGGGGGTGGCGCATGGAACCGGCCGTACTCGGCGGCAAGTTGGCGTCCAGCCTGGTCGCCCCGCTGGTGAAGAAGCTGTTCGTGACGGGCGGCCCCGGCGCCGGACTGGTGGACCGACCGGTCCGGCTGGACCGCCTGGTGTCCTTCCGCGGCGAGCGGCGCACGCTGGGCGAGAGGGAGGTGCGGCTGCTCGCCGGGAAGCTGGTGGCGGCGGCCTTGGACTCCGGGGGCGAGCCGCCCTTCCCCCGCGACGAGGAGACGGCCGTCACCGGCGCCCTGGCGGCGCGGCTCCTCGCCCTCGGCGACCTGGACATGGACGACGTCCAGGCGGTGCGGCTGGGGCACGCCGAACTGGCCGCCCGGCTGCGTCGGCAGACGGCCCGCTCCGGAGACGGGCTCTCCACCGACGCCCGCTACTTCCTCGACTCGGCGACCGAGTGGGCCTGCCTGCACATCCTGGAGTTCTTCACCCGGCGGTCGACGTTCGTCGCGCGCACGCTGGTCGCGCAGACACGGGGCCAGGCCGAGCTGATCGCCAAGGTCGACGAGCTGATCGCCCGCGTTCCCAGGCCCGACGCCCGCGACACGGCGTTCGAGCGCCGCTACCTGCCCTACGTCGCGGACCGGCACAACCGCATCACCATCTACGGCATCGACCTGCGCGACTCGCCGGACCGGTGGCCGTTGGAGGTCGCCTACCTGAGCCTGGAGGCAACCGCGCAGGAGGAGCACACCGCGCTCCCCGGGGAGGACGCCGAGCCGGAACGCACCGTCAGCCTCCCCGCCGAGGCGGCGCTGACCACCCACGACCGCGTACTGCTGCGCGGCGACGCGGGCTCCGGCAAGACGACGCTGGTGCAGTGGCTGGCGGTGACCGCCGCGCGCGACGGGGACCGGGTCCCCTACGTACTGCCGCTGCGCACACTGACCCGTGCGGGCGCCCTGCCCTCCCCCGCGGCCTTCCTCACCGCCGTGGGCTGCCCGCTCACCCCTCCGGAGGCCTGGGCGGAACGGGTGCTGGACGCCGGCCGGGGCCTGGTCCTCGTCGACGGCCTGGACGAGATCCCCGCCGCCGACCGGAACCGCACCCGCGACTGGCTCCTCGCCCTGATCCGCGCCTTCCCCGGCAACCGCTGGCTGCTCACCTCGCGCCCCACCGCGGTACGCCCCGACTGGCTGGCCGCCGAGGGCTTCCGGGAGCTTGCCCTCATCCCGATGCGCCGGGACGACGTGACGACCTTCGTACGGCGCTGGCACGCGGCCGCCGAGGCACCCGAGTTCGAGGCCCGGCTGCTGGACTCGCTGCGCACCAAGCGCGACCTGGCCCGGCTCGCCACCAACCCCCTGATGTGCGGCCTGATCTGCGCCCTGCACCGGGAGCGCCGAGGCTACCTCCCCACGGGCCGCAAGGAGTTGTACGACGCCGCCCTCACCATGCTGCTGGCCCGCCGGGACCGGGAGCGGGGCATGGACGCGGTGGAGCTGGGCGAGGAGGCCCAGCTGGAGCTGCTCCAGCGGCTGGCGTACGCGCTGGTGCTGAGCGGGCGCACGGAGATGGCGGTGGAGACGGCCGAGGGCATCGTGGAGCGCGCGCTGCCGTCGGTGGCCTCGGCGGCGGGGCAGGGCGACGCGGCGACGGTCCTGCGGGCGCTGGTCCTGCGCAGCGGGCTCCTCCGGCAGCCCGGCGAGGGTTCACTGGACTTCGTCCACCGCACCTTCCAGGACTACCTGGGCGCGCGGTACGCGGTCGAGGAGGGCCACCTCGACGTCCTCGCGGGCCACGCGGGCCACACCCAGTGGGAGGACGTCATTCGCATGGCGGTGGCCCACGCCCGGCCCGGCGAGCGGGCGGTGCTGCTGCGAAGGCTGCTGGCGCAGGACACGCCCCGGCTGACGCTGCTGGCCCTGGCCTGCCTGGAGCACGCTACGGCCCTGGACCCGGCGGTGCGGGCGGAGGTGGAGGCGCGGGCGGGGGCGCTGGTCCCGCCGGGGTCAAAGGAGGACGCGAAGGCCCTGGCGGATGCTGGGCCACTGGTACTGGAGCTGCTGCCGGGTCCGGAGGGGCTGACGGACGCGGAGGCGCACGGGGTGACGGTGACGGCTTCGCTGCTGGCGGGGCAGGCGCCGAGCGGTGCGCTCGCGGTGCTGCGTCGGTTCAGGGAACATCGCTCCCTGGACGTGCGACGACAGCTGGCCGGCACCTGGGGCCGCTTCGACACCGCGGAGTACGCCGCCGAGGTGCTGGACCACCTGCACCGGCCCGACCTGCTGGTCGCCTGTGAGACGGAGGAACAGCGCGCCGCCCTGGCGGCCATGCGCCCCTGGCACGGGCTGTCCCTCCGGGGCGGCCACGCCGTCGCCGACGTCCTGGCCGCCGTTCCGTCGCCCGCGGCCGTGACCCTGATCGACATACGGGACAATCCAGCCCTGGACGATCTCGGGGGCCTGCTGCCGTTCAGCTCGCTCGGCGGCCTGTGGGTCCAGGGGTGCGATGCCGCTCGGGGTCTGGACAAGCTGGCGGGACTGCCACTCGTCGATCTCGCCTGCGGCCGGATCTCGGACCTCACCGGCCTCGGCGCACTCGGCTCGCTGCGGCGCGTCTCCCTCGATCAGGAGTTGCCCGGCGACTGCCTCACCGATGTGCTGCCGACCGCTGCCGAGCTGGAGTTCCTCTTCCTGGGCCGGCACACCACGGACCGGACGGGCCTGCGGGGACTGGAGCACTGGGCCCGGCTCTCCGAGCTCAGCATCGGTCCGCTGACCTCCCCGTTGACGGCTGCCGACTGGCGTTCCGTGGCCGCGCTTCCCCGGCTGACCCGCCTGCACGTCAACCGGGCGATCGTCACGCGCTTCCCGCAGTCCGTCGAGGCCATGCCGGAACTGCCGGGGGTCACGTCCCTGCGGGTCACGGCTCTGCACGGAACGGAGGATCTCGCCGCGCTGGCCTCGCGCCTGCCGGGCCTGCGACAGGTCACCCTGCAGACCCACCCCGGCAAGCGCTTCGCCGGCGACCGGCACGCACCCCTCTTCGGGGACGCCGAAGTGACCGTGGACGAACGCTGACGCGGCACACGGCAAGGGGGCCTGCCCGGGACCAAAGTCCCGGGCAGGCCCCCTTCCAGGCTCACCCCGGAGGGCTACGCCTCCTTGCTCAGGTTCGGGCCCGCGCCGCCCCCGGCCGCCTGCTCGATCGGCGGGACGTCGGGGAGGGTCGACTTCTCCTCACCCCGGAAGGTGAAGGTCGCCGTGTCGCCCTCGCCCTCGGTGTCCACGACCACGATGTGACCGGGACGCAGCTCGCCGAAGAGGATCTTCTCCGACAGCGTGTCCTCGACCTCGCGCTGGATCGTGCGGCGCAGCGGACGCGCGCCCAGCACCGGGTCGTAGCCCCGCTTGGACAGCAGCTCCTTGGCGGACTGGGAGAGCTCGATGCCCATGTCCCGGTCCTTGAGGCGCTCGTCCACCTTGTCGATCATCAGGTCGACGATCTTCAGGATGTCGCCCTGGCTGAGCTGCGGGAAGACGACCACGTCGTCGACACGGTTGAGGAACTCGGGCCGGAAGTGCTGCTTGAGCTCGTCCTGGACCTTGTTCTTCATGCGCTCGTAGTTGGACTTCGTGTCACCCGCGGCGGCGAAGCCGAGGTTGAAGCCCTTGGAGATGTCCCGGGTGCCGAGGTTGGTCGTCATGATGATGACCGTGTTCTTGAAGTCCACAACCCGGCCCTGGGAGTCGGTCAGGCGACCGTCCTCCAGGATCTGCAGAAGGCTGTTGAAGATGTCCGGGTGGGCCTTCTCGACCTCGTCGAAGAGGACGACCGAGAACGGCTTGCGGCGGACCTTCTCCGTCAGCTGGCCGCCCTCCTCGTAGCCCACGTAGCCGGGGGGCGAACCGAAGAGCCGCGAGACCGTGTGCTTCTCGCTGAACTCCGACATGTCGAGGGAGATCAGCGCGTCCTCGTCACCGAAGAGGAACTCCGCCAGCGCCTTGGACAGCTCGGTCTTACCGACACCGGACGGGCCGGCGAAGATGAACGAGCCACCGGGACGCTTCGGGTCCTTCAGACCGGCACGGGTACGGCGGATCGCCTTGGACAGCGCCTTGACGGCGTCGACCTGGCCGATGACCCGCTTGTGGAGCTCGTCCTCCATGCGCAGCAGGCGGGACGACTCCTCCTCCGTGAGCTTGAAGACCGGGATGCCCGTCGCCGTGGCGAGGACCTCGGCGATCAGCTCGCCGTCGACCTCGGCGACGACGTCCATGTCGCCGGCCTTCCACTCCTTCTCGCGCTTGGCCTTGGCGGCCAGGAGCTGCTTCTCCTTGTCGCGGAGGGAGGCGGCCTTCTCGAAGTCCTGCGAGTCGATCGCGGACTCCTTGTCGCGGCGGACGCCGGCGATCTTCTCGTCGAACTCGCGGAGGTCCGGCGGCGCGGTCATCCGGCGGATGCGCATCCGGGAACCGGCCTCGTCGATCAGGTCGATCGCCTTGTCCGGCAGGAAGCGGTCCGAGATGTAGCGGTCGGCGAGCGTCGCCGCCTGGACGAGGGCCTCGTCCGTGATGGAGACACGGTGGTGGGCCTCGTAGCGGTCGCGCAGACCCTTGAGGATCTCGATCGTGTGCGGCAGCGACGGCTCCGCGACCTGGATCGGCTGGAAGCGGCGCTCGAGGGCCGCGTCCTTCTCCAGGTGCTTGCGGTACTCGTCCAGCGTGGTCGCACCGATGGTCTGGAGCTCACCTCGGGCCAGCATCGGCTTGAGGATCGACGCGGCGTCGATGGCGCCCTCGGCGGCACCCGCACCGACCAGCGTGTGCAGCTCGTCGATGAACAGGATGATGTCGCCGCGGGTGCGGATCTCCTTGAGCACCTTCTTCAGGCGCTCCTCGAAGTCACCGCGGTAGCGGGAGCCGGCGACCAGGGCGCCGAGGTCCAGGGTGTAGAGGTGCTTGTCCTTGAGGGTCTCGGGCACCTCGCCCTTGACGATGGCCTGCGCGAGGCCCTCGACGACGGCGGTCTTGCCGACGCCGGGCTCACCGATCAGCACCGGGTTGTTCTTGGTACGGCGGGACAGCACCTGCATGACCCGCTCGATCTCCTTCTCGCGCCCGATGACCGGGTCGAGCTTGGACTCACGAGCGGCCTGGGTGAGGTTCCGGCCGAACTGGTCGAGGACCAGGGACGTGGAGGGGGTGCCCTCCGCAGGACCGCCGGCGGTGGCGGTCTCCTTGCCCTGGTAACCGGAGAGCAGCTGGATGACCTGCTGCCGCACCCGGTTCAGATCTGCGCCCAGCTTGACCAGGACCTGGGCGGCGACGCCCTCGCCCTCGCGGATCAGGCCGAGCAGGATGTGCTCCGTGCCGATGTAGTTGTGGCCCAGCTGGAGGGCCTCGCGGAGCGACAGCTCCAGAACCTTCTTGGCACGGGGGGTGAAGGGGATGTGGCCGGACGGGGCCTGCTGGCCCTGGCCGATGATCTCCTCCACCTGCTGGCGGACCGCCTCGAGCGAAATCCCGAGGCTCTCAAGGGCCTTGGCGGCGACACCCTCACCCTCGTGGATCAGGCCCAGGAGGATGTGCTCGGTGCCGATGTAGTTGTGGTTGAGCATCCGGGCTTCTTCCTGAGCCAGGACGACAACCCGCCGCGCGCGGTCGGTGAACCTCTCGAACATCGTTAATCGCTCCTCAGAGCGGTCAGGCAGTGGGGGGAACTTCCCCTCCCTGTCCTTCCGCAGCTTAGTCCCGCAAGCGGGGACCGCTCATTCCAACTGCCGACACCGTCGATGGCCTCCTGACCCCTGACGCCGACATCTGCCACAACCCGATGGTGCGAGACGATGTTCCCGCAGGCCAGGCACTTACCCCACTCGCCAGTACGCCGATGGCGAACGCGAGACGGCCCGATCTGCATGTCGCCCCCTCCCACTAGGGATGTCTTACCCGCGGGGACTGACACTCCATGCCGCGCGCACCGGTTCCCTCCGCTACGGGCGAACAACCTTGCGCCTCCCCGCACCCCCGCACGCCCCCTCTTGACGCCCTTCTTCGACACTCTGTGCACTCGTTTCACCACCCAGCGTAACCCGAGTGCTCTTTCGACTGTTGCACTTGGCATGGTTGGCGCCTCGCACTCGGTCCCCGTGGCTCCCGCGTCCCCCGTCGTGCCGTCGCCCCGCCGGCCCACCGGGGACGGCGGCTCGGCGTGGGAGCGGACACGGTGGTGGTACGAGAGCGCGCTCGGGTGGCCGACGGCGCCCGGGGAGCCGGTGCGGCTGCGCACGGGCGTCCGTTTCGACGTCCTGGACGTGCCGGCCGCCGCGGGGTACGCGACGCTGGAGCGGCTCGGGTGGTCCGGACGGGGCCCGCAGGGGTTCCCGGTGGCCGTCCGGGGCGAGCGGATGCTGCTGCTCGTGGCGGCGGGCGGCGCGGAGGAGCTGCCCGGGCTGCTGGAGTGGCTGGAGTGGGGCTCGCTGGCGCTCGACCTGGCGGCGGTCGGAGCGGGCGGCCTCGTGGAGGCGCCCCTTGTCCCGGTCGTCCCGGAGCCCGGTCCGGCCGGGCCGCCGCCGCGTCCCCCGGAGCGCGACGGCGTGCGGGGGGCCGCCGTCTGGCTGCGACCCCCGGAGCCGGGGCGCGAGGCGGAGTCCTCGCTGCCGGCGCTGTCCGCCCTCGGCCGCGCCGGAACCGTCCTGGATCTCGCCCGGCTGGTCCGCACCCTGGCCACACAGTGCCACCGGGTCCGGCTCACCGCGGGCCGCCCGCCGCGGGCGCGGCCGATGGCGCAGCCCGTGGCGCGGGTCGGATGATCAGCCGTTGGCCTGCTCGTACGCCTCGCGGACCTTCGCGGGGACGCGGCCGCGGTCGTTGACGTCCCAGCCGTTCTCCTTGGCCCAGGCGCGGATCGCCGCGGTGTCCTGGCTGCCCCCGGAAGCTGCGCGCGCCTTGCCGCGACCGCCCGATGCACGGCCCCCGGTACGACGGCCACCCTTCAAGTACGGATCGAGAAGACCGCGAAGCTTGTCCGCGTTGGCGGTGGTGAGGTCGATCTCGTAGGTCTTGCCGTCCAGTGCGAACGTCACGGTCTCGTCTGCCTCGCCGCCGTCGAGGTCGTCGACAAGAAGGACCTGAACCTTCTGTGCCACCGGATTTCCTTTCATCGATAACTTGAGGGCCGGGGGTCCGTCGGCGTCCGCCGTATCGCCGTCCCTTGTTATATGCAGTACTGCAGTACGCCGGAAAGCAAACCGCTTTTGCCGGAAAAACACAAACCCCCGGCAGAGACCGGTAGCTCGACTCCGGGCCGGAAACGTGCGCGTTTCGGACATAGGGAACCCATGAAGGGCACGGCGGTGGAATAAACCTCGAACGGCTGCGAAGGACTCGCGAAGGGCCACCCGGGGCCACGGATGCCTAGCGTCGGACGGCGATCACAGATGCAGAAGCATCCGGCTGTTGCCCAAGGTGTTCGGTTTCACTCGTTCGAGCCCCAGGAACTCCGCAACGCCCTCGTCATAGGAACGCAGCAGCTCCGCGTACACATCGGCGTCGACGGGTGTCTCCCCGATCTCCACGAAGCCGTGCTTGACGAAGAAGTCCACTTCGAAGGTCAGACAGAAAACGCGGCGAACACCGAGCAGGCGGGCCGTGTCCAGCAACTTCTCCAGCAGCTTGTGGCCGACGCCCGCGCCCTTCAGGCCGGGCTTCACCGCGAGGGTCCGCACTTCCGCGAGGTCTTCCCACATCACGTGCAGCGCGCCGCAGCCGACCACCTCGGCGTTGTCGTCCCGTTCCGCGACCCAGAACTCCTGGATGCTCTCGTAAAGCGTCACCATCGCTTTGTCGAGCAGGATGCGGTCACCGACGTAGGTGTCGAGGAGCCGGCGTACGTCCGGGACATCCCTGGTGCGGGCCCGCCGGACGCTGATGGCATTTGGCATGTGGGGACGCTATCGCTCCCCGCCGTCCGCTACCGCGCCGGGTCCCGGCGCGGGGGTTTCCGGTCCCTGCACGATGCGGATGGCGTCTCCGAGCGCCTGGCGCTGTTCCTCGCTCATCATGCCGAAGAAGGCGACGAGGGCGGCGGCGGGGTTGTCGCTCTGGGACCAGGCGTCGTTCATGAGGGCGGCGGCGTAGGCGGCGCGAGTGGAGACCGCCTCATATCGATAGGCCCGGCCTTCGGACTCGCGGCGCACCCAGCCCTTCTGATGGAGATTGTCCATAACGGTCATCACGGTGGTGTACGCGATGGACCGTTCCTGTTGCAGGTCTTCCAGGACTTCTCGAACGGTCACGGGGCGGTTCCACTTCCACACCCTCGTCATGACCGAGTCTTCGAGTTCTCCCAATGGGCGAGGCACGCTTCGAACGATAGTGGGAGATCGGCGCGATCGCGTGCCGGACGTGCGCCTTCGCCGGAAAACGGGCACAAAAGGGGCGTACGGCTCCTCAGAGGAGGGAGCCGTACGCGGGAGCCGTACGCGGGAGCCGTGCGTGGAGTCCGCCGGTTGGTCAGGCCTCGGGGTGGGGGGACGGCTGTCGGGCGCCCTCTGCCCGTGCGAGGGCGGCGTCGACGACCGCGTCCTCCTTGGCCTTGTTGGCGCCGCCCTGGGTCTTCACGATCACCCGGATCAAGCCGATGAAGAAGACGGCCATGACGGCCGGGGGCAGGAGCGCGGAGACGTAGTCCATGGGACCAGGGTAGCCAGGCGCCGTCAGCCGGCGGCCAGGTGGTGCCGGGAGTCCGGGGCGGGCGGGGCCGGCGGGGCGGGCTTGCGGGGCGGGAAGACCTCGCCGGGGGTGGGGACGGGGCGCTTGGGGGTGGCGGGGGCCGGGGCGGGGGCGGGACGGGGGGCCGGTTTCGTGGCGGGCTTCTGCGGGGGCTCCTTGCCGGACTGGCGGCCGCCGGGGACGGCGTGGAGGTGGGTGCGGGCGGCGGGGAGGGTGACGGTGGGCGCGGCGGACGCGGGGGACGCGGGGGACGTGTCGGGGCCGCAGCGGGCCAGGAGGGCGGCTGCGGCGGGGTTGCCGCGCAGGGCGCCCAGGGCGGCCAGGTCGTCCGCCCCGGGGCGGTGGCCGGCGCCCAGCGCCTCGTCCAGGAGTGCGAGGTAGCCGGTGGCGGTGCCGGGGAGGGCGGCGCGGTACCGGGCCAGGTCGGCCATCAGGAAGGCGCGCAGCCTGGCGCCCTCCCGCATCGCCTCGTCGAGCGAGTCGGCGAGGTGGAGGCAGTCCTGGGCCTCCTGGGCCGAGACCGGGCTGGGGTTCAGGGCGAGGGCGAGGGCTCGCCGGAGCACGCGAAGCTCCTGAGCACCGAACGCCATGCCGCCGCGGGGTCCGTAGGGCGTGGGCATGCGGCGACGATACGCGCTAATCAGACAAACCCCGCATAGGGTGCGCGGGTGTGGCGCATACCCCCACCCGGATGCGGGTGCCTGCGGCGCCTGTGCGGGTGTGGTGGGGGTGCGGGTAGCGCCGTGGGTTCGGTGGGTGGGTCGGGGCCGCGTCGGGGGGTGTCCGTCCTCGGAACGGCGCGGAATCGGTCACTTGAAGAGGCTCGGGGCGTTGACGCGCCAACCGCTGCGTGCGGACACCCCCCGACACGACCCCTTCTCGCCGTACGCGGCCGCGGCCCGCCGTCCCCCGCCGCAGCTGCGGGCAGTCGTGCCGCTGGGGCGGCACGGGTGGGCGCAGCGGCACCCCGCTACGCCGGGCCGCGTCCCCCTCGCGCCCGCACCCGCCCCGGGGGCGGCTACATGCGCGACACGTTGCGCTCGTACACCAGCCGCAGACCCATCAGCGTCAGCCACGGCTCGTGCTCGTCGATGACCGAGGACTCGCCCAGCACCATCGGCGCCAGCCCGCCCGTCGCGATGACCGTCACGTCGTCCGGGTCGTCGGCCAGCTCGCGCGCCATGCGGTTGACGACGCCGTCGACCTGGCCGGCGAAGCCGTACACGATCCCGGACTGCATCGCCTCGACCGTGTTCTTGCCGATCACGCTGCGGGGCCGGGCCACCTCGATCTTGCGGAGCTGCGCGCCCTTGACGCCGAGGGCCTCGACCGAGATCTCGATGCCGGGGGCGATGACGCCGCCGATGTACTCCCCGCGCGCGCTGACCGCGTCGAACGTCGTCGCCGTGCCGAAGTCGACGACGATCGCCGGGCCGCCGTAGAGCTCGACGGCCGCGACCGCGTTGATGATGCGGTCGGCGCCGACCTCCTTGGGGTGGTCGGTGAGGATCGGGACGCCGGTCTTGACGCCCGGTTCGACGAGGACCGCGGGGACGTCGCCGTAGTAGCGGCGGGTGACCTCGCGGAGTTCGTGGAGGACCGAGGGGACCGTCGCGCAGATGGCGATGCCGTCGATGCCGTCGCCCAGCTCGTCGCCGAGGAGGGGATGCATGCCCATGAGGCCCTGGAGGAGGACCGCCAGTTCGTCGGCCGTGCGGCGCGAGTCCGTGGAGATGCGCCAGTGCTCGACGATGTCCTCGCCGTCGAAGAGGCCGAGGACGGTGTGCGTGTTGCCTACGTCGATCGTCAGCAGCATGGCGTCTACTCCGCCGCTCGCAGGTCCAGGCCGATGTCCAGGATCGGGGAGCTGTGGGTGAGGGCGCCCACGGCCAGGTAGTCGACGCCCGTGGCCGCGTACGCCTTGGCGTTGGTGAGGGTCAGGCGGCCCGAGGCCTCCAGGGCGGCCCGGCCGGCGACCAGGGCCACCGCCTCCTCGCACTCGGCGGGGGTGAAGTTGTCCAGGAGGATCAGGTCGGCGCCCGCGTCCACCACCTCGCGCAGCTGGTGCAGGGTGTCGACCTCGACCTCGATGGGCACCTCGGGGAAGTTCTCGCGCACGGCCTTGAAGGCCTCCGCGACGCCGCCCGCGGCGACCACGTGGTTGTCCTTGACCAGGGCCGCGTCCGAGAGGGACATGCGGTGGTTGACGCCACCGCCGCAGCGGACCGCGAACTTCTCCAGGCCGCGCAGGCCCGGCGTCGTCTTGCGGGTGTCGCGGACCTTGGCCTTCGTGCCGTCCAGGGCGTCCGCCCACGCGCGCGTGGCCGACGCGATGCCCGACATGCGGCACAGGAGGTTCAGCGCGCTGCGTTCGGCGGTCAGGATGTCGCGGGTGCGGGTGGTGACGGAGAGGAGCTTCTGGCCCTCCTCCACGCGGTCGCCGTCCTCGACATGGCGCTCCACCTCGAACTCGTCCGTGCAGACGACCGACAGCACCGCCTCGGCGACCCTGAGGCCCGCCACGACGCCCGCCTCGCGGGCCGTGAAGTCGGCCGTGGCCACGGCCTCCTCGGGGATGGTCGCCACCGTCGTCACGTCCACGCCGCCCGCCAGGTCCTCCTGGATGGCGACGTTCGCGATGTCCTCGACCTCGACCGGGTCGAGTCCGGAGTCCAGGAGGAGGGCCGCGAGTGCGGGGTCGAGGCCGCACTCCATGTAGGTGTCTTCTTCGGTGTCCGCGCCGCAGGCGCAGCCGTCGCCGCAGCCTCCGCCGGAGGCGAGGGGGAGTTCGGTGGGGTCGGAGGGGTTCACTGCTCTCACTGCTCCTGGGGACGGTGCGTCGGCTGGGCGCCGTGGACGGTCGGGGGGAATTCTGGCGTGTCCGTGGTGTGCACGGCGAGGGTGCGATCCGGGTTCAGCCGTACGACGACGTGGCGGCGCCACGTGGTGTCGTCGCGGTCCGCGTGGTCCTCGCGCCAGTGGCAGCCGCGGGTCTCCTCGCGCCGTGCCGCCGCGGCGACCAGGACGCGGGCCACGCACAGGAGGTTGGTGGCCTCCCAGGTGTCGACACCTGGCTCGGACGTCTTGCCGTGCTCGTGCAGGGCCTCGCGGGCCTCGGCGTGGAGGCCGTGCAGCCGGTCGGCCGCGCGCGCGAGGGAGTCCGCCGAGCGCAGGACTCCGGCGCCCTCCGTCATGATCCGCTGGATGGTGAGGCGCGTCTCGGGAGGGAGGAGGGGGTGCTGCGGGTGGTCCGGGTGCGGGACGGGGTCCGGTACGCGCGCGTGGAGGGTGCCGGCCGTGTGGGCGGCCGCTATGTCGGCTGCGATGCGTTCGGCGTAGACCAGGCCCTCGAGGAGGGAGTTGGAGGCCAGGCGGTTGGCGCCGTGTACGCCCGTGCAGGCCACCTCGCCGCAGGCGTACAGGCCGGGGACCGTCGTACGGCCGTGGGCGTCGGTGCGGACGCCGCCCGAGGCGTAGTGGGCGGCCGGGGCGACGGGGACCGGTTCGGTGACCGGGTCGATGCCGTGGGCGCGGCAGGCGGCGAGGATCGTGGGGAAGCGGTGTTCCCACATCGTCCTGCCGAAGTGGCGGGCGTCCAGGTACATGTGGTCGGCGCCGTGCTCCTGCATGCGGCGTGTGATGGCCTTCGCGACGATGTCCCGCGGGGCGAGTTCCGCCAGTTCGTGCTGCCCCTGCATGAAGCGCACGCCGTCCGCGTCCACCAGGTGGGCGCCCTCGCCGCGTACCGCCTCGGAGACCAGGGGCTGCTGGCCCTCGGCGTCCGCGCCCAGGAAGAGGACCGTGGGGTGGAACTGGACGAACTCGAGGTCGCTCACCTCGGCGCCCGCGCGCAGCGCGAGGGCCACTCCGTCGCCCGTGGAGACGGAGGGATTCGTCGTCGCCGAGAAGACCTGGCCCATGCCGCCGGTGGCGAGGACGACCGCGGGGGCGTGGACCGCCCCGACGCCGTCGTGCTGACCCTCGCCCATGACGTGCAGGGTGACGCCCGCGGTGCGGCCCTCGGCGTCCGTGAGGAGGTCCAGGACGAGCGCGTTCTCCACCGTGCGCAGCCCTCGCGCGCGTACCGCCTCGACCAGGGCGCGGGAGATCTCGGCGCCCGTGGCGTCGCCGCCCGCGTGGGCGATGCGGCGGCGGTGGTGGCCGCCCTCTCGGGTGAGGGCCAGGCCGCCCTCGGTGGACTCGTCGAAGTGCGCGCCGGTCGCGATCAGCCGGCGTACGGCGTCGGGGCCCTCGGTGACCAGGATGCGGACCGCTTCCTCGTCGCACAGGCCGGCGCCGGCGACCAGGGTGTCGTCCAGGTGCTGCTCGGGGGTGTCGCCCTCGCCGAGGGCCGCGGCGACGCCGCCCTGGGCCCAGCGGGTGGAGCCGTCGTCCAGGCGGGCCTTGGTGACGACGACGGTCCGCAGACCGGCGGACTCGCAGCGCAGGGCCGCGGTGAGGCCCGCGACGCCGGAGCCGACGACCACCACGTCCGCGGCGATGGCCCAGCCGGGCGCGGGGGCGTGCAGTCGTATGCCTGTGCTGGTCACGAGGCGGCTCCGAGGGGTCCGAAGGTGAGGTGGACGTTGTCGATCAGGCGGGTCGCGCCGACCCGGGCGGCGACGGCGAGGACGGCCTCGCCGGTGTGGTCGTCGCCGATCTCGGTGAAGTCGGACGGGTCGACCAGGGCGAGGTAGTCCAGCTCCAGGGGCGGGGTGGCCCGGGCGGCGTCCTCCAGCACCAGACGGGCGGCGTCCCGGACGGCCGTGGCGCTGCCGGGGGCGGAGGTGGCGACGGCGTGGGCGTCGGCCGCCGCGCGGGACTCGCCCAGGGCGCTGAGCGCCTCGGCGCGGGCCTGGGTGGCGGGCACCTCGCGGGCCCGGGCGCACAGCGCCTCCTGGGCGGCGTGCCGGTCCAGCCCTGCGAAGAGGGCCTGGGAGAGCGCGAGGGCGGTGCGGCGCTCCGTCGTCGAGAGGTAGCGGTTGCGGCTGGACAGGGCGAGGCCGTCCTCCTCGCGCACGGTGGGGACGCCGACGATCTCCATGCCGAAGTTCAGGTCGCGGACCATGCGGCGGATCAGCGCGAGCTGCTGGGCGTCCTTCTGGCCGTAGAGCGCGAGGTCGGGGCGCGTGAGGTGGAGGAGCTTGGCGACAACGGTGAGCATGCCGTCGAAGTGGCCGGGGCGGGAGGCGCCCTCCAGGCGTTCGCCCATGGGGCCCGCGGTGATGCGTACCTGGGGTTCGCCGCCCGGGTAGACCTCGTCGACGGCGGGGGCGAAGACGGCGTCGGCACCCGCCCGTCCGGCGATCTCCAGGTCGGCGTCCAGGGTGCGCGGGTAGCGGTCGAGGTCCTCGCCGGCGCCGAACTGGAGCGGGTTCACGAAGACCGTGACGACGACCTCGCCGTCCGGTCCGGCGAGGTCGCGCGCCGTGCGGATCAGGGTGGCGTGGCCCTCGTGCAGGGCGCCCATGGTCATCACGACGGCCCGGCGCCCGTGCCGCACGCGTGCGTGCAGTTCGTCGGCGGTGTGCAGGAGGACGGGAGGGGTGGGGGTCGTCATCGCGCGCCTCCGTCGTCGGTGCCGGTGGGGTCGTCGGGGCTCGGGGCGCCTTCCGGGCCAGGGGCGCCCTCGGGGCCGTCGTTGCTTCCGGGGCCGGTGGGACCGGTGAGGCCGTCGGGGCCGGTGCTTGCGTCGGGGCCCGGGGTGCCATCCGGGCCGGTGGGGCCGTCGGGCCTGGGGGTGCCCTCCGGGCCGCGGGTCCCCTCGGGGCCCGTGTCGGCGTCGGGCCTCCGTTCCCGGCCGGGGGGCCCGTCCGCGGCCGGGCCTCGCCCGGCGTCGGTGGGGCCGTCGGGGCCCGGGATGCCCTCCGGGCCGGGGGAGTCCTCGGAGCCCGTGTCGGCGTCGGGGGTGCCGTCCGGGCCGGTGGGGCCGTCCGCGGCCGGGGCTCCGGTGGGGCCCGTGCCGGTGGAGTTTTCGGCGAGTACACCGAGCAGGTCCTCGGCGAGTTCGGGCTTCAGCAGGCCGTGGTCCAGGGCGCGGTCGGCGGTCGCGCGGGCCATCGCCAGGTAGCCGGCGACGGCCTGGGGGGCGTGTTCGCGCAGCTCCACGATGTGCGCGGCGACCGTGCCGGCGTCGCCGCGCGCGACGGGGCCGGTGAGGGCCGCGTCGCCGGAGCGCAGCGCGTTGTCGAGGGAGGCGCCGAGCAGCGGGCCGAGCATCCGGTCGGGGGCCGCCACGCCGGCCGTGCGCAGCAGCTCCATGGACTGGGCGACCAGGGTGATCAGGTGGTTGGAGCCCAGGGCCAGCGCCGCGTGGTACAGCGGGCGCCTGTCCTCGGCGATCCACTCCGGCTCGCCGCCCATCTCGATGACCAGGGCCTCGGCGGCCAGCCGCAGCTCCTCGGGCGCGGTGACGCCGAAGGAGCAGCCGGCCAGGCGCTGCACGTCCACCGGGGTGCCGGTGAAGGTCATCGCCGGGTGCAGGGCCAGCGGCAGGGCGCCGGCGCGCAGCGCGGGGTCCAGGACCCTCGCTCCGTACCGACCGGAGGTGTGCACCAGCAGCTGCCCCGGACGCACCGCCCCCGTCTCGGCGAGCCCGGTCACCAGGCCGGGCAGGGCGTCGTCGGGGACGGTCAGCAGGACCAGCTCGGCGTGCCGGAGGACCTCCGCGGGCGTCATGAGCGGCACGTCGGGGAGGAGGGCTGCGGCACGCCTTCTGGAGGCGTCGGAGACCCCGGAGACGGCCACCGGACGGTGCCCGGCGAGCTGGAGGGACGCGGCCAGCGCGGGGCCCACCCGTCCGGCGCCGACAACGCCTACGGTGAGCCGCGCGGGGCGGTCCCTGGGGTCTGCCTGTGGGGTTGTGTTCACGCGACGACGGCCTTCCCGTTCCAGTCCGCTCGGGGTACCGGACGATTTCTCGTCATGTTAACGCGATCGGTCCGGGCGACGTCCGGTTGTCCACAGGCTGTGGGTTTCCGTGCGGCGCCGGAGCACACACACCTCGCGCGCGTGTCGGAACGTGTGCGGAAACCGGGTGCCCGGCGCCCGGTCCGCGCGACATGATCCCTGCATGAGCGACACGGCGGAACACGAAGAGCCGGCGGCACCGGCCGGACCGGAAGCGTCGGCAGCACAGGACGAGTCGGAGGAGCAGCGGAACAGACGCAGCCGGGCGCGACGCGTGGCCGCCCTCCGCGGCGCGCGGCGCGTACTCGCCCGCCCGGGCTTCATCACGACCCTGCGCGAGCGCATCACCCTGCTCGACGGGGCCGAGGAGCTGTACGACCTCGACGAGCCCTCCGACATGTACGGCAACGGCGTCGTGGAGGCCCTGGAGGAGAGGACCGCCGCCCTGCTCGGCACGGAGGTCGCCGCCTTCTTCCCGACCGGGACCATGGCCCAGCAGGTGGCCCTGCGCTGCTGGGCGGGCCGCACCGGCAACCCGGTCGTCGCCCTGCACGGGCTCGCGCATCCCGAAGTGCACGAGCGCGACGCCCTCAGCCGGGTCAGCGGCCTGCGCCCGGTACGGCTGACCGACGCGCCCCGGCCGCCGACCGCCGACGAGGTACGCGGTTTCGAGGAGCCGTTCGGGGCGCTCATGCTGGAACTGCCGCTCAGGGAGGCCGGATACCTGCTGCCCACCTGGGAGGAGCTCACCGAGGTCGTCGAGGCCGCCCGGGAGCGCGACGCGGTGGTCCACTTCGACGGGGCCCGCCTGTGGGAGTGCACCGTCCACTTCGGCCGCCCCCTGGCCGAGATCGCGGGCCTGGCGGACAGCGTGTACGTCTCGTTCTACAAGTCCCTCAAGGGCTACGGCGGCGCCGCCCTGGCCGGTCCCCGGACGCTGGTCGAGGAGGCGAAGGCCTGGCGGCACCGGTACGGCGGCCAGGTGTTCCAGCAGTTCCCCACGGCGCTGTCCGCCCTGGCCGGCCTGGAGCGCGAGCTGCCCCGGCTGCCCTCGTACGTGGCCCACGCGCGCGTGGTGGCGGCCGCGCTGCGCGAGGGACTCGCGGCGGCCGGGCTGCCGTGGGCGCGGGTGCACCCCGAGGTGCCGCACACGCACGAGTTCCAGGTCTGGCTGCCCTGCGACCCCGACGCCGCGAGCGAGGCGGCGCTCCGGCAGGCCGAGGAGACCGGGACGATGCTGTTCTCCCAGTCCTGGGACGCGAGCGGCCCCGGGATCGCCCTCACCGAGGTCGCGGTGGGCGAGTCGGGACTGGAGTGGACGGCCGACGAGGTGCGGGCGGCGGTCGCCGACTTCGCCGCCCGGCTGACGGCCTGAGCATGACGCCGCAGTACCTCCTGGACACCCACCGGGCGCCGGGGAGCACGGCGGGCCCCCGCCGCCCGCGGGCGGGTACGGCGGGCCCCGCGCCGGTGGTGGTCCCGGTGGCCGCGCACCCTGGGCTGACCGGCCGGGCGTCCCACGTATAGAAGGGGCTGCCCGGCGGTCCCGGCCTGCTCCCGTCCTCGTCCGCCGTCGCGCCGATTGACGGCGGCGGTCAATCGGCGGCGGCGTTGTCGGTGGCGGCGTGCACCATGGGGGCATGAGCGTGCGCATCGACATCACGGGGCTGCGGCCGGAGCGGGTCGCCGTCGTGCCCTCCCCGCTGGCCGAGCTGGGTATGGCGCTGCACGCGCTGTCCGAGCCGGGGCACCACCCGGGGCTGCAGGCCTGGGTGACGGGCGTGACCGCCCGGCTCGACTCGCACCTGGCGGACCGGATGTGCGAGGCGGACTTCCTGTGGCGGACGACGTTCTCGGACCTGTTCATGCCGTTCGCCGGGGTGCCGGGCCGCAGCACCCTGCCCGGTGCCACCCTCGCCGACGACCTGGACCTGCTCGACAAGCTGTCCGACGAGCAGTTCGTCGACGCGGCCCTGGAGTTCACCTGCGCGCTGCCGTACAGCACCGGTGGGGTCTCGGCGCTCGACGACCCCGAGGTGCGCCGGCGCGCGCTGGACCTGGCCGCCGCGCGGGGACCCCAGCAGCTGCGCTTCAGCGAGCGGCTGCTGGCCGACCCGCCGCGGATCCGGGACTGGCTGCGGCAGTTCGCCCGGGACTGCGACGAGGCGTTCTTCGCCGAGGCCTGGTCCCGGCTGCGTCACCAGCTCGCGGCCGACGCCCGCCGCAAGACGGACCTGCTGCGCCACAAGGGCCTCGCCGAGGCACTGGCCGCCGTGTCCCCGGCGGTGACCCTGGACGAGGGCGCCGCCCGGATCACCGTCGACAAGCTGGGTGACGGCCGTTCCGCGACGGCGGACGGCGGTCTGCTGCTGGTCCCGACCAGCCTGGGCTGGCCGCACCTGATGGTCCTGCACCGGCACGACTGGCAGCCGGTGCTGCACTACCCGGTCGGCTCCCCCGAGCTGGCCTCGCCGCCCTCGGTCGAGCAGCTCACGATGCGGATGACGGCGCTGTCCCACCCCGTCCGGATGCGGATCTGCCGGTATCTGGCCCGCAGTGCGTACACCACGGGCGAGCTGGCGCAGGTGCACGGCATGACGGCGCCCGAGATATCCCGGCACCTGGGCGTGCTGAAGAAGGCCGGACTGGTCACCACCCGCCGCCGCGGCCGGTACGTCCTGCACCAGCTGGACGTCACGGTGGTGGCCCGGCTGGGCAGCGACTTCCTGGAGGGGATCCTGCGCTGAAGCCGGTCCCCGGGCCGGTGTCAGTCGACCCGGATGTGCCGGATCCCGACTCCCGCCTGCCTCATCCGGGTACGCAGGGCGCCCTCGTTGTTGGGCTTCAGGGTGAGCCCCGCGAGGACGGCGATCCGGTCGGCGGTCTTCGGGACGGTCGTGTGGTCCGTCCACAGGTGCTCGGCGAACTCCGGCTCGGCCAGCCGCTCCAGGCAGTGGTCGAGCTGTCGCACGGCCCAGCTCTCCCCGCGCGGCCCGCTCCCCTGCCTCGTCCTCCCCGTCACGTGGCGCAGGGCGTGCCCGGGGCCGCGCTCGCGCAGCCGCCGCAGGACGGTCTCGCGTTCGGCGAGGAGGCTGAAGTGGTGGACGTCGTGGCCCAGTTCCCGCAGTCGCCCGACGGTCTCGGCGAAGTACCCGGGGTCGGTGACCGTCATGGGCGCGATCACCACGCCGTCGTGCTTGGTCAGCGCCAGGTCCAGCACCTCCACGACACCCTGCCGCCAGGAGACCAGGTCCTGGAAGTTGTCCCGCAGCTCGGGCGGCAGCATGCGGCGCAGCCCGAAGCCCGCGTGCTCGGGGTCGCAGACGACGCTGCCGGGGAGCCGACGCCGTATCTCGTGCGCGGTCTGTGTTTTTCCGCCCCCGAAGGGGCCGTTGATCCACAGGAGCATGCGCAGACCCTACCGACGAGCGGCCCGACGCGGAGCCCCCCGCACGGGCCCGTCAGCCCTGTCCGCCGCCGGCCCGCACCAGCCCGGTCTCGTAGGCGAGGACCACCACCTGCACGCGGTCGCGCAGGCCCAGCTTGGTCAGGATGCGGCCCACATGGGTCTTGACGGTCGCCTCGGACAGCACGAGCCGCGCCGCGATCTCGCCGTTGGACATGCCCTGCGCCACCAGCACCATCACCTCGCGCTCCCGCTCGGTGAGCCGCTGGAGCTCCTTCTGCCGGGGTTCCTGTCCGGTGGCCGGCAGCATCGGCGCGAACCGGTCCAGGAGCCGCCGGGTGGTGGAGGGGGCCACCACCGCGTCGCCGCTGTGCACGGAGCGGATCGCGGCGAGCAGCTCGCCGGGCGGCACGTCCTTGAGCATGAAGCCGGAGGCGCCCGCCTTCAGCGCCGAGAACGCGTACTCGTCGAGGTCGAAGGTGGTCAGGATCAGCACCTTCGGCGCGTTCGGGTCCACGCAGATCCGGCTGGTGGTCTCGACGCCGTCGAGCTTGGGCATGCGGACGTCCATCAGGACGACGTCCACGGCGGTCGAGCGCAGCACCTGGAGCGCCTCGACGCCGTCGCCCGCCTCCGCGACGACCTCCATGTCCGGCTGGGCCGCCAGCACCATCCGGAACCCGGTGCGCAGCAGCACCTGGTCGTCGACGAGCATCACGCGGATCGCCATCGGGGCCTCTTCTTCCTTCTCTTCCTTACAGGTGTCAATGCGGTACGTGCGTCGGGGCCCGGTGGTCAGGGCGCGGGTTTCAGCGGCAGCAGCGCACTGATGCGGAATCCTCCGCCCGGACGCGGGCCCGCGTCCAGGGTTCCGCCGACCATGCCGATCCGCTCGCGCATGCCGATCAGCCCGTGGCCCTGGCCGTCGAAGCCGCCCTCCTCGTACAGCTCGTGCGGGGCGCCCTTGCCGTCGTCCTCGATGAGCAGCCCGAGACCGTCGTCGAAGTAGACCAGGCGCACGCTCGCGCCCGCGTTCTCGCCGCCGTGCTTGCGCGTGTTGGTCAGCGCCTCCTGCACGATGCGGTACGCGGTCAGCTCCACGCCGCTGGGCAGCTGCCGGGGGGTGCCCTCGACCTTGAAGTCGACCGGCAGCCCGGAGGTGCGGCACTGCTCGACGAGGTCCTCGATCTGCTCGACGTCGGGCTGCGGCACGTACTCCCCGGCCTCCTTGTGCTCGCCGGTGCGCAGCACACCGAGCAGGCGGCGCATCTCCGCGAGCGCCTGCCGGCCGGTGGAGGAGATGGTCTCCAGGGCCTTCTTCGCCTGGTCGGGCGCCGCGTCCAGGACGTAGGCGGCTCCGTCGGCCTGCACCACCATGACGGAGACGTTGTGCGCGACGACGTCGTGCAGCTCGCGCGCGATCCGGGCGCGCTCGGCGGCGACCGCGACCTTGGCCTGTGCCTCACGCTCCTTCTCCAGCCGGGTCGCGCGCTCCTCCAGCTGCGCGAAGTAGGCGCGCCGGGTGCGGATGGAGTCGCCGAGCACCCAGGCGAGGGCGAAGGGGACCGCCTGGAAGACCGCCACGGCGATGGCGGTGCCCATGCCCAGCTCGCTGTCGGACCAGCGCAGCGCGGCGAGGGGCGCCGCGCACAGGCCCGTGGCCAGCGCGGTCCGGGAGGCCCAGCGGGCGCCGATCGCCGCCACGGTGTAGATGATCACCAGGAAGGCGAAGTCGGCCGGCATCGTCGAGACGTCGAAGACCAGTTGGCCCACGCCCAGCGCGACGGCGAGCAGCAGCATCCGCTCCGGCATCCGCTGGCGCAGCGCGATCACGACGCTGAGCAGCACCACGAAGGGGATGATCAGCGCCAGGTTGTCCGTCCCGTCCGCCCGCGTCCCCGGGGTCGCCGCGGACACCAGGGAGATTCCGAGCACGACGAAGGCCCAGAACGAGTCGACACCGGTCGGGTGTCGGCGGAGGAAGTCGTAGAGGCGCTGCACGTAACCCAGCGTAGGGAAGCGGAATAGGTGCAGGGGTCAACCGGAGGGCCGATCCGCATCGCCCGCGCATACTCCGCAAGGTGGAGGGACCGCTCTTCTGTGCCCCTAGCCTGGGTCTGTGACACCAGAAACGGCAGGGCTCAGAGGGGCTCCCGGGACGCGTGGGGAATGGCGGGGCTGGCGGGAGGCCACCCACGAGGCCCTCTACGGACCGGAGGGGTTCTACCGCACGGCGCCCGAGGGCCCCGCCGGGCACTTCCGAACGTCCGTGCACGCGTCGCCGCTGTTCGCGGGGGCCGTGGCGCGGCTGCTGTGCCGGGTCGACGAGGCGCTGGGCCGGCCCGCGGTGCTGGACTTCGTGGACATGGCGGCCGGCCGGGGCGAGCTGGTCGCCGGGGTGCTGGCGGCGCTGCCCGCCGACGTGGCCGCCCGTACGCGCGCGTACGCCGTCGAGGTCGCCGCCCGCCCCGAAGGCCTCGACCGGCGGGTCCGGTGGCTCGCTCGGCCGCCGGACGGTGTCACCGGGCTGCTGTTCGCCAACGAGTGGCTGGACAACGTGCCGGTGGACGTGGCGGAGGTGGACGCCGCGGGCGCCGTGCGCCGGGTGCTCGTACGGGGCGACGGCGCCGAGCGGCTCGGGGAGCCGGTGGCCGGGGCGGAGGCCGGGTGGCTGGCCCGGTGGTGGCCGCTGCCCGCCGAGGAGGGGCGACGCGCGGAGATCGGGCTCCCCCGCGACGAGGCCTGGGCGTCGGCCGTGGCGGCCCTGGACGCCGGGCTCGCGGTGGCCGCCGACTACGCGCACACCGCGGCCGCCCGCCCGCCGTTCGGGACGCTCACCGGCTTCCGGGAGGGGCGGGAGACCGAGCCGGTGCCGGACGGGTCGTGCGACATCACCGCACACGTGGCATTGGACGCGTGCGCGGCCGCCCACACCGCGAGGTGCACTCCGGAGTACGCGCCCCCGAATGCGCTCACACGCCCCCAGCGCGAGGTCCTGCACGCGCTCGGTGTCACCGGCGCACGCCCCCCGCTCGCGCTGGCCTCCACCGATCCGGCGGCCTACGTGCGTGCCCTCGCGAGCGCCTCCCAGGCCGCCGAGCTGACCGCGCGCGGCGGCCTGGGCGATTTCTGGTGGCTGCTCCAGCCGGTGGGGCCGGTCGACGCCGAGGCGCTACTTGTCGATGTCGCCGACCACGAAGAACAGTGACCCCAGGATCGCCACCATGTCCGCGACCAGCGTCCCGGGCAGCAGCACGGCGAGCGCCTGGATGTTGTTGTACGACGCCGAGCGCAGCTTCAGCCGGTACGGGGTCTTCTCGCCCTTGCTGACCAGGTAGTACCCGTTGATGCCGAGCGGGTTCTCGGTCCAGGCGTACGTGTGGCCCTCGGGCGCCTTCAGCACCTTCGGGAGCCGCTGGTTCACCGGCCCCGGCGCCAGCTCGGCCAGGCGGTCCAGGCAGGCGTCGGCGAGGTCGAGGGCGTTGTGCGTCTGCGCCAGGAGGCACTCGAAGCGGGCCAGGCAGTCGCCCTCGGTGCGGGTGACGACCTTGAGGGTGTCCTGGAGTTCGCCGTAGGCGAGGTACGGCTCGTCGCGGCGCAGGTCGAAGTCGACGCCGGAGGCGCGCGCGATCGGTCCGCTGACGCCGTAGCCGTGCACCGCCTCCGGGGACAGGGCGCCGACCCCCCGCGTGCGCCCCCGGAAGATCTCGTTGCCGAGGACCAGGTCGTCGAAGACGTCCATGCGCGAGCGGACCGCGGCGACGGCGGCACGCGCGCGCGTGGCCCAGCCCGCCGGGAGGTCCTCCTTGAGACCGCCGACGCGGTTGAACATGTAGTGCATGCGCCCGCCGGAGACCTCCTCCATCACGTTCTGGAGGACCTCCCGCTCCCGGAAGGCGTAGAAGACCGGGGTGATGCCGCCCAGCTCCAGCGGATACGAACCGAGGAACATCAGGTGGTTGAGCACCCGGTTCAGCTCGGCGAGCAGCGTCCGCGTCCACACCGCGCGCGTGGGCACCTCCATGCCGAGCATCCGCTCGACGGCGAGGACGACGCCCAGCTCGTTGGAGAACGCCGACAGCCAGTCGTGGCGGTTGGCGAGCATGATGATCTGACGGTAATCCCGGGCCTCGAACAGCTTCTCCGCGCCGCGGTGCATGTAGCCGATCACCGGCTCCGCGCTCGTGATGCGCTCGCCGTCCAGAACCAGCTTGAGCCGCAGCACGCCGTGGGTGGACGGGTGCTGGGGCCCGATGTTGAGCACCATGTCGGTGCTCTCCGCGGCACCGCCGATTCCGACCGTGGTCTCCGTCGTAGGAGTCATGAACACAGTCTCCCCTACGTACGCTGGCCCCATGGAGACGGGGAGCCCGGACGACGCGGGCACGGCGGGGACGGCGGAAGCGGCCGGGCGGGCGGCTCCGGCGGGCCCGTCGGCCGCGCCGAGGGACGAGCCGGTGTGGACCGGCCTGCCGCCGGGGCTGCTGCACCTGCGCCGCCTGTTGCTGGTGGTGTGGCTGGGGCTGCTGACCCTCGCCGCGGGCGTGCTGCCCGCCCTGTTCCTGGACCCGTTCTGGGCCGCCCTGGCCCTCCTGCCGCTGGCCCTGACGGCCTGGGGCTGGGTGATGCTGGAGCGAAACTGGCGCTCCTGGAGGTACGCCGAGCGCGCCGACGACCTGCTGATCAGCCGGGGTGTGCTGTGGCGGGAGGAGACCGTCGTCCCGTACGGGCGCATGCAGCTGGTCGAGGTGACCTCCGGGCCGGTCGAGCGCCACTTCGGCCTGGCCAGCGTGCAACTGCACACGGCCGCCGCCGCGACCGACGCGACCATCCCCGGCCTCGACCCGGCCGAGGCGGAACGCCTCCGCGACCGCCTCACCGAGCTGGGCGAGGCCCGATCGGCGGGCCTGTGACCGGGCCCGGGGCAGGGAGGGGCGCGACCGAGGGCGGCACCGCGGGGCGCGCGGACGGTCCGGCGGAGCACACGAGCGAGCCCCGCCCGGCGTCCCCCGACCGCAACGGAAACGCCCCCCTGCGGAATCCCAACCACGACACCGCCGAGCCCGCGGACCCCACGGCGCCCCCCGCACCCGAGCCTCCCGACGCCGACGTCACGCCAACGAACAGCGCAAGCCAACCCGGCCGCACCGACCCCGACCCAAACGGCGACAGAGCCCCGCGCCAGACGAGCCACGACGACACCGCCGAGCCCGCGGACCACTCCGCAGCCCCCGCACCCGAAGCCACCGGCTCCGACCGCGAGGGCCCCGGCGCGGGCGTCGGCAGGGCACCGGCGAAGGGGGAGGGCGCGAGCCGGGGCCGGGGCGGCGACGTCGTGGAGCGGCGCCTGCACCCCGTCACGCCCCTGCGGCGGGCGTGGGCGCCGGTCGCGGTGCTCGTCGGGTGGGCCGTGCACGATCCGGACCAGGCGCAGCGCCAGCTGACCCGGCTGACCACCACCCACCTGCTGATCGGCTTCGCCGTACTGATCCCGGCCGCCGCCCTGTACGGCTTCCTCACCTGGTGGTTCACCCACTACGCGGTGACCGACACCGAGCTGCGGATCCGCACCGGCCTGCTGTTCCGCCGCACCGCGCACATCCGCCTCGAACGCATCCAGGCGATCGACGTCACCCAGCCCCTGCTGGCCCGGGTCGCGGGCGTCGCCAAGCTCAAGCTCGACGTCATAGGCACCGGCAAGAAGGACGAACTGGCCTTCCTGGGCGCCGACGAGGCGCGTGCGCTGCGGGCCGAGCTCCTCGCGCGCGCGGCGGGCTTCGCGCCCGAGACCGCGCACGAGGTCGGCGAGGCCCCCGCGCGGCAGCTGCTGCGGGTGCCGCCCGGCGTTCTCGCCGTCTCCCTCCTGCTGACCGGCGCGACCTGGGGCACACTGCTCGCCGCCGCCGTCGTACCGACGCTGTTGTGGCTGGCCACCCACAACCTGTGGACGGTGCTGGCGACCGCCCTGCCGCTGGTGGGCGCCGCGGGCGCGAGCAGCGCCGGCCGGTTCGTCGGGGAGTACGACTGGACGGTGGCCGAGTCCCCGGACGGGCTCCGCATCGACCACGGCCTGCTCGACCGCGCCCACGAGACGGTGCCGCCGGGCCGGGTGCAGACCGTGCGCCTCGTGGAGCCGCTGCTGTGGCGGCGCCGCCGCTGGGTACGGGTCGAGCTGGACGTGGCCGGGTCGTCCAACTCGGTCCTGCTGCCGGTCGCCCCCCGGGAGATCGCCGAGTCGGTCGTCGCGCGCGTACTGCCCGGGGTGAGCGTGCCGCCCGGACCGGAGCTGACGCGCCCGCCGCGCCGGGCCGCACGCTGCCGACCGCTGTGGTGGCGCGGCCACGGGCTCGCCGTCACCGACGCGGTCTTCGCCGCCCGGTACGGCCTGCTGCGCCGCAGCCTGGCGCTCGTGCCGCACGCCAAGGTCCAGAGCGTCCGCCTGACGCAGGGCCCCTGGCGGCGCGCCCTGCGGCTGGCCGACGTCCATGTGGACACGGGGGCGAACAAGACCGTGACCGCCCGCCTGCGCGACGCCGAAGAGGCCGCGGAGCTGCTGCGGAGCCAGGCGGAACGGTCCAGGACCGGCCGCCGGGACGCCCCGCCGGACCGCTGGATGGCCTGAGGCCGAGCCCGCGGCCAGGGGACCGCGGGTCAGGAGACCGCGCTGCGCAGCCCCTGTACGTCGATCTGCTCGGTCTCGTCGTGGGCGGTCAGGTCGATCACCTGGCCCACGCCCCGGGACTCCTCGCCGGCCGGCTTGAAGGAGACCTCGGCCTCGGCCTTGTGCAGGGCGAGCGCCTCCTGGCCGACCACGTCGGCGAGGTCCTCGTTCTGCACGGTCTCCAGAGCGGCGTCGGACGCACCCGCCCCGCCCGTCGCGTCGTCGCTGGGCTTGGTGCCGAAGAAGTCGAAGCCGCCCTCGACCACCGGACGCCGCGCCGGGGCCGCCGGTACGACGGCCACCGCGGTCGGCACCGTGAAGTGCCCGTCGGCCCGCCGGGTGGACTGGGTGGGCTGACTGGGCTGCGTGGACTGGGTGGGCTGCGCGGGCCGCTCGTCGGACGTCGTGGTCGGGGAGGCGGCGGCGGTGCGCTCATGGCCGTCGGCCGCCTCGGGCTGCCCCTGGGCCTCGTCCTCCTGCCCCGCGTCGGTCGCGGGCACACCCTCGCCGCCGCCGTCGCCGCCGCCGTCCCCGCCACCGTTCCCGTCGTCGTCACCGCCGGAGCCGTCCGGGGCGGCGGCGGCCGCAGCCCGGTCGCCACCGTCCGGATCGGCGGGCGCGTCGCCGTCGAAGCGGGCCAGGGCCGCGTTCGCGCGCAGGAACAGCCGGGACCCCTCGGGCGAGAAGACCGCCGGAACGGAGGCCTCTTCGACCGCCGCGTCCCCCTCACCGGACACCTCCCCGGCCGCAGCATCCGCCCCCGGCGTTTCCTGCTCCCGAGTGTCCTGCTCCCGCGCCTCCTGCACCGGCGCCTCCTGCACCGGCGTCTCCTCCACCGGGGCGGTGCGGGCCGCCGGCAGCGCGGGTGCCTGCGGCGGGGCCTCTATCTCCAGCAGCCGGCGCCCCTCCAGCGCGCTGGCACGCTCGGTCTCCGCCGTGGCGTAGCGCCGCAGCAGCGAAGCGTGCTCATTGCGCAGCCCCGCCAGCTCGGTGCGCTTGGCCCGCAGCCGGTGCTCCAGCTTCTGCCGCAGCTCGCGCGACTCCTCCAGGTCGGACTCCAGTTCGGCGACCCGTTCCTCGAAGCGCCACTCGTCGCTCGCACGCGCGCGTGTGAGGTCGGCGACCTGCCGGCCCGCCTGCGCGTCCCAGTGCCGCATGACGACCGCGCCGACCACAGCCGTCACCGCGGCGGCCGCGGCCAGCACGCGAAGCATCATGGTCTCGCTGAAGAACCAGGGCCCGAGGGCGCAGACGACCGAAACACCTGCGATCGCCGACGGAGGAAGCAGCCTGTGCAGAGGCGGGGAATGGCGATGACGTCCACGTGGCATGGCCAGAAACTTACCGCGCGTAGGCGAATCTTGGCGCCCCGCCCCGTAAAAACACGGCCATCTCCGACGTGTTCACAGGGAACCGGGAATCCACACCCCCGACGACGGACGAATTACCCCCGGATTCCAAGATCATTCAAGAGTCCCGCCCTCCACCCAGCCGCTCATCCAGCCACCGCAGCGTCGCGGGAATCTCCCGCCGCCAGGTATTGAAGTTGTGCCCGCCGCTTTCCAGGATGATCGACGAGATCCGGGTCGGCCTCTTGCCCTTCACCAGATCAATGAACTTCAGCGTGTCCTTGTAGTTCGTCTCGCCGGTCCTGCTGCTGGTGACGAGCAGTGAAGTGTCGGGCGCGGGCGCGTTCTTGAGATACCACCACAGACTGGCCCGCTTCTCGAGCCCCTCGTCCCCCTGGAAAAGGTCACCCGTGGTGGGGTCGTTCGGCGCGTCGTAGTACGGCGACAGCCCCGCCCCGGCGGCGTACACCTCCGGATGGTGCGCGGCGAGTTTCAGGGCGCAGTAGCCACCGGTCGAGTTGCCGACGACGCCCCAGCTCCGCGGCCCCTTGGCCACCCGGTAGTGGGCGCCCACCGCCTCGGGCAGGTCCTTGGCGAAGAACGTCTCCGTCCGCGGCCCGCCCGGTACGTCCACGCACTCCGTGTCGCGCGGCGGCGCCACCGTGGGCCGCAGCATCACCAGGATCATCGGCCGCATCCGACCGGCCTTCGCCAGCTCCAGCGCCGTACGCGGGTAGTGAAGTTTCTCCACCAGCGCCTCCGCCGTCCCCGGATAACCGGTCAGGACGACGGCCGCGGGAAACGTACGGCCACGGTGCCGGGCCTGGAAGTACTCCGGCGGCAGATACACATACGCCGGTGACGCGATCCGAGACGTACGCCCGACCACCCGTATCTCCTCCACCCGCCCCGAGACGTCCGGCCGCGCCCCGCTCGCCGGCGTCACCCGCCGGTCCCCGACGACCCGCAGCGGCCCGCCGCCCGCACCGGCCGAGTGGTCCACGACCACGCCCTGCCCGTCCTCCCGCCCGAACAGGTCGGCCCAACTGCCGTAGAAACCGAAGGACTGATTGGCGACCAGTCCCACCGCCGCGAAGACCGCCACCTGGGTGGCGAGCAGCAGACCGACCCTCCCCAGAAGGGCCCGCACACCCCGCCCGGCCAGCCGCGGCCACAACCACACCGTCCCGGCGAACAGCAGCACGCCGGCCACCACCGCCAGCGCCAGCACCTTGTTGCTCGTGAGACCCATGCCTTGCTACCCGCCCGTGCTTTTCCGTTGATCAGGGGAGTGAACCTCTCCCTCCGAGACACCGTCCTAGAGGGCGCAATGTCGCCGGATGCCCGGAACGGGCCCGGAATCCACGATCTCTCGCAGAACCACAGGTGCGATGTCTGTCAGGACAGATGAGGAAATGTCGGGCGGGGTTCCGACGAGGCCCACCCGCATACGCCGCGCACTGCGCGGCCCCCGCCCGGACCGGATCCCCCTCCTCGTCGGCCGCGCCTGCGTGCTCGTCGGCCTGCTGGACATCGCGGCCGGCTCCTTCCCGCGCTTCCGCCACAGCCGGATGCACGCACTCGCCGAGGTCCTGCCCGGCGCCTTCGGCCCCTTCGCCGCCGCCCTCTCGCTCAGCGCGGGCGTCCTGCTCCTCCTGCTGGCCCACGGCCTCAAGCGCCGCAAGCGCCGGGCCTGGCGGGCGGCGGTCGCCCTGCTGCCACTGGGAGCCGTCGCCCAGTTCACATACCGCCACTCCCTCCTCGGCGCAGTGATCTCCGTGGCCCTCCTGATCCCCCTCCTCCGCCACCGCGACGAGTTCGCCGCCCTCCCCGACCCCCGCAGCCGCTGGCGGGCGCTGGCCAACTTCGTCCTCATGAGCGCCGGTTCCGTCCTGCTCGGCCTGCTCGTCGTCAACGCCCACCCGCACCGCATGCTCGGCGACCCGAGCCTGGCCGACCGCATCACCCATGTCCTCTACGGCCTGTTCGGCGTCGAGGGCCCGGTGGACTACCGCGGCAACACCTCCTGGACGGTCGCGTTCTCCCTCGGCGCCCTCGGCCTCCTGACCGCCGTCACCACGATCTACCTGGCCTTCCGCCCCGAACACCCCGCGGCCCGCCTCACCGAGGACGACGAGACCCGCCTGCGCGCCCTCCTCGCCCGGCACGGCGGCCGCGACTCCCTCGGCCACTTCGCGCTGCGCCGCGACAAGGCCGTCGTCTTCTCCCCCAGCGGCAAGGCCGCCGTCACCTACCGGGTCGTCTCCGGCGTGATGCTGGCCAGCGGCGACCCGATCGGCGACGTAGAGGCCTGGCCGGGCGCCATCGAACGCTTCATGGACGAGGCCCGGGCCCACTCCTGGACGCCGGCCGTCATGGGCTGCTCGGAGACCGGCGGCGAGGTCTGGACCCGCGAAACGGGCCTCGACGCCCTCGAACTGGGCGACGAGGCGGTGGTGGACGTAGCGGATTTCTCCCTCGCCGGCCGCGCGATGCGCAACGTGCGCCAGATGGTCAAGCGCATCGAGCGCGCCGGTTACGAGACCCGGGTACGGCGCGTGGCTGACCTCTCCGACGCCGAACTGGACCGGGTGCGCCGCGCCGCCGACGCGTGGCGCGGCACGGACACCGAGCGCGGCTTCTCCATGGCCCTGGGCCGCGTCGGCGACCCGGCCGACGGCGACTGCCTGATCGCCACAGCCCACAAACAGGACACGGAACCCGGCGAGTACGGCGACCTGAAGGCGGTCCTGCACTTCGTGCCGTGGGGCACGGACGGCGCGTCCCTGGACCTCATGCGGCGCGACCGCGCGGCCGACCCCGGCATGAACGAACTCCTGATCGTGGCCGCGCTCCAGGCCGCCCCGAAACTGGGCATCGCGCGGATGTCGCTGAACTTCGCGATGTTCCGCGCGGCGCTCGCGCGCGGCGAGAAGATCGGCGCGGGCCCGGTCCTCCGCGCGTGGCGCGGGCTGCTGGTCTTCCTCTCCCGCTGGTTCCAGATCGAGTCCCTGTACAAGTTCAACGCGAAGTTCCGGCCCCGGTGGGAGCCGCGCTTCGTCGTCTACCGCCGCTCGGCCGACCTCCCGCGCATCGGCTTCGCCGCGATGCAGGCGGAGGGCTTCGTCACGATCTCCCTCCCCCGCTTCCTCCAGCGCCGGACGCCCTCGCGCCGCCCCTGCGCCCACCAGGCGCCGGCGCGAGCGGCGTGACGGTCAGTGGGCCGACGTGTTCTCCGTCACCCGGGGCGGGTGCGGGCGCGAGGGGGACGCGGCCCGGCGTAGCGGGGTGCCGCTGCGCCCACCCGTGCCGCCCCAGCGGCACGACTGCCCGCAGCTGCGGCGGGGGCGGCGGCGACTGCCCGCAGCGGCGGCCGGGGGCGGCGGCGCGCTGCGGCGGCGGGGGCGGCGGCGACGGCGACGGCGCGCAGCTGGGGCGGTGGCGACGCGGCGGGAGAGCCGCGTACGGCGGGACGGGGCGCCGGAGGACGGCGGGCCGCAGCCGCGTACGGCGAGAAGGGGTCGTGTCGGGGGGTGTCCGCACGCAGCGGTTGGCGCGTCAACGCCCCGAGCCTCTTCAAGTGACCGATTCCGCGCCGTTCCGAGGACGGACACCCCCCGACGCGGCCCCGACCCACCCACCGAACCCACCGCGCCACCCGCACCCCCACCGCACCCGCACAGGCCGCCGCAGGCACCCGCAGGCACCCGGTACAGCCGCCGCAGGCACCCCGCGCACCCGCCACAGCCCACCGCCTACGCTGAACACATGAGCAAGCAGACCGGCCGCCGCCGACGCCATCTCGCGGGACTGACCGCATGGGACCGCTGCGCGGTCATGGGAGTCGTCAACGTGACCCCCGACTCCTTCTCCGACGGCGGCCGCTTCTTCGACACCACGTCGGCCATCAAGCACGGCCTGGACCTGGTCGCCCAGGGCGCCGACCTCGTGGACGTCGGCGGCGAGTCCACCCGCCCCGGCGCCACCCGCGTGGACGAGGACGAGGAACTCAGGCGCGTCGTCCCGGTCGTGCGCGGCCTCGCCTCCGAGGGCGTGGCGGTCTCCGTCGACACCATGCGCGCCTCCGTCGCCGAGCAGGCCCTCGCCGCCGGCGCCGCCCTGGTCAACGACGTCAGCGGCGGCCTGGCCGACCCCCGGATGATCCCGGTCGTCGCCGACACGGGCGCCCCCTTCGTCGTCATGCACTGGCGCGGCCTCCTGAAGGACGGCAACGTCAAAGGCACCTACACCGACGTCGTGACAGAGGTCGTCGACGAACTGCACGCACGCGTGGAGGCCGTCCTCGACGGCGGCATCGCCCCCGACCGCGTGATCGTCGACCCGGGCCTCGGCTTCTCCAAGGACGCCGAGCACGACCTCGTCCTCCTCGCCCACCTCGACCGCCTCCTCGCCCTCGGCCACCCCCTCCTCGTCGCCGCCTCCCGCAAACGCTTCCTCGGCCGCGTCCTCGCCGGCCCCGACGCCGCCCCGCCCCCCGCGCGCGAGCGCGACGCGGCCACCGCCGCGGTCTCCGCGCTCGCCGCCCAGGCCGGCGCGTGGGCGGTCCGCGTCCACGAGGTCCGCGCCACGGCCGACGCCGTCCGCGTCGCCCGCGCCGTCGAAGGCGCCCGATGAACGCGCCGCACCTCGACGTCGAACAGGTCGAGGCCGCGAACACCGCCTTCTACGAGGCACTGGAGGAGGGCGACTTCGAGAAGGTCTCCGAGTTCTGGCTCACCCCCTCCGACCTGGGCGTCGACGAGTCGTACCACGACCCGGCCGACGCCGGCGTGGTCTCCTGCGTCCACCCGGGCTGGCCGGTACTCACCGGCCGCGGCGAGGTCCTGCGCTCCTACGCCCTGATCATGGCGAACACGGACTACATCCAGTTCTTCCTCACCGACGTGCACGTCTCCGTCACCGGCGACACCGCCCTGGTCACCTGCACCGAGAACATCCTCAGCGGCGGCCCCGCCCCCGACGGCGGCGAGGAGCTCGGTCCGCTCGTCGGCCAGCTCGTCGTCGCCACCAACACCTTCCGGCGCACGCCCGCCGGCTGGAAGCTCTGGTCCCACCACGCCTCCCCCGTCCTCGCGGAAACCGAGGACGAGGACGGCGAGGACACACCGCCCTGACCCGGCCGGCGACTGGGAGCACCGAGAAGTGGTTGGAATCACGGACCGGCGGGTAGGGGCGGCTACCAACCCGTGATCCACCGGGACCGCCAGGGAGAACGCGCGGTGAATACCTGCCCGCTCCCCACCCAGCCCCGCCCCCCGCGGCCCGGCACTGTCGGTGCACGCGGGTAGATTCGACTGGGGCCGCCGTACCACCCGCACGTGGTACGACCGGCCGAGACCGACGACTGCAGGAGTGATTCGCGTGGATCGTGTCGCGCTGCGCGGCCTGAAGGCCCGCGGGCACCACGGTGTGTTCCCCAAGGAGCGCGAGGACGGCCAGACCTTCCTCGTGGACATCGTCCTTGGCCTGGACACCCGCCCGGCCGCGGCCGACGACGACCTGGCGAAGACCGTGCACTACGGCATCGTGGCCGAGGAGGTCGTGGCCGTCGTCGAGGGCGAGCCGGTCAACCTCGTCGAGACCCTCGCCGAGCGCATCGCCCAGGTCTGTCTGAAGCACGAAGGGGTCGAGGAGGTCGAGGTCTGCGTCCACAAGCCGGACGCGCCGATCACCGTCCCCTTCGACGACGTGACCGTCACCATCATCCGGAGCCGTGTATGAGCGCCCCCTTCGCCAAGGGTCCGAGCGACCCGACCGTACAGCCCGTGCCCGCCTCCGTCATCGAGCAGGTCGACGCCGCGGACACCACCCTGTCCAACCCCAAGCGCGCGGTCGTCGCCCTCGGCGCCAACCTCGGCAACCGCCTGGAGACCCTCCAGGGCGCGATCGACGCCCTGGAGGACACCCCGGGCCTGCGCGTCAAAGGGGTCTCCCCCGTCTACGAGACGGAGCCGTGGGGGGTGGCCCCCGACAGCCAGCCCTCGTACTTCAACGCGGTCGTGATCGTGAAGACGACGCTGCCCCCGTCCTCGCTCCTGGAGCGGGCGCACGCGGTCGAGGAGGCCTTCCACCGGGTCCGCGACGAGCGCTGGGGCCCGCGCACCCTGGACGTCGACATCGTCGCCTACGCCGAGGTCGTCTCCGACGACCCGCACCTCACCCTCCCTCACCCGCGCGCCCACGAACGCGCCTTCGTGCTGGCCCCCTGGCTGGACGTCGACCCGGAGGCCGACCTGCCCGGCCGGGGCCGGGTCGCCGACCTTCTGACCGCCGTCACCCGCGACGGCGTCGCGCCCCGCGCCGACCTGGAACTCCGGCTGCCCGAGTAGTCGTTAAGGTCGACGAGGACGACGAGGTCAGGACGACCGCGCCGGGGAGCCGAAGGGACACCGGAACACCGTGAAAGAGTTGCGCATCAGGGTGCTGGCCGGCGTGTTGGTCGTCGCCGGAGTGCTGTCCTGGGCCGGCGCCCGCCTGTGGAACTCGGTCGGGACCCTCCCGAGCGTCCCCCTCGCCGCCCCCGTCGTCCTCGCCCTGATCGCAGTGATCCTGCTGGCCACTGCGCTCTCGATCCGCGCCCGCCTCAAGGCCCAGCGGGACCGCGTCCCCGGCGCCAAGGGCGTCGACCCGATGATGGCGGCCCGCGCCGTCGTCTTCGGCCAGGCCAGCGCCCTGGTGGCCGCCCTCGTCGCCGGCATGTACGGCGGCACGGGCGTCTTCCTGCTGGAGTACCTCGACATCCCGGCCCGCCGCGACCAGGCCATCTACGCGGGCGCCTCGGTCGTCGCAGGCATCGCCGTCATAGCGGCCGCCCTCTTCATGGAACGAGTCTGCAGACTCCCCGAAGACGAGGACGACGACCACCCGGGCACCGCATCGGCGGCATGAGCCGCACCCGCGAGCTCAGCGGGCCATGATCAGACTCATGGCCTCGTTGCGCGTGGCGACATCCCGCAGCTGACCCCGCACGGCCGAGGTGAGGGTCTTCGCCCCCGGCTTGCGGATGCCCCGCATGGACATGCACATGTGCTCGCACTCGACCACGACGATCACCCCGCGCGGTTCCAGGATCTCCATCAAGGAGTCCGCGATCTGCGTGGTGAGACGTTCCTGCACCTGCGGGCGGCGCGCATAGACGTCCACGAGCCGGGCCAACTTCGACAGACCGGTGATCTTCCCGCTGGCGGACGGGATGTAGCCGACGTGCGCCACCCCGCGGAACGGCACCAGATGATGCTCACATGTCGAGAACACTTCAATGTCCTTCACCAGGACCATCTCGTCGTGCCCGAGGTCGAACGTCGTCGTCAGAACGTCCTCCGGCTCCTGCCACAGACCGGCGAATATCTCCTTGTACGCCCGTGCCACGCGTGCCGGAGTCTCCCTGAGGCCCTCGCGGTCCGGGTCCTCGCCGACCGCGATCAGCAGTTCGCGTACGGCGTTCTCGGCCCGCTTCTCGTCGAACTCGCCGATCCGGCCCTCGCCGTCCAGCGTCACGGGGTCGGTCATGTGATGCCTCGTTCCTGATCCGTCCTGCGACGGCATACGAAAATGCCGCACCCCCCAAGGCTAGAACCTGGGGGGCGCGGCATACATTCCGGGCCTGGTCGGGCCGCCGGGGCGGTCCGAGGCGGCCGGGGTCAGCTCTCCGGGCGGTCCTCCGGTGCTCGCTCCGGTGCCGGAGCGGGCTCCACCGTGGTGCTCTTGGCGGTGGAGATCGCCGCCGTCGCGCCGTTCGCGCCGTTCGTCAGTGCCAGCTCCTTGGGGGAGAGCACCGGCGGACGGGTCGAGGGCGTACGGCGGGAGGAACCGGTCCAGGCGGGCCGGGACGGACGCTTGACGATCTGGGCGAAGACCTCGGCGATCTCCTCCTTGCCCAGTGTCTCCTTCTCCAGCAGCGCGAGGACGAGGTTGTCGAGGACGTCGCGGTTCTCGACCAGGATCTCCCAGGCCTCGTTGTGCGCCGTCTCGATGAGCTTCTTGACCTCTTCGTCGACCAGCGCGGCGACCTCTTCCGAGTAGTCGCGCTGGTGCGCCATCTCACGCCCGAGGAACGGCTCGCTGTTGTCGCCGCCGAACTTGATGGCACCGAGGCGCTCGGTCATGCCGTACTGCGTGACCATGGCACGGGCCACGCTGGTGGCCTTCTCGATGTCGTTGGCGGCGCCCGTCGTCGGGTCGTGGAAGACCAGTTCCTCGGCCGCGCGGCCGCCCAGCATGTAGGCGAGCTGGTCGAGCATCTCGTTGCGCGTGGTCGAGTACTTGTCCTCGTCCGGGAGCACCATCGTGTAGCCGAGGGCCCGGCCTCTGGACAGGATCGTGATCTTGTGGACCGGGTCGGAGTTCGGTGAGGCCGCCGCGACCAGGGCGTGACCGCCCTCGTGGTACGCGGTGATCTTCTTCTCCTTGTCCGACATGATCCGGGTCCGCTTCTGCGGGCCCGCGACCACGCGGTCGATCGCCTCGTCCAGCATGTGGTTGTCGATCAGCTTCTGGTCGCTGCGGGCCGTCAGCAGGGCGGCCTCGTTCAGCACGTTGGCCAGATCGGCACCGGTCATGCCGGGCGTACGGCGGGCGACGGCCGACAGGTCGACGTCGGGCGCTACCGGCTTGCCCTTCTGGTGGACCTTGAGGATCTCCAGACGGCCCTGCATGTCCGGGCGGTCGACGGCGATCTGCCGGTCGAAGCGGCCGGGGCGCAGCAGCGCCGGGTCGAGGATGTCGGGCCGGTTCGTCGCGGCGATGAGGATCACGCCGCCCTTGACGTCGAAGCCGTCCATCTCGACGAGCAGCTGGTTCAGGGTCTGCTCGCGCTCGTCGTGACCGCCGCCGAGGCCGGCGCCGCGGTGGCGGCCGACCGCGTCGATCTCGTCGACGAAGACGATGGCCGGGGCGTTCGCCTTGGCCTGCTCGAACAGGTCGCGCACTCGGGAGGCACCGACACCGACGAACATCTCGACGAAGTCGGAACCGGAGATCGAGTAGAACGGCACGCCCGCCTCGCCCGCGACGGCACGCGCGAGCAGGGTCTTGCCGGTGCCGGGCGGGCCGTACAGCAGCACGCCCTTGGGGATCTTGGCGCCGACGGCCTGGAACTTGGCCGGCTCCTGGAGGAACTCCTTGATCTCGTGGAGTTCCTCGACGGCCTCGTCGGACCCCGCGACGTCGGAGAACGTCGTCTTCGGGGTGTCCTTGGTGATGAGCTTCGCCTTGGACTTGCCGAAGTTCATGACCCGGGAGCCGCCGCCCTGCATCTGATTCATCAGGAACAGGAAGACGACCACGATGAGGACGAACGGGAGCAGGGAGAGCAGAATCCCGACGAACGGGTTCTGCTTCGACGGCGACACGGTGTAGCCGTCGGGGATCTGCTTGTCCTGGTACTTGTTCTGAAGTGTGTTGGCGAGGGTCACGCCCTGGTCGCCGATGTAGCTCGCCTGGATCTTCGAGCTGCCCTCGACCTTCTGGCCGTCCTTGAGCTGGACCTTGATGGTCTGCTCGTCACCGGTGGTCAGCTTGGCCGACTCGACCCTGTTGTCGTTGATCGCCTGGACGACCTGGCCCGTGTCCACCGTCTTGTAGCCACCGGACGAGCCCACGACCTGCATCAACACGACCACGGCAAGGACGGCCAGCACGATCCACATGATTGGCCCACGGAAGTATCGCTTCACGTCCATCCACACGGAGCGGTGTCGCCCCGTCCCTCCTGCCATAGTGAGTTTGATAAGACAGTTCTTCTGACGGTACCCCAGCGTGGCGGCCCTCAGCCGCACGGGCGGGCCGACGTCCCGTCTGCATGCTCCAACGGCGCGGGGGCCCGAGGGGTTCCCGGTGACCCGCCGAAACGCCGTGAAGTCCGTTACAGGGTCGCGTCAGCCGCCGTACACGTGGGGCGCGAGCGTACCGACGAACGGGAGGTTGCGGTACTTCTCGGCGTAGTCGAGGCCGTAGCCGACGACGAACTCGTTGGGGATGTCGAAGCCGACCCACTCCACGTCGATGGCGACCTTCGCGGCGTCGGGCTTGCGCAGCAGCGTGCACACCTTGAGGGAGGCGGGCTCGCGCGAGCCGAGGTTGGAGATCAGCCAGGACAGGGTCAGGCCGGAGTCGATGATGTCCTCGACGATCAGGACGTGGCGCCCCTTGATGTCGGTGTCGAGGTCCTTGAGGATCCGCACCACACCGGAGGACTGGGTGCCCGCGCCGTACGAGGACACCGCCATCCAGTCCATCGTGACGGGGGTGGACAGCGTGCGCGCCAGGTCGGCCATGACCATCACGGCGCCCTTGAGGACACCGACGATGAGCAGGTCCTTGCCTGCGTACTCCGCGTCGATCTTCGCGGCCAGCTCGCCCAGCTTCGCGTCGATCTCTTCCTTGGTGATGAGTACCTTCTCGAGGTCGGCACCCATGTCGTTCGCGTCCACCCGCATCACTTTCGGTCGTCCCACCGGCCAGTCCGAAGCGTCCGTCGATCCGTCTGCGGATCGGTGGAGGGTCCGGATTCAGCCTTGCCGAATCACCAGTCTGCCACCCTGCCGCCGGGCGACGACTTTGCCGGGGAGGTTGATGGCCCCCTGACCGCGCCAGCCGGTGATGAGCCGGTCGACTTCCTCGATGTGGCGGGCGAACAGCGCACCGCCCGGGGCACCGGCCTCCAGGGCGGCACGGCGCAGGATCCGGCGGCGTACGGCGGGCGGCAGGGCGTACAGCTTGGCGCACTCCAGTCCGCCGGTGGCGTCGCGGACGCCGGCCTCGGCCTGGCGGGCCCAGGTGTCGAGGGCGTCGGCGTCGTCCCGGGAGAGTTGGGCCGTACGGGCGAGGGCCTCGACGACGCCTTTGCCGAGGGCCTTCTCCAGGGCGGGCAGGCCCTCGTGGCGCAGCCGGGAGCGGGTGTAGGCGGGGTCGGTGTTGTGGGGGTCGTCCCAGACGGGGAGGGACTGGACCATGCAGGCCTTGCGGGCGGTCTGGCGGTCGACCTGGAGGAAGGGGCGCCGGTAACGGCCGCCGGCCCCCGAGACCGCGGCCATGCCCGACAGGGAGCGGATGCCGGAGCCGCGGGCGAGGCCCAGCAGGACGGTCTCGGCCTGGTCGTCGCGGGTGTGGCCGAGCAGGACGGCGGCGGCGCCGTGGCGGGCGGCGGCGGCGTCGAGCGCGGCGTAGCGGGCGTCGCGGGCGGCGGCTTCCGGGCCTCCGCCGCGGCCGACGGTCACGGCGGTGGCCTCCACGGGGTCGAGGCCCAGTTCGCGCAGGCGCAGGACGACCTCTTCGGCGCGCAGGTCGGAGCCGCTCTGCAGGCCGTGGTCGACGGTGACCCCGCCGGCGCGGACGCCGAGCCGGGGGGCCTCGAAGGCGAGGGCGGAGGCGAGCGCCATGGAGTCGGCACCGCCGGAGCACGCCACGAGCACGAGCGGTGCCGTCGGGAGTCCGGGCGCACGCTCGGGCGTACGTTCGACGGCCGTCGCGGCGGGGACGCCGGCCGGGGTGTTCAGTTCGGTGAGGATGTCGTGGAGGACGCGGCGGACCGCCAGGCGTATCGCCGCGACCGCAGGATGGGGACCCATGTCCGGTGCCCTTCATGAAGTTGTCGGGGGTGAGCCCGAGGTTCAGTCACGCAGAGTGTGTAGATGGTGACAGAAACAGGCCGTTCCCCGAGCATCGCACGCCTGCCGAAGGCTCACGGTCCCTCGGACGGGTGATTGAAGGGTCGTTCGCCTGCCGTAGGCCGGAATCGTTTCACGCCCCGCCCGCGCGGCTCACGCCTCCGGCTTGCGGTGCACCCGCGCGATCCAGTCCGCCGGTTTGGCGATCTCCGACTTGGTGGGGAGCGTGTTGGGCGAGGTCCAGACGCGGTTGAAGCCGTCCATGCCGCACTCCTCGACGACGGCCCGTACGAACCGTTCGCCGTCCCGGTACTGACGGAGCTTGGCGTCCAGGCCGAGCAGCTTGCGCAGCGCCATGTCGAGGCGGGAGGCGCCCCTGGCGCGGCGCTGCTGGAACTTCTCCCGGATCTCCCCGACGCTCGGCACGACCGCCGGCCCGACGCCGTCCATCACGAAGTCGGCGTGCCCCTCCAGGAGGGACATCACGGCGGTGAGGCGGCCGAGGACCTCCCGTTGGGCCGGGGTCTGCACCAGCTCCACGAGCGAGCGGCCGCCGTCGTCCTCCTCCGCCTCGGGACGGCCCCCGGCCAGCGACTGGGCGGCCTCGCGGACCCGTTCGAGCACGGTCATGGGGTCCACGTCGGTCTCGGCCAGGAACGACTGGATTTCGCCCTCGAGGTGGTCGCGCAGCCAGGGCACGGCGGTGAACTGGGTGCGGTGCGTCTCCTCGTGCAGGGTCACCCACAGGCGGAAGTCGTGCGGCTCGACGTCGAGTTCGCGCTCGACGTGCACGATGTTCGGCGCGACCAGGAGCAGCCGGCCGCCGCCGTTCGCGCCGGCGGGCAGTTCTCGGGTGGCGGGGGCGAACGTCTCGTACTGGCCGAGGACGCGGGAGGACAGGAACGACAGCAGCATGCCCAGCTCCACGCCGGTGACCTTGCCGCCGACGGCGCCGAGGACCGCGTTGCCCGCGCCGCCGCCGCGCCGCTCCTGCATCTTCTCCAGCAGGGGCTTGAGGAGCTCCCGGAACCCGGCGACGTTGGCCCGGACCCAGCCGGGCCGGTCGACCACCAGGACGGGGGTGTCGTGGGTCTCCTCGGTGCCCATCCGGGTGAAGCCGCGGACGTGCTCCTCCGAGGACTTGGCATGGCGGCGGAGCTCGGCGACGACGGCCCTGGCCTCGTCGCGGCTCACCTCGGGGCCCGGCCGTACGAGCCGGGTCGCGGTCGCCACCGCGAGGTTCCAGTCGACCATGCCGGAATTTGCGCCGATGCTCGTCATGCGTCAACGGTACGGGAGCGCTGCCGCTGGGGGGCAGTTGTGCGGCGGGGGTGGGCGCCGGGGGGTGGGTCACGCAGCCCGGCGTTGGCGGGGTGCCGCTGCGCCCACCCGTGCCGCCCCAGCGGCACGACTGCCCGCAGCGGCGGCGACGGCGACGGCTGCCCGCAGCTACGGCGTCTGCGACGCCAGTGCTGTTGCCGCTCGGTCCAGGGTCGTCTGCGCCGCCCAGGCGTCCGTCGTGGCGTTGGCCAGCAAGGCGAAGCCGAGGAGGCGGCCGTCGGGGGTGGTGACCGTGCCGGCGAGGGTGTTCACGCCCGTGAGGGTGCCGGTCTTGGCTCGGACGAGGCCCGCTGCGCCGTCCGTGTAACGGCCGGCCAGGGTGCCGGTGAAGTGGGCGACGGGGAGCCCGGTGAGCACCGCGCGGAGCTGGGGGCGAGCGGGGTCGGCCGCCTCGGTCAGCAGCGCGGTGAGCAGGTCGGCGCTGATCAGGTCGGTGCGGTCCAGGCCGCTTCCGTCGTGGAACCGCGCGCCGCCCACCGGCAGGCCGAGCTGTTTCAGGCGGGCCGTGACGGCGGTGCCCGCCCCGTCGAAGTCGGCGCGCTTGCCGGTCGCCACGGCGGTGTGGCGGGCCAGGGCCTCGGCGAGGTCGTTGTCGCTGTTGGTCAGCATCCGCTCGACCAGGGCGGACAGCGGGGGCGAGGAGACCGTGGCGAGGGTGTCGGCGCGGCCGGTGGCCTTGGAGGGGCCGGGGGCCGACGCGGTGATGCCGTGCTCCTTCAGGAGGCCGGCGAAGGTGCGGGCGACGTCGGCGGCCGGGTCCTCCGCGCGCGGGGCGGGGCCGCTGGTGGAGTCGTCGGTGCGGCCCTCGTCGGCCATCAGGGCGGTGACGCGGGCGAGGTTCTCGTTGACCCCGATCGGGTGCATTTCCGTACCGGCGTAGAGCGTCGTGTCGTACGACAGCGTCACCTGGCGCACGTCCCGCTTCTTCAGCGCGGCGGCGGTCTTCTCGGCGAGGGTGCGCAGGCTGGCCAGGCCCCGGGCGTCCTCGCGCGCGGTGAGGGTGGGGTCGCCGCCGCCGACCAGGACGACCTCGCCGGTGTCGGCCTCCAGGGCGGTGCGGGTGGTGAGGCGGTGGTCGGGGCCGAGGGCGGTGAGGGCGGCGACGGCGGTGGCGATCTTGGTGGTGGAGGCGGGGGTGAGCGGGGTGTCGGCGCCGAGGCCGTACAGGCGCTTGCCGGTGGTGAGGTCGACGACGGTCGCCGCGCGGCGCTCGCCGAGCCCGGGGGCGTCCTTGAGCAGGGGGTCGAGGAGGTCCGCGAGGTCCTGGTCGCCGGGTGCCGCCTTGACGCCGCCGGGGGCGGAGGTGCCGCCGAGACCGGCCAGTACGGCACCGGCGCTGGGCGCGGGGCGGGGCGATCCGGACGACGAGCCGGAGGCCCCGGATCCGCGGCCGTGATCTGTGCCACCCGTGTGCTCCAGGGCGACGGCCCGGTCCCGCTCGGCCGTACGCTGACCCGTGGAGTCCCAGGGGCCGGCGACGGTCACCACCCCGGCGGCCAGTGCCAGCCCGGCGGTGGCGGCACCGGCGGTGTACTGCCAGGTCTTCGGCCTCGTGATCCGGGTGAGCCGCGGCGCCGTGGCCCGTGCCAGCCGTGCGACCCGCGGTCCGGCGGCCCGGACGAAGCGGGCCAGACGGGGACGTACGGCATCCGCGGCCCGCGCGACATGCGGTCTCGCGGTCCGCCAAGGCCTCAGCTCTGGCACTGTCACCAGCCCCTTTCGCGATCACACACCTGCGTGAGGGACACTTAACCACCAGAACTATGTGCTGATCATGGAGGAGCGTCCGGTGGAGTTCGACGTCACGATCGAGATCCCGAAGGGTTCGCGGAACAAGTACGAGGTGGACCACGAGACCGGTCGTATCCGCCTGGACCGCCGCCTGTTCACCTCGACCGCCTACCCGACCGACTACGGCTTCGTCGAGAACACCCTCGGCGAGGACGGCGACCCGCTGGACGCGCTGGTCATCCTGGACGAGCCGACCTTCCCGGGCTGCCTCATCCGCTGCCGCGCGATCGGCATGTTCCGGATGACGGACGAGGCAGGCGGCGACGACAAGCTGCTGTGCGTGCCGTCGACCGACCCGCGCGTGGAGCACCTGCGTGACATCCATCACGTGTCGGAGTTCGACCGCCTGGAGATCCAGCACTTCTTCGAGGTCTACAAGGACCTGGAGCCCGGCAAGTCCGTCGAGGGCGCCGACTGGGTGGGCCGCACCGAGGCCGAGGTCGAGATCGAGCGGTCCTACAAGCGCTTCAAGGACCAGGGCGGCCACTGATCAGGCGCCTCTCCCGTAACGGGCCGCACGCACACGCGTGCGGCCCGTTCGTGTTTGAGTGACCATACTGAGGTCAACAGGAGGGTGTGTCGGTACCAGGGAGCGTTGCGCAGGTGACGGAGGCGGAGGAGCCCAAACCGCAGTCGGACGAGGCCCGCAGTGCCTTCCGGCAGCCCAGTGGGATCGCGGCGTCGATCGACGGCGAGTCGTCGACGACGTCCGAGTTCGAGATCCCGCAGGGGTTCGCCGTCCCGCGGCACGCCGGCACCGAGTCCGAGACGACCTCGGAGTTCTCGCTCCCCGACGGCCTGGAGGTGCCGCAGGCGGCGCCCGCGGACACCGAGGGCTCGGCGTTCACCATGCCGAGCACGCACAGCGCGTGGACCGCCCCGACCGCCTTCACCCCGGGGAGCGGCTTCCCGGCGGTGAGCCTGACGGACGTGCCCTGGCAGGACCGGATGCGCGCGATGCTGCGCATGCCGGTGGCCGAGCGGCCCGCGCCCGAGCCCTCGCAGAAGCACGACGACGAGACCGGCCCGGCCGTGCCGCGCGTGCTCGACCTGACGCTGCGTATCGGGGAGCTGCTGCTGGCGGGCGGTGAGGGCGCCGAGGACGTGGAGGCGGCCATGTTCGCCGTCTGCCGGTCCTACGGCCTGGACCGCTGCGAGCCGAACGTCACCTTCACCCTGCTGTCGATCTCCTACCAGCCGTCCCTGGTCGAGGACCCGGTGACGGCGTCGCGGACGGTGCGCCGCCGGGGCACCGACTACACGCGGCTCGCGGCCGTCTTCCACCTGGTGGACGACCTCAGCGACCCCGACACGAACATCTCCCTGGAGGAGGCCTACCGGCGCCTCGCGGAGATCCGCCGCAACCGGCACCCGTACCCCACCTGGGTGCTGACCGTGGCGAGCGGTCTGCTCGCGGGCGGGGCCTCGCTGCTCGTCGGTGGCGGGCTGACCGTGTTCTTCGCGGCGATGTTCGGCTCGATGCTCGGCGACCGGCTGGCGTGGCTGTGCGCCGGGCGCGGGCTGCCGGAGTTCTACCAGTTCGCGGTGGCCGCGATGCCGCCCGCCGCGATGGGTGTCGTGCTGACGGTGACGCACGTCGACGTGAAGGCGTCCGCGGTGATCACCGGTGGGCTGTTCGCGCTGCTGCCCGGGCGGGCGCTGGTCGCGGGGGTGCAGGACGGTCTGACCGGCTTCTACATCACCGCCGCGGCACGTCTGCTGGAGGTCATGTACTTCTTCGTCAGCATCGTCGCCGGGGTGCTGGTGGTGCTGTACTTCGGGGTCCAGCTGGGCGCCGAGCTGAACCCGGACGCCAAGCTGGGCACCGGTGACGAACCGTTCGTGCAGATCTTCGCCTCGATGCTGCTCTCGCTGGCCTTCGCGATCCTGCTCCAGCAGGAACGGGCCACCGTCCTCGCGGTGACCCTGAACGGCGGCATCGCCTGGTGCGTGTACGGCGCCATGAACTACGCCGGGGACATCTCCCCGGTGGCCTCCACGGCCGCCGCGGCGGGGCTCGTGGGTCTGTTCGGGCAGCTGATGTCCCGCTACCGGTTCGCATCGGCGCTGCCGTACACGACGGCCGCGATCGGGCCGCTGCTGCCCGGTTCGGCGACGTACTTCGGTCTGCTGGGCATCGCGCAGGGCGAGGTCGACTCGGGGCTGCTGTCGCTCTCCAACGCGGTGGCCCTGGCGATGGCCATCGCGATCGGGGTGAACCTGGGCGGGGAGATCTCCCGGCTGTTCCTGAAGGTGCCCGGCGCCGCCAGTGCTGCGGGACGCCGGGCGGCCAAGCGGACGCGAGGTTTCTAGCGGCCCTGGTTGTACGGGTACTGGTCGCCGTACTGCTGGGGCTGCTCGCCGTAGCCCTGCGGGTACTGCTGGGCGTACGGCTGCTGCGGGGGCTGCTGGCCGCCGTAGGGCTGGTTGCCGTAGCCCTGGTTGCCGTAGCCCTGGTCGTACTGCTGGTCGTACTGCTGCTGCGGCTGGTCGTACGGGTCGACCCGGCGGAGCTGGGTCGTCGCGTCGTCCATGACCGGGTACGGGGGCTGGGGCTGGTGCTGCTGGGCGGCCTCAGGGGCCGGTCCGGCCGCGGCGGCGCGCTGCTTCTTCTTGCGTTCGCGCAGGTACTCGATGGCGATCGGGACGACCGAGACCAGGATGATCAGGACGAGGATGGCCTCGACGTGGGCCCGGATGAACTCGATCTGACCGAGCCAGTAGCCCGCGAGGGTGACGCCGGTGCCCCAGGCCACGCCGCCGATCACGTTGTACGTGAGGAAGGTGCGGTACTTCATGCGGCCGGCGCCCGCCACGATGGGGGCGAAGGTGCGCACGATGGGCACGAAGCGGGCCAGGACGATCGCCTTGGGGCCGTACTTCTCCATGAACTCGTGCGCCTTCTCCAGATTCTCCTGTTTGAAGAGCTTGGAGTTGGGACGGCTGAAGAGCTTCGGGCCGAAGAACTTGCCGATCATGTAGCCGACTTGGTCGCCGAGGACGGCGGCGGCCACGATCAGGGTGCACACCAGCCACAGCGGCTGGCTGATGTACTGGCCCTGGGCGACGAACAGGCCCGCGGTGAACAGCAGCGAGTCGCCGGGCAGGAACGCGAAGAGGCCTGACTCGGCGAAGACGATGAGCAGGATGCCGGGCAGACTGAACGTCTCGATCAGGTAGTCCGGGCTGATCCACTCGGGACCGAGCGCAAGGGTGGTCACGGGATTGTGGCTCCTGCTGCTGGGGGGAGGCGGGCTGGACCTGGCTGCCCAAACGTACAACGCAGCCGCGGTGCCCCAGGTTCCACGGGGCGTCTTGGGGTGCGCTGTGACGTTCCCCGGGGAAACCTGAGAACCATGGGTATTGAAGAATACGGCGGCGGCCAGGGCCCGCAGCCCGACGTGCTCGTCGTGACCACCAACGATCTGCCGGGCCACCGGGTGCAGGAGGTGCTCGGCGAGGTCTTCGGCCTGACCGTGCGCTCCCGGCACCTGGGGAGCCAGATCGGTGCCGGGCTGAAGTCGCTGGTCGGCGGTGAGCTGCGGGGTCTCACCAAGACGCTGGTCGAGACCCGCAACCAGGCGATGGAGCGGCTGGTCGAGCAGGCACGCGCGCGCGGGGCCAACGCGGTGCTGTCCTTCCGCTTCGACGTGACGGAGGCGGCGGACGTGGGCACCGAGGTGTGCGCGTACGGGACGGCGGTGGTCGTGGCCCGGGAGTGAGCCCTGGGAGTGAGCCCTGGGCGTGCGACCCGGGCCACGGCCACCGCTCAGGGGGTGTGCCGGACGGCGTTGGCGAGGATCGCGTCCCGCATGTAGGCGGCGAGGCCCGGCTTGGCGGCGTCGATGTTTCGCGTGAAACGTTCGTCCGAGACGTACATGTCGCCCAGGCAGGTGTGCATCTCGTACCCGCAGTCGTAGTGGTTGCGGGCGATGCCCTGCCGGTGCTCCTCGGCGGCGTCCATGGCCCCCTCGGAGTCGGCGGGCTCACCCGCGTCCATCAGGGCGACGAAGCGCCGGGTGAGTTCCTCGGCCTCGTCCTGGATGCGCTGCCAGTCCTCCTTGGTGTACGTGGCGGTCTTCTCCCTGGACTGGCGGTAGGCGTCGGTGTTCCCCCAGCGCTCCTGGACCTCCTCCTCGTACTGGTCGGGGTCGAAGTCGCCGAAGACCTCGAACTTCTCCTCCGGCGTGAGGTTGATTCCCATGCTGCGTGCCTCCATGGCCTGCTCCACGGCCGCCGCCATCCTCTGCAGCTTCTCGATCCGGGCGGACAGCAGCTCGTGCTGGCGGCGCAGGTGCGCGCGCGGGTCCGCGGCCGGGTCGTCGAGCAGGGCGGCGACCTCGTCGAGCGGGAAGCCCAGCTCCCGGTAGAACAGGATCTGCTGCAGCCGGTCGAGGTCGGCGTCGCTGTAGCGCCGGTGGCCCGCGTGGCTGCGCTCGCCGGGTGCGAGCAGGCCGATGTCGTCGTAGTGGTGCAGCGTGCGCACCGTCACTCCGGCGAAGCCGGCCACCTGTCCCACGGAGTAGCTCACTTCCGCTCCTTTCTCTGACGCCGTCCACGCTGCCTCCTCACGTGACGTGAGGTGCAAGCCCGTGTCCCCCTCGCGAGCTACGCCGGACTGTCCACTCGGGGGTGATTCGGGAACGTCGTCGCCTGCGTAGCGTTCTCGGCGGGTCGCTGAATGGCACGCGGCCGATGCCATACGGAGGCCACATGAGTACGACGCACACCGCATCGCCCCAGCCCACGCGCCGAGAGGGCGGCCGCCACCTCCAGTCTCCGCTGGTCTGGATGCTGACCGGAATCGTGGGTGTGGGGCTGGCATCCAGCCTGGCCTCGGTGGGCGGAGTGGTCGCCGTCGTGGGCGCGATCGTGGCGGTTGTCGTCTACTGGGCGGTCATGCGCTACCTCGCCCGGCGGAGCATGCCGGAGATCGCGAGGTCGGGGGCCGCGGCACAGGCGTTGTCCGGTGCCGCGATCGGCTTCGGGTTCATCACCGTGTCGATGCTCATGCTCCTCACCGAGTTCTCGTTCACCGAAAGGCCCGGCAACGGCCTGTCGATCGTGGCGAGCATGGCCGCGATGCAGCTCGGCGCCGCCGTGACGGAGGAACTGATCTTCCGCGGCCTCGCCCTCCAGGCGCTGGAGAAGCTGTGCGGCAGCTGGCCGGCTCTGGCGATCACCGCGGCGCTGTTCGGCGGACTGCACCTGGCCAACCCGGATGCCACGCTGTGGAGTTCGACCGCGATCGCCATCGAGGCGGGTGTCCTGCTCGGTGCCGCGTTCCTGTGGACGCGCAACATCTGGTTCGTCGTGGGCCTGCACTTCGCCTGGAACACCACCCTGGGCCTGATCGGCATCCCGGTCTCCGGCCACACCTCGGAGGGCCTGATGACCACCAGCCCGACCGGCCCCGACCTGCTGACCGGCGGGGAGTTCGGCCTGGAGGCGTCGATCGTGCCGGTCGTCGTCAGCCTGCTGATCGCGATCCCCATGCTCATCGCCGCCCACCGGCGCGGCAACCTGGTCCCCATGCGCCGCGGACGCCGCTGACCACCCTTCAGGGTATGCGCGATCCTCGATGTGTTCCGGCAGGCCCAGCCCGAGGACGGCCCCGGCGCGCAGGACGGGCCGTCGCCCGGTTCGACGAGGAGAGGCCGCCGCCCGGCACGACGTGAGGTGCGGGCTGCCCGTGCCCGTCGGTACGTCCCCGGGTGCGGGCCCCCGGGCCCCGGCCTACCGTCGGTTGCATGTCACTGCACAAGGGTCCCCGCCCGCCCCACGACGACGACCGCGACCGGCGCCGGCTCGCCGTAAACCCGTTCCACGCGGCGGCGAACCCGCTCGGCGGCATGACCGAGGCCCCGCCCTCGCACCGGCTGCCCGACTCCCCGCTGCCGCCGGAGACCGCGTACCGGCTGGTCCACGACGAGCTGATGCTCGACGGCAACGCGCGGCTCAACCTGGCCACCTTCGTCACCACCTGGATGGAGCCGCAGGCCGGGGTGCTGATGAGCGAGTGCCGGGACAAGAACATGATCGACAAGGACGAGTACCCGCGCACCGCCGAGCTGGAGCGGCGCTGCGTGGCGATGCTCGCCGATCTGTGGCACGCGCCGGACCCGTCGGCGGCCGTGGGCTGCTCGACGACCGGGTCGAGCGAGGCGTGCATGCTGGCCGGGATGGCGCTCAAGCGGCGCTGGGCGCTGCGCAACGCCGACCGGTACCCGGCGAAGGACGTACGGCCCAACCTCGTCATGGGCGTGAACGTCCAGGTCTGCTGGGACAAGTTCTGCAACTTCTGGGAGGTGGAGGCCCGCCAGGTCCCGATGGAGGGCGACCGCTTCCACCTGGACCCGCAGGCCGCCGCCGAGCTGTGCGACGAGAACACCATCGGGGTCGTCGGCATCCTCGGCTCCACCTTCGACGGTTCCTACGAGCCGGTCGCCGATCTGTGCGCCGCCCTGGACGCCCTCCAGGAGCGCACCGGCCTCGACATCCCGGTGCACGTCGACGGGGCGTCCGGCGGCATGGTCGCGCCCTTCCTGGACGAGGACCTGGTGTGGGACTTCCGGCTGCCGAGGGTCGCCTCGATCAACACCTCGGGGCACAAGTACGGGCTGGTCTACCCCGGGGTGGGCTGGGCGCTGTGGCGGGATGCCGAGGCGCTGCCCGAGGAGCTGGTGTTCCGGGTCAACTACCTGGGCGGCGACATGCCGACCTTCGCACTGAACTTCTCCCGGCCCGGCGCGCAGGTGGTGGCGCAGTACTACACGTTCCTGCGGCTGGGCCGCGAGGGCTACCGGGCCGTGCAGCAGTCCGCGCGGGACATCGCGGGCTCGATCGCCGGGCGGGTGGCGGCGCTCGGCGACTTCCGGCTGCTGACGCGCGGCGACCAGCTGCCCGTGTTCGCCTTCACGACGGCCGACGAGGTGACGGCGTACGACGTCTTCGACGTGTCCCGGCGGCTGCGCGAGGGTGGCTGGCTGGTGCCGGCCTACACCTTCCCGCCGCACCGCGAGGACCTCTCCGTGCTGCGGGTGGTGTGCCGCAACGGCTTCTCGGCCGACATGGCGGACCTGCTGCTGGACAACCTGGAGCGACTGCTGCCGGAGCTGCGCCGGCAGCCGCACCCACTGACCCGGGACAAGGGGGCGGCCACCGGCTTCCACCACTAGCGGCTCAGCCGGGCGAACCTCCCCACCGCCAGCGGGAAGAACACCGCGAGCAGCGCCAGCGGCCAGGCGACGGCCGCCCAGAGGTGGCCGGACTCGCCGCCGGGGCCGCCGAAGAGGTCGCGGACGGCCGTGGCGGTCTGGGACATCGGGTTCCACTCGACGACGGCGCCCAGCCAGCCGGGCATGGAGTCGGGCGTGGCGAAGGCGTTGGACAGGAACCCGACCGGCCAGACCAGGATCTGCACCGCCTGCACCAGCTCGGGCTTCCCGGCCACCAGGGCCAGGAAGATGCCGATCCACAGCATGGCGAAGCGGAAGAGCAGCAGCAGGCCGACCGCGCCGAGGAAGGCGCCGGGACCGCCGTGGGCCCGCCAGCCCAGCGCGTACCCGACGCCGATCAGCACGCCGAGGCCGAGCGCCGACTGGAGCATGTCGGCGGCGGAACGGCCCACCAGGACCGCGCCGTTGGTCATCGGCAGGGAGCGGAAGCGGTCGACGACGCCCTTGTTGAGGTCCTGGGTGACGGCGATCATGGTGCCTTCCAGTCCGAAGGCCATGGTGAGCGCCAGCATGCCGGGGACCAGGTAGTCAACGTACTCGCCGCTCACCCCGCGGCCGCCGCCGACCAGGTAGCCGAACATCAGCAGCAGCATGACGGGGAAGACCAGGCTGACGACGACCGTCACCGGCTGCCGTCCCCAGCGGGCCAGCTCGCGGCGGGTCATGGTCCAGGAGTCGGACAGGGCGTGGGTCGCGGGACCCGCTGCGGTCGTCCGCACGGCGGTCGTACTCACGCGGCCTCCTTCGTGCGGTCGGTGAGGTGCAGGAACACCTCGTCCAGGGTCGGCCGGCGCAGCGCCACGTCCTCGGCCTCGATCCCGGCCTCCTCCAGTGCCCGTACGACACCGGAGAGCGCGGCCATGCGGTCGGTGACGGGAGCGCTGAGCAGCCGTCGGTCGGTGTCCACGCGGACGCCGGTGAGCGGCAGCAGGGACACCGCGGCGCCCAGTTGACCGGCGTCGCGCAGGACGACGTCGACGCGGTCGCCACCGGTGGCGGCCTTGAGTTCGTCCGCCGTGCCGTCGGCGACGACCCGACCCGCGTCGACGACCGAGATGCGGTCGGCGAGCTGGTCGGCCTCCTCCAGGTACTGGGTGGTGAGCAGGACCGTCGTACCGGCGCCGGCCAGGGAGCGGACCGAGTCCCACACCTCGGCGCGGCCGCGCGGGTCGAGGCCGGTGGTCGGTTCGTCCAGGAAGAGGACCTCCGGTTCGGTGATGAGGGACGCGGCCAGGTCCAGGCGGCGCCGCATGCCGCCGCTGTAGGCGCTGACCGGCTTGCGTCCGGTGTCGGTGAGGTCGAAGCGCGCGAGCAGTTCGTCGGCACGCGCGCGTGCCCGCCGGGCGCCCAGGTGATGGAGGCGGCCGAACATCTCCAGGTTCTGCCGGCCGCCCAGTTCCTCGTCGAGCGCCGCGTGCTGGCCGAGCAGGCCGATGCGCAGCCGTACCGCGTACGCCTCGGCGACGACGTCGTGTCCCGCCACCTCGACGCGGCCCGCGTCGGGCCGCAGCAGGGTGGACAGGATCCGGACCAGGGTCGTCTTGCCCGCTCCGTTCGGGCCCAGCACGCCGTGCACCGTGCCGCGGGTGACGGTCAGGTCGAGCCCGTCCAGTGCGTCCTTGCCGCCGTACCTCTTGCGTGCACCTTCGGCGGTGATCGCCGTGTCGGCCACTGCCACTCCCCATTCCCCTTCGAGAGGCCAAGCTAGCCAAATTTGACTACTGGCTCAGAAGATAGTGCCCGTCTTCCGATTGGTCAAACTTGATTAGCGAGCGTCCCCGTAGTGCGGCCGCCCCGCCGCGAAGGGATTCTCCTCGCCCTCCGCCAGCACACCGACGAACGGCTCGCCCTCACCGGCGAAGATGTACGCGCCGCCCCGGACGCGTTCGACGAGACCGCGGGTCCACTCGGCGCCCGAGTCGGCCGAGTGGACCCAGTAGTTCATGATCTCGCCGATGTGCCCGTACTGGCCGGGGCCCTCCGCGGGCATGTAGTACTCGGTGACGGAGGCACGCCACTCCTCGATCTTCCGCACCCGCTCCTCCAGGAGCGCGAGGGCCTCCTCGCGCGGGAGGTCGACCATGAAGCCGAGCGCCGCGGTGAGTACGTCCGGCCGCTGGTCGTAGGCGGTGAGGTAGTCGCGAAGCAGGGTGAGGTACTCCTCGGTGCCCTGCTCCGTGATCTCGTACTCCACCCGCGGCGGCCCGCCCGCCGTGGACGGCGCGATCTCGTGCGCGACGAGCAGTCCCTGTTTCGCCATCTGCTTCAGCGCGTGGTAGATCGAACCGGGCTTGGCGTTGGACCACTCGTGCGCGCCCCAGTACTCCAGGTCGTTGCGCACCTGGTAGCCGTGGGCCCGCCCGTGCTGGCGGACGGCACCGAGCACGAGGAGACGGATCGCTGACATGGGATCCAGACTAGATCCGGCGCCGCGGTCCGCCCGCCGCGCCCCTCTAGAACGGGAACCCGCTCCGCCCGTGCTGCACGGAGATCCACTTCTGCGTGGTGAAGGCGTCCAGCATGGTGTCGCCGTTGAGGCGGCCGAGGCCGGAGTGCTTCTCGCCGCCGAAGGGCACGATCGGCTCGTCGTGCACGGTCCCGTCGTTCACGTGGAACATGCCGGTGTCGATCTGCTTGGCGAAGTTGACGCCGCGCTCGACGTCGGCGGTGTGCACGGCACCGCTCAGCCCGTACGGCGTGTCGTTGACGAGGCGCACGGCCTCCTCCTCCCCGTCGAAGGAGACGAGGAAGGCGACCGGGCCGAACACCTCCTGCTGGAGCAGCGCCGAGTCGGCGGGCAGGCCGGTCAGCACCGACGGCTCGACGAGGTTGTCGGTGACCGAGCCGCGCACCAGGGCGGTGGCGCCCTCGGCGAGCGCCTGCTCGACCACGCCGGTGAGCGCGTCGGCCTGCGAGGAGTTGATCACCGGGCCGATGACGGTGGCCGGGTCGCGCGGGTCGCCGGCCTTGAGGGACTTCACCTTGGCGACGAACTTCTCGGTGAACTCGTCGGCCACCGCGCGGTCGACCAGCACGCGGTTGGCGGCCATGCAGACCTGTCCCTGGTGGACGAAGCGGCTGAAGACCGCGGCGTCGACCGCGTAGTCGACGTCGGCGTCGTCGAGGACCACCAGCGCGCTGTTTCCGCCCAGTTCGAGGACCGAGCGCTTGAAGTTCGCGGCGCAGACCGTGGCCACGTGGCGGCCGACCTTGTCGGAGCCGGTGAAGGAGATCACCTTGGGAACCGGGTGCTCGATGAAGGCGTCGCCGATCTCCGCGATGTCGGTGACCACCACGTTCAGCAGGCCGCCCGGCAGTCCGGCGTCCTCGAGGATCTTCGCGACCAGCGTGCCGCCGACGACCGGCGTGTTCTGGTGCGGCTTGAGGACGACGCCGTTGCCCAGGGCGAGGGCGGGGGCGACCGACTTCAGGGAGAGCAGGAACGGGAAGTTGAAGGGGCTGATGACGCCCACGACGCCGACCGGCACCCGGTAGACGCGGTTCTCCTTGCCATCGACCGGGGACGGGATGATCCGGCCCTCGGGACGCAGCGCCAGGTGGACCGCCTCGCGCAGGAACTCCTTGGCGAGGTGCAGCTCGAAGGCGGCCTTCAGGCGGGTGCCTCCCAGCTCGGCGACGATCGCCTCGCTGATCTCCGCCTCGCGCTCCTCCACCAGGCGCAGCGCCTTCTCGAACACCGCGCGGCGCGCGTACGGGTTCGTCGCGGCCCACTGCTTCTGCGCGCGCTCGGCGGCCCGGTAGGCGGCGTCGACCTCGTCGACGGTGGCTATCGTGATCGAGGCGAGCTTCTCGTTGTCGTACGGGTTGAAGTCGATGATGTCCCAGGAGCCGGTGCCGGGACGCCACTCGCCGTCGATGTACTGCTGGGCGAGGTCGGTGAAGTACGACGACATGTGTTCCCTCAATCCCCTTAGCTGCCGCAGCCGCCGCGAGCGAGCCGCCTGACCGAGCGTCATCGTACTTATGTTTTACGACAGTTGGAGGAGTCCCCGCAGAAGGTCCCGGCTCTCGTCCGGCCCCGGGCTGTCCTGCTGGAGTTCCTTCAGCGCCGTCTCGTACTGGGTGACGTCCTCCTGCTTGTCCAGGTACAGCGCACTGGTGAGCTGCTCCAGGTAGACGACGTCCGAGAGGTCGGACTCGGGGAAGCTGAGGAGCGTGAACGCGCCACTCTCGCCGGAGTGCCCGCCGAAGCCGAAGGGCATGACCTGGAGGCGCACATTGGGGCGTTCGGACACCTCGATCAGGTGCTGGAGCTGGCCGCGCATCACCTCGCGGTCGCCGTACGGACGGCGCAGGGCGGCCTCGTCGAGCACGATGTGGAACTCGGGGGCGTTCTCCGCGACCAGGTGCTTCTGCCGTTCCAGGCGCAGCGCCACCCGCCGCTCGACGTCCGCCTCGCCGGCGCCCTTCATGCCGCGCCGGACGACGGCGCGGGCGTACTCCTCGGTCTGCAGCAGGCCGTGCACGAACTGCACCTCGTAGGCCCGGATCAGCGAGGCGGCGCCCTCAAGACCCACGTAGGTGGGGAACCAGCTGGGCAGCACGTCCGAGTAACTGTGCCACCAGCCCGCGACATTGGCCTCCTTGGCCAGGGAGAGCAGGGAGGCGCGCTCCTGCTCGTCCGTGATGCCGTACAGCGTCAGCAGGTCCTCGACGTCCCTCGTCTTGAAGCTCACCCGGCCCAGCTCCATCCGGCTGATCTTCGACTCCGAGGCGCGGATCGAGTAGCCCGCGGCCTCGCGCGTGATCCCCCGCGTCTCACGCAGTCGCCTGAGTTGTGATCCGAGCAGCATGCGCCGCACCACCGATCCGGGCTCTCCCGCGCTCACGTTCGCCAGCCTCCCCAACCGTCTTCAGGGGCCGCAGTCTGCCACTAAAACACTCCGAGCAGTACTCGTCCGGTTACGGAAACGGAATCGAGCCAAAGGAAATGTGCAGGATCATGCACGCTGCGGGTCAGAACCGGCCGTCGCAGGAGATGAAGGGGAGGCGAAGATGACGGAAAAATTGACCAACAAGCGGTACGGGCAGGTCTATTTCGGTCACGTGCACGTGCATCTGCCCTTGCATCTGCGGTACGCATCCGAAACCATGGTCCCGCACCACCGCGCCGCATCGCTACGACCGCGAATTCCCGGGAGTGCCTCGCATGGGGACGAATGGATCGACCATGCTCGAGCCGTTACGGCAGGGCCTTCCGCCACTCGACCCCGCGGCAGTGTCCAACGCCGCCTCCTGCGCCCTGCCGCCCCGGTACGAAGCGGTGCGCGAGGCCCGGAGGTTCACCCGCAGAACGCTCGACGGCTGGGACACCGGCGACCGCTTCGACGACGTCTGCCTGGTGGTCTCGGAACTCGTCACCAACGCCCTGCGGCACGCCCTGCCCGCCGACACCCCGCGCCACGACGAGCAGCACGGCCCGGTACGGCTGCACCTGATGCGCTGGACCGAGCGGCTGGTGTGCGCGGTGCGCGACCCCAGCCACGACAGCCCGGTGGCCCGTGAGACGGACGACTTCTCGGCGGAGTCGGGCCGGGGCCTGTTCCTCGTCGACTCCTTCAGCGACAGCTGGGGCTGGCACCCGCTGGCCGGGACGCTCAACGGCAAGGTGGTCTGGGCGCTGTTCCGCGTCTAGGGCCTGCCCTGGGCGCCACCCGGTCGGCCGGGCCGGCCGGGGTCAGCTCGCGATCAGGTGGTCGAACTCGCCGTCCTTGACGCCCAGCAGCATGGCCTCGATCTCGGCGCGCGTGTACACGAGCGCGGGGCCGTCGGGGAAGCGGGAGTTGCGCACCGCCACCGCGCCGTCGGGCAGGCGCGCGAACTCCACGCACGATCCCTGCGAGTTGCTGCGCCGGCTCTTCTGCCAGGCCGCATCGTGCAGCTGCGTGGCGGCCATGCCGTTGTACACGTCGTACACGTCGTGGTCCACAGGTCGCTCCCCGGTGTGCACTGGCTGATGTGGCCATTGATGCAGTGGTCAACTGATCCGGATCATAACCCCGTTCACGTGCAGATGCATGAGCAAATGCACGTGCACGCGCGGTGTTCCTGCGGTTACAGCTTTGACGACCGCTTTACCGAGCCCTGCCCTCTACGACGCCGGGACCCTGGAAGTCGTTCCCGCATGTGCCCCCGAATTCGAAGAATATGCAACAACATGCGACAACACCGGAGCCCGCTCGTCTGGTTGGTGACGCGCGGGCCCCGGTGTTGTCGCCGGTGCGCGAGGTACGGCGGGCGGGTCAGCGCGTGCCGTACGGCAGCAGTGCCATCTCGCGCGCGTTCTTGATCGCCCTGGCCAGCTGCCGCTGCTGCTGGGACGTCACCCGGGTGACGCGGCGGCTGCGGATCTTGCCGCGGTCGGAGAGGAACTTCCGCAGCAGCTCGGTGTCCTTGTAGTCGACGTACGTCACTCCGGCCCGGTCCAGCGGGTTGGGACGCTGCCGGGCGGGTGTGCGGTCGGCCTTGCGGGGTCGGGGCACGGTCAGACCTCCAGGAGGGTGTCGAAGGCGGGCGGCAGCCGGTCCCAGGCGGCCTGCCCCGCGGCGTACTCGGCGTCGGTCAGCAGGCAGGACTCCAGGAGCCGTTCCAGGCCGTCGCGGTCGAGGCCGGGGGAGGTGAAGACCAGGTGCTGGCAGCGGTCGCCGTGCTCGGGGTGCCAGTCCAGCGCGGCGGCGGCACGGCGCACGGGCGGGACCAGTTCCCAGGCGGCGTCGGGGAGCGAGGCGAGCCACGGCCCCGCGCTCTCCACGCACAGGGCACCGCCCGCGGCGTCCCAGTGCAGCAGCGTGTCCGCCTTGCCGGCCAGCCAGAACCGCCCCCGGCTGCGGGCCGCGGCGCAGGTCAGGTCCTCCAGCGCCGCGTACAGCCGCTCCGGGTGGAACGGGCGGCGGCGGTGCCAGACCAGGGTGGCGACGCCGTGCGCGTCGGCCTCCGCGGGCAGCAGCGCGCAGGCCGGGTGCTGGGCGGCGGCCGCGGCCTCCACGTCGAACCCGGCGAGAGCGGCCCGCGCCAGGTCCGGACCCGCGGGCGGTGCGCCCGCCGGGTTCCCGTGGCCGATCGGGACCCGGCGGGCCGTCGGGTGCAGCTGGGCCAGCAGCTCGCGGTCCTCGTCGTCGGCCTCCGGCGAGCCGGGGAAGGGCTCGGCGAGCGCGAGGACGGAGGCGTACTCCAGCTGCCGCGCGAAGGTGTCGGCGACGGTGCGCTGGTCGGTGGCCGCGGCGGCGAGACCGCCCTCGGCCAGGTCGTCGCCGTTGCCGAGGTACGGCAGCACCAGCGCGGGGTCGACGGCGGTGACCACGCCGGCGACGGTGAAGCCGCCCGCCGTCACCACCTCCGCCATCGCCTTGGGCTCGACGGAGTCCCACAGCTCGACGACCGCCAGCGGGGTACCCCCGGCCTCCGCGAGCCGGACCAGCTCCGGGACGAGGTCCTCGCGCAGCGCGCAGCACGCGCAGTCGTTGACCAGGGGCGCCTCGCCGGCGGCGAGGATGCCGGTGGCGTCCCGCACGGTCCGTACGACCGTGCCCGCGGCGGCCGTCGCCAGGTCGTGGTGGAGGACGACACTGCCGGGCACGTCGGCGAGCAGCCGGGCCACGGCCGCCCTGCGCGCGTCGGCGTGCAGCCCGCCGACGATCACCACCGGCGGTTCGGGGAAGCGGCCCGGCTCGCTCATGCCCCGTCCTGCTTCCCGTACCGGCGCTCGAAGCGCTCCACGCGTCCGGCGGTGTCCAGGACGCGGGCGGTGCCGGTGTAGAAGGGGTGGCTGACGTGGGAGACCTCGACGTCGACGACCGGGTAGGTCTGGCCGTCCTCCCACTCGATCGTGCGCTCACTGGTCATGGTCGAGCGGGTGAGGAAGGCGTAGTCCGCCGCACGGTCCCGGAAGACGACCGGGCGGTACTCGGGGTGGATTCCCTTGCGCATGGCGTCTCAGCGCTCCTCTCGGAAGTCGACGTGGCGGCCGGCCGCCGGGTCGTACTTGCGCAGGACCAGCCGGTCGGGGTCGTTGCGGCGGTTCTTGCGGGTGACGTAGGTGTAGCCGGTCCCGGCGGTGGACCGGAGCTTGATGACCGGACGGAGTTCGTTGCGTGCCATGCTGCTATCTTACTGAAAATGAATTCCATTAACAGCTAGGACCCGTCCGGTCCGGAGGAGAGGTACGTCACCGTGTCCGCCCACTGCATGCTGACCGGGGCCCGGCCGGGCTTCGGCAACCGCATCTCCCACTCGCACCGGCGCACTCCGCGCCGCTTCGACCCCAACATCCAGACCAGGCGCTACTGGCTGCCGAGCGAGAACCGGCATGTGCGGCTGCGGCTGAGCACGAAGGGGATCAGGACGGTCGACTCGATCGGCGTCGAGGCGGCCGTGGCGCGCATCCGTGCCCGCGGGGTGAGGATCTGATGGCGAAGAAGAGCAAGATCGCGAAGAACGAGCAGCGCCGGGAGATCGTCGCGCGGTACGCGGCACGCCGGGCCGAGCTGAAGGAGGTCCTCCGCCGCCCCTCCTCGACGGAGGCCGAACGGCTCGCCGCCCAGCGGGAACTGCGCAGGCAGCCGCGCGACGCGAGCCCCACGCGGGTGCGCAACCGCGACCAGGTCGACGGACGCCCGCGCGGATACTTCCGGGTCTTCGGGCTCTCCCGGGTCAATCTGCGCGAGCAGGCGCACGCCGGGCATCTTCCCGGGGTGCGCAAGTCGTCCTGGTAGCTTGCGGCTGTTCGGGGCCGAACGGCCGTCCGGCTACAGCTTGGAGCTTCCGGTGACGTGGGTGACTGCGGGGAACACGGCGAGCACGGAGAACACGGCGCGCACGGACGCCGGGTACGGCGGGGTCGCGCTCCGGCGGACGCGGCGGTCCGTGCGGGCCGGGGTGCTGGCCCTCGGGCTGGTGGGGGCGCTGGTCCTGACCGCGTGCACCGACGGCGGTGACCCCGACGGCGGCGGTTCGGACGAGGGCTCCGGCGGCGACAAGTCCTCGGCGGCGCCCGGCGCGTCCGCGAGTACGGACCCGGGCGGCGACGCGGGCGGATCGCCGTCCGCCGGTGCCGCGGGCGAGCTGGAGGGCAGCTGGCTGGCGACCACCGACGGCCAGGCCGTCGCCCTGATGGTCACCGGCGACAAGGCGGCCCTGTTCGCGACCGGCGGGACCGTGTGCAGCGGTACGACGCAGGAGACCTCGGGCACCCGGACGATCCGCCTCAAGTGCGCCGACGGCAGCGCCGACCGCGCGACCGGCAAGGTCGGCGCGGTCGACGCCGACTCGCTCACGGTGGCCTGGGAGGGCGAGCTGGGCGAGGAGACGTACACCAGGTCGGAGGGCGGCTCACTGCCGCCGGGACTGCCGACCACCGGCATCGGTTCCTGAGCGCGGCTTCGGCCCCCGGGTCCCCGGGGTCTGCTCCAGCGGGCGGTGGCGGCCGACCCGGGCGGCGTCGGCCGCGCGGGTGCCCTCCGTCCAGCCGGCCGCGTCCACGGCGCCGCGCAGACGGGTCGTGGTCGTCTCCGGGAACATGCGCTCCATCCGGTCGGTGACCGCGGCCTCGCGGGAGGCGAGCACCGGCAGGAGGTCCGCGTGCGCCGCCCCCGGCGCCCCCGTGGTGGCCGCTCCCGTCGCCGCTTCCGTGGCTGCATGTGTGGCTGCTTCCGCCGCGGCCCGCAGCCTGGTGCCCGCGCGGTGGGCGTAGGCGGCGAGGAACGACTGCCGGAAGGTCTTGGTGCGCTTGCGACCGCCGGCCCGCTGGCCGGCCTCCGCCTTCGTCATCGCGGCCTCGGCCTGCACCAGCAGGGAGGTGTAGAGGAGTTCGACCGCCTCCAGGTCGGACTCGAACCCGACGACGGTGGAGAAGCCGAAGGGCTCGTTCCACACGGCCCCGCAGTGGTTGGCGTCGGCCACCGCGTCCAGCAGCACGGCCTTGGCCTGCTCGTAGGGCGGCTCCACCCCGATCCGGCAGGCCCCCGGCGTGTCGGGCGAGGACGCGTGTCCGTGCGCCTGCGCGGCCAGCAGCGCCTCGTCGACGCTGTGCCGCGCCATCAGCTCCTGCGCCTTCGCGCTCAGCGCCTCCGCCTCCTCCGGATACCCGGTCGCCTCCGCCTTGGCGAGCAGCGCGCGGATGCGGGCGAGGGCCCGGGACTCCGGCCGGTTCTCCCGGCCCCGGCGCGGACCCTCCCCCACCTCCAGCGGCTCCAGACCGGGCAGCCGCAGCAGCAGGCGGTACAGCTCCAGTACGGCGGTGGCGTGCGAGAAGCGGTCGGTACGGGGCTGCGCCGCCCCGTCCCCGCCCGGCAGGTCGTCGAGCTGCGCGGCCCAGCGGGGACCGCGCGCACGGTCGGCGGACGCCTGGGCGCGGATCAGCACGGCCACCAGCCGTACGTGCACGTCGTCCAGTTCGCGGCGCACGATCCGTACGAGGTCGGCGGGCTGCCAGCCGCGCCGCCAGGCCGTGGCCACGAACTCCTCTCCGCGGCGGGCCAGTTCCGCGTCCGCCGCCGGATCGGCCGCGAGCAGCGAGGCGGCGGCGTCCAGGGCGTCGTCGGCGGTGTCGTACAGGGCGGTCTCGAAGGCGCGGTCGACGGTGCGGGGCGTACTCACCCGGCGATGGTGCCACGGCCGCCGGGCCCGTCTCACTCCGCGGAATTCGGCCGGGCCCGCGCCCGCCCGCGCCGACCATGACCCACATGATGGACACGACTCTCTATCTGGCGTTCCTCGTCGCCGCCTTCGCCCTGTGCATCACGCCGGGCCCCGACATGATGTTCATCGTGGCGATGGGCGGGCGGGGCGGTCCCGCGGCCGGTGTGATGGCCGCGTTCGGGGTGGCCTGCGCGATGCTGGTGCACGCGGTCGCCGCGGCCCTCGGGCTGTCGGCCCTCTTCACGACGCTGCCCACGCTGTACCACGTGCTGCGCTGGGCGGGCGCGGCCTATCTGCTGTATCTGGCGGTGAAGGCCTTCCGGGACCGGTCGGTGCCGGGCGCGGACGATGCGGCTCCGCGGGCCGCGGGGATGCGGCGGGCCTTCTGGCAGGGCGCGATCACGAACCTGCTCAATCCCAAGGTGATCCTCTTCAATGTGGCGTTCCTGCCGCAGTTCGTCGACCCTTCGCTCGGGCATGTCCCGGGCCAGTTGCTGGTGCTCGGCGGAACGCTGGTGGTGATGGGTTTCCTGTGGGACGGATTCGTCGGGCTGCTCTCGGGGCGGCTGGCGAGTCTCCTCAGACGCAGTGCCCGGGTGAATCGCTGGCTCAACATCGTCTCCGGGACGGTGTTCACGGGGCTGGCGGTGCGTCTGGTGGTGGCGTCGCCGAAGTGACGGCGGGCCGGGACCGAGGAGGTGTCAACCAACAGTTGACACTCCATGGGAGGCAACCTACGGTTGACACATGACGACGAACCCGAGCATCACGTCATCCGTACGCCTCGACGAACTCATCACCGCGATCAAGAAGGTGCATCCGGAGCCGCTGGAACAGCTCCAGGACGCCGTCATCGCCGGCGAGCACCTCGGAGAGGTGGCCGACCACCTCATCGGCCACTTCGTGGACCAGGCCCGGCGTTCGGGCGCGTCCTGGACGGACATCGGCAAGAGCATGGGGGTCACCCGCCAGGCGGCGCAGAAGCGCTTCGTGACCAAGGAATCGGCCGACCTGGACGCGAGCCAGGGCTTCAGCCGCTACACGCCCCGCGCGCGCAACGTCGTGATGAGCGCCCACAACGCGGCCAAGACCGCCGGCAACGCCGAGGGCCTGCCCGAGCACCTCGTCCTCGGCCTGGTCACCGAGCGCGAGAGTCTCTCCGCCAAGGCGATCGCCGCACAGGGCGTGACCCTGGACGCGATCCGCGAGGCGGCGACCGCGGCGCTCCCGCCGGCCGCCGCGGAGGTCCCGGAGCTGGTGCCCTACGGCTCCGCGGCCAAGAAGGTCCTCGAACTCACCTTCCGCGAGGCCCTGCGTCTCGGCCACAACTACATCGGCACGGAGCACATCCTGCTCGCCCTGCTGGAGCACGAGCACGGCGAGGGCGTGCTGAGCGGGCTCGGCCTCGACAAGGAGGCGACGGAGCGGTACGTCGTCGACGCGGTGGCGGAGTTCATCCACCTCACCGAGAAGGCCGAGAAGACCGAGGCGAGCGGGGACGGCGGGGGCGGGTCCACCGGGGAAGCCTGAGCGAGCCACCAGGCGACGGCCGTGGCTACGGCCGTTGTCAGTCCCGCCTGCGACACTCGCGACATGGCCGAGAGGTGGGCGCTCGCGGTGGCCGAGGGCGGTGGCGTGGAGGTCGCCCCCCTCGGCCCCGACGGGCTGCCCGCCGGACCCGTGCGGCAGGAGCCCGGTCTCGCCGAGGCCGTCCGGGCCAGGCCGGACGTCGCGCGCTGGGTGTGGCGGTCCACCGCCGAGACCGCGCCGCGCCTGCTCGCCGCGGGAGTGCGAGTGGAGCGGTGCTACGACGTGGAGGCCGCCGAGGCCCTCCTGCTCGGCCACGAGGGGCGGCACGGGGAGCCGCACTCGGCCGCGGCCGCCCTGGCCCGGCTGCGCGGCGGCCCCGTACCGCCCGACCCGCCGCAGCGCTCCGCCGAGCCCGGCGCACAGTCCTCGCTGTTCGAACCCCAGGCCGTCCACCTCCCCCTGTCGGACCTGCTCTCCGTCTACGCCGAGCAGCAGCGCCGGCACGACCGCTCGGCCCTCCCCGACCGGCTGCGGCTGCTGACGGCGGCCGAGTCGGCGGGGATGCTGGTGGCCGCCGAGATGAACCGCGCGGGGCTGCCCTGGCGGGCCGACGTGCACCGCGAGGTCCTGCACGGCCTGCTGGGCGAGCGGTATGCGGGCGGGGGCGAGCCGCGCCGCCTGGCCGAGCTGGCGGAGGAGGTGTCGGCGGCGTTCGGGCGCCGGGTGCGGCCCGACCTCCCCGCGGACGTGGTCAAGGCGTTCGGGCAGGCGGGCGTGAAGGTCGCCTCCACCCGCCGGTGGGAGCTGGAGTCGCTGGACCACCCGGCCGTGAAGCCGCTGATCGAGTACAAGCAGCTGTACCGGATCTGGGTCGCCCACGGCTGGTCCTGGCTCCAGGACTGGGTGCGCGACGGCCGGTTCCGCCCCGAGTTCCTGGCCGGCGGCACCGTGACCGGACGCTGGGTGACCAACGGCGGGGGCGGGCTGCAGATCCCCAAGGTGATCCGGCGGGCCGTCGTCGCCGACCCGGGCTGGCGGCTGGTCGTCGCCGACGCCGACCAGATGGAGCCGCGCGTGCTCGCGGCGATCTCCCGCGACCCCGGTCTGATGGAGGTGGCCGGCCGGGAGACCGACCTCTACCAGTCCGTCTCCGACCGCGCCTTCTCCGGCGACCGCGCCCAGGCCAAGCTCGCCGTGCTCGGCGCGGTCTACGGCCAGACGTCCGGCGACGGCCTGAAGAACCTCGCCGCGCTCAGACGCCGCTTCCCGAGGGCTGTGGCGTACGTCGACGACGCGGCGCGCGCGGGCGAGGAGGGCCGGCTCGTGCGCACCTGGCTGGGCCGCACCTGCCCGCCCGCGGCCGGCGCGGCCGACGGCACCGAGGAGGCGGGCCTGCCGCAGGACGAACCCGCCGACTCCGGGGACCGCGCCCGGGAGTGGGTGCCGGGGTACGCCTCCACCAACGCCCGTGCGCGGGGCCGCTTCGCCCGCAACTTCGTCGTACAGGGCAGCGCCGCCGACTGGGCCCTGCTCCTGCTCGCGGCCCTGCGGCAGACCTGCGCGGACATGGCGGCCGAGCTGGTCTTCTTCCAGCACGACGAGGTGATCGTGCACTGTCCCGAGGAGGAGGCCGACACCGTCGTCGCGGCGATCCGGGACGCGGCGGAGCTGGCGGGACGACTGACGTTCGGTGCGACCCCGGTGCGGTTCCCGTTCACGACGGCGGTGGTGGAGTGCTACGCGGACGCGAAGTGAGCGACGTACGGCGGGCGCGACCGGGCGTCCCGGACCACGGGGCGCCCGATCACAGGGTGCGGATCACGGGACGAGCGTCACCTTTCCCGTCGTACGCCGGGCCAGCAGGTCCTCGTGCGCCCTGCGCGTCTCGGACAGCGGATACGCGGCACCGGCCACGGGGCGCAGTCGCCCCCGGGCCGTCAGTGCGAGCATCTCCTTCAGCGGGCCGGTGACCGCCCCCGGGCGGGCCAGCGTGGGCCGCAGCCAGAAGCCCACGACCGACGCGTTCAACCGTCCCAGCCGCCCCGGGTCCACGGGGGTGAAGGTGGAACGGGAGGCGTTGCCGTACGAGACGAGGCGGCCGAAGTCCGCGAGTGAGGCGAGTGCCTGATCGAAGAGCTCGCCCCCGGTGGCGTCGAGCACGATGTCCGCACGCTCGTCCAGCGGGTAGCAGGCGATGCCGTCCGCCCCCAGGGACAGGGCCAGTTCGCGTTTGGCGGCCGTGGAGGCCTGGGCGAGGACCCGCCCGGCTCCGAGGTGACCCGCCAGCTGGACGGCCAGGCTGCCGACGCCCCCCGCGGCGGCGTGCACCACGACGGTCTCACCGGCCTGCAGGCGGGCGGCGCCGACGAGCAGGTGCCATGCGGTCAGGCCCTGGGTGAGCAGGGCGAGGGCGTGCGCCGCCGGCAGGTCCTCGGGGATCTCCACCACCGCGGACTCGTCCGCGACGACACGTTCCGCGTACCCGTTCCGGACCCGGGCCAGCACGCGTCGTCCGTCCTCGGTGCGCCCGACCACCTCGTTTCCCGGGACATGGGGAAGCTGGTCGGCGCTGAGGTAGGAGCCGTCGATCTGGTGGGTGTCCGCGTAGTTGACGCCGGCCGCCTCCACCTCGATCAGCAGCCGGCCCGGCCCGGGCCGGGGAGCCGGCACGGTCACGACCTCCAGCACGTCCGGGCCGCCGAACCGGGCAAACCTCACCGCGCGTATGCGCTCCGGCATGGCTCAGAGCCCCGATCCGCCGCTGACGCTGATCCACTGACCGGTGATCCAGCGCGCGTCGTCGGCGGCGAGAAAGGCCACCGCGTCCGCGATGTCCGCCGGCCGGCCCAGCCGGTTGAAGACGGAGAACGACGCCAGGCCGGCCGTCGCCTCGGGGGACTGGCGCAGCGCGGCGTTCATCTCCGTCTCCACGAAACCGGGCGCGATCGTGTTGACGGTGATGCCGCGCGGGCCGAGGTGCTTGGCGAGCGCCAGGGTGAGGACGTCGACGGCGCCCTTGCTCATGGAGTACGCGATGGACTCCGGGAAGGCCGTGCGGGTGACCGCCGAGGAGACGTTGATGACGCGGCCACCGTCCCGCATGCGTTCCAGGCCGTACTTGGTGATGAAGAACGGCCCCCGGGTGTTGACCGCGAACAGCTCGTCGAAGTGGTCCTCGGTCGCGGCCTCGATGTCACCCACCGGGCCGATGCCCGCGTTGTTGACGAGTATGTCGAGTCCCGGGGCCGCGTCGCGTTCGGCGAGCCCCGCGTCGAAGGCGGCGTAGAGCGTGTGGGCGGCATCCGGGGCACGCAGGTCCGCGCGGACCGGGAAGGCCCGCCCGCCCTTGTCCCGGATCGCGTCCACCGTCCCGGCCGCCGCCGCGTCGTCGCTGCCGTAGTGCACCGCGACGACGGCGCCCTCGGCGGCCAGCCGCTCGGCCGCCGCCCTTCCGATGCCCCTGCTCGCTCCGGTGACCAGCGCTGTCCTGCCCTGCAACGTACCCATGTCCGAGCTCCCCCTGCTCTGTGCGTCGTGTGGCGACGGGTGACGAATACCGTGACCGCGCGGCGTCAGACGGCCTCCACCGGCGCGGTCGGTTTGTTGTCGGCGTACACGCGGGCGCCGCGCTCCGGCGAGGTGTCCACCTGCGCGATCAGGCCGGGCACCGCGACACTCGGCAGCACCAGGTCGTACAGCCTGGAGATCCGTAGGCCGAGATCGCTCAGGTCCGTGGCGGCCTGGGACATCAGCTGTATGCCGGTGAACGCGCCGACCATGGTCTGCGCGACCCCGTCCGGATCGACGTGCGGCAGCAACTCGCCCTGGTCCTTGGCGGCGGCCAGCTGCCATACCGCCTGTCCCACCCAGTCCCGCCACGGATGACCGAAGAAGCGCCGGGCACTCTGGTCGGTCGCGATCCGCGCGGCCCCCCTCAACAGGGGTTCCCGAGGCAGCCGGTGGGCGAGTACGAGCCCCGTGTCCACGAAGGACTGGATCCTGATCGGCTGGAGCGGCGGAACCTCTATCACCGCGTGCTCCAGGACACCGCGTGCCAGCTCCTCCTTGGAACCGAAGTGGAAGTACAGCGCGCCCTTGGTCACGTTGGCCCGATCCAGTACGTCCTGGATGGTGGCCGACTCGTAGCCGTTCTCGGCGAACACGGCACCCGCGGCCTCGAGTACCGCGTTACGCGTCCGGATCGCGCGCTCCTGCCGTGCCATGCGGACTCCTGGTGCTCATCACAGGGGAGAACATCTCCCGACTTCCAAACCGGTGCGTCCGTATTGTACGCGGCCGACGGCCAGGCTAGCCAGGGAACTTTCGATTCGACCGCGCTTTTCGCACTCCCTCTGGAAGTAAATGTTCCGCTTATTGTCAAAATGTCCCTAGAAAAAGAACAGGATAGACCGTATGTTTCTCCCCGCGAAGCACTTCTCCGTGCCATCGTCATCCGGGGGGAAAGTTGATCACCGCATTCTGGGACCCGTCCGAGACCGTCACCACGGTCTGCCCCGCATCACCGGCCCGCGGGGAGACGAAGGCCGGGCTGCCTCCGGCCTTCGCCCACCGGGTCGCCACCGAGGACGTACTCGTCACGGGCTGGCAACGACACAGCACCACCGACTTCTCCGTCGACCTCGACTGGTCGGGCACACACGCGTACTTCGCGCCGGCCCGGGGAAACACGCACCATCACATGCTCGTCGCCCAGACCCTGCGCCAGGTCGGCCTCGGTCTCGCGCACGCCGAGCTCGGAGTCCCCCAAGGGCACCACTTCCTGCTCAACGACCTGTCGTACTCGCTGGATCCCCGTCATCGCACCGACACCACCACTGCGGTCACGGCGACGGTCGAGTACACATGGACCGGCCGGCGCGGCCTCGAGGCGCGGATAGACCTGTGCCAGGGCGAGCGGCGCTTCGCCGTCAGCCGCTCCGGCTTCACCTGGGTGCCCGACGCCGTGTACCGCAGGCTGCGTGGCGACTTCCTGACGGCCCGTCCGGGACCGCCCGGCACCCCGCTGCCTGCCGCCTCCGTGGGCCGTACGGCGCCGGACGAGGTGGCACTCGCCCCCACCGGTCTGCCGCACCGGTGGGAGCTCATCCACGACACCGGCCACCCCGCCCTGATCGACCACCCGGTCGATCACGTCCCCGGACTGGTCCTCCTGGAAGCGGCACAGCAGGCCGCGTACGCCTTCGCCGACGGGGCGTTCGACCCTGCGGACCTCGCCCTCGAGGCACACCGGTACGTCGAGTTCGAGGCCCCCTGCCTGATCGAGGCCCGGGAGGCGCCCGCCCCCGCGGGCACCCTCGGCGTCGAGGTCACGGGCCGTCAGCGGGGCGAGGTCACCTTCCGCTGCCGCGTCCAGGGCAGCCGCACCCGCGACTGACTCGATCATCCGGCGCGACCGGCCCGTTCAGCCCGTCGACCCGGCGGGCGGGCCGGTCAGTACCGGCAGTTCCTGATGGCCGTTGGACACGAAGGACGCCACCGGCCGCAGCTCCTGCGAGGGAACGGCGAGGGCCAGTCGCGGAAACCGCTCGAAGAGGGCGGACAGCACCACCACGGCCTCCATCCGGGCGAGCGGCGCCCCCAGGCAGTAGTGCACCCCGTGGCCGAAGGCCAGGTGCGAGCCGCGCGAGGGACGGGTGATGTCGAATCGTTCCGCATCGGGGCCGTGCGCGCCCGGATCGCGGCCCGCTCCGGCGACGGACAGCACGATCGCGTCGCCGCGGGGGATGACCACGTCGCCGAGGTCGATGTCGCGCACGGCGTAGCGCAGCAGCAGGTTCGCCGCCGCGGGTTCCCAGCGCAGGGTCTCGTCGACGACGTCGTCCCAGGTGGCTTCGCCGTCGAGGACCATCCGCAACTGGTCGGGGTGGGTGAGCAGCGCGTGCACCGCGTGGTCGATCAGGTTGACGGTGGTCTCGTAACCCGCCGACAGCAGGTGGACCAGCGTGTCGAGGAGTTCCTGGTCGTCGAGCGGCCGGTCGTCCGGCCGGTCGGCGCTCTCGTCCTGCTTGAGGACGAGAGCGCTGGTGAGGTCGTCGGCCGGCTGTTCGCGCTTGGCGGCGACGAGTTCGGTCAGCAGCTCGTAGAGCGCGGCCGCATGCCTGCGGACGTCCTCCGTGCCGGCCGAGGTGTCGAAGAGACAGTCGAAGATGGCGCACAGCTCACCGCGGCGCTTTTCGGACACGCCGAAGAGCTCGCAGATGACGCGCGCGGGCAGCGGTCCCGCGAGGCGGGCCCGAAGGTCGACGGGCCTGCCCGGGGGCAGCGCCGCGATCTCGTCGAGCAGTTCGTGCGTCAGTGCGCGTACGGCGGGCAGCAGCGCCTTGGTGCGGCGCGCGGTGAAGGCACCCGCCACCAGCCTGCGCAGCCGGGTGTGCTCGGAGCCGCTGGCGGTGAACATGCTGCGGATCGAGACCCACATGGACAGCGACCAGTCCTCGGTGACCTCCCCGTCGATCCAGGCAGGCCAGTGCCGGACCGCGCTCTTGGAGACGTCCGGGGAGGTGAGCAGGCGGGTCATGGCCACCGGGTCCGCGACGGCCCACGCCGGCACTCCCTCGGGCAGTTCCACCGGTACCGCGGATCCGCCGCTTCTGATGCGGGCGGCCTCCCCCTGAATGTCCCGGCCCGCGGGATCCATGCTGAACGGGCATCGCTGACGGTCGGCCATGGTGCGTTCCTCCCCCTTGGAATGCTGGTCCTGACGAAGTACGGGCCACGTGTGCGGGCGGGCGGTCACCACGGCCGCTCCCCGTGGCCCGGGCCTGCGATCGCGCCAGCAGAGCATGCCAGTTGGAAAACGGGCCGTCATGTCCGGCCGCATGAAGGGCCCGTGAACTCACGGACCGTCGCGCGCCACGGCCGGGGTGTGCCCGGCCGACGGGTCCACCATCCGGTGCGGGGCGGCGACGCGGGGCAGCACCAACGCCCAGAAGGCGTCGAGATGGTGCGGGGAGCACCACCGCACGTCCCGCAGACCGAGCAGCCCGAGGCCCAGGGTCTGCGAGACGACTATGGCGGTGACGGTGTCCGCCTGCACGTCGTCGCGCACGTCGCCGGCCCGCACGGCGTCGTCGACGAAGCGTCCGACCGAGGCCTGCCACTGGCGGCCGAGGTCGGCCGTCACCCTCCAGGCGCGGTCGAAGTTCAGCTGGAAACCGGCCCGGAACACGGTGTCCGCCGAGAGCATGCCGAGCAGCTCGTGCGACGCCCGGATCAGCGCCTGCAGCGCGTACTCGGCCTGTTCGTCCGCCTCCCGCACCATCTGCCCCAGCGACTCGGCGGCGGCCGACTCCACGGCCTTCGCCAGCTGTGCCTTGTTGGCGAAGTGGAAGTGCAGAGCACCCGTGCTGACTCCTGCCTGCCGGCTGATGGCGCTCAAGGTCGCCTGCGCGTACCCGTGCCGTTCGAAGGCGTCGGCGGCCGCGCGGATCAGGTGCCGGCGGGTGTGGACCGCTCTCTCCTGCTTGATCAACAGACGGCTCCCTGCTGCTCCCCGCTGCGCTCTTCCTGTGGCACTGCACGCTATACATCTTTGAAGAAAAAAACCAGATGTGCCGTATTTGATGCCGCGCAAACAAACACCACATGGCCACTCGAGCCAAGACAGGCGCACCGCAGGGTCCTCGACCTCGGCGGCGGGGCAACCCCGTATCCGCGCAATCGAGGCAACTGATAAACCGATCACGCGGTTTTTAGTCGGTTACGGCTCGGTGATAGAGGGCCTGGACCGGTGCATTTCAGGCAGTGGGGAGACATCCACGGGTGGCGAGTGAGACGGGTTCTTTCCGGCGTCCAGGCGAGAAGCAGGCCCACGCGGCCCCTGGGGGCCGGGCTCTACGCCGCGAACTCGTACCGCTGAACACCGCCGACAACCGGGCGAACCGTCTGGAAGGGGCCGACGGTGACTTCCCCCCTGCGTGCCGACGTCACCGACACCCGCGGCCGGGCCACTGCCCTGACGCCGGCCGGAGAACTCGATTTCAACACTGCCACGGCCCTGCGCAGCAGCGTGGAGAACGCCCTCGCCGGCCACACCATCGTGCTCCTGGACCTGGCCGGGGTCACCTTCTGCGACTCCTCCGGACTCAACACCCTCCTGCGCCTGCGCCGCCAGGCCCAGGACAGCGGCAGCGGCAGCGGCAGCGGCAGCGGCAGCGGCAGCGGCAGCAGGATCGTCCTGGCCGTACCACCGACGCAGATGATGCGCCTGCTCACCGTCACCGGTGCCGGAAGCATCTTCACCGTCCACGGCAGCCTCGCCGAAGCCTGGGAAACACAGGGTTGAGCGCACCGGGCCTCCCGTCCAACCGGCTGCCGCGGCCGGGTCAGATGCCGGCTTCGGCGTTCCCACTGCGGCCCGCGGTACGGGGGCCGTGCCAGTCCAGGCAGATGACGGTGGCGTCGTCCTGCGGATGGCCGTCGCATGCGTCGGTGACCGCCGCGACAAGAGTGCGTACGACTTCGCGGGGGTGCTCAGTCGCGGTGGTACGGATGAGGCCGGGAAGGTCGACGGTCGCGGCCTGGCGTTCCTGCATGCCGTCGGTATAGAGGACGAGACGGTCGCCGGGGCGCAGATCGATGTCCTGTACCTGGTAGGGGCCCTGTGCGACGACGCCGAAGGGCAGGTCGATGTCGAGCTTGATTTCGTCGACCGTGCCGTCGCGCAGCCGTAGCGGCCAGCAGTGGCCGGCGTTGACGAGCTGCGCGCCGCTTCCGTCCAGGGCGATGCGCAACAGCTGGCCGGTGGCGAAGGTGCGCCGTCCGTGGTCCAGGAGTGCCTGGTGGACCTGGCGGGCCTGCTCCTTGAGGTTCATTCCGGCGCGGCGGGCGCCGCGGGAGGCGTTGACCAGCAGGGTCGCCATCAGGGAGGCGTCGACGTCGTGGCCCATGGCATCGGTGACGGACAGATGCAGCATGTCGTGGTCGAGGCTGTAGTCGTAGGTGTCGCCGGCGATGTCGGAAGCCGGAACCAGCGCGCCGGCGAGGGCGAACTCGGCCGCCTCGCAGCAGGGGGCCGAGGGCAGCAGCTGTCTCTGAATCTCGGCGGCCAGGCTCACCGAGGCAGTGCGGTTGCCCCAGTGGTAGAGGTCGGTGAAGCGTCGGTCGGTGACGATGATGTACGCCAGCGCGTGCGCGGCCTCCTCGACCTGCTCCAGCACCTCCTGTGTGACGTGAGTGAGGAACAGCTCCAGGACCCCGATGGTGTCCCCGCGGTTGGTGACCGGAGCGAGCACCCGCTGCCCCTGCCCGCCCTCCGGCGCCTGGACCAGCTTCTGGGTACGCAGAACCTCGTCGTAGACACTGCCGGCCAGAGGAATCTGATCGGCACGGTGTCCTTGCTGCGTGTCCGCCTCCTCGCTGACCCGCAGCAGGCGGCGACCGACGACGTCGACGAACAGGAACGACACGTACCGCGCGCCGAACCGGTCCCGGAGATTGCCCGCCACGACATCGAGGGAGCGCACCGGCGCGGCCTCCTCCGCCGCTGCCAGCACCTCGGACAGTCCGATCCGATCACGCGCCATATCCGCCTCCCAGGGTCACGAGCTCTCCTGCCCGCTGACGCGACAGGCATCACACCTCTGCCACGTGCCGAAGCACCGGCGGCGGCGTGACCAGCAGCGCCGTCACGGCGAGAGCAGCTCCAGGAGCGTCAGAAAGTATGGGGTGCCGGGGGACGCAGTTCGCTTCCACGGCGGTGGCCACATACACCGCAACCCGACCGTGTGACCCGTCATGCCCCAAGCAACAGAAAACCCCAAGCCACGAGCTACGTGACCTGGGGTTCAAATGGAGCCGCCTTCGGGATTCGAACCCGAGACCTACGCATTACGAGGGCCTGCATGATCGTGACGGCAGGTGCCGACTGCTGACTCGGGATCCGTTTCTCCCAGGTCAGAAAGCTACGCCCTTGTTCGCTGTGACGCGTAGTCCATCAGGTGTCACGCCGTCCGCTCACGCAATGCTCACGCAAGAGCGGCCAACTCTCAGCGCTTGCGCAGATCCCTGTGAGGCTCAAGAAGGGTGCTGCCTCCCGCCCACTTGGTTCCGCACACGTGGCAGACGATGTACCACTCGTCACCCACGGCGTTCTCGTCCATGTGCCCGTGCTGCCCAGTTCCAGGGCACTGATCAGCGATCTCTTGTTGGCCCATTGCCTCTTCTCCGTGTCTCGTTGATCACGCCGCGCCGTCGGCAGCGACGGCAGTGGAGCGGATCGAATAAATGACGGACACCATGTCATCCACCTCAGCCTCAGGGAAGATTGCTTCAGGTCCGGTCGGAGCGAGGGCGGTAAACGGCGACTCGTACAGCGCATCGACGTCTATCGTGCCGTTGCGTGCCAGGTAGTCGATCAGCTCGTTGACGAAGCGGAGCTGGTTGGCCGTGAGCGTCTTGCCTTGTTGGAAGGTGTCGAAGGCCAGGGCCGCCGCCTCGCGCTCCAACCCCATGAGCGACCGCAGGAACAGCCCGAGGCCGCCCTTGGCGTCTTTGACGTAGTCGATGTCGGCCGGGGTGCCGAGTCCGGCCTCGACGAAGATCTTCTCCAGCTCCGACAGGTCGAGGGCGGTGATCTGCTTGTTGCGGCGAATCTTCTGGACGGCGAGCTGGTCCTGGTGCGTGTTGAGATAGATCCGGATCTTCTGTTCGAAGCGGGTGAGGTCCGTGCCGATCTCCATACCACTCAGGCTGGCTGCGGTCAGTTCACCGAGCTCGTCCTCGAAGTCGGTGTAGACGATGCTGCGCTTGGTCCTCTCGATGAGCCGGACGAGGCCGCGCAGGCGGCGGCGCATGGTCTCCAACAAGGGCAGCGTGACGTCCTGCCACCACGCGTCGCCTGCGACGTCGTCGAGCAGGATCTGCTGCGCCTTGATCGCAGGGATGGTCAGCTGATCGAGCAGGGTAGACGCGATCTCCTGAACCTGATCACGGAGACGGGTGAAGCTCGGTTCTCCATTCACGACGGCAAGCTGGAGTCGGAGCGCGAGAAGATCGAACCGCTTGGCCTCCTCGCCGGCGTCGTCCTTGTCGCGGAAGGCGGTCGGAAGTCCGGCGAGGTGATCGATGACTTCGCCGTGAGCGTCGGGCGTGAACGCAACCCAGGCATCGAAGTCGGCGAAGGTTTCAACCTGTTCGCGGTGCGGGCGGACCAGGAAATTCTCCGGGTTCATCGCTGTGACCTCGTCGTGCAGCCGGGTGGCGAGGTCCCAACGCAGGCCGGATTCAGTCGCCGTGCCATCAGACTCAGGTTGAGCGGCGATCACCGCAGCCGCTTGGTGATCGCGAGCGGAACTGTCATCGAGGGCAAGAAGCAGATCAGCGCGCCGCTCAAAAATTCGCTGGCTCAGCGAGGGGGCAACCTTGCCTTCGGCGCGCATCAGGTTCTGGTTGAAGAACTCGATGTTTTGGCACAGGTCGAAGACCAGGAAGCCGTCCTTGCTTCGGTTCGGACCGAACAGGTCCGGTGCGAGACGAGTACCGCGGCCGATCATCTGCCAGAACTTGGTCTTGGAGCGCACTAGTTTGAAGAAGACAAGGTTGACGACTTCGGGGACGTCGATGCCGGTGTCCAGCATGTCCACGGAGATGGCGATCTGGAGAAGCTCCGCCGCGTCAGAAAACTTGTCAATCAGACTCTGGGCGTACTCCTTACGATAGGTAATGACCTGCGCGAAGGCGCCCTTGAGATGTGGATAGTTCTTGTCGAAGCGCTCGGCGATGAACTCCGCGTGGTGATTGTTGGCGGCGAAGATGATGGTCTTGCCGAGCTTGTCGCCACCATCGACCTTCAGGCCGTGCGTCATAAGTGTCTGCAGAACCTTGTCGACGGTGTCGGCGTTGAAGAGGTACTTGTTCAGCTCCTCCGTAGTGATCTCGTCAGGAATGTCACCGTCTTCGCTCCACTCCGTCTCATCCCACTTCTCCTTGTCCTCATCGGACAAGTCGTCGTACTTGATGCCGCCACGCTGGAACTTCAGCGGTACGTCGACAGCCCGGGGCGCCACCAGGTAGCCCTCGGCCACCGCCTCGTCCAGGCTGTAGACGTCAGTGGGCACGCCGTCTTCGAGCTCGAAACGCCGATAGGTGTTCCGGTCGACCTCGTCCTTGGGCGTCGCGGTCAGGCCGACGAGAAGCGAGTCAAAGTAGTCGAAGATCGCGCCGTACCGCTGGTAGATCGAACGATGGGCCTCGTCGATGACGATCAGATCAAAGAAGCCAGGGCCGAAGGTACGGCGGCCCTCGGCGTCGGTCTGGTCGATCAGGTTCATCATGGTCGGGTAGGTGGAGACGAACACCCGCGCGTTGGGGTCCTTCTCCTCCAGCAAGTTGATCACCGGGGCGCCGGGCAGATGCTTCTTGAACTCGTTGGTGGCCTGCTTTACCAGGGCCTTGCGGTCGGCAAGGAAGAGGATGCGCTTGGCCCAGTTCGCGCGCATCATCAAGTCGCTCAGCGCGATCACGGTGCGGGTCTTACCGGAGCCGGTCGCCATCACGAGCAGGGCGTGGCGCAGGGAGTCCTTTTCGAAGGAGTCGGCGATTCGCCGTATCGCGCGGGACTGGTAGTGACGGCCGGCGATCTGCTCGTTGATCGGCAGCTTGGCGAGGTTGCGGCGACTAGCCCGGCGCTGAACGAGGAGACGCAGCTCGTCCTTGGTGTAGAAGCCCTGGACCTCGCGGGGCGGGTAGTTGAGGTCGTCGAACAGGTACGTTCGATAGCCGTTGGTGTAGAAGATTACCGGCCGCTGCTTGAACTGCGTTCCCAGGGCATCGGCATAGAGCGTCGCCTGGTACTTGCCCTGCTTCGGATCGCGAGTGGTCCGCTTGGCCTCAACGACAGCCAAGGGCTTACCGTCGTCGTCCCACAGGACGTAGTCGACCTTGCCATTACCAGAGGGCGCGGCCGACGTGGGCAGCCCCGTGACCGGGTATTCACGGTCCCTCGGCTGATCCAGCGCCCAGCCGGCCTCCTTGAGCAGGAGATCGATGATCAGGCTTCGAGTCTCGGCTTCGTTGTAGTCATGAGTGTCCGGCTGCGCTTCGTTCGCGGCCTTGGCTGCCTTGATCTGCGCACGCAGTTGGGCGATCTCAGCGTCGAGATCCTGATTCTTCTTCCGCTCGGCAGCGAGCGCCGCATCTTGCGCGGCATACTTCTCGGCCTGTGCCTTCAGCTCGGCCTGCTTGGCGATCCGGACCTCGGCCGGAACTGGTCTAGGTATCAGCGCTGCGTCGAAGGCCAGCGTGGGCGCCGGCAGTTGGGCCTGGTCGCGGGTGTAGGTGCGGGCCATCCAATACAGGACATGGAAGAGCTCAGCGACCGTACGCACCGCGTCCTTCGGGACGATGGGCGTCTTGCGGTGCACGGCGACGTTCCCCTGCCGCCGAATCACATCCATCTTCGCCCGGATTGCAGGACCGGCCACCTTCACCAGTGTTGGCTCGGCGATCAACGCCGCTAGATCATCGTGATACGGCAGCTTGAGCGTGTCGTCCGCTTCAAACAGCCACGTCACCGCGAGCTCCAGCACCCGGCGCGCATAGAACGCGGACGCCCGCGGATCCGCGTACGCGAGCCTCTCTGCCCGGACCGCCTCGGTGTGCAGTCCTGGCCACTCGGCCTGGAGGAACCTGAAGTTACTCACGGTAGTGGCCTTTCACTGGTGCGGGAGGTGGGCTGAGCGATACAGGGACGTGCGGGCACGTGGCAGCGATCAGGCGCCAGGAAAAGCGTCGTCCGGTCAGAGCTCGCCGCGGAACGCGCGGTACCGGAGCGAGGTGAACAGGGAGTCGAGCTCGGCAAGGTGAAGCTGGTGCAATTCCTTAAGTCTGGCGATTCCATCAACTCGCTCCCCAAATTCCTTTTGCATCTGAAGCGGCGGAACAAGAACGGGAAGTTCCTTGATTGGCCCCTGGAATAGATTCGCCTGGCTGGAGGCGTTCGCTCGCTGAATCATGCGTGCCTTCAGCGCCGGCGTTCGGAGGTAGCCGGCGAGATAAGCCGTAGTAACCCGGCTAGTGCGGGGTCTGATTAGAGCTACACTGCGGACAAGAGTCAACGGCTCGTCCGTCTCGACGGCCGCTACTCGCCCAATCGTCCCGGAACATGAAACAAGCACATCTCCGCGACGGGGGTCACAACGCTTCCGAATCCGCTCACACTCGTCAATTCCGACAAAGTCAACGTTCGAGAAGTCAAGATATCCATCCCGCACGTTTCGCGCCGAGAGAAGCTTAATGCCACTCGCTTCCCTCTTGGGTGTCAGATGCTCCCCGTCTGTAACCTTCTCTGCAATTTCTTCCACGTTTGATAGCGGAAGATCAAGGGGGTTGGTGACTGGATTGCCGAACATATCAAGGAAGGCGGACTGGGCGAGTTCGTCGAGGAGCGTGATGACCTCGCGACGTTTGACGCATAGTCCGTCCACATGATTCAGGACATGCGCGATTCGCCTTTGCTCTGCCAGCGGCGGGAGGACAATGGGCCAAGCGGCAAGTTTCGCAGCACCGAGATGGTGGATGCCGGAGCCGCGTGCACCCTGAGCGAATGCACCTCGCAACGCCTCGCTACGCAACTGAAGAAGCAGAAACTGGGGGTCGACTTGAGTTCCTGAACGAACCCTCAGCAGCGTGTTCTGGAAGCAGCAGTCGGGGATTTCCCCGTTCCACAGAGCTGGCTTCCCTACCTCGCCGGGGCTGCCGGAAGCCTCCCCCATGACGATGTCACCTGGGAGGAGCCTGTAGGTCTCAAGCTCGGCGTCGGTGAAGTTCATCTCCTTCACGTCATCGAGCTTGAGACCGTTCCAATCCACGTTGGCAGCGCGGAGGTATGGACGCATGTGATCCCCGGTGTGGTTTTTCGGCGACCGCTGGCGACCGAGCCGGACTTCTGCGACATCATCCAGGCGGAGCACTGTCCACCTCGAGGGTAGCTCGGTCTTGTTCACGCCAGAATCCCCTTGAGGCTGCTCATCCCCTGCTGAATCTCAGCCTCGATGCGGGCAAGTTCGTCCATGATCTCGGCTGGATCCCGGTACTCAACCTCCTCCTGAACAATCTCCTTATATGTGTTCAGGCTCAAGTCGTAGTCCTGTGCGGCGATGTCGGACTTGGGGACGCAGAAGCTCTGCTCTGTCCTTCCCCGCTCTTGCTCGCTTCCATTGCGGCGTCGCCAGCGCGCCAGCACATCAGGCAAATTGTTCTTGGCGTGCTCCTCCTCGCTCAGCACACCATCGCCGACGAACGGTCCGAGCTTGCCCCCCGGCAGCAGGGGAGTGCGCTTGTCGTCAAGGCTCCAGCCGTCGGCGGTGACCTCGTAGAACCAAACGTTGTCCGTGCCTCCACTGTTGGTCTTGGTGAAGAACAGGATGGCTGTGGAGACCCCCGCGTACGGCTTAAAGACACCCCCTGGCAGCTTCACTACCGCGTCCAGCTTGTGACGCTCGATGAGCAGCTGTCGCAGCGCTCGATGCGCCTTGGTCGCACCGAAGAGCACCCCGTCCGGCACGATGACTGCTGCGCGGCCGCCCGGCTTGAGCAGGCGGAGAAAGAGAGCGAGGAACAGCAGCTCTGTCTTCTTGGTCTTGACGACCTTCTGCAAGTCTGCCGCCGTAGCATCGTAGTCGAGGCTTCCACGGAAGGGCGGGTTAGCGAGAATGAGGGAGTACCGATCGGCCTCGCCCGCTGCGCTCTGTGCCAGCGAGTCGCGGTAGCGGATGTCAGGGTTCTCCACCGAGTGGAGCAGCATGTTCATGCTGCCAATACGCAGCATGGTGCTATCGAAGTCGAACCCGTGGAACATGCTCTCGTTGAAGTGCTGCCGCTGGGCCGGCTCGAACAGCGCCTCTCGGTGTGTGCGCTCGACGTACTCGGCGGAGGCCACTAGGAAGCCGGCCGTGCCGCACGCCGGGTCACAGATTTCGTCGCCCGGCTGCGGAGCCATCATCTCTACCATCAACTGGATGATGTGCCGGGGCGTACGGAATTGGCCGTTCTGCCCAGCCGAGGCGATCTTGCTGAGCATGTACTCGTAGAGATCACCCTTGGTGTCCTTGTCGCCCATATCGATGCCGTTGATCATGTCGACGGCCTTGGCGAGCAGGTTCGAGGTCGTGATGGTGAACCGCGCGTCCTTCATGTGGTGCGCATACGTGGACCCCTCACCACCCAGCGTGCGCAACCAGGGGAAGACACCGTCACGCACCCTGGTGAGCATGTTCTCAGGGGACTCGTTGATGAACACCGACCAGCGCAGGACTTGGGTATCGCCCGCATAGATTGGGTTCTCGACCGCCCGCCCGGTGCGATTGGCCCGGTTCTCCTTGGCCTGCTCCAGGATGTCGAGCCGCCGGATGAACATCAGGTAGGTGATCTGCTCGATGACCTCCAGTGGGTTGGAGATCCCCCCAGACCAAAAGGCGTCCCACAGTCGGTCGATCTTGCTCTTCAGCTCACCTGTAATCACGCCAGCAGGCTAGCGTGTCGCACTGACACACGTGGCCGCGTCGGGTGGGAACGCTCGGCTCAGCTGGGCGAGGCGATTGTTACTCGGGGTCTTCGACAAGGCAGAGCAGGGCTCCCTGGCTACGGAGCCGCTTCAGGCGTCATGCTCGCAGTAAACAGTCACGCCGGTGGCGGCGCGGGCCCCGATACTCGCGGTGATGCGGCGTACGAGGCGGGGAATCGTGAGCTCCGGTAGCTCTCCGGCGTCGTGGAAGGCATACCCACAGAGCTCGTTGGCCTGCAGCACGACGCGCCAGCATTCATCCGCGCTGAGGGCGATCATCCGTCAAGGGGGTAGAGAACCTTGTCCCCCTCTCCGGGCTTGGTGTCCAGGCCACGACGAGCAGGCAGCCGATGGCCACCACGAACTGGGGCGTCCAAAGAAGGTCGGCACTGGAGTAGGTGGAGTGGCCGAGGTCGGTGCCCGCCATCGGTACCCTGGAGCGCATGTCTACTGCCCCGGTTCGCGTTCGTTTCGCCCCGTCCCCGACCGGCATGTTCCATGTCGGTGGTGCACGGTCCGCTCTCTACAACTGGGCCGTGGCACGACAGTCCGGCGGTACGTTCGTCCTGCGGATCGAAGACACAGACGCGGCCCGGAACAAGCCGGAGTGGATCGACGGGATCATCAGCGCCCTCGCGGCGATCGGCATCCACAAAGAGGACGCCGCGTTCGAGGGGCCGTACTTCCAGTCGCACAACGCCGATCGGCACCGGGAAGCGGGTCTGCAGCTCTTCGCGGCCGGTCGGGCGTACTACTGCGACTGCACCCGGGAGCAGCTGAAGGAGCGCACGGGCTCGGATCACCTGGGTTACGACGGGTTCTGCCGGGGCCGGGGGCTGGCCTTCGAGGAGGGGCGGGCGCTGCGGTTCCGGACGCCGGACGAGGGTGAGACCGTCGTGGTCGACCTGGTCCGCGGGGAGCCGGCGTTCCCGAACAATGCCATCGAGGACTTCGTGATCGCCCGTGGTGACGGGTCCCCTGTCTTCCTGATCGCGAACGTGGTCGACGATCTGGACGAGGGAATCACGCAGGTCATCCGCGGTGAGGAGCACCTGTCGAACACGCCGAAGCAGCAGCTGCTGTGGGAGGCGCTCGGCGCCAAGCCACCGGTGTGGGCGCACCTGCCGGTGATCGTGAACGAGAAGCGGCAGAAGCTGTCCAAGCGCCGTGACAAGGTCGCGTTGGAGGACTACCTCGCCGAGGGCTTCCTGCCCGAGGCGATGGTGAACTACCTCATGCTCCTGGGCTGGGGGCCCGGTGACGACCGGGAGATCATGCCGCACGAGGAGCTGGAGCAGCTCTTCCGGATCGAGGACGTCAACACCGCGCCGGCCTTCTTCGACGTGAAGAAGCTGACGGCGTTCAACGGCGACTACATCCGCGCTCTCTCGCCGGAGCAGTTCGCCAACGCCTGTGCGCCGTGGCTTGTCCCCCCGTACGCGCCGTGGGCGCCGGAGGCGTTCGACAAGGACCTCTTCGAGGCGGCGGCCCCGCTGGCCCAGACCCGACTGGCGCTTCTGTCGGAGATCACCAGCTACGTGGACTTCCTGTTCCTCGACGAGCCGGTCGAGGACGAAGCGTCGTGGAACAAGGCGATGAAGGCCGGCGCCGGCGACATCCTGTCCGACACCCGTGCCGAACTGGCCACTGTCGCGGACTGGAAGGCGGACGACCTGAAGGCCGTGCTTCTCGCCGTCGGCGAGAAGCACGGCCTCAAGCTGGGTAAGGCCCAGGCGCCCATCCGGGTCGCGGTCACCGGCCGGACGATCGGACTCCCTCTGTTCGAGTCCATGGAGCTGCTCGGCCGGGACCGCGTGCTGGCCCGTCTGGACGCCACGGCCAAGAAGCTGGCCGCTACGCAGGCGTAGCCGTTGGTCAGGCGACCTGCGCCAGCAGGTCGCCCCAGGCGTTGCCGAAGTAGTTCAGATCGAACCGGGACAGGGCCTCGTATGCGGCCTTGGCCTCGGTCTGGCGCGCCACCGCGCGTTCCCGGACCTGCGTCGGCAGGCGGTCGAGGTCCGGCGCCGGTTGACCGGTCAGCGCAGCGAGGTCGCCCAGTCCAGCCACCGGGCGGATCAGGCAGGGCAGGCCGAGCAGCAGGGCCTCGGCCGCGCAGCGGCTCCAGCCCTCCCGCATCCGGGGGAGGAAGACGCCGACGTCGCACGCGCACAGCAGCCGCAGGTACCGCTCGCGTTCCACGTCGTAGTGGGCGCCGTCGAAGCCGATGGTGTTACTGCCACTGGTGATCACCCGCAGCCCAGGCGCGCTCGCCAGGGCCGCTGAGACCTCCTCGGTTCCCTTCCAGTGCACGGCCTTGCCCGCGTACACGCCTATCGTGTCCGGGGGCAGGTCGAACTCGGCGCGGCATTCGGCGCGGTCGAAGCCGCGTGCCCGCTCGACCTCCGTTATGTCGAAGGCGTTGTAGATCACCCGCACGTTTCGGATGCCTCGGGCCTGGAGGAAGTCCGCCCAGTACGGGGCGACGCAGACCACGGCGGCGCATTGCGGCAGCGTCCGGAACAGGTGCTCCCAGAGCATGGCCTCGACGGGTGCGGAGTCGTGCTGCAACGGCTCGTAGTGGTGGAGGAGGAACACCGTGCGAGCCCGCATCTCCGGGGTGAAGAGCAGCAGGCTCAGGTCGTCCCACACGAAGGTGCCGGTGGTGCCGTGCAGCGCCCGTATGGAAGGGGCCAGGCGGGCGAGGTGGCGGAGCTTGCGCCAGCGGCGGACCCGGTAGGTGCGCTTGTGGTCCGGGACCGTGCGCCACTCCACGTCGTCGGCCGTCGCCTCGTGGAGCATGCGTAGGTAGACCCGGCCGCCGGTCCGGCCGACCGGCTCCATCGAGTAGACGATCCGCTTCACGGACGTACCTCCTGTTGGTGTCGGTCGTACTCGGCGTGGAGCAGCGCGTGCATGGCCGCCAGGTGGGGGCTGAGGCCGCGGGCGGCGTCGGCGATCGGGAGGTAGAAGTCCTCCAGGCTCCGGAGGAACCGCCGGCGCCGGTCAAGGTCGGGCGAGAGGGCAAGGTCGCGCAGGTTGTGAAGGCGGTCGGCGAACCGGACGAGGAGGTCCTCGGATGGGAGCGCGGCCTGCTTGAAGCGCCAGTTGGTTTCGTCACCGGCGACCTTGGGACGCTGTTCGAGGCGGTGGTCGGCCGTCATGGCACGCAGGCGGGCGGTGAATCGGTCACCGAGGTGCTGGACGAGCAGCACCTCCGCTTCGGGAGCCACTTCCAGGGCGTCGTGGAGAAGGGCGAGGACGAGGGTCTCGGGATGGCTGACCCCGATTTCGGTGCGCAAGAGCGTGACGACGGCCAACGGGTGCTCCAGGTACGGGGTGCCCTGGTCGCGGGTGTGGCCGTCGTAGACGGTGAGGGCGAGGGTGCTGGCGACTTCGGCGAAGGACTGCTCGTCTGTGCTCCACACGGCGGCGCCGAGCACGGTGAGGACGTGGTCCAGGTCGGTGGGGTTCATCCGCCTCACCTCGTGAGGAGAGCCGTGGCGCGGGGGTCGGACACGTGGTCGGCGAGCAGGAGAGTGTCCCCGACCGCCAGGGCGTCGAGGCCGAGGTCAGCCGCCGCTGCCACGGCCTGCTCGGCGGTCCGCAGGATCGGGGTGCCCTTTCGGTTGAACGAGGTGTTCAGCAGCAGCGGCAGTCCGGTGCGCTCGTGGAACTGCTCCAGGAGTTCGCGCAGGCCCTGATGGTCCGGGTCGACAGCCTGGACGCGGGCGGTGCCGTCATGGTGGGTGACTGCGGGGATGCGGTTGGCCCGGCATCGTCGGACAGTGGCGACGCGGTTCATGAAGGGGTCGCCCGCCGACATGAACCACTCCGTGGCGTGTTCGGCCAGGACAGCCGGGGCGAAGGGACGGTACGTCGCTCGCTTCTTGATCGCGTTGAGTCGATCACGCGTGGCGGTGTGACCGGGGTGGGCAAGGATCGAGCGATGACCGAGGGCACGCGGCCCGAATTCGAGCGGCCCCCGCACCCAGCCGACGATGTGCTGTTCCGCGAGCAGCGCGGCCACGGTTGGCTCCAGTCCCCGTCCGAGGCCGGTCAGGGCGCGGTACCCAGTCGGCACCGCTGGCGTTGGCACGGCACCCGGGTGCGGGCCCCAGGCCGCGTCTGTCGGCACAGGGAGGCGCTCCTGCCCGAGCTGGTAGTGCCAGCCGTAGAGCGCGGCGCCCACGGCGGTGCCCGCGTCGTGCGGGGCCGGTGCCACGAAGAGGGTGTCGAAGCCGCTGTCGGCGGCCAGCTGACCGTTGAGGTGGGAGTTCAGGGCGCACCCGCCCGAGAACACCAACGTCGAGGATCCGGTGAGACGTTGCAGGTGTCGGGCGACGTGGACGACCGTTTCGGCGAAGACCTCTTGAACGGCGGCGGCCAGGTCGGCCCGTACGTGTTCTGGCTGCTCCGCGACATTGTCGGCGGTCCAGGCCCGGCTACCGAGCAGCAGCGGGGTGCCGCTGTCCGCCGTGCCCCACGGGTACTCGATGCGCACCTCGCCGTCGTCTCCGAGCCGTACGAGATCCCGGAGCTGAGCTGCGTAGCGCTGGGGGTCGCCGAAGGCCGCGAGCGCCATCATGCTGCCCTCGGGCTCGTCGCCGGGCGGGATCACTCGTCGGGCGAGGTTCCGGTAGAAGTGGCCAAGGGAGGAGTGGACGCGCCGGGGCCCGGCCGGGCTGGGGACAACGGTCGGCATGCCCTGGTGGAGGCGGTCGATGCGATCGGGGCGCAGGTCGTACCCGGTGATGCGCTCCCGCCCCGGACCGAAGTCGGACCCGAGGGAGGAGCCGCCGGCGTCGATGACGAGGCCCGCTGCGTGCTCGGGGCGGGAGAGCAGATAGCCGGAGAGCACGTGGGCCGTGTGGTGGGAGAGGAGGCGGAGGTGTTCGCCGAGCGGGACGGGCAGGAGGGCGGCGAGTTCGTCGCGCTCCTCGGCCAGCCACCAGCCGGCGGCGGGGTTGGGGCGCATGGAGGCGGCCCAGACGACGTCGATGTCCTGCGGTTCGAGGCCGGCGGCCTCCAGGCACCACTGGAGCGCGCGGGTCGGGATGGTGAGAGTGCCCTTGCGGGTGGGGTGGTTGTGCTTGACGCCGCTCCAGCGTTCCTCTTCGGCCGCGTAGAGGCGGCCGTCGACGACTAAGGCGGCGCTGGTGTCGTGGTGGAAGTTCAGTCCGAGGACTGCGGGCATGGTCATGTACCTCCGGTCTGGGGTCAGACGGTGAGGGCCGGGGCGGGGAGGAGGGCGGCGCCGGAGTCGGTGTACTCGTGGCAGCGCAGGCAGAAGCGGAAGTGGTGGCCTCGGGGCGCGAAGACCTTCGCCGCGAAGTCCTCGTCCCAGATGCTGAACTCGCTGTCGTCCTTCGCCATGGCGTTGAAGCAGCGGTAGCAGGACCCGTCCATCTCGATCATCAGGTGCTGGTCGAGATAGCGGTCGCAGAGGCCACGCAGCTCGTTCGCCGGCTGGCCGACGTCGACGTGGTGCACGTGGTTGGTGACGTGGATGGCGCCGTACGTGTCGCACAGCCTCGCGAGCTGCGTGAGGCGGGCGGCGCTGATGCCTTCCAAGACGCTGTTGATGACCACGGTCTTGCCGGCCTCGCGGAGGCGGGGCACCACAGCGTGGACCTCGTCGTAGTTCTCGTGCTCGTCGTCGCAGCCGATGAGGACCTGGTCGTACGAGCGGAGAGTGGCATCCATGATCCGCTTGTTGCGGGCCAGAGTAATGGCGTTCGTGCCGAGGACCATGACTTTGTCGGGCAGGCGGGCGCGGGCCGCGTCGCTGAGGGCGGGGAAGTCCCGGTGCACCGTGGGCTCGCCACCGTTGATGTGCAACTGCTGGAACGGGATGGTCTCCAGCCTGGCCAGGATGGTGGAGAACAGCTCCATGGGCATGTTCTCGCCCTGGGCGCCGTCGGCGAAGATGCAGAAGTCGCAGGACCGGTTGCACTTGGTCGTGATCTTGACCTTGGCCGTCTTGAGGGTGCGGGGCAGGGGTGCACGCGCGGGCATGGCGGGACTCCTTGTGTCAGGGGTGGATGTCACCGGGGGTGTGACTGAGGAAGTCCTGCACGGTGGACCTCTGCTGGTGCCAGAGCGCGAGGGTCGCGCGCAGGGTGCCGGCGGTGGTCGGGCTAGTGGGGATCAGCCTCGCCATTCGGGCGGCCAGCCGCTTGGCGGGAGTGGTCTCGTCGGCCGCGAGCGCGTTCAAGGTCCCTGCGGCGGATCGGAGTTCCTTAGCTTCGCGCCGGATCAGATACTCGGTCGCGACACCGGGCGGCGGGTCGAGGTAGTACAGCCAGCGGGCGACGCGAACGCGGAGCATCCCGGCTGTCATCACCCAGTCGGTGTCGGCGTGAAAGTCGCACTCGCCGACGGTGCTGGGCGCGTCGGGAACGCGGCGCATCGCCGCCTCCAGCGCGACATGGGCCGTGCGAAGCAGGTGACGCGGGCCCCGAGGGCGAGCGTCGGACCGGTCGTCGGCGTGCCCGAGAAACAGTTCGGCGTACCCGTCCAGCCCGTCCGGCCGCCACTGCGTGAGGGCGGCCGTCTTGCCGGGGCAGCGGGTCCGTGTCGCGAGAGCGGCTGCGGCGAACCAGCACGGGGCGAGGTAGTGCCAGGCCACGCAGTGGCGCCGGTACGCGGCGACGTCCTCCACCACGTTGTCGGTGCTGTCCGCCGCCAGCTGGTACCGGCCGCCCAGCCGGGCTTGGAGGATTCCCCGGTAGAACCGCTCGTCGACCTCGCGCCACGGCGCCATCTGGGCCCGAGACTTCCAGCGTTGGAAGTCACGGACGCTCCCGCTGATCAGCGACCAGGTCGCCAGCTCGGGCGCGGAGACGAACCGTCCGTCAGCCTCGACCATGGTGAACGCGAAGCCGGGCGGGTGCTCCAAGAGACGCTTGTGAGAGATGTCCCTGCCGACCGCGGCCGTGTGAGCGGCGGCCAAGCGGTGGTTCCACTCCTCCCAGTCCGTCGGTGCCTCTGGGAGGACGATCCGTACGTCGATGTCGGAGTGGGGAGCCAGCAGGTCGGCCGGCTGCCACTTGTGGGTGAGCATCGCCGCGCCGACGCCGTGAGCGTCCAGCTCGCGCTCGTACAGCGCCCCGAGCCCTGGGTACAGGGGCGCCTCAACCATGACCATCACCGCTCCTCGGTGGATGCGCGGGCGCAGGAGGGCCGGGCCGTTTCCGTGGTCAGGAGAGGGAGAAGCGGCAGGACCGGGGTGCCTTCGGGACGCTCCATCCGGTCCCAGCGCAGGTCGTAGTCGACGTAGTGGAAGCCCTGCCAGGCGTCGTTGGCGTTGCGGTCGAGCATGGCCTGGAAGAGGTGGGCGAAGGCGTTGCCGAGGGTGCCGTCGGCGAGATGGGGCTTCAGAGGGATGTCGCGGTTGTGGAGGATGCAGGGGCGAGCCACGCCCGTGGGCGTGATCTTGATGCGGTTGGCGTCGGAGCAGGTGGCACAGCTGGAGTTCGAGATGAAGCCGATCGAGCCCGCCCAGCCGTCCGGGCGAAGATACTGCCCGGGGCTGCGGACCCCGAGCTCGTCCCTGCGCACCTCGCCGGCGTTCGCGAACCACTCGTGGAGACGGTCTCGAACCTCCGCCTCGCTGATGAACTCGGTGTCGAAGAGCTCTTGGGCGGGGCCAATGTTCTGGAGTTCGATCAGCCGGACGGCGATGGGCAGATCGCGGGCGAGTTCGGCGACGGCGAAGGCGTCATCCAGGTAGGTGCGCTGCAGAACGCAGTTGATCTTCACGCGCAGGCCGAGGGCGAGAGCGGTGTCGAGGGTGCGCCGGGTAACGCGCGGGTCGCCGCCGCCCATGATCTCGGCGGACCGGTCGGGGTCGAGGCTGTGGAGGCTGAGATTGAGGTACGTCAGGCCAGCGCGGTGGAGCTTCTCGACGCTCAGGCCGCGACGCAGGTTGCCGTGGCTGGTCATGCCGATCGCGGCGTCGGACCCGAGGCCGTCCGCCAGGCCCGCGATCACGTCGAGGATGTCCGCCCGGAGGGTCGGCTCGCCGCCGGAGCAGTGCGCCTTCTTGATCTTCCAGCCGCCGGCCTCGGCGGCAATGGCCGCGTAGTCGGATGCGGTCAGGGGGCGGTCCTTGTGCCCGTAGTCCGGCATGCAGCGGGGCTTGCAGAACACGCAGTCCAGGTTGCAGAGCGAGTTGAGGGTGAAGGCCAGGTAGGGGTGGTTGCGGCCGGTCGCCGCGAAAGCGGCAACCAGGTCGCGGTGGCGTGAGGTGGGCATCAGTCAGCCTCCTACGAGGGGAGAGCGAGCAGCGGGCACCTCGGCCAAGCCGTTGAGCGGCTGGTCGGTGAGGTAGCGGCGCAGGTTGTCGGCGAAGAACGCGACCGCCTGGTCCATGTACGTGCGGCTGAGCGTGGAGCTCTTCGGCGTGAGGACGACCCGCGGGTGAAGCCGCAGTGGATGGCGGACCGGCAGCGGTTTCGGGGCGAAGACGTCCAAGGCTGCGCCGCGAAGGTGGTCAGCGTTGAGAGCGGCCAGCAGGGCCGACTGGTCTACGGTCGTCGCACGGCCAAGATTGAGGAAGAGGGACTTCGGCTTGAACGCCGTGAACAGGTCATGGTCGAAGAAGCGGTCAGTGGCCCGGGCGGCGGGCAGCAGGTCGACCACCACGTCGGCGACGGCGACCGCCTGGTGCACTGCCGACGCGTGCATCCACGTGATCCCGCTCTCGACGGCCACCGGCGGCGTGCGCCGAACGCCGACGACGTCCATTCCGAAGGAGCGGGCCGCGCGAGCGAGGTGCTCGCCGATGCTGCCACAGCCGACGATGGTCATCGTCGCGCCCGCCAGGTCCAAGAACTCCTCCGCCAGGTCGTCCTTCCACCAGGACCGGTTCCGCTGGACCCGCTGACTCATGAACAGACCACGTGAGAATCCCAGGACCATCCCCATGGCGTGCTCCGCCATGGGCCTGCCGTGGAACCCGTACGAGCGGGTCAGAGCGACTCCGACAGAGTGGGCCTCGGCGACAGGCAGATGGTCGGTGCCGGCTGACGGGGAGGCGATCCACCTCAGGTGCGGGGCACCGAACAACCACGACGGCTTGAACGTCCAGCCGAAATAGACGTGCGCCTCGGCCAGCTGATGCGGCACGGTCTCCTCGGTCGCCGTACGGAACTCGACTCCGGGGAAGGCGGCCGACAGCGCCCGTTCGTGCTCGGCGGACAGCCGCCAGAAGCAGTGCGGGGACTCCAGGCTGATCAACACGACCGGCCGGTTCACCGCGATCGGCCTTCCGCGCTTGACGCGGGCTCCAGGGCCCAAGGGGCGATGCGCTCGATGGCGGAAGCGATGCTGGCCTCGTAGTCATGGCGCGAGCGCACCAGGGCCGCCCCGGCGTTCCGGAGCCGGTCACGTTCTCGGGGCAGGACGGTCAAGGCGCGATGGAGCGCGGAGGCCAGAGACTTGGCGCTCCGTGGTGCGGCGGTGAAGCCGGTCTCGCCTTCGACGACCGTCTGGGCGAGCCCGCCGGCCGTGGTCGCCACCACTGGGCCGGCTCCGGCCGCGAACGCCTCCAGGGGGATGCGCCCGAAGGGCTCCTCGCGTGAGGGAACGATGACCGCGCGCAGGGCCGGGTTGTGCAGCCAGGCGCGGATCGCCGGGGTGAAGCGCGTGATCAGGGTCGCGTCCAGGCCGTGTGCGTGGATGTGCGCCGCCAGGTCCTCCTGGTATGAGGTGGGGCGCTCGTGTTCGTCCGAGGTCACGGCCGCCAGGACCAAGTGCGGAGCGCGAACCCCACGCTGCTTGAGGAGGAGCAGCGCCTCCAGAAGGTCATCGAAGCCCTTCGTCGGCACGGCACGGCCCATGGCGAGAAGGAATCCGGCGCGGGCCTTGAAGGGCAGAGGCAGCACGATGGTCGGCCTGGCCATCTCCTCCCGTATCAGCCCGTTCGGGATGCTCACGATGCTTCCCCGAGGGACGGCGTAGTTGACGAGGAGATGGCCCCGCATGTGCGAGGAGATGGCGCCGATGCGCCCACCACGGACCGTTGCCGCCCGGAGGGCCTCCCGCTCCCAACGAACACGGGACAGGTCCTTGGGCCGGGTCAGCGCCGTCATGGAACGGGGAACGAGAAGCAGGTCCATGGTCGGCGACGTGTAGGGCGCCAGTCCAAGGAACGGGATGTCGAGGCCGATGAGGAGGCACCGGCTCGCTCGCCCAGCGATGCGTATAGCCGCCTCGCCCACCAAGTCGCACAGCTGCACGGAACCGTGGATCGACTCCGGCGCCGCCTGGACCTCCGGGGTCGTGATGACATCGGCCTCGGCCTGACGAAGCATCTGCAGGACCTCGCCGGCCCACCGCTGGTCGTGCGCTCCCGCTGTCTCCGGCACGTGCGGGGTGATGACGGAGAGGCGGCCCGGCGGCAGGAGGCGGGCGAGCGCCGTAAGGAAGGCGCGGTTGCTGAATCCCGTGCCCGACGCTGCGCCGTAGAAGCCCTCGTGGAGGGCGACGATGATGCGGGGCCGCCGGACCGTCTCCGGTACGGCCGTGGGCGGGGGCGGTGAAGTTGCATGGTGGATGCGCACTGGGTGGTGCCTCCTTCGAAGAGTGGTGTCTCGGGCGAGGCCATCAGGCGCTGGCGGTCGAGGACCGAACTTCCCGGGTGAGCCGACACCAGGCCCGGGTGCCGTGGGCCCCGGTGGACAGCGACCAGGCGTCGGCCAGGGCCTCGACGATGACCAGACCTCGTCCCGATTCGGCCTCCTCGCCCGGAGCCTGCGGGGAATACGGTGCCCGTTGAGAGCAGCCGCCGTCGGTGACGGTGATCTCGACCTCCAGACCGCCGGTGGCCAGGGTTGCGCGATCGACGCACAGGACCAGGGGCGGGCTGCCAGAGGCGAAAGCGTTCGTCGCGAGCTCCGACGTAATGAGACGGGCGTCATGGAGGAGGACTTCCTCGGCTCCGTGGAGCGCAACGGCCACAGCCTGCCTGGCGACATCGGCCGCCTTCGGCCCGTACGGCAGATCTGTGATCAGCGTGGTCCCGTAGGCGGCCTCGGTATGCCCGCACGCCGGGCCGCAGGCCGGACGCTCGGTGTCGTGGTCCAGCACACCGCCGAGACGGCTTCGCACGGTGCTCATGCGGTATCTCAAGGCCCACCTCTTTCCGTCGGCACCGAGGGCGGCGCCTTCCGCCGGGGTCCAAGAACACCGGAGGAGCGGGGTCGTGCAGGACCCGATCAACGGGTCAACTCGGTCAACTTCGTTAAGAGGCAGGTGAACCAGCGGCCCGAGGGCGGCACTATGAGGGAGCGCGAGAAGTGATGGACGAACCACTGGGGCAAGAGGTGGTCGCACGTGGCACCGCAGGCAGGGGAACCCAACGCCGTACTGGCGGGGTGTCTCGACGAACTCGGGTGGAGCCCGAAGGCTCTCGCTCGCAAGCTCAACAGGGTGTTCGGAGCTGGGACGGTTGCTGAGTCGGCGCCCTACCACTGGCGGGACGCCGGCTCGTTGCCGCGCTCGCCGTTACCGATGATGGCCGCCTACGTGCTCTCCCAGGAACTGGGTAGACCTGTGTCAGTGGCCGAACTCTGGCAGGGCCGCGTGGGCGACTCCTCGACGCTCGTTCCGGCCGACACGGATCTCGCACGGCCCTGGACCGTGCAGGGTATGGAGGCGACCGTGGAGGATTGGGTGATGGGAGGGCTCGTCGACCGACGCCGGTTCCTCGCGATCTCGGGAGCGGGGCTCCTCGCGATCGTCGCCCAGTACCTCGACGGCACCGCGGGGCGCGGCCAGTACACGCATCGGATCACGCCGTCCGTGGGCGCCGATCCACTCGTGGACCAAGTCGAACAGCACCTGCCCATGCTTTCCGCACTCGATGACGAGCACGGTGGAGCACGGCATCTCCCCTATGTAGGCGCCCAGTTCCGTGCGGTCGGCCTTCTGATCCGCGAGGGCGGTCACGCTCCAGCCGTCGCGAGCCGTCTCATTCGTGCGCTCGCGGAGATCGGTCAGCTGGCCGGCTGGATGGCCTTCGACGCTGCCGATCACGGTCTGGCGCAGCGCTACTTCGCCACGGCGCTACGCGCGGCGCATCAGGTCAACGACCTGCCCCTGTGCGCCCACATCCTCGGCGACCTCTCGTTCCAGGCCGCGAGTCGGGGCCACCCGGCGGACGCCATCGCTCTCGGCGAGGCTGCTCGCCGCGCCAGCGACGCCGCCCCGCCGGCCGTACGGGCATCCGTCCTGTCCCGGCTCGCGTACGCGTACGCCACCGCCGACCGTGACAACGACTTCGCCCACACCCGTGGGGCCGCACGCGAACTGATCACCAGCCGGGACGGCGGCCAGGAGGAACCCCGCTGGATGTACTTCCTCACCGACAACCACCTCGACTGCCAGGCCGGTTATGGCCTTGTCCAGATGGGCCGCGCCCAGCTGAAGGCGGATGGCGGTACGCGGGGACGACGTTTCCTCGCTCAGGGTGCGGAGATGCTCCGGTCCGGGGCGTACGACGTCCCGCGCGGCGACCCCAGCCAGCGCAGGGCCATGTTCGAAGGGGCCTGGCTGGCCCTGGGCTACAGCGCCCATGGTGATCTGGAGGCCGCCTGCGAGGTCGGCCAGATCGTCACCGACCGCCTCGACGTCGTGCGCTCGCCACGCAGCGTGGCCCTGCTCCACCAGCTCGCCGCAGACCTGCGCCGCCGACAGCGCAACGCCCACGTTCGCAGCTTCCTGCCGACCCTGGAGCACGCCCTCGCTCAACATGCCCCGTCGACACCACCCGGCCGTTAGGGTCAGGATCATGGCCGCAGGGGAGCGTGTTGTCGTTGTCGGGGCTGGGGTGGCAGGGCTCACCACCGCCGTCCTTCTCGCCGAGGCCAGCGTCTCGGTACATGTCATCGCCGAGGAGGTTCCGGGCGTCACCTCGCTGGCGGCCGGGGCGATGTGGGGTCCGTACCTGGTCGAACCGAAGGACAAGGTCGACCGGTGGGGACACCGTTCGCTGGAGATCTTCCGTAGGCTGGCCGAGGATCCGGCCACGGGCGTCCGGCTCACCAGCGGCATCGAGGCATCCCGCACAGCCGAGGCACCACCGGACTGGGCCACCACCCTGCCCGGCTTCCGGCCGTGCAGCCTGGCAGAGCTGCCGGCCGGATTCTCGGCCGGCTACCGGTTCATCGTGCCGCTGATCGACATGCCCACCTACCTCAACTACCTCCTGCTTCGGCTTGATGCCGCTGGTGGAACAGTCGAGCGGCGACGCCTGGCGTCACTCCCGGACGCCGGCCCGGCCACCGTGATCGTCAACTGCACGGGCCTCGGTGCCAAGGATCTACTCCCTGACCCTGACCTGCGGCCCATCCGCGGCCAGCACGTCGTCGTCACCAACCCAGGGTTGACCGAGTTCTTTTCCGAGGACACCGGCCTCTCACCGGACCTGCTGTGCTTCTACCCACACGGCGACACCGTCGTCCTGGGCGGCACGGCCATCGACGGTGAGGGTGGCCTAGCCCTCGACGACGAGGCGGCAGTCGGCATCCTCGCTCGCTGTACCGAGGTGGAACCCCGTCTTGCCGTAGCCCGAGTTCTGGATCACCGGATCGGTGCCCGGCCCACGCGGGCCACCGTCCGGGTGGAGGCTGACCGGCGGGAGGACGACTCTGTAGTCGTGCACAACTACGGGCACGGCGGCGCTGGCGTCACGCTGTCATGGGGTTGTGCCGAGGAAGTTCGTGGCCTGCTTGCGGGCAAGTGACGCAAGGTACTCCAAGACCCGTGTGTATCGCTGCCCTGGGACACTCCGAACTGGGCCACACCCTGGAGCCCCGGTGCTGATAGCGCCCAGGGGCATGGTCTCGCCGCGCACCGCGCACTTCGACCGAGTAGGGGTAGGAGGATCTCCTGACCTTTCGAGTTGGCCCCTCAACGCCTGTTGTCTTGCCCTAAAATCTTGGGCCGTTGAGTTGGTCACGGACGATCAAGTCCGGCGGCAGCTCATGTGCCGTGATTCTCCCGGAGGAGCGCATGAGTTGGTCACGGACGATCAAGTCCGGCGGCAGCTCATGTGCCGTGATTCTCCCGGAGGAGCGCAGGGATGGACGGTCAGCCCATGGCATCCAGTTACATGACGAGGCGGTCATTCGCAGTACGGGCCGTCTCGTTGGCCAGTGTTCTCGCCGGGGCTTCTGGCTGCTCAGGCGACAGAAAAGCAGATGGAAAGTATCGCTTCATCCACCGCTGCCCTTCCTGGCCCCAGTCGAACCCGTCGTCTGGAACGCCAGTATGGCCCGTGCCGTTCTCAGGCTTGATGGCCTCACTCCATTTGTCTGGTCCGTGGCTGCTCGGGGCAGAGGGCAACCACACGGCGTGGCTGAGGGAAGCACGTAGCGGCCGTCTCAAATGGCGCAGCGCCCTGAGCAAGGACAACAGCTCAGCCCCGGGAGGCCAAGTGCACTACCCACAGGTGATCCCAGCCAAGGGGCAGATTCTGGTCGGAGGGGGCGAAGGGGACACGACCGGCGAGGTCGTAGCACTATGCGCTGCTGACGGAAAACGGATGTGGCGTCAACGAATCCCCGGGAACCAGGTAGTAGAAATTGCAAGATCGGGTGCGTTTGTACTGGCCGCTACACAGGGTCACGTATTTGGATTGTCAGCGACATCGGGCAAGATCCTTTGGCAAACCGAAGTTCCTCAAGCTCGCGGGTTTGTCTCACATGGCGGAACTGTCATCTGCGCCCATACGGGCGTAGAGCCGTTCGGGGCCGTGGGATTGGATCGTGAGACCGGAGAACTGATTTGGGATAGGAAGGTTGCTAGGGCAAGCAACCTGGAAGTCAAAGTGTCGGGTGACCTAGTTCATGTGATCGGCGCTCGTAACGTAGAACAGCCTCAGGTCGACGGGACTATCTTGTTTGTTACGGCTCCGGGAGATGTAAGTACGATCTCCACAGCAAATAACCAGGTCCAATGGGAGCGCACAATGCCAATTCATGGCGATTGGATCGCGGGGGGAGGCTTACTCCACGTGCAGACCGAAGGCGAGATCGTCACTTTGCGGGGCGACACAGGAAAGACGGCCTGGTCCGTCCCGGTTGCAGAGCCGGAAAATAACACGCAAATGCTACTCCATGACGACTTCCTCATCGCCACACATCCCGTTAACACTGACGGCGACGCGCCCCTTTTCGCACTTGACCCCGAAACTGGCAAGGAACAGTGGCGGGTAGAAGTCGAGTTTCCGTCTGGAATGCTCCCTGGGCCTCCGGGACTTGTGCTGGCCAACACTGCGGGGCGCAAGGTGTCGGCAGTTGACACCACAGGCGGAGAAATCATCTGGTCGTCGCCGCTGAAAGGTGCGGTCCGGATGGTAACCAGTGACCTGATTTACTGCCACGACGGAGAGGAGATCTCGGTGTACGACGTTTCTACCGGCGATCTATTTTTCGGCTGAAGTTTTTTCGATTTTCCGGATAAGAAGGGTGATGTCTGTGCCTCCGCAGCCGGGCGGGAATCCTCCTACACCACCGCCGCCTCCCCCGACGGGCGGGAATCCCCCTACACCACCACCACCTCCCCCGACGGGCGGGAATCCCCCTACACCACCACCTCCCCCGACGGGCGGGAATCCCCCTACACCACCACCTCCCCCGACGGGCGGGAATCCTCCTACACCACCACCTCCGCCGCCAGCGCCACCTCCGCCGCCAGCGCCAGCGCCAGCGCCAGCGCCAGCGGATGGATGGCGCTCACCGGGCGTGATAATCGCATCGGTAGCTTTGGTATTCAGCATAATCGCATTGATCCCTGCGTGGAGCCAGGCCGTAAGCAGTGACAGCCAAGCACAGACCGGGGAAAGGGAAGCTGAACGCAGAGGGCTCCTGGAAGTTACTGCGGTAAGTGCCCGATTCACCAATAAGCTAAAGGGGGTTGAGACATCAGGGGACACAGAGAAGGAGGTGACCGGGCTCAGCGGCTCTGAGATTGATATTGCCGTCCGTAATCGAGGTAGCGGTTCGACAGTCATCACAAAGGTGAGCGCGAATGTGTCAATCTCCGAAAGTCTCGAAACGTGCTCGGGCACGGGAGGGGAACTGGGCGTTGCCGCGCACTACTCCATCGAGATCCCCATTTCAACGAAGCCACCATTCACTAAATCGACTGACGAAGAGGTACGCTTCGATGTGAAGTCCGGCGAGAACGATCGATTCTCCATCACTGTTGGACCCGATGCAAAGGAGGCCGGCATGGCTCCTTGGATAGGAGTTGTGACGATTCAGCTGCACGATGCAGACGGCACTGACGTTAGTGTTGGCCCCCTCGCCCTCGTCAGCCCCGGCGGAGACAAGGATTTCTACCCCAGTGGCATGACTTGGAAGATCTCTCCCGATCGCGCAAGCTGCATGGACAGTAACGCCCGCAGAGTGCAGGAAGTGATGGAGATCCCCAGCCTCACGCCATCCAAGGAGTTTTCCGCACTACATCGAGCACTGCGCCCTTACCGATAGCGGTTGCCGCCAATCACTTGGCCGGGAGCGGAGAGTCGTGTCCGCCAGCGATCAAGAAATGTGCGGCTGGCCATCAGAGCCAAGACACATCATTGTGTTAGCTGCTGTGACAGGACACCGCTGCTCCGATATTTGACCTCCCTAATAGCGGGAGGCGTAGTGACGTTCTGACACACGGCCGGCAGTAGAGCCATGTCAGCCGACTACCTCGCATATTTGGATGGCGGCAGCAGCCCACGCGTGACTGCCAGGGGGAAGTTCGCGTAACAGCCTTGGTGGCTGAGCCAGCTTCCTCACAGCCGTGGACGCTTGATGGGGCGGGCAGTCACCGGAGGCGTAGCGGACTGGGTCGATTCCGATCCCGGATCAGTCGCGGATACCCGCATGGTGGTACGTCGGCGGGCGGCTTCCGCTCGGGGGTTGGGAGCGGGGTTGAGGCTGGTGTGTTGGATGCGGGTGATCAGGACGCGGGCGGGTTGGCGGGCAGTGGTGAGTTCGCGTTGCCCGGCGGCTTCCTTGAGGAGCTGGTGGGGTTTGTGGCCGCCGGCTTCGGCGTCAGCGAGGACCGTGGCAAGGGCGGGCCAGGCGGGGTCTGTGAGGATGCGGTCGGCATGCTTGGGGATGGCGGCGCGGACGTCGTGGACGAGGGTCCGGCGAGCCTGCTCGCTCGGTTGACGGGTGGCGAGGCCGTCGAGAACGGGTGTGAGGGCCTGATCGGCTGCCACCTGAAGGTGATGAAGGGCCTGGCGGGCGGCTTCGGTCTGGTGAGCGTGGCTCTTCGCGTCGTGCCAGCGGGCGGCGAGGACCGTAGCCCAAACGAGGGCGGCGAGCAGGGTGGCCAGGACGCTTGCGTCGGGTCCGGTGGCGGTGTGGGCGATGTCGCGGGCGGCAATCCGCAGGGTGTGGCCGGCCTGGTTCTCGGCGCGGATCTGGGAACGCTGAGCACGGGCGAAAGCTCGTGACGCGGCTCGCAGTTCGCCCTGGAGGTGAACGGGTGCTTTCTGGGCAGTCGCTTCGATGAGTTCGCCGAGCGCGGTGATGCGGGCCTGGGCATGAGTGTCGTCGGCCATGTCGGTGTGGAGGGTGTCGAGGACGTCGGTGGCATGGTGCCAGGGGGTGGCAGGTTGGTCGCGGCGGGCGGTGGGGTGCTCCTCCGGCACGGTGGTTTCGAGGCGGGCCTTTAGTTTGGGGAGCGTGAGGTCGGGGGCGATCTTTCCGCCGGGGTGGAAGATCTGTTCGCCGTCGCTATTGAGGTCGCCGGGGCGGCCGACGGCGTAGCCGAGGAGGTCTCCGGACGGTCCGCGGCGGGGTTTGACCGCGATGCCGTCTGCTTCGAGGTAGGCGAGGAGTTCCTCGGCGCTGCCGGCGTGGGGAATGGCAGCGCGGATGCGGTCCTGGAGCCAGTCGCGGCTGGTTTGCTCCCAGCCGAGCCGTTCGGCCTTGTGCATCTCTGCTTGGGTGGGCCGACGTCCGGCGGTGCGGTCGCCCGTCTTCAACTGCCGTAGGCCATAGTGCTTTTCGATCTGGCGGCAGGCTTCGCCGACGCGGACGCCACTGTCGTGGAGCCTGGGGCGGCGGCCGTCTTCGCGGACGGTGGTGGCGAGGATGTGGATGTGGTCGTCGGCGTGGCGTACGGCGATCCAACGGCAGCCGAGGTCGTCTCCGGCGGGGGCGATGCCGGCGGCTTCGACGATCCGCTGGGCTATCTCGGCCCACTCGGCGTCCGAGAGGCGGCGGTCTTCAGGGGCTGCGCGGACGGGGCAGTGCCAGACGTGGTCGGTGACCTTCTTGCCGAACTCGCTGTTCCGGAGCTGGACAGGCTCGTCAAGGTGGCGGGCGAGCTGGGTGAGGGTGGCGTCCTCGTCGCGGCCGGGGTCGGGCATGCCGAGCATGGCAAAGCTGGCGACGATGTGCGGGTCGGTGTGCTCGTCGTGGCGGCCGGGGCCGAAGAGGTAGGCGAGTAGGCCCCGGGTGTTGGACCCGGCCGGTTTGATGGCGGCGATCACGCGGCCTGGTCCTTCCTGCTGCCGGCGGGTTCACGCAGGGCCTCGGCGATCAGCTCCAGCAGGCGGTCCAGCTCGTCGAGCCGGTGACGGATGTCGGGCGGAGTCAGGTCGCTGTTGAGGGCACGGGCGATCTGGTTGACGTTGACGCCGATGCGGTTGAGCTCGCGCAGCACCTGGGCATGGAACATATGGGTGCGGCGGCGGTCCTCGGACAGCGGCAGATTCGCCGTGAACCGGCCGCTGATGAAGGCGAGGACGATGTCGGCGGCGAAGCCGGAATCCCCCTTATAGCCGTGCTCGGCGGCTGCCTCCTGAAGCCTGACGTGCTCGACGCTGGTAAACCGCATCGGACCAACGCGGATGGTTCGCTTCGTGCCGCTGAAACGACGGATCGCCGGCTGAACGCTCTGCACGTCTCCCTCAACGGCCGCCGGGGTGGCTGCGGACTCGGGGCGGAGAATCTGCTGCTGGACAGCGTGCAGAGTCTCCGGATCGGGGCTGCCCTCGGCCCCGACCTCCTGGTCCGGCGCCCCCTGGCGTCGGGCCGTCTCCGCCACCCCCGGGGCGGAGACCCCCGAAGACCGGCCTTGAGTCGGACTCGGGGTACTACTGGCTCCGCCAGGGGCCGTCCGTCCGAACGCCCGCCGCAGACGTCCCAACAGCGTTGGGGAGTGCGACGACACAGGTGTCTCAGCGTCGGTGTCTTCAGGCGGGTGCTCGTAGTGCGTCAAGGAAGCTGCTCCAGGTACGGCCGGCAGGCGGAGCGGAGATGCCTGCCCGGCAGGGTCGTCGTGCTGTCCACAGGGTGTGGAGATCGGCTGGGCGGTTGGCCGTCTGCTCGGGCGACCGGAAGGGTTCCGGTCACCCGAGCAGGCGGCGGTCAGCGCTTGGAGACCTCGATCCCGGCGGCTTCTAGTTCCGGCCGAAGCAGTTCCATCACCTCGGTCTGCCGCTCACTGCCGATCGTCAGGTCCCGGTCCTTCACGGCCGCTCGGAGCAGGCCGCGCGTGAGTTTGCCGTGCAGGTGACCGGCGGCCCTGCCGATATCCGCCAGCTCCGCGATGGTCGCTTTCGCTGGACGGCCACCGCTCGGTTTGCCCTCCGGAACCTGTGCCGCAGGTTCCGTCCGCTCACGGCCGGCGGCTCGTGAACCGGCAGGAGCGGCGTCTGGCAGGTGGCTGTGACTGAAGTCGCCGACCGCTTGCTCCGGCGTCTGTACGGAACCGGTGTTCGGAGAGCCGTCGGACGGCGCGACGAGCTGGTGAATCTGTCGCATGAGGACGCCGAAGGCGACCATCGCGGCGGCCGGAGGGACGGCGGCGACCACGTAGTCGAGGAACGGGACAGTGTGTGCGTTGCCCGTGCCGCTGACCCCGGCGACGTTCAGCGCTATGGAGCCGACCGATCCGACGGCGGTCACGGCGATCGCCCACGGGTCCGTGATGCGGCGCAGTGCCGCGCGCAGCATGAGCAGTTCGCCCGCGACGATGAACGCGTCCAGGGTGGCGGGCCAGGCCCAGCGGCGAATAGGCGACGCTCCGAGCCCGTGCTGGCCTGCGACGTCAGCCAGGTGCGCGTAGGAGAGCCAGAACGCTCCGGCGGTCAGGGCGACGATGACGATGCCCGCCGCGCCGAGCGCGAACTGCTCAGCGTCAGCCTTCCTTTTCGGTCGCCCTTCGCTAGGGACGTCATCGTGCGGCTGCGGGGCTTGCATGAGGGGCGGAGTGGTCAAGCGGAAGGCTCCTGGGGGTAGAGGTGTGCGGCGTCTTTGCCGTCTCGGCCGTTGCACGTGCAGGTCAGGGCGGGACGGCAGCTCTCCTGATGTGCCGTCCCGGCGGGTGCTGGCGTCTTGTCCCGAGTCGGGACAGATATGCGGCGTTCTTGTCCCGACTCGGGACAAGAACGGCGCCGTCGGGGCGGGCTTGCTTGGGTCGGTGTGTCCCGTGAAGGGACGGCTGCGCAGCACCGTCCGTCCCAATAGGCAGGGCTGTGAGCTGCGGCGATACGGCATGGACGCCTGGGACGTGGCAAGACGGATCTCGGCAGCGTCTCCGGCGGGCAGCACTCCTGGAAGCGCCTGCGTTGCCGTCTTGCCCCTGGCTGACGTCTTGCCGGCGTGCTGTCTGACCTGCGAGATCACGGCAGGGACGGCAAGTACGGCAACCAGGAGCCGCGGATCAGCTATCGCCGCCGCGGGCCTCGACTGGGTGGACGGCCGGACAGTACCGCCGCCACGCGTCGAGGAACTTGTGGCGCATGTAGCCCTTGCGCTGAGTCCGGTCGGCCATGCGTACATTGCCGGGCCGGATGTCGTAGTCGCGCAGCATCGCGCCAAGTTCGCGGGCGGTCAGGCCGTAGCGGCCTCGCTCTCCCCACGGGGCTTCGGCGTCCGCGTTCAGGTAGTGCAGAAGATCCTCGGTGGAGAGGCTGTCCGCCTCCCTCTGGGCGAAGAAGACCCGACGGATGTCGGCCAGGATGCGCGCCCCGCTGGGGTGGTCCTCTTCTGCCGCCACTTCGGCGGCAACCATCCGCGCGCAGGCGATCCGCGCCAGCCGGGGCCAGCGGCCGCCCGCCAAGTCGGCGACGATCACCAAGGGTTCCCACGTGTCGGCGGCGCGGTCTTCAACCGGCATGTCCGGCTCCAGGTTCGCGGCACCTTCCAGCAGCGGCCTGGCCAGTGCGTGGATACGGTCTCGCAGCTCGTGCAGGGCGGGGATGTCCCGGCGGGAGCGGAAGGGCCTGACCTTCTCACCCTCGGCCCGGCGTCGCATGCGGATGACCACCGACCGGTCCATGACCGTGTCCGGCAGGTCCCCGATTCCCGCGATGGCCGCCATCGCGAAGGTGGCGAACTTGTGCGGGGTGTGGTCGTTGCCGACGACCCGGGTGACGTACCGACCGCGCTGATGGCCGGCGTTGAGCAGGCCGCGCGTCTCCTCGTTCTTCTCCGCGACCTTGGGGCCGAAGATGGTGTCGGCCTCGTCCACCAGCAACGTCGGTGGCTCGTCCTCGTGGATCGAGCGGAATATAGCCGCCGGTGTGGTGTTGATGGTGAGCATGGGCTCGTGGACCGTCTCGGTCAGCACGTCCAGCAACCGCGACTTGCCGCAGCGCTTCGCCGGCCCCACCACTGCCAACCGAGGGGCGTGCTGCCACGCCGGCTGCAGATGTGTCGCTGCCACCCACAGAGTGATCGCGTCCAGTGCCTCAGAGGAGGGCGGGATCACGAACCGGGCTATCTGCGAGCGCAGCTCGTCCAGAGCCTTCGAGCCGACCGTCGGCTCCGCGTCGGGCATGGCCTCCAGGCCGATCGCCGGGTCCGCCTCGTCGGCGCTGTCATCGGCCGTACCGTCGCTCGGGTCCACCCTGCCGTCGGCCTGCGCGGGACTCAAGTGGGCGCCGGGCCGGCCGGGGATGGCTGTGGCGGGCCAAGCCGCTCGTACGGGGGCGGAATAGGACTCGGAGTTCTCGGGTTGCACTGGGCGGCTCCTCGTCTGGCGGTTTCGGGTTTGCACACCCCTGCCGCCGGGTCGGTTCTCACGGGATAGCTGGGGAGTCTCGGGGCCTCCGGCGTTGCACCGCCGGAGGCTCCCCCTCTTCTCGCGGGTCTCTCGGCACCGCGAGCGACCACGGACAGTACGTCCACGCCGTGCCACAGTCCAGCGTTTCTGTGTCAGCTCAGCGCAGAACCATCTGCTACGCGTCAGGCGCTTCACGCTGCCAGCCCCAGCAGGGCCAACAAGTCTGCGGTCACCACTCGGTAGGCGTTTCCGAGACGGAGCACCTTGCACGGGTACTGGCCACGCTTGGCGAGCTCGTACCCCTTGCTCCGCCCCAGCCCCAGCGCCCGATTGCCCGTCTCCAGGTCAACGGCCGCAGGTAGCTCAAGGAGCTCCTCGCGGCTCATCCCCTTCGCTCGGCCGGCCTCTTCCTTCTCGCGCATGCGCGCCCCTTCCATGACTGAGCCCACGGCGAACGCGCCCATCGCGCCCGTCTCCAGGTCTTGGAATCAACGCTAATCGAGCTACTGTGTCTAAATGACACAGCACCGTAGCGATCCTGGATCCAAGAAGGTCGACGACGAGGACGACGTCCCGGAGTGGGTGGATCAGGTCATGGCCACCGTGGCCGCCGAAGTCCGCAGACGACGGAAGGAACTGGGTTGGAGTGCACAGGACTTGGCCGACAAGTGCGAGGAGATCGGCCACCCGATCCCCCGCAACGTCATCGCCAACATGGAGTCCGGACGCCGTTCCAACCTGCCCTTGGTCGACGTCATCGTCCTGGCCGAAGCCCTGAACACCCCGCCCATCTGCCTCGTCTACCCGGTCGGCTACGTCAACGACGTGCAGCGACTCCCGCTTCAGCACCCCACCACGGCGCTGGACGCGCTGCGCCGGTTCACTGGAGAGGAGACCGAACTCGGCACGGACGACGACATGCTCCGCTACTTCCGCGCCCACCACGCTGCCGAGGAGCAACTACGGAAGGCGCGCCGCGACGAGGACCACGCGCGCTACCACGCCGAGACTGCCCCGAACGCCGACCGTAAAGCCGAGGCCCTCCGCTCTCAGGCCCGTGCAGCCGAGACGGCCGACGACGCCGCCAGCAGCTTGCGCAGAATCCGCGCCTTCATCCGGCAAGAGGGCGTCACACCCCCGTCCTTGTGGCCCGATGTGGCCACCGCGATCGACTCATCCGGGAGCGATCCCGATACCACCGAGGAGAATGATCTTTGAAGGGTTCCACCTACCGCCGCTGCTCCTGCCGCGACCCGAAGACCGGCAAGGAACTCGGCACCTCCTGCCCCAAGCGCAACAGCAGGAACCACTGCACCTACTCCGTACGCCAGGAGCTCTCGCCCCGCGAGGACGGCAGTCGGCGCTCCTTCGCCCGAGGCGGGTACAGCAGCCTGAAGGCGGCCCAGGCCGACCTCGACCACGTGCGCGCCCTCCTCGGGCTGGCCGAGTCGGACGACCCCGAGGGCACCGAACTCATCGCCGAGATGCTGGCCGAGGTCAGCCGCGAGCGGTCACCTCTGCCCGAGGTCGAGGAGACGAGGCGGCGTCTCAACTCCGGCCAGGACCTCATCGGCAGCCTGACCGTGGCCGAGTGGCTCGACCGGTGGCTGGCCGGCAAGCGCATACGCAAGTCCGGTCTCAACCGCTACGAGACCGACATCCGCGTGCACCTGAAGCCTCGCATCGGAAACCGCCGCCTGGACCGGCTCCGCGTGAGCCACCTCAGCGAGATGTTCACCGACATCCGCGATGCCAACGCCCAGATCCTGGAGGACAACGCTCAACGGCGCGCCGCACTCGACGAGCTGGCGACCATACCGTGGAAGGGCGGGGAGAATCGCGCCCGCCGCAAGTCGATGAAGACCGCGATCGACGAGATGCCGCCCTTCCGCCGCATCACCGGTCCCGCCACGCGCCAGCACGTCAAGGCCACCCTCCGTGCGGCCCTGAACGACGCGATCGGGCAGCAGATCATCACCTTCAACCCCGCCGCCCACGTCGAGATCGATCCCGTACGCAAGCCGAAGGCGCTCGTGTGGACGGACGAGCGGGTCGCCAAGTGGGAGCAGACGGGCGAGAAGCCGTCACCGGTGATGGTCTGGACGCCGCAGCAGACAGGAGCGTTCCTCGACTTCGTCGCCGAAGACCGGCTGTACGCGATGTGGCACCTGATCGCCTTCCGTGGCCTTCGCCGTGGCGAGGCGTGCGGGCAGCCGTGGTCGGAGACGAACCTCGACACCCACGCCCTGACCGTCTCCTCCCAACTCGTGCAGGACGGCTGGGGCGTCGAGGCTTCCGATCCCAAGACGGACAGCGGGTATCGCGTGGTCGCGCTGGACGACGACACCGTGGACGTCCTGAAGCGGCACCGTGCGCGGCAGGACGCCGACCGCCAGGAGTGGGGCACTGCCTGGGTCGAGACAGGGCACGTCTTCACCCAGGAGGACGGCTCCTGGCTCCACCCGGGCAAGGTGACCGATCTCTTCGAGCGTCTCGTCGCCGCATCCGGACTCCCGCCCATCCGTCTGCACGACCTCCGCCACGGCGCTGCCACCCTCATGCTCGCCGCTGACATCGACATCAAGATCGTGTCGGACACCCTCGGTCACAGTGATACCCGGATCACGCGGGACATCTACCAGAGCGTCCTGCCCCAGGTCGGCAGGAGCGCCGCCGAGGCGACCGCGAAGCTGGTCCCCCTTCAGCGCAAGGCCAAGGAAGAGAAGGCGGCCCGCAAGGCCGCGAAGGCGGCCAAGAAGGGCAAGCGAAAGAAGAAGGGCAAGGTGAAGAAGCCCAAGAAAGAAGGTTCTCTGTAGCGAGAGCCGTCTCCGGCATGCCCGCGAGCCACGACCCTGGACAGACCTCATCAGGTCTCAGCGGAGCTGAGGTTAACTAGCACCACACCTGCAACTCGCTCATCGGTCGGTTCCCCCTCAGCACCACGGATCATGGCTCGCACGCGCCACGGAAGCCGGCCCACTGGACGATCCGTCATTTCCCGTAGTTGTCCGCGAAGGTCACCTTCAGTTGAACTAAGCGGCGCTGCACCACGAGTCGTCTCATAATCGGCCCGCCTACGGTCATCCTCGCCGTCGCGCTGATGACGATCAACTCGGCTGGACTTTTCTGACATGGCAGACCGGATCGGACGCCTAGCCACTGCTGAAGGAGCTTCCGAAATTTCCGCCTCCCCCTCAAGCTCCGCAAGAGCTGCCTGGTGCAGACTCAGCACTCTCCCGTAAGCAATTTCCAAGCTTGGCGCACTGGATTCACTCCCATCACAAAGGATGCGATTCCAAGGACGGCTGCGATGCTTCACATATCGCGAGCTCACGCGCGCTCCGCGAAGGGCCTGCTTGACAACCAGGGCCGACGCTATGGTGCATCCCAGCTGCCCTTCGGTGAAGGGGCCGTGGTCGCAGCCCAACCACGGCTTTTCTGGCCGAATTTGTGGCCAGTTGAGGTGGTTGTAGAAGACGTAGGCGGGGATGCAACCCTCCTTCATGGCGTCTTCGATCAAAAGATCATTCTGATACCTATCGCCGTCGGGTCGATACCGCAGGTCGTATCCGCCATTCCGATTGGCACGCTTCGCTTGGACTCGCATGCCAAACCCCACGACCCCAGAATAAAACCACCACTCCCAGTCCGCCCCATTCGAGCGCTCGTCATCGCTCGTGAATGGACGGATCGCCACCCGGTCTCCATGTGCCCGATCGATGGCCCGGAGGTTTTCCTCGGTGTGCGTCACTTCGCTCGATGGCCAGCCCTTACGGTGTTCGGCAGCCAGAGCTTCGAAGGTCAGCTCGGCCCGCCGGGCAAGCGTTCCGCACAGTGAGCCGACCATAGATGTGCGTACACCACAGGCCCGACAAAAAGTGTCATTCTCACCTACCTGCTCCCCGCAAACGCAACGCACCAATGCGCCTTCACTCCTCAACGTTTCATCTACCCAGCTTCGCCACTCTAGGCTGCTGCGGCCTTGCGTGAGCTGCGATCAGAGAACTGCAGATTGGATCTTCGAGCACCCGATCGCGCCCCTTAACGCCCGACGGCACTCGTCGCCCTAGGAATTCTCACCACAGGCGTCCACCTCGAGCGTGAGGCGTGCGACCGAAGACTCTTACGGATCGAAAGCGTGATGCATCGCTGCTCAGCAGGTCCTACTGTTTGCCTGCCACCGGCGTGCTGCAGCCGGCCCCTACTGGGCCGGTCCGCTCACGCATCGCTCACGCAACCACTCCCGCGGCACCGAAGCCGCGTGATGTCGCATGCCACGAAAAACGAGAAACCCCAGGTCACGGGTTATGTGACCTGGGATTTGATGGAGCCGCCTTCGGGATTCGAACCCGAGACCTACGCATTACGAGTGCGTTGCTCTGGCCATCTGAGCTAAGGCGGCGCGCCGTGCACCCATGGTGCGATCAGCAACGTCGGTAAGTCTACACAGTTTCCCGGGGTGCTCCGAACCCGCCCCGGAGGCGTGGACTCCGGGGCGGGGCGGGGGTTACGAGCAGCGCTTGCCGTCCTCCGGGGCGGTGCCGGTCAGCAGGTACGTGTTGATCGCGGAGTCGATGCAGGAGCTGCCGCGGCCGTACGCGGTGTGGCCGTCGCCCTCGTACGTGAGGAGGTGGCCGGAGGCGAGCTGGTCGGAGAGGGCCTCGGCCCAGCGGTACGGGGTGGCCGGGTCACGGGTGGTGCCGACCACGACGATCGGGGTGGCGCCGGCCGCCTCGATGCGGTGCGGCTCCCCCGTGGGCTTCACCGGCCAGTACGCGCAGTTCAGGGAGGACCAGGCGAGGCCCTCGCCGAAGACCGGGGACGCCTTCTCGAAGTCGGGGAGGGCGGCGCGCACCTCGTCCGGGGAGGAGAAGGCGGCGGGGAGGTCGAGGCAGTTGACAGCGGCGTTGGCGAACATCAGGTTGCTGTAGCCGCCGTCGGCCTCGCGCTCGTAGTAGCTGTCGGAGAGGATCAGCAGGCCCGCGCCGTCCTTCTCCTTGATCGCCGAGGTCAGGGACTCGCGCAGCTGCTGCCAGGCGCCCTCGTCGTACATCGCCGCGATCACGCCGGTGGTGGCGAGGGACTCGGTGAGCTTGCGGCCGTCGGCGTCCCCGGCGGGGAGGGGCTTCGCGTCCAGGTCGTCGAAGAAGGACTTCAGGTTCTTGCCGACCTGGTCGGGGGTGGTGTCCTTGTCACCGAGGGGGCAGTCCGGCTGCCGTACGCAGTCCTTCGCGAAGGACTGGAACGCCGTCTCGAAGCCCTCCGTCTGCTCCAGGTTCAGACGGCGGGCGGGCAGGGAGGGGTCCATCGCGCCGTCCAGGACCAGGCGGCCCGTCCGGTCGGGGAACAGGCCGGCGTAGGTCGCGCCCAGGAAGGTGCCGTACGACGCTCCGACGTAGGTCAGCTTGTCGTCGCCCAGCACCGCGCGCAGTACGTCCATGTCGCGTGCCGCCTCGACCGTGGAGACGTGGCGCAGGAGCTTCGGCGCGTCCGTCCCGCAGCCCTCGGCGAACTCCTTGTAGGCGTCGACCAGCTCGTCCGTCTCGCCCGCGTCGTCCGGGGTGACGTCGGTGCGCGTGTACGCGTCCATCTCGCGGCCGTCCAGGCACTCGACGGGTTCGCTGCGGGCCACGCCCCGGGGGTCGACCGCGACCATGTCGTACTGGGCGCGGACCTTCGCCGGGTAGCCGATGCCCGCGTACTGCTGGAGGTAGCCGATCGCCGAGCCGCCCGGTCCGCCCGGGTTGACCAGCAGCGAGCCGAGGCGCTTGCCCGGTCCCGTGGCCTTCTTGCGGGCCACCGCGAGCCGGACGTCGCCCTCGGTGGGCTTCGCGTAGTCGAGCGGGGCCTTCATGGTGGCGCACTGGAAGCCGGGGACGCCGCAGTCGCGCCAGCCGAGCTTCTGCTCGTAGTACGGCGACAGCCCCGCGGGCGTGGCCTTCGGCAGGGGGGTCAGGGTCGCCGTGGCCGCCTCCGTCGAGCCTGCCGCCTCGGCCGCGGGGGATCCGGCGGACGTCGACGCGCCCCCGGCCGAGCAGGCGGTGGCGAGCAGCGCGGCGGCGAGCAGCGTGGCCCGGAAACGGGTGCCGCCGGTGCGGGTCCTGCGGTGAGTGCGCCTTGTGTGCATTCAGCGAGCGTAACTCTCCGCGACGGTGTCATTGCGGTGCGTGGTACGCGTGGCCCCGTACGGGTTACGGCGTCAACCGGTCGTGGCTCCGGCGCGGGCCCGGGGGGCGCGGGCGCTCGGGGTGCGCGGACCCGGGCGGGCTCAGCCCGTTCTGAGCGCCATCGTCATCGCCTCCACCGCCAGCAGCGGGGGCACATTGCGGTCCAGGGCCTCTCCGCAGGCGGCGACCGCCTCGATCCGGCGCAGTGTGGACTCGGGTGTGCTGCCGCGGGCGAGCCGCTCCAGGGCGTCCTCCGCGTCGGCGTTGGCGATGGCCACGCGAGAGCCGAGCTGGAGCGCGAGGACGTCGCGGTAGAAGCCGGTCAGCTCGCTGAGGGCGAGGTCGAGGCTGTTGCGCTGGGTGCGCGCCTTGCGGCGTTTCTGGTCGGCCTCCAGGTCCTTCATCACACCTGCCGTGCCGCGCGGGAGCCGGCCGCCCTGGGCGGCGCCCAGTGCCGCCTTCAGTTCCTCGGTCTCCTTGGCGTCCATCTCCTCGGCGAGCTGCTTGGCGTCCTCCGCCGCGGCATCGACCAGCTCCTGGGCGGCCTTGAGGGCGCCGCCGACGTCCTCGACCCGCAGCGGCAGCTTCAGCACGGCGGCCCGGCGGTCCCGGGCGGCTTTGTCGGTGGCCAGGCGGCGGGCGCGGTCGATGTGGCCCTGGGTGGCGCGGGCCGCCGCGGCGGCGACGTCCGGTTCGATGCCCTCGCGCCGTACGAGCATGTCGGCGACCGCGTCGACGGAGGGCGTGCGGAGGTTCAGGTGGCGGCAGCGGGAGCGGATCGTGGGCAGGACGTCCTCGACGGAAGGGGCGCACAGCAGCCACACGGTCCGCGGCGCCGGTTCCTCCACGGCCTTCAGGACGGCGTTGGCCGACTTCTCGTTCAGCCGCTCGGCCTCCTCGACGAGGATGATCTGCCAGCGGCCGTTCGCGGGTGAGGTGAACGACTTGCGGACGGTGTCCCGCATGTCCTGGGCGCGGATCTCGGCGCCCATGGCGACCACGGTGCTCACGTCCGCGTGGGTGCCGACCAGTGCCGTGTGGCATCCGTCGCAGAAGCCGCAGCCGGGGACGCCGCCGAGGGCGCGGTCGGGGCTCACGCACTGCAGCGCGGCGGCGAAGGCCCGGGCCGTCTGGGCCACGCCGGAGCCGGGCGGGCCGGTGAACAGCCAGGCGTGGGTCATGCTCGTCGACTGCGGCAGCGGGCCCTCGGATGCGGCGGCGGTGACGAAGGCGTCGGCGTCCCGGGCAGCGGCGGCGAGCGGCTCGCACACCTTCTCCTGCCCGACGAGGTCGTCCCACACGGTCATGGGTCACGCCGTCCTTCCCTCACACCAAGCCCTCACACCGAGCCGTCACACCGAACCGTGACACCTGCCGCCGCGCTGATCCGCGTCGTGCCCTCCATTGTGCGGGGCGGCACTGACAACGCGGCGGTTCCGGTGCTCAGCGTCGTCCCCGGCCCCTGCCCCGGCCGCCGCGGCTCTCGTCGTCCCGGCCGCCCTCGTCCTCGTCGTGCGGCCCGAGCAGCTCGTCCGCCAGCGTCGGCAGGTCGTCCAGCGGGGTCTCCTCGGCCCAGTCGGAGCGGCGCCTGCGGGACGGCGGTGCCTGGTCGGGGTCGATCTGGGGCAGCTCGCGCGTGCGGTCCTGGGCCTCTTCGGCCGGACCCTCCTCCCGGAAGTAGCCCGGCGGGACCCGGTCGGCGGGGTCGTCCTCGCGTACGGGCGGCAGGACGGCCGTCTCGTCGGCGGCCCCCGGCGGCGTCACGGGCGGCAGAACCGCCGTCTCGTCGGCATCCCGCGGCTCCACCGCCGGAAGCACCGCCGTCTCGTCGGCCGCGCCGGACGGCACCGGCGGCATGGGCAGCTCGGTCGTCACCTCGGACTCGGACTCAGACTCGCCGGACGCCCGGCCGCCGTCGCCGCGAGCGCTCCGGGCGTCGGTGCCGTCCTCGGCGTCCTCGGCACGGTCGTCGTCGGGCGTGTCCCGCACCGGCCGCAGGACCGCCGTGTCCTCCACCGGCCCGCCGGAGGCGTTGGTCGGGGTGACGATCGGGGTGGGCACGGTCGCCGCGTCGTTGGGAGCCGGAGCGGCCGGCTTCGGGCGGGGTGCGTCCGCCGCCGCGGGGGCCGCCGACCTGGGTCCGGCCGCGGCCGCTGCCGCCGCCTGCTCCGCCGCCCGGCGTGCCTCCTCGGCGCGCAGCAGGGCCTCCTCGGCCTTGCGCTGCTTCTCCAGGCGCCGGGCCTCCGCCTCGGCCCGCAGCCGCTCCTCCTCCTCGGCCTGCTTACGGCGCCGTTCCTCCTCGGCCCGCAGCCGTGCTTCCTCCTCGGCGCGCGCCTTCTCCTCGGCCAGAAGCCGGACCCGCTCCTCCTCGGCCTTGCGGCGCGCTTCCTCGGCCCGCTGCCTGGCCTCCTCGGCCTGCCGCTCGGCCTCGCGCCGCTGCGCCTCCTCCAGCTCGCGGCGCTTGCGCTCCTCCTCCTCGGCGCGCACCCGCGCCTCCTCCTCGAGGCGCTCGCGCTCCAGGCGCTCCTCCTCGGCCTTCCGCGCGGCCTCTTCCTCGGCCTTGCGGCGAGCTTCCTCCTCGGCCTTGCGGCGCGCCTCCTCCCGGGCCTCGATCTCGGCCTCGGACAGCGGCAGCACCTGGTCGAGCCGGTGGCGTACGACGGTGGTGACGGCTTCCGGCTCCTGACCGGCGTCCACGACGAGGTAGCGCCCGGGGTCGGCGGCGGCCAGGGTGAGGAATCCGGAGCGCACGCGCGCGTGGAACTCGGCGGGCTCCGACTCGAGGCGGTCCGGCGCCTCGGTGAACCGCTCGCGGGCGGCCTCCGGCGCCACGTCCAGCAGGACGGTCAGGTGCGGTACGAGCCCGTTGGTGGCCCAGCGGTTGATCCGGGCGATCTCGGTCGGCGACAGGTCGCGTCCTGCGCCCTGGTAGGCGACCGAGGAGTCGATGTAGCGGTCGGAGACGACCACGGCGCCGCGCTCCAGGGCGGGCCGCACCACGGTGTCGACGTGCTCCGCGCGGTCGGCGGCGTACAGCAGCGCCTCCGCGCGGTGCGACAGTCCGGCGCTGGAGACGTCCAGCAGGATGGAGCGCAGGCGCTTGCCGACCGGGGTCGCGCCGGGCTCGCGGGTGAGCACGACCTCGTGCCCCTTGCCGCGGATCCACTCGGCGAGGGCCTCGGCCTGGGTGGACTTTCCGGCGCCGTCGCCGCCTTCCAGGGCGATGAAGAAACCGGTCGCCGCAGGCGTCGGCACCGGGTCGTCGCCGCCGAGCAGCGCGTCCCGCAGGTCGTGGCGCAGCGGCACGCCGGAGCGGTCGTCGACCTTGGCCAGTACCAGCGCGGCCAGCGGCAGCAGCAGCGCGCCGAGCAGCATCAGGACGAACGCGGCGCCGCCGTGGGCGAAGACGAACCTGCCGTTCTCCAGCCGGTGCGGTCCGATCGCCGCGGCCAGCACCGGCCCGACGACCGCGCCGAGCGCCACGTAGACCCGGACGACGGCGTGCAGGTGCTCGGTGGTCCGGGCCCGGCGGTGGTCCTCGGTCTCCTGGTCGAGCAGCGCGTGCCCGGTGTTCGCGGCCACGCCCGCGCCGACCCCGGCCAGCACGAGGAGCAGCAGCACGGTGGTGTCGTCCGGGACGAGACCGGCGGCGAGCAGGGCGACGCCGGCGAAGGCGATCGCCAGGGCGAGCAGCCGTCGGCGGGACAGGGAGGGCAGCAGGGCGGGCGCGGTGCGGATGCCGACGACGACGCCGCCGGTCAGCGCGCCCACGGCCAGGCCGTAGAGCACCGGGCCGCCGCCCAGGTCCTTGGCGTGCAGCACGGCGACGGCGACCGTGGCGGCCACCACCGCGGCGACCGAGGCGCAGGCGACCACCAGCAGCGGGAGCGCTCCGGTGCGGCCCTTGTCGACGCCGCCGCCGCTCTTGGGGCGGCGCATGCCCTCCAGCGGCGACCGCGCGCGCGGGGTGCGCACCGCGGGCAGCTCCAGGAAGCTCACCACGGACAGGGACGCGGCGAACAGGCCGGCCGCCACGTAGGAGCCGAGCGCCGCCTGGTGCTCGGCGAACCAGTCGACGCCGGCGCCCAGCAGGTTGTTCAGGAGCCCCGCGACGACCAGCACGGCGGCCGCGAGGGGGATCGCGACGAAGCTCGTGCGCAGCGACAGGCGGCGCAGCGCGTCCATGTGGTCCGGCAGCGGCCGTACCGTCGCGCCCTCCAGGGGCGGGGCGGGCAGCAGCGCGGGAGCCGCGCTCTCCCGGCACACCGTCCAGAAGCGCTCGGCGACTCCGGTGACGAAGGCGGTCACCAGGAGGTAGGCGAGCGCGTCGTCGGGCGTCCAGTCGATCCACAGGGGCGCGACGATCAGCAGGGCGGCCCGCAGCCCGTCGGCTCCCACCATGGTCCAGCGCCGGTCGAGCGGGCCGTCCTGCGAGGTGAGGGAGGTCAGGGGCCCGAGCAGGACCGCGCCGAAGAGCAGTGTCGCCAGGATCCGGACGCCGAAAACGGTCGCCACTGCGAACGCCACGCCCCGGTAGCCCCCGCCGAAGGAGCCCGCGCCGATCGCGGCCTGGACCACGAGGAGGACCAGCACCAGGAGGGCGAGGATGTCGCCGACACCCCCCACGAGATGTGCGCTCCACAAACGCCTCAGCTGCGGACGGCGCAGCAGGGCGCGGACGGCGCGCTCGCGGGAGTCCGCGACCAGGGCGTCGTCCGGGGCCGGGTGAGGGGCCGTTGGCTGCTCGGCTCGCGTCATGCGTTCAGCCTATCGGTCGCCACCGACAGTCCGGTGTGCGCGGCCGAACGTACGCGCGCCCCGACACCGAAATGATGCCGGGGCGTTCGTTTTGCGAAGTGCGCGCGGGGAGGCGTGGGGAGGAGCGGGCGGGCCCGAGCCGGGCTCAGTCCTCCGAGGCCTTCGACGCGGTCGCCTTCTTCGCCGCCGTCTTGGCGGTCGTCTTCTTCGCGGTGCTCTTGGCGGTGGTCTTCTTGGCCGCCGTGGTCTTCGCGGCGGCCGTCTTCTTGGTCGCCGCCGCCTTCTTGGCCGGGGCCTTCTTGGCGGCCGTCTTCTTCACGGCCTTCTTCGCCGTCTTCTTGGCGGGCGCCTTGGCACGCTTCTCGGCGAGCAGCTCGTAGCCCCGCTCGGGCGTGATCTCCTCGACGCTGTCGCCGGAGCGCAGGGTCGCGTTGGTCTCGCCGTCGGTGACGTACGGGCCGAAGCGGCCGTCCTTGACCACGACCGGCTTCTCGCTGACCGGGTCCGTGCCCAGCTCCTTCAGCGGCGGCTTGGCCGCGGCCCGGCCACGCTGCTTGGGCTGGGCGTAGATCGCCAGCGCCTCTTCCAGCGTGATGTCGAAGAGCTGGTCCTCGGTCTGGAGGGACCGCGAGTCCGTGCCCTTCTTCAGGTACGGGCCGTAGCGGCCGTTCTGCGCGGTGATCTCGACGCCTTCCGCGTCGGTGCCGACGACCCGCGGCAGCGACATGAGCCTCAGGGCGTCGTCGAGCGTCACCGTGTCCAGCGACATCGACTTGAACAGCGAGGCGGTCCGCGGCTTCACGGCGTTCTTGCCGGTCTTCGGGGTGCCCTCGGGGAGCACCTCGGTGACGTACGGGCCGTAGCGGCCGTCCTTGGCGACGATGGCGTGGCCGGTGGCCGGGTCGGTGCCCAGCTCGAAGTCGCCGCTCGGCTTGGCGAGCAGTTCCTCCGCCAGTTCCACGGACAGCTCGTCCGGGGCCAGGTCCTCGGGGACGTCGGCGCGCTGGTGGTTCTCGGCGTCCTTCTCGCCACGCTCGACGTAGGGGCCGTAGCGGCCGACACGCAGCTTGATGTCGTTGCCGACGGGGAAGGACGACACCTCGCGCGCGTCGATCGCGCCGAGGTCGGTGACCAGTTCCTTGAGGCCGCCGAGGTGGTCGCCGTCGCCGTTGCCCGCGTCGGCCGCGCCGCCGCCGCCCGTGCCGTCGCCCTCGCCGAAGTAGAAGCGGCGCAGCCACGGCACGGACTGGGCCTCGCCGCGGGCGATGGCGTCGAGGTCGTCCTCCATCTTGGCGGTGAAGTCGTAGTCGACGAGCCGCCCGAAGTGCTTCTCCAGGAGGTTGACCACGGCGAAGGAGAGGAAGGACGGGACGAGGGCCGTGCCCTTCTTGAAGACGTAGCCGCGGTCCAGGATGGTGCCGATGATCGACGCGTACGTCGACGGGCGGCCGATCTCGCGCTCTTCCAGCTCCTTGACCAGCGACGCCTCGGTGTAGCGGGCCGGGGGCTTGGTGGCGTGGCCGTCGACCGTGATCTCCTCGGCCGTCAGCGCGTCGCCCTCGGCGACCTGCGGCAGCCGGCGCTCGCGGTCGTCCAGCTCGGCGTTCGGGTCGTCGGCGCCCTCGACGTAGGCCTTGAGGAAGCCGTGGAAGGTGATGGTCTTGCCGGAGGCGCTGAACTCGACGTCCCGGCCGTCGGAGGCGGCGCCGCCGATCTTGACCGTGACGCTGTTGCCGGTCGCGTCCTTCATCTGGGAGGCGACGGTCCGCTTCCAGATCAGCTCGTACAGCTTGAACTGGTCGCCGGTCAGACCGGTCTCGGCGGGCGTGCGGAAGCGGTCGCCGGAGGGGCGGATCGCCTCGTGCGCCTCCTGCGCGTTCTTGACCTTGCCGGCGTACGTGCGCGGCTGGGGCGGCAGGTAGTCGGCGCCGTACAGCTGCGTCACCTGGGCGCGGGCGGCGGAGACCGCCGTGTCGCTCAGGGTCGTGGAGTCCGTACGCATGTAGGTGATGTAGCCGTTCTCGTACAGCTTCTGGGCGACCTGCATGGTCGACTTCGCACCGAAGCCGAGCTTGCGCGAGGCCTCCTGCTGGAGCGTCGTCGTACGGAACGGGGCGTACGGCGAGCGGCGGTACGGCTTGGACTCGACGGAGCGGACGGCGAAGCGCGTGTTCTCCAGGGCGGCGGCGAGCGCGCGGGCGTTCGCCTCGTCGAGGTGGAGGGTGTTCGCGCTCTTGAGCTGCCCCAGGGAGTCGAAGTCGCGGCCCTGCGCGACCCGCCGTCCGTCGACCGTCTGGAGGCGGGCGACCAGGGACGACGGATCCGACTGGTCTCCCGCGCGGCCGGTCGCGAAGGTGCCGGTGAGGTCCCAGTACTCGGCGGAGCGGAACGCCATGCGCTCGCGTTCCCGCTCGACGACGAGCCGGGTGGCGACGGACTGGACGCGGCCGGCCGACAGGCGCGGCATGACCTTCTTCCACAGGACCGGCGAGACCTCGTAGCCGTAGAGACGGTCGAGGATGCGGCGGGTCTCCTGGGCGTCGACCAGCTTCTGGTTCAGCTCGCGCGGGTTGGCGACGGCGGCGCGGATCGCGTCCTTGGTGATCTCGTGGAACACCATGCGCTTGACCGGGATCTTCGGCTTGAGGACTTCCTGGAGGTGCCAGGCGATGGCCTCGCCCTCGCGGTCCTCATCGGTGGCGAGGAAGAGTTCGTCGGAGTCCTTCAGCAGGTCCTTGAGCTTCTTGACCTGGGACTTCTTGTCGGCGTTGACCACATAGATGGGCTGGAAGTCGTGTTCGACGTCCACACCGAGGCGGCGGACCTCGCCGGTGTACTTCTCCGGCACCTCCGCCGCGCCGCTGGGAAGGTCGCGAATGTGCCCGACGCTCGCCTCGACGACGTAGCCAGGGCCGAGATAGCCCTTGATCGTCTTCGCCTTGGCAGGCGACTCGACGATGACGAGTCGTCGGCCGCCCTTCGCGGTCTCGCTGGTCGGGGACAACTTCGCTCTTCTCTCCGGTCGACGCTGGGCCTTCCCAGGGCGTGGTCCCGGGTCGGGTCGTTCTGTGTTTCGATCGTGACGCTGCGGAGTGTGACGGTACCTCCCGCCCCCGTGTCAAACGGGAAAAGCCCGCAACGGCCACTCGAACGGTAACCCGACGAACCGTGTTCCTGCCGCCCGGAGTGCTCACCTGTCCCGACGCGTGTATCCGGAGCGCGATCCCCCGGTTACCCGGGCGACGCCCCGGCCGGGGTGCGGAACCGGCTCCTCACACCTGGGTCAGGCACCAGGCCCCGAGGCCCAGCGCGACCACGGCGGCGATGCTCGCGACGGTCGCCGATGCGACGGGGCTCACACCGTGCGCGACGGGCCGGCCGTGCCGCACCCGCGTCGTGGTCCACACCAGCAGCCCGGCCCCGAACAGGGCGAACACCACTCCCGCGAAGATCGCCGGCCCGCTCTCCATGGTCCCCGTGCCCCTTTTCTCCAGCCCGCGCGTGTCCAGCCTCCGGGAGGCTGTCACGCGCGGGCGGCGGGCAGGCGAACCCGAGGTGAACGGGGAGCCGACGGATCCGCCGGGTGTCGTCGGGCGTGGCCGGTCCCCGTGCGCCGGGTGGGGCGGGCGGCGCGGGCGGTCGCGGAAAAAGAAATGGGTGCGCGCACCCACGCCCGGCGACCGGGCCGCCCTACGCCGGTTCGAGGAAGCCCTGCTCCACCAGCAGCCGGATCTGTGCGGGCGTGCGGTCGCGCAGGGCCACCGGGTCCTCGCCGACCAGCTGGGCGATGGCGTCCAGGATGCGGCCCGCGCTCATGGTGCCGTCGCAGACGCCCGCGAAACCGGCGCCGACCGTGTCGACCCGGGTGGCCCGGCGCATGCCGCGGTTCTGGCGCAGGACGACGTGCTCCGGGTCCTCGGCGCCGGGCAGCCCGACCTGCTCCTGGACGACCTCGCCGGACAGCGTGAAGTGCGCCTCCAGCAGGGCCGCGTCGTCGTGGGAGCGGAGGTAGTCGACGCGGTCGAAGTGGGCGCGCACGGTCTCGCCGAGCGGCTGCTCGACCGGGTGCGGCCATTCCTCGGCGACGACCGAGGGGTCCGCGGCCCCGGTCCGGCGCAGCGTGATCCAGCCGAAGCCGACGGCCTTGACCTTGCGCGCCTCGAACTCGTCCAGCCACGCGTCGTACCGCGCCTGGTAGTCGGCCGGGTCACCGCGGTGGTCGCCCGCGTCCCGCAGCCACAGCTCGGCGTACTGGGTGACGTCCTGCACCTCGCGCTGCACGATCCAGGCGTCGCAGCCGCGCGGCACCCAGGAGCGCAGCCGGTCCGTCCAGTCCTCCCCCTCCACGTGCTGCCAGTTGGCGAGGAAGTGCGCGAACCCGCCCTCGTTCAGGCGCTCCCCCGTCTGCTGAACGAGCGAGCGGCACAGATCGTCCCCGCCCATCCCGCCGTCGCGGTAGGTGAGTCGGGCGCCGGGCGAGATCACGAACGGCGGGTTGGAGACGATCAGGTCGTACGTCTCGTCGTCGGCGACCGGCTCGTAGAGGGAGCCCTCGCGCAGGTCGGCGGCCGGAGCACCGGACAGGGCCAGGGTGAGCGCAGCGATGTGCAGCGCGCGCGGGTTGACGTCGGTGGCCGTCACACGCGTGGCGTGCGCGGCGGCGTGCAGCGCCTGGATGCCGGAGCCGGTGCCGAGGTCGAGGGCGGCGGAGACGGGCGTACGGACGGTGAGGCCAGCCAGGGTCGTGGAGGCGCCGCCGACACCGAGGACGACGCCCTCGGCGTGGTTGCCGATGCCGCCGGCGCCGCCGACCGCGCAGCCGAGGTCGGAGACGACGAACCAGTCCTCGCCGCCGGGCCCGCCGTAGGGCCGTACGTCCACGGTGGCCGCCACCTCGTCGTCGCCCGCGCGGTCGAGCCAGCCGCTCTCCAGGCAGGCGTCGACGGGCAGGACGTCCGCCACGCGCGCGTGGGGGACGGGTTGCTGGAGCAGGAACAGCCGGACGAGCAGTTCCAGCGGCGTGTCGCCGCGGGTCGCCCGGAGCGCGGGCACGGTCTCGCTGCGCGACAGCGCCGCGTAGGCGGGGGCGCCGAGCAGCTCCAGCAGTCCGTCGGCGGTGAAGGACGCCCCGAGCAGGGCGTCCCGCAGCCGGGTGGCGACGTCGGGGCGGTCGGCGGAGGGCAGGGGGGACAGGCTGGCGTTACTCACACCCCCATTGTGGCCCTGCGGTCCGCACCGCGCCCCGCGTCCGCGTGGGGAGACCGGCCCGCGTCCGCGTGGGGAGACCGGCCCGGTCAGCCCTCGGCGGCCGACGGGGTCACCGAGGCCGACTTGCAGCTGGGCTGCTTGGCCATCGCCTGGCCGACGTCGCCCTCCTCCAGGGTCTTCAGCGCGTTGCTGCCGCTCTTGCTGAGCTTGTTCAGCTCGGTGGCGATGTCCTTGAGGCCGTCGGCGAACTTGGCCTGGTCCTTGGTGTCGAGCTGCTCCACCTGCTTGCGCAGGGAGGCGTACGACGAGGAGAGGCCGTTCAGCTCGGTGACCGCGTCCTTCTGCTTCTTCTCGCCGTCGTCGACGTCCGGGGGGCCGGCCTTCTGGACGGTGGCGCCCATCGCCTTGTAGGCGTCGGACATGTCCTGGAACGCCTTGGCGTCGGTCTTCTGGACCTCGGCGGGAGTGCTGTTGTCCGAGGTCTCCTTCTGGATGGCCGCGTTGGCCGCCTCGATCTTCTTGGCCTGCGGCTGCACGCCCTCGCAGACGTCCTTGGCCCAGGAGTCCAGCTTCTCGTTGTCGTCGCTGCTGCTGCATCCCGTCAGCGCCAGTACCAGTACCGCACCGCCGGACAGTGCGGCCGCGAGCTTCTTGTTCACCGGATTGGTCCCTTCCATGGCTCTCGGCCCCGGAACATACACGCCGGATGGGGGACATCGACCGGACGAACATCCGTTATGACGGTATTGAAGCCATTTGCACCAAGAGAGAGAAGGCTCACGGTGCGACGGCGCACGCGGGCGCGAAACGGGCGGACGACGCGTCAACACGCGCCGTCCGCCCGTCCCTTGAGCGGTGCCTGAAGCGGATGCGTGGGGTGGGCCGGAGGGCGGAGGTTACGAAACCACCGCCGGATCGGCCGACTTGGGCTCCGGGTCGGCGTCGTCCTCGTCGCCCATGGCGATCCCGCGCCGCTTGGACACGTAGACGGCCGCCGCGATGACGGCGAACGCGACGACGGCGATCAGCACCCGTACGCCGACGCTCTTGTCTGCTCCGTAGGAGAACTTGATGACCGCCGGCGCGATGAGCAGCGCCACCAGGTTCATGACCTTCAGCAGCGGGTTGATCGCGGGACCCGCGGTGTCCTTGAACGGGTCGCCGACCGTGTCGCCGATGACGGTGGCGGCGTGGGCCTCGCTGCCCTTGCCGCCGTGGTGGCCGTCCTCGACGAGTTTCTTGGCGTTGTCCCAGGAACCACCGGAGTTGGCGAGGAACACCGCCATCAGTGTCCCGGCGCCGATCGCGCCCGCCAGGAACGCGCCGAGCGCGCCGACACCGAGCGTGAACCCGATGAAGATGGGCGCCATCACGGCGAGGAGTCCGGGCGTGGCGAGTTCCCGCAGGGCGTCCCTGGTGCAGATGTCGACGACCTTGCCGTACTCGGGTTTCTCGCTGTAGTCCATGATTCCGGGCCGTTCCCGGAACTGCCGCCGCACCTCGTAGACCACCGCGCCCGCCGACCGCGACACCGCGTTGATCGCCAGCCCCGAGAAGAGGAAGACGACCGCCGCGCCGGCGATGAGCCCGACGAGGTTGTTGGGCTGTGAGATGTCCATCATCAGGTTCATCGGCGCGCCCTCGCCGCTGAGTTTCTCGCCCACGTCCGCCGCGCCGGTGGTGATGGCGTCCCGGTACGACCCGAAGAGGGCCGCGGCGGCCAGTACGGCGGTGGCGATGGCGATGCCCTTGGTGATGGCCTTGGTGGTGTTGCCGACGGCGTCCAGGTCGGTGAGCACCTGGGCGCCGGCGCCCTCGACGTCGCCGGACATCTCGGCGATGCCCTGCGCGTTGTCGGAGACCGGCCCGAAGGTGTCCATGGCGACGATCACACCGACCGTGGTGAGCAGACCGGTGCCGGCCAGCGCCACCGCGAACAGCGCCAGCATGATCGACGTGCCGCCGAGCAGGAAGGCCCCGTAGACGCCGAGGCCGATCAACAGGGCGGTGTAGACGGCGGATTCGAGGCCGAGCGAGATTCCGGCGAGGACGACGGTGGCGGGACCGGTGAGCGAGCTCTTCCCGATGTCCTTGACGGGGCGCCTGGTGGTCTCGGTGAAGTAGCCGGTGAGCTGCTGGATCAGGGCGGCGAGCACGATGCCGATCGCGACGGCGACCAGCGCGAGGATCCGCGGGTCGCCGCTCTTGCCCGCGATCGCCGCGTCGGTGACACCGTCGAGGTCGGCGTACTTGCCGGGCAGGTAGACGAAGACGGCGACCGCCACAAGGACCAGCGAGATCGCCGCGGAGATGAAGAAGCCCCGGTTGATCGCGCTCATGCCGCTGCGGTCGGACCGCCGCGGCGCCACCGCGAAGATGCCGATCATGGCCGTGAGCACGCCGATCGCCGGGACCAGCAGCGGGAACGCCAGCCCGGAGTCGCCGAAGGCCACCTTGCCGAGGATCAGCGCGGCCACCAGGGTGACCGCGTACGACTCGAAGAGGTCGGCCGCCATGCCCGCGCAGTCGCCGACGTTGTCGCCCACGTTGTCGGCGATGGTCGCGGCATTGCGCGGATCGTCCTCCGGGATTCCCTGCTCGACCTTGCCGACCAGGTCGGCGCCGACGTCGGCGGCCTTGGTGAAGATGCCGCCGCCGACACGCATGAACATCGCGATCAGCGCGGCACCGAGGCCGAAGCCCTCCAGGACCTTCGGCGCGTCGGCCGCGTACACCAGCACCACGCAGCAGGCGCCCAGCAGGCCCAGCCCCACCGTGAACATGCCGACGACGCCGCCCGTGCGAAACGCGATCTTCGTCGCTTTGTGCGAGACGAGAGTGAGATCCTTTTCCGGTTCGCCGGGGGCCGGTGTCGCTTCCCGGGCCGCCGCGGCGACGCGCACATTGCTGCGCACGGCGAGCCACATGCCGATATAGCCGGTGGCCGCCGAGAACGCCGCGCCGATCAGGAAGAAGATCGAACGTCCGGCACGTTGATTCCAGTCGTCCGCGGGCAGCAGCATGAGCAGGAAGAACACGACGACGGCGAATACGCCGAGCGTGCGCAACTGCCGGGCCAGGTAGGCGTTCGCGCCTTCCTGAACGGCCGCCGCGATCTTCTTCATGCTGTCGGTTCCCTCGCCCGCCGCGAGCACCTGGCGCACCAGGACACCCGCGAGCACCAGTGCTGCCAGTGCGACGACCGCGATGACCGCGACCAGGGCGCGGTTTCCGTCGGTCAGCACGGCGGCCGCGAGATGAGAGGTAGGAAGCTCCGCCATTCGTCCTCCTTGACGCTTGGGCTGAGCTCAAGATGTGGACGGGATTGTAGGTACCGGAAGCCGATCAAAACAGTGCACGACAAAAGGAATTGCTCTGTCAACCACAAGGGGACCGGAAGTAGTAATGGCCCTCCGGCATTAATGCCGCGATCCGCTCGATGATCCGTTTCATGAACGGCTCGGTGATCAATTTCCGTGCGATTGATCGTGAATGAATTCACTTAACGTCCGCACGGCACCAATGTATGTCCGGGCACGGCAAAGGGCCCCACCAGGTGGGGCCCTCCGGGTGACACAGGGGTGAATGCGTGAGTCGGGCGGGGTGACGCGGGGGATCAGATCGGCGGCAGCACCGCCGGCGCGGTGGGCCAGGTCATGCGGATGAGTCCGCCGTCCTCGCCCGCCGAGACCTCCACGTCGTCGACGAGTCCGCTGATGACCGCGAGACCCATCTCGTCCTCCTCGGCCTCCAGCTCGTCGGCGGCGTCCCCCGAGGTCTTGACCCCGGGGACCGCGTGCGGCGCCTCGTCACCGACCTCGATGGAGAACTGCTTCTCCTCCTCGATCAGCGACACCTTGACCGGCGCCGTGATGCCGACGTGCTGATGCAGCCCCACGGCTCGGGTGCAGGCCTCGCCGACGGCGAGCCTGACCTCGTCGAGGACGGCCTCGTCCACTCCGGCCCTGCGCGCCACCGCGGCCGCCACCAGACGGGCGGTGCGGACGTGCTCGGGCAGCGCGCTGAAACGGAGTTCGACGGTGGCCATGCATCCCCCTCGGAACTGCGGGCGTGCTTTCGAGGGTCCGGGCCGCCGACAGCCCGGACCCCCCTCGTTCTACTTGCTGTCCCGGGCCCCAAGAGGCCCGGGACCGGTCGTCAGTCGGTGGCCGCCACCGCTTCCTCGACCGAGGTGTGAATGGGGAACACCTTGGTGAGGCCGGTGATACGGAAGATCTTGAGAATGCGCTCCTGGTTGCAGACCAGCCGCAGCGAGCCCTCATGGGCACGCACCCGCTTCAGTCCACCCACCAGCACGCCGAGCCCCGTGGAGTCGAGGAAGTCCACGCCCTCCATGTCGACGACGAGGTGGAAACTCCCGTCGTTCACGAGCTCGACCAGCTGCTCACGCAGCTTGGGCGCGGTGTATACGTCAATTTCGCCACCGACCTCGACGACCGTACGATCGCCGACGGTACGGGTCGACAGGGACAGGTCCACGGATCCTCCAGCACCTTGCTATCGAGCGGTCGTCCCTCGGGACACCTCGGCTTGAAGCCCCCAGGACGGTTCGCCAGCCGCGATGGCATTCAATCACTTACCGGCAGGCGTGCACGACGCCTTGGTCCCATTGTCCGTCACGCCAGTGACAGACTCGGTGCCGATGGCCAAGAATCACCGACCCGATCGATCCCCGGCGGAGCCCGGCTCCCGGCCGGAACCGGGCATGCTCCTGGACCGGCTCGCCGCGGGACCGAGCCGGGCTGCGCGCATCACTCATACGGAGCACTTGCCCCCGCGTGCGGGCCGTCATGCCGTCTGGCCGGACCGGATTCGGCCGGAGGTCCTGGCGGCGCTACGGGCCGCGGGCATCGAACACCCCTGGGCCCACCAGGCACGCGTGGCCGAGCACGCCCTGGACGGGGACTCGGTGGTCGTCGCCACCGGCACCGCGTCGGGCAAGTCCCTGGCCTATCTGGTGCCCGTCCTGTCGACCCTCGTGGACGGCTCCGAGGCGCCCAACGGGCGCGGCGCCACGACCCTCTACCTGGCCCCCACCAAGGCGCTGGCGGCCGACCAGTGCCGGTCGGTGAAGGAACTTTCACAACCTCTCGGGACTTCCGTGCGGGCCGCGGTCTACGACGGCGACACGCCGTTCGAGGAACGCGAGTGGATCCGCCAGTACGGAACGTACGTCCTGACCAACCCGGACATGCTGCACCGAGGCATCCTGCCCTCCCATCCCCGCTGGTCGTCGTTCCTGAAGGCACTGAAGTACGTCGTCATCGACGAGTGCCACACCTACCGGGGCGTCTTCGGCTCCCACGTCGCCCAGGTGCTGCGCAGGCTGCGCAGACTGTGTGCGCGCTACGGCGCGTCGCCCGTGTTCCTGCTCGCCTCCGCCACCGCCGCCGAACCCTCGGTGGCGGCCCGCCGGCTCACCGGACTCCCGGTGATCGAGGTCGCCGACGACGCGTCACCCCGTGGTGAACTGGTGTTCGCCCTCTGGGAGCCGCCGCTGACCGAACTGGAGGGCGAGAAGGGCGCACCGGTCCGCCGCACGGCCACCGCGGAAGCCGCCGACCTGCTCACCGACCTCACGGTGCAGGGCATGCGCTCGATCACCTTCGTCCGCTCCCGGCGTGGCGCGGAGCTGATCTCGGTGATCGCTCAGGAACGTCTGGCCGAGGTCGACCGCTCCCTGGCCGGGCGCGTGGCGGCGTACCGCGGCGGTTACCTCCCCGAGGAGCGCCGTGCCCTGGAACGTGCCCTGCACTCCGGCGACCTCCTCGGCCTCGCGGCGACGAACGCCCTGGAACTCGGCCTCGACATCTCCGGCCTGGACGCCGTGGTGATCGCCGGATACCCGGGGACGCGGGCCTCGCTGTGGCAGCAGGCGGGCCGGGCGGGGCGGGCCGGACAGGGGGCACTGGCCGTGCTGGTCGCCCGTGACGACCCGCTGGACACCTTCCTCGTCCACCACCCGGAGGCCCTCTTCGACCAGCCGGTCGAGTCCACCGTCCTCGACCCGGACAACCCGTACGTCCTCGCCCCCCACCTGTGCGCGGCGGCGGCGGAACTGCCCCTGACCGAGGAGGACCTGAAGCTCTTCGGCCCCGCCTGCGAGGAGCTGCTGCCCCAGCTGGAGGCGGCGAAGCTGCTGCGCCGGCGGACCCGGGCCTGGCACTGGACCCGCCGCGAGCGGGCCGCCGACCTGACGGACATCCGCGGCGAGGGCGGACGTCCGGTCCAGGTCGTCGAGGAGGGCACGGGACGGCTGCTGGGCACCGTGGACGCCGGTGCCGCCCACACGGCCGTCCACGAGGGCGCCGTGCACCTGCACCAGGGGCGCACGTACCTCGTCCGCTCCCTGGACCTGGAGGACTCCGTCGCGCTGGTCGAGCAGGCCACCCCCGCCTACTCGACGGTGGCCCGCGACACCACGGCGATCTCGGTCCTGGAGACCGACGTCGAGGTCCCCTGGGGCGACGGGCGCCTCTGCTACGGCTCCGTCGAGGTCACCAACCAGGTGGTCTCCTTCCTGCGCCGGCGCCTGATCACCGGCGAGGTCCTGGGCGAGACGAAGCTCGACCTCCCTCCTCGTACGCTGCGCACCCGCGCGGTGTGGTGGACGGTCACCGAGGACCAGTTGGACACGGCCCGGATCAACCCGGAGATCCTCGGCGGGGCCCTGCACGCCGCCGAACACGCGTCGATCGGCATGCTGCCCCTGTTCGCGACCTGCGACCGCTGGGACATCGGCGGCGTGTCGGTCCCCCTGCACCCGGACACGCTGCTGCCGACGGTCTTCGTGTACGACGGCCACCCCGGCGGCGCGGGCTTCGCCGAGCGGGCCTTCCACACGGCCCGCGACTGGCTCACCGCAACGCGCGAAGCCATCGCCTCGTGCGAGTGCGACGCGGGCTGTCCGTCCTGCATCCAGTCCCCCAAGTGCGGCAACGGCAACGATCCGCTGCACAAGCGGGGAGCGGTACGGCTCCTCACGGTGCTGCTGCGGGGGGCGGCGGAGGCAGGACAGGCGGGCCAGCCGGGGTAGGCGGGAGGGGCCGTGCGGAGGGCGGGGGCGGTGCGGGCGCGGGCGCTTCGAACGGGGCGGGGCCCGCCCTCGCCCGGACCTCCACCGTGAACGGCCCTCTGCCCGACGCCGCCGTCACGTCCGAGATCTGCCCGGTGAGCACGCAGCGCACCAACCGCACCTCCTGCGCCCGCGCGACCCGCCCCGCCCTTTCGCAGGCCGCGGTGGCGCCCTGCGCCCAGTCGTCCGCCGCGGCGAGCGCCGCCAGATCGGCGCCGCCCGCCGCGCGGTGCCGGGCGACGACGGCCTGCCCCAGGGCCAGCACGATGCCGAACACGAAACACAGAACGGCGATGGCGGCAACACTCCACACGGTCGCCGACCCCTGGTCGGAGGTATTCATGGCTCGGCTTCCACCGGCACCGTCCCTCGCGGCGCCGTCCTCACCGGTTCCGCCCCTCACGGCTCCGCCTCCACCGGTTCGGCCCCTCAAGGCTCGACCCCCACCCGTTCGGTCCCTCACCTTTCGGCCCTCGCCGGTTCCGCCGCCGTCGGCTCCGTCCCCACCGTCTGCTCCACCGAAGCCACGGCTTCCTCCCGTACTTCGAACGGCAGGCCGTGCAGAGCCGGTGGCTCGGCCACCACGACCACACGGACCAAACCCGCCTCCCGGCTCACCGTGACCCGCGCGCCGCGTGGTGCCGCCGCACGGGCGAGCTCCACGACCGCGTCTTCCGGGTCCTGCCGTGCCGCCGCGCGGGCCCCCGCCCGGGCCGCGTCCACGCACTGGATCTGAGCGGCCACCACGAGCAGCCCCCACACCAGCGCCATCGCGAACACCACCAGCACGGGAAGCACCACGGCGGCCTCCGCCGTCACGAATCCGCTGTCCGGCCCCGTGCTCGCCCCGGCGTCCGGTGCGCCGCGCAGGCGGCGTCCGCACGCACCGCGGACCGGTGTCCCGGCTCTCACCGCCCTTTCACATCCGCGCATTGAGAGCCCCCTTCACGATGCCCTGCAACTCCGCGCTGACCGTGCCGCTCGTGACGACCTTGTACAGGACCACGGCGAAGGCGACCGCCGCGACGATCCCCATCGCGTACTCGGAGGTGACCATTCCGGTGTCCCGTCGCGCGGCCTGCCGGCGCACCGCCCCGAGTACTCCGCCCACCAGGGCACCCAGCCGTGCCCGCACCATCTGATACATCGCAACCCCCGTAAGGCTCGATTCCGTTGCTCGCTTGCTCATCCGTTGCTCGACCGCTGCTCGTCCGACGCCCCGATCCGTCAGCCACCACCTCCCCCGCGACCCAGCACCCCGCCGGCCAGTCCGATGACCACCGGCAGTACGCCCACCGCGATGAACGCGGGCAGAAAGCACAGCCCCACCGGCGCGGTGACCATGACGGCCGCTCGACGGGCCCGGACCGTCGTGGTGCGGGCCCAGTCGGCACGGGCCTGGGCGGCCAGGCGGGCGACCGGGCCCGCCGCGGGCAGGCCGGACACCTCGGCCCGCTCCAGCAGCCGCGCCAGCGGCACGGCCCCCGGGACGGCGGCCAACCCCCGCCAGGCACCATCCGGTTCGCCGCCGAGGCGCACCTCCGCGGCACCGTGCCCCAGCGCGCCCCCGACCGGTCCGCCCAGGGCCTCGCCGACCGCCCGCGCCGCCGCCACCGGACTCGCGCCCGCCGCGATGCAGGCCGCCAGCAGATCGGCCGCCAAAGGCAGTTGGCGGGCGGCTTGGGCGGCAGCAACCTCCGCCGCCTCCGTGCCCGCGGCCGAACGCCGGGCACTCCAACGCCACAGTGCGACCGCGCCCACCAGCCCCACCAGGACCCCGACCACACCGCCGACCAGGGCCCAACCGGCGCCCACCGTGCCGGCCAGCGGCAGCCACGGGCGCAGGGTGCTCAGCGCTTCGGCGCGTCGCGCGGCACAGCGGACCGGCGCCGGCCGCGGTGCCAGTAGGCCCCCGAGCCGCCTGCGCAGCGCCCGGCCCCGCCGCGCGGCTCCGAGGCCCCGCGTCAGCCAGCCGACGACCAGCACCATCGCCATGGCTGCGCCCAGCCTGTGGACAACGTCGCCGTTCACGAAGTCGCCTCCGCTCCGCGCACGATCCGCGTCACCCACCACACGCCCAGGCTCTCCAGAACCCCGCCTGCCAGCAGACAGCCCACCCCGGCACCGGTGTGCAGCAGCACGTGCAGGGGATCGGACCCGAGAGCGACGCCGAGCAGGAGACCCAGGACCGGAAGGCCGGCGAGCATCACGGCGGTGGCCCGGGCGCCGGCCAATTGGGCGCGCAGGTCCGAGCGCTGGTCGCGCTCGGCGCGCAGCGCGCCCTCCAGCCGGTCGAGACCGGCCGCGAGCCCCGCGCCCTGGTCGACCGCGACCCGCCAGCACGCCGCGAGCCCGCGCAGTCCCTCGGCGCCGGGCTGCCCGGCCGCCCACGCCAGCGCGCCGGGGACGTCCCCGCCGAACCGGGCCGCCGCAAGCACCGCCGCCTGCGCCTCACCGAGCCCGCCGGAGTCGTGCGCGGCGCACAGGAGCGCATCGCCCGGTTGCCGCCCCGCCCGCACCTCCCCGGCGAGCGTCCCGCACAGGGCGATCACCTCGTCCTGCCGACGCTCCCTGGCCCGCCGCTCCCGACCGGCCAGCCGCGTCCGCCGCAGCACCGGCACTCCGGCCGCCCCCGCGACGACCGGCAGCACCGAGGTGCCCAGGATCGCCAGCAACAGGCCGGCGGCCAGTGACCACCACTCGGGCCTCAGCCGGCCCCTCAGACGCCGTAACCCGTCCGTCATCCGACGCGCCGCGGGCGGCCCGGCAGCGCGCGTCCCACCAGAGCCGTCACTCCCACTCGGCCCACCGGTCGCGCGCGTCCGCCCTTCGGCGAGCACCGTCCGCGCTCGCCGTACGCCTGAGTGCCACCCTCCTGCCAACCAGGCGGCTGCTCCCAGGCACACCAGGATCGCGCCCGTCGACAGCTCGCCCGTCCCCGGCATGCCCGTCACCGGAGTGCCGGTCACCGTCATGCTCATCACCTCCGCGCCTCCCGTCCGACCGCCCGCTCGTCGATTCCCGTGCCGCGCAACAGCTCCCGCAGCCGCTGCCAACCGCGTTCGGCCACGAAGGCCTCCGCGCCCCATCGCAGCGCCGGTACCGTCCGCACCAGCCCCGACGGGTCCCGCTCCAGTACGTGCACCTCGGCGATCCGGCGCCGTCCCGCGCGGTCACGGACCAGGTGGAGGACCACCGAGAGGGCCGCCGCGAGCTGGCTGTGCAGAGCCGCACGGTTCAGGCCCGCGGTCGTGCCGAGCGCCTCCAACCGCGCCGGTACGTCGGCGGCGGCATTGGCGTGCACCGTCCCGCACCCGCCTTCGTGGCCCGTGTTCAACGCGGCGAGCAGATGGACCACTTCGGGACCTCGCACCTCACCCACGACCAGCCGGTCCGGCCGCATGCGCAGCGCCTGGCGCACCAGGTCCTCCAGGGTGACCAGACCGGCACCCTCCTGATTCGCCGGTCTGGTCTCCAGACGGACGACGTGCGGATGGTCGGGTCGCAGTTCCGCCGAGTCCTCGGCCAGCACGATGCGCTCGTCCGGTCCGACCAGTCCGAGCAGGGCGCTGAGCAGCGTCGTCTTGCCACTGCCGGTACCGCCGCTGACGAGGAAGGACAGCCGGGCCCGCAGCAGGGCGCGCAGCACGCGGTCACCGCCGGGCGGCACGGTGCCCGCCGCCGCCAACTCGTCGAGGGTGAAGGCGCGTGGCCGTACCACCCGCAGTGCGAGGCAGGTGCAGTCGACGGCGACCGGTGGCAGCACCGCGTGCAGCCGGGTGCCGTCGGGCAGCCTGGCGTCCACCCAGGGCCGTGCGTCGTCGAGCCGGCGCCCAGCGACGGTCGCGAGGCGCTGCGCGAGCCGCCGCACCGCCGCCGCGTCACGGAAGGAAACCGGCGCCAGCTCCAGGCCGCCGCCCCGGTCCACCCAGACCCGGTCCGGGGCGGACACCAGCACGTCGGTCACCGAGGGGTCGGCGAGCAGCGGCTCGAGTGGTCCGCTGCCGACCAGTTCCGACCTGAGCTGCTCTGCGGCACCGAGGATCTCGGCGTCCCCGAGCACCCGCCCCTGCTCCCGCAGTGCCTGCGCCACTCGCGCGGGCGTCGGCTCCGCCCCGCTCGCGGCGAGCCACCGCCGCACCCCGTCGAGCATCCCGGGGGCGGCACCGAGGCCGTTCTGCGCGACGGGCGCCGGAGACCGCAGGGAGCCCTGCGCCTGCGTCCGCGCCGGCCCTGAAGCCGGCGCCGTTGCCGTAGGCGTTCCGTCGGACTGCCGGACCACCCAGCCCGGAACCGCCCGCGTGTTCAGTCCGTCAGGTGTCCCTTGGGTCCCAAGAGCCCGACGGCCCGTTCCCTCCCCCTCAGCCGCCCCCGCGGGCTTCCCCTGAATTCCGACCTGCTCCACCGCAGCCGACATGTCGATCTCGACCCCCCTTCCACCACTCACCACCGACCCGGTCACGCCCCTCACGAGCCGCTCCCGCCCCGCCCGTCCGTCTCCGCCAGCGCCCGTTCCCAGAAGCCCCGGCAGAAGCGCGCCAGCGGGCCGCGGGTGGGTGTGCCCGGGGGGCGTCTGCTCTCCGTGGCCCGCAGCAGGCCGGACTCGACCGGCACTTCGCCGGCCAGGGGAAGGCCGAGGAGCCGGGCCACTTCACGGTCGTCGAGTCCGGAGCCGTAGGGTCCGCGCACCGCGACCCGGAGGTCGCGCAGAACCATGCCCGCCGCGGCCGCCACCCGGCCCGCCGCCGCGACGGCCCGCAGCTCGGCGGGGACGACGAGGAGCCCGATGTCGAGCTGTGCGAGGACCTCGGCGACCCCGTCGTCGATCCGGCGGGGCAGGTCGACGACGACCGTGCCGCCCCTTCGCCGGGCCGCCGCGAGCACCGCGCGAACGGCCTGCGGCGGTACCGCGACGCAGTCGCCCCGGTCCCAGCTGAGCACCCGTAGCGAATGCAGCCGGGGCAGCGACTCCTCCAGGGCGCCGCCGCCGACCCGCCCTCGCGAGGCCGCGAATGCCGGCCACCTCAGTCCCTCGGCCGTCTCGCCGCCGAGGAGGACGTCGAGGCCGCCGCCCAGGGGATCGGCGTCCACCAGGAGACTGCGCAGCCCCTCCCGCGCGGAGGTGACGGCGAGCGCGCAGGCCAGTGTGGACGCTCCGGCGCCGCCCCGGCCGCCGATGACGCCGACGGTGAGGGCCGGACGGCCGACGCCCTCGGCGACGTCGGCGATGCGGTCGACCAGCCACTGCTCACCGTCGGGCAGCATCAGAACGTGGTCGGCGCCGATCTCGACGGCCCGCTGCCAGATCCCCGAGTCGTCCTGGTCACGGCCCACGAGGACCACTCCCCGTCTCCGCACCGCTCCCCGGACCCGCCGCGCCGCGTCGTCCCCGACGAGGACCAGGGGCGCGGTCTCCCATCCGGTCCGCCTCCCGGCCGCCGGGGGTGCGGGCGACGCCGAGGAAGCCGCCGCAGTCAGCGCCGAAGGCATCGGAGGAGGCGAAGGCGGCGTCACGGGTACCGAATGGTGCACCTCCGGCGTGGCACCCGCGGCCGCGCACAGGCGCAGCAGGTCGTCGAGGAGCTCCGTGTCCTCGGTGACGATCAGGGGTCCGCTCTGCCGCCCTCCGGCGGTGGGCGGCGGGTCGTGCGTGATCGTTCCGGTCATGGTCTTTCCCCCTTCGGCGCGGCCCCCTCGGCCGCGCCCCGCGTCTCGTGGTCTCTCGCGCAGCCCCCGCGGCCCCGCGATTTGCGGCCGCGTGAAGAACCGGAAAGCGGTCCCCGCACGAGCGGCCCACATCACGCGTCCGGCAAACAGATCCGGCCATGGAACTCGGCACGGCCCGGACGCATGGGAATCACGGTGCAGCGATCCGGGAAATCGTGTGGATCTTGGTCAAAAACTGTGGACAACTCGATGGTTGTGAATATCGACTCACTCGAACCGGTGAGCCTCCTCCAGCCCCGCTCCGCCCCGCGTGCGACTGCCGCAGAGCAGTCCAGCCATTACGTTGCGTAGCGGATCGTGGTCGCGACAACGCCTGGGCCCCGCGCCGCAACGGCACGGGGCCCAGATCGTAAGAAGAACGGAAAACCCACCCGGACATGCGACGACCCCCGCCGGGGGGGAGAGCGGGGGTCGTCTCCACGGCCGACTCGGGGGGGGGAGGAGTCGGACCGGGTTAGCACGGTCGCGAACGATCCGTGACTTCCATGGTGTACCCGAGAGCCTTCTCAGGCAAACCCACGCGCCCCAGCTTACGCCGAATGGGCTGCGCCTATGCTCAGGGTTGTGGAAAACCACTCCTCGCCCCACTCCGCGTCTCACTCCATGCCCCGCACTGCGGCCTTCTTCGACCTGGACAAGACGGTCATTGCGAAGTCGAGCACGCTCACGTTCAGCAAGTCGTTCTACCAAGGCGGGCTGATCAACCGCAGGGCCGTGTTGCGTACCGCATATGCCCAGTTCGTGTTCCTCGCCGGCGGAGCCGACCACGACCAGATGGAGCGGATGCGCGAGTACCTCTCCGCGCTGTGCCGCGGGTGGAACGTCCAGCTGGTCAAGGAACTCGTCGCCGAGACCCTGCACGACCTGATCGACCCGATCATCTACGACGAGGCGGCCTCCCTGATCGAGGAGCACCACACCGCCGGCCGCGACGTCGTGATCGTTTCGACGTCGGGCGCCGAGGTGGTCGAGCCGATCGGCGAGCTGCTCGGCGCGGACCGGGTGGTGGCGACCCGCATGATCGTGGGTGATGACGGCTGCTTCACCGGAGAGGTGGAGTACTACGCGTACGGCCCGACCAAGGCGGAGGCGATCCGGGAGCTGGCCGGGTCCGAGGGGTACGACCTGTCCCGCTGCTACGCCTACAGCGACTCGGCGACCGACCTGCCGATGCTGGAGGCCGTCGGCCGCCCCCACGCGGTCAACCCGGACCGGGCGCTGCGCCGGGAAGCCCTCGCGCGCGAGTGGCCGATTCTGGATTTCCATCGCCCGGTGCGGCTCAAGCAGCGGCTCGGGGGGTTCTCCGTGCCCCCGCGGCCCGCGCTCGTCGCCGCCGCCGCGATCGGCGCCGCGGCAGCGACCGCGGGTCTCGTCTGGTACGCGAGCCGACGACGGTCCACGGCGGCCTGACCGGTCCTTTCACCCGCGTATGACCGCAAAAGTAAAGAAGTGCGGCGAGTACTTCCGCTTGCTCGGGACCGGTAGTACAAAGGACTCAACGGCCCGCGAGACCAAGGACATCCGAAAGGATCACCTTAAACACGCATTTGGCCCCACGGACCGAGCATGGACACCGGGCACCCACGCGACGTCGACCCGTCGATTACGGGCCAGCCGCACCAGGTCACGGGCGAAGTTCCCGGCCTGATGGGCACATATCGAGGACGCTTGGTAACCGGGTGGTCATGCCAGCGGCGGTACGGACACTCGTACCGCCGCATTTCTGTACTACGCCGCCCCGCGCTGGAGCGCCTCGCACACCGCCGTCGACTCGCGGGCACCCAGCGCGACGGCCTTGCCGCAGTGGGCGATCCAGGCGGCCATGCCCTCCGCGGTCCCGGACACGTAGCCGTCCAGCGCCGCCAGGTAGGCCGCCCGCCCCAGCTCGGCGTGACCGACCTCGGCCGGGCACACCGACTTGGGGTCCAGCCCGCTGCCGACCAGGACGATGCGCTCCGCCGCACGCGCGACCAGACCGTTGTCGGAGGTGAAGGGACGCAGCGCCAGCAGTTCCCCGTGCACCACCGCAGCCGTCACCAGCGCCGGTGCGGAACCGCCGGCCGCGACCAGCGCGGCCAGGCCGTCCAGCCGGCCGTGCGCCTCCTCGGCGTCGGGCAGCGGCAGCTCGACGAGCGGTTCGTCCACCGGCTCGCCGTCCTGGCGGGGCCGTCCCACCTCGTCGGCCTTGTCCGCGGCCGCCACCAGGTGCAGCCGGGCGAGCACGCGCAGCGGCGACTGTCGCCAGATGGACAGCAGCTGCCCCGCCTCGGCGGTCAGCCGCAACGCGGCGCCCACCGCGCGCGCTTCGGCATCGCCACTGAAGTCGCTGCGCCGGCGCACCTCCTCCAGGGCCCAGTCCGCCCCGGACAGCGCCGCCGAACCCCGGGCGCCGCGCAGTGCCGCCTCGGAGGTGATCTCGTTGCTGCGGCGCCGCATGATCCGGTGGCCGTAGACACGGTCCACGGCCTTGCGTACGGACTCCACGGACTCGGCCACGCCGGGCAGGGCGCCCAGGGCCGCGAGCGGATCGGCGTTCGCGCCTGTCGTACTCATGAGTAAGACCCTACGCAACCCGGCACCGTGCCCCACGAATGAGTGGTCTTCTTCACCCCCGACCCACCTCGTATGCCACCTACAGCTATCGAGCCACTACGCTTGGTGAACATGAAAATTGCTTTCGTCGGGAAGGGCGGCAGCGGCAAGACCACCCTGTCCTCCCTGTTCGTCCGCCACCTCGCCGCCACCGGCGCACCCGTCGTCGCGATCGACGCCGACATCAACCAGCACCTGGGGGCAGCGCTGGGTCTCGACGACGCGGAGGCGGCCGGGCTGCCCGCGATGGGCGAGCACCTTTCGCTGATCAAGGACCATCTGCGCGGCACCAACCCGCGCATCGCCTCCACCGAGAAGATGATCAAGACGACGCCGCCCGGCGGGGGCTCGCGCCTGCTGCGCGTGCGGGAGGACAACCCGGTCTACGACGCCTGCGCCCGGCCGGTGGAACTCGACGGCGGGACCGTCCGTTTGATGGTCACGGGGCCTTTCACGGACTCCGACCTGGGGGTCGCCTGCTACCACTCCAAGACCGGAGCGGTGGAGCTGTGCCTGAACCACCTGGTCGACGCGCGTGACGAGTACATCGTGGTGGACATGACCGCCGGCTCGGACTCGTTCGCCTCCGGCATGTTCACCCGCTTCGACATCACGTTCCTCGTCGCCGAGCCGACCCGCAAGGGTGTCTCCGTCTACCGCCAGTACAAGGAGTACGCCCGCGACTTCGGCGTCACCCTGAAGGTCGTCGGCAACAAGGTGCAGGGGCAGGACGACCTCGACTTCCTGCGCGACCAGGTCGGGGACGACCTGCTGGTCACCGTCGGGCACTCGGACTGGGTGCGCGCCATGGAGAAGGGCCGCCCGCCCCGGTTCGAGCTCCTGGAGGAGACCAACGGCCGGGCGCTGCGCGCGCTGCACACGGCCGTCGACGCGACGTACGAGCTGCGGGACTGGGCGCGATACACCCAGCAGATGGTCCACTTCCATCTGAAGAACGCCCACAGTTGGGGCAACGAGCGCACCGGGGACGACCTGGCGGCGCAGGTCGACCCCGGCTTCGTCCTCGGCGAGGAGGTCGCCGCCCCCGCGTGACCCGCCGGTCACCGCGTCCTCGCACCCCGGAGCGGCCGGCGGCCCGGCCCTACTGCTTGGCGGCCGGCGCCCCGGGCACTCCCTTGGGCGCCGGTGCGGGCGCGGCCGACAGGAAGGACGCCCAGCCCTTCTTCGGAGCCTCACCGACGCCGAGGGTGCGCAGCTTCTTCAGGACCTTGGGGTCCTGGGCGTCCAGCCAGTCGGCGAGCTGCCGGAAGGAGACACAGCGCACCTCCTCCTTGGTGCACACCGTCTCGACGACCTCCTCCACGGCGCGCATGTAGGTGCCGCCGTTCCAGGACTCGAAGTGGTTGCCGATGATCAGCGGCGCGCGGTTCCCGTCGTAGGCCCGCTCGAAGCCCTTGAGCAGGCTGTCACGCATCTGGTCGCCCCAGAACTCGCGCTTGGCGGGGTCGCCCTGGGTGGCGGTCCCCGACTGGTTGACCATGTAGTTGTAGTCCATGGTGAGCTGCTCGTAGGAGTGGCCGGGGAACGGCACGAGCTGCATCGACAGGTCCCACAGGCTTTCCTTCTTCGACGGCCAGACCTGGTTGTTCACGCCACTGCTGTCGTAGCGGAAGCCCATCTGGCTCGCCGCCTTCATGAAGTTCTTCTGACCCTCCAGACACGGGGTGCGGGCGCCGATCAGCTCCTTGTCGTAGTCGAAGGGCAGGGGCGCCGCGTTCTTCATCCCGGTGTTGGTCTTCCAGGTCTTCACGAACTGCTTGGCCTGGCTGATCTCTTCCTTCCACTCCTCGACGGACCACTCGCCGACCCCGCCGCCGGCGCCGCAGAAGTGCCCGTTGAAGTGGGTGCCGATCTCGTTGCCCTCCTGCCACGCCAGTCGCAGTTGCTTGACGGTGTCGGCGATGCCCTGCTCGTCGTTGAAGCCGATGTCGGAGCGGCCCGGGGAGTGCTGGGGCGGGTTGTACAGGTCCCGCTTCTCGGTCGGCAGCATGTACACGCCGCTCAGGAAATACGTCATGGTGGCGTTGTTCTCCTTGGCCACTTCACGGAAGTGGGAGAACAGCTTCTGGCTGTCCTCACCCGCGCCGTCCCACGAGAACACCACGAACTGCGGGGGCTTCTGGCCGGGCTTGAGGCGTTCGGGCCGGGGCAGGTGTGGCTGGGCCCCGGTGTACGCGGTGGAACCGTCACCGATCAGCCGGACCGCGTTCTTGGGCGCGGGTGCCGCTTTCCCCTTCTCCTTCTCCGGACCTTGCGTCCCTTCGCCGGAACCGGTGCCGTTGTCGATCGCGCAACCGGCCAGCGACGCGGCGCAGACCGCGGCGACCACGGCGCGCGCGGCCGTTTTGCGGGAGGCCATCCTGCGGGTGGCGGCCATGTCCGCCCACCTTCTTCCTTCTCTCGGGCCAACGCCGACTAGGCGATGTCGGGTGCTGAGCCGGGCCGTGCCGTCAGCGCCGTCAAGGTGACACGGAAATGAGAAGGAATTAGTACGACAAGCCGATGAAATAACTGATCCACTCGAATGCGCGGGGCGTTACTCCATTCGCGCTAAAAACCTATGCCTCTTCTTTACTCTGAATTACTCTCTATTTACTCGCTGTAATCGAACGGATTCTCAGGAGACGGGAACATGTCAGCCTGCGTCCCCGCCCGCGCCGATTCGGCCCGGACCAAGCACGTCCACCAACCCCACAGCCCGCCGCCAGACGGCCCCCGGCGCTTCCGCGTCGCGGGTGCCGACGTCTCGGCCGCGATCGCGGTCTTCCTGATCGCCCTCCCCCTCTCCCTGGGCATCGCCCTCGCCACCGGCGCCCCCCTCCAGGCCGGCCTCGTCGCCGCCGCGGTGGGCGGGATCGTCGCCGGCCGGATCGGCGGCTGTCCCCTCCAGGTCAGCGGCCCCGCCGCCGGGCTCACCGTGGTCACCGCCGACCTCATCCAGCACTACGGATGGCGTACGACCTGCGCCATCACCGTTCTCGCCGGCATCGCCCAACTCGGCCTGGGCTGCCTGCGCGTGGCGCGCTCGGCACTCGCCGTGAGCCCCGCCATCGTGCACGGCATGCTCGCCGGCATCGGCGTCACCATCGCCGTCGCCCAGCTGCACATCGTCCTCGGCGGCACCCCCCAGAGCTCCGTGCCCGACAACCTGGTCGCGCTGCCCGCCCAGTTGGCGAACCTCCACCCCGCCGACCTGGCCGTGAGCGTGCTGACCCTGACTCTGCTGCTGCTCTGGCCCCGCGTCCCCGGCCGGCTGGGCCAGGTCCTGGGCAAGCTGCCCGCCGCCCTGATCGCCGTCGCGGGTGCCACCGCGGTCGCCGCCCTCACCGAACTTCGCCTGCCCAAGGTCGACCTGCCGTCCTGGAGCAGCCACGCCCTGGCCTCGCTGCCCGACGGTCCGGTACTCGGTCTCGTCGCCGCCGTCCTCACCACCACGCTGGTGTGCAGCGTGCAGTCCCTGCTCGGCGCGGTCGCCGTCGACAAACTGGTCGCCGCCCGGCCCGCTCTGACCGGCCGCGTCAAGCGCTCCAACCTCGACCGGGAACTGCTCGGTCAGGGCGCCGCCAACATCGTTTCCGGATCGCTAGGCGGACTGCCCATCGCCGGTGTGGCCGTGCGCAGTTCCGCGAACGTGGCGGCGGGTGCCGTCAGCCGGAACTCCACGATGCTGCACGGCGTTCTCGTAGTGATCGCCGCACTGCTGATGGTCCCGGCCCTGGAGCTCATCCCGCTCGCCTCGCTCGCCGCCCTGGTCATGGCCGTCGGCCTCAAGATGGTCTCGCTCAACCACATCCGTACGGTGACCCGCCACCGTGAGGTGCTGGTCTACGCGGTCACCACCTGCGGCGTGGTGTTCCTCGGCGTCCTGGAGGGCGTCGCCCTGGGCATCGCCGTCGCCGTCGCCGTCGCCCTGCACCGTCTCACCCGCACCCGGATCACCCACGACGACACGGAGGGAGTCCATCACGTACACGTACGCGGCCAGTTGACCTTCCTCGCCGTGCCGCGGCTCAGCCGGGTCCTGCACCAGGTGCCCCAGGGAGCGGACGCCGTCGTCGAGCTGGACGGGTCGTTCATGGACCACGCGGCCTTCGAGACGCTGCAGGACTGGCAGAAGACGCACACCGCGCAGGGCGGCTCCGTCGACATCACCGGCCGCCGGCCCGGCACCCGGATCTCCGAACCGGCCGAGGAGGACGGCTGCCGCTGCCGTCCCTGGACGCCCTGGCGCAACCACCAGTGCGAACGCCCGTCGAAGGCCGCACCCACCGGCACGGACGGGCAGGCGGCCACCGACGCATCCCCCGGCGGGACCCTCGGCACCGCGACCGGCCCGAACGCCCCCTGCGCAAGAGGCGCAAGAGGCACAACAGGTGCGACAGGTCCAACAGGTGCGTCCGGTGCCGCCGACGGGCCCACCGGACACGAACTCGCCCGTGGCATCAGCGCGTTCCACCGCAACACCGGCCCGCTGATGCGCCGTGAGCTGGCCCGGCTGGCCCGCGAGGGACAGCAGCCCTCCCAGCTCTTCCTGACCTGCGCCGACTCGCGGGTGGTCACGTCGATGATCACCTCCAGCGGCCCCGGCGACCTCTTCGTGGTGCGCAACGTCGGCAACTTCGTGCCGCTGCCCGGCGAGGAGAGTGGCGACGACTCGGTGGCCGCGGCGATCGAGTACGCCGTGGACGTACTGAAGGTGCGGTCCATCACGGTGTGCGGGCACTCCGGGTGCGGGGCGATGCAAGCGCTGCTCGGCGCCGAACACGGGGGTGCGCGCACGCCCCTCCAGCGGTGGCTGCGGCACGGGCTGCCCAGCCTGGAGCGCGCCCTGCCGGGCGTGGACACGGACGAGCAGGAGCAGGAGCAGGGGCACGCGTCCGGTCGCGCCCGCCCCCGGCTGGCCGGGCGCGGGGCCGCCGACACGGCCGAGCGGCTGTGCCTGGCCAACGTGGTCCAGCAGCTCGAGCACCTGCGCGCCCACGACTCGGTGGCCCGCGCGCTGAGCGCCGGCGACCTGGAGCTGCACGGCATGTACTTCCACGTGGGCGAGGCCCAGTCGTACCTGCTGGCCGAGGACGCGGAAGGCGGCGTGTTCGAGCTGGTGCGGGAGACGAACCTGACCGCCTGACCGCCCGGGCCGACTTCCGAGCGGTCCCGGGAAGCCGCGGCGCGGGCGGGTGTGAGCGGCGTTACACACCCTGAACCCCGCGCCGTCGGCGTCCGTGGGTACGGGTGACCACGGACCCCAAAGCCACCGGACCACAAAGCCACGGAGGAGACACAGCAGGCAGGCAGCGACCCGAACAGGTCTAAACCATTTGCCCGTCGACCCTTGTCATCGGCCCCCCGGGTCTGATGAGCTGTGGCCTGGGACACAACGGACAACCCTGAGAAAGGGAGATGTCGTGAGCAACGAGAGCCTGGCCAACCTCTTGAGGGAGGAGCGACGCTTCGCGCCGCCCGCTGACCTGGCCGCAAGCGCCAACGTCACGGCGGAGGCGTACGAACAGGCCAAGGCTGACAGGCTCGGCTTCTGGGCCGAGCAGGCCCGCCGCCTGACCTGGGCGAAGGAGCCGACCGAGACGCTCGACTGGTCGAACCCGCCGTTCGCCAAGTGGTTCAAGGACGGCACGCTGAACGTCGCCTACAACTGCGTCGACCGCCACGTGGAGGCCGGCAACGGCGACCGCGTCGCCATCCACTTCGAGGGCGAGTCGGGCGACAGCCGCGCCATCACCTACGCCCAGCTCAAGGACGAGGTCTCCAAGGCCGCCAACGCCCTGCTGGAGCTGGGCGTGGCGAAGGGCGACCGGGTCGCGATCTACATGCCGATGATCCCCGAGACGGCGATCGCGATGCTGGCCTGTGCCCGTATCGGCGCCGCGCACTCGGTCGTCTTCGGCGGCTTCTCCTCGGACGCGCTGGCCACCCGTATCCAGGACGCCGACGCCCGCGTCGTCATCACCGCCGACGGCGGCTACCGGCGCGGCAAGCCGTCCGCGCTCAAGCCGGCCGTCGACGAGGCCGTCGAGCGCGCCGGGATCGTCGAGCACGTGCTCGTCGTCCGCCGCACCGGTCAGGACGTCGCCTGGGACGACTCCCGCGACAAGTGGTGGCACGAGACCGTCGACGGGCAGTCCGCCGAGCACACGCCCGAGGCGTTCGACGCCGAGCACCCGCTGTTCATCCTGTACACGTCCGGCACGACGGGTAAGCCCAAGGGCATCCTGCACACCTCCGGCGGCTACCTCACGCAGACGGCGTACACCCACTGGGCCGTCTTCGACCTCAAGCCGGAGACCGACGTCTTCTGGTGCACCGCCGACGTCGGCTGGGTCACCGGACACTCGTACATCGTCTACGGCCCGCTCGCCAACGGCGCGACGCAGGTCATGTACGAGGGCACCCCGGACACCCCGCACCAGGGCCGGTTCTGGGAGATCGTGCAGAAGTACGGCGTGACGATCCTGTACACGGCGCCCACCGCGATCCGCACGTTCATGAAGTGGGGCGACGACATCCCCGCGAAGTTCGACCTGTCCTCCCTGCGCGTCCTCGGCTCGGTCGGCGAGCCGATCAACCCCGAGGCGTGGATCTGGTACCGCAAGAACATCGGCGCGGACACCACCCCGGTCGTCGACACCTGGTGGCAGACCGAGACCGGCGCGATGATGATCACGCCGCTGCCGGGCGTCACGGAGGCCAAGCCGGGCTCCGCCCAGCGCCCGCTGCCCGGCATCTCCGCCACCGTCGTCGACGACGAGGCCAACGAGGTGCCCAACGGCGGGGGCGGCTACCTGGTGCTCACCGAGCCGTGGCCGTCGATGCTGCGCACCATCTGGGGCGACGACCAGCGGTTCATCGACACGTACTGGTCGCGCTTCGAGGGCAAGTACTTCGCGGGCGACGGCGCCAAGAAGGACGACGACGGCGACATCTGGCTGCTCGGCCGCGTCGACGACGTGATGCTCGTCTCCGGCCACAACATCTCCACCACCGAGGTCGAGTCGGCCCTCGTCTCCCACCCCTCGGTCGCCGAGGCGGCCGTGGTCGGCGCGACGGACGAGACGACCGGGCAGGCCATCGTGGCCTTCGTGATCCTGCGCGGCACCACCACGGAGAGCGAGGACCTGGTCGCCGAGCTGCGCAGCCACGTCGGTGCCACGCTCGGCCCGATCGCCAAGCCCAAGCGGATCCTGCCGGTCTCGGAGCTGCCGAAGACCCGCTCCGGCAAGATCATGCGGCGCCTGCTGCGAGACGTGGCGGAGAACCGCCAGGTCGGTGACGTCACGACGCTGGCGGACTCGACGGTCATGGATCTCATCCAGACGAAGCTCCCGGCCGCGCCCAGCGAGGACTGAGCGGGCCACACGCACACCGAGGGCACCCGGCGCCGGACGAGCGCCGGGTGCCCTCGCCCTGTGCGGCACCGGGGGCCCGGGTAAGCTGGACGGAACGTAAGAGAATCATCAAGATCCTCATGGTGCGCCGGGAAGTCTGGTCGGCATGTGTTCCGTGCTGCCCACCGACCGGAGGTTCTCCTCGTGACCGCGCCCCGCACCCCCCGCAAAGCCTTCGGACGGCTGTCCCTGCCGGAGCGCACCTACCTCGCGGACGCGTTGCGCACCGAGACCGTCGGCGGCGTCCTGCTGCTCGTCGCCGCGATCGCCGCCCTGGTGTGGGCGAACGTACCGGCACTGCACGACAGCTACGAGAGCGTCAGCCACTTCCACTTCGGCCCCGCGGCGCTCGGTCTGAACCTGTCGGTCGCACACTGGGCCGCCGACGGGCTCCTCGCGGTCTTCTTCTTCGTCGCCGGCATCGAACTCAAACGCGAACTCGTCGCCGGTGACCTGAAGGATCCCAAGGCCGCCGCGCTCCCGGTGGTGGCGGCGCTGTGCGGCATGGTCGTACCGGCGGTCGTGTACACCGTCACCAACACCGCGGGCGGCGGCTCCCTGTCCGGCTGGGCCGTGCCGACCGCCACCGACATCGCCTTCGCGCTCGCCGTGCTCGCCGTCATCGGCACGTCGCTGCCGAGCGCCCTGCGCGCCTTCCTCCTGACCCTCGCCGTCGTCGACGACCTGTTCGCCATCCTGATCATCGCGGTCTTCTTCACCGACGGTCTCAACTTCGCCGCACTCGGCGGCGCGGTCGTCGGCCTCGTCGTCTTCTGGCTGCTGCTCCGCAAGGGCGTGCGCGGCTGGTACGTGTACGTTCCGCTCGGCCTGGTGATCTGGGGCCTGATGTACAACAGCGGCGTCCACGCCACCATCGCCGGTGTCGCGATGGGCCTGATGCTGCGCTGCCACACGCGCGAGGGCGAGGAGCACTCGCCCGGCCAGCACATCGAACACCTGGTGCGTCCGCTGTCGGCGGGCCTGGCCGTGCCGCTGTTCGCCCTGTTCAGCGCGGGGGTGGCCATCTCCGGCGGGGCGCTGGCCGATGTCTTCACCAAGCCGGAGACCCTCGGTGTGGTGCTCGGGCTCGTCGTCGGCAAGACGCTGGGCATCTTCGGCGGCACCTGGCTGACCTCGCGCTTCACCAGGGCCTCGCTGAGCGACGACCTCCAGTGGGCCGACGTGTTCGCGGTGGCCACCCTGGCCGGCATCGGCTTCACCGTCTCGCTGCTCATCGGCGAGCTGGCCTTCGAGGACGACGCGGCGATGACCGACCAGGTCAAGGCCGCCGTCCTGACCGGCTCGCTGATCGCGGCGGGCCTGGCGACGGTGCTGCTGAAGATACGGAACGCGAAGTACCGGGGGATGGTCGCGGAGGAGGAGCGCGACGACGACCTCAGCGGTGTCCCCGACATCTACGAGGAGCACGACCCCGCGTACCACCTGCGGGTGGCCGCCGTCTACGAGAGGAAGGCCGCCGAGCACCGCCGGATCGCCGAGGAGATGGAGTCGGCGCGGCTTGCCGAAGTGGCGGGCGGGGCAGGCGATGAGGGCGACCGTCCGGCATGATCTGACGAGACGGTACAAAAGACGGGGCCGTACGCAGTCGAGCGGACACGGGTCGGGCCGGACACGGCCGGACCGAGAACGACGCGACGCCACGGAACCGTACGCAGAAGAGCCAGCAGAAGAGGGAGACCGCGATGAGCGCACCCGACGGCAGCCCGGTCGGCACCGAACGCAGCATCGGCCAGCTGTTCGCCTCGGCGACCACCGAAATGTCGGCGCTCGTGCACGACGAGATCGCGCTGGCGAAGGCGCAGCTGAAGCAGGACGTCAAGCGTGGGGCGACGAGCGGCGGCGCGTTCTCCGCCGCGGGCCTGCTCCTGCTCTTCTCCCTGCCGATGCTGAGCTTCGCGCTGGCCTACGGCATCCGGACCTGGAGCGGCTGGAACATGGCCGTCTGCTTCCTGCTGTCCTTCGCCGCGAACGTGCTGGTCGCGGGCCTCCTCGCGCTGATCGGCATCGTCTTCGCGAAGAAGGCCAAGAAGGGCCGCGGCCCGCAGAAGGTCGCCGCCTCGGTGAAGCAGTCGGCGGGCGTGCTCCAGAACGCCAAGCCGCACCCCCGCCCGGAACTGCCCGCGGACCGGTCCCCCGAAGCGATCGAGGCTGTGGCACGCTCGTCCTCATGACGGGTTCCAGCACCCCTTCGGGGCCATCACCCTCGCCGCAGCACCCCAACCCCACCTCGGTCGTGCGCCTCGGTATCCCGGGCGGACCCGAGGTGACCCACCGGGACGTCGCGGCCAACGGCGCCCGCTTCCACATCGCCGAGCTGGGCGACGGGCCGCTGGTGCTGCTGCTGCACGGCTTCCCGCAGTTCTGGTGGACCTGGCGGCACCAGCTGGTGACGCTCGCCGACGCCGGTTTCCGCGCGGTCGCCATGGACCTGCGCGGCGTCGGCGGCAGTGACCGCACCCCGCGCGGTTACGACCCCGCGGGCCTCGCCCTCGACATCACCGGCGTGATCCGCTCCCTCGGCGAGCCGGACGCCGCGCTGGTCGGTCACGACCTCGGCGGCTACCTGGCCTGGACGGCCGCCGCGATGCGGCCCAAGCTCGTACGACGGCTCGCGGTGTCCTCGATGCCGCACCCCAGGCGCTGGCGCTCGGCCATGCTCGGGGACGTCCGCCAGAGCCGGGCCGGCTCCTACATCTGGGGTTTCCAGCGGCCCTGGGTGCCGGAGCGTCAACTGACCGCGGACGACGGCGCGCTGGTCGGCCGGCTGCTCCACGACTGGTCCGGGCCGCGGCTCCTGGACGACGAGGCGGTGACGGCGTACCGGCGCGCCATGTGCATCCCCTCCACGGCGCACTGCTCGGTCGAGCCGTACCGCTGGCTGGTGCGCTCCCTGGCCCGGCCGGACGGCATCCAGTTCTACCGCCGGATGAAGCGGCCGGTGCGCGTGCCGACCCTGCACCTGCACGGCTCCCTGGACCCGGTGATGCGGACGCGGAGCGCGGCGGGGTCCGGGCAGTACGTGGAAGCGCCGTACCGCTGGCGGCTGTTCGACGGGCTCGGGCACTTCCCGCACGAAGAGGATCCGGTCGCGTTCTCGACCGAACTGATCAACTGGCTGAAGGATCCCGAACCCGATCGATGACGGTTCAGCGGTCGTTCAGTGAGCGATCGGTCACCGAACGGACGCACCCGGTATCCGAACCGGAACGCTTGTCCTATGAACGGCCACTTGCCCGGCGCATAGGCCAATTGGGGGCCGCGGGAACGGTTATCGACCTTGGGGCGGGGGCACACGTCCGGGTATGGGCTGGACGCACGACTACAGTGACGTAGCACGCGACGGCCGCTCCACGAGCGGCGTGAGCAGCACCCACCGACGCGGCGGCACCCCGCAACTCGCGGGTGCGGACCTTCGGGTGGGTATTCCGCGCATCCTGCGCCGCCGGGCCCGCTGGGTCTCCGTACGCCTGCGCCATCCACGGACCTGAGGCGTCCGTACGTTCAGAGCGCGCAGCTGTCGCTGTCCACCTGCTGGCCGGCGGTGCGGCCCTTGCTGATGTCCTCGCGGATCTCGTCCGCGGTGAGCGCGTAACCGGTGTCGGGGTCGTCCAGGGACTTGGCGAAGACCACGCCGTACACCTCGCCCTCCGGCGTCAGCAGCGGGCCACCCGAGTTGCCCTGACGGACGGTCGCGTACAGCGAGTAGACGTCCCGGCGGACGGTGTCGCGGTGGTAGATGTCCGGTCCGTTGGCCGTGATGCGCCCGCGCACCCGCGCGGCACGGACGTCGTACGCCCCGTTCTCCGGAAAGCCCGCGACGATCGCGTCGTCGTCGCCCCGCGCGTCCTCGTCCTCGTCGGTGAACCGCAGCGCGGGCGCGTCCAGTTCCGGCACGTCGAGTACGGCGATGTCGCGACGCCAGTCGTAGAGGACGACCGTCGCGTCGTACTTCCGGCCCTCGCCGCCTATCTGCACCGTGGGCTCGTCGACGCCGCCCACGACATGCGCGTTGGTCATGACCCGACGGTCGGAGAAGACGAAGCCGGTGCCCTCGAGGACCTTGCCGCAGTCCGGGGCGGTGCCCATGACCTTGACGATGGAGCGCTTGGCGGCGACGGCGACCGGGCTGTTCGCCAGCGCCGGGTCGGGCGGCGGCGTGTCGAGGACCGGCTCGTTGGAGAACGGGCTGAAGACCTGCGGGAAGCCGTTCTCCGCGAGGACCGAGGTGAAGCTGTCGAACCAGGTGTCGGCCTGCGCGGGCAGCACCTCCTGCACCCCCGCGAGCACCGTGGACTGCCGCACCTCCTTGCCGACCGTCGGCATCGTGGTCCGCGCGAGGGCGGAGCCGAGCAGCCAGGCGACCAGGAGCATGGCCACGACGTTGACCAGGGCGCCGCCGGTGGCGTCCAGCGCGCGGGCCGGGGACCACGTGATGTAGCGGCGCAGCTTGTTGCCCAGATGGGTCGTCAGGGCCTGGCCGACGGAGGCGCACACGATGACGATGACGACCGCGACGACGGCGGCGGTCTGGCTCACCTCCGCGTTGTCCGTCAGCGCGTCCCAGATCACCGGCAGCAGGTAGACGGCGACGAGACCGCCGCCGAGGAAGCCGATCACCGACAGGATGCCGACGACGAAGCCCTGCCGGAAGCCGACGATCGCGAACCAGACGGCGGCCAGCAGCAACAGGATGTCCAGCACGTTCACTGATTCAGGCCTCGCCTTGTCGTCTGCGGTACGCAGGCCACCCTGTCATGCGCGCCAGTCCAGCGGGACCTGCTTCTCCCGGTCCCAGGGCCGCTCCCAGCCCGCGAAGTGCAGCAACCGGTCGATGATGCCGGCGGTGAAGCCCCACACGAGCGCCGATTCGACCAGGAATGCCGGGCCTCGGTGACCGCTGGGGTGGATGGTCGTCACCCTGTTGGCGGGGTCCGTGAGATCGGCCACGGGGACGGTGAAGACGCGTGCGGTCTCGGCCGGGTCGACGACGCCCACCGGGGTGGGCTCGCGCCACCACGCGAGCACCGGGGAGACGACGAAACCGCTCACCGGGATGTAGAGCTTGGGCAGGACCCCGAAGAGCTGGACGCCGGCCGGGTCGAGTCCGGTCTCCTCCTCGGCCTCGCGCAGGGCGGCCCGCAGCGGGCCGTCACCGCGCGGATCGCCGTCCTCGGGGTCGAGGGCGCCGCCCGGGAAGGCGGGCTGGCCGGGGTGGGAGCGCAGGGACCCGGCCCGCTCCATGAGCAGCAGCTCCGGGCCCCGGCCGGCCTCCTCGGCGTCCTCGCCCGCGCGCGTGCCGTCGCCGAAGAGGATCAGGACGGCGGACTGGCGGCCGGCACCGTCCGCCGGCGGCAGGAAGCGGCTCAGCTGGGTCGGCCGGACCGTCTCGACGGCCCGCACCACCGGGTCCAGCCAGCCCGGCAGACCCTCCTTGCTGAGCATCGCGCCCCGCGTGTGGTCCCTCGCGGGGCCCTGCGTGTCGCTCGCCCGTGTCATCTCCACCCCCGTCCTGCAGACTCCAACGCCCCGAGCCCCCGAGATCGTTCCGTCACCCGGTCGCCCCCAGCGGCGGCGCCGGCTTCCCGCCCGCGTCCAGGTAGGCCTGCGGAGGCTTCAGCCGCTGCCCCGGCAAGCCGCCCTTCTCGTACTTCAGGAGCTTCTTCGCCTTCTCCGGGTCCGTCTCGCCCTCGCCGTACGCCGGGCACAGGGGGGCGATGGGGCAGGCGCCGCAGGCCGGCTTGCGGGCGTGGCAGATGCGGCGGCCGTGCCAGATGACGTGGTGGGAGAGGTCGGTCCAGTCGCTCTTCGGGAAGAGCGCGCCGACGGCGGCCTCGATCTTGTCCGGGTCGGTCTCCTCGGTCCACCGCCAGCGGCGCACCAGGCGCTGGAAGTGCGTGTCCACGGTGATGCCGGGGCGGCCGAAGGCGTTGCCGAGTACGACGAAGGCGGTCTTGCGGCCGACGCCGGGCAGCTTGACGAGGTCTTCGAGGCGCCCGGGGACCTCGCCGCCGAAGTCCTCGGTGAGCGCCTTGGACAGCCCTATGACCGACTTGGTCTTGGCCCGGAAGAAGCCGGTCGGACGCAGGATCTCCTCGACCTCCTCGGGGACGGCTACGGCCAGGTCCTCGGGGGTCGGGTACTTGGCGAAGAGGGCGGGCGTCGTCTGGTTGACCCTGAGGTCGGTGGTCTGCGCGGACAGCACCGTGGCCACGACCAGCTGGAACGGGTTCTCGAAGTCCAGCTCCGGGTGGGCGTACGGGTAGACCTCGGCGAGCTCGCGGTTGATACGGCGGGCGCGGCGCACCAGCGCGGTGCGCGACTCGCCGCGCGGCGGCTTCGGGGCGACGGTCTTTGCCGGGGCGACGCCCTTGACGGCGGCGGTGGCCTTCTTCGGGGCGATGGGGGGCTTCTTGGCGGGCGCCTGCCTCTTGAGGGGCGGGACCTGCTTCGCGGCGGCCGACCTGGCGCCCGTCTTGGCGGCGCTCTTCTTGGCCGCGGTCTTCTTGGCCGCGCTCTTCTTGGCCGCGGTCTTCTTGGCCGCGCTCTTCTTGGCCGCGGCCTTCCTCGCGTTCGCGTCGGTCTTCTTACCCGCGTCGGTCTTCTTACTCGCGGCGCTCTTCTCCACGGCACCCTTCTCCGCAGTCACCCTCTTGGCAGGCACTGCCTTCTTTGTCGCTTTCGCCGTTTTCCTACCGCCATCGGGACCCTGTTCGCCCACAGCGGAATCGCGATGTGCACTCACCCGCGCAGCCCCCTCGGCCTGTGCTCTCACCGGCGATTTGGACACCCGGCCAGCCTACGACCCGGCACCGACATCCGCCCCGGACCTCGAAGATCGGCGCCCAATTGGACCCCTGCCGCGTACCCCGGGACATCAGTGCGGCATCCTTGTGACAGATCACACTGTTTGGACTGTCCGGCAAAATGGGCACCACGGACCCCTGGTACACCGGGGGAACAAGATCCTCTGAGCCGGTCGACAAGGAGAGAACTCGTGGACGACGTTCTGCGGCGCAACCCGCTCTTCGCGGCGCTCGACGACGAGCAATCCGCGGAGCTCCGCGCCTCCATGAGTGAGGTGACCCTCGCCCGCGGCGACACCCTGTTCCACGAGGGGGACCCCGGAGACCGCCTCTACGTGGTCACGGAAGGCAAGGTCAAGCTCCACCGCACGTCCCCCGACGGGCGCGAGAACATGCTGGCCGTCGTCGGCCCCAGCGAACTGATCGGCGAGCTGTCGCTCTTCGACCCGGGCCCGCGCACGGCGACCGGCACCGCGCTGACCGAGGTCAAGCTGCTCGCCCTCGGCCACGGCGACCTCCAGCCCTGGCTGAACGTCCGGCCCGAGGTGGCCACCGCGCTGCTGCGCGCCGTCGCACGCCGCCTGCGCAAGACCAACGACGCCATGTCGGACCTGGTCTTCTCGGACGTTCCCGGCCGTGTCGCCCGCGCCCTGCTCGACCTCTCCCGCCGCTTCGGCGTGCAGTCGGAGGAGGGCATCCACGTGGTGCACGACCTGACGCAGGAGGAGCTGGCCCAGCTGGTCGGCGCGTCCCGCGAGACGGTCAACAAGGCGCTGGCGGACTTCGCCCAGCGCGGCTGGCTCCGCCTGGAGGCCCGCGCGGTGATCCTCCTGGACGTGGAGCGGCTGGCCAAGCGCTCCCGCTGACGCCGGGGAGCGCCGGGGACCCGGGGGAGCTATTCGAGCCGCTGGATGAGACCGTGCTCGCCCAGGTACTCCAGCTGCGCCCGCACCGACAGCTCCGCCGCCGGCCACAGGGAGCGGTCGACGTCCGCGTACACGTGGGCGACGACCTCACCCGGCGTGCGGTGGCCGTCCTCCACCGCCGTCTCGACCTGGGCGAGGCGGTGGGCGCGATGGGCGAGGTAGTACTCCACGGCACCCTGGGCGTCCTCGAGGACGGGCCCGTGCCCCGGAAGCACCGTGTGCACCCCGTCGTCGGCCGTGAGCGACCTGAGCCTGCGCAGCGAGTCCAGGTAGTCGCCGAGACGGCCGTCCGGGTGGGCCACCATCGTCGTGCCGCGGCCCAGGACGGTGTCGCCCGTCAGGACCGCCCGGTCGGCCGGGAGATGGAAGCACAGGGAGTCCGCCGTGTGCCCCGGTGTCGCCACGACCCCCAGCTCCAGGCCGCCGACCCCGATCACGTCACCGGCCGCCAGTCCCTCGTCGCCCAGCCGCAGCGCCGGGTCCAGGGCCCGTACGTTCGTGCGGGTCAGCTCGGCGAAGCGCGCGGCGCCCTCCGCGTGGTCCGGGTGACCGTGCGTCAGCAGCGTCAGCGCGACCCGCTTGCCGGCCCGCTCGGCCGTGTCGACGACGTGCCGCAGGTGGGCGTCGTCCAGTGGGCCCGGGTCGACGACGACGGCCAGGTCGGAGTCGGGCTCGGCGAGGATCCAGGTGTTCGTGCCGTCCAGGGTCATCGCGGAGGCGTTGGGCGCGAGGACGTTCACCGCGCGCGCGGTGGCCGGTCCGGACAGCACGCCGCCGCGCGGCTGTCCGGGCAGTGCTGCTGCGTCCGTCATGCGGGGGCTCCCCCGGTCGGGTCGGAAGGTGTCGCCGGCGCCGCGCTCGCGACGCGCTTGGTGAACTCGTCGTGTCCCGGCCAGGAGAGGACGACCTCGTCCCCGGACAGCCGGGCGCGGGCCAGTACCGGTGTCATGTCGCGGCCGGGCGCCGACGCCAGCGCCTCCGCCGCCGTGGCGCACTCCGCCAGTCCGCGCAGGGTCGCGACGGTGGGCGGCATCATCAGCAGCTCGCCCTTGTCGTACCCGGCGGTCGCGTCCGCCGGGGTGATCCACACCGTGCGGTCGGCCTCGGTGGAGGCGTTGCGGGTGCGCTGCCCCTCGGGGAGCGCGGCCACGAAGAACCAGGTGTCGTAGCGCCGGGACTCGAACTCCGGGGTGATCCAGCGCGCCCAGGCCCCCAGCAGGTCGGAGCGCAGGACCAGGCCCCGGCGGTCCAGGAACTCCGCGAAGGACAGCTCACGGTCGACCAGGGCGGCCCGGTCGGCCTCCCAGTCCGCGCCCGTCGTGTCGCCGGCCACCGAGTCACCGGTCGGACCCGCGAGCAGGACGCCGGCCTCCTCGTACGTCTCCCGTACGGCCGCGCAGACGATCGCCTGGGCGCCCGCCTCGTCGACGCCCAGCCGATCCGCCCACCACGCGCGCGTGGGGCCCGCCCAGCCGACGGCGCGGTCGTCGTCGCGCGGGTCGACGCCGCCGCCCGGGTAGGCGTACGCGCCGCCGGCGAAGGCCATGGAGGTACGGCGGCGCAGCATGTGGACCGCGGGACCGGACCCGGACCCGGTGGCCTCGGTGCCGGTAACGGTGTCCTTGAGGAGCATGACGGTGGCCGCGCGCTTCGGGGTGACCGGGGTGAGGGTGCCGGCCGCCAGCGCGCGGATGCGGTCCGGCCACTCCGGTGGATACCACTGACTATTCGCCTGACCATTCGCCATGGCCGGAGGCTATCCGGTGACGGGCGGATGTTCGAGTGGCCCCCGGGGCGCGGTGGGCGTCAGGCGGGCAGGCCGGTCAGCCACTCGGTGAGCAGCCGGTTCGTCTCCTCGGGGCGCTCCTGCTGGAGCCAGTGGCCGCAGCCGTCGAGGAGGTGCGAGGCGCTCAGCCCGGGCAGGGTGACCGGATACGCCTCGATCGCGTCGGACAGCCAGGTCGTGGAGGCGTCCAGCGCGCCGCCGAGGAACAGGGACGGCTGGGTGATCGGGGCGCCCTCGTGCGCGGCCAGGTCGGCCCAGTCGCGGTCCATGTTGCGGTAGCGGTTGAGGGCGCCGGTCAGGCCGGTCCGCTCGAACTCCCCGGCGTAGACGTCCAGGTCCTCCTCGGTCAGCCAGGAGGGCAGCCGTCCGGCGGCCGGGAACCGGTCGCGCATCCGGCCGCCGGGGGCGACGAAGTGCGGGTCCGGTGCCTCCGGTCCTGGCATGGTGTCGGCGGACAGGGCGGCGTAGAAGCCGGCTAGCCAGCCGCGTACGTCGGGCTCGATCTCGGCCTCGGCGCGGCCGGGCTCCTGGAAGTAGGAGACGTAGAACTCCTGCCCCGCGAAGGGCCCGGCCGGGTCGCTCATACCGGCGAAGACCTCGCTGGGCCTCGGCCCGCCCGGCGGGGTGTACGGCACGCTCAGCAGGCCCACCGCGCGGAACACGTCCGGCCGCAGCAGCGCGGAGTGGGCGGCGATGTTCGCGCCCCAGTCGTGGCCGACGACCACGGCGGAGCGTTCCCCCAGCGCCTCCACCACGGCGACGTTGTCCGCCACCAGGTCCAGCATCCGGTACGCCTCCACGGCGTCCGGCCGCGAGGAGCGCCCGTAGCCGCGTACGTCGACGGCGACGGCGCGGAACCCGGCGGCGGCCAGCGCGGGCAGCTGGTGGCGCCAGGAGTACCAGGACTCGGGGAAGCCGTGCACGAGCAGGACCAGCGGCCCGCTGCCCTGCTCCACCAGATGGATCCGGCCGGCGGGCGAGGGCACCAGCCGGTGGACGGGCCGGCCGGCGGCACGTCCGGGCCTGCGGTCCCGCGGGGCGTCTCGCTCGCCGGTCTGCTGGTCGGTCACGGGCGGCTGCGGCATGGCTCCTCCTGGCGCATACGGTCGGTACGGCCCCCGTCGGGACCGGGAGGGCCGGCCGGGGCCGGCTCCCGCTCCGTACGGGGCACCGGGACCGATACTGCGGGGGCGGTGCGGCGGGCGCGAGGTTTGTTGCCGGCCTGGCAACGCGCGCGCCGCACACCCGGCGTCCGTTCTCCCCGCTCTGCCGGCGTACGGCAGGCAGTCCGCTCCGCCGGTGTACGGCGGGAAGTCCGCTCCGTCGGCCTACCGGACACCCGGTCGTTACGGCTGGACGAGCTCCACCTGGATCTCGACCTCCACCGGCGCATCCAGCGGCAGGACCGCGACGCCGACCGCGCTGCGGGCGTGCACGCCCTTGTCGCCGAGGACCTCGCCGAGGAGTTCGCTGGCGCCGTTGATCACACCGGGCTGGCCGGTGAAGTCGGTCGCGGAGGCGACGAAGCCGACGACCTTGACGACACGCGCGACGCGGTCGAGGTCACCGGCGACGGACTTCACGGCGGCCAGGGCGTTCAGCGCGCAGGTGCGGGCCAGTTCCTTGGCCTCGTCCGGGGTGACCTCGGCACCGACCTTGCCGGTGACCGGAAGCTTGCCCCCCAGCATCGGCAGCTGGCCGGACGTGTAGACGTACGGGCCGGACTGCACGGCCGGCTGGTAGGCGGCCAGCGGCGGGACGACCTCGGGCAGCGTCAGACCGAGCTCGGCGAGCTTCGCCTCGACGGCGCTCATGCCTGCTTCTCCCGCTTCAGGTAGGCGACGAGCTGCTCGGGGTTGTTCGGCCCGGGCACGACCTGGACGAGCTCCCAGCCGTCCTCGCCCCAGGTGTCCAGAATCTGCTTCGTGGCATGGACGAGCAGCGGCACGGTTGCGTATTCCCACTTGGTCATGCGGCCGACTCTAGCCGCTGGCCGGGGCACCTCCGCAGCCGCTGTCCGGGGGCCGTCCGCGGCCGCTGCCCGGCCCCCGCGCGCGTCGGCCGCGACCACGTTGTCCACAGCCACCGGCGTACTCCGCGCGCGGACTGGTTACGCTCGAATACGTGAGCAGGCTCCAGGTCGTCAGCGGCAAGGGCGGTACCGGCAAGACCACGGTGGCCGCGGCCCTCGCGCTGGCCTTGGCCACCGAGGGGAAGCGCGCGCTTCTCGTCGAGGTCGAGGGCCGCCAGGGCATCGCGCAGCTCTTCGAAACGGAGGCGCTGCCTTATGAGGAGCGGAAGATCGCCGTCGCTCCCGGGGGCGGGGAGGTGTACGCCCTCGCCATCGACGCCGAACTGGCCCTTCTGGACTACCTCCAGATGTTCTACAAGCTGGGCAGTGCCGGACGGGCCCTGAAGAAACTCGGCGCGATCGACTTCGCGACCACCATCGCGCCGGGGGTCAGGGACGTCCTGCTGACCGGCAAGGCGTGCGAGGCGGTCCGGCGCAAGGACAAGCAGGGGCGGTTCGTGTACGACTACGTCGTCATGGACGCCCCGCCGACCGGCCGCATCACGCGCTTCCTCAACGTCAACGACGAGGTGGCGGGGCTCGCGAAGGTCGGCCCCATACACAATCAGGCGCAGGCCGTGATGCGGGTGCTGAAGTCGCGGGAGACCGCCGTGCACCTGGTGACACTGCTGGAGGAGATGCCGGTCCAGGAGACCGTGGACGGCATCGCCGAGCTGCGGACGGCGCGGCTCCCGGTGGGCCGGGTCGTCGTGAACATGGTCCGGCCCCAGGTCCTGGACGCCGCCGGCCTGGAGCTCGTACGGGAGACACCGCGTACGGCGCTGGCCCGGTCCCTGTCCGGGGCGGGACTCGGCGGGGCACGGCGGGGCGGGCACGCCGAGCGGCTGGTGGACCCGCTCCTCGCCCAGGCCGGCGAGTACGCCGAGCGGTACGCGCTGGAGCAGGAGCAGCGGGCGGTCCTCGGCGAGCTGGGCCTGCCGGCGCACGAACTGCCGCTGCTCGCGGAGGGCATGGACCTGGCGGGCCTGTACGAGCTCGCCACCGAGCTGCGGAAGCAGGGGATCGCATGAGTCCGGACGACCCGGCCCGCCACCAGGAGGGCGCGCGCCGCCTGACCCCCGCGCGCGCTCTCGACGTCGACGCCCTGCTGGAGGACCCGCACAACCGCATCGTGGTGTGCTGCGGTTCGGGCGGGGTCGGCAAGACGACCACGGCGGCGGCCCTGGGCCTGCGGGCGGCCGAGCGCGGCCGCAAGGTGGTCGTCCTCACCATCGACCCGGCCCGGCGGCTCGCGCAGTCCATGGGCATCGACTCGCTGGACAACACCCCGCGCCGGGTGAAGGGCGTCGACGACTCGGCGGGCGGCGAGCTGCACGCCATGATGCTCGACATGAAGCGGACCTTCGACGAGATCGTCGAGTCCCACGCGGATCCCGAACGGGCGGCGGCGATTCTGGGCAACCCCTTCTACCAGTCGCTCTCGGCGGGCTTCGCGGGCACGCAGGAGTACATGGCGATGGAGAAGCTGGGGCAGCTGCGGTCGAGGGACGAGTGGGACCTCATCGTCGTCGACACACCGCCGTCCCGCTCGGCGCTGGACTTCCTGGACGCCCCCAAGCGTCTCGGTTCCTTCCTGGACGGCAAGCTGATCCGCGTCCTGCTGGCCCCGGCGAAGGTCGGCGGCCGGGCCGGGATGAAGTTCCTGAACGTCGGCATGTCGATGATGACCGGCGTCCTGGGGAAGGTGCTGGGCGGGCAGTTCCTCAAGGACGTGCAGACCTTCGTGGCCGCGATGGACTCGATGTTCGGCGGCTTCCGCACGCGCGCGGACGCGACGTACAAGCTGCTCCAGGCGCCCGGGACGGCGTTCCTGGTGGTCGCGGCCCCGGAGCGGGACGCACTGCGCGAGGCCGCGTACTTCGTTCAGCGGCTGGCGGCCGAGGACATGCCGCTCGCCGGTCTGGTGCTCAACCGGGTCCACGGCAGCGGCGCCGACCGCCTGTCGGCCGAGCGGGCACTCGCCGCCGCGGAAAATCTTGAGGATCCCCGCATTGTGGATCAGGACGGCGGGAAAGCTGGACTTCGTACCGCTCCCGGCAACTCTCCCGACACGTACGGCAGTTCAGACGCCCCGCCCGGCAGTTCAGAAGTGACCGGCTCCGAGCCCGGCGACTCCGCCCCCGACGCCTCACCCGGGGCCTCCACCGCCTCTCCCGAGGCTTCCGGCACCTCTCCCGAGGCCTCCGGCACCTCACCCGAGGTTTCCGACACGGCGGAGCGATCCGTCGACGCGCTCGCCGCGGGCCTGCTGCGGCTGCACGCGGAGCGCATGCACCTGCTCGCCCGCGAGCAGCGCACGCGGGACCGCTTCACCGCGCGTCATCCCGAGGTCGCGGTCACCGAGGTGGCCGCGCTGCCCGGCGATGTGCACGACCTCGCGGGGCTGCGGGACATCGGGGCACGCCTGGCCACCGGCCGACCCGAGCTGCCCGAACCGGACGCGTGATCCGGACGCGTGATCCGGAGGCCTGATCCGGCCGTACGGACTCAGCCCACGGCCGCGTAGTTCTCGTACACCTCGTCGTCGTCGAGGGGCACGATGCCGACCCCTCGTTCGTACTCCGTCCGCGCCGTCTCGAGGAGCCGGCGCCAGGAGGTCACGGTGGGCCGCCTGCGCAGCAGCGCGCGGCGTTCCCGCTCCGTCATGCCTCCCCACACGCCGAACTCGACGCGGTTGTCGAGCGCGTCGGCCAGGCACTCGGTCCGCACCGGACATCCGGTGCACACCGCCTTGGCCCTGTTCTGCGCTGCTCCCTGAACGAACAGTTCGTCCGGATCGGTAGTGCGGCAGGCGGCCTGCGCACTCCAGTCGGTTACCCAGCCCATACCGGCGCCGTCCTCTCCCGAATCGAGGCTCCCCCACGGCGGCAGCGGCATATTCACCGCCGCCAGTTGAGGACGTTACGGAAGGTGGGCACAGCGCAACACCCCCTTCGGGCCCAATCTTGAATGGCCCGAACGGACTATGGGTAAGCGGCAGATCACCCGGGGGAGTGAGCTGGCGACATGCGCGACGATCCCGACATACAGGTCATCTCTGTTGCGCCACAACGGACACCGATTGACACACAAGGCGGATTCGGACACGCACCCCACACGCCGTGGCACGCGCCGGTACACACCAACGCGCCCCCCAGCGGGGCCCCTCGGAAAAAAATCGAGCGGATCCGGAACGATTCGGGGTCGCCGGACGTATTGATACGTGGCCTCACTGCTGTGACAGTTGAGTGCAGCTTAGGCCAAGGCATATACGCGTGTCCGGCGAATGAGAACGTAGGCTGCCTCCATGCCAAAGAAGCGCTCGGGCGGTGGTCTGTCGCCAACGCAGCAGGCCGCCAAGTTCCTCGGTGTCAGTGTGCTCGCGGGAGCAGTGCTGGCCGGCATCGCGTTGCCCGCCGTGGGCGCGCTGGGGCTGGCCGCCAAGGGGTCGGTGGAGGGCTTCGACGCCCTGCCGACCAACCTGAAGACTCCCCCGCTGAGCCAGCGCACCACCATCCTCGACGCCGAGGGCGGCACCATCGCCACGGTCTACTCGCGCGACCGTACGGTGGTGGACCTCAAGGACATCTCGCCGTACATGCAGAAGGCGATCGTCGCGATCGAGGACTCCCGCTTCTACGAGCACGGCGCGATCGACCTCAAGGGCGTCCTGCGCGCCCTCAACAAGAACGCGCGCAGCGGCGAGGTCTCCGAGGGCGCCTCCACGCTCACCCAGCAGTACGTCAAGAACGTCTTCGTGGAGGAAGCGGGCGACGACGCGACGAAGGTCGCCCAGGCCACCCAGCAGACCATCGGCCGCAAGATCCAGGAGCTGAAGCTCGCGATCCAGGTCGAGGAGGAGCTGGGCAAGAAGAAGATCCTCGAGAACTACCTGAACATCACGTTCTTCGGCCAGCAGGCCTACGGCGTCGAGGCGGCCTCCCAGCGTTACTTCTCCAAGCACGCCAAGGACCTCAACGTCCAGGAGGCCGCCCTCCTGGCCGGCATCGTCCAGTCGCCCAGCCGGTACGACCCGGTCAACGACGAGGCGGAGGCCACCAAGCGGCGCAACATCGTGCTGAACCGCATGGCCCAGGTCGGCGACATCTCCCCGGCCCAGGCCGAGAAGGCGAAGAAGGCACCGCTCGGGCTGAAGGTCAGCAAGCCGAAGAACGGCTGCATCACGGCCGTGAACGACGCGAGCTTCTTCTGCGACTACGTGCGCGAGGTCTTCCTGAGCGAACCGGTCTTCGGCAAGACCCGCAAGGACCGGGCCAAGGTCTGGAACCAGGGCGGCCTGACCGTCCGCACGACGCTCGACCCGCAGGCGCAGGAGTCGGTGCACGAGTCGCTCAAGGACCACGTCAACAAGTCGGACTCGGTCGCCGCGGCCAGCACCCTGGTCGAACCCGGCACCGGCCGGATCGTCGCCATGGGCCAGTCGAAGCCGTACGGCTACGGCAAGAACGAGACCGAGATCAACTACTCGGTCGACCACGCCGTGGGCGGCTCCAACTACGGCTTCCCGACGGGTTCGACGTTCAAGCCGTTCCTGGCGGCCGCGGCCCTGGAGGAGAACGTACCGGCGACGAAGGAGTACGCGTCGCCGTACGACATGGACTACCCGAGCCCCATCCAGACCTGTGACAAGCCCTGGATCAACGACTCGGGCTACCGCCTCGAGAACGAGAACGAGTCGGAGGTCGGCCCGTACCGGCTGAAGGAGGCGATGGCCAAGTCGGTCAACACCTACTTCGTCCAGATGCTCGCCGACATCGGTCTGTGCCCGGTCGCGTCCATGGCGGACAAGCTCCACGTCCACCAGGGCAACGGGGACAAGCTGCCGCAGAACCCCTCGGCCCTCGCCCTCGGCTCGGTCGGTATGTCCCCGCTGACGATGGCGAGCGCCTACGCGACCTTCGCCTCGCGCGGCATGTACTGCACGCCGGTCGCGATCGAGTCGATCACCCAGAAGGTCGGCAACAAGCAGAAGTCGCTCGAGGTGCCGAAGTCGACGTGCTCGCGCGCCATGACGGAGAAGACCGCGGACAGCGTGAACACCCTGCTGCAGGGCGTGGTCGACTCCGGTACCGGTAAGGCGGCCGGTCTGAGCGACCGCGCCAACGCCGGCAAGACGGGTACGACCGACGAGCGCAAGAACGCCTGGTTCGTCGGCTACACGCCGAACATGTCGGGCGCCGTCTGGGTCGGCAGCGCCAGCCAGGAGGTCGAGATGAAGAACATCACGATCGGCGGCGTCTACCACCCCCTCGTCTTCGGTGGCGCGGTCCCGGGCCCGATCTGGAAGGACGCCATGACCGGCGCCCTGTCGGGCAAGGACTCCCCCTCGTTCAACCTCGTCGACATCCCGGACGGCGACAAGAACAAGGACAAGGACAAAAACAAGGACAAGGACAAGGGCCGCGACGAGGACAAGCCCGACGACGGGAACAACGGCGACGACGACGGCTTCATCGCCGGCCTGACCAACGGCGGCACGGGCGACGGCGGCGGGGACGGCGGCTTCCCGGGCAACCTGATCCAGGGCCCGGGCAACGGCCCCGGCGGACGACGCTGACCCGTTCCTTTCACGTGTGAGGGCCCTCGCCGCGACTGCGGTGAGGGCCCTCACACGTGTTACCGGCGTAACCGGCTTTACCGCGTAACCAGCTTTGCCGGCGTAACCGGCTTCGCCCGCGTCGCAAGGACGCCGCGCGGCGGCTCAGCCGGCCAGGAGCTTCTTGACCGCGGCGGCGACCCGGCCGCCCTCGGCCTGCCCGGCCACCTTCGGGTTCACGATCTTCATCACGGCGCCCATGGCCCGCGGCCCCTCGGCGCCGGCCGCCTTCGCCTCCTGCACGGCCTGCGCGACGATCGCGTTCAGCTCGTCGTCGGAGAGCTGCTTCGGCAGGTAGGCGGCGAGCACCTCGCCCTCCGCCTTCTCCCGCTCGGCCTGCTCGGCGCGGCCGCCCTGGGCGAAGGCCTCGGCGGCCTCGCGGCGCTTCTTCGCCTCACGGGTGATCACCTTCTGCACCTCGTCGTCGGAGAGCTCGCGCTTCTCCTTCCCCGCGACCTCCTCCTTGGTGATCGCGGCCAGAGTCAGCCGGAGCGTGGAGGAGCGGAGCTCGTCGCGCTCCTTGATCGAGGAGTTGAGGTCGTTGTGCAGCTTCGCCTTGAGCGTGGTCATGGACCTGATTGTCGCAGGTACGCGAGGAACGGCGCCCGCTGATTTACGCGCCCTGGTGGACGCCGCCGCGGGCAGCCTCCCACCGCCGCTTCCCGGACGCTTCTGAGACGATGGACGTATGCGCGCGCGATACGGAGTACCCCTGGGAATCACGGCGGTTGGCGCCGCCGGTCTGATCTACGCGGCGGGGATCGAGCCCCGGTCCTTCCGCCTCCGGCGGGTGACGGTCCCCGTCCTCCCGTCCGGGATGCGTCCCCTGCGGGTGCTCCAGGTCTCCGACATCCACATGGTCGGCGGTCAGCGCAAGAAGCAGCGCTGGCTGCGGTCGCTGGCCGGGCTGCGTCCCGACTTCGTGATCAACACCGGCGACAACCTGTCCGACCCGGAGGGAATTCCCGAGGTCCTGGACTCCCTGGGCCCCCTGATGGAGTTCCCGGGTGCCTATGTCTTCGGCTCCAACGACTACTACGGGCCGCGGCCCCGCAACCCCGCCCGCTACCTGCTCGAGAAGGTCCAGGGCCGCCACGGCCTCAACGGCAACCCGCCCGTCGTGGGTGCCGTCCACAACCCGTGGGAGGACCTGCGCGACGGTTTCGACGCCGCGGGCTGGCAGAACCTGACGAACACCCGCGGCACGCTCAAGATCGAGGGCATGTCGGTCGAGCTGACGGGACTGGACGATCCGCACATCAAGCGGGACCGGTACACGGAGGTGGCCGGCGGCCCGTCCCCCACGGCCGACTTCTCGATGGGCGTGGTCCACGCGCCGTACCTGCGCGTCCTGGACTCCTACACGGCGGACGGCTACCCCCTGATCCTGGCCGGCCACACCCACGGCGGCCAGCTGTGCATCCCCTTCTACGGCGCCCTGGTCACCAACTGCGATCTGGACACCGACCGCGTGAAGGGCCTGTCCACGCACACGTCCGGCGGTCACACGGCCCACCTCCACGTCTCGGCCGGCTGCGGCGCGAACCGATACACCCCGTTCCGCTTCGCCTGCCCACCGGAGGCGACGCTGCTGACGCTGGTGGGCCGGGAGAGCTGACCGACCCGGGGGGAGCCTGCGGTCGAATCCAGACGGGCGGCGGGGGTAGCCAGGTGACCGGGTAACCCACACGGCCCACCCACATAGCCCGCTATGTCCGGTCTGTCTACGTTGAGGCCATGACAGCCCCGATACCCAGGGACATCCCGGACCTCCCCCCGATCCCGGGCCACGTCGTCCTGCCACCCACCGTCGTACCGGCCCGTGCCGTACTGATCCCGGCCCGCCGTCGCCCGGTCTCCGCCTTCCGTGGCCTGATCGCGCTGCTGGCCCTGACCGGCGTGGCGATCGAACTGCTCGCCGCCGACATCCCGCCCACGACGGCCCTGAGCCACTTCACGATCCAGAGCGGCATCCTGCTGGCGCTGGTCATGCTCGCCTCCGCCCGGTGCGCCTGGTCCGCCCACCACCCCCTGCCGGGCGCCCTCACGGGCGCGGCCCTCTTCTACGTCGTCGCCGCGGCCCTGGTCCACCACGTGCTCCTGGCTCACGCGTCGAGCCCGTTCGCCACGCCCGACGGCACCGGCACGGCCTGGCAGACCGCCGCGACCCACATCCTCCACACGGCGGTACCGGTGGCCGCGGCCCTGGACTGGCTCCTCCTCACCCCCGCCGGCCGCCTGCACCTGCGCCAGGCCCCCGTATGGCTCCTGTACCCCCTGGCCTACCTGGCCTTCTCGCTGGCCCGCGGCGAGCTGCTCCCCCCCGGCGCCCAGGACCGCTACCTCTACCCCTTCCTCGACGTCGCCCAGCACGGCTACAAGATCGTCCTCGGCAACGCCCTCCTCATCGGCCTCGCCCTATACGCCTTGGCCGTACTCCTCGTCGCCCTGGACCACATCCGCCCGGACCCGCTCCGCCGCCCCCGATAAACCGGATTTCGTCTCCGGCCAACGGTGGGCTAAAGTAAACGACGTCGCCGCGACGAGCAGCGACGATCGGGGTGTGGCGCAGCTTGGTAGCGCGCTTCGTTCGGGACGAAGAGGTCGTGGGTTCAAATCCCGCCACCCCGACAGAGAAGTACCAGGTGAGGCACCTACTCGATTGAGTAGGTGCCTCACCTGTTTCGTTTGCGTGTCCATGTGCGTGACTAACGCTTCCCGCGCGTCTACGACTGCGGATCAGCCTCCGAAGATCCCGTCCATGTCCGCGACGACGTCATTGAGACACCCGACCGAACGCTGCAGAGCTCCGAAAGACTTCGGCACCTCGCCAGTCCAGCCGAGAGGTCCCAACAGCGCCGAAGCGGCGCAAGCTCAGTGCAGCAACGTGCTGTCCTCGTCATAAGAGAGAACCACTGCCGCCTCACCGAGAACCTCCAGCAGGACCGCGAGCACTTCGGCCTGTGTTCCGTAACCGGCCTAAGCGCCCAAGCCCTTTCCTCCTCTGCACCCGTCACCTTCCGCAGCGTCAGCAGCTACGTAGCGCACCAGGGCCGCGGCAACCAATCCTGCGGTACGCCCATCGCCCCTGCTCCACCGTGTGAACGCTTCAGACGGGGACCTCGAAGACGATTTCGAGACCGTCCTCTTCGTCCCACTGCTCGCCGACCTCGACGAAGCCGAAGCCCGAGATCGTGGCCAGGGATGCCGCGTTGTCGGGGCTGATCGCCGCCCGTACGGTCGTGACTGCGGGTTCGGCTGCTGCCCGGCGAAGCAACTCGGTCAGTACGGATCGGGCGTATCCCTGGCGACGGAAGTCGGGAGCGACGGAGTAGCCGATCTCGACCATGCCGACCTCATCAGGAGGTCCGTGGAACCCGGCATGTCCCACGACCAGACCCTCGTCACCGACGACCGCCTGCCGCACCATCCACCGCGCATGGTCGGGATCGGCTGCCATCTGGTCGAGCCGGTACCGCCACAGCCACCGTGCTCCGTCGGTCATGAAGTACTCGGTCAGCGGAACCCCGGCCATCCTGCCGGCTCCGGACAGGTCTCCGTCGAGCAGAGCGGACATCACCCTGCCGGACAGCTCGACGAAACGGATGCCTTTCGGGTTCCCTGTGAGCGGTTTCCGGTGATCGGCTTCATCTGTCACCCGCGGATACTCGCCGACTGACCCGAGGGACGTCTACAGGTCAACTGGAAGACAAGACACCGCCCACTCGGGGCGGGCGGTGTCTCATGGAGGTCGCCGACGGATTCACGGGCGTCGTGCCCGTTCGTGACAGCAAGGTTCCGGGCGGGCCTGTCGTCTCCTTCGGGGACGGCTCCTGGGCCGCGTTCACAAGCGAGGTCAAGGGCGGTCGGCGCCGTCCCTGAGCCGACGGGGCGTCGGTCGGCGGCTGTTCTCCGGGTCCGCCGGTGCCTCGTTCGCGAGGTGCCGGTGGGCCACTGACCTCCCCAAAGAACCGGGGAAAGAACTACCCGCCCACCCACCCTCCCCGCGCCGGTGCGCGCGTGTCACCCGTGCGAGTGACTGGCTTGCGGGTGCGGGATTCGGGCCGTTACGTTCGCCGCAAGAGCACACCAACCGCCCACAACAGAGCGGCCCCCGGCCGGGATTCGCAGTCCCGAGCGAGGGCCTAACCGATCAAGGAAGAAGACGCTTCCCGATGGCTGACTCGCAGTCTAACGCGCGCCTGCGCGCCGACGCCGGAGCACCGACCTCCGGCGTGACCCACGTACGCACCCGGCTCACCGCCGACTTCACGGTGATCTCCAACGCCCTCGCCCAGCGGCGCGGCAGCGCGGTCACGGTCGGCGTGGCCGTGTACATCCTGTCGCTGCCCACCGGCGCCCCCGTGACCATCGCCGCCCTGTGCGGGCACTTCAGCGAGGGCGAGATTCTGATTTCGCGCGCCTTGCGGGAGTTGGAAGCCGCCGGGTACCTGGAGCGTCGTCGAGAGCGGCTGGCCTCTGGGCAGATCCGTACTCGGACTTACTTCTACGACGTGCCCGGTGATGAGGGGCCGCCGGGCAGCCACCCGGAGCCGCCGGTGCCGGTGCCGGTGCCGGTGCCGGTGCCGGTGCCGGTGCCACCGACGCCGGATCGGCCGCAGCGGCGGCCCGCTGATCGCGAGACCGCGCCGCCCACGCAGGAGGAGGCGGCGGCGCCCGCGCTCGCCAACGCCGATCCGAAGGCGATCGCCGTCCTGTCCGCCCTGCGCCGGGTCGACGCCCGTCTCGTGCTGTCCACGCGGGAAGCCGTGGGCCTGGCACCTGCCGTAGGCGAATGGCTGGCGGCCGGGGTCGCGCCGCGGGAGATCACCGAGCTGCTGACCACTGGGCTTCCCAACCGTTTTCAGGCCCGTCCGGCCAGAGTCCTCGCCTTCCGGCTCCGGGAAACTCCTCTACCGGCACCACCCCCGCCCGTCGTCGTTCCCCGACCGGCAGTACTGCCCTTCCAGACCTGCGACGGCTGTGAGCGTGCCTTCCGCGCCCAGGAGCCGGGACACTGCCGGAGCTACGGGGAGCACCTCGTCGGGGAGCGTCTGGCTGCGGTGGGCTGAGCCGGAGGGCGGCCCGGGCGCGGTCTGCGTGGCTCATCTGCCGGTGTACGCCGAGGCCGCGGGCAGCTCCACCGTGATGCGGAGGCCACCGCTGTGGCGTGGGGTGAGGGTGAGGGTGCCGTCGTGGGCCTGGGTGATGGTGTTGACGATGGCCAGGCCCAGGCCGACGCCGGGGTGGTCGGTGTGTACGCGTTCGGTGCCGCGCTGGAAGGGTTCGGTGAGGGTCGAGGCCTGGTGGGGGCTGATCAGGTCGCCGGTGTTCTCGACGACGAGCCGCGTGGTGCGGGGGCCGGGGGCGGTGTGGATCCAGACCCTGCCCCGGCCGGGGAGGTTGTGGACGATCGCGTTGTGGACGAGGTTCGTGGTCAGTTGGAGGAGGAGGGCCGGTGATCCGAGGGCGAGGGTTACCTGGCCGCTGGTTTCGAGGGTGACACCGTGCTTCTCCGCGAAGGGGAGCAGGGTCTCGGTGGCTTCCTCCGCGAGGAGGGACAGATCGACCTGCTCCCGGGTGAAGGAGCGCTGGCCGGCACGGCTGAGCAGGAGCAGAGCCTCGGTGAGGTCGATCGCCCTGGTGTTCACGGCGTGGAGGCGGTCGATGATCTCGCCGGGGTCCTGGTGCGGGTCGGTGCGGGCCACGTCGAGGATGGCCTTCGAGACGGCCAGCGGGGTGCGCAGCTCGTGCGAGGCGTTGGCCGCGAAGCGCCGCTGTTCGGCCACGTGGGCTTCGAGGCGGGCGAGCATCTCGTCGAAGGCGTCGGCGAGTTCGCGGTACTCGTCCCTGCGGCCCGGCAGCCGGATGCGGTGGGAGAGGGATCCGGTCGCGGCGGTGCGGGTGGCCTCCGTGATGCGGTCCAGGGGGGCGAGCATGCGTCCGGCGAGGAACCATCCGCCCACGAGGCCGAACACCAGGAGGAACGCCATGACCCAGGCTGCCGTGGGGGCGAAACTGCGGAGGAAGATCGTGCCCGGAGTCGCTCTCACCGCCCCCCATTCATTGGTGATCAACCACCCCTGCCGCACGAGGAACACCCCCACGGCTGCCAGCAGCAGGACACCCGCGAGCATGAGGAATCCCGCGTAGCTGAGGGTGAGCTTCAGTCGGACGCTCAGGCCGGGTCTCCTATCCACGGTCACTGCCCGCCCGCTCGGTGACGGGTGCCGTGTCGATGCGGTAGCCGGCGCCCGGCACGGTGGCGATGATCCCCGGTTCGCCCAGTCGCTTGCGCAGGGCGGAGACGGTGATGCGGACGGCGTTGGTGAACGGGTCGGCGTTCTCGTCCCACGCGCGTTCCAAAAGTTCCTCGGCGCTGACGACACCGCCCTCGGCGGCGACCAGGACTTCGAGCACGGCGAACTGCTTCCTGGTCAACGCGACGTAGCGGCCGCCCCGGTAGACCTCCCTGCGGAACGGGTCGAGGCGCAGACCGGCGATCTCCCGCACCGGAGGCCTGCTGTGGGCGCGCCTGCGGTCGAGTGCCCGGAGCCTGAGCGCGAGCTCCTGCAGTTCGAACGGCTTGGTGAGGTAGTCGTCGGCGCCGAGTCCGAAGCCGGACGCCTTGTCGTCGAGGCGGTCGGCCGCGGTGAGCATGAGGATCGGCATGCCGCTGCCGGAGGCGACGATACGTTCGGCGATCTCGTCACCGGACGGGCCGGGGATGTCGCGGTCGAGGACGGCGATGTCGTAGGCGTTGACGCTCAGCAGCTCCAGCGCGGTGTCGCCGTCGCCCGCGATGTCGGCCGCGATGGCCTCCAGGCGCAGGCCGTCGCGGATCGCTTCCGCCAGGTAGGGCTCGTCCTCGACAATCAGCACACGCATGGTGTCGAGGTTACGAGTCGCCACATATCGTCGGCATATCGAAAACCGCATACGTGCCGGCAACACCCTGCCGCGTTCACTGTTCGTATGCGTCAGACCTCGCCACCGGCCCCGCCAGCACCAGCAGCACCAGCAGTCCCACCGCCGACCGCAGCGGTGCCGGCACCGGCACCGGCTCGGAGACGGCTTTCCCGGGCGGCGCTCCGCAGCGCCGTGCGCCCGGAGCTCTGGAAGCGTGCGCCGCTGCTCACGGTGTCGGCGCTGCTGCTGGGCCTCGTGATGATGCTGCACGCGGAGATTCCGAACCGGTTCGGGTCCGTCGGCAGCCTGGTCGAGACCTTCCTGCCGTGGTTCGGCCTGTTCGTCCCCGTGCTGGCCGCCGGAGCGCTGTGGCGCCGCTCCCCCGCCGCGGTGACCGCGCTGGTGCTGCCGGTCACGGTCTGGCTGAGCCTCTTCGGCGGGCTGCTCGGCGACAAGTCCGGCTCGGGCGGCGACCTCACCCTGGCCTCCCACAACGTCGGCGCCGAGAACCCGGACCCGGCCGGTACCGCCCGCGACCTGGCCGCCTCCGGAGTGGACGTACTGGCACTGGAGGAGATCACCGCACAGGACCGGGGTGTGTACGAGAAAGGGCTGGCCAGGGAGTACCCGTACCACACGGTGCAGGGCACGGTCGGGGTGTGGAGCAAGCTGCCGCTGTCGGGCACGCGGCCGGTCGACATCGCCACGGACTACGGGCCACTGGCGGCCACCAAACCGGCCGACGTCACGATGGCCGGCAACCGGGCGCTGCGCACCACGGTGGCCACGGACAAGGGCCCGCTGGTGGTGTACGTGGCCCACCTGGGCTCCGTACGGCTCAATCCCCGGGCGGGATTCTGGACGGACTCCCGCGACCGGAACGCGCAGGCGCTCGGCGCGGCCCTCGCCGCCGACCGCAGTGAGCGGGTCGCGCTGCTCGGCGACCTGAACGGCACCTTGGACGACCGCGCGTTGGCGGGCATCACCTCGCAGCTGCACTCGGTCCAGGACGTGGCCGGGGACGGGTTCGGCTTCAGCTGGCCGGCGAAGTTCCCGGTGGCGCGGATCGACCAGATCCTGGTGCGCGGCGTGGAGCCGACCGGTTCGTGGACGCTGCCCGCCACCGGCAGCGACCATCTGCCCGTGGCGGCCGGGGTCAGCTGGTGAGCCTGGTCGGCCTGGTGAGCATCGCCTGACGGGCAGGGCGCGGGCGATCCGCGCGGCCGGTCCGGCCCGGAACATATCGTCGACGTATCAAAATCCGCATACGCGTCGGCAACACCCCGCCGCCTTGACTGGAGGCATGGCCTACAGCGAACCAGTACGAACAGCGGCCCCGACGCGGCCGACCGTCCGGCCGATCAGCGCCGCCGAGCACCTCGCGTTCGTGCGGGCGCAGCGCTCGGTCAGCTTCCTGCAGACCCCCGCCTGGGGGCGCGTCAAGACCGAGTGGCGCAGCGAGTCCCTGGGCTGGTACGACGGCGGGCGGCTGGTCGGTGCCGGGCTCGTCCTGCACCGGCCTGTGCCACGGCTCGAGCGCTTCACGCTGGCTTATCTGCCCGAGGGCCCGGTCATCGACTGGACCGGCGACATCGACGCGTGGCTCGATCCGCTGGCCGCATATCTCAAGGCGCGCGGTGCGTTCGCGATACGGCTCGGTCCGCCGGTGTGCACAGACGTCTGGAGCGCCGACGAGATCAAGGAAGGCATCGCCGATCCGGGCACGCGGCGGCTCACCGGACTGCCCACCCGGTGGACCGATCCCGTCGGCGCCCACGTGACCGGTCGGCTGAGGGACGCCGGCTGGCTGCCACAGAGCCCGGAGGACGGCTTCGGGGTCGGGCATCCGCAGTTCAAGTACGAGGTCCCCCTGGCCGGAAGAACCGAGGACGACCTGCTCAGAGGCATGAACCAGCTCTGGCGGCGCAACATACGGAAGGCGGCCAAGGAGGGCGTCAAGGTCACACTCGGGGATGTCACGCCCGGGAATGCCACGGTCGGGAATGCCACGGTTGGGGACGCGGCGGTCGCGGACGACGTGAAGGCGTTCCACGACCTCTACGTCCACACCGCCGAGCGGGACCGCTTCACGCCCCGGCCGCTGCGCTACTTCGCGACCATGTTCGCCGTGCTCGGTGCCGAGGACCCCGAGCGGATCAAGCTGTACCTGGCCCGCCACCGGGGCGACCTGGTTGCCGCCACCGTCATGGTCCGGGTCGGCACCCACGCCGTGTACGCCTACGGCGCCTCGTCCACCGGGAAGCGCGAGGTGCGTGGCTCCAACGCCTGCCAGTGGGCGATGATCCGCGACGCGCTCGCCGCCGACTGCGACGTCTACGACCTGCGCGGCATCACTCCGACCCTCGACGCGGACGACCCGCACGTCGGGCTGATCCAGTTCAAGGTCGGCACCGGCGGTCGGGCCGTGCGGTACGTGGGCGAGTGGGACCTGCCGCTGCGGCCGCTGGTGTACCGGACCTTCGACCTCTATATGAAGCGGCGTGGTCGATGAGCCGCCACCTAGCCAGCATTACTGGTTGGTAATATATCGTCAGGATATCGAAAAGCGCATACGGGACGGCAACACCGAGGCGCCTTGAATGGAGGCATGACCTTCTCCTCGACCTCCTCGATCCCTCCCCCGTCACCGCTCCTTCCGGCAACGGGAATCACGGTTTACGGCTGCGGACAGGACGAGGCCGTCCTGTTCCGTCGGACGGCGCCCCGTTTCGGCGTCGAGACGACTCTCACCGAGGCCGCCGTATCCGAAGAAAACGTCGAGCTGGTGACCGGAAACCAATGCATCAGCATTGGGCACAAGACCCCTGTCACGCCTGCCACTCTCCGTGCACTCCACCGAGCCGGCGTGACGTACATATCCACCCGGAGTATCGGCTACAACCACATCGACGTGGAATACGCGGCCGGTGTGGGGATATCCGTTGAGAACGTCGTCTACTCCCCCGACAGTGTGGCCGACTACACCCTGATGCTCATGCTGATGTCGGTGCGCAACGCGAAATCCACCGTGCGCCGCGCGGAGCTGCACGACTACCGGCTGAACGAGATGCGCGGGAGGGAGCTGCGCGATCTGACCGTCGGGGTGATCGGAACGGGGCGCATCGGTGCGGCGGTCGTGGACAGGCTGCGGGGTTTTGGCTCTCGTGTACTGGCCCACGGGAATCGGCCCACCATCACGGCAGATTACGTCTCTCTCGACGAGTTGCTGCGGTCGAGCGACATCGTGTCGCTTCATGTACCGCTGACTCCGGACACGCATCACCTTCTCGATCAACGACGTATCCGGAAGATGAAAAGGGGCGCGTTCGTCATCAACACCGGACGCGGCCCGCTCATCGACACCGAGGCACTGGTCCCGGCGCTGGAGAGCGGCAGATTGAGCGGTGCGGCGCTGGATGTCGTCGAGGGCGAGGAAGGAATCTTCTACGCCGACTGCAGAAACAGGACCATCGAAAGCACGTGGCTGCCGAGGCTGCAGAAGATGCCGAACGTACTCATCAGCCCGCACACCGCCTATTACACCGACCACGCCCTGAGGGACACGGTCGAGAACTCCATCATCAACTGCCTGAATTTCGGAAGCAGGAAACAGCATGGCTGAGTCGGACAAGTTGGCCAGGTTGCAGGTCGGCATCGTATTCGGGGGTTCTTCCGAAGAACACGCCGTATCCGTCAAGTCGGCCCAGGAGGTCGCAAGCAACCTCGACACCGAGAAGTACCAGCCCTTCTTCGTGGGGATTACGAAGGACGGCGCCTGGAGGCTCTGCGACGGTCCCGGCCCGGACTGGGAGAACGGCGACTGCCGTCCGGTCGTGCTCTCACCGGACCGGAGCGTGCACGGGCTGCTCGTCCTGGAGCAGGGGCGGTACCGGACGGTCCGCCTGGACGTCGTCCTCCCCGTCCTGCACGGCACCCTCGGCGAGGACGGTGCGACGCAGGGGTTGCTGGAGCTCTCCGGCATTCCGTACGTGGGCTGTGACGTCCAGAGCTCCGCCCTGTGCATGGACAAATCCCTCGCGTACGTCGTCGCCAGGAGCGCGGGGATCGCCACGCCGGATTTCTGGACCGTGACGGGGGACGAGACCATCGATCCCGGCCGGCTCACGTATCCCGTCTTCGTGAAGCCGGCCCGTTCGGGGTCGTCATTCGGCGTCAGCAAGGTGTCCCGGCCGGAAGACCTGGCGACCGCGGTGGAGTCCGCCCGGCGGTACGACACGAAGGTGCTGATCGAAGCGGCCGTCGTCGGCAGCGAGATCGGCTGCGCCATCCTGGGGAACGACCCCGACCTGATCGCGGGCGAAGTGGACCGCATCGCGCTCTCCCACGGATTCTTCCGGATCCATCAGGAGGAGGAGCCCGAGAGCGGCTCGGAGAACTCGACGCCGGTCGTCCCCGCTGACATACCGGCTGAGAAGCGGTCGCTCGTCCAGGAGACCGCGAAGGCCGTGTACCGCGCCCTGGGATGCCGGGGGCTGTCCCGGGTGGACATGTTCCTCAAGGAGGACGGGGAAGTCGTCCTCAACGAGGTCAACACCCTGCCCGGCATGACCTCGTACAGCCGTTATCCCAGGATGATGGCGGCCGCGGGTCTGCCGCTCTCCGAGGTGATCGACCGGATGCTGTCCCTGGCGTTGACGGGGAAGCTCCGATGACCGGGGACTTCGCCTTCGTGGACGAGCTGGTGTCCGGAATCCGGTGGGACGCCAAGTACGCCACCTGGGACAACTTCACCGGCAAACCCGTGGACGGATACCTGGCGAACCGGATCGTCGGCACGAAGGCCCTGTGCGCGGCTCTGGGAAGCGCACAAGAGCGGGCCGAAGAACTCGGCTTCGGGCTGCTCCTCTGGGACGGTTACCGCCCGCAGCGTGCCGTGGACTGCTTCCTCCGCTGGTCGCAACAGCCGGAGGACGGCCGGACGAAGGCCCGGCACTATCCGAACATTGGCAGGGCCGAGATGTTCGACAGGGGGTACGTGGCCGCCAGGTCGGGCCACAGTCGGGGTGGCGCCGTGGACTTGACGCTGTACCACCTGACCACCGGTGAACTCGCTCCCATGGGCGGCGACCACGACCTCATGGACGCGATATCGCATCATGACGCCCGAGAGGTCTCGCGGGACGAGGCGGCGAACCGCCGGCATCTGCGCTCGATCATGGCGGCCTGCGGTTTCGCCTCATACGACTGCGAGTGGTGGCACTACACGCTGAAGGAGGAACCTCACCCGGACACGTACTTCGACTTTCCGGTCGCGTAGGCGTGCAGCCGAGCCGGGCAGCCGGGCCGAGCCAGCCGGGCCACGCTCACGCCACCACGAAGGTGCGGCCGGGCGCCGCGTACTCCACCGGGCCCTCGTAGCGCGCCGCCGCCCGGTCGAGAGCGGCCGCCGGCTCCAGGAACGGGCCGAGGTGGGTGACGACCAGGTGGTGCGCGCCGGCGGTGGCAGCGGTCGTACCCGCCTCCTCCGGGGTGTGGTGCACCGCCTCGGTGCCGGCCTGCGGTGCCTGGGCGGAGTCGGCCTCGCACAGCAGCACCGTGCAGTTGTCGGCGAGTTCGGTGAGCGCCTCGCAGGGGGCGCTGTCCCCGGAGTAGGCGAGGCAGGCACCGTCCTCGGTCTCGACGCGGACCCCGAAGGCGGGCATCCCGTGCGACACGGCGTGGCTGGTGAGCGTGAGGCCGCCGATCCGGGCGCGGTGGCGGTCGTGGAGTTCGACGACTCGGAAGGCGTCCTCGACCGGGCTCCGCCGCGGGCCGTTGGTAAGGAACCCGGCGAGCCGGTCGGCGATGCCGGGCGGTGCCAGCAGGGGGACGGGGGCGGCGAGTTCGACGTCCGCGTACAGCAGGCCGTAGTACGCGGTCAGCAGGTCGGCGCAGTGGTCCGCGTGCAGATGGGAGATCCAGATGCCGTCGAGTTGGTCCAGGCGTATGTGCTCGCGCAGCGCGCCGAGTGTCCCGCTTCCGGCGTCCATCCACAGCCGGGTGCCCCCGCACTCGCCCCGGCCCCCGCCTTCGACGAGGTACCCCGAGCAGGGGTTCCCTGCCCGGGGGTACGGGCTCGCGCTGCCGAGGACCGTGAAGCGGAGATCGTCCGTCATGGTCGCGGAGTCTACGGGCGCTGCCGTCCCGTGCGGTGGGTGAGGAGGAGGGCCGTCACCGTCAGGGCCTGAATGCCGAGGATCATGGCCTGTACCTCCGGCTCCTCCACGGCGAGCAGGATCATCGTCGTGTTGACCGCGAAGTGCACCGCGATCGAGGCGACGATGCCGGCGCGCTCGTAGGCGGCGGTGACGAGCATGGCCATCGGGATGTTGCTGACGACGAACAGGACACCGCTCGGGGTGCCGAGTCCCAGGTCGTGCTGGACGGTGCCGTCGATGAAGAAGAGGGGGAGGTGCCACACCGCCCAGGTGACGCCCAGGACCAGGCAGACCTGGAAAGTCCCCAGCTTTTCGCGCAGCCTCGGGTAGGCGGTGCCCCGCCAGCCCGGTTCCTCGGACAGCGGGCCGCTGACCAGCATGCCGACGAGGAACGCGGCGGGCCCGCCGAAGTCCTCGACGGCGTCCTTCGCCACGTCCAGGCTCAGTTCCGGGCCGCCCGCACGGCTCGCCAGCAGGGCGGCGGCCAGTACCGTCGCCGAGCCCAGCACCAGCAGCAGTACGGCCTTGAGGAGGAGCGCCGCCCGGAAGGGGACCACGTGCTCCGGGACCGGTTCGCCGCGTCGGCGGCGGCGTACGCGGATGACGAGGGCGCCTATCAGGGGGCCGAAGGCGCCGAGCATGTAGGGGGCGTTGGCGGCTTCGTTCGTCTCCGTGCCGCCCAGCGCGATCGCCGTACCCCAGGAGAGCCAGCTCACGGCGAAGGCGATGACCGTGAAGAGGGTGAGGTCGGCGCGGTAGTGGCGGCCGGGGGCCGGTGCGGCGGTACGGACGGATGCGCCGAGCGAGGTGCCGTGCGACGCGGTGCGTGAAGTGGGCATGCAAAACCTCCGGTTGTCCGTGGTGATGGGTGACGTGCGTGATGGGTGACGTGGGTGCTGTGTGCCGTGCGCGCCCGACGTTGTGTCGTCGAGGTCAGGAGCGGGTCGTACGCCGCTCCTCCGCGGGGGCGCCCGAGGGCTCGCGCAGGCGGGCCTCGATCCAGGTCGCGACGAGGGTGAGCAACTCGGGGTCGACCGGCTCGCGCAGGAGGCGACGGTAGGAACGGAGCGTGGGCCGGCCCGTGTCGCGGCGCAGTACGTGGGTCAGGTCGGGAACGCGGTGGATCTCGGTGTCGCCGCCGGGCACCAGGCGCCGGATCTCGTCCAGGTCGGCGGGAGGGACCTGGACGTCCTTGTCACCGGTGACGGCGAGGACGGGCACCGTGGCCGGGACGGCGGCCAGGTCGTCACGGGTGTCGTGGACGAGCATCTCGCGCATCCACCGGGCGTTGAGCCGGAGACCGGCGATGCGCGCCACGTCGGTGCGGGTGCGCTTGACGCGGGCCAGGACGCGCTCGCCCAGAGCGCCCAGCGGGCGGCGCAGCAGGCGGACGGGGGCGGGCATGCCGCCGAAGACCGACGCCGCCTGCCAGCGGAAGGCCGCCTCGCCCTCGCGGGCGAACCCGGCCAGCAGTACCGCCGCCGCGACCTCGTGCCGGGCGGCGAGGGTCATCGCGTGCAGGGCGCCCTCGCTGTGGCCGACGACGCCGACGGCGTCGGGGCGTATGTCCGGGTGTGCGGCCAGGTCGCGCAGGGCGGCGCTCGCGTCGCGGCGGTTGTCGGTGAAGCCGCTCTCCTCCCAGACACCGGGGGTGGTACCCGCGCCGCGCCGGTCGTAGCGCAGCGTGGCGACGCCCGCCGCGGCCAGGGCGTCGGCCAGCGGACGCCCGAGGTTCAGCGGCAGCTTGGGCGTGTTGCCCTCGCGGTCCAAGGGGCCCGAGCCGTGCAGCAGGAGGACGGCGGGGTGCGGTCCGGGGCCGGCGGGAAGACTCAGGGTGCCGGCCAGCAGGGTCCCGTCGTCCGCGGTGACCGTCAGGTCGGTTTCGGGCAAGGCTCCGCCTCTCTCGATCGCTCTCAACTACGAGAACGTTATCAGATGTGAGAACATTGATCCCATGGCTACCTCGAATCTCCTCCTCCACCCGGTCCGCATGCGCATCCTCCAAACCCTGGTCGGCGCCGGTGAACTGACCACGGCTCAGCTGCGCGAACGGCTCCCCGACGTTACGCCCGCGTCCATGTACCGGCACATGGCCGCGCTCACCAAGGCCGGTGTCCTGGAGGTGAGCCAGGAGAAGCGCGTGCGCGGCACCGTCGAGCGCAGCTACCGGGTCCGCCAGGACGAGGCCCTCGTCGACGAGGACGCCCGCGCCGCCATGACCAAGGACGACCACCGGCAGGCCTTCACCGTCTTCACCGGCGCCCTCATGGCCGACTTCGACCGCTACCTCTCCCGCGACGACACCGAGCCCGTCCGCGAAGGCGTCCTCTACCGGCAGGGCGCGGTCTGGCTGACGGACGAGGAGTTCACCGAACTCGTCGCGGAGCTGGAGGCCGTGGTCGCCCGGCGCACCGGGCGCAGACCGGACGACGGCCGCGTCCGCCACCTCATCAGTCTCGTCGTCATGCCGGACAAGGAGGGCGGTCCGGCGTAAGGGAGGCGTATGGGAGTGGCCCGGGGTGGTGGCGCCCGGCCGGGAAGGATCTAGGGTGTCCCGGATTGCCGGAAGGACTGGCGTGGGGAGACAGGGAGGCGGCCGTGGGTGCTGCGCGTACGAGCAGGACGCCGTTGCCGGGGATAGGGGTGCGCTACGACCTGGTCACCCGGGAGCGGCGCCGGCTGTCGGTGGTGGCTGAGCCTGCCGGGGCGCGGACGCTGAGTGCGTACCGCAAGGACGATCCGGACGACGCCGCGCTGTCGGTGCGGCTGGACGCGCAGGAGGCGGCCCTGGTCGTCGACGCGCTCAGGCCCGCCCATCACAGCCCGAGCCTGCTGTCGACGACCGAACTGGGGCTGGTCGCGGAGCGGATCGGCCTCTCGACCGCGTCGCACTGGAACGGGCGCCTGCTGGGCGACACCCGCACCCGTACCGAGACCGGGGTGTCCATCGTCGCGGTGCTGCGGCGGACCGAGGCGCTCCCGTCCCCGGGGCCGGACTTCCGGCTGGCCGGCGGCGACACGCTGATCGTGATCGGGACGCGGGAGGGCGTCGACGCGGCCGCGGAGATCCTCGGGCGGGAGTGAGCCCGGCTCCTCGCGTCGCTTGCGCGGGCCTCGCCCCCGCCCTCACACGTTGGCGTGCGTCGACTCCGCGGGGCTGGTCGCGGTGGCCGGTGCGGACTTGCGGGGGCCGCGGGTGAGACGGCGGGCGAGGGGCTCGGTGAAGCGCGCCGTGAGCGGGCCGAGTACGACGAGGATGAGGACGTACGCCGTCGCCAACGGGCCGATGCGGGGCTCGACACCCACCGCGAGGCCGGCGATCACGATCGAGAACTCGCCGCGGGCCACCAGCGTGCCGCCCGCCCGCCAGCGGCCCGCGCCGCGCAGGCCGGCGCGGTGGGCGGCGTACCAGCCGGTGGCGACCTTGGTGAGGGTGGTGACGGCGGCGAGGAGCAGGGCCGGGACCAGGACCGGCGGGATGTCGGCCGGGTTGGTGGACAGGCCGAAGAAGACGAAGAAGACGGCGGCGAACAGGTCGCGCAGCGGGGTGAGGAGGCTGCTGGCACCTTCGGCGACCTCGCCGGACAGGGCGATGCCGACGAGGAACGCGCCGACCGCGGCGGAGACCTGGAGTTCCTGGGCGAGGCCCGCCACCACGAGGGTCAGGCCGAGGACCACCAGCAGGAGCGTTTCCGCGCTGTCGGAGGAGACCGCGCGGCTGATCAGCCGCCCGTGGCGCAGCGCGAGGTAGAGGACGGCACCGACGGTGCCCAGGGAGATCAGCAGGGTGACGGCGCCGCCGGCCAGGCTGACGCCGGCGAGCAGGGCCGTGAGGATCGGCAGGTAGACGGCCATGGCGAGGTCCTCGATGACGAGGACGCCGAGGACGACCGGGGTTTCGCGGTTGCCCAGCCGGCCCAGGTCGCCGAGGACCTTGGCGATCACGCCGGAGGACGAGATCCAGGTGACGCCCGCGAGCGCGACGGCGGCCACCGGGCCCCAGCCCAGGACCAGTGCCGCCACGGCGCCGGGTACGGCGTTCAGGACGAAGTCGACGGCGCCGGAGGGGTATTGGGTCTTGAGGTTGGTGACCAGTTCGGAGGCGCTGTACTCGAGGCCGAGCAGGAGCAGGAGCAGGATGACGCCGATTTCCGCGCCCGTGGCGGTGAACTCCTCGCTGGCCTGCAGGGGCAGGATGCCGCCGTGGCCGAAGGCGAGGCCGGCCAGCAGGTAGAGGGGGATGGGCGAGAAGCCCACGCGGCCGGCGATGCGGCCGAGGACGCCCAGGGCGAGGATGATCGCTCCGAGTTCGATGAGCACGGCGGTCGTGTTGTGCACGGGCGTCTGTCCTCCGGGGTCGTGCGCGGGTGCGGGTGCGTGGTCGGTGCGGGTGCGTGGTCGGTGCGGGCGGGGTGGGGGCGCTGCCCGGCGTAGCGGGGTGCCGCTGCGCCCACCCGTGCCGCCCCAGCGGCACGACTGCCCGCAGCAGCGGCGGGGCTGCCCGCAGCTGCGGCGGGGGCGGCTGCCTGCAGCGGCGAGGTGGCGCTGCCCGCGGCTACGACGGCTGCCCGGCGTTGCGGCTGTATGCGGCTACGGCTGTGGTCGGCGGATGGCTGCCGTGGCTCGTTGCGCGTGGCTGAGGTGGAGCGAGGAGGTGCGTCAGGATTCGGGGACGCTGTCTCGGGCCGTGTTGTCGATGCGCGCGGGGTTCACGGGGTCGGCGGGGCTGACGGCCGGGGCGGCTCGGTGCGTCTGGTGCATCCGGCTTGCCCCCCGTCTCCTCGAACTGCCGTACCGTCTGGGTGAACTGAGCGCCCGTCCGCTCGACGGAGCATCACGGCTCGGTAAAGAAGTTTACCGCATCACTTATTACGCATTGTGATGCTTTTCGGGGTGCATGGGGAGCAATGGCTCCGACTCCGGAGTGCCGTGCTCGCCCAGCCAGCGGGCCAGTTTGCCGCGGCGGCCGACGGCGCGCAGCCGGCGTTCCGCCGCCTCCCGGACCTGGGGTGTGGTGATGAGGAGCAGTTCGTCACCGGCGCGCAGCACGGTGTCGCGGTCGGGTACGAGACTGGCGCCGTCGCGGACGACCAGGGTGACGGCCGTCGGGTGCGGCAGCCGCAGTTCGAAGACGGTGACGCCGTGCAGTCGCGAACCCGGCGGCACGGACACGGTGAGCAGGTCGGCGTCCAGGACGTCGAGCGGCGCGGTCTCGACCTGGATCTCGCGCAGCGCGTCCGGACGGGTCACCCCCGTCCACCGGGCGACGGCGGGCAGCGTGGGCCCCTGGAGCAGGGTGAAGAGGACGACGAGCACGAACACGATGTTCAGGGCGTCGCGCGCACCGGTCACCCCGGCCACGACCGGGAAGGTCGTGAGCACGATGGGGACCGCGCCGCGCAGACCGGCCCAGGAGATGAAGACCTGCTCGCGCCAGGGCACGCGGAACGGCAGCAGGCAGAGCAGCACCGACACCGGCCGGGCGAGCAGCAGCAGGACCAGGCCGACGACCAGGGCCGGGAGGATCGCGGAGGGCAGCTCGCTCGGGTCGACGAGCAGGCCGAGCATGACGAACAGCCCGATCTGGGCCAGCCAGCCGACGCCCTCGGAGAAGGAGCGGGTGGCCGCGCGGTGCGGCAGCTTGGCGTTGCCGAGGACGAGCCCGGAGAGGTAGGCGGCGATGATGCCGCTGGCGCCGAGCGCTCCGGCGGCGGCGAAGGCGATGACGCCGAAACCGACGGTGGCCAGCGGGTACAGGCCGGTCGCGGGCAGGGCGATGTGCCGCAGCGCGGCGACGCCCAGGCGGCCGATCACCACGCCCAGGACGCCGCCGACCACGAGCTGGAAGAGGAGGTTGCCCACGACGGGGAGCGGGCCCGGCAGATCGGCGGCGGTGGAGAAGAGCAGGACCAGGATGATGGTGGGCGCGTCGTTGAAGCCGGACTCGGCCTCCACGAGCACGCTCACCTTGCGCGGCAGCGGCAGGGCGCGCAGTACGGAGAAGACGGCGGCGGCGTCGGTGGAGGAGACGATCGCACCGATCAGCAGGGCCAGCCGCCAGTCGATCCCCAGCAGCCAGTGCGCACCCGCGGCGGTCACCACCACGGAGATCACCACGCCCACCGTGGCGAGCACGCCGGCCGGTGCGAGCAGGCGCCGGACGTCGCTCCACCGGGTGGTCAGCCCGCCCTCGACCAGGATGAGCGCGAGGGCGGCGGCACCCAGAGCCTGGGCCAGCTGGGCGTCGTCGAAGCGCAGGCCGAGCCCGTCCTCGCCCGCGACGAGCCCGACGCACAGGAACAGCAGCAGGCTGGGCAGGCCGATGCGGTGGGCGGCGCGGGCCGCGGCGATGCTGGCCAGCAGTACCGTGCCGCCGATCAGCAGCATCACGTACAGCTCGGAGAGGGTCATCGAACGCGCTCCGGGCCGTATGCGCCCGCGTGCGCAACCCCGTGCGCGCCTGTGTCCGCCGCCCCGTGCCCGCCGGGGTCAGGACCCGGACGGCGGGCACCGGGTGCCGCGCTCGCGCCGGTGCGGGTCGAAGAGTTCACCGGCGACGCCGGCGAAGACCAGCCCGGCGGCGATGAGCAGCCCGTGGGCCAGGAACAGGCCGGCGGCCAGCGCGCCCAGGGCGGCGGCGAGCAGCAGCCAGGCCCGGTGGTACCGGTACTCGCGCGGGCGGCAGGGACGGCCGTCGGCGAAGCCCCGGGCGAACTGGGGATCCTCGCGGTGCAGGCGGGACTCGATCTCGCTGAGCCTGCGGTCTTCGGGTACGGGCATGGGGTCCTCCTCCCGACGCGGGGCCCTGGGTGGGCGACGCGGTCAGCGGGGCGGGCCATGTGCTCTCCTTGCGGGGTGGGGCATCACGATCACACCAGGTCGTAGCGGCCGGGTAAGGGGAGTGGGCTCCAGACTCGCCCGGGCGGGCCCGTCCGGGCCATCCGGGACGGCACCCAAATACCGCGGCGTGCGACCTGTAGGCGCGGCCGGGGGAAGATCTGAGTGTCCTGCGCGCCCGCGGGGGGCCGACCGGGAAGGACCAGCTCGTGATCATTTTTGGCACCAAGGGGTACCTCTACCAGCTCGCGATACTGACTCTGGTGTGCGGCCGGTGCGGCAACCCCGCCGCGCACACGCTCAGGAAGCGCGTCACGAAGTTCACCCTGTTCTTCGTGCCGCTGTTCCCCTTCTCGACGAAGTACGCGACCCAGTGCACCTTCTGCGGCGCCGAGCAGCAGGTGACCAAGGAGCAGGCGGAGCAGCTCCAGGCGCAGGAGGCCGGTGGTCAGGCGTACGGGCCGTCCGGTCAGCAGCCGTACCAGCGGCCTTAGGGGCCGGCGGAGGGTAGCCGCTGCCCCCCGCCTTCCGCGTTGCCGGTTTCCGGCAGCGTTGACTACCCTCACGTTGCCGGACACCGCGCACCGGGCGTGAACGGCAGGGGAGGCGCGGGGTGACGGACCTGCAGACGGAGCAGTGGGAGACGTATCTGGCCGGGTACGCCGAGATCCTGGCGGGCGTCGCCGACACGGGGCGCCGGCTGACCCGCGACGAGCTGGAGGAGCGCAGGCTCTTCGGTGAGCAGGCCGCGGAGGCCGGACACAGCCTGCGCAGTCTCGTCCGGCTGCACCTGGACGCCACGCGCACGTCCTGGCCCGGCCGCGGTGCGAAGGTCTCCGGCGCCGACGCCACGGGCACCGTGCTCGCCGCCGTCGCCCAGGCCGTGGACGCCTTCGCCGAGGGCTACGAACGCGCGCAGCGGCTCGCCGTACGCCAGGAGGAGGCCGCGCGGCGGGAGTTCATCGACGACCTGCTCTACGGGCGCAGCGACCTCGGACGCCTCGCCGAACGGGCCGAGCGCTTCGGGCTGGTCCTCTCCCACGCCCACGCCGTCGCGGTGGCCGAGGGGCCCGAGGCGTACGACGACACCGCCCCGGTCACGCGGGTCGTGGAGAGCGCGCTCATCTCCCGCTTCGGCGACCGGCGCGTCCTGATCACCACCAAGAACGGGCAGTTGATCTGTATCGCGCCCGGCGACCAGGACGACGTCCTCTCCTTCTTCGCCAAGCAGGCCTACGCCGCCACCGACGGCAGCCGGGTGGCCATCGGGCGGCCGCAGAGCGGCGCGGGCGGCGTCGTGCACAGCTACGAGGAGGCGCTCAGCACCCTCGAACTGGCCGACCGACTGGGCCTGGAGGAGCCCGTGGTGCGTGCCGCGGACATGCTGGTCTACCCCGTCCTCGCCCGGGACCGGCAGGCGATGGCCGACCTGGTGCTGAGCGTGCTGGGTCCGCTGCGCGAGGCCCGCGGCGGTGCCGAGCCGCTGCTGCGGACCCTGGAGGTGTACTTCGACGCCGGCTGCACCGCGGCCGAGGCCGCGCGGCGTCTCACGCTCAGCGTGCGGGCGCTCACCTACCGGCTGGACCGCATCCACCAGCTGACCGGGGCGAACGCCTCCGACCCGGTGCACCGCTACACGCTGCAGACCGCGGTCATCGGGGCCCGGCTGCTGGGATGGCCCGCCCAGGAGATCTAGACTCGCGGGCCGTCCCGGCAACCGGTCGACGCGGGGGCGTCAGTCCGTGATCTGCACCTTGCCGTTCTCGGTGGTGGCCCGGCCTGCCTCGCCCTCGGCCGTGCTGCCCTCCTCGGCTGTGATGCCCTTCTTGGCCGTGATGCCCTCCTTGGCCGTGATGCCCTTCAGCAGGGACGCCAGGTCGACGCCCGTGGTCGAGCCCAGCAGTTCCACGCCCTGCGCCACGTTGTCGGCGACCGTGCGGGTGAGCCGGCTCGCGCCGTCCGTCGAGATGACCGTCATCTTGTCCACGGCCGCCAGCGGCTCGGCCGCCTTCGCCACCACCTGCGGCAGCACCTCGACCAGCATCTGCAGCACGGCGGCGTCGCCGTACCGGTCGAAGGCGTCGGCCTTCTTCTCCATCGCCTCGGCCTCGGCCGCGCCCTTGGCACCGATGGCGGCGGCCTCGGCGTCGCCCTCCAGCCGTACAGCGTCCGCCAGGGCGCTGCGCCGCTGCTTCTCGCCCTCACCGGTGAGCCGGGCCCGCTCGGCCTCCGCCTGGGCGGCGGCGATACCGGCGGCGCGCTCGGCCTCGGCCTGCTTCACCCGCGCCACCCGGCGGGCCTCCGCCTCCTGCTCGGCGGCGTACCGCTGGGCGTCGGCGGGCTTGCGCACCTCGGTGTCCAGCTGGCGGTCCTTCAGCGCGGCCTGCCGCTCGGCGACCTTCTCCTGCTCGGCGAGGATGTCCTGCTGCCGGGCCGCCTCCGCGAGGGGACCCGAGGCGTTGGCGCGGGCCGCGGCCTGGTCGGTCTCGGCCTTGATCTCGGCCTGCTTCAGGTAGAGGGTCCGCTGTGCGACCGCGATCTCCTCCTCCGCCTTCAGCCGCGCCTGCTCGGCCGCCCGCCGGGCGACCGCCTCCGCGATGTCGGCCTCCTGCTTCGCACGTGCCGCTTCGGGACGGCCGAGGTCCTCCAGGTAGGAGCCCTCGGTGGTGATGTCCTGGATCTGGAAGGCGTCGAGCACCAGGCCCTGCCCGGACAGGCTCGCCTCCGCCTCCTCGGCGACCTGGCCGGCGAAGGCGGCCCGGTCCCGGATGACGTCCTCCACGGACATCCGGCCGACTATCGCGCGCAGCGCGCCGGACAGCACCTCCTGGGTGAAGCCGACGATGCCGTCCTGCTGCATCAGGAACCGCTGCGCGGCGGCGCGGATCGCGTCCTCCGTGCCGCCGACCTTGACGATCGCGACGCCTTCGAGGTTGGCCTTCACCCCGCGCAGCGTCACCGCGCCGCGCACGGCGACCGGGATGTGCCGGGAGGAGAGGTCGAGCGTGAACCGCTGCTGCACGAACGGCACGACGAACACGCCGCCGCCCACCACGACCTTCTGGCCGCTGTTGTCGGTGAACACACGGCCCGTCTCCGGATCGGTGGACCTCTTGCCGCGCCGCCCGGTGACGATGAACGCCTCGCTCGGACCGGCCACCTTGTAGCGGCTGACCACCACCAGGGCGAGCAGCACCAGGAGTACGACGACTCCCACCACCGCGATGACGACAGGACTCATGGCAACGCCCCCGAATCACACAGAGAGAACAGACAGAACAGAGACAGAGAAGGCAGAGAGGACAGAGAAGGCAGAGAACTCAGCGGTCCACCGGGCGCACCACCACCGACGTCCCCGTCGGCACCGCCTCGACCCACACCTCGGCGCCCCGCGCCAGCGGCACCGTGCTGCGCGCCGCGCACTTCAGCGGCTGCCCGGCGAGCCGGAGCAGGACCTCGCCGTAGCCGTCCGCCGGAATGGCGGTCACGACCCTGCCGGACGTGCCGAGGAGGTCGTTGCTACGAGGCGTGACGGCGGTCTGGTCGCGCATCAGGGCGCGGCTGAAGCGGTACGTCAGCCAGCCGGCCCCCACTCCGGCGACCGCGCCGACCCCGGCGGCGCCCGCGGGACCGGTCCCGCCGGTGCCCAGGGCGATGGCGCCGGCGAAGCCGGTCATCGCCGTGAACCCGGCGACGACCGGCAGCGACAGCCACCCCTCCAGGAGGCCGTCCAGCGCTCCCCCGAACGCGCCTTCCAGCACTCCGTCGAAGACCAGCGACAGGGCGAGCAGCACGACCCCCGTGATACCCAGCCCGAGAAACCAGGCCATGCGTGCCGTCCCCCTCCCGCCCGTCGCTGAGCTTCGGTAAAACGAATCGTCACACGCGGTGCGACAGCCCGTCATTGCCGCGTTCCGGCAATCTTTACGCGTCTTTAATGCCGCCCTCGATCTCTTCCGGCGCTCCTGGAACCGCGCCCGGTGCCTGTACTGTCCTTCCCCAAATGGGGACTCATACGGGGAGCGTTCCGAACCAGGTTCCGCAGGGCGACGGGTACGCGCACATGGTGGTGTGCGGCGACGACGGACTGGCCCACCGGCTGGCCGCCGAACTGCGCGGCGTCTACCGCGAGCAGGTCACACTCGTCGTCCCGCCCGCCGGGCGCCGGGTGCGTCAGCCGGTGGTCGGGCGGGCCCGCGCGGCCTCGGCGGCACTGCTGGACATGGTCAACGCGGCGGTCAACCGGACGGGCAACGGCGATCCGGGCGGCGCCGACCGTGAACTCGACGCCACCGAGCCGACCGAGGACGTACTCGCGGACGCCGGTGTCGAGCGGGCCACCGCGCTGGCCCTCGTGTACGACGACGACGAGACCAACATCCGCGCCGCCCTGACCGCCCGTCGGCTCAACCCCCGGCTGCGGCTGGTCCTGCGTCTGTACAACCGGCGCCTGGGCCAGCACATCGAGGAACTCCTCGACCAGAGCGCGACCTTGGCGACGGGCAACGGTCCCGGCTCCGGAGCCGGAGCCGGAGCCGGAGCCGGGTCCACCACCGTCCTGTCCGACGCCGACACCGCCGCGCCCGCGCTGGCGGCCACCGCCCTCGTCGGCACCAGCAAGGTCGTCGAGACGGACGGTCTGCTGCTGCGCGCGGTCGAACGCAATCCGCCCCGCCCCGGCGAGGTGGCCGACCCGGGGCTGTGCACCCTGGCGCTGCTGTCCGCGACGAGCAACGACCCGGCCGGTGCGGACGGTTCGGAGGACAGCGGTGAGCAGGGGCCGCAACTGCTGCCCGACGCGGCCGCGGTGGAGGCGGCGACCGGACGCGGGACCGTGGCCCTGGAGCAGGTGTCGTACTCCGGTCCGCCGCTGCCCGCCGGGCGGGCCGGCGTGCCCGCCTTCGGCGAACTGTTCTCACGGCGGCTGCGGTGGTCGCTGGCCGGCCTGGCGGCCTGCGTGGTCGCCCTCGCCGTGGCGCTGATGCTGGTCACCGGCGACCATCCCCTGCACGCGACGTACGTGACCCTGCTCGACCTGTTCTCCATCAACGAACCCGCGCACAACAAGGACACCGGCCGTCAGATCCTCCAGCTCCTCTCCGGGTTCGTCGGGCTGCTGCTGCTGCCCGTCCTGCTGGCCGCCGTGCTGGAGGCCCTCGGAACCTTCCGCAGCGCGTCGGCACTGCGGAAGCCGCCGCGCGGGCTGGGCGGGCATGTCGTCCTGCTGGGTCTCGGCAAGATCGGCACCCGCGTCCTGACCCGGCTGCGGGAGATGGACATCCCCGTGGTCTGCGTCGAGGCCGACCCCGAGGCGCGCGGCATGGCGACCGCGCGGCGGCTGCGGGTGCCGGTGGTGCTCGGGGACGTCACCCAGGAGGGCGTCCTGGAGGCCGCCAAGATCCATCGGGCGCACTCGCTGCTCGCCCTGACCAGCGTGGACACGACCAACCTGGAGGCGGTGCTGTACGCGCGGTCCGTACGGTCGCGGCTGCGGGTGGTGCTGCGCCTGTACGACGACGACTTCGCGACCGCCGTGTACCGCACCCTGCGGGCCGCGCATCCCCGCGCGCTCACCCGGAGCCGGAGCGTGACGCACCTGGCGGCGCCGTCCTTCGCCGGGGCGATGATGGGCCGCCAGATCCTCGGGGCGATCCCTGTCGAGCGGCGGGTGCTGCTGTTCGCGGCGGTGGAGGTGGCGGGGCATCCCCAGCTGGAGGGGAAGACGGTCGGGGAGGCGTTCCGGGCGGGGGCGTGGCGGGTGCTGGCGCTCGAGGTCGCGGATGGTGGGCGGGGGGAGGGTGGTGCGCCGGAGAGGGCGCGGGAGTCGCGGTTGGTGTGGGAGCTGCCCGACACGTATGTCCTGCGGGGCTCGGATCGGGTGGTGCTGGCGGCGACGCGGAGAGGGCTGGCGGAGTTGCTGGGGCGGCGGGCCCGGCGGGGGGCGGACGTGTAGGGGCGCCGCCCCTACGACCCCGCCAGGGGGCTCCGCCCCCTGGACCCCCGGCCTATGCCCACCCACCACCCGACTCGGTCGGCCAAGAAGCCACCCCGGAGACCCGGCTCGGTGGGCCAAGAAGCCACCCCGGAGACCCGGCTCGGTGGGCCGAGAAGCCACCCCGGAGACCGTCTCGGGCGGCCAAGAAACCACCCCCGAGACCCGACCCGGGCGGCCAAGAAACCACCCCCGGAACCCGACCCGGGCGGCCAAGAAACCACCCCCGGAACCCGACCCGGGCGGCCAAGAAACCACCCCCGGAACCCGACCCGGGCGGCGAGGAAGTCGGCCCGAGGAGGGGTTACGGCTTTGGGAGGTTTCTGCTGGCGAAGTCCAGTTCCAGGCGTACCTGCTTGATGCGTTCGTCGACGACCAGGGAGCCGTGGCCCGCGTCGTAGCGGTAGACCTCGTGGACGGCGCCCCTGGCCTCCAGGCGCTCGACGTAGTTCTCGACCTGGCGGATCGGGCAGCGCGGGTCGTTGACGCCCGCCGAGATGTACACCGGGGCCTTGACCTCGTCGACGTAGGTCAGCGGGGAGGAGGCCTCGAAGCGCTCGGGGACCTCCTCGGGGGTGCCGCCCAGCAGGGTGCGGTCGAGGGCCTTGAGGCCCTCCATCTCGTCGTGGTACGCGGTGACGTAGTCGGCGACCGGCACGGCCGCGATGCCCAGCGTCCACGCCTCGGGCTGGGTGCCGATGCCGAGGAGGGTGAGGTAGCCGCCCCAGGAGCCGCCGGTGAGGATCAGGCGCTCGGGGTCCGCGAGGCCCGAGGCGACCGCCCATTCCCGCACCGCCGCGATGTCCTCCAGCTCGATGAGGCCCACCCGGTGCTTGAGGGCGTCGGTCCACGCGCGGCCGTACCCGGTGGAGCCCCGGTAGTTGACCCGGACCACCGCGTACCCGTGGTCGACCCAGGCGGCCGGGCCCGCGGCGAAGGAGTCGCTGTCGTGCCAGGTCGGGCCGCCGTGGATGTCGAAGACCGTCGGGAGCGGACCGGCCGCCCCGGCGGGCTTCTGGACCAGGGCGTGGATGCGGCCTCCGGGCCCCTCCACCCACACGTCCTCCACCGGGACCGAGCGGGGCGACTTCAGGCCGGGCGGGTCCAGCACGACGCGGCCGGTGGTGGAGCGGACGGCCGACGGCTCGGCGGCCGAGGACCACAGGTACTCCACGCTGCCGTCGGGGCGGGCCGTGGCCCCCGAGACGGTGCCGGCGGGGGTGTCGATCTCCGTCAGGCCGCGCTCGGCGAAGTCGTAGCGGAACAGCTCGCTGCGGGCCTCGAAGCCGTGCACGATCAGCAGGCCGGAGCCGTCCGGATACCACTCGGCGCTGACGTCACCGGGCAGCTCCAGCGCGAGGTCGGTCTGCTCCCCCGTCGCCACGTCCCACACCAGGGGCTCCCAGCGGCCCCGGCGCTGGTGGCCGATGAGCAGCCGGGTGTCGCCGTCGACCGGCGCGAAGCCCAGGACCTCCAGGCCCAGCTCCTCCTCGCCGCCCCTGGTGTCGTCCAGCTCGGCGACCGTGCTGCCGTCGGGGCGCAGGACGCGCAGCGCCGAGTGCATGGCGTCGCCGTGCTCGGTGTGCTCGATCGCGATCAGGGAGCCGTCGTGGGAAAGGTCGCCGACGCCCGCGGACTCGCGGTGCCGGTAGATCTCCGCAGGTGTGCCGCCGTCCCCGCGCGCGAGGTGGATCGTCGTACCGTCCTCGTCGGTGGAGCGGCCGATCACCGCCGTGCGGCCGTCCCGGCCGAGGGCGAGGCCCGCCGGATAGGAGGGGTCGAGGCCCGGCACGGCCTCCTCGTCCGCGCCGCCCGCGAAGGGCTGGCGGCGCCAGATGCCGAACTCGTCGCCGTCCTTGTCGTCGAACCACCAGATCCCGTCGCCGTCCGGCGCGAGCACGCCGTCCGTCGTGCCGTTGGGCCGGTCCGTGACCTGGCGCTGCTCCCCGCTCGACCGGTCCCAGGCGTACAGCTCGTACGTCCCCGTCGCGTTCGAGACGAACAGGGAGCGGTCCGGGGCGTCCTCGGCCCAGTCGGGCAGCGACACCCTCGGCGCCCGGAACCGCTTCTCCCAGTCGGGCACCTGCTCGCCCTGCGTCTGCCGCAACCCGTTGCTCTCAGTCATGGCCCCATACTGCCCCGACCTGGCGACAACGCGCAGAAGAGATCCCCAGCCTGTGGACAACCTCCTCCGTCCGTCACGTTTTCCACAGCCCCGCGGCCGGGTCGTCCGGGCGCGCACCGTACCGTGGAGGGCGTGTACCGGTTTCTGCTGACGCCCCGATGGTGGGGGATCAACGTCTTCGTCGTCCTGGCCATCCCCTTCTGCATCTTCATGGGTTCCTGGCAGCTCGGCCGTTTCGAGGACCGGGTGCAGGACCACGAGACCGCCTCCACACAGCAGGAGTCGGCCGCCCGGGACGCCGCGCGCCCGCTGACCGAGCTGCTGCCCGTGGACAAGGCGACGGTCGGCAAGCAGGCCACCGTGACCGGCCGGTACGACGATCAGCTGCTGGTCCCGGAGCGGAAGCTGGACGACCGGGAGGGCTACTACGTCCTCACGCTCCTGCGCACCGACAGCGGTGAGGCCCTGCCGGTCGTGCGGGGCTGGCTCCCCGGCGAACCCGACCCGGCGAAGGCCCCGGCCCCGCCCACCGGTGAGGTCACCGTCACCGGGGCGCTCCAGGCCGCCGAGTCCCCGGGCGCGGGCGGCGTCAGCGGGCGTTCCGGGTGGCCCGACGGCCAGACCGGCGCGATCAGCGCGGCGACGCTGCTGAACCTCGTGCCCTACGACGTGTACGACGCCTGGGTCACGCTGAACGAGGGCGACTCCGGGATGCGGACCGTGCCCGTCAGCGCGCCGCAGAACACGGGCCTCGACCTGAAGGCCTTCCAGAACCTCGGCTACACCGCCGAGTGGTTCGCGTTCGTCGGCTTCGTGATCTTCATGTGGTTCCGGCTGCTGCGCCGCGAGGTCGAACTCGCCCGGGACGCCGAGCTGGGTCTGGTCACGGAGGACGGGGAGGACGCCAAGAACGCGGAGGACGAGGACGCCGGAAGGACCAGGGCGGGGCTCGTCTCCTGACCCGCAGGGGCGGTCCGGCCCTCGGTGGCCCGACCCTCCGTGGCCCGACCCCCGGTGACCCGACCCGCGGGGGCCCGACCGCCGTGGGCTACGCCCCCGAGCCCGAGTCCGTCAGCAGGCCGGTCCAGTAGACGGTCCCCGCACACGCGTTGGACACCGTGGCCGTCGCCGATCCGGAACCGCCTTCCGGGGTGTACGTCACCGACACGCTGCCCTCGGCCGGGCCGTCCTCGGTGATCAGCTGGGTCGTGGGTGCGGCCTCGCCGCCGCCCTCGGAGGCGCCGCCCGCGGCGGTCGTGTCCCCGGTGGGCGAGGGATCGGCCGAGGGCCCGCCGGTGCCGCCCCCCGTGGTGCCGCCCGTGGTGGGACAGGTCTCGGAGGGCACCCAGGCGAACTGCACCTCGTACGCGGCGCCCGGTGGCAGGGCCAGCGAGGCGGTCTCCAGCGACGGGTCGGGCAGTCCGGCCGCGGCGTCCCCGGCGGCGTGCCGTGCGGTGCCGATCCTGGTGGCCTCCGCGGCGCCCAGCGAGGCGGTGACCACGGTGCCGGGGCCGGTGACGGTACAGCCGTCCGAGGAGACGTTGGTGACGCGGAAGGAGCCGTAGACCACGCCCGTGGAGTCGGGCTCGGCGCTGCTCGCGACGGCCGGGCCGAGGGACCCCGGCGCGCACGCGGGGACGTCGGCGGGGCTGCTGGCGCTGGGGACGCCCGAGGGGGGCTCGCCCGTCGCGGCGCCGGACTCCTTGCCGCCGGGTGTCTCCTTGGGGCCGGTCTTCTCCTGGTCCTCGGGGGTGTCCCCGGAGCCGGCGATGCCGCTCTGGCCGCCGGCCGGGTCCTTGCCCTGGGAGGCACCGCCCTGGGCCTGTGAGGCGTTGCCCGCGACGGACGGGTCGGCACCCGCGCCGGTGGAGTTGGAGACGTGCACGAGCGCCGGGACCGCCGTGCCCAGGAAGAGGGCGGCGGCCGCCGCGCCGACGAGGGCCTGGCGCTTGCGGGCCCGCCGGGCGGGCACCGCGCGCCGCAGGTGCTCCAGGGTGCCGTCGCTCGGCTCCATCTCCCGGACCGCTCGTTGCATCATCGCGCGCAGGGCGGCCTCGTCGGTGGCCGGCCCGTCGGCCCCAGGAGCGTCGGGGCCCTGCGCGGCGGGGCCGTGGTTCACAGTTCCGTTCCCAGCGTGCGTGTCGTGCGTGTGCTTCTGCTGTTCCCGCCCGGCCGGTCCGGCGGGCGCGTCATGCCCGTCGCGGGCGTCCGGTCCTGCGTCGTGCCCGTCACGGGCGTCCGGTCCCGGGGCGTGCCCGTCACGGGCGTCCGGTCCAGGATCGTGCCCGTCGTGCCCGTCACGGGTGTCCGGTCGCGCGTCGTTGCCGTCGCTCATGCGGGAGCCTCCATGGCCACCCTGAGCGCCGCGATCCCGCGCGACCCGTAGGCCTTGACCGAGCCCAGGGATATGCCGAGCGTCTCGGCGACCTGGGCCTCCGTCATGTCGGCGAAGTAGCGCAGGACCAGCACCTCGCGCTGCCGGCGCTGGAGCCCCTTCATCGCCTTGATCAGGGAGTCGCGCTCCAGCTGGTCGTAGGCCCCCTCCTCCGCACTCGCCATGTCCGGCATGGGCTTGGAGAGGAGCTTGAGGCCGAGGATGCGGCGGCGCAGCGCCGAGCGCGAGAGGTTGACGACGGTCTGCCGCAGGTACGCCAGGGTCTTCTCCGGGTCGCGGACGCGTTTGCGCGCCGAGTGCACCCGGATGAAGGCCTCCTGGACGACGTCCTCGCAGGAGGCCGTGTCGTCGAGGAGGAGGGCGGCGAGACCGAGCAGCGAGCGGTAGTGCGCCCGGTAGGTCTCGGTGAGGTGGTCGACGGTGGTGCCCGCCGCCACGTCCTCGGCGCCGTCGCGCTGGTTGGATATGCGGGCCGGCCGCGCTGCGGGCATCGGCGCGATCACCGGCATGCCACCGGCCGGACCGGCCACACGGGGACGGACGGACCGGACGGGAGGGCGCAGAGCCGCGCCCCGCGTGCCTGCGGTGAAATCGAGAACCTCTGCCACGCCAGTTGGACACGTCCACCCCTGTGAGGGTTGTACGTGCCGGGCGTCACGTTCCCGTGTCCCTCGGGCAGCCGCCCGGGCGGCTGCCCGGCTGACGGTGCGTCATAGGCCCTCATCGTCCGCTCTTCCCCTGTGTTCCATGTGAACGGGCGTCCCCACGCCCGTCCTCGGCGTCCCCGCGCCGAACCACGCCCCGCGCCACGAATGGGTGACCGCAAAGACGCTCCCCGCCGCTCGCGCGGTTGCGGAGGGCGGGGAGGAAATCCTCTGACGGCGCGGGTGCCCGGTACAAGTAGTCCGGACCAACTTCCGGATCACATCTCGTCCATGGATCCTACAAACGAAACCCACGGCCGCCGGGCCTTTTCGCCTCTCTGATCCCGGTTCAGCCGAACTCGGCCGCCACCAGCTCCGCGATCTGCGCGGTGTTGAGCGCGGCACCCTTGCGCAGATTGTCCCCGCAGACGAAGAGTTCGAGGGCGGTCGGGTCGTCCAGGGCCCGGCGCACCCGGCCGACCCAGGTCGGGTCGGTGCCGACCGCGTCGGCGGGCGTCGGGAACTCCCCCGCGGCCGGGTTGTCGAACAGGACGACGCCGGGTGCGGTGGCCAGGATCTCCCGGGCCCCCTGGACACTGACCTCGCCCTCGAAGCGGGCGTGCACGGTCAGGGAGTGCGTGGTGACGACCGGCACCCGAACGCACGTCACCGCGACCGGGAGGTTCGGCAGCCCGAGGATCTTGCGGGACTCGTCCCGCACCTTCATCTCCTCCGACGACCAGCCGTCCTCCCGCAGCGATCCGGCCCACGGTACGACGTTCAGCGCGACCGGCTCCGGGAACGGCCCGGTGTCGTCGCCGACGGCCCGCCGCACGTCGCCGGGGTGCGTCCCCAGCTCGGTGCCGGCCACCAGCGACAACTGCCGGCGCAGCGTGTCCACGCCGTCCCGTCCGGCCCCGCTGACCGCCTGGTACGAGGAGACGACCAGCTCGCGCAGCCCGAACTCGGCGTGCAGCGCGCCCAGCGCCACGATCATGGACAGCGTCGTGCAGTTCGGGTTGGCGACGATCCCGCGCGGCCGCATCCGCACCGCGTGCGGATTGACCTCGGGCACGACCAGCGGCACGTCCGGGTCCATCCGGAAGGCGCCGGAGTTGTCGACCACCACCACGCCCTTGGCGGCGGCGAGGGGCGCCCACTGCGCCGAGACCTCGTCGGGCACGTCGAACATGGCGACGTCGACCCCGTCGAAGGCTTCTTCGCCGAGCGCGACGACCTCGACCTCCTCCCCGCGCACGGCCAGCTTGCGGCCGGCCGAGCGCGGGGAGGCGATCAGGCGGATGTCGCCCCAGACGTCCGCGTGCTGGGACAGGATCTGGAGCATGACCGAGCCGACGGCACCGGTCGCGCCCACGACGGCGAGCGTGGGCCGGCCGGTGCGGCCGTCACGGCCGATGTCCTGCGCGGCGGACATCAGCGTCCGGTGCCCCCGTAGACGACGGCCTCGTCGCGGTCGGAGTCGAGCCCGAAGGCCGTGTGCACGGCGCGCACGGCCTCGTTCACGTCGTCCTTGCGGGTGACGACCGAGATGCGGATCTCGGAGGTCGAGATCAGCTCGATGTTCACCCCGGCGTCGGAGAGCGCGGTGAAGAAGTCGGCGGTGACGCCCGGGTTGCTCTTCATGCCCGCGCCGACCAGGGAGATCTTGCCGATCTGGTCGTCGTAGCGCAGCGAGTCGAAGCCGATGCCCGGGCGGTTCTTCTCCAGCGCGTCGATGGCCTTGCGGCCCTCGCTCTTGGGGAGCGTGAACGAGATGTCCGTCAGGCCAGTGGAGGCGGCGGACACGTTCTGCACGACCATGTCGATGTTGACCTGGGCGTCGGCGATGGCGCGGAAGATCGCGGCCGCCTCGCCCGGCTTGTCGGGCACCCCGACGACCGTGACCTTGGCCTCGGAGGTGTCGTGCGCGACTCCGGAGATGAGGGCCTGCTCCACGTGCTTTTCCCCTTGCTTGATCGGCTCGCTGCTGACCCACGTGCCCTGCAGTCCGCTGAAGCTGGACCGCACGTGAATCGGAATGTTGTACCGGCGGGCGTACTCCACGCAACGGTGGAGCAGCACCTTGGAGCCGGAGGCAGCGAGCTCCAGCATGTCCTCGAAGGAGATCCAGTCGATCTTCTTCGCCTTCGGCACCACGCGCGGGTCGGCGGTGAACACGCCGTCGACGTCGGTGTAGATCTCGCAGACGTCCGCGTCGAGCGCGGCGGCGAGGGCGACGGCCGTGGTGTCGGACCCGCCGCGGCCCAGCGTGGTGATGTCCTTGCTGTCCTGGCTGACGCCCTGGAAGCCGGCCACGATGGCGACGTTGCCCTCGTCCACCGAGGTCTTGATGCGCCCCGGCGTCACGTCGATGATCCGGGCCTTGTTGTGGACCGAGTCGGTGATGACTCCGGCCTGGCTGCCGGTGAACGACTGGGCCTCGTGCCCCAGGTTTTTGATCGCCATGGCCAGCAGCGCCATGGAGATACGCTCCCCGGCGGTCAGCAGCATGTCGAGTTCACGCCCGGCAGGGATCGGGGAAACCTGCTCGGCGAGATCGATCAGCTCGTCCGTCGTGTCGCCCATCGCGGAAACGACGGCGACCACCTGGTTGCCGTTCTTCTTCGCTTCCACGATCCGCTTGGCGACGCGCTTGATGCCCTCGGCATCGGCTACGGAGGAGCCTCCGTACTTCTGCACGACAAGGCCCACGTGCGCTCCTCGCTCAATCCGTCTCTTTCCGCACGTACGTATATGTACTGCGGTCGGCTCATTTTACCGAGCGTCCGGGTTTCGCCCCTGCGGTATCGCATGGTGAGACCCGGGTACTCGCTCAGGCTGGCTCATGCCCATCCCGGCCCGGGTCACTCGGGAAAGTGCCGTGCATCACACGTTCACAAGTGAGAGGACTCGGTCCGCCGGCCCCGAGGCACTCTTCTCCCGCGGGCGGCAGGGACGAAACCGCGTGCGGCGCGCACGTCGGACACCACATGATCACCGCATGACGAAACCCACGAGGAAGCCGCCCGCGCCGCGTTCCCACGAGTTGCCGCGGGCGGCGCGGGACGGGGACGTGGCGACGGTGGTCAGGCTGCTGGACTCCGGTGTCCCCGTGGACGCGCTCGACGACGACGCGCGCACGGCGCTGGACCTGGCCGCCCAGGAGAACCACGCCGACGTCGTCCGGGTGCTGCTGGCGGCCGGTGCGGACACGGCGGCGCATGCCGGGCCGTACCACGACCTGACCCCGCTGACCTGCGCGGCGATGGCCGGGAGTACGGATGCCGTCGCGGCGCTGCTGGACGCCGGGGTGTCCACGGGGGCGCAGGAGCGGATCCCGTACACGCCGCTGATGCTGGCCGCGGGCGACGACCACCCCGAGACCGTCGCTCTGCTGATCGACCGGGGGGCCGATCTGGAGGACCGGGCCATGAGGGGGCGGACGGCGCTCGAATGGGCGGCCTGCCGCGGGTCCGTCGAGTCGGTGGTCCTGCTGCTGCAACGGGGGGCCGAGGCCACGGACACGGCCCTGCGCTGCGCGCTGCGGCACGCCGACCGGGGCGAGGAGGAGAGGGAGCGCTACGGGCGGGTCGTCAGGGCGCTGCGCTACGCCCGTACCCGGGCGGCGGCCGCCGCTCCACCGGCCGCGGGCCGGGCGGCCGAGTGAAGCGGCGTCGTCAGTCCTCCGGGCTGAGCAGCCCGATGTCGACGGCCCGTTGCGGATCGGACCAGATCCCCATCGCCGTGTTCATGTGGAGGAAGCCGAGCCCGCGGTAGAAGGCCTCGGTGCCGGGGGCGGCGTAGAGGATGATCTTCTTGTGACCGGCTGCCAGCTCCACGAGCTTGCGGATGATGTCGGAGCCGAGGCCCCGCCCCTGGTGCTCGGGGTGGACGGCCACGTCGGCGATGTAGGCGCAGTCGACGCCGTCGGCCAGCGCCCGGCCCGCGCCGACGAGCACGTCACCGGCGTAGACGAAGCACGCGTAGCGGCTGTTGCCGAACACGGTGGCGAGTGTCTCGGGAGGTTTGTTGCCCAGGGGGGCCAGCCGGTACAGCCGTGACAGCTCGTCGAGGTCCACCTCGTCGAGGCGGTGGACCCAGGTGTGGTTCTCCGATGTCACGTCGTTCCTCTCCTCGTACCCCGCCCCCGGCCGTTCGCGGGTCAGGGTCCAGGAAACCGCATGGCGGCGGTGTCGCGGTCGGTGTGGGCGATGATGTCGGCCGTGATGGCGATCGCCTGCTCCTCGGGGGTGCTCGCGCCCGGGCCCGGACCGGCCAGGACGTGCAGGCGGGCCAGCCGGTCCTCGGGAACCCCTGCCTCGCGCAGCAGTTGCAGGCGGCGCTCGTGGGTCCGGCGTGAACCGGTGGCCCCGACGTAGCCGACGGGAAGGCTCAGCGCCCGGCAGAGCAGGGGGATGTCGCATTCGGCGTCGTGTGTGAGGACACAGATCGCGGTGCGCCCGTCCACCTCGGCGCGCTCCAGGTACCGGTGCGGCCGGTCGGCGACGACCTCGTCGGCGTAGGGGAAGCGGGCCTGGGTGGCGAAGGCGGGCAGGGCGTCGCAGACGGTGACGTGGCAGCCCAGCAGCTGACCGGCCCTGCTGAGGGCGGCCGCGCAGTCGGCGGCGCCGAAGATCAGCAGACGGGGGCAGGACGCGTGGGTGTGCAGGAGGGCCGACAGGCGGGTGCGGCGGGGACCGGCGGCGGGCGCGTTCAGGCACCCGGTGCGACCGGCCCTCAGGTGCGCGCGGGCCTGCGCCACGACGGCCCGGTCGGCATCCCCGTCGCCCAGCGTTCCGCGGTGCGGACCGCGCTCGGGGACGTACAGGGTGCGGCCGAGGAGAGCGCCGGGGCCGTCGACGACCTGGGCCAGGGCGGCGGAGCGCCCCAGTACGATCGCGTCGAGGGCGTCGACGAGGTGCGGCTGGGCGACGGGGTCGACCCGCTGCACCAGGACGTCGACCTCTGCCCCACCCGCCCCGGGCGCGGCGGACAGGTCCTGGTGCCGTCGGCCGAACCGGGCGCGCACAGGGCCGTCGCCGTCGCGCAACAGCCCGACGCAGTTCTCGTAGACGGCCTTCTGGACACAGCAGCCGCCCGGAATGCCGCCGACCACACTCCCCTGGGTGTCGACGGCGAGCGCGGGGCCGGGTGACGAGGGTGGGTCGCCGGCATCGACGACGGTGGCCAGGGCGAAGGGGCGGGCCGCACGGCACCAGTCGTACAGCGGCTGCGCGATGTTCAGCATGTCCGACTTCCAAAAGGGGCTGGGCACGGTGGCGGGCCGCCGCCGCGTCAACGGGGGATTGGAGGCGGCGGCGGCCCGGTGTACGGGGGCGGATGTGGCCGCCCCCGTACGTTCGCAGGCCCGGGTGGACGGTGGCACACCGGCCACCCGGGTTCAGGGCTGGACGATCATCCGGCGGTGGGGGCGAGGTCGTCCTCGGACACGTCGCCCGAGGTCTTGCTCGCCTTCCCCCAGCCGGTGGCGAGGCGCAGCAGCAGCGAGGCCGCGGCCAGCACCACACCGAACCAGATGACGCTCGTGACGCCGACGTGGTCGACGAACAGACCTCCGAAGAGCGCACCGAGTGCGATGCAGGTGTTGTACGCCATGGTGTTGAGCGACATGGCGGCCTCGAAGGTGTCGGGCGCGGAGGCGAGCGTCATGTTGATCTGGGACAGCTGCACGGCGCCGAAGGAGAGCCCCCACAGGACCAGCGCGATGACGGCGCCCGTCTCGCCGCTGCCCGTGGCGCGCAGCAGCAGCAGGGCCACCAGGAGCCCGACGAGACCGATGACGAAGGTGCCGCGCAGGCTCTTGTTCACCGTGTGTCCGGCGATGAAGTTCCCGACCGCACCGCCGACACCGAAGATGATCAGGACGGTGGTGATGAAGCCGGACGAGGCGTCCGCGGTGTCCTCGAGGTAGGGGCGCACGAAGGTGTAGGCACCGAAGTGGCCGAGCACGAAGAAGACGACGATGAACAGCACCGTGCGCAGCTGCCCGTTCCTGACCGGCAGCTGGAAGACCTCCCGGACGGACACCGCGTTCTGCGACGGCATCGACGGGACCAGGGCCGCGACCGCGATGAAGACCAGCACGCTGAGGCCGGCCCAGATGCCGAAGGTGGTCCGCCAGTCCGTCTGTGCCTCGATGATGGTGCCGAGGGGGATGCCGACGACCGTGGCGATGGCGATGCCGGACATCACCACCGCGGCGGCCCGGTTGGCCTGTCGTTCGGGCACGATCCGCATGGCCATGCTCACGCCGATGGCCCAGAAGACGCCGCTGGCGAAGCCCATGCAGAGCCGGGTGGCGAGGATCAGCGCGTAGTTCGGCGAGACGGCGGTGATGACGTTGCCCACGGCGAGCACCGCGAGCAGCGTGGTGAGCAGCGGGCGCCGGTTGACGCGCCGGGTCCAGGCGACGATGAACGGCACGCCCAGGCCGGCCGCCACGCCCTGTGCGGTGACCATGAGGCCGGCGACGCCGACGGAGATGTCCAGGTCCTCGCTCAGCGGAGTGAGCAGGCCCACGGGCATCAGCTCAGTGGTCAGGAAGACGAAGAGACTGGCCGTGATGGCGGCAACGCCCAGCCATCCCTTCACGGCCGAGGGTGAACTCTCGTGCACTTGTGCAGACATGACAACTCTCCAGCGGTGTACTCATGTGTGGGTATGTGCGGGGAGGGACGTGCGGGAAAGGCGGGTGGGGACTCGGTCGGGGGCCAAGGCCTCAAGGGCGTGGCTCGCCCTGACGCACGGCGTGCCTGGGTCCGCCCGGCACGGGCCCGTCGGTCGCGGCGGCCTTCCCTGCCTCGGTGCCGCGTGGCCTGGGCGTCCTGGGCTGGGCGAGCACCACGGCCGCGAGGATCACCAGGATCCCGACCGTCTGCAGCACGGAGAAGGACTCGTCCTCGAAGGCGATCCCCAGGATCGTCGCGACGACCGGACTGCCCAGGGCGAGGAAGGAGACCGCCAGCGCGGGCAGCTTCTCGATGCCTCGGAACCAGAGCGCGTAACTGATCACGGCGCCGAACACGATGAGGTAGGCGAACCCGAAGACGTTGCCGCCCGTGAGAGAACCGGGCAGTCCCTCGACGGACAGGGTGAACGGCAGTGACACGAGGCCGCCCGCCGTCAGCTGCCAGCCGGTGAAGGGCAGCAGGCCCACTCCGGCCGGGCGCCCCCAGCGTTTGGTGAACGTGATGCCGGTGGCCATGCAGGCCGCCCCGCCGAGTGCGGCCAGCACTCCGACGGTGTCCAGTGCGGCCGAGCCCTGGAACACGAGCAGAACGACGCCTGCCGCGCCGAGGGCGCAGGCCACCACGTGGACGGCGCGTATCTTGTCGCCGATGATCAATGCCGCCAGGACCAGCACGATCATCGGCTGCACCGCCATGATCATCGCCGCGATACCGCCGGGCAGGCGGTAGGCCGCGACGAACAGCAGCAGGTTGAAAGCGCCGATGTTGAGTGTTCCGAGCACGAGGGAACGCCATAGCCATTCCCCTTTCGGCAGCACACGGGAAATGAGCAGCAGAATGAGACCCGACGGAAGCGCCCGCATGGTGGTGGCGAGCAGCGGACGGTCCGGCGGAAGCCATTCGGTCGTCACGAGATAGGTGCTGCCCCAGATTGCGGGCGCGAGCGCCGTCACGCCTGAGGTGAGAAGCTGTCGGCCATTGTTCATGGCGCATCTGCATTCACGTCGATCATTCCCTGAGAATGAGGATCTGCCCGGGTCGGGACCACTCGGCTAGCTGAAAACGGCATCACGGTCGCGCGTGCGCTTGAGCTCGAAGAATCCGTCGGTTCCGGCCATGGTGAGGACGGCGTCCCAGAGACGTCCGGCGGCCTCGCCCCGGGGTGCGGGCGTGATGACGGGCCCGAAGAACGCGATGAGCTCGCCGTCGGCCCCGGGAACGTGAATGACCGGTGTACCGACCTCGGAGCCGACGGGGTCCATGCCGGCGTGGTGGCTGACCCGCAGCTCCTTGTCGTAATCCGAGGTGTCCGCCACCTCGACGAGTTCCGCCGGCAGACCGACGTCGGCGAGCGCCCCGAGCATCATGTCCCGGCCCAGACCGGCCTTCTCGTGGTGGATCCGGGTCCCCATCGCGTTGTAGAGCGGCCGCAGCACTTCGGTGCCGTACCGCTCCTCGGCGGCGATGCAGACGCGCACGCAGCCCCAGCCGTCGATCTGGCCCTGCCGGTATTTCTCCGGCACTTCCCGGCCCTCGTTGAGGACCGAGAGGCTCATCACGTGGAACCTCGTTTCGATGGGCCTCGTCTGTTCCACTTCGAGCAGCCACCTCGACGTGATCCAGGCCCACGGGCAGCGGGGGTCGAACCACATGTCGACAGCGGTCTTCACCTGCTGGCTGGACGGCGTGCTGGTCATGACGGGCCGGTCCTTTCCGGTTGGTATTTCGCAACAAAAAGCCCGCACTCACGACACAAAAATGCCGTCGGAGCAGATCAGGGGAATTGCGTGAGTGACGGACCTTCGATCCCGCGGAGGAACATTCCGCGCGAGCCCGGACGGGGCACTCTTCGATTCTGCCCCGCCATCATCAATGAGTCCAACACATGTTTGTCATCTTGTTTATCGTGGGGCAAGATGAATCTCATGGAGCTCCAGCAGATGCGCTACGTACTCGCGGTCGCCGAGACCCTGAGCTTCACTCGTGCCGCCGAGCGCTGCCTCGTCGTCCAGTCCGCCCTCAGCCACCAGATCGCCCGGCTGGAGCAGGAACTGGGCACCAAGCTCTTCGAGCGCACCACCCGCCGGGTGCGGCTGACGCCGGCCGGTGAGGCGTTTCTCCCGGCCGCCCGCCAGTGCCTGGCCGCCGCCGAACGCGCGGTCGTCGAGGTCGCCGCCGCCATCGGTGAGGTCCGCGGGCAGCTCTCCGTGGGGGTGATTCCGTCCGTCGCCGCCGTCGACATCCCTGGCACCCTGCGCGACTTCCGCCGCCGGTACCCGAAGGTGCGCATCAGCCTGCGGGTGGGCGCCAGTGACGAACTCGTCGAACAGGTCAGAGAAGGGGGCCTGGAGGTCGCCTTCCTCGGACTGCCCCCCGCGGTGCGGCCCGAGGGGGTCAAGTCCCATGTGATCGGGCACGACCGGCTCGTCGCCGTCGTCGCGCCCGATCACCCCCTCGCCGACGAGGGGCCGGTCGACCTGCGCCGGCTCTCCTCGGAGGAGTTCGTGGACCTGCCGGCGAAGACCGCGGGCCGGATCCAGTCGGACCTGGCCTTCTCCGCCGCCGGCCTCACCCGTGATGTCGCGTTCGAGGTGACCAACGCGGACTTCCTGGCCCGGCTGGTCGGTCAGGGACTCGGCGTGGCGATGCTGCCCGCCGCGTACGTGCCCCAGCTCAGCGGCGTGACCACGATCCAGGTCACCGACGCGCCCGCCCGCGTCGAGTACGTCGTCTGGACCCCCGACAGCCGCACGCCCGCGGCGACCGCGTTCCTGCGCCTGATCGACGTCCCGGGCATCGGCCAGAAGCGCACCGGCCAAAAGCCCTGAGCGCCGGCGCGTTCGGCTTCGGCATCCGCCCGTCAACGGGGCCCCGCCCGGGTGTACCGCGCGTTGCCCTCCCCCACGATCCGAGCGTGGATGTCGAGCGTCGCCGTCGACCGGTTGAGCGTGATGTAGTGCAGTCCCGGCGCGCCCTCGGCGAGCAGCCGCTCGGCCATGGCCGTGGCGTGTTCGACGCCGATGCGGTGCCCGAGGGCCGGATCGCCCCGCGCGGCCTCCAGACCGTGCGCCAGGTCCTCGGGGAAGGCGGCGCCGCTGAGTTCGGCGAAGCGGCTGATCTGTCGGGCGTCGGTGGCGGGCACGAGCTCCGGAATGATCGGGATGTCACAGCCCGCTCGGGACACCCGGTCGCGCAGCCGCAGATAGTCCTCCACGTCGAAGAACATCTGCGTGATGGCGTAGTCCGCGCCCGCCCTGCACTTGGCGACGAAGTGCCGGATCTCGCTGTCCCAGTCGGGCGAACGCGGATGGCGTTCGGGAAACGCCGCGACGCCGATGCCGAAGTCCCCCAGCTCCCGTACGAGGGAGACCAGTTCGTGTGCGTGCGTGACGCCCTGGGGATGCCGTGTCCACGCGGAGGCGGGGCCGCCGGGCGGATCACCCCGCAGGGCGAGGACGTCCCGTACACCGGCGTCGGCGTACCGGCCGACGATGTGCCGCAGTTCCGGCACCGAATGACCGACCGCGGTGAGGTGGGCGACGGGACGCAGGGTCGTCTCCGTCGCGATCCGCTCGGTCAGTTCGACGGTGCGGTCCCTGGAGGAGCCGCCCGCCCCGTAGGTCACCGACACGAAGTCCGGGCCCATCGACTCGATCCGGCGGATCGCCCGCCACAGACCCCGGGTGCCGGCCGGGGTCCTGGGCGGGAAGAACTCGAAGGAGAACAAGGGGGTGCCCCGGGCCAGGACCTCCCGCAGGGTCGGCCGGCCGAGCCGGACGCCGCCGGTCATACGCCGGTCCCGAGACCGGCCCGCAGGGTCTGCGCCGCGTCGGAGCCGTAGGTCCGGCCGACGCGGGCCAACAGCTCCGCGGGAAGCACCTTGTACTCCTGCGTTCCGACGCATTCGAGCACCAGCGTGGCCATGGCGCAGCCCAGCTGAACGGCCCGGACCAACGGCAGCCCCCGGGCCAGGGCCGCGAGGACGCCCGCCCGGAAGGCGTCGCCCCCTCCCGTCGGGTCCACCACCGCATCCGTCGTCACGGCCGGGACCCCGGTCCGCCGCCCGTCGGCCGTCATGATCAGTGCGCCCTCGGCACCCCTGGTGACGATCCAGGTGCCCACGCGGTCGAGCACCTCCTGTTCGCTCCACCCGGTGCGCTCCCGCAACAGGGCGCTCTCGTACTCGTTGGTGAACAGCAGCCTGGCTCCGTCCACCAGGTCTCGGGTCTGCCGGGTGTCGAGACGGGCGAGCTGCTGGGAGGGGTCGGCCGCGACCGGGACACCCAGGGCGTGCGCGGTGGCCGTGTGCCGCACCATCGCACCCGGATCGTCCGCACCCACCACGATCATGTCGAGTCCGCCGGTGCGCAGGTGCACCTCCGCGAGGTCGATCCGGGCTGCCTCGGCCATGGCTCCGGCGTAGAAGGTCGCGATCTGGTTCTGGTCGGCGTCCGTGGTGCACACGAAGCGTGCCGTGTGCAGCGTTTCGCTGACCCGGACCGACCCGACGTCCACGCCGGCCTCTCGCAACCGGTCCCCGTACCCGGCGAAGTCGGCACCGGCCGCGCCCACGAGCACCGGTCGCAGACCCAGCCGGCCCATTCCGAAGGAGATGTTCGCGGCCACACCTCCCTCACGGATGTCGAGACGGTCGGCGAGGAAGGACAGGGACACGTGGTCGACCATCTCGCTGATCAGCTGTTCTCTGAACCGGCCGGGATAGACCATGAGATGGTCGACCGCGATGGAGCCGGACACGGCGATACGCACGGGGGTACCTCCTGAAGGGTGGCGGGGACGGCGGGCGACGGGCAGCCTCAGAACGGGCCCGCGGCCTCGCGCAGCGCGTCCACGCGGTCGGTGCGCTCCCACGTGAAGTCGGGCAGCTCACGGCCGAAGTGACCGTACGCCGCGGTCTGGGCGTAGATCGGGCGCAGCAGGTCGAGATCGCGGATGATGGCGGCCGGGCGCAGGTCGAAGACCTCGTCGATCGCCTTCTCGATCTTCTCGGTGTCGACCTTGGCGGTACCGAAGGTCTCCACGAACAGCCCCACCGGCTCGGCCTTGCCGATGGCGTAGGCGACCTGGACCTCGCAGCGCGCGGCGAGCCCCGCGGCCACGACGTTCTTGGCGACCCAGCGCATCGCGTACGCCGCGGAGCGGTCCACCTTCGACGGGTCCTTGCCGGAGAAGGCGCCACCGCCGTGCCGGGCCATGCCGCCGTACGTGTCGATGATGATCTTGCGGCCGGTCAGGCCGGCGTCACCCATCGGACCGCCGATCTCGAAGCGGCCGGTCGGGTTGACCAGGAGACGGTAGTTCTCCGTGTCGATCTTGATGCCGTCCTCCAGGAGCGCCTTCAGCTCCGGCTCGACGACGAACTCCTTGATGTCCGGAGCCAGCAGCGACTCCAGATCGATGTCACTCGCGTGCTGGGAGGAGACGACGACCGTGTCCAGACGGACCGCCTTGTCACCGTCGTACTCGATGGTGACCTGGGTCTTGCCGTCCGGACGCAGGTACGGGATCGTGCCGTTCTTGCGGACCTCCGACAGACGCCTGGACAGGCGGTGCGCCAGGAACACCGGCAGCGGCATCAGCGTCGGCGTCTCGTCCGACGCGTAGCCGAACATCAGCCCCTGGTCGCCCGCACCCTGCCGGTCCAGCTCGTCGGTGTCGTCGCCTGCGGCGGCACCCCCGACCCGGCTCTCGTACGCCGTGTCGACACCCTGCGCGATGTCCGGGGACTGCGCGCCGATGGAGACCGAGACGCCGCAGGAGGCGCCGTCGAAGCCCTTCTTGGAGGAGTCGTAGCCGATCTCCAGGATCTTGCCGCGGACCAGGCTGGCGATGTCCGCGTAGGCCTTGGTGGTGACCTCGCCGGCCACATGCACCAGACCGGTGGTGATCAGGGTTTCGACGGCGACCCGGGAGGTCGGGTCCGCGCGCAGGAGCGCGTCGAGAATCGTGTCGCTGATCTGGTCAGCGATCTTGTCGGGGTGACCTTCGGTCACGGACTCCGAGGTGAACAGGCGACGGGACACAACGCTCCCTGGGGTTGCAGCGGCTGCTGGCTGATCGTCGGCGGACGGGCCGCCGGGGGAGGCCTCTCCGCCGGTCGCCGGGCGGGGCGAAGAGGCCTCAGTACTGCTCAGTGGGTGTTCAGGACAGGCGGTGGCAGGTGAACTCCACCGGCACGTCGGCGACGGGCCGGGTGGTCCGGAACACGACGTCGTGCCGGAATCCGCTGTCGTCGATGAGCTTCTGGAGGTACCCGACGTCGCCCATCGTGCTGAAGAAGACCATCATGCGTCCGTTGTCGGCGAGATACTTCCCGGCCTCGCGGAAGAACCTCGTCAGCGCGCCGTAGGCCTCGTCCGTGGTGGCCGAGTCGGCCACGTCGCGGGCGGCGAACCACTGGAACGGCGGATTGAAGATGATCAGATCGAACGTGCCGTCGACCTCGCTGAAGACGTCGCTCATCCGGGCCCGGACCCGGTCGCCCACCCCGTTGGCGGCGGCGTTGGCACGGACGGCCTCCACGGCGTGGGGGTTGATGTCGACGGACAGCACCTCGGAGGCCTTCCCGGCGGCGATCAGTCCGAGGGATCCGCTTCCCGCGCCCATGTCCAGGACCCGGTCGCCCTTGTTGACCTCGGAGAAGATCGCTCCGCCGAGTATCGGGGAGACGTCGCACGGGGTCATGACCTGGGCGGGAACCGTCAGGGTCAGCCCGAGGAAGGGCACCGTCGTGGCACCCGCGTCCGCGGCGTCCCCGCCGGAAAGAATCTCGCGCAGTCCCAGAACCTGCTCGACGTGCTCCTGAGGGATCAGCGGCTGGTAGCCGTCGACGGTCCCGGTGCCGTTCTGCTGCTTCGAAGCCATGGTTCGACAACCTTTCGGGTGGGTGTGGATACCGTTGGAGGGAGGGGCCGACCTCCGCGGTCACGGCCGGCCCGGACGTCAGGAATGACCGTCGAAGAGGCTCGTCACCGAACCGTCCGCGCAGACCTCACGGATCGCTCTGGCCAACAGCGGAGCGATGGACAGCACGGTGAGGCGGGGGAAACGGCGGTCCTCCCCGATCGGCAGCGTGTTGGTCACGACCACCTCGCGCGCCCCGCAGTCCGACAACCGCTCGACGGCCGGATCGGAGAGGATGCCGTGGGTGGCCGCGATGACGACGTCGGTGGCGCCCTCGGCGAGCAGCACCCGGGTGGCGTTGGCGATCGTTCCACCCGTGTCGATCATGTCGTCGACCAGTACGCACAGCCGGCCCCGCACATCTCCGACGACCCGCTTCGCCACGGTCTGGTTGGGCCGGTCGGGATCACGCGTCTTGTGGACGAACGCGATCGGCCGGCCGCCCAGTTGATCGGCCCACTTCTCGGCCAGCCGGGTCCGCCCGGAATCCGGTGAGACCACCGTGACGGCGGCGTCGCCGTACCGCTCGCCGACGTGGGCGGCCAACAGGTTCTGGGCGAGCAGATGGTCGACCGGGCCGTCGAAGAATCCCTGGATCTGGGCGGTGTGCAGATCGACGGTCATGATCCGGTCCGCGCCCGCGGTCCTGAACAGGTCGGCCACGAGCCGGGCGGAGATCGGCTCACGACCCCGGTGCTTCTTGTCCTGCCGGGAGTAGCCGTAGAACGGCATGATGGCCGTGATCCGCCCGGCGCTGGCCCGCTTCAGCGCGTCCACCGTGATCAGCTGCTCCATGACCCACTTGTTGATGGGCACGGCATGGCTCTGGAGGACGAACGCGTCGCTGCCGCGCACCGATTCCTCGAACCTGACGAAGATCTCGCCGTTGGCGAAGTCGTAGGCCGACTGCGGGGTCAGCGGCACGTCCACGTGCTTGGCCACCTCCTCGGCCAGCTCGGGGTGGCTGCGCCCGGCGAACAGCATCATGTTTGTCGTCTTCATCAGCCGTGCACGCCCTTCCGGTACGCGGCGTGCGCCGCAGCCAGCCGGCCGCCGACCTCGGCCGTGCTGACGAGCACCGCCATGTTGGCCTTGGACGAGCGGCCCTCCGTAGCCCGGTCCACGGCGCGCATCAGGTACTTCGTGATCGCCTGGCCCCGGATCCCGTCCCGCTCGGCGGCGCGCAGGGCCTCGGCGAGGGCCGCGTCGACCTCGTCGCCGTCGATCGCGTCCTGCGGCCGGACCGGCGTGGTGACCAGGAAGCCGCTGTGGTTCCCCAGCGCCCAGTGGTTCTCGATCGACCGGGCGATCACCTCGTCGTCGTCCAGCCGCAGGGGGCTGCGGAAGCCGCTGGACACGCAGTAGAAGGCGGGGAAGTCGTCGGAACGGTAGGAGACGACCGGCACGCACTGGGTCTCCAGGTACTCCAGGGTCAGCCCGAGGTCGAGGATCTTCTTCGCCCCGGCGCACACCACCGCGACCTTGGAGCGGGTGAACTGGATCAGGTCGGACGACACGTCCATCGTCCGTTCCGCGCCCCGGTGCACCCCGCCGATCCCCGCCGAGGAGAAGAACGGGATGCCCGCGAGTTCGGCGGCCACGACGGAGGAGGCGACGGTCAGCGCGCCCATCCCGCCCTGTGCCAGGACGACCGGCAGGTCCCTGCTGCTGACCTTGGGGATGCCGGGCGTGGAGGCGAACCGGTCGATGTCGGCGTCGCTCATGCCGACCACGATCCTGCCGCCCTCCACGGCGATCGTCGCCGGGACGGCACCGCCGGACCGTACCGCCGCCTCGACCTTCCGGGCGGTCGCGGCGTTGTCCGGATAGGGCAGGCCGTGCGTGATCACGTTGGACTCCAGCGCCACCACGGGCCGCCCCTCGTGCAGGGCGTCTCGCACCTCGGCTCCGAAGTCGAGGGGTATCTGCTCGTGCGCAGGGGAACTCATCGTCGTCCTCTCAGCCCGCGTCCGGAACGTAGTTCGGTACCTTGCCGAGCATGCGTCGGCCGTTGACTATCTCGGGTATGTACACCCGTTCGTTCCACAGCTCCTTGGCGATCGGCTCGAACGCGATCGAGACCAGGTCCTCGTCGCAGCCGAAGGCCGTGGTCACCGCTTCGGTCACGGCCGAGACCAGTCGGCCCTGCTGCTCGTCGCTGAGGGGAACGGGGAAGTACTTGATGTTGACGTGCGGCATGACGGTCACCCCCTGACGGTCCGGGAGCCCTCCGACGGCGGACACGAGCGCGTCGATACCGGGGTCCTTGAGGATGGAGTAGTGGTCGGCACTCAGCTCGATCACGGTCGGCGGAGCGGCCGAGTAGCCGCTGCTGCCGTCCAGGAACGAGTAGTCGTCGCCCCACGCCTTGACGATCGTCACGGGCGCGCCGATCTTCCGGCCGGCCAGCTCGCGGAACGTGTACGTGAACTCGTACGTCGTCCGCACCACCTGGATGATCCGCAGCACCAGTTCGGTGTCGAGCCACGGGAAGTTCGTGGTGATGAAGTCGGTGAAGCTCTCGTCGTCGTCGGCGACCGCGAGGCACTCCTTGAGCAGGGGGCTGTCGATCGTGCCGGCGAAGACCGAGAAGAGGATGGTCACGTACGCCTCGTCGGTGTACGAGCCTTCCCGGTCCCCGCCGGACGCCGAACCGACCTCGGGCGAGCCGGGCGCGATCAGGACCAGGTGCTGGACCGTCTCACCCGCCTGTTCCAGCTGGCAGGCGGCCTCGAAGGCCACCCGGGCCCCGAAGGAGTAGCCCCACAGCGTGTACGGTCCCTCCGGCTGCAGACGGGTGATGGCCTCGACGTCGACGGCGGCCATCTCCCTGATCGTGGGGTACGGGACCTCGCCGGCGTTGATTCCGTGGGCCTGCACCCCGTAGAACGGCCGGTCCGTGCCCGTCCTTTCGGCCAGCAGCCGCAGGTTCATCGGGTACCCGCCCAGCCCGGGCCAGCAGTAGACCGGTCTTCCCGCGCCCAGGGGCTGCAGCGGGACGAGCCGGGAGGAGTGCCGCTCGTCCCCCGCGTTCACCCGCCGGGCCAGCTCCTCGACCGTCGGGGACTCGAAGAGCACCTGGAGGGGCAGCGACGTGCCGAACTCACGGTTGATCCTGTTGATCAGTCCGACCGCGATCAGCGAGTTCCCGCCGGAGGAGAAGAAGTCCTCGTGCACCGAGACCGCCTCCCGCTTCATCGCCTTCCGCCACAACTCGGCGATCCGGCGTTCGGCGGTGGTGCGCGGCGCGACGAAGGGCCGGCCGTCGTCCATGCCCACGTCCGTCTGCCCGGACACGGCGAGCGCCTTGAGGTCGATCTTGCCGTTGGCGGTGACCGGCAGCCTGTCCAGCACCACGACCTTGTTCGGGACCATGTAGTCCGGAAGGAGGTTGACCAGGTCGTCCCGGATCATCTCCGCCGGACCGCGCATGTGGACGCTGTCCTCCTTCATCCCCTCGTGCAGGCGCTGTTCGTCGCTCACCCGCCCGCCGACGAAGAAGTACGAGGGCCCCGCGTCCCGGCCGAGGGTCCGCAGGATGCCGTCGATCCTTCTGGACGACGGCAGGGCGTGGCCGGTCCTGGAGCTGTAGCCGGACGACATGAAGCCGAGGTTCAGGTCGTTCATCGACAGGCGTTGCAGGGTGCGCCCGAGGTCGATGTACCGGCGCCAGTCGGGGACGCCGCTCCGGCTGACCACCGAGATGCCGATACTCGCCCGGTCGTACACCGCCTGGTTGATGGCGATGACCTCCCGCCGCATGATCACGTCGGACGAGACCGGCTCCAGCCGGCCGTCCGCGTAGGCGTACTGGCCGGCCGGCAGATCCGCGACCTTCCCGGGGTGCGCCTGTACGTACAGGTCGACCGCATCCTCGGTCCTCGGGCCGGCGTACGGTACGACGGCGAACGTGCCGAGGTAGTAGTCCTCCTCCTCGACGTCCAGCAGTTCCTTCGTGTGCGGCGCGAAGTCCAGGGCTCTCACGTCGAGTCCGTAGGACGGCAGGACCTCTTCGAGCAGGCCGACCATGTGGCCGGTCTCGATCTCCAGCACTTCCTGGATGTTGTTCTTGTACACCGGCTCGATGGCGCGCTTCCTGCCGAGGAAGTGCAGCTTCACCCCCGCACCGGTGCCGTCCGCCGTCCGGGTGATCAGCACCAGCCGGTGCTCGACGGGGTGGTAGTAGTAGATCCCGGCGGGCAGACCGGCCACGGCCGCGGTCTCCACGTACAGCTGGGTGGCGTACAGCGAACCGGGGGACGCGTAGCCGTACTTCGGCAGCAGCCGCTCCTCGCTCGTGTACTGGCCGAAGTACCGCAGGAGTTCGCCGAGACCGGCGAGGCCGAGCCCTTCGACACTCTGCGGGTCCGCTCCGGTGGGCCGGCGTCCGAGCAGCCGGAGGAGGTCGGCCCGGGTCACCCCGCCGCCCTCGTAGAAGCGGTAGGTCTTGCGGGCGAACGCCTGCCGCCGCTGGGCCGGGGTGGCCGTCCCGCCCGGCAGGTCGAATCCGCGCCTGCCTTCGAGCTCCGCCGCACTGCGGACGCCGGGGTTGGACAGCTGTGCCTTGACCTGGAGCTTGCTCGCCTTGGACTGGTGATGCGCACCGTGGTTGCCCTGATCCATCAGGGCCGCCTCCCGCGGGTTCAGCTCCACGCAGGCGATCAGGTTCTGGAACCCGGTGCGGGGATCCTCCTTCACGATCACCGCGGCGTGCTTGACCCAGTGGTGGGTCTCGGCCGCCAGCCTGATCTCGTCCAGCTCGACGCGGAAGCCGCGCAGCTTGATCTGGTTGTCGGCCCGGCCGATGAACTGGACGGTGCCGTCGCTGTTCCAATGGGCGAGGTCTCCGGTCCGGAACAGCCGTCCCTCGCCGAAGGGATTGGCGACGAACCGCTGCTCCGTCAGCTCGGGCCGGTGCAGATAGCCGCGGGCCAACTGGACGCCGCCGATGTACAGCTCGCCCACCTCGCCGGCGACCGTCTCAGAGCCGTCGGCGTTCAGGATGTGATAGGTGGTGCGGTCGACGGGGGCACCGATGGAGACCGAGTTGGGTCCGTCGGCGACGGTGTCCCGGTCCACGGCGAACGCCGACGAGTTGATCGTGCACTCGGTCGGGCCGTACAGGTTGACCAGGTCCCGGCCCGGCAGGGCGTCGAGGCACTCCAGGGCGAGCGACCTGGACAGCGCCTCACCGCCGGTGAAGATCTGGGTGAGCGAGGTGCAGCCGCTCAGGTCACCGGTGTCCAGCAGCGCCTGCAGCAGCGTGGGAACGCACTGCAGCGTGGTGACCCCGTGCGCCTTGATGGTGCGGATCAGCCACTCGGGGTCGCGGTGGATGCCGGGGCCGCCCATCACGACCCGGGCGCCGAAGGCCACCGCGAGGATCTCCCACTGCGCCGCGTCGAAACTCATGGGCGTCTTCTGCAGGACGGTCCGGTCCGGGCCCAGTCCGAAGGCCGAGGCGAACCAGCGCAGTTGGCCGGCCACGCTGCCGTGCTCGATCATCACACCCTTGGGCCGGCCGGTGCTGCCGGAGGTGTAGATGACGTAGGCCAGGTGCTCCGGGGCCGGGCGGGCCACGGCCGCGGCGAAGCGGGCGGTCTCCTCCAGCGGGACGACCGTCGTGCCCTCGGGCACCAGCGCGCCCAGCCGGTCGACCAGTGCCGCCTGGGTGACGACGACCCGGGTGCCGGAGTCCTCGACCATGTAGCGCAGTCGCTCTTCGGGGTACTCCGGCGACAGCGGCAGGTAGGCGCCGCCCGCGAGGAGAATGCCCCAGGTTCCGGTCAACAGGTCCGGTGAAGGCTCCACGAACAGGCCGACGCGGTCGTCGGCGCCCACTCCGAGGCCGCGCAGGCACCCCGCCAGCCGGGCGGCAGCGTCCCACAGCTGACGGTAGGTCAGGTGTTCGTCGCCGCACACGACGGCTGTGTCCTCCGGCCGCCGTTCGGCCTCCGTGCGGAGCAGCTCCGGGAGACCGGCCTCTTCGGCCGACCCCCGTCCCATGCTGTTGTGCTGCATCATTCGTTCCCCCATTGGTTGAATCGCGTTCGGACCGTTGCCCGGAATCGGCGCTGCCGGGGTCACCCCCGCGGGGCGAGCGACCGACCCAGGCGCAGCGCGGTGGCGATCTCGACGACCCGCCTGGCCTGGTAGGCGATGGCGGCGAGGTTGTCCTCGGTGACCTGCTCGGCGAGCCGTCCGGGGATCGCCTGCCGGCCCGACACCGAACTGACCCCGTAGGGGTTGCCGTTGCTCGGTGCCGTCAGGATCTCGTCGGTGATGCCCGGCGGCACGATCACGCCGCCCCAGTGGTAGAAGACGTTGTTCAGCGAGAGGATCGTGCTCTCCTGGCCGCCGTGCGGGGCACCGGTCGACGTGAAGGACGACATGACCTTGCCGGCCAGCGCGCCGCGCGCGTTCAGCGGCCAGGCCTGCTCGACGAAGTGCTTGAGCGGAGCGGCGACGAGACCGAAGCGTCCGGGGCCGCCGAGCAGGATCGCGTCCGCCCAGCCCAGGTCGTCGACGGTGGCGGCCGGCACCTGGCCGATCGCCCCGGCGTTCTCCTCCCAGGCCTGTGTCCATTCGGTGAACTCGGGTGCCAGGGACTCGTTGACGTACTCGGGCACGCGGCGCAGCCGCGTCTCCGCGCCGGCCTTCTCTGCGGCCTGGGCCGCGGCCGCGGCGAGCTTGTGGACGTTGCCGGTTCCGGAGTAGTAGACGACGGCTGTTCTCGTCACGCCCTCGGCGCCTGTCATCGACATGGTGGTGCCCTTCCTGCGGTGCTGGGTGATGGGGTACCGACGGCCGTGCGGGGGCGCCGCGCCCGGCCGCGCCGGAGTGTGCGGCGCCGCCGGGCGCCCGCTCACACGGCCAGGTCCGTCCCGAAGTACCGGTCGCCGAAGTCGCCGATGCCGGGTTGCATGTAGGCGTTCTCGTCCAGCCGTTCCTCGATGGACGACGTCACCATCCGCACCTGCGGCCGACGTTCGTGCACGGTCCTGATCCCCTCGGGCGAGGACAGCAGGTTGACGAACACGATGTGTTCTTCGGGTACGCCCCGCTCGCACAGGACGTCGATCGCCGCCAGCGCGGTGCCACCGGTGGCGAGCATCGGGTCGAGCAGCAGTACGTGGCGCTGTGCGATGTCGGCGGGCAGCGCCGAGTAGTACAGACGCGGCAGCTTCGTCGTCCGGTCGCGCTGTATGAGGATCTTGCCGAGCCGGACCTCCGGCATCATCGTGCGCAGCTCCGCCTCCATGCTGTCTCCCGCACGGACGACGGAGACACCGCAGATCTCCGTGGCCAGCCGCAGACCGTGGTAGGTCCTGCCCACCGGGGTCTGCACGTCGAGCGGTTCGAAGGGGAACAGCTCCAGGCCGGCTTCGATCAACTGGCGCATGACGTGGGCGGAGTTGGGGACGAAGTCCTTCCGCTTCGCGTGCCGGTCGCGTAGGATCGTGTGTATCGCCCGGAGGTGTTTGGTCTGGGGCAGGAGGTGCACCGCGTCCTGAGGCACTTGTACGTGCGTGACCGCCATCCCGCTCACCTCCGCTCGGCCTCGGCGGCGATCCGGTCGAACGCCTTGCGCGCCTCCGCGACGAACGTGCGCACCTTCAGCCGGTCCTTCCGGCCCAAGGAGTCCTCGAGGCCGGTGTGGGCGTCCACCGCGGCGGGGCGGACCGCCTCGATGGCGGCGGCGACGTTGCCCGGGTTCAGGCCCCCGGCCAGCATCAGCGGCCGGGGCGAGACGCGTACCAGCTCGGCGCTGACGTCCCAGTCGTGCACCAGGCCCGTCGCACCCTTGGCCCCGGTGGCGGGATTGAAGCTGTCGGTGATGAACATGTCGACGTGGTCGGCGGAGTCCGCGACGAGCTTGGTCAGCTCGTCGATGTTGTCCGCCTTCACCACCAGGCTCTTCAGGAGGTAGAGGTCCGGGGCGATGGAGCGCAGCCTGCGCAGTTCGGCGGGAGCCACGTCGCCGTGCAACTGGATGGCACCGACCCCCAGCTCCGCGCAGAAGGCCTTGATCTCGTCGGCGTCGGTCAGGTAGGTGATGATGACGCCCTTGTTGCGCGGCTGGACGGCCTTGACGATGGCGGCGGCGTCCGCTTCGGAAAGGTCTTCGTTCTTGGCGGGCAGCCGCAGTGCGAACCCCAGCCAGTCCGCCCCTTCGTCGACGATCATCTGGGCCTCGGCCAGGTCGATGATTCCCGCGACCTGGATCAGGTTCTGCATGATGCTCTCCGTTTCCCGGCGGTCGTTCCGACAGCCGTTGGTGACCAGTTCGGATCCCGCAGTCCCGAAACCGGATGGGGGCGGGCCGCGGACGATCAGCCGACGGGGTCGACTGCCGCGTTCTTCAGTTCGGCCACGACGAGTTCGGCCAGCGGGGCGGCGGAAGCGGGATTCTGCCCGGTCATGACACGGTTGTCGCTCTCGGTGTGGGCCTCGTAGTTCGGTGCCTTGCTGTGGCGGGCACCGCGCTCCTTGAGGCGGTCCTCCAGGAGGAACGGCATGACGTCCACCAGGCCCAGGGACTGTTCCTCCTCGTTGCTGAAGGAGGTCACGCGCTTGCCCTCGACAAGGCGGGTGCCGTCCGACAGGCGCAGCTCGGTCAGCGCGGCCGGGCCGTGGCACACCGCGGAGACCACGCCGCCCCGCTCGTAGATCTCGACCGCGAGCCTGGCCAGGTCCGGCGAGAGGGGGAAGTCCCACATCGCACCGTGGCCACCCACATAGAAGATCGCCCGGTACCCGTCCGAGCGCACCTGGGAGGCGGGCCGGGTCGCCCTGAGCTTCGCCTGCGCCGTCTCGTCGGCGAGGAAGCCCACGACCTCCGGGTCGTTCTCCTCCCCGTCGAACACGACGGCCGGCGGCTCACCTCCGCGTACGGCGACGAAGTCCACCTCGTGGCCCGCGGACACGAAGACGTTGTACGGGTGGGCCGCTTCGGAAACGCTGTAGCCCGTGCGGTTTCCGGTGTCTCCCAGAACGTCGTGGCTGCTGACGGCGAGCAGTATCTTGGCCACTTCTCCTCCTGAACTCTCGTGTGTCGCTGCGGTCAGGCCTTGTGGATGAAGTCGTTGACCACCCGGACGAAGGCGTCGGGCTGCTCCACGAGGACCATGTGTCCGCTGTCGAACTCGTGGTACGTGGAGCCCTGGATCCCGGTGTGCAGGTCCATGGAGTGGTGGGCGGGCACGGCCGCGTCCGGGTTGCAGCCGATGACCAGGGTCTCCGCCTGGACCTTGCCCACGAGGTCGCTGATGTCCGTGCGCACCAGGAGCTCCAGCTGCCGGATGCGGCCGCTCGACGGACTGAGGTGCGCACCCATCTCGTCGACCTGGGCCAGGCTGTCCAGGGAGTTGATGTACCGGGGGCTGAACGCGGTGGTCGTCAGCACCCGGCCGAAGGCGACCGCGTCGTGCTTCTGACTGAGCGTCAGGCCGATGAGGTTTTCCATGTAGCGATCCGCCCGCACCAGACCGCCCACCGGAACCAGACGCCGGACCTTGTCGGGGTGCAGGGCCGCGGTGGCCGCGACGACCGCGCCGCCGAGCGAGAATCCCACCAGGTCGACGGGGCCGAGGCCGGCGTGTTCGATCACGGCGGCGGCCTCGTCCGCCAGCTGCTCCATGGTGAGGTCGCTGCCGTCGTCCTGGGCCGCCTCGCTGCCGGACAGGTCGGGCAGGATGACGGTGTTGCGCTGCGCGAACTGGTCGACCAGGTGGCCGAAAGCGGCTTCGCCGCCCTTCCCGACGCCGTGGACCAGCATGAGGGCCGGCCCCGATCCGGCGACTCGGTACGCGATACGAGAGCTTCCCACGGTGATCGAAGGCATGGCTGATGACCCCTTCCGGGTCGAGTGGTGGACGCGCGTCCGCCGGGCCGTCGTGCCTGGCGTGCGCAGATGTGATTTCAGTGGCCACGACGGTCGCGGCCGGCCGGGAACGAGCCGCACGGAGCCGACCGTTCGGCCGGTGACCGGGCGTTCACGCAAAGAGGTTCAACGATGGCGCGGATGGCGCGAAGAGCCGCATGGGACAGGGCGCGACGGCTCGTTGTGCAGGTGAGCGATCCGCTCACGCGTCTTGACGTTGAGGTTTCGGATGGCGCATTCACTGCGGGTCCTGCTGGCGCAAGGACAGTAACAGACTGCGCAGCCTGTTTGTCAACGAGTGTTTCTCGCACGCCCGTTCAAGAGCGCACCCTTGAGGGTTAACAAATCACCATGAAGGTCACATTGACATCAGCGACGGCCACCGACGGGCGTTCATCTGCCGGTCAACCCAAGGCATCCTGTCGGTTTTGCGACCGCTGCATGGCCGTATCAGACTTTGCAGTCTCTTTTATCCTGCCCGCATCAGCGAGCGTGCGGCCGGCCTGCGGCGCCGGGCGTTTCGTTACGCCCTCATGCGCGCGCTATGCCGGATTTGGAGGCTTCCTCGCTCCGTTGACAAACAGCGGTAGCGGTTTATATTTTCCGGAACGTCTGGCACTGAGGTCCGTGACCGCGCTGCGTCCAGCAAGGGGGAGAAGTGACGCGCACCAGATGGTGGAGAACTACGCATGGGGTGCGGCCTCCGAGGAGACCGCACCCCACGACGACGACGGCCGCTACTTGACCGGCCGCAGGCCCAGCGGTCCCGCGATCTCCCGGACCATGACCCGGCCGGCCTCCGACTCCAGGGTCTCGTCGCCCAGCTCCTGGTCGGTGTCGAGGCCGTCCAGCTCCTCCAGGGGCTGGTTCAGGCGGACGTGGGCGACGACGGACTGGAGGGCGCGCAGGGTCGCGGACGCGGTGGAGCCCCAGTTGGAGAAGTAGGAGAACTGCCACCACCACAGGGCCTCCGTGGTGCGGCCGGCCTTGTAGTGGACCATGCCGTGGCGGAGGTCGGTGATGACGTCGGTGAGGTCGTCGGAGATACGGGCCGGGACCGGGGCCTTGCGCGGCTCGTAGGGGTCGAAGACCTCGGAGTAGACGTCGATCGGGTCGAGGATGCGGGCCAGGTTCTCCCGGATCTCGTCCACGTCGAGTTCCGGGCCGGGGTCGGGCTCGTAGCGCTCGTCCGGGACGATGTCCTCGTGGGCGCCCAGCCGACCGCCGGCCAGCATCAGCTGGGAGACCTCCAGGAGGAGGAAGGGGACGGCCGAGTCGGGCTCGTCGCCCTTCGCCACCTCGGTGACGGCCACCAGGAAGCTCTCGATCTGGTCGGCGATCTGGACCGCGAAGTCGTCCGGGTTCTGGTCGGTCGCGTGCAGCGTGGCGTCAGACATCTAGGAGTCGTCTCCCCTCGAAGGCGCGGCCGAGGGTCACCTCGTCCGCGTATTCCAGGTCGCCGCCCACCGGGAGGCCGCTGGCCAGGCGGGTGACCTTGAGGCCCATGGGCTTGATCATGCGGGCGAGGTACGTGGCCGTGGCCTCGCCCTCCAGATTCGGGTCCGTGGCCAGGATCAGTTCCGTGACCGTGCCGTCCGCCAGGCGGGCCAGCAGCTCACGGATGCGCAGGTCGTCCGGGCCGACCCCGTCGATCGGGCTGATCGCGCCGCCGAGCACGTGGTAGCGCCCGCGGAACTCGCGGGTGCGCTCGATGGCGACGACGTCCTTCGGTTCCTCCACCACGCAGATGACGGACGGGTCGCGCCGGGTGTCGCGGCAGATGTTGCACTGCTCCTCCTGCGCGATGTTCCCGCAGGTCGCGCAGAAACGGACCTTGGCCTTCACTTCCATGAGGGCCTGGGCGAGCCGCCGTACGTCGGCCGGCTCGGCCTGGAGGATGTGGAAGGCGATCCGCTGCGCGCTCTTGGGACCGACGCCGGGCAGCCGCCCGAGTTCGTCGATGAGGTCCTGGACCACGCCTTCGTACAACGGACTGCCGTCCTTCCTGAGGTTCGTGCACTACGTACGGTAGATGGCTTCGGCCGGTCCGAGAAAGGCGAACCGGGAAAGCCGGGCCCGGAGGTGACTCAGAACGGCAGGCCGGGGATGCCGCTGCCGCCACCGCCAAGACCCTGGGCGAGCGGGCCGAGCTTCTGCTGCTGGAGGTTCTGCGCGTTCTCGTTGGCCGCCTGGACGGCGGCGACGACCAGGTCGGCGAGGGTCTCGGTGTCCTCCGGGTCCACCGCCTTCGGGTCGATGACGAGGCCGCGCAGCTCGCCGGAGCCGGTGACCGTGGCCTTCACCAGGCCGCCGCCCGCCTGGCCCTCGACCTCGGTCTGGGCCAGTTCCTCCTGGGCCTTCGCCAGGTCCTGCTGCATCTTCTGGGCCTGCTGGAGCAGCTGCTGCATGTTGGGCTGGCCACCACCGGGGATCACATTCAGCTCCCATCACGTCCGGTCACTACGGTTTTGCCGTTCGGCACGAGCCTACGTGGTCCGGGCGGCCCTCGCCCCAGCACTCTTTCGAGTGACGCCCTGGGAGCCCTATACCTGATCAACGCCCTCTTCCGGGCGGAAAAGCGACGGAACCAGGCCCTTCGCCACCCATTGGGCGGTAGGAAGGGTTCCGGCGCAGGGTTCCGGCGTACGAGTCCTCACGGACGGCGAGCGGTACGGCGAGCAGTGGCGAGCAGTAGGGAGTGCCGGGTGGGTCAGCCGGAGATGCAGCCCGAGGGGCCGCCGCAGAGCGGGCGGGACGGCGAGGGCGGGGCGGCCGGGACGCGGCCGGGCGACCTGACCGGGCGGACGTTTCCCCTCGGGGACTGGGCACTGCCCGCCGAGCGGCTGGACGAGCTGTACCGGTGGGTGGAGCGGGGCGCGCTGGACACGGCGGCCTGGTATCTCGCGGACCGGGTGTGGAAGCGGCGCGGTGCCGTACTGCTGCGGGGCGGGGCCGCGGTGGGTGCGGCGGCCGGGGCGGCGCTGCCGCTGCTCGACCTGTCGGGTGCGGTGGGAGGGGTCGCGCCCTGGGGGTATCTGGCGCTGCTGTGGGCGGTGGCGTGTGTGGCGGGCGACCGGTACTTCGGGGTGACGTCCGGCTGGATGCGGGACGTGGCCACGGCGCAGGCGGTGCAGCGGCGGCTTCAGGCGCTCCAGTTCGACTGGGCGTCGGAGAGCGTGCGGGAGGTGCTGGGCCCGGCGGACGGGACGGCGAGCGAGGCGGCGGAGCGGTGCCTGCTGGTGCTGCGGCGGTTCTCGGAGGACGTGACGGAGCTGGTGCGGGCGGAGACGGCGGACTGGATGGTGTGCTTCCGCCCGGGCCCGGGGCCGCTGGGACCGCATGCCGCGGCGGCGGCCGACGGACCGCGCCCGGACGGCTCGGGCACGGGCGCCACCGGCCGGTTCCCGCTCCCCCCGCAGAACGGCACCCGTCCGAACATGCCCCGCCAACGTCCGCCGGAGCCCCGCTGACGCCGACGGCGGGGCCACGTCCCCTCACTGACGGGTGTAGAGCAGGGACTCGCCGCTGTCGTCGTTGGTGCGTTCCAGGCTGCCGTCCGGCCGCAGGGTGACGGTGCTGGGCCCGCCCGGGGTGCAACTGCTGGACGGACCGGTCCTGACCTCGGACGGACCGAGCCGCAGCGGACCGCCGGGGCTCGGCTCGGCCGTGAGGGCGGCGTCGAACACGCAGTGGTAGGTGCCGGTGCTCGTCGGCCCGTCCGCCACGAGGGTCAGCACCGTGTCGCCGACCTCGCCCTGCACGATGCTCAGGGTGCGGGGGTGGGTCCCGGAGGCGTTGTCGATGCTGGTCGACCAGTCGCCCACGTACCCGGTCGGGACCGTGCCCTCGTCGGCGGCCGGGGCGGGCGAACCGGCCGACGGCGACCGGCCCCCCGTCGCACCGGACGAGCCGGAGGCGCCCGTACCCGGGTCCTGCGGGGCGCCCGTGGACCGCGTGGGGGTGGGGTCGCCGCCCGCCCGGTCGTCGCCGTCCCCGCGCATCAGGGCGTAGACCGTGCCGCCCGCACCGAGTGCGACGACCAGGGCGACGACGATCAGCAGGGCGGTGGAGCGGGCGCTCCGGACGGGCTCGTGCGGGGGTCCGTACGGGGGCGGGGGCCCCTGGGGCGGGGTCGGGCCGAGGCCGCCCGCGCCGCCGTACGGGTGCTGGTGTCCGGGCTGCGACGCGTGCCAGGCCGGGGCGTACCCGGGGGCGGGCGGCTGGGGGTGGCCGTGGGCGTCGGGCGGGGGCGTCTGGTGCTCGCCCGCGACCAGGGTGGGGAGGTGGTTCAGCGGAGCGCCGCCGCTGCCCGGCTCACGCGGAGGAGGCGGACCGCCCGACGCCGGGTCGCCCCCCTGGGCACCCTCGCCGCCGGGCCCGGCACCGGCAGACCCCACACCGCCGGGTCCACCGCCACCCGGCCACGGGCCACCGTCGTCGCCTACGCCGCCGGGCCCCACGCCACCGGGCCCCGCACCGCCGGGTCCAGCACCGCCAGGCCCCACGCCGCCGGCCGCCGCGTCGTCGTCGGGCAGCGGGCCGTCGGAGGGCGCCGTGGCCGGTCCGGGTGTGCGTGAAAGGGCCGGGCCTCCGGGCTGGGCCGGGTGTTCGGGGTTTTCGGTGTCCAGGAGCTGTACCGCGTGGCGGCCGAGCTGGGCCACCAGCGCGCTGGGCAGCCACGGGTCGCGGGAGCGGCCGCCGGTGACCGTGTCCTGCGCGCCCGTGCGCTCCAGGACGTCGGCGAGGGACGGCCGCGCCGCGGGGTCCTTCCGCAGGCAGTCGCGCACGAGGTCCGCGATGCCCTCGGGCACGCCCGTCAGGTCGGGCTCCTCCTGCGCGATGCGGAACATCAGGGCGTGCGCACCGCTGTTCGCGGCGCCGAAGGGCAGCTTGCCGGTGGCGGCGTAGGCGAGGACCGAGCCGAGGCAGAAGACGTCGCACGCGGGCGTGATCCGGTCTCCGCGCACCTGCTCGGGCGCCATGAAGCCGGGGGAGCCGACCAGCGCGCCGGTGCGGGTGACGCCGCCGTCGGTCACCGTCTCCAGGGCGCGCGCGATGCCGAAGTCGATGACGCGGGGGCCGTCGATGGTGACCAGCACGTTGGACGGCTTGAGGTCGCGGTGGACGATCCCGGCGGCGTGGATGTCCTGGAGCGCGTGCGCCAGACCGGCGCCCAGCGTGCGCACCGAGCGTTCCGGCAGCGCGCCGTGGTCGTGTCCGACGACCTGCTGGAGGCTGGGCCCCGCGACGTACCCGGTGGCGACCCACGGCACGGCGGCCTCGGTGTCGGCGTCCAGGACGGGCGCCGTCCAGTACCCGCCGACCCGGCGCGCGGACTCGACCTCCTGCCGGAACCGCTCGCGGAACTCCTCCGTCGCGGCCAGTTCCTCGCGCACCAGCTTCACGGCGACCGTGCGCCCCCGGTCCGAGCGGGCCAGGTAGACGTGGCCCATGCCGCCCGTGCCCAGCCGGCCCAAGAGCCGGTAGACCCCGATGTGCTGCGGGTCCCCGTCCCCCAGTCTCCGCATGCCGCGCCGCCTTCCCCCCGAACATGAACAACAGGGCGAGGATAGTGCGGGCCGGCCCCGCGGTGAGTCGCCGCTTGTCCACGGTTCCGTAACGGAGGGGGCTCCGCGCGCCCGCGACGCGTCGGCACCGCATCGGCGACGCGTCGACAACCTGTCGTGGAAAGCCCCCGACCGCAGACAGGACGCCGATTCCGTTTCCGCATCGCGGACATCTACCCTCGGCCGCATGACCCCTCAGCCCTCCCCCCAGGCCGGCGCCGCCGTGCAGGCCGCGGACCGCGCGCACGTCTTCCACTCCTGGTCAGCGCAAGAGCTGATCGACCCGCTCGCCGTCGCCGGCGCCGAGGGGTCGTACTTCTGGGACTACGAAGGCAAGCGCTACCTCGACTTCTCCAGCGGACTCGTCTACACCAACATCGGCTACCAGCACCCCAAGGTCGTCGCCGCGATCCAGGAGCAGGCGGCGCGGATGACGACGTTCGCGCCCGCGTTCGCCGTCGAGGCGCGCTCGGAGGCGGCCCGGCTGATCGCCGAGCGGACGCCGGGCGACCTGGACAAGATCTTCTTCACCAACGGCGGCGCCGACGCGGTCGAGCACGCCCTGCGCATGGCCCGGCTGCACACCGGCCGCCCCAAGGTGCTCTCCGCCTACCGCTCGTACCACGGCGGCACCCAGCAGGCGGTCAACGTCACCGGTGACCCGCGCCGCTGGGCCTCCGACAGCGGCACGGCCGGGGTCGTGCACTTCTGGGCGCCGTTCCTGTACCGCTCGCGCTTCTACGCCGAGACCGAGGAGCAGGAGTGCGCGCGGGCGCTGGAGCACCTGGAGACGACGATCGCCTTCGAGGGCCCGGGGACCGTCGCCGCGATCGTCCTGGAGACGATCCCGGGCACCGCGGGGATCATGATGCCGCCGGCCGGCTACCTGGCCGGGGTGCGCGAGATCTGCGACAAGTACGGCATCGTGTTCGTGCTCGACGAGGTCATGGCCGGATTCGGCCGCACCGGTACGTGGTTCGCCGCCGATCTGTACGACGTCGTGCCCGACCTGATGACCTTCGCCAAGGGCGTGAACTCGGGCTACGTGCCCCTGGGCGGCGTCGCGATCTCCGCCGAGATCGCCGCGACCTTCGCCGAGCGGCCCTACCCCGGCGGACTGACCTACTCCGGGCACCCGCTGGCCTGCGCCGCCGCCGTCGCCACGATCAACGTGATGGCGGAGGAGGGCGTCGTCGAGCACGCGGCACGGCTCGGCGGTGAGGTCGTCGAGCCGGCGCTGCGGGAGCTGGCCGAGCGCCACCCGAGCGTGGGCGAGGTGCGCGGGACCGGCATGTTCTGGGCGCTGGAGCTGGTGCGGAACCGGGAGACCCGGGAGCCGCTGGTGCCCTACAACGCGAGCGGGCAGGCGGCCGCGCCCATGTCCGCGTTCGCCGCCTCCGCCAAGGCGCACGGCCTGTGGCCGTTCGTGAACATGAACCGGACCCACGTGGTCCCGCCGTGCAACGTCTCCGAGGCGGAGCTGAAGGAGGGCCTGGCGGCCCTGGACACGGCACTGTCCGTGGCGGACGAGTACACGGAGTAGGCGGAACGGGGCGAGGGAACCGAGCGCGTAGGGTGGCGTGCTCGTACGCGGTAGACATGTGTACGAGCACGCCCCCGGGCGGCGCCCCCGGGCGACGCCCCGAACGCGACGAGGAGACGCCCGCCCATGCCCGGTCCCAGCGGTACCGGTGCCGTCACGCGCAGCACCCTGCGGCAGCAGATCGCCGACGCGCTCCGTGACGAGGTGCTGGCCGGGCGGCTCCAGCCGGGGCAGGAGTTCACGGTCAAGGAGATCGCCGAGCAGTACGGCGTGTCCGCGACGCCGGTGCGCGAGGCGCTGGTCGACCTGTCCGCGCAGGGGCTCCTCGACGCCGACCACCACCGCGGCTTCCGCGTCCACGAGTACTCGGTCGACGACTTCCGCGGCATGATCGAGGCCCGCAGTCTGGTGACCGACGGCATGTTCCTCTCCCTGGCCGCCGACCTGCCGGGCGGACCCGACCCGGCCGACCCGCGCATCGCCGCCGCCCTCGCCGGGGTCCGCCGGCGCGGCGAGGAGGCCCAGCGCGCCGCCGCGGCCGGGGACCTGACCGTCCTGATCGGCTACGACCTGCGCTACTGGCGCGAACTGGCCACCCTCTTCGGCAACCCCTACCTCTGCGACTTCCTGCACCGGCTGCGGGTGCAGAGCTGGGTGTGCACCGTGCAGCACCTGCGCCGGCTCAGCGAACTGCGCGGCGCCCTGTGGTGCGGGCACACCGAACTGGTCGACGCCCTGGCGCGGCGGGACATCCCGGGCGCCCGTTCGCTCGTCGACGCGTACAACAGCCACTCGCTCGCCCTGATCGAAGGGCTCGCCGGCGAATGACCAACGCCGGACGTGTCGTGGCCCGGCCCCAGATGGGTATGGGATCTGCACGCAACGCGCACCGGCGCACACCGACTACGCTGCCCTGACCACCATGCTGTGTGAGGAGCCCTCTTTTGGCCTGTGACCTGTGGCTGGTACCGCTCGTCGACGTCTTGTGCCACACGCCGGACAACCCGTTCGCCGAGGAACTCGCGCAATACGACAAGGTGCTGGCCGAGGCCGGGCTGCCGCCGGTACCGGTGTACCAGTACATGCCGGGGCTCTCCGGCGAGGTCGCGCCGGTGGCCGGCTTCGACTACGACGCGCTGCACTTCCTGCGCCGCGCACACCTCCTCCAGGTGTGCGGCCTCCCGGTGACCCCGGTGGACGAACTCGGCGGCGACTACGAGCAGTTGCTGGAGATGTTCGAGTCGACGGCCCAGCAGTCCCATCTGGTCTGGCACTACGACCACGCGGGCGCCTACGTGCCGGTCGACTTCCCGCACCCGCTCTCCAGTGACGAACTCCTGGCGGGCGGCGGCCCCTTGGGCTCCTCGCACACCCTGCTGCGGGAACTGGAGGCCGTCGCCCCGGCCCTCGGCATCGACCCGGCCAACCCCCCGGCCCCGCCGCAGCCGCCGCTCGCCCCGACGGAGCTGGAGGAGCCCGCAGTGCCCGCGCCGCCCGACTCCAGCCCGTTCGCCCGGGAGCGCCATGTGTGGCTGGGCCTGCACGCGGCGGCGACGCGGAGCCTGGCGCAGGGGTCGATGATCGTCTTCAGCTGATCCGTTCTTCCGCGCCGGTCAGCCGAGCTGGGACAGGCCCTTGCGCAGATCGTCCGCGTTCATGATCGGGGAGACCTCGACCTCGGCGTTCAGCTCGGTGAAGAACGGCTCACCGGTGGGCGGCAGTTCCGAGCTGTCCTGCATGTCGAAGACCATCAGGGCGGTCCGCCGGCCGCCGAGCGGGCCGAAGTAGGCGGCCTCCGGCTTGATGTGGTCGAGGGTGCGGTTGATCAGCTCGGGCAGCTTCCCGCTGCGGATCGCCTCGTTCGCCTTGTCCGTGTCCAGCGTCGCCTTGAGCAGTACGCGCATCGCACTCACCTTCTTCTGCCGATGCGACGTGTACGGCTTCAGCTTATGCCCGTGATGTCCAGTTCGTTCAGGCGAGCCGGTTCCGCGATCACGTCGATGCCGGTGATGCGGCCGTCGGCGGCGAAGTCGAAGCGGAGCACGACGCGCAGCCTGCCGTTCTCGGCCATCGCCATGCCCACCCGGCCGTCGACGAGGACGACGGCGGCGGCCTGTGCCCGGCCCGTCGAGGCCATCGCTCCCCCGGCCACCCGCTCCACACCGCTGATGGTGACGGGCGCGGGCGTCGGGACGACCGCCGCGTCGGCGCGCAGCACGACGTCCGGGTGGAGCAGGGCCACCAGCGCGTCGAAGTCGCCGCCGCGGGTGGCCGCCAGGTAGGCGTCGACCGCGCGGCGCCTGCGCGGCAGGTCGGCGTCGGGTGCCGGGACGCCCCGGACCCGACGACGGGCACGGGCGGCCAGCTGGCGGGTGGCGGCGGGGGTCTTGCCGAGCATCGCGGCGATGTCGCCGAAGGGCACGTCGAACATGTCGTGCAGGACGAACGCGAGCCGCTCGGCGGGACCGAGGGTGTCCAGGACGATCAGCAGCGCGATCCCGACCTCGTCGGCGAGCTGCACCTCCTCGGCCGGATCCGCGGCGGTGCCGGTGCCGGCCGGCTGCCTGCGGGCCCCGTCGTCCAGCGGTTCCTCGCGCCGGGTGTCGCGGGCCCGGAGCAGGTTGAGGCAGACCCGGGCCACGACCGTGGTGAGCCAGCCCGAGGGATTGTCCACCCCGGAGGTGTCCGCCCGGTCGGCCCGCAGCCACGCCTCCTGGAGGGCGTCGTCCGCCTCGCTGAGCGAACCGAGGATCCGGTACGCGACCGCCCGCAGCCGGGGCCGGTCCAGCTCGAACCGCCGGGCCATGTCGTCGGGTCGTGCGGGCACCGTACGGCTTCCTTCCGCCTCCGGACGCCCTCGGGGGCGCGTCGCCCCAGTGAACCATCCCGGCGTGCCCGGGCCCGCGGCGGTCTCAGCGCACCAGGACGATGCCCGGCGGCCACAGCACCCCGGTGGCCAGCAGCAGCGACGGTCCCAGGTGGACGGGGCACACCCGCAGCGGCTCCCTCAGGTGCCGGGCGACCTCGAAGCGGACCGGGTCTCCGCAGTCCTCGGGGCCGTTCTCGCCGCCGTACGGGCCCTGGCAGGAAGCGGCGCTGTAGCGGTCGGTCATGCCCCCGATCCGACACCACCGGGCACGCCGACGCCCGGCGAGGAGGGCCGAACGAAGGGCTGCGGGGGACGAACGGCTACAGGACGGTGGCGGCGTCGTCGAGGCCGATGCACTTGCGCTCCTGCGGGATCCACTTCACGGCGGGGTCCAGCGCGGCGAGGATGCCCCCCACCTCCTCGCGCGGACCGGAGTACGTGAACTCCACGGCCGGTGAGCGGCCGTACGTCCGCAGGACGCTCACGCCGTCGCGCTTGAGCCGTGCCTCGTCCAGGACCCAGTCGACGCCGTCCGCGGTGACGCAGAGGTTGACGTTGGGCTGGAGCTCCTCGGCGCCGCAGCGGAACACGGCCTTCTGGCCGCCCCAGGACGCGACCCCGTCGCCCAGGGCCCAGTCGCGCGAGGCGCCGGGTATGTCGTCGGGGAGCCGGGAGATCACCTTGTCGCACTTGGCGTCGTCGGCGTGCGGCGCGGCGGCGACCCGGTGGCCGTCGACGTAGAAGGCCCCGCCGGTCACGACGACGACCGCCGCGGTCAGCCAGATCCACGTCCGGGTGGTGGGCTTCCGCATGTCCGCTCGCTCCGCGCTGTCCGTCACTGCTGGTTCCGGGCCAGCGTATCCGCCGCCCGGAGGCCGACGGCCGGGGCCCCGAGCGGGGTCCCGGCCGTCGGTGTGCGTCCGGTTCCTACAGGAACGAGTTGATCTCGATCGTCTCGTCCCGGCCCGGGCCGACGCCGATCGCGGAGATCGGGGCGCCGGACATCTCCTCCAGAGCCCTGACGTACGCCTGGGCGTTCTTCGGCAGGTCGGAGAAGGACTTCGCCTTGGTGATGTCCTCGCTCCAGCCGGGCAGCGTCTCGTAGACCGGCTTCGCGTGGTGGAAGTCGGTCTGCGAGTACGGCAGCTCCTCGACGCGCTTGCCGTCGATCTCGTAGGCCACGCAGACCGGGATCTGCTCCCAGCCGGTGAGGACGTCGAGCTTGGTGAGGAAGAAGTCGGTGAGGCCGTTGACGCGGGTGGCGTAGCGGGCGATCACCGCGTCGAACCAGCCGCAGCGCCGATCGCGGCCGGTGGTGACACCGCGCTCGCCGCCGATGCGGCGCAGGGCCTCGCCGTCCTCGTCGAACAGCTCGGTCGGGAACGGTCCGGCGCCGACGCGGGTCGTGTACGCCTTGAGGATGCCGATGACCCGGCTGATCTTCGTCGGGCCCACGCCGGCGCCGGTGCAGGCGCCGCCCGCGGTCGGGTTCGACGAGGTGACGAAGGGGTAGGTGCCGTGGTCGATGTCCAGGAGCGTGCCCTGGCCGCCCTCGAAGAGGACCACCTTGTCGTCGTCGAGGGCCTGGTTGAGGACCAGGACGGTGTCGGCGACGTAGGGGGCGAGCTTGTCCGCGTAGCCCAGCAGCTCCTCGACGACCTGGCCGGTGGCGATGGCGCGGCGGTTGTAGAGCTTGGTGAGCATCTGGTTCTTGACGTCGAGCGCCGCCTCGACCTTCTGGGTGAGGATCGACTCGTCGTAGAGGTCCTGGACCCGGATGCCCACGCGGTTGATCTTGTCGGCGTAGGTCGGGCCGATGCCGCGCCCGGTGGTGCCGATCTTGCGCTTGCCGAGGAAGCGTTCCGTCACCTTGTCGACGGTGACGTTGTACGGCGTGATGATGTGAGCGTTGCCGCTGATCAGGAGCTTGGACGTGTCGACGCCGCGCTCGTTCAGCCCGCTCAGCTCGGAGAACAGGACCGACGGGTCGACGACGACGCCGTTTCCGATGACCGGCGTGCAGCCGGGGGAGAGAATCCCGGAAGGGAGCAGGTGAAGAGCGTACTTCTGGTCGCCCACGACTACCGTGTGGCCGGCGTTGTTGCCGCCCTGGTAGCGCACCACATAGTCGACGGAGCCACCGAGCAGGTCCGTCGCCTTTCCCTTGCCTTCGTCACCCCACTGAGCACCGAGCAGCACAAGTGCGGGCACGCGCGTACACCCCTTCCGGGCGGGGCATGTCCATGGTCGAGGGCGTATGCGACGGGTTTCCGCCACGTACACCGCGACCGTCGTTGGCCGCCAACCGTCGGACCGGGTGCCCCGGAATAGACGAAGCCCCTGGCGCAACAGCGCAAGGGGCTCTTGCACAAAGATGCTACCCGAGGAAGCGAGGCATGGCCGAGGTGGCGACTTCCACGAGCTCTTCCGCGAACTCTTCCGCGAGGTCCGATCAGCTTCTGGTGGTCGTCGATCCGGTCGCCCGACGGCTGGACGGAGAGTCCGTCCGGATCGCGAAAGACGTGCTCAGCGCGGGCGCGGCGCACACGAAGGTGTGTCTGCCGGACGACCCGGAGGAGTTCGCGCGGGCGCTCGGGCGGCGGGGTTCGCGGCGCCCGGTGGTGATCGGTGACGACAGCGCACTGCTGCGGGCCGTGGCCCTGCTGCACCGGCGGCGGGAGCTGGCGGGCTGCGTGCTGTCCGTGGTTCCGGTGGGGTCGGCGCTCGGCCTCGCCCGGTCCCTGGGCCTGCCGACGGGGGCGGTGGCGGCGGCGCGGGCGGTGCTCGACGGCGCGGAGCGGCGCCTGGACCTGCTCGTCGACGACAGCGACGGGGTGGTGCTGGGGACGGTGGGGATTCCGCCCGCCCCCGTGCCGGTACCGGTGCGGGAGGAGGCGGGCTCCGGTCCGGAGGGGGCGGCGTCGGTCCGTCCCTGGCTGCGGACCTGCCAGTCGCTGGTACGGACGCTGGCCTCCTCGCGTACGGCCCGGACCGCCGTGGCGCCGGGTACGCCCGGCCCGGCCCGGCTGCGGGTGGAGGTCGACGGGGTGACGCTGGTGGACCTGGACCAGCCGGTCGAGGGGGTGTCGGTGACGCCGGGCGCGTCGGGCGTGGCCGTGGTGGAGGTGCGGCCCCTGTCGGTGGGCGCGCAGGCGTCGCCGCTGACGGCGAGCGGACGGACGGTGACCGTGTCGGGGGCGCACTTCCGCTACCGGGCCGACGCGGTGGTGTGCGGGCCGGTGGGAACGCGGACGTGGGTGGCGCGCGAGGGGGCGTGGGGGCTGACGCTGCCGGCGGGGTAGGGCCGGTCAGGGCGCCTTGAAACCGGCGGTGTCCAGCAGGCAGTCGAACGGGGCGGGGATCGGGAGCTTCTCGCCGAAGGGCCTGGTGGTGCGCGACTCGTATCCCTTGGCGGACGGCGTCCACAGGACTGTGGCCTGCTCCTCCTGCATGTCGAGGAGCAGGTAGACGGGGACGCCGGCGCGGCCGTAGACCTCCACCTTCTCGGTCAGGTCGTTGTTCCGGGTGGCCGGAGAAGTCAGCTCGGCGACGAAGGACAGGGCCTCCCCGTCCAGGTGGTGGCTCTCCGTCTCGAAGACTCGCTCGTGTGCCACGTGGATGTCCGGCCCGTAGGCGCACCCGTCTCCCGGGAAGACGTAGAGGAACGGCCCTCGTTCGATCACGTGAGATTCGGGCAGATGTGCCTCCAGTTGTGCGCACACCAGGCGCATCACTCGGAGGTAGTAGCCCTTCGACCACGGCGACACAACGATGCTCCCCCTCGTGATCTCGGCCCTGTAGCCGTCGGGTACAGCCAGTTCGTCGAGGGCTACCAGCAGTTCCTCGAAGCCCTGGTATTCAGTGCCGCTCATCGTCGGTCGCTCCGCCATGACAGTCATGATGCGCCCTCCCCGTAATGCGGACCAGTGACGACTCAGCGTGGTGGATTGCTCACGCTGCCGTGACCCGCTTTTGCGATCACCGTCACCCCCGCCCGAACCGCTCCTCCCGGTGCACCCGCCAGCGCTCCATCATCGCCACGATCTCCCCGTCGACGAACTCGAAGAAGGCGAGGGTCTCCGCCATGCGGCGGCCCGCCGGGGTGTCGGCGCCGAGGCTGGCGACGCCCTCGCTCAGCGCGTTCTCCCAGCGCTTGAGGACGGCCTCGCGGTTGGTGAGCGCCTCGTACCACTGGTTGCTGTGCACCCGGTAGCGCTCCCGACGCGAGCCGGGTTCGCGCTCGCGCGAGACCATGTGCTGCTGCGAGAGGTAGCGCACGGCGCCGGAGACGGCGGCGGGGCTGACCCGGAGGCTCTCACCCAGCTCCGCCGAGGTCAGCGTGCCCGAGTCGGAGGCCAGTAGCGCGGCGAAGACCCGGGCCGGCATGCGCTGCATCCCGGCCTCGACGAGCTGCGCCGCGAAGCCCTCGACGAACTTCGACACCGCCTCGGGGTCACGCCCCGCTTCCGCCTGATCCGCTGGTTGCCTCATCCCACGATCATCCCTCACCGTCTTGACGGTTTCTTAACTTCACAAGTTTCTGAAAGAAGCGTACGTTCCGAATCATGACGAAGGCAATCAGCGTCTCCGGACTGCACAAGTCGTTCGGACGCACGCATGCTCTGGACGGGCTCGACCTGGAGGTCGAGACCGGCGAGGTCCACGGCTTCCTCGGGCCCAACGGAGCCGGCAAGTCCACCACCATCCGCGTCCTGCTCGGCCTGCTGCGCGCCGACGCCGGCGCCGCGCAGGTGCTCGGCCGCGACCCGTGGGCGGACGCGGTCGAGGCGCACCGGCGGATCGCGTACGTCCCCGGTGACGTGACGCTGTGGCGCAACCTCTCCGGCGGCGAGGTCATCGACCTCTACGGCAGGCTGCGCGGCGGACTCGACACCCGGCGGCGCGCGGAGCTGGTCGAGCGGTTCGAACTCGACCCGACCAAGAAGGGCCGCACGTACTCCAAGGGCAACCGCCAGAAGGTGGCCCTGGTGGCCGCCTTCGCCTCGGACGTCGACCTGCTGATCCTCGACGAACCCACCTCCGGACTCGACCCGCTGATGGAGGAGGTCTTCCAGCGCTGCGTGGAGGAGGAGCGCGAACGCGGCCGGACGGTGCTGCTCTCCTCCCACATCCTCAGCGAGGTCGAGGAGCTGTGCGACCGGGTCAGCATCATCCGCAAGGGACGGACCGTCGAGAGCGGCTCGCTCGCCGACCTGCGCCACCTGACCCGGACCAGCGTCGCCGCCGAACTCGCGGGCACCCCGAACGGCCTCACCCGGCTGCCCGGCGTGCACGACCTCGACGTCCAGGGCCACCGGGTCCGGCTCCAGGTCGACACGGACAAGCTGGACGCCGTCCTCAGGTCGCTGAGCGAGACCGGCGTGCGGTCGCTGACGTCGACACCACCGACGCTGGAGGAGCTGTTCCTGCGGCACTACCAGGCCGAAGACGCCGGGGACGCCGAGGACGCGGAGTCCGGAGCGGAGGTGACGGCGCGATGACCGCCACCGCCGAAACCGCCGCCACCGCCTTCGCGGCCCGGCCCGGGGGCTCGCGCCAACTGGCCGGCACCGGCACGCTGCTGCGCTTCGCCCTGCGCCGCGACCGCGTACTGATCCCGGTCTGGGTCGCGGTGAACGCGCTCATGGTGCTGTCCATGCCGGGCACCATCAAGGGCCTGTACGGCACCGCCGCCGAACGCGCCGACCTGATGCGGCAGATGGAGACCAACTCCTCGCTGCGCGCCCTGGTCGGCCCCGTCTTCGACGACGGTCTCGGTGCGCTCACCGCCTGGCGGGTCGGCCTGTACGCCGGTGCGCTCGCCGCCGTGATGAGCCTGCTGATCGTCGTACGGCACACCCGGGACGAGGAGGAGAGCGGACGGCAGGAGGTCGTCGCCTCCGGAATGGTCGGCCGCCGGGCCCCGCTCACGGCGGCGCTGCTGGCGGCGGCGGTCGCCAACGCCGTACTGGCCCTGCTGATCGCCGTCGGACTGGCCGGGCAGGGGGCAGCCGGTGCACTGGCCCTCGCACTCGGGGTCGCGGGCGTCGGGATGCTCTTCGCGACCACGGCGGCGATCGTCGCCCAGCTCACCGAGAGCGCCCGGCTGGCCCGGGGCCTGACGGCGGCGGTGCTGGGCGCGGCCTTCGTCCTGCGGGCGGCGGGCGACTCGGCGACGGACGACGGCTCGTCGGTCCTGACCTGGGTGTCGCCGCTCGGCTGGCTGGAGAACGTGCGAGCCTTCGCCGACGAGCGGTGGTGGGTGCTGCTGCTGATCGCGGGCGCGACGGTGGCGCAGGGAGCCGTGGCCTACGCTCTCGCCGGACGCCGGGACCTCGGCATGAGCTTCCTGCCGACCCGGCCGGGACCGGCCGCCGGGCGCCTGCGTACGGCCGGAGCGCTGGCCTGGCGCCTGCAACGGGGCAGCGTCCTCGGCTGGAGCATCGGCTTCTTCCTCGCCGGGGTCGTCTACGGCGGGATGACGGAGGGCGCGGCCGATCTGGTCGGGGACAACGAACAGGCCCGCGAGATCATCGAGCGGATGGGCGGACAGGCCGGGCTGACCGACGCGTTCGTGTCGGCGATGGTCGGCATGCTCGGGCTGATCGCCGCGCTCTACGTCGTGGCGTCGGTGCTGCGGCTCAGCGGCGAGGAGACGTCCGGGCGCGCGGAACCGGTGCTGGCGGGCGCGGTGGGCCGGCTGCGGTGGGCCGCGGGCCACCTGGTGATCGCCTTCGGCGGCGCGGCGCTCATCATGCTGCTCGCCGGGCTCGGCTTCGCCGCCGGGTACGGGCAGGACTTCGGGGCGATCCTGGGCGCGTGCCTGGTGCAGTTGCCCGCGGTGTGGGTGATCGGCGGGGCGGCGGTGCTGCTGCACGGTCTGCTGCCCCGGGCCGCCGTGGCCGCGTGGGCCGTCGCGGGCGCGGTGCTGCTGCTCGGGTGGGTCGGACCGGCCCTGGACGTGCCGCAGACCGTCCTGGACGTGTCCCCGTTCGGCCACCTGCCGAAGCTGCCGGGCGGGGAGATGAGCTGGCCGCCGGTGCTGGTACTGCTCCTGATCGCCGGGGCGCTGGTGGGGGCGGGGCTGGTCGGGCTGCGGCGGCGGGACCTGACGTGACGTACGCCGGGGGGCGGCCCGGCGTCGAGATCCGGACAGATCGCGGCGGACCGCGGCGGACCCTTGCGCGGAGGCGGAGCAACGGAAATAGTTGAACGCTAAACCACAACGAAGGGGAGCACCCACATGAGCGTCGCGTTCGTGCGCAACCCCGGCGACGGCACCCACTACCACTACTACGACAGCGTCCAGGAACAGGTCGTGTCGACCACCGAGACCCAGGGAGTGGTCAGCGTCGCGCGGGTGACCGCGCGCCGGTCGGACGCACCGCCCCTGCACGTCCACAGCCGTGAGGACGAAAGCTGGGTGGTGCTGTCCGGCCGCGTCCGCTTCTGGATCGGCTCGTCCTCGCTCGACGCGTGCGACGTCCACGACGCCGGGCCGGGCGCCTACGTCTTCGGTCCCCGGTCGGTGCCCCACACGTTCCAGCCGCTCACCGCGACGGCGGAGTTCCTGGTCATCAACAACCCCGGGGCGATCGAGGGCTACTTCCGCTCGGTCGGCGACGCCGACGCGCGTCACGACGCGGACCACGTCGACGCGCTCGCCGAGTACGGGGTGGCCCTCCTCGACGCCCCGCCCCAGGCGTAGGGCGACCCATGCCCCGCGGTGAAACCGGCGCGGGGGCGACGGCGTCCTCGTGGGCATGAAGCGAGATGCGGTGACGGGTGGCGGGTGCCTGGTGTCGGCGGCGGGTGTCGTGGGCGCCGTGTGGCTGTGGGGCGCCTCGGACCGCACGCAGCGGCACCTCGGCAACGAGTTCGAGAACAACGGGCAGGACTTCGGTGCCGTTCTCACCGAGCTGCCGTTCGTCTTCCTCGCCGGGGCCGTCGTGCCCGCCGTGGTGTGGGGGCTCGGGGCCTGGCTGCTGGGACGGCGCCGGCGCTCGGAGTCTTCGAGGGCTTCAGAGTTCCACGCGTAGCTCCTTCAGCCCGCGCATCACGAAGTTCGGCCTGCGTTCCGGTTCCGCCGCCAGGCGCAGCTCCGGGGCCCGCTCCAGCAGGGACGTCATGGACGCCGCCAGCTCGATGCGGGCCAACGGGGCGCCGATGCAGTAGTGGATGCCGGCGCTGAAGGAGATGTGCGGGTTGTCCCGGCGGGTGAGGTCGAGGCGTTCCGGGTCGGTGAAGACCGCCGGGTCGTGGTTGGCCGAGCCGAACAGCAGCGCCACCTCCGCGCCGCGCGGGAGGGTCGTCCCGTCGATCTCGATCTCGTCCAGGACCCAGCGTTCGAAGAGCTGGAGCGGGGTGTCGTAGCGCATCAGCTCCTCCACGGCGGACGGGACGAGGGAGCGGTCGGCACGCAGGGCGGCCAGCTGGTCGGGGTGGTGGAAGAGCGCCATCCAACCGTTGGTCGTCGCGTTCACCGTGGCCTCGTGACCGGCGTTCAGGAGCAGGACGCAGGTCGAGATCATCTCCTGTTCGGTGAGGCGGTCGTCGTCCTCGTCGTGGGCCGCGATCAGACCGGAGATCAGGTCGTCGCCGGGGTCCTTGCGGCGGGCCGCGATCAGTGTGCGCAGGTACTCCGAGAAGTCGAGGGACGCCCGGACCGCCTTCGCCGCCGTCTCCTCGGACGGGTTCAGCTCGTACATCCCGCAGATGTCCGCCGACCAGGGGCGCAGCGGGGCCCGGTCGGACTCCGGGATGCCCAGCATCTCGGCGATCACGGCGACCGGCAGCGGCTCGGCCACGTCGGTGAGCAGATCGCCGCCGCCCGCCGCGACCAGCCGGGCCACCAGGTCGTCCGCCAGCCCGTGCACGTACGGCTTCAGCCGCTCCACCGTGCGCGGCGTGAACGCCTTCGACACCAGGCGCCGGATCCGGGTGTGGTCCGGCGGCTCCAGGTCGAGCATGCCGTGGTCGTTGAGCGTGTGGAAGGGCTCCTGCTCCGGCGGGGGCGGGGTGCGGCCGAAGTCCTCGTGGCTGAAACGGTGCTGGTAGGTCCGGCCGAGCCGGCGGTCGCGCAGCAGCGCGGACACGTCGGCGTGGTGCGGCACCAGCCACTGGTCGCTCGGCTCGTAGTAGAGCACCCGCCCTTGTGCCCGCAGCTCGGCGAAGGCGGGATACGGGTCGGCGACGAACGCGGGGTCCCACGGGTCGAACGACAGGGCGGATTCATCGGATGCAGCCGTCATGGACGGACGATAGGAAACGACGGGCCCTCAGCGGAAGGGGCGACCCGGGATCAGCCCGGGGTGACCAGTCGGGCCTCGTAGGCGAAGACCGCCGCCTGGGTGCGGTCGCGCAGGCCGAGCTTCACCAGGATGCGGCTGACGTGGGTCTTGATCGTCGACTCGGCGACCACCAGGCGTTCGGCGATCTCCGAGTTGGACAGGCCCTGCGCGATCAGGACCAGGACCTCCGTCTCGCGCTCCGTCAGGTCGCCGTACGCCGCCTGTGCCGACGACATCAGGCGCGGGGCGTCGGAGAGCTTGGAGAACTCGGTGATCAGGCGCTTGGTGATGGAAGGCGCCAGGAGGGCCTCGCCCGCCGCCACCACCCGGACACCGTCCGCGAGCTGGCGGGCCGAGGCGTCCTTGAGGAGGAAGCCGGACGCGCCCGCGCGCAGTGCCTGGTACACGTACTCGTCGAGGTCGAAGGTGGTGAGGACCAGCACCTTGGACGTGCTGTCCGCCGCGACGATCTCCCGCGTCGCCTCGATGCCGTTCAGCTCGGGCATGCGGATGTCCATCAGGACGACGTCCGGGGCCAGCTCGCGGACCTTGGCCACCGCTTCCCGGCCGTTGACCGCCTCGCCGGCGACCTCGATGTCCGGCATCGCGTTCAGCAGGACCGAGAAGCCCTCGCGCACCATCATCTGGTCGTCGGCGATCAGTACGCGGATCGTCATGCTTCACCTTCGGTCTGGGCCGCGGCGACCGGCAGGAACACCGCCACCTCGTACCCTCCGTCGTCCGCCGGGCCCGCCGTCATCTCGCCGTTCAGCATCGAGACGCGTTCCCGCATGCCGGTGATGCCGTGTCCGGCGCCGGGCGACGCCTTGACCAGGGTGTTCGGCGGGACGGCGGTGTTGACCACGCGCAGGCCCAGGCCGCCCAGGACGTAGGAGACCTCGACGCGGGCCGTCGCGCCGGGCGCATGGCGCAGGCTGTTGCTCAACGCCTCCTGCACGATCCGGTACGCCGACAGCTCCACCCCGGGCGGCAGCTCGCGCACCGCGCCGGTCACCGCCTTGTCCACGGCCAGGCCCGCCTCGCGCACGTTGGCGAGCAGGGCGTCCAGGTCGGCGAGCGTCGGCTGCGGGGCGTCCGGGGCCTCGTAGTCCTCGGCGCGGACGACTCCCAGGACGCGGCGCAGCTCGGTGAGGGCCGCCACCGCGTTCTCCCGGATGGTGGCGAAGGCACGCTCCAGCTCCTCCGGCGGATTCTCCACCCGGTAGGGCGCGGCCTCCGCCTGGATGGCGACCACCGACATGTGGTGCGCGACCACGTCGTGCAGCTCGCGGGCGATGGTGGTGCGCTCCTCCAGCAGGGTGCGGCGGGAGCGTTCGTGCGCCGTGACCGTCTGCTGGGCGGTCACCTCCCTGCGGGCGGTCTGCCGTATGTGCCAGAGACAGACCACGAGCAGGGCGAACGCGGACGTCACCATCATGGGCCCGCTGTTCGAGTAGGAGTACGACCCGCCGAAGAAGGCGTCCGCGAGGAAGCCGTACACGCATGTCAGGACCCACATCCAGACAGCGGTGCGGGGCCGGGTGCGCAGCGCCACGACGATCAGCACCGCCAGGTGGCAGATGAACGCGCCGGGCATCCAGGGCCAGTCCCACCCGGCGCCGTTGACGAGCGCGACCAGCGGCGCCACGGCGAGGGACAGCCAGAACGCGCCGATCGGCCGCACCAGCGTGGCGAGCACCGGGAGGGCGCACAGGATGCCGCTCAGCAGGGCCGGCACGTCGCCGCCGGGCAGGTCGCCCGAGACCGCGCCGACGACGAAGGTGATGAACGCGAGCGCCCCGACCACCGCGTGCGGGAGGTGCCGCGCGTCCGAGCGCAGCCGGCCGGGCAGCCGGCGGACGAACGGGCCGTCCGTGTGCCGGGGCGGCAGAAGGCGGTAGGCGAAGGGGTCCTGGAACAGATCCTGGCGCAGTCCCCGCAGGGAGGTCCGGACAAGCCGGTACTCCTGGCTGCGGGTCCCGCCCTCGTGCTGCTGGTGAATCGTCTCGGTCACGCTCACACGGTAGGCCGACCGGGAGTGGCCGGTCGTCCCCGTGGAGAGGGGTTCCCGGGCATCCGTCTCAAGTACTACGGGGGGCAACTGCGCGTCGCTCCTCAGTAGCCCGAGGGGCGCACCAGCCCCGACTCGTACGCGAACACCGCCGCCTGCGTGCGGTCCCTGAGGCCCAGCTTCACCAGGATCCTGCCCACGTGGGTCTTCACCGTCTGCTCGGCGACCACCAGACGCTGGGCGATCTCCGCGTTCGACAGGCCCTGCGCGATCAGCGCGAGCACCTCCGTCTCCCGCTCGGTCAGCTCGCCGACGCGGGCCTTCAGCGGGGCGCGCGGGCGGTCGTCCAGCCGGGAGAACTCCGCGATCAGCCGTCGCGTGATCCCCGGCGCGAGCAGGGCGTCACCGGCGGCCACCACCCGGACCGCCTCGGCGAGCTGGTCGGCGGAGGCGTCCTTCAGCAGGAACCCGGAGGCACCGGCCCGCAGTGCCTCGTACACGTACTCGTCGAGGTCGAAGGTGGTCAGCACCAGCACCCTGATCTCCGGGGTGGCCGTGGTGATCCGCCGGGTGGCCTCGATGCCGCCCAGCTCCGGCATCCGGATGTCCATCAGGACGACCTCCGGCGCCAGCTCGGCGACCTTGGCCACGGCGTCCAGGCCGTCCACCGCCTGCCCGATCACCTCGATGTCGGGCTGGGTGTTGAGCAGCACGGTGAAACCCTGCCGGACCATCTGCTGGTCGTCGGCGATCAGCACGCGGATCACGCGGCCGTTGCTGCTGGTCGTCATGGGGTGTCGTCCTCGGTGGAAGGGTCGGTGAAGGGGGCGTCGGGCAGGTCGGTGCCGTCGGTCGGCAGGAACGCCGCCACCTGGTAGCCGCCGCCCGGCAGCGGGTGCGCCGTCAGGGTGCCGTCGAGCATCGCCACCCGCTCGCGCATCCCGAGCAGCCCGTGCCCGGCCCCCTGCGAGGGCGCGGGGGCGCGCTTCGGTCGGGTGTTGGAGACTTCCACGCGCAGCCCGGTCGGAAGGTGGGTGAGGTGGACGCGGGCGGTCGCCCCGGGCGCGTGCCGCAGCACGTTGCTGAGCGCCTCCTGCACGATCCGGTACGCCGACAGCTCCACGCCGGGCGGCAGTGCTCTGCGTGTCCCGCTGCTGCCCGTGGTGACGGTCAGCCCGGCGGCCCGGGTGTTCTCCACCAGCGCGTCGAGCCGGTCGAGGGTCGGCTGCGGGGCGTGCGGGGCGGCGCCGGCGCCCACCTCGGCCGCATCCGGCGCGTCCGGGTGCTCCGAACGCAGCACGCCCAGCACCCGGCGCAGCTCGGTGAGCGCCTCCAGCGCGTTCTGCCGGATACCGGCCAGGTTCTCCTTCAGCTCGTCCGGCGGGTTCTCCACGAGGAGGGGCGCGACCTGGGCCTGGATGGAGATCACCGACATGTGGTGGGCGACCACGTCGTGCAGCTCGCGCGCGATACGGCCGCGCTCCTCCAGCAGGGTGCGCCGGGCCCGCTCCTCGGCGGTGAGCGAGGTCTGCTGGGCGAGTTCCGTGCGCGCCTCCCGGCGGCCTCGCAGGGCGATGCCGAGGACGACGACGACCGTGAACAGGATGACGGCGAGCTGACCGGTCGGCAGGTAGTTCGACGCGCCCACCACGCCCTGCACCAGGTAGGTGGTGAGCGCGGTCAGGGCCAGCGCCTCCAAGGACACCCGGGTACGCACCCGCAGGGCGAGCAGCAGCATCACGAACAGGTGCCCGATGAGCCCGGCGGCCGTCCAGGGCCACGTGAACTCGTAGCCGCCCGGGACCATCTCGGCCCGCACCGCGATGGCCCCGACCAGCATGCCCGCCATCGACAGCCACCACGCCGCGACCGGCCGCCACAGCGCGAACACCATCGCGCCGGCCTGGGCGGCACCGATGAGGAAGGCGAAGCCCGGCTCGATCCCGCCGTTGTCCCCGAGTTGGGCGGCGTCGCCGAGCAGCACACCGAGTGCGGCCAGGCACACCACCCCGTGCGGGAACCAGCGCAGCCACACCGACGGCGGCAGCGGGTCGGCCCGCCAGGTCCACAGGTCGTCGTGGAGCACGCGCAGCACGCGCTCGGCCCGGGCCCGGGACCAGGCCCACAGCCGTTTCCCCCATCGCGTCACAGGCTCCACCCTAGACATGGCGTGCACCCGCCGTGGTCGCCCGGCGCCGCGGGCGGTGCGCGCGCACGACCCGGGTACGGCGCCGTCCTCGGCCGCGCTGCTCGCAGGAGCGGAACGTGGCCCAGCAGGCGGCCAGGACCAGCACGAACACCGGGAGCCAGGCGAGCCGGGCCGCGACCCAGTCCAGGCCGTCGGGACGCGTGTGCAGGCCGGGCAGCCGGCCCGCGAGGAGCCCGGTGGCCGTGGTCGCCATCAGCGCCGTCTGGTGCCAGAGGAAGATCGTCATCGCGGAGAGGTTGACCAGCGCGACCGCGGCCCACGCCACGGGCCGCCGCATCGCACGGCGCAGCCGCTCGCGCAGCAGCAGGGCGAGCCCGCACTGGGCCAGACCGAAGGTGACGGCGGCCAGGGTCGGCGGGTTGAGGTTCGACACCGAAGCGCCGGGGACGCCGACCATCGACGCCGGGTAGCCCGCCCAGGCGACGAGCGCCGCAGTCGCCGCCGTGCCGCCGGTCAGCAGGATCCAGCCCGATCGGCGGCGGTCCAGTTCACCGCGGGACCAGGCGGCGCCCAGGGTGTAGGGGACCAGCCAGCCGGCGGCGAGGTTGACCCAGCCGAGCCAGGACGGGGCGCCGAGACCGAAGCGCAGCAGGTCGATGTGGAGGACGACGACCAGCGGCCACAGCGGATGCAGCCGGGTCAGCAGCGGCGTCGCCGCGGTGAGCGCGGCGAAGACCAGCAGGAACCACATCGGGGACAGCGCCAGCTTCACCAGCGTGTGCACGGTCGCGAAGTCCGCGCCGGTGAGCAGGAGCAGCGCCGCCACCACCGTCCACAGGGTGAGGACGGCCGACACCGGGCGGAAGAGCCGGGACAGCCGGGCTCTCAGCCAGTGGCCGTAGGGCTCGCCGCGGGCGCGGGCCGACGCGTATCCGCGGCCGGCGACATGACCGCCGACCAGGAAGAACACGGCGAGGGTCTGGAAGGCCCAGGAGACCGGGGACAGCCAGGGCATGTCCCCCAGCGGGCTGGCCGCGTGCAGGCTGCTGCCGTCGGCGACCAGCGCCGTCACCAGCCAGTGCCCGAGGACCACCCCGAGGATGGCGAGGGCGCGCAGGGCGTCCACGGCACGGTCCCGGTCCTTGGGAGTGGCCGCGTCGATACGGGCGGCGGCCTCGCGCAGGGCGCCGCGCGCGAGCGACGGGATCCGGGTCGCAGCCGGGGCAAGGTCAGTCATGGGTCACCTCCGTGGTCTCGCCCAGGGCGATCCGGGCCAGGTTCGTCAGGGAGCGGGAGCCGGTGTCGAAGTAGTCGCTGTGGCCGCCGTCCCCGGCGTCGAAGACCCGGGCGCCGAAGGCCGGGGAGACCGGGTCCGTGCCGAAGCCGACGGTGGTGCCGAAGAGGTCGGCGCTGACGTGCGGAACGTGCTCCACCCAGTCGTCGGCGCCCCGCCCCGCCCAGATCCGGGCGTCGGAGTGCAGACCGGCGGCGGTGTCGGCGCCGGTGCCGGGGCTGCCGACCAGGGCGATGTCGGCCACGTCCAGGCCGTCGGCGGCGCGGGCGCAGACCACCGAGCCGTAGGAGTGGCAGAGGAGGGCGAGGCGGGTGCCGGGGCCGGTGATCCGGCGCAGGTCGTCGACCAGGTCGCGCAGCTCGGGGGCGGCCCGGTCGGCGCGGTCGGTCGTGGCGACGGTGGTGCTGACGGTGCCCGGTGTCTCGTAGCCGAGCCAGGCCACGACGGCGGTACGGGTGCCCGCGGGAGCCTCGGCGACGAGCTGCCGGTGCAGGGCCAGGGCGGCGGTGCGGAAGCGGCCGTAGGTGTCGAGGCCCGTGTCGGAGCCGGGGACCAGGACGGCGACGCGGTCGGCGTGCGCCAGGTCGCCGAAGACCTCGGTGGCCAGTCCGGCGCCCCGGCCGTCGAAGGCGAGGAGGTGGCGGGCCCGGTCGGCCATCGCCCGGTCCGCCGCCGCACGGTGACGGTCGCCGTGGTCGGCGGCCATCCGGGAGGCCTCGGCCGCGTTGGCCCGGTTGGCGGCGTACGCCTTCTCCAGCGTGGCGGCCGTCGGGGCCGCGAGAGCGGCGGGCGCCGGGGCGGGGATCTCGGGCCGCGCCGCCCCGGAGAGGGGGAGCACCACTGCGCCGGTGATGAGGGCGGCACAACCGGCGCGGCGCCATCCGCGCACCCGCCGCCGCCAACGTACCGTCGCCCCGGGCCCCATGGCCGCCCCCCTCCGGCGCGCCCGCCCACCGGGTGCGTCTACAGGGGAAGTTATGGATCGGGCCGGGTAACCCGCGTCCCGCCAGGGAACTCACCTGCGGGGTAGCTCTCAGGTACTACGGGTACGACGACACCGGCCGTCCGCTCACCAGGCCAGCTGCGCGATCTCCTCCGCCACCACCGCACACGCGTCCGCCGCCGGGTCGATCAGCGGGTAGTGGCCGACGTCCTCCAGCAGCGTCAGCCCCACCACCTCCCCGGCCTTCGCCGCCGCGTCCGCGTACGCCTCCGCGACCGCCTGTGGCACGTCCACGTCGGCGCGGCCCTGCACGAGAGTGGTCGCGATCCCGGTGGGCAGCAGCAGGGCGGGGTCCGCGTACGGGCGGCGCTCGGCGAACAGCTCGCCGTCGCCCAGCAGTTGCCGCGCCGCGCCACCGCACACGCCGAGCTCGTCGGCGGCCTCGAAGTCGGCGATCGGCGCGAGCGCGACCACGCCGCGCAGGGGCGTCGGGCGGTCGGTCCGCCACGGGGCGTCCGCGGGCAGCAGGTGCCTGGCGGCCGCCCACAGGGCGAGGTGACCGCCTGCCGAGTGGCCGGTGAGCACCAGGCGCCGCGCGTCCGCCATCGGCAGGTGCTGCCGGACCAGCTCCGGCAGCGCGTCCAGCGCGGCGGCCACGTCGTCGAACGTGTCGGGCCAGCGCCCCGCGACGGGCTCCCCACCCGCACCCTCCGCACCGGCCCCCTCCGCCCCGCGCCGGTACTCCACACTGGCCACGGCGAAGCCCCGGCCGGCGAGGAAACCGGCGAACGGGCTGATATGACGCCGGTCGTACGGGGCCCGCCACGAGCCTCCGTGCAGGACCACCACGACCGGAGCGGCGCCCGGGCCCGCCCCGCCGCGCGGCAGGTAGAAGTCGATCACCTGGTCGGGGTGGTCGCCGTAACCGGCGGTGCTGTCCGGTTCGACCGCCGGGTGGGAGAGGGCCGATTTCTCCTCCGCGGCGTCCCTCGCGGCAGCGGTGCCCGGTTCTGCGGCGTCCGGCATGGTCAACCTCTCAGCGACGGAACGGTGTTGGCGGACCGGAGGAAGGAAAGATTCGGCCGTTGGCGGGACGGTATCAGGCCGATGACGTGCGCGGACACGGGGATGTGACGCTGGGTGAGGACCGGACGGCGTGCCCGGTCCCGCCCCTGTTCGACCGCGCGACTCAGCCGGCCAGCGTCCGGGCCAGCACCCGCGCCGCCCGCTCCACGTCCGCGAAGCCGACGTACAGCGGGGTGAAGCCGAAGCGCAGCACGTCGGGGGCGCGGTAGTCCCCGACCACCCCGCGCTCGATCAGCCGCTTCATCACCTCGCCCGCGTCCTCGCAGCGCAGCGCGACCTGGCTGCCCCGCTCGGCGTGCGCCGCCGGGGTCACGGACTCCACGCGGCCGTCCGGGACGTACGCCCCGACGCAGCGCAGGAAGAAGTCCGTCAGCGCCAGCGACTTGACCCGCACCGCCGCCACCGAGACCCCGTCCTCGTCCCAGACGTCCAGCGCCGCGTCCAGGGCGAGCAGGGAGAGGATGTCCGGCGTGCCGACCCTCCCGCGCACCGCGCCGGAGGCCGGGGCGTAGGCGGGCCGCATGCCGAACGGCTCGGCGTGCGAGTTCCAGCCCGGCAGCGGGGAGTCGAAGCGGGGCTGGAGGTCACGGCGCACATACAGGTACGCGGGCGAGCCGGGACCGCCGTTGAGGTACTTGTAGGTGCAGCCGACCGCCAGGTCCACGCCGTGCTCGTCGAGCCCGACCGGCAGCGCGCCCGCGCTGTGGCACAGGTCCCAGACCGCGTACGCCCCCGCCGCGTGCACCGCGGCCGTGAGTCCGGGCAGGTCGTGCAGCCGGCCCGAGCGGTAGTCGACGTGGTTGAGCAGCACGGCGGCGGTGCGGTCGCCCAAGGCGCCGGGGACCTCGGCCGGGGCCACGGGCCGTAGGGCGCACCCCGTCATCCGGGCCGCCGACTCGGCGATGTACCCGTCCGTGGGGAAGGTGGTGGCGTCCACGAGGATCTCGTTCCGCCGGGGCCCGCTCTCCTGCGCCATGCGCACCGCGGCGACCAGCGCCTTGAAGACGTTGACGCTGGTCGAGTCGCCGACCACGACCTGTCCGGCGGCCGCGCCCACCAGCGGGGCGATCCGGTCGCCGATCCGCTCGGGCGCGGTCCACCAGCCGCTCTCCTCCCAGGACCGGATGCGCAGCTCGCCCCACTGACGCCGTACGACGTCCTCCACGCGCGCGGGCACGTGCGCGGGGAGGGCGCCCAGCGAGTTGCCGTCGAGGTACGTGACGTCGTCGAGGACGAACCGCTCGCGCACCGCGGCCAGCCGGTCGGCGGCGTCCAGCTGCTCCGCCTCGCCCGCGAGGCTCGTCGGCTCAGACATACGACCGCGCCGTCCACAGCTCGGGGAACACGTTGTTGCGAGCCCGCTTCTCCAGCCAGGCGACCCCGGCGGAGCCGCCCGTGCCGGTCTTGGAGCCCATCGCACGGCGGGTGGCGACCAGGTGGTCGTTGCGCCAGCGCCACACCAGCTCCGCGACGTCGGTGAGGGCCTCGCCGAGGCGGGCCAGCTCGCCGTTCTGGTCGCCGGAGTAGACGGCCGTCCAGGCGGCCTCCACCTCGGGGGCGGCCTCGTACTTCCGGGTGAGGTCGCGCCGGAGCACGGCGTCCGGGATGTCGTACCCGCGCCGGGCGAGCAGCCGGACCACCTCGTCGTACAGGCTCGGCTCGTGCAGCGCCTTCTCCAGTTCCGCGTGGACGCGGGGGGCGCCGCGGTGCGGGACGAGCATGGACGCGGACTTGTCGCCGAGCAGGAACTCCAGGCGGCGGTACATCGCCGACTGGAAGCCGGAGCCCTCGCCGAGGGCGGACCGGTAGGAGTTGAACTGTGCCGGGGTGAGCTGCCCCAGCGGGGTCCAGGAGGCGTTCAGCGCCTCCAGCTCGCGCACCGAACGCTTGAGCGCATCGGTCGCCACCGGGATCCGGTCCTCGCGCAGGGCGCGGGCGGCGGTCTCCCATTCGTGGACGATGACGGTGAACCACAGCTCCATGACCTGGGTCGTGACCAGGAAGACCATCTCTCCGGGATCGTCGGAGAGGGTGTGCTGGAGGTGGGTGAGCACGTCCGCCTTGACGTAGTCCTCGTACGGCGTGCTGCCCTCGAAGTCGAGATTCGGGGCGTCGTGGGACATCGCTGTCTCCTGATGTGCACGGGTAGCGGTCCGCCCTGCCGTTACCGGCACGGGGCCCCGGTCCCCAACGGCATCCTCCGCAATCGTCGCAGGAAACCGCAAGGCCCGCCCGCGCACGGCGGACGGGCCTCGTACGTACCCGGGGTCAGCCCAGGACCTCGGCCGCGGTCGGCGAGGAGTCCTTCAGGAACTGGCTGCAGCGCTCGTACTCCTCCTTCTCGCCGATCGCCTGGGCGGCGCGGGCGAGGGCGTGCAGGGCGCGCAGGAAGCCACGGTTCGGCTCGTGCTCCCAGGGCACCGGGCCGTGTCCCTTCCAGCCGCTGCGGCGCAGGGAGTCGAGGCCGCGGTGGTAGCCCGTACGGGCGTACGCGTACGACTCCACGACGCTGCCCCGCTCGAACGCCTCGTCGGCCAGGCGGGCCCAGGCGAGCGAGGACGTCGGGTACTTCGCGGCGACGTCGGCGGGAGAGGTGCCGCCCGCCAGCAGCTCGCGCGGCCCGGGGTCGTCGGGGAGGTGGGTCGGGGGCGGTCCCCCGAGGAGGTTCTCGTGAATGGCCATGGGACAAGTCTGCGGCATCGCCGGGGGCGGCCGGACGGGGCTGTCGGTGGGAGGGGGTGTGTTTGCCGGGTGCGGGTGCGTTGTGGCTGGGCGCGCAGTTCCCCGCGCCCCTTGGGGCGTGATCGGGGCGTTGGCCCAGAAGCACCCCGCGTCCCGTGCCGTGCGCGGTTCCCCGCGCCCCTTGAAGGCGGGGGCGGCTAGGCGGCTCGCTCCCCCTCCAGTGGCGGTGTCAGGACCGAGCCGTGGGTGCGGCACTCGGGGCGGGGGCAGTCCGGGGCCGGGCGGCGCACCGTGGTGAAGGCGATCAGGGAGCCCGCGACCAGGATCCCCGCGCAGATCAGCATCGCCGGTCCGAACGCGTCGTCGAACGCGTCGGCCGAGCGGTACGCCTCCTCCCCCATGCCGGTGAGCAGGGGCAGCGCGGCGACGGCGACCAGCCCCGCCGCACGGGCCGCCGCGTTGTTGATGCCGCTGGCCAGACCGGCGCGCGCGGTGTCCACGGCGGCCAGCACGCTCGCCGTCAGCGGGGCGACCAGGGTGACCATGCCGAGGCCGAGCACCAGCAGGGCGGGCAGCACGTCGGCGAGATACGAGGCGCCGGGACCGACCCGCAGCATCAGCACCATCCCGGCGGCGCAGAGCAGGGGGCCGACGGTGAGCTGGAGGCGCGGGCCGAGACGCTCGGCGAGTTCGCCGGAGCGGGCGGAGAGCAGCAGCATCAGGACGGTGGTCGGCAGCAGCGCCGTACCGGCGGCCAGCGCGGACCAGCCGACGACGACCTGGAGCTGGAGCGCGGCGAGGAAGAAGAAGCCGCCGAAGGCCGCGTACACGCACAGGGTGACCAGGTTGATCGCCGAGAACTGGCGGGAGGAGAAGACGTCGAGCGGCATCATCGGGTCCTTGCCGCGCCGCTCGACGAGGACGAAGGCCACGGCGGCCACCACCCCGGCCACCGCGCTGAGCGCCACCGCCCAGGATGCCGTACGGGCCTCGATCAGCGCGTAGGTGAGCAGCGCGAGGGCCGCCGCGCACAGGGCCGCGCCGAGGACGTCGAAGCGGGTGTGGGCGCGCTCGTCCGAGGACTCGGGGACGTGCCGCAGCGCGATCGGGGCGCACAGCAGTGCCAGCGGGACGTTGAGGAGGAAGACCCAGCGCCAGCCGGCCCCGTCGACCAGCCAGCCGCCGAGGAACGGCCCGATCGCCGCGCCGACGCCCCCGAACCCCGACCACAGGCCCACCGCACGGCCCCGGTCGTCGGCGTGGAACGAGGCCTGGATCAGGGCGAGGGAGCCGGGCGTGAGCAGCGCCCCGCCGACGCCCTGGAGGGCGCGGGCGGCGATCAGCACACCGGCGTTCGGCGCGAGGCCGCACAGCAGGGAGGCGGCGGCGAACCACAGCACGCCCAGGACGAAGATCCGGCGGCGGCCGAACCGGTCCCCGAGGGCGCCGCCGAGGAGGATCAGACCGGCCAGCGTGACCATGTACGCGTTGACGGTCCACTGGAGGGCGGCCAGGTCGGCGCCGAGGTCGCGCCCGATGTGGGGCAGCGCGACGTTGACGACGGTCGAGTCCAGCAGGGCCATGCTGGAGCCGAGGACGGTGGTCAGCAGGATCCACTTGCCCTGCGGTGAGGCGATCCGGACGTCGGGCATGCCCCAGATATACACCCCGGCGTGCAGCGAGCCCGGCGCGAAGTGCGCCGGGCTCGTGCGTACGGTCGTGTCGACCGGGTGTTACTTGATCTTCTGGCCCGCCGAGCGCAGGTGACCGCAGGCCTCCACGACGCGCGCGGCCATGCCGGCCTCGGCCAGCTTGCCCCAGGTGCGCGGGTCGTACGTCTTCTTGTTGCCGACCTCGCCGTCGACCTTCAGGACGCCGTCGTAGTTGCGGAACACGTGGTCGACGACCGGACGCGTGAAGGCGTACTGGGTGTCCGTGTCGATGTTCATCTTGACCACGCCGTTCTCCAGCGCGGTGGCGATCTCCTCGGCGGTGGAGCCGGAGCCGCCGTGGAAGACGAAGTTGAACGGCTTGCTGCCGGCCGGCTGACCGTACTTGGCGGCGATGCCCTCGTTCAGGTCCTTCAGCAGGTCGGGGCGGAGCACGACGTTGCCCGGCTTGTACACGCCGTGCACGTTGCCGAAGGACGCGGCGAGCAGGTAGCGGCCCTTCTCACCCAGGCCCAGGGCCTCGACGGTGCGGACCGCGTCGTCGACCGTGGTGTACAGGGAGTCGTTGATCTCGTGGGAGACGCCGTCCTCCTCGCCGCCGGTCGGGGTGATCTCGACCTCGAGGATGATCCTGGCGGCGCGGGCGCGCTCCAGCAGCTCCTGGGCGATGGAGAGGTTGTCGGCCAGGGTCTCGGCCGAACCGTCCCACATGTGCGACTGGAAGAGCGGGTTGCGGCCGGCCTTCACGCGCTCCTCGGAAACGGCGAGGAGCGGGCGGACGTACCCGTCGAGCTTGTCCTTGGGACAGTGGTCCGTGTGCAGGGCGACGGTGACGTCGTACTTCTCGGCGACGATGTGCGCGAACTCGGCGAGGGCGACGGCGCCGGTCACCATATCCTTGTTGTGCTGGCCGCCCAGGAACTCGGCGCCGCCGGTGGAGATCTGGACGATGCCGTCGCTCTCCGCCTCCGCGAAACCGCGCAGGGCGGCGTGCAGCGTCTGGGAAGAGGTCACGTTGATGGCGGGGTAGGCGAACTTTCCTGCCTTCGCCCGGTCCAGCATCTCGTTGTAGACCTCGGGAGTTGCGATGGGCATCTGTCCGCTCCTTGTATGTGCGGGTGGGCGTGTTGTTGCTTATGGCCCTGACCTAGGACTGGGGGGCGACGTCATCGTCGGCCCCATCCTTCCAGACGGAACGGGAATCCCCGAGTGGACCCCGGTCCCGTCTCGGCCCCTGGTACCCCTGGTGTCAGTCCAGGCCCAGCTCGTCCTTGTCGTACGCGTACAGGTACGGCACTCCCGCGCCGTCCTGGATCTTCTCGGCGGCGCCGGTCGCCCGGTCGACGATCGTCACGACGGCGACCACCTCGGCGCCGGCCTCGCGCACGGCCTCGACGGCGGTGAGCGGGGAACCGCCGGTGGTGGAGGTGTCCTCGACGACCACGACGCGGCGGCCCTTGATCTCCGGGCCCTCGACGCGGCGCTGCAGCCCGTGCGCCTTGGCGGCCTTGCGGACGACGAACGCGTCCAGCCTGCGGCCGCGCGCGGCGGCGGCGTGCAGCATGCTCGCCGCGACCGGGTCGGCGCCCATGGTCAGCCCGCCCACCGCGTCGAACTCCAGGTCGGCGGTGAGGTCGAGCAGCACCTGGCCGACCAGGGGCGCGGCCTCGCCGTCCAGGGTGATGCGGCGCAGGTCGACGTAGTAGTCGGCCTCCAGCCCCGAGGAGAGGGTGACCTTGCCGTGCACCACGGCCTTGTCCTTGATCTGCTGCAGCAGCTCGCCGCGTACGTCCGTCATGTACGCCAGCTTAAAGGCGGCGCCAGGCCCAGGTGGTCGTGGCCTCCAGCGGCTCCAGGGGCGTGACCAGGCGGGGAAGGGTGTTCAGGCCGTTGGGCGGGCCGGTCTGCGGCTCCACGCAGACGGCGGCCTCCTGCTCGTCGTACACCACGGCCCACGGCTCCCGGCTGGTCACCTTCAGCTCCAGCCGCCCCGGCCAGGTGAGGGTGACGTCGACGCCGTCGGGCATGCCGAAGCAGTCGTCCCAGGGGCCGGGCTTCGGCTCGACGCGGTTGCCGGTGGGGAGGTGGTCGTCGCCGCGCTCCTCCTGCCAGGCGGGGTCGAAGGCGATCTCCACGCCGGTGCCGTCGAGGGTCCGGTTGAACCAGGGGTGCCAGCCGATCTGCGCCGGGAAGGACGACTCGTACGTCTCCACGGACATCGACAGCGTGAGCCCGTCCTCGGCGAGCGCGACCACCTGGGTGACGCGGCCGGGGTAGGGCCAGGGATCGACGAGGTCGTACGTGATGACGGCCTCGTCGGCGCTGACGCGGGCGGTGCGCCAGGCGGCGTCGCGGGCGGTGCCGTGGATGGCGTGCGGCGGGGAGTTCAGCGGCATCTGGTGGACCACGGCGCCGTCGCTGAAGCGGCCGTCGCGGATGCGTCCGCACCAGGGGACCATCGGGAAGCAGCCGTAGCGCTCGCCCTGGCGGAGCAGCTCCGTGCCGCCGACGCGGAGTCCGCCGATCCGGCCGCCGTTGCCCGGCAGCACGGTCGCCTCCGCGTCGCCCGCGGTCAGCGTGATGGGTTCGTTACTCACGCCACGACCCTACTGGGGCGATCAAGGGCGCCCCACCCGGCGGTGGCTCCGCGGGGGCCCGGCGGGGGCTCCGCGGGGGCCCGGCGGTGACCCTGCGGCGGGCCCGGCGGTGACCCTGCGGCGGGTCCGGCGGTGGTCAGCGGCGTCTGCGCAGCGCGCGGCCCACCACGATCGCCGACGCCACGACCAGCGCCGCCGCGGGGGCGGCCCAGCGCAGGGGGGCGCCGACCGCGCTCGGCTGGGGCGCGGGCACGGGGGCGTACCGGCCGCGCGGCGGGGAGTGGTCCACCTCCTCGGCGCTGCGGCCGATCATCGTGCGGCGCGCGTGCGCGGCCTCGGCGGGGGGAGGGACGGCCGGCTCGTCGTCCGTGCGCCCGCCGCCGTCCGCATCCGCTTCGGCTTCCGCTTCCGCTTCCGCTTCCGCCTTCTCGCCCGCGTGCGCGTCTGCGTCCTCGTCGCTGTCCATGAGGGAGGACGGGGGGACCTCGGTGTCGAAGACGGAGGTGGGGCGCGGTTCGGGTCGCGGGCTCGGCTCCGGCTCCGGCGCGGGGGGCGCCTGCGCCGCCGTGCCCAGGTTCTCGGCGAACCGGGCCAGCAGCCGTGTCGTGGCCGACGCCACCGACTCCGGCGGCAGCTCCGTGACCCGCCCGTCCGCGGTGGCCGTCCCGGTGAACGTGAGGGTGGCGCCGCCCTCGGCGTCGTCCGCGCGCAGCGTCAGCGCGAGCGCGACCGCGCCGGTGCCGCGCGACTCGGTGGCGTCGCCCTCGACGGCGTAGGTGCCGTCCTCGCGCGCGGACAGGCGCAGGGAGCCGCGGTAGGTGATGGAGTGACTGCCGATGCGCACCTTCAGCCGGCCCGTGACGGGCTCGGCCCCGGCGTCCTGCTGGAGCCCCGGAACCGCCCGGGCGACCCGGACGGGGTCGGCCAGCACGTCCCTGAGCCGCTCGGCCGGAACCGGAACGAACACCTCATGCTCCATGTCACGCCACCCTACCCAGCGGGGGCCCGCCGCACCCCCCGTCGGCACAAAGTCACCCGGCGCCCGCGCTCCCCGGCGTCACCAGTCCCGTCTCGTACGCCACGACCACCGCCTGGGCCCTGCTGGTCAGGCCCAGCTTGGTCATGGTGCGGTTGAGGTGGGTCTTCACGGTGGCCTCGCTGATGAACAGCCGGTCGGCGGCCTCGGCGTTGCTCAGTCCGCGGGCGACCAGTTGCAGGACCTCGGCCTCGCGGCCGGTCAGCGTCGTCAGCTCGGGCGGCGGCGGACCGGCGTCCTGCGGGTCCGCGCGCCCCGTGTCCGTCATCCGCGTGAACGCCTCCACCAGGCGCCGGGTGACCGCGGGGGCGAACAGCGCGTCGCCGCCGTGCACCGCGGTGACCGCGGCCAGCAGCCGTTCGGGGCCCGCGTCCTTGAGCAGGAAGCCGGACGCGCCGGCCCGCAGGGCGCCGTACACGTACTCGTCGAGGTCGAAGGTGGTCAGGACGAGGACGCGGGGTGCCGGGTCCACCGCCTCGGCGAGGATCCGCTCGGTGGCCTGGATGCCGGTGAGGCCGGGCATGCGGATGTCCATCAGGACCACGTCCGGCCGGGTCCGCGCGGCCAGCTCCACCGCCTCGGCGCCGTCGGCCGCCTCGCCGACGACCTCCATGCCGGGGGCGGCGCGCAGCAGCGTGGCGAGGCCGGTGCGGACGAGGTACTGGTCGTCGACGACGAGCAGGCGGATCGGCCCGGCGGCGTCGTGGTGCGGCCCGTCCGGCGGGCGGTCTGCGTCGGTCATTCCCGCACGGAGTCTCCCCGGCGTGCGACTTGTACCGGCGTCGGAAGGGTCAGGCGCACGCCGAATCCACCCTCGCTGCGCGGGCCGACGGCGATCGTCCCGCCGTAGAGCTTGGCCCTCTCCCGCATCCCGATCAAGCCGTGGCCGCCCCGTTCGGCAGGTGTGACCGGATCCAGCCCCTCCACCGGCCCGCCGTCGGTCACCGACACCGTCACCTCGCCCGCGCGGTAGGCGAGTTCGACGGCGGCGTCCGCGCCGGGCGCGTGCTTGAGGACGTTGGTGAGGGCTTCCTGCACCACCCGGTAGACGCACAGCTGAACGCCTGGCGGCAGGGGGCGCGGGGTGCCGGTGACCCGCAGCTGGACGCCCACGCCGCCGGTGCGTACCCGGGTGACCATCTCGTCGAGCTGGTCGAGGCCGGGAGCGGGGGCGCCGTCCGCGCCCTGCACGCCGTCGGCGCGCAACAGGCCGAGCATGCGGCGCAGTTCGGCCAGGGCCTCGCCGCTGGCGCCCTCGATGGTGTCCAGGGCGTCGCGTGCGGTGCGGGCGTCGGAGCGGAAGACGAAGCGGGCCAGTCCGGCCTGGACGTTGATGACGGTGATGTGGTGGGCGACCACGTCGTGCAGTTCGCGGGCGATCCGCACGCGTTCCTCGGCGACCTCGCGCCGGGCCCGGTCGGCCTGTTCGGCCCGCAGACGCAGCGTCAGCTCGCCGGTCCGGCGGGCCACGTACCCGAACCGCCACAGCACCAGCGGGAAGCCCACGGCCTGCCCCGCCACCGAGGCCATGGCCCCGGAGTCGCTGCGCAGCCCGGCGTAGATCCACACCCCGGCGAGCAGGGCGGCGCAGGCGGCGGCGGTGCGGGTGGGGCGCTGGGCGGCGACGGTGTAGACGGCGAGCATCGGGCCGAAGGAGCCGACGACGGGCCAGTAGTCGAGGGTGACGTAGAGCGCCCAGCAGGCGTGGACGGCGAGGCAGACGGTGACGGGGGCACGGGTGCGCAGCACGAGGGGGAGGGTGAGCACGGCGACGAGCGTCCAGGCGAGCGGGTCGAGCGCGGGCCACCCCTGGGCGACGGCCTCGGTGCCGAGCAGGACGGCCACGGTCGTCAGCGCCGCGGCGATCAGGCCGTCGGCCGCCAGGGGGTGCAGGCGCATTCCCGCAGCGTAGGTCCGCCGCCCGGCGTCGGCGTCATCCTTCTGCCGTACCGCGGAAGTTGCAGGAACCGGGCGACTACCGCGCCGGGTTGGCTCCGGTCTCCACCCACCGCCGGATTCCGGGACGCGCGGGGCGGCCGTAGATTCTCGGTGCGAGCGATCCACCGGGGGGTGTGGCGGTCCGTCCCGCACCTGGGGGAGGGTCGGGCCGCCGCACGGGGACGCGGTGGATCGCGGTCGCGGCACCCGTGCGGGCGGGCTCAGAACCGCGGATGCACGAGCGTGGAGGGCGGCAGCCCGGTCATCCGGGTGCGGGCCGCGTCGCGGGCGCCCCGGGCCAGGGAGTCCTGGGTGAGGCTGTGCGGGCGGGGTGCCGCCGGGTCCAGGCGCAGCGCGGGGGCCGTGCGCGCGGCCAGCAGGAAGCCCCAGCCGCGAGGCGCGGGAGCCTCCGCGGCCGCGCGGCGGGGGCCGGGCCCGGAGTCGGCCTCGGAGCCGGAGTCGGAGTCGGAGTCGCGTGCGCCGACGCGGTAGGCGACGGCGGGCAGGCGCGCCGCGCGGAGGGTGGCGTCCACGGTCCAGAAGGCGCGGGGGTGTGCGCCGTCCGGGCCCGCGTGGACCGCCAGCCGCCCGTCGGGCGCGAGCACCCGCCGCAGCAGTCCGTAGAACTCCTGGGAGTACAGCTTCGTGCTGGCCGTGTTGCCCGGGTCGGGCAGGTCCGAGATCACCACGTCGTACGTCGCGGAGGGCGTCGCGCGCAGCCGGTGGAAGGCGTCGCCGGTGAGGACGTGGACGCGCGCGTCGCCGTAGGCGTGCTCGTTGAGGGTGGACAGACCGGGGTCGTGCCGGGCCAGCCGGGCGAGGCCGGGGTCGGCTTCGAGGACGTCGACGCGGCGCACGCCGGGGTGGCGCAGCACCTCCCGCGCGGCCAGGCCGTCGCCGCCGCCGAGGATCAGCACGCGCGCGTGGGGGCCGCTCATGGCGGGGTGCACCAGCGCCTCGTGGTAGCCCCGCCCGTCGCTGCCGCGCACCCGCAGCCGCCCGTCGAGGAACAGGTCGAGGGGCCGCCCGTCGGCCTCGCCGGTGAGGACGATCTCCTGCACGTCGGTCCGGACGGCCACGCGGACGTCCTGGCCGTACACGGCCTGCCGGGCCGCGCGTTCGAAGTCGTCGGCGAGGACGGTCGCGGTGGCGAGGAGGGCGAGGACGACCACGTTGGCGATCAGCAGCAGCCAGCGCGCCCGGCGGGTCAGGTCGCGCCGGAACAGTCCGAGGACCAGGGCGGCGCCGACCACCGCGTTGACGGTGCCGGTGAGCAGCGCGCCGGTGAGCTGGCCCAGGAAGGGCAGCAGGACGAACGGGAAGGCCAGGCCGCCGACGAGCGCGCCGACGTAGTCCGCGGCGAACAGGTCGGCGACGGCGCCGCCCGGGTCCTGCCTGCGCACCCGCTGGATCAGCTCCATGAGCAGCGGCACCTCGGCGCCGATCAGCACGCCGATGGCGAGGGAGAAGGCGACCAGCAGGATGCGCGGCCCGTCGGCCCACAGGCCGCCCCAGCCGCCGGTCCAGGCGAAGACCGCGTACAGCAGCATGGCGCTGGAGCCGCCGACCAGGGCGAGCGCGGCCTCCAGCGCGCCGAAGCCGGCCGCCGCCAGGCCGCGCAGCCGTTTGGCGGCGAGCGAGCCGAGGCCCATGGCGAAGACCATGACGGACAGGACGACGGACGCCTGGGTGACCGAGTCGCCGATCAGGTACGAGGCGAGCGCGACGAGTTCGAGTTCGTACACGAGCCCGCAGGCCGCGCACACGAACACGCCCGCCAGCACCAGGAACCGCCCGACGGCCGGCCGGACGGGCAGCCGCGCGGGCGCTTGTGGACCGCAGGGGCCGCCCCAGGACGGCGGAGAGCCGGGCGGGGCGGGCGCGTGCGGTTCGATCACGCAGTGACGTTACGTCACTCCAGCGCTGCGCTTCGTCACCCACACGTGTGAACCTCGGGGCCGGTCGGGCACCGCAGGTTTATTCGGTCCCCGCCCGCTCACGCCCGCCGGTGCCGCCCACCACGCCCGCCGGTGCCGCCCGCTCACACCGCGGACGGGCTGAGCCGGGCCGTCGGCACCCGCACGCCCACCCGCGTCCGGGTCGCCACCAACTGGCCGTCCTGCGGATAGGCGTGCCAGGTCCGCCAGTGCACCTGCCCCTCGTGCCGCTGGGCCAGCAGCGCGGTGAAGGCGTGCGGACTGCCGGGGAAGACACCGGCCAGGCCGTGCGGATGGTCGGAGACCAGGGCCAGCAGTTCCTGGGCCCGGCCGGCGAAGGAGCCCGGCGTCAGCACCTCGACGCGGGCGGCGAACTCGTACTCCCAGTCGCCCACCCGCTTGGCGACGCCCAGGGGCAGGGGGGTACTGCTGCCGGGGATGCACGCCACCGTCTCCGAGCAGCTGCCCCGCTCCTCCTCGAGCAGGACTTGGTGGGAGGCGCCGAGCAGCCTCAACTGAAGGCGTGCGTCCGTCAGTTCGACGTCGAGACAGGCGAGCGCGGGCAGCGGCTCGCGGCCCAGGGTCCAGGCCAGGTCGGCGGCGCGGGTGTCGGTGTAGGCGGTATTCAGGGTCGTGAGCATGGATCGGCTCCGCAAGCACACAAGGAGAGGAAGGTGTGGGGCCTGCGCATCCGTGGCACTGCCGGGGATGCGGCCCGCTCAGCCCAGTCGGCCGGTCAGGAGGGGGGTCAACAGGTCGTCCGAGGAGCTGCGTTGGTGAGGGAGAGCGAATCATGAACGATGGCGCCGCCACAGCGTTTTTACCCAACTTCGTGACGTTTCCATCCCTCAGGGGGCTCCACAGCTCAACTGTTCAACCCGGGCGCACACCCCGCCCGTACGGAGTGCGCCGGGCGTGGGAGCGCCCACCGGGCGTGTGACCCGGCGGGCGCTCGTGGTGGGGACGCGGGGCCCGGCCCCAGGAGCGGGCCCCGTGCAGGGGATGCGGTTCCCCCTGTGCAAAGGCTCAGCTGCCCCGTGTCAGCCGCCGCCTCCGCCGCATCCGCCGCCCCCTCCCCCGCAGGACGACCCGCCTCCGCAGGACGAGCCGCCACCGCAGGAGTGGCCCGAGTGGTGGCCGCCGGAGGACGAACCGCCCCCGTCACCGGCCCACCAGCTGTTGGTACTGCCGCCGCTGCCACTGCCGCCGCCCGAGCCGGACCAGGGCCTGCCCCGCCCGGCGCGGGAGGCGCGCCGGCTCACCGAGATTCCCCTGATCAACAGGGCTGCGACCAAGACCAGAACAATGCCTGTGACCATGGCTCCACCCTCCTTCCGTTCCCGGGCTCGCGCCCGGAAGTCCCCCGAAGCAGTCCCCCGTCGGACGCCTCGCTGCCTGTCGGTGAACGGGAGATGCCCCTCGCCGCCACGCCCCAAAGCAGAGTTGAGGAAGTCCAGAGCTTCGGCGCAGGATGACCGGCATGACCTCGATGAGCTCCAGCGCCCGCCCCCTCCTGAACCGCCGGCTCGCGGAGTTCGGGACGACGATCTTCGCCGAGATGTCCGCCCTGGCGGCGCGGACCGGGGCGATCAACCTCGGCCAGGGCTTCCCCGACACCGACGGCCCCGAGGAGATCCGCGAGGCCGCCGTACGGGCACTGCGCGACGGGCGCGGCAACCAGTACCCGCCGGGCCCCGGCGTCCCCGAGCTGCGCGCCGCCGTCGCCGACCACCAGCAGCGCCGCTACGGCCTGTCCTACGACCCCGACACCGAGGTCCTGGTCACCGCCGGCGCCACGGAGGCCATCGCGGCCGCCCTGCTGGCCCTGCTGGAGCCCGGCGACGAGGTCGTCGCGCTGGAGCCGTACTACGACTCGTACGCGGCCTGCATCGCGATGGCGGGCGGCACCCGCGTGCCGGTGACGCTGCGGCCGCACGAGGGCACGTTCCGCCTGGACCTGGACGAGCTGCGCGACGCGGTCACCGACCGCACCCGCCTGCTGCTGCTGAACACCCCGCACAACCCGACGGGCACGGTCCTGACCCGCGACGAGCTGGCCGCGATCGCCGAGCTGGCGGTGGAGCGGGACCTGCTGGTGGTGACCGACGAGGTCTACGAGCACCTGGTCTTCGACACGGCCGAGCACCTCCCGCTGGCGTCCTTCCCCGGGATGCGGGAGCGCACCGTGACCATCGGGTCGGCCGGCAAGACGTTCTCGTTCACGGGTTGGAAGGTCGGCTGGGTCACCGCCGCACCCGCCCTGCTCACGGCGGTCCGCTCGGCCAAGCAGTACCTGACGTACGTGGCCTCGGGACCCTTCCAGTACGCGGTCGCCGAGGCGCTCGCGCTGCCGGAGTCGTACTTCACCGCCTACCGGCAGGACATGGAGGCGAAGCGGGACCTGCTGGCCGCGGGCCTGGCCCAGGCGGGCTTCGGCGTGTACCGCCCCGCCGGGACGTACTTCGTCACCACCGACATCCGCCCCCTCGGCGAGCGCGACGGCTTCGCCTTCTGCCGCTCCCTGCCCGAGCGCGCGGGCGTCGTCGCCGTCCCCAACGCGGTCTTCTACGACCACCGGGAGGAGGGCGCACCCTTCGTGCGGTTCGCGTTCTGCAAGCGGACCCCGGTGCTGGAGGAGGCCGTGCGGCGGCTCAAGACGCTTTCGGGCTGAGCCGCACGGCAAGGAGAGAGCCCGGCCCCCGCGGCAGCGGGCGGCCGGGCTCTCCCGGTGGTGCCGTGAGGTCGGACTACTCGCCGTCCTCGTCGGTCGGCTTCTCCGACTCGTTGACGTCCTGCTCCAGGCCGAGCTGCTCCACGAGCCACCGGTCGAACTCGATCGCGGCCCGCACCCAGCTGACCGTCGAGGAGACGAAGTGCTCCAGGCTGACGCCCATGCCGATCAGCATCTGCGCCTCGCCGATCAGGCGGACCGTGCCGTCGTCGTGGGTGTGGGAGTACACCTTGGGCCACAGGGTGCGCCGGTTCCAGTCGTCGACCGACTCGAGCAGCTGGGGCTTCTCGTCGATCTGGTGGGACCGGTCGTAGAACGTCCGCACCGAGAAGACCTGCTGGTCACCCTCGCCGCGGAACATGAAGTACGTACGGAACTGCTCCCACGGCGCCGCGAGGTCGCCCTCGTCGTCGACGACGTACTTCAGCTCCATCTGTTCGAGGAGCTGCTTCACAAGATCCTGATCCGGGACGACGGGGCCCGCCGGTCCTTGGGGCTGCGGCTCGGGCTGCTTGCCCCCGAAGTTCGGAATCGAGGACGGGTCGATGCTCACCGTGAATTTCCCTTCGTACGGATCCGGCCATCCTCCCCCATGCGGGGAGGGGCGTGGCAAGCCCACCCGGGGCCTGTCAGCCCTGGGCTGACTTGATCCGGCCAGTCGGGTACCCGCCCCGGGCCCCGGCAACCCGGAGGGACGGATCGCCGGGGTGGTGCCGCGCGGCCGGCTACAGCGTCTTGCCGCTCGACGGACCCACGATCAGGTTGTCGCCGAAGCGGTCCACGCGGACCGTGTCGCCGTCCTTGATCTCGCCGGAGAGGATCTCCCGGGCGAGCCGGTCGCCGATCGCGGTCTGGACGAGGCGGCGCAGCGGGCGGGCGCCGTAGGCCGGATCGTTGCCCTCCTCGGCCAGCCAGGCGAGGGCCTCGTCGGTGACCTCCAGGGTGAGGCGGCGTTCGGCGAGCCGACGGGCCAGGCCGTTGATCTGGAGGCGTGCGATCCGGCTCAGCTCCTCCTTGCTGAGGGCCGAGAAGACCACCAGGTCGTCCAGCCGGTTGAGGAACTCCGGCTTGAAGGAGGACCGGACCACCTCCAGGACCTGCTGCTTCTTCTCCGCCTCGCCGGTCGTCGGGTCGACCAGGTACTGGCTGCCCAGGTTGGAGGTGAGCACCAGGATGGTGTTGCGGAAGTCGACGGTGCGGCCCTGGCCGTCGGTGAGGCGGCCGTCGTCCAGTACCTGGAGCAGGATGTCGAAGACCTCGGGGTGCGCCTTCTCCACCTCGTCGAGCAGCACGACGGTGTACGGCCGCCGGCGCACGGCCTCGGTGAGCTGGCCGCCCTCCTCGTAGCCGACGTATCCGGGGGGCGCGCCGACCAGCCGGGCGACGCTGTGCTTCTCGCTGTACTCGGACATGTCGATGCGGACCATGGCCCGCTCGTCGTCGAAGAGGAAGTCGGCGAGCGCCTTGGCCAGCTCGGTCTTGCCCACGCCGGTGGGGCCCAGGAAGAGGAACGATCCGGTCGGGCGGTCCGGGTCGGCGATCCCGGCGCGGGAGCGCCGTACGGCGTCGGAGACGGCCCGCACGGCCTCGGTCTGGCCGATGAGCCGCTTGCCCAGCTCGTCCTCCATGCGCAGCAGCTTCTGCGTCTCGCCCTCCAGGAGGCGCCCGGCGGGGATGCCGGTCCAGGAGGCGACGACGTCGGCGATGTCGTCGGCGCCGACCTCCTCCTTGACCATGGTGTCCCGGGCTACCTCTTCCTCGGCCTCGGAGGCGGCCTCCAGGTCGCGCTCCAGGTCCGGGATCTCGCCGTAGAGCAGCTTGCTGGCGGTGTCGAAGTCGCCGTCGCGCTGGGCGCGCTCGGCCTGTCCGCGCAGTTCGTCGAGCTTCTCCTTCAGCTCGCCGACCCGGTTGAGGGACTGCTTCTCCTTCTCCCAGCGGGCGGTGAGGCCGCGCAGCTCCTCCTCCTTGTCGGCGAGGTCGCGCCGCAGCCGCTCCAGGCGCTCCAGGGAGGCGGCGTCGGTCTCCTTGCCGATCGCCAGCTCCTCCATCTTCAGCCGGTCGACGGAGCGCTGGAGTTCGTCGATCTCGACGGGCGAGGAGTCGATCTCCATGCGCAGCCGGGAGGCGGCCTCGTCGACGAGGTCGATGGCCTTGTCGGGCAGGAAGCGGGAGGTGATGTACCGGTCGGAGAGGCTCGCGGCGGCCACCAGCGCGCTGTCGGCGATCTGCACCTTGTGGTGGGCCTCGTAGCGGCCCTTGAGGCCGCGCAGGATGGCGATGGAGTCCTCGACGGTCGGCTCGGCGACCAGCACCTGCTGGAAACGCCGCTCCAGGGCGGGGTCCTTCTCGATCCGCTCCCGGTACTCGTCGAGGGTGGTGGCGCCGACCATGCGCAGCTCACCGCGCGCGAGCATGGGCTTGAGCATGTTCCCGGCGTCCATGGCGGAGTCCCCGCCGGCGCCGGCGCCCACGACGGTGTGCAGCTCGTCGATGAAGGTGACGATCTGCCCGTCGGAGTCCTTGATCTCGGCGAGGACGGTCTTCAGCCGCTCCTCGAACTCACCGCGGTACTTCGCCCCGGCGACCATGGCCCCCAGGTCGAGCGCGACCAGCCGCTTGTCCTTCAGCGACTCGGGCACGTCCCCCTTGACGATCCGCTGGGCGAGTCCTTCGACGACGGCGGTCTTGCCGACGCCGGGCTCGCCGATGAGGACGGGGTTGTTCTTGGTCCGCCGGCTGAGCACCTGGACCACCCGCCGGATTTCCTGGTCCCGCCCGATGACGGGGTCGAGCTTCCCGTCCCGCGCGGCGGCGGTGAGGTCGGTACCGAACTTCTCCAGGGCCTTGTACTGGCCCTCGGGGTCGGCGGTGGTCACGCGACGCCCTCCCCTCGCCTTGCGGAAGGCCTCCTGCAGCTTCTTCGCACTGGCTCCCTGCCCCTCCAGTACCTCACCGGCCGCGCCGCCCTTCGCGGCGATGCCGAGGAGCAGGTGCTCGGTGGAGAGGTACTCGTCCCCGAGTTCCTTGGCGCGTGCCTGGGCGTCGGCGACCACGGCGAGCATCTCACGGCTGGGTTGCGGGGGTGCGACGGTGGACCCGGTCACGCTGGGCAGCCCGGCGACGATGCGCTCGGCGCCGGTGCGCACCGCGGCGAGGTCGGCCTCGACGGCGGCGAGCAGGTCGGTGATGTTCTCGTTGTCCTGCCCCTGGAGCAGGGCCAGGAGCAGGTGGGCGGGGGTGAGGTCGGCGTTTCCCTCGGTCACGGCCCGGTTGCTGGCCGCGTTGATCGCGTCCCGGCTCCGGTTGGTCAGCTCGGCGTCCACGTTCTGGCTCTCCTCCTCGCGTCAGTGCTGACTCATCCAGCGTACACAAAGTTGAGTCCATTCCACTCAAGGTGGCGCACGCACGTCTCCTTCAGGGACGCCAGGGTGGGCGCACAAGGAGTCGGGACCACGTCACACGAGTGCCTTTTCGGCCAGCCGTGGAACCGGCCACTGTCGCGAGATGTCCGCACATGCGACAGCGGCGTCACCGTGTTCAGGTCACGGTGACGCCGCTGCCGGGGGGAAGCACCTGAGCGATTGTGTTACGACGGGGGAATCGCGTCAGGCACTGCGGGGGGTGGCCGAGATGGTCCGCACTTCGGGGATCTCCGGCTGCTCGAGCCGGTGGTCCCGCTGGTCCAGGTTCACAAAAATCATTCCGTACCGGATGGCACACCGCACGGGCTGCGGCGCCCCCCGAGGCCGCCGCAGACACCGGTACGCACGCACGTCGCCGTCCTCGTCCAGCGTGACGACGACCGGCTCGCCGAAGACGGTCACCATCAGGGAGTCACCGGCGTGCGGTATCGCGGTGACGAGGTCGATGAAGTGCCAGCCGGAGCGGTAGGCGGTGGCCATTTCACGACGGAAGGAGCGGTCGTCGGGTGGTGTCGTCATGTCGATCAGTCCCACTTGCTGTCCGCCGGAAGACTGGCCGCCTCGTCGCCGACCGCGACGGCGGACGCAATCTCGACCCCAACAACCGCACCGTGCGTATCGCCCTTCGCACCGGAGAGGCCAGCCAGAGCTCCGAAGGCCACAACGGCGGAGACGGCGACAACAAGCACCGAGCGAAGCATTTTCTTACGCATAGTCGGCTTCGTCCTCACTTGAAGATCCCCTCTATCCCCCGTCAGATAAGACGATGGCTCATTCAGGCACGTCATGGCCACACAATCGGTGCATCATGTTCCTGCACGTTCAGGACCCTGGGGGGTGGAGATTTGACTTCAAACGGGACTAATACGACACATCCTCATGCGGTCACCGAGCTCTGTGAGGACGGAAAGCGCCTCTACGCGGGTGCTCTGCGAACAGGACGCGTACTGCGGACAGAGGTCGAGTCCGCTCCGTGTCTCGTGGAGTTCGCGCTGCTTCATCCCGATCCTGACGACGCAAAATGGTTGCGTCCTGTGCCTCCTGCGATCGCCCTGGCCAAGCGGCTCAACCCGATCGAGCGCGACATCACCGAGCATCGGCGGCTGTCGATCGCGCTCTCCGAAGTCTTCGAGCCGTTCATGACTCTCGGAGTCCAGGACACCGCCCCCACCCACTCCATCAGCGTTCTGGAGGGCCTGGACCGCATCAACGCGGCTCTCGACCTGGCCACAGCCCAGTGCCAGACCGAGATGCTCACCGTTCAACCCAGTGGCAGCGCCCGCAGCGCCGAGAACCGCCTCCTCGAAGCACTGGAGCGCGACAAGCCGCTGATCGAGCGCGGGGTGAGCATCCGTACCCTCTACCAGCACACCGCGCGGTACAACCCAGAACGACTCGCCTACGTGGACCAGTTCGCGAACGGCAGGGTGGAGTACCGCACCATCGACGAACTCGTCGAGCGCCTCATCATCTGTGACGAGTCCGTCGCCTTCATCCCCATCCGCGAGGACCGGCAGGTCGCCCTGGAGCTGCGCCACCCTGGACTGGTGCGCTACCTCACCAAGGTGTTCGAGTTCATGTGGGGTCGCGCGGTGCCGCTGTCCGCCGGCGCCCCCTACGAAACCGCCTCCGACGGCATCACCGGCATCCAGCACTCCATCGCCAAGCTGCTCGTCGAGGGCCACGTCGACGAGGCCATCGCCCGGCGCCTGGGCATGAACGTCCGGACCTGCCGGGCCCACATAGCCAAGCTGGCATCCGCTCTGGGCAGCGGCAGCCGCGCCCAGCTCGGCTTCCTCATTGCCCAGTCCGGGATCCTGGAGAAGGATCACTGATCCCAGTCGACGAAGAGAGTCACACGTGACCCCAGAGGTGCATCACCACGGAACGGAGGAGCTGTGTGATGCGGGCCTGGAGATCTACGCCCGCGCACTGCGGGAAGGACACCTTCCCGGCGTCGAGGCGTCAGCGGCACCCTGCCTGATCGACAACGGCATCCTCCACCCCGCCGTCGACGACCTGGACCGCCTGGAGCCCGTTCCGCCCACCGTGATGCTGCAACGCCTGCTCCGGTCCTCGGAGGACCGCATCGCCGACGAACGCCGCCGTGGGCAACGCCTCGCCGACGCCTTCGAACCCCTCATGCGGCTCGAAGGACAGGCGCCCGCAGGCGAGGACACCCCGTCCCTGCGGCTTCTCCACGGCAAGGAGCGAACCGGCCGGGCCATCGCCGAGGCCATGGCCGAAGGGAGGCAACAGCTCTTGGCCATACAACCGCACGACGGCCTGATCACTCCGCCCTTCCACTACCACGAAGCCGCCTTGCAGCGAGACCAGGCCTTCCTCGACCGTGGTGGCCGCGTCCGCGCCCTGTACCAGCACACCGTCCGCCACGCTCCGTTGATCATCGGACGGTACGAGCGCCTGACCGGCGACGTGGAGGCGCGGTCTCTCAACGAGGTCACCGACCGCCTCATCATCGTCGATCGCACCGTCGCCTTCATCCCCGCCAGCGCCGACCGATCCCTCGCCCTCGAAGTCCGCCACCCCGCCCTCATCGCGTACTTCGTCAACACCTTCGACCGGCTGTGGCACCTCGCCACCCCCATGCACCCCCAGGCCGTCCACCAGCCCACGCTCAACGGCATCACCCCCCGCCAACGGGCCATAGCCGCCCTGCTCATCGAGGGCCACACCGACACCGACATCGCCGACCGCCTCGGCATGAATGTTCGCACCGCCCGCGTCCACATCGCCAAACTCGCCGCCACCCTCGGCAGCGAGAGCCGGGCTCAGCTCGGGTACCTCATCGGGCAGTCGGGGATTCTCGATCAGGAAGGATGACCGGGGCCGGAGCACGGCGCGGGGCGCCGTCCAGGCCGGCCTGGGCTATGCGGACGCCCAACTGCGTGCGGCTCGCGGCGCCCAGGGTCTCCGAGAGCCGGGCGATGTGCGCACGGGCGGTACGGACGCTGATGCCGAGGCGTTCCGCGATCACCGCGTCCTGGTGGCCCTCGGCGAGGAGCGCCGCGATGGACTGCTCGCGGTGGGAGATGCCCTCGATGCCGGTGTCGGGGAGGGGGGCGGTCAGGGGGATGGCGAGGCGCCAGAGGCGTTCGAAGACCGTGACCAGGTAGGAGATCAGGGCGGGGTGGCGCAGCTCCAGGGCCATCGTGCGGTCGGTGTTGGCGGGGATGAAGGCGACGGTGCGGTCGAAGAGGATGAGGCGGTCGATGACCTCGTCCAGGGTGCGGGCCTCCACCGCGTCGCCCATCAGCTCCAGGTAGTTGAGCAGGCCCTGCCCGTGCCGGGCCACGTGCGTGTACAGGTCCCGCATCCGCACCCCGCGCCCCCGTAGCGCCAGCGCCCGGTGCAGGCCCTCGGACAGCTCGTGCTCGCGCCGGATGCCGCCGGGCTGGACGGTGAGCACCTCCGTCGTACAGGCCTGCGTCGCCTCGTCCATCGCGGCCTGGATGCGGGACAGCCCGTCGAGGACCCGGATGGCCGTGCTCTCCGTGCCGGCCGGGGTCTGGAGCAGCCTGCCGAGGCCCGCGTACCACTCGAAGGCCTCCACGGCCGAGCCCACCCGCCGCTGACTGGCGCTGACCTCGTCGTGGACCCCGCGCAGCAGCCGCGTCATGACCTCCTGCGGGGAGGTCGGCACCAGCCAGTCCATGTCGTCGGGGTCGGGATGCAGCAGGGCCAGTTCCAGGAGGCAGGGGACCGGCTCGGCGTCCTGGCGCGGCACCCGGCCGCGCCGGACCGCCCGGGAGTACACGCGGTCCCCGGCCGCGCACAGCCGGTCGGCCCCGTGCGGGTGCTCCTGAGCCCCGTGCCCGGCCATCGCCCATCCCACCCCCGGTTCCGGCTCTTCCGCAGCGCAACTATGCGCGGCCGGGACCGGCTCCGCAACAAGGCTCCGCTGTGGACGGAGGCCGAAAAGAGCCGGTTGCGGGCACAACGCCCGGTCACAGTGGAACCGGGCGGTCATGCGGGCTGTCTACTTCAGACCGAGCTCCGCGCACGCGTCCGCGTACTTGGCGGTGCAGATGTCGGTGACCTTGTAGAAGTCGTCGGCGACGACCGTCTCCTCGATGTTGGCCTTGGTGAGGGCGACGACGGGGACGAGCTGGGCGGGGACGCCCTTGTGGGTGGGGCTGTCGACCTTGTCGCGGGCGAGCGCGTCGAACTGGATGTCCCGGCCCTGGACCCGCGCCACGGCCATCTCCGCGGCGTTCTCGGCCTCCTGCGGGTAGGACTTGTACACGCTCATGTACTGCTCGCCGGTGACGATGCGCTGGACCGCCGCGAGCTCCGCGTCCTGGCCGGTGATCGGCGGCAGGTCGGTGACGCCCGCGTCCTCCAGGGCCTTGATGATGCCGCCCGCCATGCCGTCGTTGGCGGAGTAGACGCCGGCGATGTTCTTCTTGCCGATCTTCTTGATCGCCTCGGTCATGTTCGCCTCGGCGTTCTCCGGCTTCCAGTCCTTGGTGTCGAAGGACTGGGCGATCGTCACCTTGCCGTTCAGCTCCGACAGCGCGCCCGCCTTGAACTGCTTGGCGTTCGGGTCGGTGGACGAGCCGTTCATCATGACGATCTTCTCGGAGCTCTCCGGGTCGCCGCCGAGCGCCTCGATGAGCGAGCGGCCCTGGACCTCGCCGACCAGCTCGTTGTCGAAGGAGATGTAGGCGTCGATCGGGCCCTCGGCCAGCCGGTCGTAGGCGATGACGGGGATGCCGGCGTCCTTGGCCTTCTGCACGCCGTCCGCGATGGCGTGCGCGTCGACCGCGTCCAGCACGATCACGTCGACCTTGTCCTCGATCATCTGCTGCATCTGATCGGCCTGCTTGGTGGCGCTGGCCTCGGCGTTGGCGTACTTGACGATGCCCTCGTCACGCGTCAGCTCGCCGACCTTCTTCTTGAAGAAGGGGTAGTCGAACTGCTCGTAGCGCGTGTTCTCCTTCTCCGGCAGCAGCAGCCCGACCAGGAGGTCGTTGCCCTTGGTGGGGCTGGCGTCGTCGCTGCTCTCCGACGCGCCCAGCATGCCGCAGGAGGCCAGCGAGAAGGTCATCAGGGACGCGGCCACGGATATGGCGATTCGACGGGCACGGCTGCTCACTGCGCTAGACCTTCCGACACACGGGCGTAGTTGGTATCCAGGTGACCCAGGTGACCCCGGTGAAGGAAGCCAACGCTCTCTTCACCAAATCGTCAAGAAGTACTAGACCAATGAGACAGCACCGTTGTGAACCGGCCCCGGAGGACGCGGTGGTCCTCCGGGGCCGGTGATGCCGTTTTCCCTTGTGCCGGCTGCCGGTCGGGATCAGTCCGAGGACTGGCCGCGGCGCCCCGGCCGCCAGACCACCAAGGCGCTGGTCTGCTGTACCTCTTGGTAAGGGACCAGGTCACGGCGGTACGACGCGTGCACCGCGGCCTCGCGCTGGCGCATCGCCGTGGCCGCGCCGTCGAGGGCGGCGGCCAGCTCGGCCGCGCGGGCCTGGAGCTCGGCGACCTGGTTCTCCAGTTCGATGATGCGCTTGATTCCGGCCAGGTTGATGCCCTCGTCCTGCGACAACTGCTGGACCTGCCGGAGCAGTTCGATGTCGCGGGCCGAGTAGCGCCGGCCGCGGCCGGCCGTGCGGTCCGGGGAGACCAGGCCGAGGCGGTCGTACTGCCGCAGCGTCTGCGGGTGCAGGCCGGAGAGCTGGGCCGCCACCGAGATGACGTAGACCGGGGTGTCCTCGGTCAGTTCGTACGGGTTGCGTCGACGACCGTCCATTCCCGTCAAGCTCCCTTCGCGGCCTGGAACAACTCCGCCCGCGGATCCTCGTCCGCGGTCGCCTCGCGATACGCCTGAAGCGCGTCACGAGCCTTCCCCGTCAGATCCTTCGGAACACTCACCTCCACGGTGACCAGGAGGTCGCCGCGGGTGCCGTCCTTGCGGACCGCGCCCTTGCCCCGGGCCCGCATGGTGCGGCCGTTGGGCGTGCCCGCCGGCAGCTTGAGCGTGACGGGCGGACCGCCCAGGGTCGGGACGCGGACCTCGCCGCCGAGGGCCGCCTCGGCGTAGGTGACCGGGACGGTGACGGTGAGGTTGTCGCCCCTGCGGCCGAAGACGGGGTGTTCCTTGACGTGCACGACCACGTACAGGTCGCCCGCCGGGCCGCCCCGCTCGCCCGGCGTGCCCTTGCCGCGCAGCCGGATGCGCTGCCCGTCCGAGACCCCGGCGGGGATACGGACCTGCATCGTCCGCGAGGACTTGGCGCGTCCGGAACCCTTGCAGACCTCGCAGGGGTCCTCGGCGATCAGGCCGCGGCCCTTGCAGTCCGGGCACGGGTCGGTGAGGGAGAAACCGCCGCCCGAGCCCCGGGCGACCTGGCCGGTGCCGACGCAGGTCGGGCACACGCGCGGCGTGCCGTTCTTGTCGCCGGTGCCCGAACAGGCCTTGCAGGGCGCCTGCGAGGACATCCTGAGCGGCACGGTCGCGCCCTCGATGGCCTCGGTGAAGCTCAGGGTGACCTCGGACTCGATGTCCTGCCCGCGCCGCGGCTGCGTACGCGTGCCGGTGCCCGGTCCGCCGCCGGTGCGGTTGAACAGGCCGCCGAAGACGTCGCCCAGGCCGCCGCCGAAGCCGCCGGCGCCGCCCTGGCCTCCCCCGCCCTGGGCGCCGCCTCCGAAGAGGTCGCCCAGGTCGAAGTTGAAGGTGCCGCCGCCGCCCGCGCCCGGCCCCGGGCGGAAGCCGCCGTTGCCGAAGAGGGCGCGGGCCTCGTCGTACTCCTTGCGCTTCTTGGGGTCACCGAGGATGTCGTTGGCCTCGGAGATCTCCTTGAAGCGCTCCTCCGCCTTGACGTTTCCCTTGTTGGCGTCCGGGTGGTTCTCGCGGGCGAGCTTCCGGTACGCCTTCTTGATCTCGGCCTCGGTGGCGTCCTTGGGGACGCCGAGAACCTTGTAGTAGTCCTTCTCGATGAAGTCCTTCGTGCTCATCCCCGACGTCCCTCCTCTCGCGCCCTGTGCGTCACTTCGAGCTCAGCCCTCGTCCGGGCCACCGCTCTCCTTGGTCCCGGCGTTGTCCTCCGCGCCGGAGGCGTCCGGCGCCTCGGTGGCGTCCTCGGCCGGCTTGACCGTCTGGGCGCCCGGCTGCGGCTCGGCGACCGCCACCCGCGCGGGGCGGATGGTGCGTTCGCCGATCCGGTACCCGGGCTGCAGGATCGCCACGCAGGTCGTCTCGGTGACGTCCGGTGCGTAGGAGTGCATCAGGGCCTCGTGGATCGTCGGGTCGAAGGGCTCGCCCTCCTTGCCGAACTGCTGGAGGCCCATCTTGGCGATGACCGTCTCCAGCGACTCCGCGACGGACTTGAAGCCGCCGACCAGTTCGCCGTGCTCCCGGGCGCGCCCGACGTCGTCGAGTACGGGAAGCAGCTCGGACAGGAGGTTCGCGACGGCGACCTCCTTGACCGCGACGCGGTCCCGCTCCACCCGGCGGCGGTAGTTCTGGTATTCGGCCTGGAGGCGCTGGAGGTCCGCCGTGCGCTCGCTCAGCGCGGTGCGCACCTGGTCCAGCTGGGCCACCAGGCCCGCGTTCTCGCTCGCGTCCCCGGCCGGGGCCGCCCCCTCTTCGGAGGCGGCCTGCGGCTCGGCGTCGTCAGGGGTGGCGCCGGAGGGGACGTCGGGCTTCTCGTCGAAACCCGGGGTCTCCTCCGTCACGCGGCACCGTCCTTGCGCTCGTCGTCCACGATCTCGGCGTCGACGACGTCGTCGTCGGCCTTGTCGCCGGAGGCGGCACCCGCGTCGGCACCCGGGGCCTCGCCGCCGGCGGCCTGCGCGGCCTGGGCGTCGGCGTACATGGCCTGGCCCAGCTTCTGCGAGACCGCGGCGACCTTCTCGGTGGCGGTGCGGATCTCGGCGGTGTCCTCGCCCTTGAGCTTCTCCTTCAGCTCGGCGACGGACTCCTCGACCTCGGTCTTCACCTCGCCGGGGACCTTGTCCTCGTTGTCCTTGAGGAACTTCTCCGTCTGGTAGACGAGCTGCTCGCCCTGGTTGCGGGACTCGGCGGCCTCGCGGCGGGCGTGGTCCTCCTCCGCGTACTTCTCGGCCTCCTGGCGCATCCGGTCGACCTCGTCCTTCGGCAGCGAGGAGCCGCCGGTGACGGTCATCTTCTGCTCCTTGCCCGTGCCCAGGTCCTTCGCGGTCACGTGCATGATGCCGTTGGCGTCGATGTCGAAGGCGACCTCGATCTGCGGGACGCCGCGGGGCGCCGGGGGCAGACCGGTCAGCTCGAACATCCCGAGCTTCTTGTTGTACGCCGCGATCTCGCGCTCGCCCTGGTAGACCTGGATCTGCACGGAGGGCTGGTTGTCCTCGGCGGTGGTGAAGATCTCCGAGCGCTTGGTCGGGATCGTCGTGTTCCGCTCGATCAGCTTGGTCATGATGCCGCCCTTGGTCTCGATGCCGAGGGACAGCGGGGTGACGTCGAGCAGCAGGACGTCCTTGACCTCGCCCTTGAGGACACCGGCCTGAAGGGCGGCGCCGATGGCGACGACCTCGTCCGGGTTGACGCCCTTGTTGGCGTCCTTGCCGCCGGTCAGCTCCTTGACGAGCTCGGCGACGGCGGGCATCCGGGTGGAGCCGCCGACGAGAACGACGTGGTCGATCTCGGACAGCTGGATGCCGGCGTCCTTGATGACGTTGTGGAACGGCGTCTTGCAGCGCTCCAGCAGGTCGGAGGTCAGCTGCTGGAACTGGGCCCGGGTGAGCTTCTCGTCCAGGTGCAGCGGGCCCTCGGCGGAGGCCGTGATGTAGGGGAGGTTGATCGAGGTCTCGGTGGACGAGGACAGCTCGATCTTGGCCTTCTCGGCGGCCTCGCGCAGGCGCTGGAGCGCCATCTTGTCCTTGCCGAGGTCCACGCCGTGGCCGGACTGGAACTGCTTGACCAGGTAGTCGACGACGCGCTGGTCCCAGTCGTCACCACCGAGGTTGTTGTCACCGTTGGTGGCCTTCACCTCGACGACGCCGTCGCCGATCTCCAGCAGCGAGACGTCGAACGTACCGCCACCGAGGTCGAAGACCAGGATGACCTGCTCGTCCTTGTCGAGGCCGTACGCCAGCGCGGCGGCGGTCGGCTCGTTGACGATGCGCAGGACGTTGAGGCCCGCGATCTCACCGGCCTCCTTGGTGGCCTGGCGCTCGGCGTCGTTGAAGTACGCCGGGACGGTGATGACCGCGTCGGTCACCTTCTCGCCCAGGTAGGACTCGGCGTCCCGCTTCAGCTTCTGCAGCACGAAGGCGCTGATCTGCTGCGGGTTGAAGTCCTTGCCGTCCAGGTTGACCTTCCAGTCGGTGCCCATGTGGCGCTTGACCGAGCGGATGGTCCTGTCGACGTTCGTGACCGCCTGGCGCTTGGCCACCTCGCCGACGAGCACCTCACCGTTCTTGGCGAAGGCGACGACGGACGGCGTGGTCCTGGCGCCCTCGGCGTTGGTGATGACGGTGGGCTCGCCGCCCTCCAGAACGCTGACGACGGAGTTAGTCGTGCCCAGGTCGATGCCGACCGCACGTGCCATGGTGAATAACCTCCAGCTGACTTGAGTGGAACAGGCTCAAGTGTGCATGACGCCCGGCGATGGGTCAACAGAGGTGAGTCGAGCCGACTCAACTCTTATCCGTTCCTTACACGCAACGACGCGCTGACCTGCGCGTTCTCGCCACTCACGGCCTGACGAACCGGAAAAATCGCCACCCGAAAGGACGCCCCACCCGGGACTCCGGTTGCCCCGAGAGGCGCGGGTGACTCCTCTCGCGCCCGCCGGGGTCAGGGTGGCCTCAGCGACGCAGATCACCGCACGTCCGACTACAGTGCGGCGGAGGATGGGGGTAGTCTCAGACGGACTGAATAAGTTACCGCTTAGTAATACCGAGTACCACCGAATCCCACCGCCCCCCTCGTAACCTCGCAGGCCCGAGGAGCCCCAAATGCAACTCGCCGCGATCATCGTGTCGCTGGTCCTGATCGTGGTCGGCGTCGCACTGTTCGGCCGCGCCGTCCTGCAGATCTTCACCTATCTGCGGCTGGGCCAGCCGGTGCCGGCCGGAACGCGGACCAACGACCCCGTGGACCGCACCGTCACCGTGGTCAGGGAGTTCCTCGGCCACACCCGGATGAACCGCTGGGGCATCGTCGGCGTGGCGCACTGGTTCGTCGCGGTGGGCTTCTTCTCCCTGCTGCTGACCATCGTCAACGCCGTCGGCCAGCTCTTCCAGGCCGACTGGATCCTGCCGGTCATCGGCGACTGGGCGCCGTACAACGTCTTCGTCGAGTTCATCGGCACGATGACGGTGCTCGGCATCCTGGTGCTCATCGGCATCCGGCAGCTGTCCCACCCGCGCAAGCCGGGCCGCAAGTCCCGCTTCGCCGGCTCCAACTTCGGCCAGGCCTACTTCGTCGAGGCCGTCATCCTCATCGTCGGCGTCTGCATCTTCATGCTGCACGCGCTGGAGGGCGCCCTCCACCACGTGGACGGCTACGAGGCGTCGTTCTTCATCTCGTACCCGGTCGTCTCCGCGCTCCGGGACATCGACCTCTCCACCCTCCAGAACCTCGTCTACTTCTTCGCCGGGCTGAAGATCGCGACCTCCTTCATCTGGATGATCACGGTCGCCCTGAAGACCGACATGGGCGTGGCCTGGCACCGCTTCCTGGCCTTCCCGAACATCTGGTTCAAGCGCGACGCGAAGGGCGGCACCGCCCTCGGCCCGCTGCTCCCGATGACCTCGGGCGGCAAGCCGATCGACTTCACCGACCCCGGCGACGACGACGTCTTCGGCGTCTCCCAGGTCGAGCAGTTCTCGTGGAAGGGCCTGCTGGACTTCTCCACGTGCACCGAGTGCGGCCGCTGCCAGTCGCAGTGCCCCGCCTGGAACACCGGAAAGCCGCTCTCCCCCAAGCTCCTGATCATGTCCCTGCGCGACCACGCGCACGCCAAGGCCCCCTACCTGCTGGCCGGCGGCGGCAAGACGATGGAGGGCGAGGAGAAGGCGTCCGCCGAGCAGCTCGCCGGTGTCCCGGCCGCCGCGCTGGCGGAGGCCGAGCGCCCGCTGATCGGCACCCTCGAGGAGCAGGGCGTCATCGACCCGGACGTCCTGTGGTCCTGCACCACCTGCGGCGCCTGCGTCGAGCAGTGCCCCGTCGACATCGAGCACGTCGACCACATCGTCGACATGCGCCGCTACCAGGTCATGATCGAGTCGGCGTTCCCGTCCGAGGCGGGCACGATGCTCAAGAACCTGGAGAAGAAGGGCAACCCCTGGGGCCTGGCGAAGAAGCAGCGCCTGGAGTGGCTCAAGGAGCTGGACTTCGAGGTCCCGGTCGTCGGCAAGGACATCGAGGACCTCACCGAGGTCGAGTACCTGTACTGGGTCGGCTGCGCCGGCGCCCTGGAGGACCGCGCCAAGAAGACCACCAAGGCCTTCGCCGAGCTGCTCCACATCGCGGGCGTCAAGTTCGCGATCATGGGCGGCGACGAGAAGTGCACCGGCGACTCCGCCCGCCGCCTCGGCAACGAGCCCCTGTTCCAGGAGCTCGGCATGGAGAACGTCATGTCCCTCAACGCCGCCTTCGGCGAGGAGATGGACGAGGACGGCAAGGTGGTGCCCGAGTCGGCGAAGCCCAAGTCGGCGAAGAAGATCGTCGCCACCTGTCCGCACTGCCTCAACACCCTCGGCAACGAGTACCCGCAGCTCGGCGGCGACTACGAGGTCATCCACCACACCCAGCTGCTCCAGCACCTGGTCGACGAGGGCAAGCTGCTCCCGGTCACCCCGGTCGAGGGCATCATCACCTACCACGACCCGTGCTACCTGGGCCGCCACAACAAGATCTACACCCCGCCGCGCGAGATCATCGCCGCCGTCCCGGGCGTCCGGAACGAGGAGATGCACCGCCACAAGGAGCGCGGCTTCTGCTGCGGCGCCGGCGGCGCGCGGATGTGGATGGAGGAGCGGATCGGCAAGCGCATCAACAACGAGCGCGTCGACGAGGCCCTCTCGGTCAACCCCGACATCGTCTCGACCGCCTGCCCCTTCTGCCTCGTCATGCTGACGGACTCCGTGAACGGCAAGAAGAACGACGGCAAGGCGAAGGAGTCCATCCAGGTCGTCGACGTCGCCCAGCTCCTGCTGGACTCCGTCAGGACCCCGGCCGACCCGACCGGCGAGCCGGAGCCGGAGACCGAGCCCACGCCGGAGCCGGTGAAGTAGCCGCCGCTCACCCGCTCGACCGACACCCCCGGGTTCCGTCCGAACCCGGGGGTGTCGCCGTATGTCGAACGCGTGCATGATTACCCGGTCGTTGTCGGTGCTGGTGGTACGGGTTGATACGGACGAGGTGAACGGTGCGGCGCCTGCGAAGAAGCACCCTGACGAGCCCGGCCGCCGTCGGCTGCCTGCTGCTGCTCGCCGCCTGCGGCCACGGACCGGCTCCCGCGGCCGAGGACGCCGCCGCGCCCACCCCCGTACGCGCCGCCCAGGCCCCCGCCCTGCTCCCCGTCCCGCAGGGCAAGGGCAGCGACGTGCCCGACGACTTCAACGGCGACGGCCACCGCGACCTGGTCCTCGACAACCTGGTCACGGCGGAGACCCACACGGACGACGCGGGCATCGGCATCGTCTACGGCTCACCCCGCGGACTGGTGCCGGGAGCCCGGCAGTTGCTCACGCCGAAGAAGTACGCGGCGCCGACCGACGGCCAGTTGCCGGCCGTCTTCGAGGCGGAGGCGAGCTGCGACCTCGACGGCGACGGCTTCACCGACCTGGTGGTCACCACCGACCCGCCCTACGACGGCCAGGGCCGCCCCCCGGTCCCGCTCCAGCTCCTCTTCGGCTCCCCGTCGGGACCGACCGGCCGCGCGGTCCCGCTGACCATCCCCGACAAGGCCCGCTACGGCAACGACTGGCCCGAGCGCCCGGTGTGCGGCGACTTCGACGGCGACGGCGCCCAGGACCTGGTCGTCCACGCCTCCGCCGGCCGCCTCAGCCATCTGCGCGGCCCCTTCACCCGCAAGGGCGCCCCCCGCCGGGCCGGCGCGGCCGTCCCGTCCCCCGGCGAGGCGCCGGCCGGCCCCGCCGCCGACGTGAACCGCGACGGGTACGACGACCTCGTCGTCCGCGTCTCCGCGGGCCCCGGCAGGGCGGCCGTCGTCCTGGGCGGCCCCGACGGCCCGGCCCGCACCGGAGCCACCCTCCCCGCCGGCGTCGACATCGCCCTGGGCGCCTTCGGCAAGGGCAAGGCGCTGGACGCGGCGGTGGGCACCCCGGACGGCACCGCGCTGCGCTACGACCTGCCCACCGCGACCCGCGGCACCATCGACACCCCCGGTTCGACGCTCGACGCCGCCGACTTCGACGGCGACGGCCTGAGCGAGCTGGTCTCCAGCGGCTCCGGAGTACGGGTGTACCCCGGCCGCGAGACGGGCCCCACAACTCGGGGCGCGGTCACGGTGCGGCCCGCGGCGACGGGCACGACGCGGGTGCTGGCGGCCGGCGACTTCGACGGCGACGGCCTGGCGGACCTCGTGCTGCGCACCTCCCAGGGCGACACGAAGGACTCCGTGGAGGTCCACCGGGGCGCGGCGAAGGACCTGGTGACGGCACGGCCCGCGGTCACGTTCTCGACGGCGCAGTTCCTGACCCGTTCATGACCCCTTCCTGACCCCGCTCCTGACCCCGTAGGGGACCGGCGGACGGACCCATCGGGTGCGCCGGTCGGGCCTCGGGGACGCCTCGGGGAGCACCCGTAAGGGATGTCACAGCTCGGCAGCAAAGGGCCCCCCGAATGGCCGGGCCCCGCACGTCACTCTCCGGGACCAGGTACGTTCGAAGGCGTGGCTGGATTCAGGATCGGACGCGGCCGGGACAACGGCGCTCCAAACGCGCGACCGCAACGCCCCCCGTACGGACAGCAGGCGCCCCAGGGACCGCCGTACGGCGGCCCGGCGACGCCTCAGCAGCCGTACCCGCAGCCGCCGTACGGAGGTGGCGCCCCCGGACCGGGCCGGGCCCCGGGCGGATCCCCGTGGCCCCAGGCACCCGGCGGCGGTCACCCCGGACAGGGCGGGCACGGCGAGCCGGAGTACTTCGGCGACGGCGGCTACGGACAGGGCGGCCCCGGCGGTCACCCCCAGCAGGCTCCGTACGACCCGTACGCGGCCAACAACCCGGGCCACACCCAGGCGTTCACGGTCGACGACCCCTACAACCAGGGCGACACCTACCGCGCCGGCTCCGCCCCGGCCCCCGGCCCGGTCGGCCCCCGCCTGCACTGGAAGGACCTCCTGAAGGGCGTGATCCTCGCGCCCAACCAGACCTTCCTCCAGATGCGGGACTACGCGATGTGGGCCCCGGCGCTCATCGTGACCTTCCTCTACGGCCTGCTGGCGGTCTTCGGCTTCGACGGCGCCCGCGAGGAGGCCATCAACGCCACCCTCTCCAACGCGATCCCGATCGTCCTGACCACGGCCGTGGCGCTGGTGCTGAGCGCCTTCGTCCTGGGCGTGGTCACCCACACCCTGGCCCGCCAGCTCGGCGGCGACGGCGCCTGGCAGCCCACGGTCGGCCTCTCCATGCTGATCATGTCCCTCACGGACGCCCCGCGCCTGGTCGTCGCGATGTTCGCCGGCGGCGACGCGCCCTTCGTCCAGATCCTCGGCTGGGCCACCTGGGTCGCGGCGGGCGCCCTCCTCACCCTGATGGTCAGCCGCTCCCACGACCTGCCCTGGCCGAAGGCGCTGGGCGCGTCCGCGATCCAGCTGATCGCACTGCTGTCGATCGTGAAGCTGGGCACGTTCTAGTCGCAGGCATACGGAAAGGGCCCCGGCGTGTACGTCACGCCGGGGCCCTTCGCGTCGCCGCTGTCCGTCAGCCCGTCAGTCCGTCGGTCCGTCGGTCCGTCGGTCCTCGGGTCAGGCGTCGAGCACCTGTCCCTGCCGCCGTACGACGGGCGGCTGAACGCTCCACGGGAAGTTGATCCAGTCATCGGTCCGCTTCCACACGTACTCGCACTGGACGAGCGAGTGGGACTTCTCATAGATCACCGCGCTGCGGACCTCGGCGACCGTGTCGAGGCAGAAGTCCCGCACCAGCTTGAGCGTCTTGCCGGTGTCGGCGACGTCGTCGGTGATCAGGACCTTCTTGTCGGAGAAGTCGATGACGTTCGGGACCGGCGCGAGCATGACGGGCATGTCGAGGGTGGTCCCGACCCCGGTGTAGAACTCCACGTTCACGAGGTGGATGTTCTTGCAGTCCAGCGCGTACGCCAGCCCACCGGCGACGAAGACGCCCCCGCGGGCGATGGACAGCACTATGTCCGGCTCGTACCCGTCGTCGGCGACGGCCTGCGCCAGCTCGCGCACGGCGACGCCGAACTGCTCGTAGGTCAGATTCTCCCGAACATCACTCATGCGCGTGTCCCGCCTGCGTTCTTGCCGCTCATACCGCTGCTCATACCTGGGTCCGATGGAAATTGAGGAAGGACCGGGAGGCGGTCGGCCCCCGCTGGCCCTGGTAACGGGACCCGTAGCGCTCGCTCCCGTACGGGTGCTCGGCCGGCGAGGTGAGCCGGAACATGCACAGCTGCCCGATCTTCATCCCCGGCCACAGCTTGATGGGGAGGGTCGCGAGATTGCTGAGCTCCAGCGTCACGTGCCCGGAGAACCCCGGGTCGATGAACCCGGCGGTGGAGTGCGTGACCAGCCCGAGCCGCCCGAGCGAACTCTTCCCCTCCAGCCGCGAGGCGAGATCGTCCGGCAGCGAGATGACCTCGTACGTACTGGCCAGCACGAACTCGCCGGGATGCAGGATGAACGGCTCGTCGCCCTCCGGCTCCACGAGCCGGGTCAGATCCACCTGCTCGACGGAGGGGTCGATGTGCGGGTACCGGTGATTCTCGAACACCCGGAAGTAGCGGTCGAGACGCACGTCGATGCTCGACGGCTGCACCATGGAGTCGTCGAACGGATCGATCCGCACCCGCCCGTTGTCGATCTCGGCCCGGATGTCCTTGTCTGAGAGAAGCACGCACCGAGGATACGCAAGACGCGCGGAGCAGCGACAACCGCCGCCGCGCCGCGCGCCCGAACCGCTCTGCGTCTGTGCTACCGCTTCTCCGCACCCACGGGTACGGCACTCCGCAACCGCGCACACCGCGGACATCGGACGAGCCGACCGGGGCCGAGTCGATCGGCCTGCTGCATCGGGAACGAGGTGGCGGTGAACACGTGCCCATCGGCACAGCGGACGACGGTGCGCTCCATCAAGTCCTTCAAGTCCCTTCCCCAAGAGCCGCGTCTGGCTTACTACCCTGACGACAAAAGCCACAGTACGGGATGAAAGAGACGACTCTCCAGGCGGCACTCCGCCCTCACGCACACCCTCTGCGAGGCCCCCACCGTACGCCCCGACCCAGGGCCCCCGCAGCCGCACGCCCACCCCGAAACGACCACCGGCCCCACGGCGCGAACACCGGGGGCCGGGCATGAGGTAGAGTGAGCGAGCGTCCAGGCACCGACCGTGGTCGGCGTCTTACGCGGGTGTAGTTTAGTGGTAGAACATCAGCTTCCCAAGCTGAGAGTGCGAGTTCGATTCTCGTCACCCGCTCCAACACGAACCCCCGGGTCATCGACCCGGGGGTTGTTTGTTGTCTAGTCCAACTCGAGGGTGACGTGCCCTCCGCGTGAACCTCCAGGAATGGGAGTGGAGTTTCAGCAGCCGCCGGCGGAGGCCGGGGCGCCGATGCCGATCTGCAGCGTGGCCGGGGCCGCGCAGCAGCCGCCGCCCTCGTTGCTCTGCGCGGCGTCGGGCTCGTCGAACAGGCCGGCGCCGCCGCACACGCCGGTCTCCGGCAAGGTCAGTTCCACGCGCTCGGCGGCCTCGTGGTCGCCGGCCAGGGCGGCGGTGACGGAGCGGACCTGCTCGTAACCGGTCATGGCGAGGAAGGTGGGGGCGCGGCCGTAGGACTTCATGCCGACCAGGTAGACGTCCTGCTCCGGGTGGGACAGCTCCTGCACGCCGTGCGGGTAGACCGTGCCGCAGGAGTGGACGTTCGGGTCGATCAGCGGGGCCAGCGCGGTCGGGGCCTGGAGGCGTTCGTCGAGGGCGAGACGCAGCTCGGAGAGGAAGGCGAGGTCGGGGCGGAAGCCGGTCAGGACGATGACCTCGTCGACCGGATCCAGGCGGCGGCCGTCCTCGGCGACCAGGACCAGCCGGTCGCCGTCCCGCTCGACCGCTTCCGTACGGAATCCGGTGACGGCGCTCGCGTGCCCCTGCTCCACCGCCGCCTTGGCGCGCAGGCCGAGGGCGCCGCGGGCCGGGAGCTGGTCGGCCTCGCCGCCGCCGTACGTGGCGTCGCCGATGCCCCGGCGCAGGATCCAGACCGCGTGCGTCTCCGCCTCCGCCCCCGCCAGGTCGGCGAGCAGGGCGAGGGCGGTGAAGGCGGAGGCGCCGGAGCCGACGACCGCCGTGCGCTTGCCGGCGTAGCGGGCTCGGACGGCGGGGTTCGTCAGGTCGGGGACGCGGTAGGTGATGTGGTCGGAGGCGGACTTCTCGCCGAGGGCGGGGATTCCGTTCGCACCCATCGGGCTGGGCACGGACCAGGTGCCGGAGGCGTCGATGACGGCGCGGGCGGTGAGCCGCTCCTCGGCGCCGTCCGCCGTCTCGATGTGCACGGTGAAGGGCTGCTCCTCGCGGCCGGAGTCGACGATCCGGTCCCGGCCGGCGCGGGCCACGCCGGTGACGGTGGCTCCGTAGCGGACCTTGTCGCCGAGGACGTCGGCGAGCGGCTGGAGGTACCGCTCGGCCCAGTCGCCGCCGGTCGGGTACGTCGTCCCGTCGGGGCGGAGCCAGCCGGTGGGAGCGAGCAGCTTCTCGGCGGCGGGGTCGGTGACCTCGGCCCAGGGCGAGAACAGGCGGACGTGCGCCCAGTCCCGTACGGCCGTCGCGGCCGATGCGCCGGCCTCCAGCACCAGCGGCTCGATGCCGCGCTCCACGAGGTGTGCGGCGGCGGCCAGGCCGACCGGGCCGGCTCCGACGACCACGACGGGCAGGTTCTGCTTCTCCATGGCGGTGCTTCCTTCGGTTCGTTGCTCGGGTGGGCGGGGTCGGAGCGGTGGACGGCTCAGCAGAGGGTGGCGTGCGATGCCGACGCCCTGTGCACTGCGGCGCTGGACCCGGGCCCGGCAGGCGTTGTCGCGGCGGCCATTTTCGGTTCCCTTGCTTTGATATTCGTCGATGGCTTGCGCCGCCAGCATGGCACTTGTTTCGATGAACGTCAAGATAGACATTCATCGAAACCGGGAGGTGCGAACCATGGCACACGTGGACGCACCCTGGTTCGACATGTGTCAACATAGATGTATGTCGAACGTCAAGGCACTGCCGCTCCTGGACCCCGAGGCCCCCGACGCCACGGTGGTGCCGTGCTGCCCGCCGTTGAGCGAGCGCCCCTTCACCGCCGAGGAGGCCGAGCGGACGGCGCGCATGTTCAAGGCGCTCGGGGACCCGGTACGGCTGCGTCTCTTCTCGGCCGTCGCCTCGCACGAGGGCGGCGAGGCATGCGTGTGCGACATCTCCGACGTCGGCGTCTCCCAGCCGACCGTCTCCCACCACCTCAAGAAGCTCAAGGAAGCCGGCCTGCTGACCTCCGAGCGGCGCGGCACCTGGGTCTACTACCGGGTCGAGCCGTCGGTGCTCGCGGCGATGGGGCAACTGCTGGCAGTCCGGTAGCCCCGCACGGCCACGCCCGTCATCGCCGCGTCCGCACCCTTGCGGCTGATCGCACGCGGATCGTCCTGGTGCGTCGAGGAGTTCGGCGACAGCGCGGGCGGCGTCGCAGGCCCAGAGGGCGCCGAGCCGGCGGGAAGCGGTTCCAGCGCGAAGGCGCCCCGTCGCAGCGGCAGCGGCAACACCGCTCACTCAGTGGTTTCGGTACATGTCCAGCTCTCTCCAGGAATCCATTGTCTCCTCGGCGACGGGAAGCGGCTGCCGCCAGGGGGTGGACGCGTCGATGTCCGGTGCCGAAGCCCGCAGCCGTTCCGCCGTGGCCTGCGCGTCGCCCCGGACCGAGACAGCCAGGAGTCCGAAGGGAGCCGTGGGCCGCAGTTCCACGCACACCACGGGCCTGCCGGGCCGTAGCGCCACGAAGTCCTGTCCGCCGATGTGGCCGCGCGTGCCGATGCTCAGCACGTCGGGAATCCACACGCCGTGCAGCGCGACTCCGCGCAGGGCACGCCACCACTCGGATTCCACTGTCACCCGGCACACGTCCGCCAGCGGCACGCGCACACTTCCACGGTGTGCGGCGGCCTTCTCCCACCATGAGAGGCGCACTGCGAGGTCGTCATCCTTCACGAGGACCCGTGCCACGTTCGCTCCCTTCCTCCCACGCTGCGGAACCGGGTGGTGACAAAGAGACACCGGGCACGTCGAGCCCGCCCTACGCCGCACGTCCCGCACGACCCGCACGTCAGGATGGCGATGGCTACCAGGACGTCACTCGCCTGACGCCCAGGCCTCCGGCCCGCCACCACGCCACTCGATCAGCTCGGGGTCGTCGAGCGTCGTGTCGGACTCGGGCAGGCCCGCCCGCCGCAGAAACTCGACCACGTCGAGCAGGTGATACGCGGTGCCGACGTACTCACCGCGGATCGCGACCCGCCTGCCGCCGTCGGGGCCCGGCGGCTGCACGATCACAGGCGCCTCTTCCATGTTCACGGTGTGCCCCTCGCCGAGCAGCTCATGCAGGCACCGTCCCGGGGATGCCGGCCGCGACGTCTCCGGGCGCCGCTACTCCTCGCGGGCGAGGGCCGCGATCGTTCCTCCGGCGAGTACGGTGCGGCGGCGGCCGTCGGAGAGGTGGTGGCGGACCCGGTAGGTCTCGTCCTTGGTGGTGTTGCGCAGCCGCAGGCGGGGTTCGGCTCCGGGGGCGAGCGCGGCGTGCAGGTTCTCCAGCCGTAGCCGGTCGCCGGCGTCGATGCGGTCGTAGTCGGCCGCCTGATCGAACTCGAGCGCCAGAACGCCGAAGTTGGCCAGGTTCTGCCAGTGGATACGGGCGTAGGACTTGGCGATCACGGCGCGCAGCCCCAGGTGACGCGGGGTGATGGCGGCGTGCTCGCGGGAGGAGCCCTGGCCGTAGTTCTCCCCGCCGACGACGAAGTGCCGGCCCGGGCCGCCGTCGTTCCCGCCGTCGTTCCCGCTGTCGTCGGCCAGCTCGGCGGCGCGCCGCGGGTAGTCCGGGTCGAGCCGGGTGAAGGTGAACTCGGCGAGCCTGGGGATGTTCGAACGGTACGGCAGCGCCTTCGCGCCGGCCGGGGAGATCTCGTCGGTGGAGACGTCGTCTCCGCACTTGAGCAGGACCGGCCCCTCCAGCAGGTCGGGCAGCGGGTCGAAGTCGGGGAGGCCGGAGATGTTGGGGCCCCGTTCGAGTTCGACGCGCGCGGCCTGCTCGGGCGGCAGCGGGGGCTCGAGCATCGAGCGGTTGACCGACGCGTGCTCGGGCAGGCGCAACCGCGGATACGGCATGCCTTCCCGGTCCGCCCAGTCCCGGGGGTCGGTGATCTCGCCGGTGAGTGCGGAGGTGGCGGCGGTCTCCGGGGAGCACAGCCACACCGCGTCGTCCTCGGTGCCTGAGCGGCCGGGGAAGTTGCGCGGGAAGGTGCGCAGGCTGTTGCGGCCGGCCGCCGGGGCCTGTCCCATGCCGATGCAGCCCAGGCAGCCGGCCTGGTGGATACGGGCCCCGGCACTGATCAGGTCGAAGGTCGAGCCGGTCCTGGTCAGGTCGGCGAGGATCTCGCGGGAGGTGGGGTTGATGTCGAAGCTGACGGCGGGGTGGGTCTGGCGGCGGGCGACGATGGCGGCGGCGACGGCGAAGTCGCGCAGTCCCGGGTTGGCGGAGGAGCCGATGACGGCCTGCCCGATGGGTTCACCCGCCACCGTGCGCACCGGCACGACGTTGCCGGGCGAGCTGGGACGGGCGATGAGCGGCTCGAGCGTGGAGAGGTCGATCTCGTCGGTGCGGTCGTAGACGGCGTCCGGCTCGGCGGCCAGTTCGCGGAAGTCGGCCTCGCGGTCCTCGGCGCGCAGAAAGGCGCGTACCGCGGCGTCGGAGGGGAAGACGGAGGTGGTCGCGCCGAGCTCGGCGCCCATGTTGGCGATCACGTGCCTGTCCATGGCCGTCAACTCTTCGAGTCCCGGGCCGTGGTACTCCAGGATCCGGTTGACCGCGCCCTTGACGCCGTGCCGCCGCAGCAGCTCCAGCACCACGTCCTTGGCGCTCACCCACTCCGGCAGCCTGCCGGTCAGACGGATGCCCCAGATCTCCGGCATGGTCACGTGCAGGGGCCGTCCGGCCATCGCGAGCGCGACCTCCAGGCCGCCGGTGCCCAGGGCGAGCATGCCGAGCGCCCCCGCGGCACAGGTGTGCGAGTCGGACCCGGCCAGCGTCCTGCCGGGGACACCGAAGTACTGCATGTGGCTGGGGTGAGAAACGCCGTTGCCCGGCTTGGAGTACCAGATACCGAAACGACGGCACGCGGAACGCAGGAAGGCGTGGTCCTCGGCGTTCCGCTCGTCCGCCTGGAGCAGGTTGTGGTCGACGTACTGGACGCTGACCTCGGTACGGACGCGGTCCAGGCCGAGGGCCTCGAGTTCCTGCATCACCAGGGTGCCGGTGGCGTCCTGGGTGAGCGTCTGGTCGATCCGCAGTCCGATCTCGCCGCCCGGCTCCATCCTCCCGTCGACGAGATGGTCGGCGATGAGCCGGTGCGCCAGCGTGCCATGGGAGAGGGTCACAACGCCCAGGCTGCGCGCTCCGCCCCGGAGCGGCAAGCCGACGCACACGGCCGGCCGGTCACCTCGTCGCACTGCCCGAGCGGTCCCCGGCGCGCGGTCCGGTGCGCCACGAGTGTGTGGTCGTGGCAGGCGGCGGCTCCACAGTCGTGGCAGCCGCCGACGGCCCTGCTGGTCCGTCCCGCCAGCGTTCTTGCGCCAGGCCAGGGACACGTAGACCAGACCGATCAGGACGGGCACCTCGATGAGCGGTCCCACGACGCCGGAGAGGGCCTGAGCGGAGGTCACACCGAAGGTGGCGACGGCGGCGGCCTCGCGGTCGCCGAAGAAGCGCCGTCACTTCCAAGCCTGGACCAATGCCCCCTCCGGTGGCGGCTGATCGCGACCGGCACCACGATGAGCGGCCACGGCCGAGTGCGGGGGTGCGCCGGCGGGCGGTGAGGACAGCGCCGGGGTACCGACTGTGGCTCACGCCGGGAGTAAGTCTGCGGGCCGGCCCTGCCGGTTGGCGTGACCGGTCGGCAGGGCCGGTCGGTCGGCCCAGCGGGCCGTCAGCGCGGCAGGCGTGATTCCAGTGCCGCACCGGTGGCCGCGAGTACCTCCCGTACCCGCGCCGGTCGCTGCGCACGCGGGACGCCGGACGGTTCGGTGGCGGGCAGCAGGTGCGCGCTCCTGTTCGGCGCCGCGTCCGCCGCCCGCGCCGCCACGGCCGCGGAGCATCTGGACGTCGGCCGCACCACCGCCGCGGCGACCGCCGCGCTGGGGGCGGCGGTCTTCACGGACGCCTTCACGAAGGGGGAGGAGCTGTCACCGGAGGCAGCACACGCGCAGGCGCGGACGCGGACGTCGCGGATCCTGGCCGGCCACCACCGCACCGCCCGCGGAACGGGCCCGGAAGACGAGGGACGACTCAGTTGCTCGTCCCCGTCGGACCACAGGCCGAACCGGCCGCCCTGAGCGAGCGGGCCCGCGGACGCGCGGTCCCGTCTGCGAGGGCCGGCTGCGCACAACTTCCGGCGCCCTCCGGGCGTCTTCCTCGTGAACGCTGATCACCGCAGCAGTGCGAGGAGGCAGCACGATGGGCCGGAGACGGGGACTCATTCGGACAGTCGCGGTGGTTGGTGGCCTTGCCGGGGCTCTGATGGCGCTCGGGCCGGTGGCGGCGCGGGCCGACACGGGCCCGGTGGACGCCGCCGTGGCGCTGCAGTCCCACCACCCGCAGGTGGCGCCCGGCAACACCGTCGACATCGTCGCGCGCGTGAGGATGAAGACGGGCTCGGTCAAACCCCTCTATTTCCTGGTGCACCTGCCCGAGGGCTTGACGTTCGTGCCTCAGAGCCCGGAGACGACCGGCGGTGGCCCGCCACTCTGCACGGCGACGTCCGCCGACTCGCGTGAGGTCAGATGCCATACCGCCCAGCCCGACTACGAGTTCGGGGAGGCGAAGGTGCGGGTCAGGGCCGCGGCCGGGGTGCCTGAGGGGACCCGTCTGACGATCACGGAGACCGCCGACATCGGTGACGCGGTGGACGTACACCCGCAGGACAACACCGCCGGCCTGACCGTACTCGTGAAACCGGGCGCCGACTGGACCGCGCAGTGGTCCGAGTCCCGCACATCCGCCCAGCCCGGAGGGCAGGTCACCGCGCGGCTCTTGGTGACCAATCACGGCCGGGTCCCCGACACGATGAGCGTCTTCCTCACCAGCACACCTGGCCGTGACCTGTGGCTACGGCACGACGAAGGCACCGTCCACGCCAGCTGCCTGCCAGGGGACGACGTAGGCGAGTGGTGCAACGTCGAGGAGACCGTGGCCCCGGGCGGCACGTTCACCCTGACGCTCCGCTACACGGTCGTTCCCGAGGCGCGCGGCCACACCCTGCGTCTTTCCGCCCGAGTGTGGTCCGAGTATCCGGGGACGGAAGCGAACCTGGACGACAATACGGCCACGCTCACCCTCCAGGTCGGGGACAAGGCGGAACCCAGTGGCACGCCTACGGCAGGCCCGACCCCTGCCCCCTCCAGGCCGGGGGTCGCCGCGACGGGCACGGCCGGCACCCGGCCGCTCCTCCTCGCCGCCGCAGGGGCCGCCGCGGTGGGAGGCGCGACACTCTTCCTCGCCAACAGGCGCCGCAGGAACTAGCCGGGCACTGGCGCAGCCACGGCGGGGCTGCTGCGGCCATAGGGGCCCGAGCACGCGATCCCGCCGCCGCGCCCCCTGATCAACTCCTACACCCTGCGCACCGCCGACCTGGTCGCGGGCCGGCTGGCCGCCCACGCCCGACCCAGCCGTGGGGCCTGCCCGTCGGAGTCACCGGCGGGCAGGCCCCACGGCGTTCGTCAGGTCGGTCCCGTCGCCGCCGGCGGACTCGCAACGGCCGAAGCCGGTGGAAAGTGTCGGCCGGGCGGACACGATCGACATCACGCCCACTCGGCCCGAGCACGTACTGCTCGTGGCCGAGGTGGTGTCGCCGGGTTCGGAGACCACCGACCGGATCGTGAAGGTGGACCAGTACGCCAAGGCCGGGATCGGCTTCTACTGGCGCATCGAGCAGGCCGCGACGGGCCTGCCTTTGGTCTACACGTACCTCCTCGCCCCCGCGACGAAGGCCTACCGGGAGGGGGACGTGTTCACCGGTGTCCTCAAAGCCACCGCCCCCTTCACGGCGGAGATCGACCTCAGTCGCATCTGAACCGGTCACCCCGGGCTCAACAGCGCGGACGGCGGTCCTGATCATCGTGCGCGATTCGGGCATGACCAGGACCGGTTGTTCCAGCCAGTCGCAGGAGGACCAGCCAGACCGTGTCTTCCGTACCGTTGGCGCGGCCGGTTGGCGCAAGGCGTGCCTTTCGGAAGAACTCGCGCGCCGCTGTCGATTCCGTCGGGTCCCGTTCGACATCTTGATGCAGGACGCATCGCCCGGAAGCAACAGGACCTGATGAGGGAACGCATGGATCAGCTGCTGCGCGTACAGAATTTCACCGTCTCCCGCGACGGTGTCGCCGCCGGCGAGGACCAGAGCCTGGAGCGGCCCTTCGGCCACGCCGTCGATCCGGGGCAGCTCTTCGCCTGGGCCGGCGCCACGGCGAGCTGGCCCAACCGCACCGAGCCCGGGGGGAGCCGGGGTCTGGACGACTACTTCACCCGGGACTTCAGCCACAACATCGGCTCCGAGATCATGGGCCGCAACAAGTTCGGGCCCCAGCGCGGCCCGTGGCAGGACCACGAGTGGCAGGGCTGGTGGGGCGACGAGCCGCCGTTCCACACGCCGGTGTTCGTCCTGACCCACCACGCGCGTCCCTCGTTCACGCTCTCCGACACCACGTTCCACTTCGTGGACGGCGAACCCGCCACCGTGCTCGCGCAGGCGCGGGAGGCCGCGCAGGGCAAGGACGTCCGGCTCGGTGGCGGTGTGAGCACCGTCCGGGAGTTCCTCGAAGCCGGTCTCGTCGACACCCTGCACGTGGCCGTCGCGCCGGTGACGCTCGGGTCCGGGCTGCGCCTCTGGGACTCGCCCGAGCAGCTGCTGGACCGGTACCACATGGAGGTCGTGCCCAGCCCGAGCGGCATGACGCACCACCTCTTCTGGCGTCGATGACAGGGGCCGGGAGCGCCCGGTCCGCACCGGAGTCGACGCGGCGCGCCGGGTCACCGGGCAGGTCATCGACGCAAGCGGTGGCCCGTTTCCCGGACCGCGCGTTCCTCAGGCGGCCCGCCGCTGATCTATCTTGGCGGCCATGCAGTCCTACACGATCGGCCAGGCGGCGCGGCTCCTCGGCGTGAGCCCGGACACCGCCCGGCGGTGGGCGGACGCGGGCCGGGTGGCGACCCATCGCGACGAGGCCGGGAAGCGGCTCATCGACGGGAAGGACCTGGCCGCCTTCTCCGTGGAGCTCGCGCAGAGCGGGAGCGGTGAGGAGGACACCTCCTACACCTCGGTGCGCAACGCCTTTCCCGGCATCGTCACCGCGATCAAGCTCGGCGACGTGGCGGCCCAGGTGGAGATCCAGGCCGGTCCGCACCGGCTGGTTTCGCTGCTCACACGGGAGGCCGTGGAGGAGCTGGGGCTGGAGGTCGGGGTGGAGGCCACCGCCCGGGTGAAGTCGACGAACGTGCACGTCGACCGGGTCTGACCCGGTCGGCCCGTTGGTCGGGGGCGCACCGGGCAAGCCCGGCCGCACATACGCGCCGTATGAACGCACATGCAAGGTGACGGGATCAATGACCCCGCTCATGCGAAGCGCCAGGAGACTTTCGACTTGCATCTGCGGCAGTATGCTCGGCGTATGTTCCGTCCCTGACCTGCCTGCCCTGACCCTCGGGAGTGGACTCGTGATGACCCGTTCCGCGCGCCGGATTCGCCGGATGCTTCAGGTGACCGGCGCAGGTGCCGCCGCGCTGGTGGCCCTGAGCGCCTGCTCGTCCTCCGACTCCGGCTCCGACTCCGGCTCCGGCTCCGGTGCCTCCTCGGCGGGCGGCGGTTCGGACGGGCTGTCCGGGACCGTGAACGTCTTCGCCGCGGCCTCGCTGACGGAGAGCTTCACCGAGTTGGGCGAGGAGTTCGAGAAGCAGCACCCCGGCACCGAGGTCGTCTTCAACTTCGGCGGCAGCGACTCGCTCGCCGCGGGCATCACCAGCGGGGCACCGGCCGACGTGTTCGCCTCCGCCAGCCCCAGGACGATGAAGGTCGTCACGGACGCGGATGCCGCCGCCGGGACCCCGGCCACCTTCGTCCGCAACCGGCTGGAGATCGCCACCCTGCCCGGCAACCCGGACCAGGTCACCTCCCTGAAGGACCTCACCGGGGACGGTCTGAAGGTCGTGCTGTGCGACAAGGCGGTGCCGTGCGGCGCGGCCGCCCAGAAGGCGCTGACCGCCGCCGGTCTCGAACTCACCCCGGTCTCCTACGAGGAGGACGTGAAGTCGGCGCTCAACAAGGTGGTCCTCAAGGAGGCCGACGCCGCGGTCGTCTACCGGACGGATGTGAAGGCGGCCGGTGACAAGGTGGCGGGCGTGGAGTTCCCCGAGTCGGCGAAGGCCGTCAACGACTACCCGATCGCCCTGCTCAAGGACGCCCCCAACGCGGACGTCGGCCAGGCGTTCATCGAGCTGGTGCGGTCCGCCGCAGGGCAGAAGGTCCTGACCGGGGCCGGGTTCACGGCGCCGTGACCACCCCGCGCAAGACCGGTGCCCCGGCCGGCCCCCGCACGGGCGGGCCGCGGCGGCGTCGCCAGGTCCGGGGCGGTGCGCCCCTGCCGCTGCTCGTGCCCGCGCTGATCGGCCTGGCGTTCCTGGTGCTCCCCCTCGTCGCCCTGCTGATCCGGGCGCCCTGGGCGAGCATGCCCGAGCTGCTGACCAGTACCGAGGTGTGGCAGGCGCTGCGCCTGTCGCTGATCTGCGCCACGGCGGCGACCCTGGTGAGCATGGTGATCGGCGTGCCGCTGGCCTGGCTGCTGGCCCGGGTGGAGTTTCCGGGGCGTGGCCTGGTCCGGGCCCTGGTGACGTTGCCGCTGGTGCTGCCGCCGGTGGTGGGCGGTGTCGCCCTGCTCATGGCGCTGGGCCGCAACGGCGTCGTCGGGCAGTGGCTGGACTCCTGGTTCGGGATCACGCTGCCGTTCACCACCACCGGTGTGATCCTCGCGGAGGCGTTCGTGGCGATGCCGTTCCTCGTCATCAGCGTCGAGGGCACCCTGCGCGCCGCCGATCCCCGCTACGAGGAGGCGGCCACCACCCTCGGTGCCTCCCGCTTCACCGCGTTCCGGCGGGTCACGCTGCCGCTGATCGCGCCCGGGATCGCCGCCGGTGCCGTGCTGGCCTGGGCGCGGGCGCTCGGCGAGTTCGGGGCGACGATCACCTTCGCCGGGAACTTCCCCGGCCGCACCCAGACCATGCCGCTGGCGGTCTACCTCGCGCTGCAGAGCGACCCGGAGGCGGCCGTCGCCCTCAGCCTGGTCCTGCTGGCCGTGTCCATCGCCGTACTCGCCGGACTGCGCGACCGCTGGATGACCGCCTCATGACCGACACCGGGAAGAACGACACCGGGAAGAACACCGCACGGACGAGCACGGCCGCCGGGGACCAGGGAATCGACGGGGGGCTCGACGCGCGGCTCGTCGTCGAGCGGGGCGGCTTCCGCCTCGACGTGGCCCTGACCGCGGCCCCCGGCGACGTCGTCGCGCTGCTGGGCCCGAACGGCGCCGGAAAGACCACCGCCCTGCGTGCCCTCGCCGGTCTCGTCCCGCTCTCGGAGGGCCATCTGCGGCTCGACGGCGCGGAGTTGGACCGTACGCCGCCGGAGTCCCGGCCGGTCGGGGTCGTCTTCCAGGACTACCTGCTCTTCCCGCACCTGACCGCGCTCGACAACGTGGCCTTCGGGCCGCGCTGCCGGGGCGCGACCAGGGCGCAGGCCCGGACGCAGGCCGCCGCCTGGCTGGAGCGCCTGGGTCTCGCCGGGCACGCCGCCGCCAAACCGCGCCGGCTCTCCGGCGGCCAGGCCCAGCGCGTCGCCCTCGCCCGCGCCCTGGCCACCCACCCCCGGCTGCTGCTGCTCGACGAACCGCTCGCGGCCCTCGACGCCCGCACCCGCCTCGACGTCCGCGCCCAACTCCGCCGCCATCTGGCCGACTTCGAGGCCGTCGCCGTACTGGTCACGCACGACCCGCTGGACGCCATGGTCCTCGCCGACCGCCTCGTCGTCGTCGAGGACGGCCACGTCGTCCAGGAGGGCACCCCCTCCCACATCGCCCGCCGTCCGCGCACGGACTACATCGCCCACCTGGTCGGTCTCAACCTCTACCGGGGCCGGGCCGAGGGCCACACGGTACGGCTCGACGACGGGCCCGCGATCACGACCACCGAGGAGCTGACCGGGCCGGTCTTCGTCGCCTTCCCGCCCAGCGCCGTCACCCTGCACCGGGACCGTCCCACCGGCTCCAGCGCCCGCAACGTCTGGCGCTGCGAAGTGGCCGGTCTGGAGACCCACGGCGACCAGATCCGCGCCGACCTCACCGGCGAACTCCCCCTCGCCGCCGACCTGACCACGCTCGCCGCCGCCGACCTGGACCTGCACCCCGGCGCCACCGTCTGGGCCACGGTGAAGGCCACCCAGACACACGCCTACCGCGACTGACGCGTGGGCGGCGCCCGGCCGTCAGGGGGTGTACAGCGACTGCACCCTGGTGACTCGGCCCTGGCCGTCGAAGCTCAGGTCGTAGCCGAGGAGCGCACGGTCCGAGGAGGGCCGGGCCGTCAGGCGGCTGACGAACTCGTCCTGGGCGTACGCGGCGGGGTGCTTCGCGTCGCCGAGCGGGACCGACAGGAGCACCTGGGCGTCCTCGGTCATGCTCACCTCGGTGTAGGGCCCCTCGCCCGGGACGATCACCCATGCCTCGAACTGGGGGTGGGGCTTCTTCTCGGCGGGACGCACCGACAGGTAGGTCCGTCCGTCGCCGGTCCGGGCGTCGTCGATCTGCACGAACTGCTTGGTGCCCGCCCAGCGGGCCGCGGTGGCGCTCGCCGCGGTGGCGCTCGGCGAGGTGGCGCTCGGCGAGGTGCTCGGGGCGGTCCCGTCCGGCGACGGGGCAGGCGCCTCCGAGGTCACGGACGCGGTGGCGGTGGCGGCGGGGGCCTGTCCGTCGTCCGGTCCGTCGTCCGGTCCGCCGCAGCCGGTCAGGGCCAGCAGGCCGACGGTGAGGGCGGTGAGGCATCGGACGGTGGTGGTCCGGCGGTGTGCGACGCGCATGATGAAGTCCCCCCAAGGACGTGGTGCGTTCTGGATACGCACTCTCTACGCGCCGGCCCACCCGTCGGGTTGCATCCTGATGCGGGTTTTCCCGCGGGATCAGTCGCCGAGCCAGTACGCCTCCCGCAGCGAGTGCACGCGGCCCTCGCCGTCGTAGTCGATCGCGAAGGCCCACTCCCGCCCGGCTGCCAGCCGGTCGAGCAGCTCGTCCAGTCGCATGTCCGCCGGGTTCCCGCCGGACAGCCGCCGTGCTTCGACCGGCGTCCCCCGCGGCAGGGTCAGCGTGTGCACCTCGCCCGTGGGCGTCGCCCCGCCCGGCCCGGTACGCAGCGGTTCGACGGTGACCCGCACCGTGTCGCCCCGGGCCACCGCGTCGTACACGTAGGCGAGCTCCTCGGCGTACTCCGCTCCCGGAGCGGGCGTCGGCGGCACGAAGGGCGAAGCGGTCGCCGTCGGGAGGACGGCGGGCGGCTCGGGGTCCCGGGCGGCCCGGACCAGCGACAGGCCGCCCAGGGCCACCGCCGCGGCCAGCAGCGCGCCGCCGGACGCCAGTGCGGCCCGTCTGCGGCGCAGGCGCTGTTCGCCGCGCGCCCGGATCCGCTCCGGGGCCGGCGGTACCGCGTGCCGGCGGCCGGTCTCGGCGAGGTCCGCCAGGGACTCCTCCAGCCCGCGCAGCGGTCCTGGCCCCGGTCCTGGCCCCAGTTCCGGCTCCAGTTCGGGCTCCGATCCCGGCCTGTCAGCCATGGCGCACCTCCGGCAGGCGACTCGTCCGCGGATCCAGCTCGGTGTCGGACAGCAGCCGGGCCAGCGCCGCCCGGCCCCGGCTCAGCTGCGCCTTGACCGTACCGACCGGGCTGCCGACCTCGGCGGCCACCTGCTCGACCGTCAGGTCGCACAGGTGGTGGAGGACCACGGCCCGTCGTTGCGCCTCGGGTATCCGCCGCAGCGCCTGGACCAGCAGCACGTGGTGCGGTTCCGGGGGCGGAACGACGGCCGGCGGGCCCTGGCGCCGGGCGAAGGCGAGCGCGGTGCGCACCTTCCGCCACCGACTGACCGCCAGCCGCCAGGCCACCGTGCGCACCCACGCCTCGGGGGCGCCGTTCAGATCCAGCTCGGTCCGCCGTTCCCAGGCCCGGGCGAAGGCCTCCTGGACCACGTCCTGCGCCTCGGCGAGGTCGCCCGTCATCGCGTACAGGTGACCGATGAGCCGGCCGACGCTCTCGGCGTAGAAGGCGTCGAACTCGTGCGTGTCCGCACCCCGGCCGGTGCTCGGTTCGTCTGGTGGTCGCATGTCTCCCCCGTCAGGCTGCACGGTGCCATCCGACCGCCTCCCGGTACAAGGAGCCCGCGTCGTCGGCGCCGGTTCCGCCCTCGCACCGGTCCCCGGCAGCCTGACGGGCCGGAACACTGCCGGATGCCGTACAGGCGGGCGCGTCGCGGCCGGTGGCATCATGCGCGCATGACCGTCGGCCAGGAAGTGAGCGTCCGGCCCCTGCGCAGGCGGCCCCTGTGGGTGTGCGTCGGGGTGGGCGCGGCCGGGGCCGTCCTGGCCGCGGGGCGCCTGGTGTACTCGGGTGTCCTCGTGGACTGGTGGGTGGGCGGCGGGCTGCTGGCCGCCCTGGTGGGCGTCGCCTTCCTCCACGGAGTCACCCTCGAGGTGGGCGCCGACGCGTACGGCGTGCGGTACGGCTCGCTGCTGCGCCGTCGCCGGAGCATGCCGTGGGACGACATCGCCGACCTGCGCGTCCACATCCAGTACGGGCGGCACGGGGAGGAGTACTTCCGGGTCGGTGTACTGCTGCGCGACGGGCGGACGCGGCGGCTGCCCCTGCCGGTGTCCGGGTCCCGGGACGACCGGCCGGACTTCGACGCGACGCTGGACGCGCTGCGGGCCCTGCACCGTCGGCACGGGAGCCCCGAGTCGGACCATCTCGCCGTCATCTCCAGGCGCACCGCCGGGCGGGGCGCCGCCGTACCGCTGGTCCTGTGCCTGCTGCTGCTCGCGGGGGCGGCGTCGGCCGCGTGGTTCGTGCCGGTCACGGGGGCGACGAAGGAGGCGTGGGACTCGGCCGTCCCGTGCGCCGCCGGGACGCCGTCCGCGGAGCGCGGCGCGTGCCTCACCACCCGGCCGGCCGTGATCGCGCGGACCGAGGTGGGCAAGGCGAAGCAGCCCAGCCGGCTGTACTTCGCCGACGGCCGGCCGGTGGACCGGGTCACGGTCTCGCGCGAGGGCGCCCGGGGCTTCCGGTCCGGTGACCGCGTCGAACTCACCCTGTGGCGCGGGCAGGTGAGGGTGGTGGCGACGGAACACCACGTGTGGCGGGAGCACTTCACCAGCGCCGGTTCGGTGGCCGTGCTCGCCGCCGCGCTCGCCCTCGCGGCCGGATACCCGGGCGCCCGGGTGCTGACGCACCGGCGCGGGCGCCGGCTTCCCGACGACGAGGTGCTGCCGTCGGCGCTGCCGTTCGCGGGTGTGCTGGTCGTCACCGCGCTGTGGCTGCTGCCGTTCTGCTACGTCCATCCCCTGGGCCCGCCGGCTTCTCCCGGGCCTCTCGCCTGGGCGACCGCCGGGTCCCTGGTCACGCTGGGCCTCCTCGTCCTGGCGTGGCGCGCGACCCGGATCCGCACGCCGCAGGTCGCCGCGACGGCCGCGACGGCGACCGGGTCGGTGCCCCGGGAGGCCGCCGGAGAGGACGTGTTCCTCGCCGCCCGCTTCCTGGAGAGCACCGACTACAACCCGAACCACTTCGGCACCCACGTCGTGCTCGGCGACGGCCCGCCCGCCGTCGTCCCCCACCCCGGACCGGGGCGGTTCGCGGCGAAGCCCGTTCCCGCGCACCGGCTCACCGTCCAGGGCGTACGGCGTCCGCGCGGCGGCGACGGCGACGGCGTGCCCCGCGGCTGGCACGTCGCCGAGCTCGACGACGCGGGCGAGCCGGTCCGCCTCGCGGCGGCACCGGCCGACCTGGCCCGCATCCTGCACGCCCTGGGCGCGGCGGGGGCCGCCACGGACGCCGCGCCGGCCCGGGCCTGACGGGACGCCGCCCGGCCCGGCCGCGGCGATGGACCTGTGCCTGCACCTGGTCCGGCTCGACCACGGCTCGGCCGTCGCCAACGCCGTCGCCCGCCGCCTGGTCGTGCCGCCGCACCGGGCGGGCGGCCAGGCCCAGTTCGTCGCCGCGCCGGTGCCCGTGCGGGACGAGCACTCGCTCGCCGCGCTGTTCCCCTGGGTGCTCGAGCGCCTCGACCGCCCGCTCGGCGTGCCGGACCTGGCGCGTCGGGCGGGGATGAGTCCGCGCAACCTGGGCCGCCACTTCAGGACGGTGACCGGCACCACCCCGCTGCGCTGGCTGCTGACCCAACGGATCCGCCGTGCCCAGGAGTTGCTGGAGAACTCCGACGACTCCGTCGACGCCATCGCGACGGCCACCGGCATGGGCACCGCCACGACCCTGCGCCGGCACTTCAACCGCACGGTCGGCGTGCCGCCCGACACCTACCGCCGCACGTTCCGCTCCCGGCCCCGCACCGGCCCGGACGACGCCTGAAGTTGCCGGAACACGGCAGACTTCGGCCATCCTCCAGTGCCGGAAGGCCCGCTCACGCCGGGCGGCCGGGTTGCCTAGGCTTCCGTCCGGAAGGGGGGCCGGGATGATGTCCGTTCGACTGAGCACGGAAGTCTGGTGGCTCATTGCCTTCGGCGCCACCGTCGTCTACGCGGCCGCGATGTACTGGTGCATGCCGACGCCCAAGGCCCGGCTGCGCATGTTCGCCGCCCCGCTGGCCGGCTGGCTGTTCCTGCTGCCCAACGCCACGGTGAAGGGCTACTCCGTCCCGCACACCCTCTACATCTACAGCGGTGTCCTGCTCACGTTCGTCGTCATGCTGGCGCCGATCGCCAAGAAGGTCGCGGCCGACATCCGGGAACAGGAGGAGAAGCCCTGGGACAAGGTCCCCCTCAACACCTTCTCCCTGTACTGGATCGCCGGGTCGGGCACGGCTTGCACTGGCGCCGGGGCCTACCTCTGGCAGTACGCCCTCGGGTGAGCCGTAGGCCGTCGAGTTGTCCGTGTACTCCCCCGGGATTGTCCGTGATCGGTAACGGAGGGATCCCGGGGCGGGTTTCTTCCGTCCTGTCATGTGGTTCCCGACGTGATCGGGACCGGCGGCGAGTGACTACGCGAAGGCGGGGCGGCGGACATGGCGCGGCACGGTGGTGGACGGGGCTGGTACGGCAAGGTGGTCGGGGCGGCGCTCGGTGTGACGGTGCTCGCCGTCGGCGCCTCGGTGTGGACCGCGCAGGCCGACTCCGTCGGCGACGGCGCGACGCCGCGGGCGTCCGCGTCGGCCACGCCGGGCGGCGAAGCCAAGCCCGTCGACATCAGCATCGCGCACGCCTCGGACGCGGGGCCGCGCGGCGTGAACATCACCATCGACGACGGCCCCGACCCGGCGTGGACGCCTCAAGTGCTCGACCTGCTGAAGGAGTACGGCGTGAAGGCCACCTTCTGCATGACGGGCCTTCAGGCCGAGGCCCACCCGGATCTCGTGAAGGACGTCGTCGCGGCCGGGCACCGGCTGTGCGACCACACGGTGTCGCACGACACCACCATGGACAAGAAGTCCGAGGCCTACCAGTCCAAGGAGATCCTCGACGCCGAGCGCATGATCATCAAGGCGTCCGGGGGCGTGCGGCCGGTGTACTACCGGGCCCCCGGCGGGGCGTTCACCCCCTACAGCCGCAAGCTCGCCGCCTCCCACGGCATGCGCCCGCTGGGCTGGAACGTGGACACCAAGGACTTCGAGCGGCCGGGCGCGGACGCCATCGTCGCCACCGTCAAGCGGGAGCTGCCCAACGGGCCGACCATCCTCTTCCACGACGCCGGGGGCGACCGCACCCAGACCGTCGAAGCCCTGCGGCAGGTCCTGCCCTGGCTGAAGGAGCAGGGCCACACCTTCGGCTTCCCGGTGCGGTAGCGCGTCCCTCGTTCAGGTCGTCGGGACCGGCTCCGGGGTGCGGGACGCCACCGGGCGGCGACGGGTCGGGACGCCGAGGGTCGGGTTGGCGACGCCCCAGGCCGCGGACTTGCAGACGAGTTCCTTGTAGAGGGCGGCGAGCCGTCCGGTCAGCGCCGCGCGCACGGCGCGGTCGTCGGCGGTGACGTACTGGATCAGGCCCTGGCCCCGGCCGAGCGAGATGCACTGGTTGAAGTAGCGCGGCGTCACGTTCGGCAGCTTCCCGCCGGTCAGCCGGGCCGCGATGGCGTCGGCGGCCTGCCAGGCGGTGGGGACGCCCGAGGCGCACGACATCCGCAGCGGCCGGTCGCCGGGTCCCGCCGCCAGCGCCGCGTCGCCGACCGCGTACACGTCCGGGTGGGACACCGAGCGCATGGTCCCGTCGACGACGATCCGGCCGGTGTCGGTGACGTTCAGCGTGGTGGCACTCGCCAGGGGGTGGACGGCGAATCCGGTGGTCCACACCGTGACATCGGCCGGGACGGCGGTGCCGTCGGCGGTGACGACGTGGTCCGCGGCCACGGCCGTGACGGCGGCGTTCTCGTGTGCCGTGATGCCCAGGGCGGCGAAGACCTTCCGCAGGTGGCGGCGGCCCTTGGGGGAGAGCCAGTCGCCGAGTTCGCCGCGGGCCGTGAGCGACACGTCGAGGTCCGGGCGGGCCTCGGCGATCTCGGACGCGGCCTCCAGGCCGGTGAGTCCGCCGCCGACGACGACCACGCTCCGGCCGGCCTCCAGCCCCGCCAGGCGTTCGCGCAGCCGGAGCGCTCCCGGGCGGCCGGCGATCTCGTGGGCGTGCTCCGCGGCACCGGGGACGTCCTGCGGGTTCCAGGCGCTGCCGAGGGCGTAGACGAGGGTGTCGTAGGCCAGTTCACCGGCGCCGTCCTCGTCGGTGACGGCGACGGTCCTGCGGTCGGCGTCCACGCCGGTGACCTTCGCGATCCGCACCTCGACCCCGGTGCCCGCGAACATCTCGTCCAGCGGCCGGGCCCTGAGGTCCTGGCCGACGGCGAGCTGGTGCATCCTGACCCGTTCGACGAAGTGGGGCTCGGCGTTGACGAGGGTGATGGCCGCGTCCTCGCTCCGCAGTCGCCTGGCAAGACGACCGGCGGCGACGGCTCCGGCGTATCCGGCGCCCAGGACGACGATGCGGTGCCGCGGGGTGTGCTGCATGACGTGCTCCCTTGTCTCCGGCCGCTGGGGCTCTCTCCAGCGGGACTCGCCCCTTGAACCGGGCAGCCCGCCGATTCCTGACAGGGTCGGGAGTGACGCGCACCACATTCCGGCCGGGGCCCGGGAGGGGTGGGAGCGGCGGCGAGGTCCGGGAGGCCGGGCCCGGGTCAGATCCGGAACAGGGGTTCCCCGTGCTCGTCGGCCTCCCACCGGCGGCCGGCCCGTTCGAGCTTGTCGGGGTTGACCTGGTTGCGGAAGCCCGCGAGCCCCTCGGGGGTGACCTCCAGGCACATGATCCCGATGACCCGGCCGTGCACGACGGCCACCAGGGCGGGGTCGCCGTTGGCGGTGGCGGCGTAGATCTCGGCGGGACCGCCGGTCAGCTCGCGCTTGGCCCTGCCGGGCTTGAACAGGCCCCGCAGGAACGTCGCCACGGCCTGGGCGCCCTCGAACGCCTTGGCGCGGGCCGGCACCTTCCCGCCGCCGTCGCCGATCGACACGGCGTCCCGGGTGAGCAGCTCGACCAGCGGTTCGGTCCGGCCGCTGGTGGCCGCCGCGAGGAACTCGTCGACGATCCGCCGGGCCGCGGCCTCGTCGACCTCGGTGCGGGCCCTGCCCTGCGCGACGTGCTTCCTGGCCCGGTGCAGGGTCTGCTGGCTGGCGTCCTCCGTGATGTCGAGGATCGCGGCGATCTCCCGGTGCGGGTAGCCGAAGGCCTCACGCAGGACGTACACCGCCCGCTCGCCCGGGGAGAGCCGCTCCAGCAGGGCGAGGACCGCCAGGGAGACCGACTCGCGCTGCTCGGCCGTCTCCGCCGGGCCGAGCATCGGGTCCCCGGCGAGCAGCGGCTCGGGCAGCCACTGGCCCACGTAGGTCTCCCGGCGGGCGCGGGCCGAGGTGAGCTGGTTGAGGCACAGGTTGGTGAGGACCTTCGTCAGCCAGGCCTCGGGAACCTCGACGCGTGCGACGTCGGCCGCCTGCCAGCGCAGGAACGTCTCCTGCACGGCGTCCTCCGCCTCGCTCGCCGAGCCGAGCAGGCGGTAGGCGATGGCCTCCAGACGGCGCCTGGAGGCCTCGAACCGTTCCACGTCGCTCACGGTCAGGGCCATGGCCCGGATTGTAACCGCGGCTCAGTGCCCGGCCCCCGGTGCCACCAGTTCCCCGAGCGCGATGTTGAGTTCGAGGACGTTCACCCGCGGTTCGCCGATGAAGCCGAGGGTGCGGGGGGTGGTGTGCTCGTCGACGAGCTTCTGGACGCGCTCGGCGGGCAGGCCGTTCTTCTCGGCGACCCGGTGCACCTGGAGGTCGGCGTACCGCGGGGAGATGTCCGGGTCCAGGCCGGAGCCGGAGGAGGTGACGGCGTCCGCGGGCACGTCCTCGGGCCGCACGGGGTGGCCGGGCACGGAGTTGTCCTCGACTACGGCGGCCTTGGCCTCCTTCACCCACTGGACGAGCTCCGGGTTGTCGGCGGAGCGGTTGGTGGCCCCGGACAGGATCAGCTCGTACTGGGTGTTCACGGTGTTGGTGCCGAGGCCGTTGGCCGGGCGGCCCTGGAACCATTTCAGGTCCGGTTCCGGGGTCTCCTGGCCCTCCTTCAGCGGCAGGTTGTAGGACTGGCCGATGAGGGAGGAGCCGACGACCTTCCCGTCCGCCTTGATCTCGGAGCCGTTCGCCTTCCCGGGGAACAGCCCCTGGGCGACGCCGGTGACGACGAGCGGGTAGACGATGCCGGTGACCACGGTCAGGACGAGCAGGGCGCGCAGGCCCGCGGTGAACAGCCGGGCGGCGTTGGTCAGGGAAGTGTTCATGTCGGTCAGCCGATTCCGGGAATGAGCGAGACGATCAGGTCGATGAGCTTGATGCCGATGAACGGGGCGATCAGCCCGCCCAGTCCGTAGACGGCGAGGTTGCGGCGCAGCATCCGGTCGGCGCTCATGGGCCGGTAGCGCACGCCCTTCAGCGAGAGCGGCACCAGCACGACGATGATCAGCGCGTTGAAGATCACCGCGGACAGGATCGCGGAGTCCGGGGAGGACAGCCCCATGACGTTGAGCTTGTCCAGGCCCGGGTAGACGGCCGCGAAGAGCGCCGGGATGATCGCGAAGTACTTGGCGACGTCGTTGGCGATCGAGAACGTCGTGAGCGCCCCGCGCGTGATCAGCAACTGCTTGCCGATCTCGACGATCTCGATCAGCTTGGTGGGGTTGGAGTCGAGGTCGACCATGTTGCCGGCCTCCTTGGCGGCCGACGTGCCGGTGTTCATCGCCACACCGACGTCCGCCTGGGCCAGCGCGGGGGCGTCGTTGGTGCCGTCGCCGGTCATCGCGACCAGTTTGCCGCCGGCCTGCTCGCGCTTGATGAGGGCCATCTTGTCCTCGGGCGTGGCCTCGGCGAGGAAGTCGTCGACGCCCGCCTCGTCGGCGATCGCCCTGGCCGTCAGCGGGTTGTCACCCGTGATCATGACGGTCTTGATGCCCATGCGGCGCAGCTCGTCGAACCGCTCGCGCATGCCCTGCTTGACGACGTCCTTGAGGTGGACGACACCGAGGACGCGGGCGCCGCGCTCGTCCTCGACGGCGACGAGCAGTGGCGTGCCGCCCGCCGCGGAGATGTCCTCGACTGCCGTGTCCGCGTCCTCGGCGACCGTGCCGCCGCGCTCCCCGACCCAGGCGACGACCGAGCCTGCCGCGCCCTTGCGGACCTTGCGGCCGTCGGCGTCCACGCCGGACATGCGGGTCTGGGCGGTGAACTCGATCCACTCGGCACCGGCCAGCTCGCCCTGCTGCCTCTCGCGCAGGCCGTACTTCTCCTTGGCGAGGACGACGATCGAGCGGCCCTCGGGTGTCTCGTCGGCGAGCGAGGAGAGCTGGGCGGCGTCGGCGAGTTCGGCCTCCGTCACACCGCGGACCGGCACGAACTCGGCCGCCTGCCGGTTGCCCAGCGTGATGGTGCCGGTCTTGTCGAGGAGCAGCGTGGAGACGTCACCGGCGGCCTCGACCGCGCGGCCCGACATCGCCAGCACGTTGCGCTGCACCAGGCGGTCCATGCCCGCGATGCCGATCGCGGAGAGCAGGGCGCCGATCGTGGTCGGGATGAGGCAGACCAGCAGGGCCACCAGCACGATCATGTCCAGGTGGGTGCCCGCGTAGTCGGCGAACGGCGGCAGGGTGGCGCAGGCCAGCAGGAAGACGACGGTCAGCGAGGCCAGCAGGATGTTCAGCGCGACCTCGTTCGGCGTCTTCTGCCGGGCCGCTCCCTCGACCAGGTTGATCATCCGGTCGATGAAGGTCTCGCCCGGCTTCGTGGTGATCCTCACGACGATGCGGTCGGAGAGCACCTTGGTCCCGCCGGTGACCGCGGACCGGTCGCCGCCGGACTCGCGGATGACGGGCGCCGACTCGCCGGTGATCGCCGACTCGTCGACCGAGGCGACGCCCTCGACGACGTCGCCGTCGCCGGGGATGACGTCCCCGGCCTCGCAGACGACCAGGTCGCCGACCGTGAGCCCGGTGCCGGGGACCGTGGTGCCGTCTACCCGGCGGGCGACGGTGTCGGTCTTGGCCTTGCGCAGGGTGTCGGCCTGGGCCTTGCCGCGGCCCTCGGCGACCGCCTCCGCCAGGTTGGCGAAGAGCACGGTCAGCCAGAGCCAGGCGCTGATCGTCCAGCCGAACCAGTCGCCGGGGTCCGTGAAGGAGAAGGCCGTGGTCAGCACGGAGCCGACGAGGACGACGAACATGACGGGCGACTTCACCATCACCCGCGGGTCGAGTTTGCGGAAGGCGTCGGGCAGCGACTTGACCAGCTGCTTCGGGTCGAAGAGGCCCGCACCGACGCGGCCCTGACCGGGCTGGTGCCCGGAGGGCGCGTCGTCGTGCGGCGCCCGGGTCTCAGTGGCTGTGGACATGGAGTCCCCTTGGTTCCGTGCGTCGGTCTGCTGCGTGTCGGTGTTCATGCCGCCAGCCCTTCGGCGAGCGGGCCCAGGGCGAGGGCCGGGAAGTAGGTCAGACCGGTGATGATCAGGACGGCTCCGACCAGCAGGCCGGCGAAGAGCGGCTTCTCGGTGCGCAGCGTTCCCGTGGTGGCCGGTACCGGCTGCTGCCGGGCCAGCGAGCCCGCGAGGGCCAGGACGAACACCATCGGCACGAACCGGCCCAGCAGCATGGCGAGGCCGAGGGTGCTGTTGAACCACTGGGTGTCGGCGTTCAGGCCCGCGAAGGCCGAGCCGTTGTTGTTCGAGGCGGAGGTGTAGGCGTACAGGATCTCGGAGAAGCCGTGCGCCCCGCTGTTGGTCATCGAGTCGCCCGGGGTGGGCAGGGCCATCGCCGCGGCCGTGAACACCAGGACCAGGGCCGGGGTGATCAGGATGTAGCAGGCGGCGAACTTGATCTCGCGGGTGCCGATCTTCTTGCCCAGGTACTCGGGCGTACGCCCGACCATGAGCCCCGCGACGAACACCGCGATGACCGCCATGACCAGCATGCCGTAGAGCCCGGACCCGACCCCGCCGGGCGCGATCTCGCCCAGCATCATGCCGAGCATGGTGATGCCGCCGCCGAGTCCGGTGTAGGAGGAGTGGAAGGAGTCCACCGCGCCGGTCGAGGTCAGGGTGGTGGTCACCGCGAAGAGCGAGGAGCCGCCGATCCCGAAACGCAGCTCCTTGCCCTCCATCGCCCCGCCGGCCGCCTGCAACGCGGGGCCGTGGTGGGCGAACTCGGTCCACATCATCAGGGCGACGAAGCCGACCCAGATGGTGGCCATCGTGCCGAGGATCGCGTAGCCCTGGCGCACCGAGCCGGTCATGACGCCGAAGGTCCGGGTCAGCGCGACCGGGATCAGCAGGATCAGGAAGATCTCGAACAGGTTGGTGAACGGCGTCGGGTTCTCGAAGGGGTGGGCGGAGTTGGCGTTGAAGTAGCCGCCGCCGTTGGTGCCCAGCTCCTTGATCACCTCCTGCGAGGCGACCGCGCCCCCGTTCCACTCCTGGGTGCCCATGAACTGACCGACCTCGTGGATGCCGGAGAAGTTCTGGATGACCCCGCAGGCCACCAGGATCACCGCGCCGACCACGGCGATCGGCACCAGGACGCGGACGACCCCGCGGACCAGGTCGGCCCAGAAGTTGCCCAGTTCACCGGTGCGGGACCGCGCGAAGCCGCGTACGAGAGCGACGGCGACGGCGATGCCGACGGCCGCCGAGACGAAGTTCTGCACGGCCAGACCGGCGGTCTGCACGACGTGGCCCATGGCCTGCTCGCCGTAGTACGACTGCCAGTTGGTGTTGGCGACGAACGACGCGGCGGTGTTGAACGCCTGGTCCGGGTCGATGGAGGCGAAGCCGAGCGAGCCGGGCAGCACGCCCTGCAACCGCTGGAGCAGGTAGAGGAAGAGGACCCCGGCGAGGGAGAAGGCGAGCACGCCGCGCAGGTAGGCGGGCCAGCGCATCTCCGTGTCCGGGTCCGCACCGATGCCCTTGTAGATCCACTTCTCGACCCGCAGGTGCTTGGGCGAGGAGTAGACGCGGGCCAGGTAGTTGCCGAGGGGGACGTAGGCGAGCGCCAGCGCGGCCATGAGCGCGAGCAGCTGGAGCACGCCGGCGAGGACGGGGCTCATGCGGTGCTCAGAACCTCTCCGGGTGGATCAGGGCGAGGACGAGGTAACCGAGCAGGGCGACGGCCACGATCAGGCCGACGATGTTCTCCGCGGTCACAGCTTCGTCACCCCCTTGGCGACAAGGGCCACGAACGCGAACACCGCGATCATGGTGACGACGAAGGCCACGTCGGCCATCGCTGGCTCCTAGTGAGGTTCGGAAAAGAAGCTGACAACGAGATGAGAGCCCCCTTCCGACCGTTTTCGGCCGCCGTTGATGGCTTCCATACGGCGGCGCGAACGCCTTTGACACCTCTCTGACGCCCTACTTCGCGTCGCGGTGGAAGACCGACTTCGACCAGATGTAGCCGAGCGCGGTGAGGGCGAGGCACCAGACGAGGGCGAGCCATCCGTTGTGCCCGATCTCGGTACCGAGGAGGAGTCCGCGCAGGGTCTCGATGGCGGGCGTGAAGGGCTGGTACTCGGCGATCGGCTGGAACCAGCCCGGCATCGAGTCGATGGGGACGAAGGTGCTGGAGATCAGCGGGAGGAAGATCAGCGGCAGCGCGTTGTTGCTGGCGGCCTCGGCGTTCGGGCTGATCAGGCCCATCCCGACGGCGATCCAGGTCAGCGCGGTGGCGAACAGGGCGACCAGCGCGAAGGCCGCGAGCCATTCCAGGGCGGTGGCGTCGGTGGAGCGGAAGCCGATGGCCGCGGCGACGGCGCCGACGAGGACCACACTGATCACCGACTGCAGCACGCTGCCGATGACGTGCCCGGTGATCACCGAGCCGCGGTGGATGGGCATGGTCCGGAAGCGGGCGACGATGCCCTCGGTCATGTCGTTGGAGACGGAGACCGCGGTGCCGACCGTGGTGGACCCGATGGTCATCAGCACCAGGCCGGGTACGAGGTAGGCGATGTACGCGGACCGGTCGGCGCCGCCGCCGATGCCGGCGCTCATCGCGTCCCCGAAGATGTAGACGAACAGGAGCAGCAGCATGATCGGCGTGAGTAGGAGATTGAGGGTGAGGGAGGGGTAGCGGCGGGCGTGCAGGAGGTTGCGGCGCAGCATGGTGGAGGAGTTGCGCGCGGCGAGGCCGAGGGTGCTCATCGGACCGTCTCCTTGGTCGTGTCGGTCTGGGCGGGAACGGTGGTGGTGAGGGCGAAGAAGACGTCGTCGAGGTCGGGGGTGTGGACGGTGAGTTCGTCGGCGTCGATGCCGGCGTCGTCGAGGCGGTCGAGGATGGTGCGCAGGTCGCGTTGGCTTCCGTTGCTGGGGATCTGGAGGGTGAGGGAGTCGTCGTCGGGGGTGCTGTCGGGCAGGGCGGTGGTGGCGTCGCGGTAGGTGGTGGGGTCGGTGAAGCGGAGTCGGACGTGGCCGCCGGGGACGATGCGTTTGAGTTGTTCGGCGGTGCCTTCGGCGGCGATCTTTCCGTCGTGGAGTACGGCGATGCGGTCGGCGAGTTCGTCGGCCTCGTCCAGGTACTGGGTGGTGAGGAAGACGGTGACGCCGCCGGTGACGAGTTCGCGGATGATCTGCCACATGGTGTGGCGGGAGCGGGGGTCGAGGCCGGTGGTGGGTTCGTCGAGGAAGATGATGCGGGGGTCGCCGACCAGGGTCATGGCGATGTCCAGGCGGCGTTTCATGCCGCCGGAGTAGGTGGAGGCGGGCTGGTGGGCGGCCTCGGTGAGGTCGAAGCGCTCCAGCAGTTCGGCGGCGACCCGCCGGCCCTCGCGCCGGGGGAGCAGGTGCAGGTCCGCCATGAGGAGCATGTTCTCCTCGCCGGTGATCAGACCGTCCACGGCGGAGAACTGACCGGTGACCCCGATCGCGCCGCGCACGGCCTGCGGGTCGGCGGCGAGGTCGTGGCCCGCCACCTGGGCCTGCCCGCCGTCGGCCGAGACGAGGGTGGAGAGGATCTTGACGGCGGTGGTCTTGCCCGCGCCGTTCGGGCCGAGCAGCGCGAACACGGAACCGGCCGGGATGCGCAGGTCGATGCCGTCGAGGACGGTCTTGTCGCCGTAGGACTTGCGCAGCCCCACGGCGGAGACGGCGGCGGGTGCCTGCGGACCGGCCCCCGAAGTGGTCGTGGGCATGACAGATGAAGGCATGGAGCCCTCCCGTTCGAGGGGATGACAGGGATGACAGGGGATGGCAGGGATGACAAGGGGTGGGTGGGTGAGCGCAGGGGGCGGGCGCGGCGCTCAGGCCTTGGCGCGGCGGACGTCGATGTTGCCGTACCGGGTGCGGGCGTGGACCTTGACGGTCTCCTCGGTCTCGGCGGGGCTGTCGGACGCGGTGAGGGTGTTGCGCACCTGCCCCCCGCTCGAACGGACGTCGAGCCAGGCGGCCGTGCCCTCGCGGACGCCGACCTCGATGGCGCCGTAGGAGGTCTCCAGCCGGATCTCGCCGCGGACCACCTCGTCGATCCGCAGGGTGCCGTGGGCGGTGGTCGCGGTGAGCGAGGCCTCGGCGTGGGCGACGTTGATGTCACCGTTGGCGTTCTTCACCCGCAGGTCGCCGAGTGCGGCGCCCACGGTCGTGGAGCCGTGCGAGTTCTTCAGTACGGCCGGGCCGTCGATGACGCCGACGCGGACGCTGCCGGAGCTGGTGGTGATCTCGGCCGAACCCTCGACCCGGTCGACGGTGACCGAGCCGTGGGAGGCGGTGAGCTGGAGCGGCCCCGTCGTGTCCAGGCGGACGTCGCCGCCCGGGGTCTTCACCCGGACCTCGCCGAGCCGGCCCTCGCCGAGGACCTGGGTCCAGGAGCCCTCCATGTCGACGCGTGAGCCCGTGGGCAGCTCCACCGTCACGTCGACGCCGCCGGAGGGCCCGATGAAGCGGCGTTCCTTCGTGCTGATCGTCAGGACGCCGCTCGCGTACGAGACCTCGGTCTGCTCGGCGGCCCGTACGTCCTTGTCCCGCTTCGGGTCGCCGGGCCGCACCTCGACGACCGTGTCGGGCCGGTCGCCCGCGGTGAACCGGATGGAACCGGCGCCCACGTGGGCGGACACCGCGATCGGTCGGGGAGTGTCGAAAGAAGGCATGGCTGTACCGTCCTCGTGAGTCCGTGGGGTGTCCCCGCTGGTGGGACGTGGTGTGAGCGCTGCGCTGCGTTTCTCTCGGGCGCGGGCACGGCGCGGGTGCGAGCGCCAGGGGCCGGGCCCGCCCTAGCGCACCCAGCCCGTGAAGCTCTGTCCGACGTTGCGGGCCCGCTCCGGCGGACGCGGGGCGGTGCCGCCGCCGTCGACGGCGGCCGACACGGCCCGCACCAGCCAGGCGTTGACGGACAGACCCTCGCGGCTCGCGGCCTCCTCGGCGCGCGCCTTGAGGTGGGCCGGCAGACGCAGGTTGACGCGGGCGGTGCCGCCCTCGTCGATGTCGGCGGGCGCCGGCGCCTTGAGCGCCTCGACGGGCGGGGCCGGCTCCGCGGAGCCACCGCCCTCGGTGGGCGGCGGCGTCACCACGAAGTCGGGCTCGAGCCCGCGCAGCCGTACGTCGACGGAACCGGGGGCCAGGTCGCGGGTGATCTCGTCCATCGCGGCGGAGAGCACGTTGAGCATGGTCAGCCGGGTCGCCGACTCCAGCGGAGCGATGAGCCGCTCCGCCAGTTCGCGGGCTTCGTCGCCACCGGCCTCGGCGGCCACCGCGAGTTCACGGCGGAGGGTGTCGACATACGGGGTGAGGTCCATGACGCCATGATGGCGCCACAATGGCGTCACGCGCAAGTCCGAATGGCGCCCAACCCTGGGCGACGAAATGGAAACCGCTTCGACCTGCGGAAACATTCGGGAACTCGCGTGGCGCCACCATGGTGCCACGGGGAGCACCGTGGCGGCATCATGAGCAGGGTGGCTACTCCGGGAGTCCGTGGGCCACCACGCGCTTCACCGTTCCTCCGGCCAGCCGGTAGGACAGACCGACGACCGCGCACCGGCCGGCAGCCACCTCGTTCGCCAGCAGCGCCGAGCGCCCCACCAGCCCGTCTACGCTGCGGCGGATGTGCTCGTCCACGAACTGGTCGATCTCGGTACGCCCCAGGGCGCGCGCGGCGAGCACGCTGGGGATCACCCGCTCCACCACGTCCCCGAGGTAACCGGCCGGTGCCGCGCCGCCGCGCTCGGCCTCGGCGGCCGCGGTGACCGCGCCGCAGGAGTCGTGCCCGAGCACCACCACGAGCGGTGCGCCCAGCACCTTGACGCCGTACTCGACACTGCCCAGCACCTCCGCGCCCGCCACATGGCCGGCCGTGCGCACCACGAACAGGTCGCCCAGCCCCCGGTCGAAGATGATCTCGGCCGCCAGCCGCGAGTCCGAGCAGCCGAAGAGCACCGCGAACGGATGCTGGCGCGGGGCCAGCTCCGACCGACGGTCGGCGTCCTGGTTGGGGTGCAGACGGTCACCGCTCACGAAACGGGCGTTGCCCTGCAGCAGCGCCGCGTAGGCCTCGGCAGGGGAGGAGGGGCTCAGATCAGGCATGGCTGCACGGTACTGGCCGAAGAGCCGCGGCCCGCGGAGCCCGCGGCGCTACGGCCGCTCGGGCCCCGGCTCGGGCCGGCCGGCCCGGAGGTCCGCGAGCAGTTCCGCCTGTCCGGCGAGCACACCGGACAGGATGCCGCGCGCGACCCTGAGCAGCTCGGCGATCTGCGGGCTGGTCAGGGAGTAGTACACGGTCGATCCCTCCTTGCGGGACACCACCAGGTTCGCCCGGCGCAACACCGCGAGCTGCTGGGACAGGTGGGCCGGCTCGATCCCCACCTCGGGGAGCATCTCCGCCACCGCGTGCTCGCGCTCGCTCAGCAGTTCCAGGACGCGGATGCGCGCCGGGTGGCCGAGCGTTTTGAAGAACTCGGCCTTCAACTGGTACAGCGGCGTGCTCATCGTGCCTTCGCCTTCCTCGCGCCGCGGCGGCGCGGCCCGGTCGGCCCGCCCTGGGCGCGTCGCGCCCGTCCCGTCCTCATCAGCATGCCGCCCATCCTCGCCCGAGCCACCCGCCAGGCCGAATCCGCCGGGACGAACCCGGTCGCACCGGGGCGGTGCCCGGTTACTCCGACCGGCTGCGCACGGGCGGCACGCCCCGCGCCGCCGGGCGAGGCTGGGCGGAAGGCGAACCGCACGGCGGGAGGCGAGGCACGCGTGATGGCGGAGGAACGGCGGCGCTCGCCGGACGAGCCGGCCGCGGCCGACGTGGACCCCGGCCCGGGCTTCGGGGAGGGGGCCGGGGAGGGGGCCGCAGAGGCCTCCGGCCGCTCCGGGAAGGGGCCCGCAGAGGCTTCCGGCCACGGCGCCGACGAGCCGTACGCCTCGCTCCTCGACCTGCCCCTCAGCTCCGACCTGAACCGGATCGGCGAGCAGCTGCACGCCCTGGCCCGCGCCCAGCGGACCCTCCAGGAGCTGCTCCAGGCGGTCGTGAACATCACCGGTGAGCTGGAGCTGCCCGCGGTGCTGCGTCGCATCGTGCGCACCGCGATGGACCTGGTGGGCGCCCGCTACGGGGCCATGGGCGTCCTCGACCAGGAGGGCAGGCTCCTGGCGGAGTTCATTCCGCTGGGGCTCACCACGAAGGAGCTGGCCGACCTGGAGGGGGTGGAGCTGCCGCGGGGCAGGGGCCTGCTGGGGCACCTGATCCACCACCCCGAGCCGCTGCGGGTCAAGGACATCTCGCGGCACCCGGAATCGGCGGGCTTCCCGCCCGGACATCCGCCGATGCGCAGCCTGCTCGGGGTGGCGATCAGCGTGCGCGGCCGGATCTACGGCAACCTCTACCTCTCCGAACGCAAGGACGGGCAGCCCTTCGACCGGCACGACGAGGGCGTGATCCGCGCACTGGCCGGCACGGCGGGCGTGGCGATCGAGAACGCCCGCCTCTACCAGCAGGTCCAGAACAGCAGCGAGCAGTTCCAGCGGCTGCTGCTGCCGCGCCTGCCCGACCTGCGGCCCTTCAGCGCGGGCGCGGCCTACCGCCCGGCGAGCGCGCCCGCCGCCGTGGGCGGCGACTGGTACGACGCCATGCTGCTGCCCGGCGGGGCCTGCGCGGCGGTGATCGGCGACGTCGTGGGGCACGACCTGCGGGCCGCGGCCGACATGTCCCAGATCCGCAACATGCTGCGCGCCCTGTACTACGACCCGGGCGCCGCGCCCAGCACCTCCCTCGCCCGGCTCGACCGGATCATGAACGCGGCCCTGGACGAGGCCCCGGTGGCCACGGCGCTCCTCGCACGGCTGGAGCCCGCCGACGGCACGTGGCAGCTGCGGTGGTCCAGCGCGGGGCACCCGCCGCCGCTCGTGCTGCTGCCCGACGGGCGGGTCCGCTACCTGGACGTGGAGCCCGGACTCCCCCTCGGGGTGGCGCCCGACCTGCCGCGGCCCGACCACTGCCGGCCCCTGCCGGTGGACAGCACCGTCATCCTGTTCACGGACGGACTCGTGGAGGTCCCCGGCCAGCCGCTGGACCGGGGCCTGGACGCCCTGGCCGTCACGGCCTCCCGGCTGGTGGGGCTGGAGCCCGAGGACCTGTGCCGTGCCCTGGTCGCCCACCGGCCCGGCAACGGCCACGACGACAAGGCCGTCATCGCCCTGCGCACCCCGCCCCTGACGAGCTACGGCTCCTCGTGAGGGCGGCCGGTCCGCGCCTCACACCGGTCCGCACCTCACAGCGGCAGCGTGATCCAGATGCTCTTGCCCCGGCCGTCGCCGTCGCCCCGGACCACCGCGGTACCGCCCAGGGTGCCGGTGAGTTCCATGACGGTCGCCAGGCCCCCGGTCCGGCCGGCGGTCTCCGCGCCGTGCAGCCGCGGCTGGTGCGGGTGCCGGTCGTGCACGGCGAACGCCAGGCAGTCGTCGCCGACCACGTACGTGACGGTCACCTGCTCGCTCGGCGGCGACGCATGGCGGACGCTGTTGGTGACCAGTTCGCTGAGGATCAGCAGGGCGGGTGCGACGGCGGGGTGACCCGGGTTCACGCCCCACTCGGCGAGGGCCTGCTCGGCCGTTTCCCGGGCCACGCGGACCGCCGGGGGCGCCGCGGGCAGGGTGAGCACATGCCGGTGGGGCAGGGGCTGGAGCAGGGTGCTCATCGCGTCTCCACAGGGGAACCCGGTCCGCGGCTTCCTGCGGACCCGGGGCCCCAGCATCCAACGACTTGCGAACTTTCGCAATTCAGCAGGCATGCGGCCCCGGGGCGCTCAGGCCGCCTCGAGCCGCGGTTCCGGGAGCGCCGGCGGCGCCGCCGTCACCGGTTCCCACCCCTTCGTGGTCCGTACGTAGCCGTGGATCACCGAGGCCATCGCCAGCAGCAGGAGCGGGCCGAAGACCCACGGGTGCCGGGCCATCTCCAGCGACAGGTAGCGCGTCGAGGCGAGGATCGCGGTGAACACCAGCGCCCCGTGGGCGACCAGCAGGCTTCCCGACCGGTCCCAGCCGCGGTCCAGGGAGCGCAGCCCCGCCTCGACCGTGACCGCGAACACGACGCCGGCGATGAGGTCGATGGCGTAGTGGTAGCCGAAGCCCAGCGTCGCGGTGAGCGTGGCGACCAGCCAGAACGTTCCCGCCCAGCGCAGGACGCGCGGCCCCTTCCGGGAGTGGATGAAGATCACGGTGGCCCACGCCGTGTGCAGGCTGGGCATGCAGTTGCGGGGGGTGACCCCGTCGTACGTGAACGCGTGGGGCGGGCCGACCGGCGGGAGCGTGTGGGGCCACAGGTCGGCGATCGCCCACTCCGCGCCGCCGGTGCCGAAGGCGCCCGTGCCGTAGGCGAAGACCGGTCCGACGACCGGGAAGATCATGTAGATGCCCGGCCCGAGCAGGCCTATCAGCAGGAAGGTGCGGACCAGGTGGTGGCGCGGGAACCGGCGCTCGGCGCCCACCTTGCGCAGCTGGTAGAGGGCGACGACGGCCGCGGCCACCGCGAGCTGGGCGTAGACCCAGTCCAGCAGGTGCTCACCGACCGGGCCGGTGGCCGCGACGGCCCGTCCCACCAGCCACGAGGGGTTGCCCAGCGCGTGGTCGGCGGTCGCCACGTACGGGTCGAGGACGTCCGGCCGGGTCTTGGAGGTGATCAGCAGCCAGGCGTCGCCCGTCTTGCGGCCGGCCACCAGCAGCAGGCCCAGCCCGACGCCCTTGAGCAGGAGGATCCGCTCCGGGCCGGTGCGCCGCGTCAGGGCGACGGCCCCGCAGCCCAGGACCACCCACAGCGCGCCGTTGCCGAAGGTGTGGCCGCCGGACGCGGTGGCGTCCGCCGCCCACCGCACCAGTACGACGGCGAGGTCGATGCCGACCGCGACGGCCGCCGCCACGAACCGCTGCCGCCAGGTCAGGACCACCATCGTCAGCGCCAGCCCGGCGTAGAGCAGGGGCCCCGAGGCGGGGGCGAACACCAGCTCCTTGGCCTGGTTGGTCATCGGCCCCGGCAGGCCGTAGCGGCGCGCGGCGATCTCCAGCGCGACGAGGAACGCGAGGGTCGCCGCACCCGCCACGGCCCAGAGTCTCGCCCGCGTCCCGCCCCTGGGTATTCGCGGTGTTTCCCGTGAAGACATGCACAGGAAACTAGCCCATCAGTGGCTGAGCTCCGGCTGCCAGGCGAAGCCGTCCGGGTCGGCGAACGGGCGGGTGCCGCCGGAGACGACGAGACGGTGCGAGCCGGTGCCGTCGGCGGAGACGCCCGCGACCTTGGCGAGGGCCCGGCGCTTGTAGAGGGAGAGCTTGACGGTGCCCGGGCCGGTGGCGAACTCGACGTACTTCCCGCCGAAGCTCTTGCCCACGGTGAGGCCCTGCTCGACGTAGAACCGCTTGGTGGCCTTGACGTCCTCGACGCCCAGCAGCAGCACGATCTCGTCCACGTCGCGGGTGACCGGGGCGGTGTCCTTCTTCGCCGAGGTCGCGATCTGCCAGACCGTGCCGTCCGGTGCCTGCACGACTCCGCCGTAGCCCCACAGCGACTTCGCGGCGGGCTTGAGAACGGTGGCGCCGGCGTCGACGGCGGCGGTGAACAGGGCGTCGACGTTGCCGGGCTGGGCGACGACGAGCGACAGGGTGAAGCCGCGGAACCCGCTCGTCGGGTCGTCCGAGGCGCGGAGCCGCACCCGCGATCCGTCGAGCCCGAAGGCGTCGGCGTAGAAGCGGGCGGCGGCCTCGGTGTCGGCCACCTCGAGGGTGACGGAGTCGATGGAGTTCATGTCCTAGACGGTAGGGGCGGGCGGGTCCGCGGTGCTTCTCGAAAACTGACCGGCCGCCCCGCCCTGCCGAAACGTTCCGGCGCCAGGCAGACTCTGCGGCACAGGCACGACCACGGAGGATGACGTACACATGATCACGCTCACCAAGGAAGGCGGCCCCGCGGACCTGGACGGAGTGACCCACCTGTCCATCGGCGTCTCCTGGGACCCCACCGCCGGCAGCAGCGGCGGAGTGCTCGGCAAGCTGCGGCGCAAGACCGGCACCGACCTCGACCTGATCGCCGTCGCGCTCCAGGGCGGCGACCCGGTGCGCCTCGCCGGGCTCGACTCGCTCGACCCGATGGGCAACGGCTCGCTGCTGCACAGCGGCGACAACCAGACCGGCCACGGGGACGGCGACGACGAGACGGTGACCGTCGAGTTCGCGCGGCTCCCGAGCGTCATCACCTCGATCGTGTTCGTCGCCGCCGCGTACAAGAAGGGCAGCTCCTTCCAGAAGGCGCGCAACATCAGCTTCAAGGTCTACGACGCGACCGGGGGCAGCGCGGAGCAGGTCGCCGACATCTGGCCCAGCCTGCTCAGCCAGGACAACGGCTGCGCCGTGGCCAAGGCGGTGCGGGTCGGCGGCACCTGGAAGCTGGAGGTCGTCAACGAGACGGGCAAGATCAAGCAGGGCGACGAGCACGCCCTGATGCGCTTCGCCGTCAGCAAGTAGTACGGCGGTACGGCGGTACGGCCCCACGGCGGCAGTACGGCGCCACGGCGGGCGCCCGGCCGGCGGCGCGGGTCCTCACGCGTCGCCGGACCAGGCGTCCGGCCGCGGGGTGAGCACCGCGTCGGCCACCTCGGCGGCCGAGGCCATGACGTCGGCCGTGAACCGGCGCCGGCCGACGCCGAGCCGGCGCAGCCCCGCGCCGTGGTCGGCGGCGACGACCACGGTGGCCGCGAGCAGGAGCAGCCGCCACAGGGCCATCACGGGGCGGCGCGTCACCGCGGGGAGTTCGGCCAGCGAGTGGTGCAGCCGCTCGCAGTGGAAGGGGACGTGGCGCCGCTCGTCGGCCAGGATCCGGCCCGCCACCTCCGAGGCCAGCGCGTCGTCGGTGCCGTCCCGCAGGGCCCGGTAGTAGCGCAGCGCCACGACCTCGGCGATCATCAGCACCAGCAGTTCGGTGCGCAGGCCCAGCAGCCGCCGCAGCCGTACGAAGACGGTGTCGCTCCAGTGGCCGCTCAGCGTCGGCCGGCCCCCGGCGGCCAGCAGCCGGGCGAGCAGCCGGGCGTGGTTCTGCTCCTCGGCGACGAAGAGCCGCACCGCCCGCGCGTAGTCGGCGTCGCCCGCCTCCTCGGCCTTGGCGACGAGGTTCGCGCCGTCACCGTCCTCGCCGACCTGGAAACGCTGGATGCCCGCCCACACCGCCCGGTGCAGTACGGCGCCCCGCGCCCAGTCCGGATCGCCCTGCGCCGCTCTGCGCTCCCGCTCGTCCTCGAACCGCCGTGTCCACTTGGCGAACCCGTCCGTACCCACTGCCCCGCCCCTCCCCGGGACACGGCCGCCGTGCCCTGGAAGGGGACGACGCAGCGGGGCACCGAACCGTTCCCCCGGCCGTTCAGCCGCTCAGCCGCTCGACCCGTCAGCCGCTCAGGCCGAGTTCGCCCGCGCGCACGCCCGCCTGGAACCGCGACCCGGCGTCGAGGGCGTCGAGCAGTCCGGCGACCCGGCGCCGGTAGGTGCGCAGCGACATGCCCAGCTCCCGTGCGGCGGCCTCGTCCGTGGCGCCCGAGCCCAGCGCCCGCAGCACCGTCCGGCTCCCGGCGTCGAGGTGCGGCTGGTCGCCCCGCAGGAAGGACGCGAGGTCGGTGGCCGCCTCCCAGGCGGCTTCGAACAGGGCGTGCACGCCGCCGACCAGGGTGGGCGCACCGGTCACGGTGTACGCACGCCCGCCGGGCGAGTCCGCACCGGCGAGGATCGCCCAACGCCGGTCGATGATGATCGTCTCGTGCGGCAGCGCACCGGCGGCGATCCGCACCCGGGCACCCCGGGCGGCCAGCTCGGCCAGGTGCGCCCGGCCGCCCTCGTCGGCCAGCGCGGCCGGGCTGAGCAGCTTGCGGACGTGCGCGGCACCGCTGTCCCGCACCCGTTCCTGGGCGACCTGCCGGGCGGCGGGGCGGGGCCAGGTGTCGAGGTCGCGCGCGGCACAGACGAACTCCTCCCGGACCGAGGAGAAGAGATGCCCGGCCCGGGCCAGCAACTCCGTGTCACCGTGCACCGTCATGCTCTCTGCCATCGGGGCCATACGGCCATTGTGCCGCCTACGGCCCCGGCGTCACGGGCCCCAGGGTCGCCGACGGCCGGCGGCCACTGTGCTCCGGCGGGAGGTGCCGTGCCGTGGGTGGGCGCTTGGCAGCAAGTTGCCACGGGCTCGTCGGGTGGGCGTCGCGCCGCGCAGGGTGAGGGCATGAGCAACGACTTCCGCCTCGGTGGCGACCTTCCGATCGGGCGGCTCGGCTTCGGAGCCATGCGCCTGCCCACCAACAGCTTCCACGGCCCGGCCCGCGACCCGGAGACCGGCCGCGCCGTGCTGCGCCGTGCCGTGGAACTCGGCGTCGACCACATCGACACCGCCGCCTTCTACGCCAGCGGCGACGGCTCCGTCCGCGCCAACGACCTGATCCGCGAGGCCCTGCACCCCTACCCGGACGGCCTGGTGATCGCCACCAAGGTCGGCCCGCTGCGCACCCCGGACGGGGGCCTGGAGGCGACCAGCGATCCGGGCGCACTGCGGGCGCTGGTCGAGGAGAACCTGGTGAGCCTCGGGGTCGACCGCCTCGACCTGGTCTACCTCCGCATCGGGGGCATCGAGCCGCCGCCGCACGGCGAGTCCGTCGCCGCCCGCTTCGAGGCGCTGGCCGCGCTGCGCGAGGAGGGCCTGATCCGGCACCTGGGCCTCAGCCACGTGGACGCCGGGCACCTCGCCGAGGCGCGGGCGATCGCACCCGTCGCGGCCGTCCAGAACCACTTCCACACCGACAAGCGCGACGACACGGAGGTGCTGGCCCGCTGCGAGGAGGCCGGCATCGCCTACGTGCCGTACTTCCCGCTGGGCGGGGGCCTGAGCGACCTGAGCGGGGACCGTATCGCCAAGGTCGCGGACCGGCACGGCGCCACGGTCCCGCAGATCGCCCTGGCCTGGCTGCTCGCCTCCTCGCCCGTCACCCTGGCCATCCCCGGCACGGGCTCCCCGGCCCACCTGGAGGAGAACACCGCCGCCGGGTCGATCGTCCTGACCGCCGAGGACCTCGCCGACCTCCGCTGAACCGGCCCGCACGGACGTGTCCTTTGTCTCGGTACGGGGGTTTCCGCGCCACGTACCGGCGCGGTCCGGCAGGTCGGCGGGGAGGACCCGGCGGCCGTCCCGGGAATATTCCCGCGGCGGCCGATCGGGCCAAGATTATCGCCGGCACCCGGTCGATCACGGCGTGCTACTGTCGGAGGAAGTTGCAGTTGTGGTTGCCTGAAGGTTTTTTCCGACGGGGTGATCATCGCGGCGACCGGAGTGCACACAGGGTGAACTCCGAGCACCGTACCGAAGGAGAAAACATGGCTTCCGGCACCGTGAAGTGGTTCAACGCCGAAAAGGGCTTCGGCTTCATCGAGCAGGACGGCGGCGGCCCCGACGTCTTCGCCCACTACTCGAACATCAACGCGCAGGGCTTCCGCGAGCTGCTCGAGGGTCAGAAGGTGACCTTCGACATCGCGCAGGGCCAGAAGGGCCCGACGGCCGAGAACATCACCCCGGCCTGACGCTCACGCACACCGCGCAGCTGGGGCCCGCACCTTGGGGTGCGGGCCCCAGCTCGCCGCGTTTCCGGGCGCACGGCGTCCCGTGGGGGCCACGGAAATCCCCCCGCGCATTCGACCTACCCGTGTTCCCCGTATCTCCGCGTTCCCCCGCATTCACCAATTCTCCCGGTCCGTCCGGCCCATCACGCCGAAATCGACCGGTCCGGCTCGTTCTTGCGATTCCCTGCGCCGCTCGTCCGCTGCGGGTCTCCCTTGATACGTGCCGTATCAAGGAAGGTTCCCCATGAACCGCGCACGCACCAACGACCGACGACGCGCCGGCGACGGTCCCCGTCGCTCCCGTTCGGCCGGCCGCCCCCAGAACTCCGGCCGCCGTCCGGCCGCCGCGCCCCAGGGCGGCGAGTTCGCCCTGCCCAAGACCGTCACCCCGGCGCTGCCCGCCGTCGAGACCTTCGCCGAACTGGACCTGCCGGCCCGCATGCTGACCGCGCTGGGCGACCAGGGCGTGACCGTGCCGTTCCCGATCCAGGCGGCGACCCTGCCGAACTCCCTGGCCGGACGCGACGTGCTCGGCCGCGGCCGCACCGGTTCGGGCAAGACGCTCGCCTTCGGCCTGGCCCTGCTGGCCCGCACGGCGGGCAAGCGCGCCGAGCCGCGGCGTCCGCTCGCCCTGGTCCTCGTCCCCACCCGGGAGCTGGCCCAGCAGGTCACCGACGCGCTCACCCCGTACGCCCGCGCCGTGGGCCTCAGGTCGGCCACCGTGGTCGGCGGCATGTCCATCGGCCGGCAGGCCGGCGCGCTGCGCTCCGGCGCGGAGGTCGTCGTCGCGACGCCCGGACGGCTCAAGGACCTCATCGACCGCGGCGACTGCGCCCTCGGCGACGTCACCATCACGGTCCTGGACGAGGCCGACCAGATGACCGACATGGGCTTCATGCCGCAGGTCACCGCCCTGCTCGACCAGGTGCAGCCGGACGGGCAGCGGATGCTGTTCTCGGCCACCCTGGACCGCAACGTCGACAAGCTGGTCCGCCGCTACCTCACCGACCCGGTGGTCCACTCCGTCGACCCGTCGGCCGGTGCCGTCACCACGATGGAGCACCACGTGCTGCACGTGCACGAGGACGACAAGCAGCGCGCGACCATCGAGATCGCGGCGCGCGACGGCCGGGTCATCATGTTCCTGGACACCAAGCACCGGGTGGACCGGCTGGTGAAGCACCTGCTGAAGAGCGGGGTGCGCGCCGCCGGCCTGCACGGCGGCAAGTCCCAGCCGCAGCGCACCCGGACCCTCGCCCAGTTCAAGGACGGGCAGGTGACGGCGCTGGTGGCGACCAACGTCGCGGCCCGCGGCATCCACGTCGACAACCTCGACCTGGTCGTCAACGTGGACCCGCCCGGCGACCACAAGGACTACCTGCACCGGGGCGGCCGTACGGCCCGGGCCGGCGAGTCCGGCAGCGTCGTCACCCTGGTGACGCCGGACCAGCGGCGCGAGATGACCCGGCTGATGTCCTTGGCCGGTATCACCCCGCAGGTCACCCCGGTCCGCGCGGGCGAGTCGGAGCTGGCGCGCATCACCGGTGCGCAGGCCCCCTCGGGCGTCCCCGTCGTCATCGCCGCACCGGTCGTGGAGCGCCCCCGGCGCGCCGCCGCCGGCGCGGGGTCCTCGTCCCGCGGCCGCCGCGGCCGTTCCGCGCAGGGACGCAGCGGCGGACAGGGGGCCGGCACCCAGGCCCGTACCGGCGCCGCACAGCCCCGCACCGCCGGCCAGGGCCGCGCCGCCCAGGGGCGGCCCACCGGCGAGTCCCCGCGCCGCAGGCCGCGCCGCCAGTCCACCGGCGGCTCGACCGGCTCGGCGGCCTAGGACACCCGCCCCGGGTTCGGACCCGGTCCGGACCCGGGTCCTGACCCCACCCGCTCCATTCCGCTCGTTGGAGGCATCATGCGCTGTGTCATCGCCCGGTATCCGTTCGACCTCACCAAGGGCGGGGTGCTGGACTCGATGAAGGGCGTCACGCCCGAACCCGTCACCGGTGAGTCCGTGACCATCGGCCGCCGCCGCTACCCCGTCAAGCAGGTGGGCGAGGTCGTCACCCGGCAGGACCGGCGCGATTTCAGCGGCGGCGAGGTGACCCGGGCCATGGCCCGCCTCGGCTTCACCTGCCACCCCGCCCCCGGCGCCGAACCCGCGCCGTCGGCGCCCGCCACCACGCCGGTCGAGACGGCGTCCGCGCTGCTCGGCGGCACCGTCAGCACCCCGCAGGAACTCTGAGGCCGGATCAGAACAGGCCCGTCGCCCGGCCCCCGTCGTCCCAGCGGACCTCCAGCACGCGCTGGACGGCCGCACGGTCGAGGGGGCCGAACACGTGCGGGAAGAGGGTGCCCCCGGCGACACCCGGCGGCGGCGCGGGTGCGGCAGCCTCCCACCCGCACCTCGCGGTGAGCCGGTCCTCGTCGACGAGCAGGGCCACCAGCGGCCGGGGCGCGTCGCGGTAGAAGGCGTTGACGACGGCGAGCGTGGTCTCCTCGTCGGGCGAGCAGTGGACGAACCCGTCCTCCGTGAGGGAGGCGGGCGCGTACGGCCGGCCCGGGTCGGCGTTCCACTCGGCCAGCGGCACCACGTGGTAGATCATCGCCCCGTTGTAGCAGCCGTTCCGTCCGTGGCAGGCGTGGGCACCACGGTGCCGGGCGCACTCGACGGTGCCCGCCGCGCGGGCGGATCGCTCGGCTCGGCCGACGGTTCGGACGACGACGGCGTGGACGGCGACGGCTCGGACGGCGACGGCGTGGCACCGGTCGGCGCGGATTCCTCGGTCGGCAGTGCGGGGCCCGGGCCGGGCGCCCGGGTGGAGTCGCTCGGCGGCGCCGGACTCGGTGTGGCCTCCGGCGTGGGGGCGGCCGGGGCGGGCGCCATGGGCGGCGTCGGACGCGCGGGCGGTGCGGGGGCCGCCCAGTTCAGCGGCAGCGCGATCAGGGCGGCGGCGGCAGCGGTCGCGGCGGCACCGGCGGCGGCGCGCAGCAGGCGCCGCCGGGACGCGGCCCGGCGGATCGCCTCGTAACGGCCCGGCGGCGGGCCCAGGAAGTCGGCGCCCGGACGCAGCACGACCAGCAGCGGATCGTCGCCGTCCCGTTCGAATCCGGGCTCGTCCATCTCGTCCTCAAGGCGTGTGGTCAAGGCTTCTCCTCAGATGGACGCGGAGCAGTTCGCGGGCCGCGTGCAGGTCGGCCTTGACGGTTCCCTCCTTGCGTCCGGTCAGCACGGACACCTCCCGGATCGGCATGTCGGCGTAGTAGTGGAGCAGGATCGGCACGCGCAGTCGCTCCGGCAGCGACTGTACGAGCAGCCGCACCGAGGGGTCGGCCTGTTCGGGGTGCGGGCGCACGGCGACCTCCGCGGTGACCCGGCGCACCGCCCGGCGCTCGCGCTCCAGCTTGCGCCAGTGGTCGCGGACCAGGTTGGCGGCGGTGACGTAGAGGAAGCCGCGGGGTTCCTCCACGGACGTCCAGCGGGCCCAGAGCCGGGTGAACGCCTCGGAGGCGATCTCGTGGGCCGTCTCGTCGTCGTCGACGAGCCGGCGGCACCAGCCGGCGAGGCGCGGATACAGGGCGGCGAACAGCTCGGACGCCGCCCTGTCACGGGACCGTTTCAACGCTCTCCATGGTCGTGAGGGTAATGCGGTGCGCGCACCGAGGCCCCTGCCGGGGCCTTGTCCTAGGCGCCCTTGGTGGCGCTCAGTCGGGCGAAGACGATCACGTTGTCCCGGTACTCCGCGCCGTCGCGCGGACCGCCGCAGGTGATGAGCCGCAACTCCGGTCCCGTCACGTCCCCGTAGACGTCGTCCGTCGGGAAGTCGGCCTTCGCCACCGTCCGTACGGCGTTGACCGTGAACTCGGCGGCGGTGCCGTTCTCCAGGCGGGCCTCGATCCGCTCGCCGCGGTGCAGCCGGGCGAGGTGCCGGAAGACCCCGTCGCCGTACCTGCCCACCGTGACGTGGCCCAGGAGGACCGAAGGACCCACCTGCCCCGGCGTCGGCGAGTGCCGGTACCAGCCGGCGCGGTCGTCGTCCGTGACGGGCGGGACCTCCACCGTGCCGTCCGCGGCCAGCCCGAGACCCGTCACCGGGGTGTCGACCCCGATGGCGGGGATGCGCAGCCCCACCGGCTCCGAACGGGCCAGGGGCTGCACCGGCTTGGCGGGAGCCTGCGCGGGCGGTGCCGCGGCCGTCGCGGGCGCCGGCCGGTCGGGTGTCGTGTCGCCGTCCCCCTGGCCGCCGCCGCAGCCCACGAGCAGCGCGGCCAGCGCGGCGGTCGCGAGGGTGCGGCCGGGGCGGGGGATCATGCGCCGGTCGCCGCCGCCCGTCGACGGCGTACGACGAAGAGGACCGCTCCGCCCGCGAGGAGCACCCCGCCGGCACTCGCGCCGATCAGCCCCTCGTCGGTCCCCTCCGGGTCCGAGGGCCCGGCCACTCCGGTGTCGGCCGCGCCCTCCGGTACGACGGAGACCTGGCCGTCGGCGGGCACGGGGGACGGCACCTCGGTCGGCTCGGCGGCGGGGGCGCTGACGGACGGCGCGGGTGCGGGGGTCGCGTCGCGCGGTCCGGTGCCGGGGCTCGGGGCGCTCTCGGCGGGGGCGGAGGGGACCGGGCTGGGGTCGTCGGCGAACGCGGTCCCGGTGCCCGCCAGTACGGCGGTGCAGGCCAGGGCCACGGCGGTGAGGATGGTTCGGCGCATCGGGTCGCTCTCTCTCGTCGTCGGCGCACCACGTGGGGGTGGTGATGCGGGTCGGACGGAGAGACGAGGCGGGGGACGGCCGGGTTGTAAAGGAATGGCAAAGTCGCCTCGGGTCCGCGGCCGTCCCGCTTCTTACGGACCCGTGACGTGCGGGTCGGCACACCCGGCCCGGCGCCTGCCCGGGCCTAGCGTGTCGGACATGCGCGTACTGGTCACCGGCAGTGCCGGTTTCATCGGGTCCCATGTCGTCGAGGCCCTGCGGGAGCACGGGCACGAGCCCGTCGGCTACGACGTCCGCGAGGACCCCGGCGCCGACGTGCGCGATCCGGCGGCCCTCGCGCGGGCGCTCGCCGGAGTGGACGCCGTGTGCCACCAGGCGGCGATGGTCGGCCTCGGCAACGGGTTCGACGACGCGGCGGAGTACGTCTCCCGCAACGACCTCGGCACCGCCGTCCTGCTCACCGCGGCGGCCGGGGCGGGCGTGCGGCGGCTGGTGCTCGCCGGGTCGATGGTCGTGTACGGGGAGGGCCGGTACGCGTGTGCGCAGCACGGGGTGGTGCGGCCCGGTCCGCGCGCCGTCGCCGACCTGGACGCCGGCCGGTTCGAGCCCACCTGTCCTCAGTGCGGCGCGGACCTGGCCCCGGGGCTGGTCGCCGAGGACGCCCCGGCCGACCCGCGCAACGTGTACGCCACGACCAAGCTGGCGCAGGAGCACCTGGCCGCCGCCTGGGCCCGGACGACCGGCGCGACGGCGGTGTCGCTGCGCTACCACAACGTGTACGGCCCCCGGATGCCCCGCGACACCCCGTACGCCGGGGTCGCCTCCTTCTTCCGCTCCGCGCTGGCCCGCGGTGAGGCGCCGCGCGTCTTCGAGGACGGCCGCCAGCGCCGGGACTTCGTGCACGTGCGGGACGTGGCCGCCGCGAACGTCGCCGCGCTGGAGTCCGCCCGGCCGCCTCGGGGCGTCCTCGGCGCCTACAACACCGGCAGCGGTGAGCCGCACACGGTGGGCGAGATGGCCACCGCCCTGGCCGCCGCGTACGGCGGACCCGAGCCCGTCGTCACCGGCGAGTACCGCCTGGGCGACGTCCGGCACATCACCGCCGACTCCGCGCGCCTGCGGACCGAGCTGGGCTGGCGTCCCCGGGTCGGATTCACCGAGGGCATGCGGGAGTTCGCACGGGCGGGCCTGCGGGGAGAGTGACCTCTGGCCCCCGGTCCTCAGGCCTCCGCCGGCGGCAGGGTCACCTCGAAGCGGCAGCCGCCGGGGATGTTGCGGACCGTGGCCCGGCCCCGGTGGGCCTCGACGATGCCGCGGACGATGGCGAGGCCCAGACCCGCCCCGGCCGGGGGCGTACGGGCGTGGGTGCCGCGCCAGCCGGTGTCGAAGACCCGCGGCAGGTCCTCCTCGGGGATGCCGCCGCAGCCGTCGGTCACGGAGACCACCACGCCGTCGGCGGACCGCTCGGCGGCGACCGCGACCGTGCCGTCGGCCGGGGTGCGGCGGATCGCGTTGACCAGCAGGTTGCCCAGGACCCGGCTCATCTCCTTGCCGTCCACCTCGACCGGTACGGCCGCCACGGCGTCGCCGACCAGCCGTACGCCCCGCTCGCGCGCGAGCGGGTCCGCGCCCGCGAGGGCGTCGCCGACCAGGTCGTAGAGCGAGATGCGGGCCGGGGCGAGGACGAGGGTGCCGGCGTGGATGCGGGAGAGTTCGAAGAGGTCGCCGACCATGTCGTTGAGGCGTTCCACCTCGGCGCGGATCTGCCGCAGGTAGCGGTCGGGGTCGGCGGCGACCCCGTCCTCCAGCGCCTCGGACATGGCGCGCAGCCCGGCCAGCGGGGTACGCAGGTCGTGCGAGATCCAGGCGACCAGCTCGCGCCGGGAGGTCTCCAGGGCGCGTTCCCGCTCGCGGGACTGGGCGAGCCGGGCGCTGGTGGCCGCCAGTTCGCGGCTGAGCGCGTCCAGTTCGGCGGTGGCCGGGGTGCTGGGGGCGGCGTAGTCCCCGTCGTCGCCGAACGAGCGTGCCGCGGCCGCCAGTTCGCGGCTGCGGGCGACCACCCAGCGGCCCAGCAGCAGCGCGGTGGCCAGGGAGACGACGGCCGCCATCGCCACGACGGTCGTGACGACGGACAGGTCGTGCGGGGACAGGAACATCGCCCAGGCGACGGCCAGCGTGCCCGCGAGCATCGCGAGGACGGCGACCGCGGCCACCACGGCGAGGGACGCGGTCAGTGAGCGCCGCCGGATCAGCCGCAGCACGGCCGCGCCCACCAGACCGGTGGCGGCGGCGCCCGCGAAGGCGTAGAGGGCGATGAGGAGGGTGGCGTGCACGGTCAGTCCGCCTCCCGGCCCGCGGGGTCGAAGCGGTAGCCCACGCCCCACACCGTCTGGATCAGCCGGGGCCGGGCCGGATCGTCCTCGACCTTGCCGCGCAGCCGGCGGACGTGGACGGTGACGGTGGACAGGTCCCCGAAGTCCCAGCCCCACACCTCGCGCATCAGCTCCTCCCGGGCGAACGCCCGCCCCGGATGCCGCAGGAAGAAGACGAGGAGATCGAACTCGCGCAGGGTCAGGGCCAGTCCGGCGCCGTCCTTGGTGGCCCTGCGGGCGGTCGGGTCGGCGGTCAGACCGGCCGCGGACGGCGGGCGCGGTGCCGGGGCGGGCCGGGTGCGGCGCAGGACGGACTCCACCCGCAGCACCAGCTCCCGCGGGCTGAACGGCTTGGTCACGTAGTCGTCGGCGCCGACCTCCAGTCCGAGGACGCGGTCGTCCTCGTCGCCCCGGGCGGTCAGCATGATGACCGGCACGGGCCCCTGGCTCCGCAACCGACGGCACACCTCCAGGCCGTCCATGCCGGGCAGCATCAGGTCCAGCACCACCAGGTCGGGCCGGTGCCCGGCGGCCCGAGCGAGCGCGTCCGGACCGTCCCCGGCCCGGTCGACACGGTAACCGGCCCGGTCGAGATACCCGGCCACGACCTCCGCGACGGTGGGATCGTCGTCCACGACGAGAATCCGCGCGGGGCCGTCCGGGGGTGCGTCGGGGGACGTGTCCGTCGGAGCGGGCTCGTGGGGCTGCTGGTGCATGCAGCCAGCCTCGCACCGTCGCCTCGCCGGCGGCCCTCCCGGGCGGGGCCGGGTGCGCGACGTCCGTGTTTCGTAAGGAGTGGAAGCCCGATTCGTCCGGTTCCGGTTCGTAGGGTGAACGCCGTGACCACCTCGCCCGCTCCCGACGTCGACGTCGTACTCCCCTGCCTGAACGAGGCCGAAGCCCTCCCCTGGGTCCTGGCCCGTGTCCCGGCCGGCTGGCGTGCGCTCGTCGTCGACAACGGCTCCACCGACGGCTCGGCGGACCTCGCCCGCTCGCTCGGCGCCACGGTCGTGACCGAGCCGCGCCGCGGTTTCGGCGCCGCCTGCCACGCCGGACTGAGAGCCGCGACCGCCGACGTCGTCTGCTTCTGCGACTGCGACGCCTCCCTCGATCCGTCGCTGCTGATCCCCTTCGTGGACGAGGTCCGCGCCGGGGTCTGCGACCTGGTGCTCGGCCGCCGACGGCCGCAGACCAGGGGCGCCTGGCCCGCGCACGCCCGCGCGGGCAATCTCGCCCTCGCCCGGATGCTGCACCGCCGCACCGGCCTGCGGCTGCACGACCTCGGCCCGCTGCGCGCCGCCCGCCGCGAACGGCTGCTCGGCCTCGGCCTCACCGACCGGCGCAGCGGCTACCCGCTGCAGATGGTGGTGCGGGCCGCCGACGCGGGCTGGCGGATCACCGAGCACGACGTCCCGTACCTGCCCCGCACCGGCGCCTCGAAGGTGACCGGGACCTGGCGCGGCACCTGGCACGCGGTACGGGACATGCGCCGCGTGCTGGCCGAGCCGCCGGCCCGCGGCCAGATCCGTGAGGGGAGCCCGAGGTGACCGCCACGACCACCCTCCTCGTCATCGCCAAGGAACCGCGACCCGGCCGGGTCAAGACCCGGCTCACCCCGCCCTTCACGCCCGCCGAGGCGGCCGCGCTGGCCGAGGCGGCCCTCGCCGACACCCTGGCCGCCGTGGCCGCGACGCCCGCGCGGCGCCGGGTCCTGGTGCTCGACGGCGCCCCGGGCCCGTGGCTGCCGCCCGGCTTCGACGTCGTACCGCAGATCGCGGGCGGGCTCGACGAACGGCTCGCGGACGCCTTCGCCGGGTGTGCGGGGCCCGCCCTGCTGATCGGGATGGACACCCCGCAGGTGACGCCCGACCTCCTCGACGTGGACTTCCGCGACTGCGACGCGTACTTCGGCCCGGCCGAGGACGGCGGCTTCTGGGCACTGGGCCTGGCCCGGCCCGAACCCGCGCTGCTGCGTGGGGTGCCCATGTCGACGCCGGTGACCGGGGCCGTGCAGCGCGAGCGGCTCCTGACGGCGGGGCTGCGGGTGCGGGAGCTGCCGCCGCTGCGCGACGTCGACACCGCGGCCGACGCCCGCGCCGTCGCCGCCCTCGCCCCGGGCGGCCGGTTCGCCGCCCGGCTGGCGGCCTGCGCACCGGCCGCGGACCGGCGGCGGGCGAGCCGGTGAAGGGCGCCGCGCGACTCGCGCCCGGCAGGCCGTCCCCCGCCCCCGCCTGGGAGACCTCCGACCCCTACGCCGCCGCCCTGCGGTCGGGACACGGGCCGCTGTTCCTGCGCCGCACCGACGGCTGGCTGCTGCCGCTGGAGGTGGAGCGCTGGTGCGCGCGGGCCGACGCCGTCGACCTGGACGTCCTCGACCGGTGCGAGGGGGCCGTGCTCGACGTGGGCTGCGGCCCCGGCCGGCTGGTGGCCGAACTCGCCGCCCGGGGCCGCACCGTCCTCGGCATCGACGTCAGCGAGGCCGCCGTGTCCCGCACCGTGGGGCTCGGGGGGCAGTCGCTGCGGCGCTCCGTGTTCGAGCCGCTGCCCGGCGAGGGACGCTGGGACACCGTGCTCCTCATGGACGGCAACGTCGGCATCGGCGGCGACCCCCACGCCCTGCTCGGCCGCGTCGCCGCCCTGCTCGCGCCCGGCGGTCTGCTGATCGCCGAGACGGCCCCGGCCGACGTCGACGAACGCGTCCACGTGCAGCTCGTCGACGTCACCGACGGCCACGCGGCGCCCGGCAGCCCCTTCCCCTGGGCGCGGATCGGCACCCGCGCCCTGCTGCGCCGCGCGGGCGCCGCCGGCTGGCGGACCGCCGGTCAGTGGACCTCGGGGGAGCGCCGCTTCGTCGCGCTGCGCAGCAGCCGCAGGGCGAGCAGCAGCGCCGAGCCGCCGAACAGCGCCGACGTGATCAGCAGCCAGCGGGTGAGGAAGCCGTCCGCCGACAGCCCGGTGACCCCCGCGTAGCTCGCGTCGACCCGGCCGCCGATCAGCGGGAACCACACGAGCAGGAGCAGCCCGGAGAAGGCCGCGGGGAACCGGACGTACGAGGTCCACTCCCGGTGGCGGGCCGCGCCGAGACCGCCCGTGACCGCCCGGTCCAGCACCGCGTACAGCGGCAGCAGCACCAGGTCGTGCAGGAGCGCCGCTCCCACGAACCAGAGGACCACGCCGAGCCAGTCGCCGGCGAGCAGCCGCACGCCCGCGTAGCCCGCGAGCGCGAAGGAGCAGGCCAGCAGGAGGATCTGGAAGGGGCTGCCGACCACGCGCCGCGGCGCCGACGGCCGCCCCGGCCGCGACGGCCTGCGCACGAGCTTCATCGGAGGTCTCCGAACGTCATCCGCGCCACCCACTTGGTGTTCAGCACGCCGGGCGCGGCGGGCACGATGATCCGGGCCGGGTGGCCGTGGTCCGGGCTCAGTTCCTCGCCGTTGACGAACAGGGCGAGCAGGGAACGCGGGTCGGCCACCTGGTTGGCGCGCAGGGCCCCGCTGCGGAAGGCGCCGCGCCGCTGGAGGGACTCGACGAACACGTCCGGCGGGTCGTCCTCGTGGCCCACGCGGGCGGCGAGGTCCCGCAGCCGCACGCCGCGCCACCACTGGTCGGACGTCGACCAGCCCTCGACGCAGGCGATGGGAAGGGCCACGCTGTGCTGCTCCATGGCGAGCAGCTCGGCCCGGCTGAACCGGACGGTCCCCGAGCGCCCGGTGACAACGAGCCGCCAGGTGTCCTCGCCCGTCTCGGCCGGGTCGATGCCCACGTGGGCGGCGGTCTTGTTGATCTGGAACCCGTTCGGCCCGCCGCCCGGTTCGGGCCCGCCGTGCGGGGAGAGCACGGCCGTGGCCCGCAACGGCCCGTCGAAGCTGCGCCCGGCGTTGGTGGCGAACATCAGCAGTGAGCCGCCCCCGACGAACCACAGCGCCCCGCGCCGCGTGACGGTGGGCGCGGCCGGGCGCGGGGAGACCAGGTCGTCCAACTCCTCCCGTTCGCCCCGCTCCTCCCGCTCCTCGCGCTCCTCCCGCTCCTCGCGCATCGCCCGGAGGTTGCGCAGCGCCTGCGGCGTCTTCAGCACGGCGTGGGCGACGAACGCGGCGAAGAAGACCCAGGCACCGTAGAAGTGCAGCGGGTAGAAGGAGCCGGGAAACAGGTACTCCAGCTGGATGTTGAGCACGCCGGTCACGAACTCGAACAGCGCGCCCCCGACCAGCAGCAGCAGCGAGATCCGCTCCAGCGCGTGGGCGAGCGAGCGGACCGGCGGCAGCGTGAACAGCCTCGGCACCACCGACCACAGTTTGGCCAGCAGCACCGGGATCAGGGTCAGCCCGAGAGTGACGTGCACGCCCTGGGTGAGCCGGTACAGCCAGGGCGGGTCGGTCGGCCAGGCGAAGAGGTAGAAGCCGAGGATCCCCTTGTCCGGGGTCTTGTCGTTGACCGGCGCCAGATCGGGGTTGTAGGCGGCGTAGGACACCAGTCCCGTCACGAACAGCACCGTGATGCCGACGAGCAGGACGAGGCCGAGCACCGAGGTGAACCGGGGGCCGCGCAGCGGGCTGCGCCAGAAACCCGGGGAGGAGGGGAGCCGTGGGGCGAGGTCGCGCATGTCCCGACCGTAGGCCGGGACCGGCCGCCGGAACGGTCCGCGACCCATGACGAAACGCTGACGTCCGCCGTGCGCACCGCCCGTCGTGTGATCTCCCGGCCTACGGTGCCGGGGTGACCGAGACCCGCCCGCGCGCCGTCCCGCGCGACCTGTACGCCGCAGCGGCCGCCGTGCTGCTCGTGACGGCCGCCGTCCTGGTCGGCCGGTACGTGTACACCTACGACGACCTGATCGTCGGCTGGCCGCCCCTGCTGGGCCGCTGGGACCCGCACCTGGGCCCCGGCACCCCGGCGGCCGTCCTGGTGGCGGTGGGGGCGGTGGCGTACGGCCCGGCCGTCGCCGCCCGGCTGCCGTGGCGCGCGCTGCTGCCCGCGGCCTGGGGCACGGCGATGGCCTGGACCTGGTCGCTGGCCCTGGTCGACGGCTGGGAACGCGGCATCGCCGGACGGCTCACCACGCGCCAGGAGTACCTCTCGGTCATCGACCGCTGGCACGACATCCCCGCGACCCTGCGCGACTTCAACGGGCACATCCTGCTCCACTCCCCCGACAACTGGCCCGCCCACGTCGCCGGTCACCCGCCCGGGGCCACGCTCGGCTACGTACTGCTGGACCGGATCGGGCTCGGCGGCGGGGGCTGGGCCGGGGCCCTGACCATCACGGTGGGCGCGACGGGCTGCGTGGCGGTGCTGGTCGCGGTGCGGACCCTGGCGGGCGAACGGCTCGCCCGGCGGGCGGCGCCGTTCCTGGCCCTGGCACCGGCGGCGGTGTGGATGGGCACGTCCGCCGACGGCTGCTTCGCGGCGGTCGCCGCCTGGGCGGTGGCGCTGCTGGCCCTCGCGGTCACCGGGCGCTCGCTGTGGTGGGCGGCGGGCTCGGGGCTGCTCTTCGGGCTGACCTGCTATCTCTCGTACGGCCTGACGCTGTTCGCGGTGGTCGCGGCGGCGGTGCTCCTGCTCGGCCGGCGCGGGGTGCGGGCGCGGCCGGTGCTGTTCGTGCCGCTGCTGGCGGGGGCGGCGGTGGTGCCGGTGGCGTTCACGGCGGCCGGGTTCGACTGGTGGGAGGCGTACCACCTGCTGGTCACCCGGTACTACGAGGGCGCGGCCGGTGTCCGCCCCTACGCGTACTGGGTGTGGGCCAACCTCGCCTGCACGGTGCTCATCACGGGCCTGGCGACGGTGGCGGGACTGCGGCGGGCCGGGGGCGTACTGGTCCGGCGGCGCGCCGAGGGCGTGCGGGCGGACAAGGTGGGGGCGGACGAGGGGCGGGCCGGGGAGGTCCGTCTGGCGGTCCTCGTGGCCGCCGGGCTGCTGGCCCTGCTGGCCGCCGACCTGTCCGGCATGAGCAAGGCGGAGACGGAACGCATCTGGCTCCCCTTCGCCCTGTGGCTCCTTGCGGCCTGCGCGTTCCTCACCCGGCCGCGCGGCTGGCTGACGGCGCAGGCGGTACTGGCGCTGCTCCTGAACCACCTGGTGGCGACCGGCTGGTGAACACACGAAGGGCCCGCACCGTGCGGTGCGGGCCCTCGACACGCGTGGTGTTACGCGGGAACGATGTTCTCCGCCTGCGGGCCCTTCTGGCCCTGCGTGACGTCGAAGTTCACCCGCTGGCCCTCCTGGAGCTCGCGGAAGCCCTGGGTGGCGATGTTCGAGTAGTGGGCGAAGACGTCGGCGCCGCCGCCGTCCTGCGCGATGAAACCGAAGCCCTTTTCGGCGTTGAACCACTTCACGGTACCGGAAGCCATGCTTTTTTCTCCTAGGCAGTGTTGAAGGCCCGCACTGTGCGAGCCCCCCATCGCCGCGATGATCACCTGCCCGGAAACCCGGTAACACAAATGGCAACCACAACTGCAACTGATGTCCAGCCTAGCACGAAATGAATCGACAACCCGGTAAGAAATCGCCGACAGAGATCGGTATTTTTCGCGCCGGAATTTATTCCCGCTCTGAACGAATATATGTTTCAACGGGGTCGGGATTTCCACCCACCACGCGGTGTCGCTCAGGGCCCGAGGACCAGGACGCCGTACGGGCCGAGCACGGACGACTGGAGGGTGTCGCCCTCCGCGTAGCGCCAGCCCCAGGAACGCAGCGCCCGTACGGTCGCGCCGTCGGCTCGGTCCACCAGCGTGACGCCGAGGGCGGCGTCGTGCTCGGCGAGCAGGCGGGCCTGCAGGCGGCGGGCGAGGTTCCAGGCCCGGTCGTGGTGCTCCCGGCGCACCCGGGCCGGGACGACGATCCCGGAGACCAGGAAGAGCCTGCCCGACGCGGCGACGGGCAGCACGCTCCCGGTCAGGTACCGCTCCAGACCCCGCACGCCGCGCGGGTCGCCGCCGGGCACGGGGTAGCCGTAGGCGCAGCCGGCCAGGACGGTGGTCTCCGCTATCAGCAGGCCGAAGCCCGGACGCCGTACGTCGGCGGCCAGCCGGCGCAGGAAGGCGCCCCGGGCCACGTTCCACGCCCGGGGGCCGCCGCCGGAGGTCTGCGCGTACAGGTCGCCCAGCTCGGCGAACCGGTCCTCGATCTGACGCCGGGTCAGTGGCCGCAGCCGCTCCCCGGCCTGCGGCGAGGAGCGCTGTACCGGCCCCGGCCGCCGCGGGCCCGGCCGGTGGGTGCCGGCGGGCCGCTCGTGAGGCTCTGTGGTCGCCGGCCGCACCGGCACGTGCACCGTCATGAGGCGAGTCCTGCCCCGGGCTCGGCGGGCCCGGCCCGGTGTCGTCGATCGCCGGGAGCGGCACCGGTGTCGGGTCCGGTGCACGGAATTCCCCCGGTCCCTCCACGGTACTCCCGGCCCCGGGCCCCGTCCCGATGGGTCACCGCCCGCAGGGAAGGTCCACGTCCAGGGTGGTGGGGCCGCCGGGCCGGCTGGACAGGCCCAGCGGGGGACCGTCCAACCCCGCGACGCGGCGGCGGATGCCGGTCGGACCCGAGGCACCCCGACCCCCGGCCCCGTCCCGGTGGGTCACCGCCCGCAGGGGGGTCTCACGTCCAGGGTGGTGGGGCCGCCGGGCCGGCTGGTCAGGCCCGGGAGGGCGTCCAACACTGCGACACGGCCACAGACCCCGGTCGGACCCAGGGCGCTCCCGGCCCCCCGCCCCGATCCGGGTGGGTCACCGCCCGCAGGGAAGGTCCACGTCCAGGGTGGTGGGGCCGCCGGGTGGGCTGGTCAGGTGGAGGGTGCCGTCCAGGGCCGCGACGCGGCGGCGAATGCCGGTCAGGCCCGAGCCGCCTTCCTCGTCGGCGCCGCCCCGGCCGTCGTCCTCGATCAGCAGGCGCAGCCGGCCGCCACGGGCCCGGGCCGTGACCGAGGCGTGGGCGGCGCCGCTGTGTTTCGCGATGTTGGTGAGTGCCTCGGCCACCACGAAGTACGCCGTCGCCTCGACGGAGGCCGCGCACCGCTCGGGCACGTCGGCCTCGACGCGGCACGGCACCCCGCAGTCCGCCGCGAGGCCCGACAGCGCGCCGGCGAGGCCCCGGTCGGCCAGGACCGGCGGCAGGATGCCGCGGGCCACCGAACGCAGCTCCGCCAGCGCCTGCTCGGCGGCGGACTGCGCCCGCTCCAGCAGTTCGTCGGCGCCCGCCGGGTCCCGCGCCGCCATCCGGCGTGCCGCGCCCAGCAGCACCGTCACCGACACCAGCCGGTTCTGCGCGCCGTCGTGCAGGGACCGTTCGATCCGGCGCAGCTCGGTGGCGTGCGCGTCCAGGGCCGCGGCCCGGGTCGCGGTCAGTTCGGCCACCCGCAGGGACAGGTCCGTGTCCGGGCCCGCCACCAGCAGCCGCCGGGCCGGGGCGGCCTGAAGGCGTGCCATGCCCGGGCCGAGGCCCAGGACGATCGCGGTCCAGCCCACGCCCAGCAGCACCGCCGCGAGCGCGTCCGGCCAGCTGTGGGCGGTGCCGATGCCGATGGACGTGGTCGTCGCGTCCCCGGGGCTCAGCCGCCACCACAGCGGGAAGGTGGTGTCCCGGACGGCGCACAGCGGCAGCAGAAGGCCGAGCAGGCCCAGCAGGAACCCCAGGGTGGCGTGCCGGACCAGCCAGCCCAGCTCGCGCCGGGTGGTGGGGTCGGCCAGGGCCAGCCGCAGCCGGGTGGGCGGCGGGTCGGGCGGGACGATCTCGATGCCCCGGCCGGCCAGGCGTTCGCGTTCCCGGCGGGCCAGCGCGTGCAGGGCCCGCAGTGCGCCGGGGGCGAGCAGCAGCCCCACGCCGGCCGGCGCGGTCACGGCGGCCACCGCCAGCAGCACCAGCACGCCCAGCCCCTGGAACGCCGTACCGAGCCCGCCGACGAGCTGCCCCGTCGCGGCACGGGCGGCGCGCAGGGTCCGTACGGCGGTCTCCCGCACGGACGCGACCGGGACCGTCATCCCTCTGCCTCCCCTCCGGGCCGTACGCACCGCTCCGGCGTGCTTACGGCGTGCGTACGGCGTGCGTACGGCGTGCCCGACCCTATGCCGCCGGACGGGCCTTCGGCGGGTGCGGAGCCGGAAAGTACAGCCTGCTGTACCCCGGACCGGGCGGCCCACGGGATCGGCCGCGGGGGGTCTCGCTCCCTAGCGTCGGAGACGACCGAGAGCGACGCCGACGGAGGCCGCAGCCATGACGCACCAGGACCGCCAGGACCACCAGGACCCCTACCGCCTGGGCACAGCCCGGACCATCCCCACCGCCCACGGCGACGGCCCGGACGCCGTCTCCCGCGGGGACGTCGTGCGTGCGCTGCTGTGGGCCGTCGTGGTGCTCAGCGCGGTCGCCAACATGGCCCTCTCCTTCACCGGGGCCGCCGCCCCGCTCCACCTGGCCAGCGGTGTGGTCACCGTCCTCGCCGCCGGCGCCCTCGTCGTACGCGGCCTGCGGGGGCGGCGATGAGCACCGCCGTCCCCGCCGCGACCGTCACCGCGCGCCGGGCGCCCGCCATCGCGCTGGACCGGGTCGCCCGGACCTACCCGGGCGGTGTCCGCGCACTCGACGAGGTGTCGCTGACCGTGGAGCGCGGCACGTTCCTCGCCGTGATGGGGCCCTCGGGCTCCGGCAAGAGCACCCTGATGCACTGCGCCGCCGGGCTGGACTCCCCCACCTCCGGCAGCGTCCGCATCGACGGGCGGGAGATCTCCGGCCTGAACGAGACCCGCCGTACCGAACTGCGCCGCGAACGCGTCGGGTTCGTGTTCCAGGCGTACAACCTCATCCCCTCGCTCAGCGTCGAGGACAACATCACGCTGCCGCTGCGGCTGGCCGGTCGGCGCCCGGACCGGGACTGGCTGCGCACGCTGACCGAACGGGTGGGGCTGGCCGACCGGCTGTCGCACCGTCCGGCCGAGCTGTCCGGCGGCCAGCAGCAACGGGCCGCCGTCGTACGGGCGCTGGCGGCCAGGCCCGCCGTCGTCTTCGCGGACGAGCCGACCGGCGCGCTCGACCTGCGCAGCGCCCACCAGGTGCTCGGCCTGCTGCGCGATCTCGTCGACGACCTCGGCCAGACGGTGGTCATGGTCACCCACGACCCGGCCGCCGCGGCCCGCGCCCACCGGGCGCTGGTGATGGCCGACGGCCGGGTGGTCGAGGCCCTGGAGCGGCCGACGGCCCCGCAACTGGCCGAGCGTCTCGTCGCGTTGGGGGAGCGGTAGGCATGCTGCACCTCGCCCTGCGGATGGCCGCGCACCGGATCACCGCACTGCTCGCCGTGGCGTGCGCGGTGCTGGGCGGCGCGGCCCTGATCACCACCACCGGCGTGCTCGCCGAGTCCGGGCTGCGTTCGCAGCTGCCGCCCGGGCGGCTCGGCGGCGCGGACGTCGTGGTCGCCGCCGACCAGGAGTTCCACCCGAGCGGGGACCTGCCGGTCGCGCTGCCCGAGCGGGCCACGGTCCCGGGCTCGCTCGTCGACCGGCTGGCCGCGCTGCCCGGCGTCACCGCGGCCGTCGGCGACATCGGCTTCCCGGCGGCTCTCCTCGACGGGCGCGGACGGCCCGTCCCCGTCGCCCAGAACCCGGGGACGGCGGGTCACGGCTGGTCCTCGACCCGGCTGCTGGCGGGCGCGCGCGTCGAGGGGCGGGTGCCATCCGGTGCGAAGGGGGTCGCCGTGGACGCGGCGGCGGCCGACGCGGCGGGCCTCGCGGTGGGCGACCGGGTCCGGATCGTGGCGGGCGGCCGCCCCGCCACCGCCTACCGGATCTCCGCGCTGGTCGACGCCCCGGGTGCGGACGGCGGCGTCTGGTTCGCGGACGGGACGGCCGCCGCGCTGGCCGGGCGCGACGCCGGGGGCCAGGGCCCGCGCGCGGGGACCGTCGACCTGATCGGCCTGCGGGCCGCCGACGGTGCCGGGGCGCGGGTGGCCGCCGCCGTCCGCGAGGAGGTCGCGGGCACAGGTCTCCGGGTGACCACCGGCGCGGACCGGGGCGAGGCGGTGGCGCCGGGCGTGGGTTCGGCGCGCTCGCTGCTGATCCTGCTCGCCGGTTCGCTCGGCGGGATCGTGCTGCTGATCACCGGGTTCGTCGTCGCGGGGGCGCTGGGCGTGACCATCGCCGGGCAGCGCCGCGACCTGGCGCTGATGCGGGCGGTCGGCGCGACGCCGAAGCAGATCCGGCGGCTGGCCGCCGGGCAGTCGACGGTCGTCGCGGCCCTCGCCCTGGTGCCGGGCGTGGCGGCCGGCTACCTGCTGGCGGGCCACTTCCGGGAGCTGCTGGCCGACCGCGACGTACTCCCGTCCGAACTCCCCCTCACCGTCAGTCCCTTGCCCGCCCTCGCCACGGTGCTCCTGATCGCGGCGGCCGTGCAGCTCTCCGCCCGGTGCGCGGCCTGGCGCACCTCGCGGATGCCGGCCACCGAGGCGGTCGCCGAGTCGCGCAGCGAGCCGCGCACCCCGTCGCGGGCACGGACCGGGGCCGGGCTGCTGCTGATCCTCGGCGCCTGCGCTCTCTCGGTGGTGCCGCTGCTGTCCCGGACGGTCCTCGGCGCCTCGGTCACCTCCATCGCGGGCATCCTCGCCGCGATCGGGCTGGCGCTGTGCGGCCCGGCGCTGGTCAGGAGCGCGGGCGAGGCCGCCGTACGACGGCTGCGGCCCGGGGTCGCGGCGCCGACGTGGCTGGCGCTGTCCAACGTACGGGCCTACGCGCTGCGGCTGTCGGGTGTGGTCAGCCCGCTGGCCATGGGCATCGTCTTCGTCCTGACGTACACGCTCACCCAGACCACGGTGCTGGCCGCCACCTCCGACGACACCCGCACCGGCACGCTCGCGCAGTACGAGCTGACGGCACCGGCGCTGGGCGGGCTGCCCGACGGCACCCTGTCTGCCGTGCGGGACGTGCCCGGCGTACGGGCCGCGGCGCCGGCCGGGACGACCACGGTGGTGTGGGAGTACGAGGAGCTGGGCGAGCCCGCGGTCGAGTCCGCCTCGGCGATGATCCTCACGCCGGACGCCGGGGACGTCCTCGACCTCGGCGTGCGGGACGGCGGCCTGGACCGGCTGACCGGGGCGACGGTCGCCGTCAGCGCCGAGGCCGCCCGCACCCGTGACGCCGGGGTCGGCAAGCGGGTGCGCCTGGTGCTCGGCGACGGGGCGCGCGTCGAGGCCCGGGTGGTCGCCGTGTACGACCGGGGGCTAGGCTTCGGCCCGGTCGTCCTCTCCCGCCAACTGGCCGCCGGGCACACCACGACCGGCCTGGACCAGCGGGCCCTGGTCCGCACCGACGGCACGTCCAGGGCCGGGGCGGGCCTCACCGCGCTGGCCGCCGGCCGCCCCGGCCTCGCCCTCGCGAGCACCGCCGCGGACACCACCGGCGCGGACGCGCCGCCCGAGGTGTGGATCAACCTGGCGGTGGTCGTGGTGCTCCTCGGCTATCTGCTGCTGAGCATCGCCAACAAGCTGGTCGCCGCCACCGCCCAGCGCCGGACGGAGATCGCCGCGCTGCGCCTGGTCGGCACGACGCCCCGGCAGATCCGCGCGATGATGCGCCGCGAGGCCACGGTGATCGCCGCCGCGGCCCTCGTCTCCGGCCTCCTGCTGTCCGCCCTCCCCCTGGCCCTCCTCGGCCAGGGCTTCCTCGGCCGCCCCTGGCCGGCGGGCCCCGCCTGGCTCCTCCCGGCGGTGGCGGCGACGGTGGCGCTGACGTCGTACCTCACGACCGAACTCCCCACCCGCCACGCCCTGCGCACACCTCCGGCGGACGGGCTGAGAGCGGGGTGACCCGATGACTGGGGGCGGGCCGGGGCCGCCGGACGGGCGGCTACCAGGCGGGCGGGGCGCTCGGTCGGGGCCACTGGACCGCCGCCGACCGGGCGGGCGGGGGCGCGCCGGCAGACACCCGTCAGCACGGCCGCGACGCGCCCCCCGACCGGACCGGCAGGGCGCGTCCCCCGACCGGACGGAAGACGCGCGACCCACCACGACCCGGACGCCTGCCGGCGGGCCCTCGGGAGGAGGTGCTCCCCGGGGCCCGTCGGCAGACACCCGTCAGCACGGCCGCGACGCGCCTCCCGACCGGACCGGCAGGGCGCGTCCCCCGACCGGACGGGAGACGCGCGACCCACCACGACCCGGACGCCTGCCGGCGGGCCCTCGTCGGGTGGCCCGGTGGGTCCGCGCGGGCGGTCGAGGTGTCAGGCACCCCGGTCGCGCAGGGCCGTGCGGGCCGGGAGGGTGACGGCGGCCAGGCCGAGGGCTGCGGCGGTTGCCGCGAAGGCGGCGTACAGCAGCGGCGGGACGTGCGGGAACTCGCCGGTCAGGCCGCGCATCATCGGGGTCAGCGTGATCATGGCGATGGCGGTGCCCAGGGCCACGCCCGCCGCCGAGACCAGCAGGCTCTCCCAGCCCAGCATGCGCAGCACCTGGCGCCGGGTGGAGCCGACGAGGCGGAGGGTGTTCAGTTCGCGGCGGCGGTCCAGGACCGTCATCACCAGGGTGTTGACCGCGGCGACGGCGGCGAAGCCGCCCAGGACGGCGGCCATCATGTAGTTGGCCCAGGCGCCGAACTCGCGGTCCACGTTCTGTGCGAGCGCGTAGCCGGAGGCGTCGGTGACCTCGCCGAGGGGGGCGAGCGGCTCGGCGTCGCCGCCGCTGACCAGCAGGGTGTCGGCGAAGGCGGACGTGACGTGCCCGTCCAGGGAGGCGCGGTCCATGGTCACGGCCGGCAGGCCCAGGCCGCGGCCGTAGACGGCGACGACTTCCGGGGCGGCCTTCGTGCCGTCGGGGAGGTAGAGCGACAGCTTGTCGCCGAGGCCGGTGTCCGTGGCGGTGGCGAGGGTCCTGTCGATGGCGATGCGGCCCTCGCCCACGCGGTCCAGGCTGCCCTCGCGCACGTCCAGGTCCTGCACCTTCGCGAGCTCGGCGCCGGAGCCCGAGATGCCCTGGGTGGCCGTCCCCTGGAGCGACGTCTCGCCGCCGCCCCGGACGGGCACCAGCACCTGCGTGTCCAGCAGGCTCACGGCCGCGTCGACGCCGGGCGCGCGGGCGGCCCGGTCGGCGGCGTCGGCGGGCAGGCCGGCCGGGGCGGTGACGACGTGGTCGGCCGTGATGCCGTCGCGGAGCTGCTCCGAGGCGACGTGACTCTCGCTCGTGTGCATGAAGACCAGCGTCGAGGCGAAGGCCATCGCCAGCACGATCGGCGTGATCGCGGAGGCCAGCCGGCGCGCGTTGGTGCGGGAGTTGGCGGCGGCCAGCGACGCGGAGGCGTCACCGCCGCGCAGCAGCAGGCCGAAGAGGGCCGCGCACACCCGGGCCAGGATCGGGCCGAGCAGCGCGACGGCCAGCATGAAGAGCATGACCACGCCGAGGGAGGCGTTGGCCGCGTCGGAACCGGCGGCGGAGGCCGCCACACCGGCGAGCGCCGAGCCGCCGCCGACCGCGGCGAGACCGAGGACGGTACGGACGACACCCGGCCGCAGCCGCTCCACCGAGGCCTCGGCGAGCGCCTGCCCCGGCTTGATCTTCGCGGGCCTGCGCCCGGCCGCGAGGCCGGCGCCCAGCGCCGTGAGCAGACCGACGCCGACGGCGGCCAGCAGCGGGAACCCCGAGACGTGCAGTTCGACCGCCTCGGGAACCGCGCCGCGGTCCTGCATCTGCCCGAACCACCAGTGCGCGAGCCCGATGCCGGGCAGGCAGCCGAGCAGCCCGGCCAGCGGGGCGACCAGGAGCGCCTCGGAGGCGACCGCGCGGCGGATCTGCCGCGGGGTGGCTCCGACGGCACGCAGCAGCGCGAACTCGCGGGTGCGCTGGCCCACGGAGAGGGCGACCGTGCCGGCCGCGGTGAAGACCGCGACCAGGGTGGCGATCCCGCCGAAGGAACCGCCGATCGCGAAGAGCGTCTCCTTGCCGTACGCCAGCCCGTGGTCCTCGACCTCGCCGCGGTCGTCCCCGGTGAGCGTCTGCACGCCCGTTCCGGTGAGGGCCTTCTCCACGGCGGCGGCGAGGGCGTCCGGGTCGACCCCGTCCTTCGCCATCACGGCGACGGCGTCGGCCTGGCCGGGGTGCCCGGCCAGCACGGGCGCCTCGGCGTCGGCGAACCAGGCCGTGGCCCCGCCGCCCGCCCCCTCGCCCGCGGTGTCCCCGGCACCGGCCTCGGCCAGCCCGGACACCCGGAAGTCGGCGCGGCCGTCGGCCGTCTCCAGTACGACGGTGTCGCCGACGCCCGCCTTGGCGGTACGGGCCGCGTCCGCGCCGAAAACGACCTCGCCCGCGTGCGGTGCGGCGCCCTTCGACAGCGCGGTACCGGTGAAGGCGTGCGAGCCCCAGCCGTGGCCGGTGAGCGCGCCGCCTGACGAGTCGTCACCGTGCACCGGGAAGGTGAAGTCCGGTACGGCGGTGGCCGCGCCCGGCACCTCGGCGGCCTTCGCCGCGAGCCCCGCGTCCACGCGGGCGGTGTCGGGCAGCGGGTACTCGGTCTCCTCGGGACCGTCGACGGTGTCGGCGACGACGCGAGCGGACTGGTCGGCCGCCGCGACGACCGGTGCGTTCGCGTACCGCTCGGCCGGCACCGAGGCGCGGAGGCTGGTCTCCAGCAGGACACCGCAGGCCGCGACGATCAGCGCCGACATCATCAGCGCGACGAACGTGCCCGCGAACGAGGCGGGCTTGAAACGTACGGCCGCGCGGGCCAGGCCGTTGGGCTTGAGGCTCATGCCGCCACCCCCGCCCCGGCCATCGCCCGCGCCCGGCCGGTGAGCGCGGTCATCCGCGCCGCGATCTGCTCCGCCGAACCCCGCTCCAGGTGGTCGGCGAAGGCCCCGTCGGCGAGGAACAGCACCCGGTCGGCCCAGGCGGCCGCGGCCGGGTCGTGGGTGACCATGACGACGGTGGCGCCGAGGGTGTCCACCGCCTGCCGGAGCAGGCCGAGGACCTCGGCGGCGGTGCCGGTGTCGAGGGCGCCGGTGGGCTCGTCGGCGAAGATCACGTCGGGGGCGGTGACCAGGGCGCGGGCGACGGCCACGCGCTGCTGCTGGCCGCCGGACAGCTCGCCGGGCCGGCGCCGTGCCTTGTCGGCGAGCCCGACCTGGGCGAGCACCTCGGCCGCGCGGCGGTGGTCCTGGCGCTGCCCGGCCAGGCGCATGGGCAGCAGGACGTTCTGCTCCACGGTGAGCGACGGCAGCAGGTTGAAGGCCTGGAAGACGAAGCCGAGGCGGCTGCGGCGCAGCTCGGTCAGCTCGTTCTCGTTCATGCCGGTGATCTCCGTGCCGCCGAGGCGCACCGATCCCGCCGACGGCCGGTCGAGCCCGGCGGCGCACTGAAGGAAGGTCGACTTGCCGGACCCGGACGGGCCCATGACGGCGGTGAAGGTGCCGCGCGGCAGGGCGAGGTCGATGCCGGCGAGGGCGTGCACGGTGCCCGCGCCGCGGCCGTACTGCCGCCGGACCCCGCGCAGCTCGACGGCGAGCCCGGGCGTGGCGGCCGGGACCTCGGGGCGGTGGTCCGCCCCCGCCCGGTCGTCCGCCTTCTGCCGCTTGCCCTTGCGTAGCCTCATGGTGCCGTCTCCCTCGTCCGTGCTTCGTGCGTCTTGGTGACGAGGTGAAGAGTGCGGGGACGGCTCGGCGCCGGGCGTCATACCCGGGAGCCAATGTGGAGGTGATACCCCGGTAGGGGGCGAAGGAGAGCGGCCGGGTGCGCGGGACCGGCCGGGCGGGCCTACTCTCCCGGGGCCACCAGCCCCGACTCGTAGGCGAAGACCACCGCCTGCGCGCGGTCGCGCAGGTCGAGCTTGGTGAGGACGCGGCTGACGTGCGTCTTGACCGTCTGCTCGGCCAGCACCAGGGTCTGGGCGATCTCCGTGTTCGACTGGCCGCGGGCGACCAGGGTGAGGACCTCGGTCTCGCGTTCCGTCAGCCCCTTGAGCCGCAGCGCGGGCTTGCCCCGTGCGGCAGCGGGGCGCTGTTTGGCGAAGTCCGCGATCAGGCGGCGCGTCACGGAGGGCGCGAGCAGCGCGTCGCCCGAGGCCACGACGCGGACCGCCGCGATGAGGTCGGCCGGCGGCGCGTCCTTCAGCAGGAAGCCGCTGGCGCCCGCCCGCAGCGCCTCGTACACGTAGTCGTCGACGTCGAACGTGGTGAGCATCAGCACCCTCGGCCGGTGGGTCACCCCCGGCGGGGGCGACAGCAGCCGGCGCGCGGCCTCCAGCCCGTCCATCTCGGGCATCCGCACGTCCATGAGGACGACGTCCGGATGCGTACGCCGGCTCAGCTCGACGCCCTGCGCGCCGTCGGGGGCCTCGCCCACCACGTCGATGTCGCTCTGGGCGGCCAGCAGCGCGGCGAAGCCGGCCCGCACCATGGCCTGGTCGTCGACGATGATGACGCGCGTCGTCACGTGGTCTCCTCTTCCGTCAGGGGGAGTTGTGCGGCGACCCGGAAGCCGCCGTCCGGCAGCGGCCCCACGTCGAGGGTGCCGCCGACGAGCCTTACCCGCTCGCGCATGCCGACCAGCCCGTGCCCGGTGCCGCCCACTTCGAGCGGCCCGGCGGGCGGCTCGGGCGGCGGGTCGTTGACGACCAGGACGGTGAGCCGCTCCCCGCCCTGCCCGTCGCTGGGCCCCGACACCGACAGCGACACGTGCGTCGCGGCGCCGGGCGCGTGCCGTACGACGTTCGCGAGGGCCTCCTGGACGATCCGGTACGCCGACAGGCCCACCGCCTCCGGCACCTCGGCGTCGCAGGGAGTGAACTCCACCGGCCCGCCCGTCCGCGCCGTCGCCTCCACCAGCTGCCCGATCTGTGCGAGGCCCGGCTGGGGCACGAGTTCGCCGTGCGCCTCCTCGTTGCGCAGCACCCCGAGGAGGCGTCGCATCTCGCCGAGCGACTCCCGCGCGGTCGCGGCGATGGACGTGAACTCCTCCCGCACGTCCGGCGGCAGCGCCGCGAGGCGGTACTCCGCGGTGTCCGCCTGCACGGTGATGACGGACATGTGGTGCGCCACCACGTCGTGCAGCTCCCGTGCGATGCGGGCGCGTTCCTCCAGCAGCGTCCGCCGGCCCCGCTCGGCCTCGCTGATCGTCTCCTGCTCGACCAGCCTGCGCTGCACCTCGTACCGCTCGCGCAGCACGCCGCCCAGCAGGAGCGCGACGCCCCCGAGGATGGTGAGCAACAGGTCCTTGGCGCCGGTGCCGTGGGGCGCGACGAACCCCAGGCCGACGTTGGCGCCCGCCGTCGCCAGCCACACCAGCAGCAGCGTGCGGCGCCGCTCGCGCAGGCCCAGGGCGAGGCAGAGGCCGACGTATCCGACGAGTTCCATGGGCGGGAACGGCCACAGCAGCCGCTCCTGGAAGTCGACGGTGAGCAGGGCGAGCGCACCGGCCACGTCCGCGGCGAAGACCACGTACCAGGCGTGCAGCGGCCGTACGACGGCGAGCAGCAGCGGGGCGGCCTGGGCGACGGCCAGCGCGCTCGCGAGGCCCCCGTTCAGCCCGTAGTCGGCGGTGAGGACCACGATGGTCGTCGGCAGGAGCGCGACGCACAGCACGAACGCCACGGCCCACGGCAGCAGCCGCACCCACCGCCGCGACGCGCCCGCGAGCAGCGCGCGCGGGCGTTCCGCCTCCACTGGGGTCATGGGCACCAGCCTAGGTGCCCGGTGTGCGCCGCGACGGCGTCCGGAGGGGCGCACGGCGTCGGCTCCTCAGATGTCGGCACGCAGCGGTTCTCCCACCTCGTGCATGTGCCGCAGGGCCTGCCGGTAGGAGTCGACGAGGCCGGTCTCCGCGTAGGGGATGCCGAGGTCGCGGCAGTGGGCCTTGACCGCGGCCTGGGCGAGCCCGAGGTGCGGGCGGGGCATGCTGGGGAACAGGTGGTGCTCGATCTGGTAGTTGAGGCCGCCGAGGAACCAGTCGGTGAGGAAGCCGCCCCGGATGTTGCGGGAGGTGAGGACCTGGCGCCGCAGGTGCCCCCACTTCTCCGCGTCGGGGTCCGGGTCGGGCATGTCCATCCCCTTGTGGTTGGGCGCGAAGGCCATGCCCAGGTGCAGCCCGAACAGGGCCTGGTGGAGCGCGGCGAAGACGAGGGCGTGCGCGAGCGGCATGGTCGTCAGGAGCAGGGTGACGTACCCGGCGACGTGGGCGACCAGGAGCGCGCCCTCCACCAGGCGCGCCCGGCCCTGCTGGCGCCGCAGGTGCTGGAAGCCGTGCAGCTTCAGGGCGAGGCCTTCGAGCAGGGTCAGCGGGAAGAACAGCCACGCCTGGTACCGGGTGAGCCGGCCGCGGAAGCCCGTGCGCGTGGCGGCCTGCCCGCTGGTGAACACGAGGACGTCGGCGGCGACGTCGGGGTCCTTGTCGATGTGGTTCGGGTTGGCGTGGTGGCGGTTGTGCTTGTCGTTCCACCACGCGTAACTCATGCCGAGCAGCAGATTGCCGTGGACGAGTCCGATACGGCGGTTCACGGCGCGGCTGCCGCTGATCTGGGCGTGGCCCGCGTCGTGGCCGACGAACGCCGTACGGGCACACAGGACGGCGAGGACGGGCGCGAGCGCGAGCACCCACCAGGAGCCGCCGAGCAGCGCCATGCCGGTGCCGACGGCGGCGAGACCCAGCGCGTTGACCGCTATGGTGCGCGCGTACCAGCCGGTGCGCCGTTCGAGCAGCTGCTGCTCCTTGACGACGCGCAGCAGGGGCGTGAACTCACTGCCGGTGTCCGCCGGGACGTCTTCTCGGGGCAGGGGCATGGGCGGGGGCATGGGGGCTCCTTGATGGTGTGCTCGGGGATGGTGGTCGGGCCGGGTCGGGTCGGGCCGGGTCGCTGGGAGTTGCCGGCTCACGCCGCCAGCGCGAAGTAGCCGAAGCCCGCCGCCAGCACCGCCGCCGCCGCACGCCGGGCCGTGCCGGTGCGGTCCCACGGGGCCTCCAGCGGCCGGGCGAACTTCGCGATCGCCACGAGCAGCCCCGCGAAGAGCGGCATCCAGGCCAGCCGCGCAAGGACCCATCCGCCGGTGTCGGGTACGGCGGTCAGCCCGGGGATCTCACCGAAGTACGAGCCGGGGACGGCGGCGGCGAGCATCGCCGTCTGGTGCCAGCACAGGATCGTCATCGCCGACAGGTTGACGATCACCACCGGCGCCCACAGGGCGGGCCGCCGCAGCAGCCGGGCCAGCCGGTCGCGCAGCAGGATCGCCGCACCGGACTGGGCGGCCGCGAGTGCCAGGACCAGCAGGGACGGCGGGTGGGAGTTGGTCCGGGCCTCGCCGGGCACGCCCACCATCGACATCGGGTAGTGGAAGGCGAGCAGCAGCACGGCGAACAGCGCCGTACCGCCCGCCAGCAGCAGCCAGGCCCCGCGCCGGCCGATCCGCCGGTCCGCCCAGGACACGCCCAGTTGGTAGGCGAACATCCAGCCCGGCAGCAGATTGAGCAGACTCAGCCAGGAGGGCATCGCGTCCGCGAAGGGCCCGTACCGCAGGAAGTCGACCACCGCGACGGACCCGGCCAACGGCGCCGCGGCCCAGGCCCCGAGGCGCCGGGACGCGCGGACGCAGTACGGCGTGAGAGCCGTGATCACGGCGTAGACGCCGACGAACCACAACGGCTGGACGACCAGCGTGGAGGCGGTGTGCAGGGTGTCGCCCGGCACACCGAGGCCGTAGTGCAGAAGGGGAAGCAGCAGCGCCCATACGGCGGTGACACCGAGGACCGGACGCCCCAGCCGCCTGAGCCGCCCGACCGTCCACTCCCGGACCGACCCCTTGCGACGCCGGTAGGAGAGGTACGAGGAGTAGCCGCCGACCAGGAAGAAGATGCCCAGCATCTGGAGGATCCAGCTCGCCGGGGCCAAGGCGCCGAACGTGGCCAGCGGGCTGGCGTTGTGCAGTCCGCCGCCGTCGAGGGTGAAGCCGCCGACCAGCCAGTGACCGGTGGGCACGGCCAGCAGCGCCAGCGCGCGCAGGCCGTCGATCGCACGGTCGCGGTGGGCCGGGGTCCGCTCGTCGATCCCGGTGCTGAACTTCGCGAGCTTGGTGAGCGCCCTCATGACAGCTCTCCGTCCAGCTCTCCGTCCGCGATCGCCGCGAACGCGGCCAGGGTGGACGTGCCGGGCGCGAAGTACTCGTCGTGCGCCGGGACGTCGTCGGCGGGCAGGACGGTCGCGCCGAAGCCGGGCGAGGTGGGGTCGGCGCCGTGGCCGAGGCCCAGGAACTCGACGTTGGGGACGCGGTCGATCCAGTCGTCGGGAGACTTCGCCGCCCAGACGTGGGCGTCGGTGCCGAGGTCGCCGACGTCGTCGGCGCGCATGCCGGGCGAGCCCATGACGACGATGTCCTCGGCGTCGGTGTCGTCGGCGGCGAGGCCGCAGACCACCGAGCCGTAGCTGTGGCAGAAGAGGGAGGGGTCGGGCAGACCGGCCGCGTCCAGCCCCTCGGTGAGACGGACCAGCCGCTCGGCGCCCGCCTCGGCGAGCCGCCCGGTCGCCAGGTCCGGGCCGATGCCGGAGGGCGTGGTGTACCCGGCCCAGGCGATGACGGCCGTGTCGTCGCCCGCCGCCGCCTGGAGATCGGCGGCACGCTGCGCCGTACGGTCGAAGGCCGAGGCGTCGATGTCCGAGCCCGGGACGATCACCGAGACGTGGGCGGCGTTCTCCAGGTCGCCCACGACCCGCGCGATCGTCCCCCGCCCGCGCGGGTCGTAGGCCAGCACCCGGTCCCCCGCGGGCGCGTTGGCCTCGTAACGGAGGTGCACGGGGACGCCGTCGAGGTTGCCCACGACGGTCGGATGATCCTCGACGAGTCCGTGCCGCTGGGCGCCGCTCAGCCCGGCGAAGAACGCCGCCACCTCGGCCGGGGAGGCCGTGGCGGGGTCCGGCAGCTCCCTGCCGAGGGAGTCGTCCGCCAGCCAGGCGGCGGTACCGGGGAGCGGGCCGCCGGGCGCGCTCTCACTGCTCGCCGACGCCCAGCCGGCGGCGCCGCCGACCAGGAGCGTGGTCAGTACGGCGGTGGTCAGGACCCTCTTGAAGCTCCTGAAGCGACCCATTCGTCCGCCTCCTCCGTCTCGTCGTGACGCTGACGGAGGGAAGGTAGGAAGACGGTGCGAGCCGGGACGTCACTCTGGGGAGCCAAGCCGGGGGTGATACCCCGGTAGGGGGTGGAGCAGACCGGGAAGTGGGCCGGATCCCCGGGATTGTCGGCTCACCCCGCCCGTCGTGGCAGCCGCCGGATCAGGAGGCCGGTGATCACCGCGAGGGCCACCAGGAGCCACGAGCAGCCGATCAGCGCGTCCGTGAAGTCCGTGACCGTCACGTTCGCCGCCGCGGCCTGCGGATCGGTGCCGAGCAGGGCGACGAAGAGCGTGCCGAAGACGGCCACGCCCAGGGAGATGGCCGCCTGGTTGACGGTGAGCAGCACGGCGGATCCCGCACCGGCGTCCTCGGCGGGGACGGTGGCGAGGATGCTGCCGACCAGCGGTGCCGCGACGAGGCCGCCGCCCGCACCGGCGACGAGCAGCGCCGGGGCCATGGCGAGTGCTGCCAGGGGCGCGGACGACGCGGGGCCGGGCAACAGGGTGACGATGAGAACGAGATAGCCGGCCGCCATGGTGCCGGCGCCTGCGACCAGCACGTTCTTGCCGTGCCGGTCGACCAGTCGCCGTCCGGCCATCGACGCGGCGGCGAACCCGACGCCGAGCGGCAGGAAGGCGGTGCCCGAGCCGAGCGGCGACAGGTGCATGCCCTCCTGGAAGACGTAGGCGAGCAGCAGGAACAGCCCGTAGTTGCCGCTGTAGAAGGCGACGACGACGGCCAGGCCGAGACTGAACCCGCGCCTGCGCAGGAGGGAGGGCCGCACGAGGGGCGAGCCGCCGGCCTCGGCGCAGCTCCGCTCCACCCGCCACAGCGCGGCCAGCGCCAGCACCGAGCCGGCGAACGACGGCCAGATCCACAGCGGCCAACCGCTCGCCTGGCCCCGGATCAGCGGGTAGACGAGCAGCGTCATGGCGAGCGCGGCCAGCAACAGCCCGGGAACGTCGAGCCGCCGGCGCGGTCCGGGCCGCGACGCCGGGAGGAGTACGGCGGCGCCCGCCGCGGCGGCCAGGCCGACCGGCACGTTGACCAGGAACACCGAACGCCAGCCCAGGCCGAGCACGTCGAGGTCGAGCAGCAGCCCGCCGAGCAACTGCCCGGCGATCGCTCCCAGCCCCAGGGTCGCGCCGTACCGTGCCAGCGCCCGGGGGCGTTCCTCCGGCGGGAAGACGGTCTGGATCAGCGCCAGCACCTGGGGGAGCATCAGGGCGGCGGCCAGTCCCTGCCCGATGCGCAGGACCACCAGCACGTCGACGTTCGGCGCCGCCGCGCACGCCGTCGACATCACCGCGAACGCCGGCAGGCCGGTGACGAAGACCCGCTTGTGCCCGTAGGCGCCGCCCAGTCGTCCTCCGGTGGTCAGGCCGACGGCGTAGGCGAGCACGTATGCGCTGATCACGAGCTGGATGTCGGAGAATCCCGCCCCCAGGTCGCGCTGGATCGAGGGCGCGGCGACATTGACGATCAGCACGTCGAGGATGCCCATGAACGTGGCGGCGAGCAGCGCGGCCTGCGCACCCCGCCGCGGCCCGTCCGCAGAACCGCCGGCACCCGTCTCCGCTCGCGTCACATCCCCGACCCCTATCACTGCCGCGCCGGTGAAGGGGTGTCACACGGGTGCGGCGGCCGGGAAGTCCGCCGAAATGCGGTAACCGCGCTCAGACGGAGGCCGCCGCCGTCCACTCCCGCAGCAGCGCCAAGCGCTGCTCCTTCGTGGGGGCGACGTCCTCGGGCTCGTCCCGGCGCCAGCCGAGCAGTTCACCGACGGTGGTGGTGCCGTCGGCGAGGCGGGCGAGAAGGGTACGGGAGAGGTCGTACTCGTCCGGGGTGTGGATACCCCCGGTGACGGCGGCCAGAACGCTCGCCTCGACCGTGCCGTCGCCCTCCGTCTCCACCAGCACCGTGAAGAGCGGCGGCTGCTCACCGTCGCCCGTGATCAGCACGACAACCGAGTCGAACGCCATGGACGCCAGCCGCCGCGCAGGGGACCGCACGGCGACATCCCGCACGTCCAGCCCGCGCACCTCGTCCCAGGCCCAGGCCCGGCGGTCCTGCTCCGGCCCCAGGATCTCCACCCCGCCCTCGGTCAGCCGCACACCGGGCGCCGCACCGGTGGGTTTGCCCCCCACGTACGCACAGCCCTCAGTGATCCAGAACAGGCCGACCATGGCCATGGGCGTCTCCTCCGACAGTACGGATGCCGTTGTCGCCGGAGGAGACGAACCTGGCCGGTGGAAGGTTCCCGGCGTCAGGCCACCGGCGTCGTCGGGCCCACCAGTTCTGTCAGGACGTCCTCCATCGTGACGAAGCCCAGGACCGAGCCCGTTTCGCCGGTGACGGCGGCCAGGTGGCTGTCCTCGGTGCGCAGGGCGGTGAGGGTGTCGTCCAGGGGGGTGTCGATGCGGACGCGGGTGACGCGGTGCAGGGCGGTGCGCGGGAAGGGGCTCTCGCGGTCGGTCAGGCCCAGGGTGTCCTTGATGTGCAGGTAGCCGAGGACGGTGCCGCCTGGGCCGGTGACCGGGAAGCGGGAGTAGCCCGCGTCGGCGGCCATGCGTTCCAGCTCGGCCGGGGTGACCGTGTGCGGGACGGTGCGCATCTTCTGGGCCGGGACCAGGATCTCGCCGACCGGGCGGGTGCCCAGCTCCAGCGCGTCGCGCAGGCGCTCGCCGTCGGCCGGGGTGAGCAGTCCGGCCTCGCTGGCGTCGACCACCATGCGGGCCAGCTGGTCGTCGGTGAAGACGGCCTCGACCTCGTCCTTGGGCTCCACCCGCAGCAGCTTGAGGAGCGTGTTGGCGAAGGCGTTGATGCCGAAGACGACCGGCTTCAGGGCCCGGGTGAGGGCGACCAGCGGCGGGCCGAGGATCAGCGCGGTGGTCGCCGGGGCGGCCAGCGCGATGTTCTTCGGGATCATCTCGCCGATCAGCATGTGCAGGTACGTCGCCAGGGCCAGGGCGATCGCGAAGGCGACCGGGTGGACCAGCGCGTGCGGCATGTGGACCGCCTCGAACACCGGCTCCATCAGGTGCGCGATGGCCGGTTCCGCGACCGCGCCGAGCACCAGGGAGGAGACGGTGATGCCGAGCTGGGCCGTGGCCATCATCTGGGAGATGTGCTGCAGGCCCCACAGGGTCATCCGGGCTCGCTTGTCGCCCGTCTTCGCGCGCGGCTCGATCTGGCTGCGGCGCACCGAGATCATGGCGAACTCGGCGCCCACGAAGAACGCGTTGGTCAGCAGCGTCAGCGCGCCGATGAAGAGCTGTACGACGGTCATCGGGCCAGCTCCCGCTCGTCCCGCGCCGACCGGGCGACGGCCGGCTGCTGCTCGTGGGCCGACCGGGCGTCCTCCGGCACGGGGGCCGTGACGCGGAGGCGGTCGGCGCGGTGGTGGTCGACGTCGAGGACGTCGATGCGCCAGCCGTCCAGGGCGACCACGTCGCCCTTGGCGGGGATGCGCGTCAGGTGGGTGGCGACCAGTCCGGCCAGGGTCTCGTACGGGCCCTCCGGCGCGGTCAGGCCGATGCGCTCCAGGTGGTCCAGGCGCAGCGAGCCGTCGGCCTCCCAGGCCGCGCGGCCGTCGGGGTCCGCGGGGGCGGGCAGCAGGTCCGGTATCTCGACCGGGTCGTGCTCGTCGCGCACCTCGCCGACGACCTCCTCGACGATGTCCTCGACCGTCGCGACGCCCGCCGTACCGCCGTACTCGTCGATGACGACGGCCATGGTGCGGGTGGCGCGCATGCGCTCCAGGAGGCGGTCGGCGGGCAGGCTGTCCGGCACCAGGAGCGGCGCGGTGGCCAGCTCGGTGACGGAGGTGGACCTGCGCCGCTCCGGCTCCAGGGCCAGCACGTCGCGGATGTGGACGGTGCCGACGACCTCGTCCAGGCTGTCCCGGTAGACCGGGAAGCGGGACAGGCCGGTGGCGTGCGAGAGGTTCGCGGCGTCGGCGGCGGTGGCGTGGGCCTCCAGGGCCTTGACGTCCACGCGCGGGGTCATCACGTTCTCCGCGGTCAGGTCGCTCAGGTGGAGCGTACGGACGAAGAGTTCCGCCGAGTCCGCCTCCAGGGCGCCCTCCGCGGCCGAGTGCTGGGCGAGGGCGACCAGCTCCTCGGCGCTGCGGGCGGAGGCCAGCTCCTCGGCCGGTTCCAGGCCGAAGCGGCGCACGAAACGGTTCGCCGTGTTGTTCAGGTGCCGGATGAAGGGGCCGAAGGCGGTGGTGAAGCCGCGCTGCGGGCCCGCGACGACCTTCGCGACGGCCAGCGGGCGGGAGATCGCCCAGTTCTTGGGGACCAGCTCGCCGACGACCATCAGGACGACGGTGGAGAGGATCACGCCGAGCAGGGTCGCCACCGTGGAGGCGGCGCCGCCCAGGCCGATCGCCGTCAGCGGGCCGCGCAGCAGCACCGCGATCGACGGCTCGGCCAGCATGCCGATGACCAGCGAGGTCACCGTGATGCCGAGCTGGGCGCCGGACAGCTGGAGGGTCAGGGAGCGTACGGCCCTCAGGGCGCCGTCAGCGCCGCGCTCACCGGACTCGGCGGCACGCTCCAGGTCGGAGCGCTCGACGGTCGTCAGGGAGAACTCGGCAGCGACGAAGAGCGCGCAGGCCAGGGTGAGGAGGAGGGCCAGCAGGAGCAGCAGGACCTCGGTCACCGTGCCACCCCGCTTCCCTCACGCGCATACGGGGGCACTGGCGGGCCGGCCGCGGCACGGCCGGTACTGGGAGGCTCCATTACGGAACGGGACTCCTTAACGGGGTCGGTGGGCACCGGTACCAGCCGGGCGCCCGAGGGTTCCCCCTCATGGTAAAGGACGAGCAAAGAGATCGGGAGTCCTGAGACCCCTATGCTTCTACTCGCCTGTAGAGAACGGCCGGACGGCTCCGGTTGTTCCCCACACGAACGTGAAGGAGAGAACGCCTCGATGGTGTTCAAGCGGCTGCTCGGTTCCCTCGGCGTGGGCGGACCCACGGTGGACACGACGCTCGACCCGGGCGCCGCCCGGCCGGGAGGCAGCCTGTCGGGCCGGGTCCACCTCGTCGGCGGCACCGCCGACCACGACGTCGAGCACGTCGCACTGGAGCTGGTGGCCCGCGTGGAGACCGAGCACGAGGAGTACGGCGACGGGGAGGGCGTGCTCGTCTTCGACCGGCACGTCGTCGGCGGCGCCTTCCGGCTCGCGGCGGGCGAGGAGACGAGCATCCCGTTCACGGTGCCGCTGCCCTGGGAGACCCCGGCCACCGAGCTGTACGGGCAGCAGCTGGGCGTCGTGCTCGGCGTGCGCACCGAGCTGGCGGTCGCCGGCGCTCGGGACAGCGGCGACCTGGACCCGCTCGCCGTGGCGCCGCTGCCGGCCCAGGAGGCCGTCCTGGCGGCCCTCGGCCGGCTCGGCTTCGGCTTCCGCTCCGCCGACCTGGAGTACGGCCGCATCGGCGGCACCGGGCAGCAGCTGCCCTTCTACCAGGAGATCGAGCTGACCCCGCCCCCGCGCTACGCCCACCAGGTCGACGAGATCGAGCTGACCTTCCTGGCCGTACCCGGCGCCCTCGAGGTGGTGCTGGAGGCGGACAAGCACGGCGGCCCGCTCTCCGGCGGCCACGGCGACCACGGCGGTCACGACGCGCTCAGCCGCTTCACCGTCCCGCACGAGGGCCCCGCCGGACCGCAGGGCTGGGACGCCCTCGTCGACGGCTGGATGCGGGAGCTGGTCGAGCACCGGGCGTCGTACGGCTCCCACGCGGTGTACGGCCACGACTCCGGGGTCGGCGCGGCCGTCATGGCCGGGGCCGCGGGGATCGCCGGGGGGATGGTGGCGGCCGAAGTCGTCGACGAGGCGGGGGACTTCTTCGAGGGCGACTCCGACGACGGGGAAGGCTGATAGCTTCTACAGTGCTGTAGAGGCTCGGGGCCGGTCCCGGTCTCCCCGACCAGCCCCGACCAGCCCGATCCCCCTTCCCGTCCGACCGGTACGGAGTACGGAGTTCTCATGGCCCTGTGGGACCGCTTCAAGGAGTCCGCGTCGCAGATGCAGACGCAGCTCGTGGCGAAGAAGAACGACCTCAAGAGCGGCGCCTTCCGCGACGCGAGCATGGCGATGTGCGCGCTGGTCGCCACGGCCGACGGCACCGTCGACGCCTCGGAGCGGCAGCGGGTCGCCCAGCTGATCTCGACCAACGAGGTGCTGCAGAACTTCCCCGCCGACGACCTGCGCCGCCGCTTCGAGGAGAACCTGGACAAGCTGACCGCCGACTTCGCCTTCGGCAAGGTCGGCATCCTCCAGGAGATCGCCAAGGCGAAGAAGAAGCCCGCCGAGGCCCGGGCCGTGGTCCAGATCGGCATCGTGATCGGCGGCGCCGACGGGGACTTCGACAAGGACGAGCGCGCCGTGGTCCGCGAGGCGTGCTACGCCCTCGACCTGCCGCCGCACGAGTTCGACCTCTGAGAACCACCGGGCCCCGCGGGCGCCGGGCCCGCCGGCCGTGCCGTAGATTCCGTGCGCGGGCCCGTGCCGCGGGCCCGCACCGTACGTCCATCAGGAGAGCGCCGTGTTCGGACTCAGCGAGCTCGCGATCATTCTCGTCGTCGTCGCGGCCGTCCTGGCCGTCAAGAAGCTCCCCGAGCTGACCCGCTCGGCGGGCAAGTCGGCCCGCATCCTCAAGTCCGAGGCCCGCGCGGCGAGGGACGCGGACGAACCGGGGACGCCGCGCGTCATCCCGGGGGAGACGGTCGAGCGCGGGGACCCCGGTACCGGTACCGGCAGCGGCACCGACACGGGCACCGGCCCCCGGGGCTGAGCCCGGCCCGTCTCACGCGCCGGGCTCGCGGTCCCCGGCGCGGGTGCGGTGCGGGCCCAGCTCGCGCAGGACCTCGCCGAGTTCGGCGGCGGTGAGCGCGGGCGCGGGCAGGGCCGCGGCGGCCGGTGCGGCCCGCAGGCCGCCCAGGAACAGGGCGAGGGGGCGGCGCCAGGCGTCCGGCGCGGGTACGTCCGCGGTGGCGGACCCGGCAGCCGTCGTCGCCGCGGCCCCGGCATCCGTCGTCGCCGCGGACCCGGCATCCGTCGCGGCCGCAGACGCGGCAGCCGTCGTCGCCGCGGTCGCGGCGGTCAGTGCCGGGACGGCGCGGCCGAGCGCCGCCAGCCCGAACAGGACGTCCTCGGTGGTGACGTCGGCACGGACGGTGCCCTCCTCGCGCAGACGGGTCAACAGCGTCTCCACGGTCCGGCGGTTGTGCTCGTGCACGGCCTCCAAGCTCTCGACATCCCGCAGGTGCGTGGTCATGAGGTCGTTGGAGCCCCGGTCCGCGGCCAGGGTGCCGAAGACCACCTCCAGATAGCCGGTGAGCCCGGCCCACGCGTCCGGCGCCTTCCTGGCCCGCTCCCCGGCGTCCATCGTGCCGGTCAGCGAGTCCCGGAACACGGCGTCCACCAGGGCGGCACGCGTGGGGAAGTGGCGGTAGAGCGTCGCGTTGCCGACCCCCGCCCGGCGCGCGATCAAGTCCAGCGCCGCGTCCAGCCCCTGCTCGGTGAACACCTCGTGGGCCGCCTCCAGCAGAAGCTCCCGGTTGCGCCGCGCGTCGCGTCGCTGCCGGGGCGCTCCGTCGCGTGCGCCGACGGTCATCCTCGTCCTCCGGGTCTCCGGGTCTCCGGTCGTACGAAACCGGGGAGTGCTCCCCGTGCTCCGAACGCCGATGTTATCGTCGACCGACGAAATGGGGACTACTCCCCGTTTAGTTGCCTTCCCCAGGAGGCCCCATGACCGCGCCCACCCCCGAGGAACTGGCCGCCCTGCGGGCCCGGGGTGCCGTGCACCGGGTGCTCGTGCCGGGCAGCGGGGAGAGCTGGCTGGTGGTGACGCGCGACGCGGCGCGGGCCGCGCTCACCGACCCCCGGCTGCGCAACGACATCCGGCACTCCGCGTCCTGGCAGAGCGACGGCGGGCACGCCATCGGCCACAACATGCTCCAGAGCGACCCGCCGCAGCACACGCGGCTGCGCCGCCTGGTCGCCGGACACTTCACGCCGGGCCGGACCGCCGCCCTGCGCCCGCGCGTCGAGCGCATCGCGGGCGAGCTGCTGGACGCGCTGCCGCGAGCGGGCACCACCGACCTGGTCGCCCGGTACGCGCTGCCGCTGCCCGTCACCGTGATCTGCGAGCTGCTGGGCGTGCCCGAGGCCGACCGCCGGGGCTTCCACACCTGGTCGAACGAGCTGGTCATGCCCACTTCGCCCGAGGCGGCCGGGTCGGCGGCGACCGCGCTGACCGGCTACCTCACCGAGCTGACCGACGCCAAGCGCCGCACCCCGGACGGCACGCTGCTCGGCGACCTGGTCGGCGCCGCCGACAGCGGCGGGCTCACCGCCGGGGAACTGCTCGGCATGGCCTTCCTCATCCTCGTCGCGGGGCACGAGACGACCGTCAACCTGATCTCCGCCACCGTCCACGGCCTGCTCACCCACCCCGACCAGCTTGCCCGCCTGCGCGCCGAGCCGGCGCTGGCCGAGGCCGCCGTGGAGGAGTCGCTGCGGTACCACTCGCCCGTCCACGCCTCCGCGTTCCGTTTCGCGGCCGAGCCGCTGGAACTGGCGGGCACCGCGATCGCGGCGGGCGACCCGGTGCTCGTCTCCCTCGCCGCCGCCTCCCGCGACCCGGCGCACTTCCCCGACCCCGACCGCTTCGACATCGGCCGCCGTCCGCAGGGCCACCTCGGTTTCGGCCACGGCCTGCACCACTGCCTGGGCGCCCCGCTGGCCCGGGTCGAGGCCGCCGTCGCCGTACGCCTGCTGCTCGACCGGCATCCCGCGCTCGCCCTCGCCGCCGACCCGGCGACGCTCACCTGGCGCACCAGCACGCTGCTGCGGGGGCTGGTGGAACTGCCGGTGCGGCTCGGCTGATCCCGCTCGGGACGGGCTCGGGACGGATTCAGGAAGGGTCCTCCGGTACGGCCGACAGCAGGCTGTGCACGACCGGCCCCGCCGAGCCGCCGCCGGTGACGCCCTCCTCGACGACCACGGCGACGGCGACGTTGCCCCGGTGGGCGACCAGCCAGCCGTTGTTGTCCTGGTCGTCGGAGACCTCGGCGGTGCCGGTCTTGGCGCCGATCTCACCCGGCAGGTCGGCCAGGACGCGCGCGGTGCCGTCGGTGACGGTGGCCCGCAGCAGCCCGCGCAGCTGGGTGACGACCTCGTCGGGGAGCGGCTCGGTGCGGGTCTCGTCCTCGTTGCCCGCGGTGACGGACGGCTGGTGGAACTCTCCGGAGACCGCGGTGGCCGTCACCGACGCCATGATCAGCGGGTTGGCCTGGACCCGGCCCTGCCCGATCATCGACGCGGCCTTCTCCGTCTCGTCCTTGGGCGCCGGCACCGAGCCGTCGTACGTCGGGATGCCGATGTGCCACTCCTGGCCGACCCCGAAGTAGGTGCGCGCGACCTTCCCCAGCTCCCCGTCGTCGAGCTTGCCGCGCAGGCTGATGAAGGCGGTGTTGCAGGACTCCGTGAAGTCCTTGCGGAAGGTGGCGCCGGGGTGTTCGGAGGTCTCCACGTTGTGGAACTCCTTGCCGACCGTCAGGTACTTGGGGCAGTCCACGACGTCGTCGGGCGCGACCGCGTCCTTGAGCAGCAGGGCGCTGCTGGTGACGATCTTCCAGGTGGAGCCGGGTGCGTAGGTGCCGGAGGCGGCCCGGTTGAAGCCGGAGGAGGGCGAGTTGGCGAGGGCGAGCACCTCGCCGTTGTCGATGCGCAGGGCGACGAGGGAGGCGTTCTTGCCGTCGGCCTTCCCGAGGGCCTGCTCGGCGGCCGACTGCCAGCCGGCGTCCAGGGTGGTGCGCACGGGCCGGTCCGCCGTCGCCGGGTCGGGCGCCTTGCCGAAGGACGCCTCGGTGCGCACGGTCTCGCCGCTGGTCCGGTCGACCAGCTCGACCGCGCCGCGCGGACCGCCGCCGCCCGCGTCACCGGCGAGCCGGCCCAGGAGCGGGGCCAGGGACGGGTAGTCGGCGCCCACGAGGGAGACCCCCGCGCGATCCGTGACCTTCGGCGGGGCGCTCTCCTCGCGCTCCAGACGGAACTTCTCCGTCCCGCTCAGCCGCGGGTGCACCAGCGACAGCCGCCAGTCCACCTTCCAGCCGCCGTCGTCCTGCTCGCGCAGCGGCAGCTCCGACTCGTACGTCCAGGTGCCCAGGCCGGTGACCGGCATCCGGGCGGTGAAGGGGATGCCGAGGGTGCCGTCCTCGTCCTCCTGCACACCGTCGTCGGCCGCCGTCAGCTTCGGTTTCTCGATGTCGAGCCCCGCGGTGAAGCTCTGGAGCACCTCCTGCGCCTTGCCGGGCTCGGTGGTGCGTCCGGCCGCGCTCGGCAGCCGCCCGGCGGCCCAGTCGGCGAGGAAGGCTCGCGCCTGTTTCATCGCGGCGGGGTCGGGTCCGTCGTCGCCACGCGCGAAGGGGCCGAACCCGGCGGCGTACGAACCGCCCGCGGCAATCGCGAGGACGACACCCACGGCGGCGACGGCCCGCACACCGTTGCGGGGCCTGCGGCGGCGGGGAGGGGTGAGGTGGGGAGAGGTGAGGTGAGGAGCGTCGGGCATGGGAAGGTCCTTGTCGGTCAGCGGCCGGTGCCGGTGAGGAAGTCGAGGATCGTGTCGGTGGCGTCGAGGGCCTCGCTGACGGGGCCGAACCCCTCGGGCGGGGGGACGGTCGAGCCGGGCCAGGTGTGACCGGCGTCGTCGACGACGAGAAGTTGCACGGTGCCGTCGGTCGGCCGGGTGCCGCCAGGGGCGTCCTTCGCGAGCCGCCACACCGTCCGGTCGTAGCCCTGCTCCGCCCGCGTGACCGGCTCGCCCGCGCCCCCGGCCGCCGCGAACGCCGCCGCGCTGTCCCGGGCCGACCGGGTCGGCAGGATCGGCTCCTCGGGATCCGGGGGCGGGGAGGGCAGGCCCGCGAGGGGCCGTACGGGGTCGTCGGCGCCGTAGACGACCATGACGGGGACGGGCCCGGTGGGCTCCACCGCGGCGTCACCCGTGGGCAGCTGGCCGGAGACCGAGGCCGCACCCGCGAGCAGGGCCGGGCGTTCGGCGGCCATGCGCAGGGCCATCGAGCCGCCGTTGGAGAACCCGGCGACGTAGACCTGACCGGGGTCGGCCCGCTCGGTGCGGACCAGGTGTTTGATCAGCGCCTCGGTGAACCGCACGTCCAGGCCGGGGTCCGGGCGCTGCTTCGTCGCCCGGGTGCCCGCGCCCCAGCCGTGGCCGAGGCCCTCGGGAAAGGCGACGAGCATGCCGCGCGCGGTGGCGGCCCGCTCCAGCCGGGTCTTCGCCCGCAGTTCGGCCGCGTCGGCGCCGCGACCGTGGAAGGCGATGAGGAGGGGCCTCGTGCCGTCGTCGCCGTCGCCGTCGGCGGCAGGGGCAGGGGCGGGGGGCCGGTGCAGGAGGTACTGGCGGACGTCACCGTCCACCCGGAGCTGGGCGCGGACCTCCGGCGCCGCGGTGGTCGTACCGCTGCCCGCGCCGCTGCCCGCGCTGCTGCCGGTGGCGGACGGGCCGCTCGACGCGGCCGCTTCCGGACGGCCGGAGTCGGCGTCGGTGGCGCAGCCGGCCAGGGGGAGGACGAGGGCGAGGGCGAGCGCGCCGGGCCACCGACGGGCGCGGAGTGCGGGGCCACGGTCACGGTCACGGTCACGGACGCGGTCACCGGCGCGGGCGGGGGCACGGTCACGTTCACGGAAGGAGCGCATGGCCCGAGGAGAGCAACCCCGCCGAGCCCCTGTCCAAGACCGATATGAATGTCGGATCGATCAATCCCCGATATGATTACTGGTCGTGGACCTGGTGCGGCACCTGGAGTGCTTCGTGGCTGTTGCAGAAGAGTCACACTTCGGGCGTGCCGCCGCCCGGCTCGGCATGGCCCAGCCGCCCCTGTCGCAGCGCATCCAGCGGCTGGAGAAGGAGCTGGGCGTCCGGCTCTTCGAGCGCACCAGCCGGCAGGTGACGATCACCGAGGCGGGCACGCTGCTGCTCGCCGAGGCCCGTGAGCTGCTGGCCCGCGCCGAGGCGCTGCGGACCGCGGCGCGCCGCATCCGGGACGGCGAGAGCGGTCTGCTGCGCGCCGCCCTGTCCCCCGACATCTCCGGCGAGACGGTCGCCGCGCTGCTGGCCGACTTCCGCCGCCGGCACGCGGGGCTCGAACTGGAGCTGCACGAGCTGACCACCGCGCAGCAGCTCGCCGGGTTCGCCGCCCACGAGCTGGACGTCGGCCTCATCCACCACCCGTGCGACGTCACCGGCCTGGAGCTGGGCCCGGTGCTCCGCCGCGACCTCGGCGTACTGCTGCCGCGCGGTGCGCCCCAGACGGAGCTGGACGCCGTGCCGCTCGCCGCCCTCACCGGCTACGACCTGGTCCTCTTCCCGCGCGCCGACGCGCCCGCGGTCTACGACGACCTGCTCACCGCCTGCGCCCGGGGCGGCTACACGCCCGCCGCGGTACGGCACGGGCAGGGCGCGAGCTTCGTCCGCGGCCTGGTCCTGTCGTCCGGGGCCGTCGCCCTCGGCCCCCGGGACACCCGGCTCGTGGCCCCCGGCGACCAGGACCTGGTCTGGCGCCCGCTGGCCGGGGCCCCGCCCGCCTGGCGGCACTCCGCGGCCTGGCCCAAAGGGCGCGGCGACGCCGCCGTCGGCGCCTTCGCGGACGCGGCCACCCACGCCCTGCGCACCACGGCCGGCGCCCACTCCGAGGCACCCGCCCGGCCCCTGCACCTTCGCCCGGCATCGGAGTACTGGCTTTGACCGACACCGCCGCCTTCGCCCACCGCCCGGCGCACCCCGCCACACCCACCAACGCCGACCCCCGACCCCCGACACCGGAAGCCCGACCACACACCCTCGTCGACACCCTCCGAAACACGCGCGCCCGGACCGGGGCACGCACCACCACGACCGCCCGGCCGGCAGGCCCCGCCCCCGACACCGGAGGCCCGACCACGACCGCCACCACCCTCCGCCACCGACCGGCGCCCCACACCACCCTCACCAACGCCAGCGCCCGGACCGTGGCGCTCGTCGCCACGACCGCCCGGCCAGGCCGCCCCGACCCCGGCACCGGGGGCCCGACCACAACCGCCGACACCACGCTCCGCCACCAACCGGCGCACCCCACGACCCCCACCAACGCCAGCGCCCGGACCGGGGCGCTCGTCGCCACGACCGCCCGGCCAGGCCGCCCCGACCCCGGCACCGGGGGCCCGACCACGACCGCCGACACCACGCTCCGCCACCAACCGGCGCACCCCGGCATCCCCATCGACACCGACCACCGACGCCCGACGATCCCTGCCCGCCCACACACCCTCGGCGGCGCCCTCCGGAACGCGCGTGCCCGGGCCGGGGCGCGGGTCGTTGCGAGCGTCCGGCCAGTCGGGCCCAACGCGGCATCGGAGGGCCGGTCATGACCGATACCGTCACCGCCGCCCGGCTGGACGCCGCGTTCGCCGATGCCGGGGTCACCGGGTGGCTGCACGCCGTGGACATCGACTCGGGGGCGCAGGTCGGGGCCGGGGCGGACCAGCCGGTCTGCACGGCCAGTGTCCACAAGCTGTGCGTGCTGGTGACGCTGCACGAGCTGGCGGCGGCCGGGGAGCTGGACCTCACCGAGCGGATCGAGTGCCCGCCGACCGGACGCACCCCGGGACCCACCGGGCTCGCGGCCATGCTCGACCCGGTCCTGCTGTCCCTGCGCGACGCCGCGTTCCTGATGATGTCCGTCAGCGACAACACCGCCGCCGACCTGCTGCTGCGCCGGGTCGGCCTGGACGCCGTCAACCGCACCGCGGCCCGGCTCGGCCTCACCCGGACGCGGGCGGTGTACGGCTTCGGCGAGATGCTGGGCACCATGCGCGAGGACGCCGGGCCCGCCGGTGCCCCGGCGCTGACCGACCCGCACGTCATCACCCGGCTGCGTGCCCTGGACCCGGCCCGCACCAACCACAGCACCCCCCGGGACATGACCCGCCTGCTCGGCGCGGTGTGGCGGGACGAGGCCTGCCCGCCCGAGTACGGCGCCGCGATGCGCCGGATCATGGGCCTCCAGGTGTGGCCGCACCGCCTGGCCTCGGGCTTCCCCTTCGACGACGTGCACGTGGCCGGCAAGACCGGCAGCCTGCCCACCCTGCGCAACGAGGTCGGCGTCGTCGAGTACCCCGACGGCGGCCGCTACGCCGTGGCCGTCTTCACCCGCACCGCCCACACCGCGGCCGTACTCCCGGCGGCGGACGCGGTGATCGGCACCGCGGCCCGGATCGCGGTGGACTCATTGCGCGCACCCTGACGAGCGAGGGCACCGGGGTTGGGAACTGCTGGCCGTTGACTGTGTGGGCGTGCGGGAACCCGCCCCCGCCTTCCCGGACCGCGGACACGATCCGTGCCCCCGGACGCGGCGCGAAAGCGGGTGACCAGGACATCCAAAACCGTTCGGGATGTCCGCAGTGCACAGGAATGGGTCCAAGACTCACTCCTGCTCACTGAATAGGAACGGTTGGACAGCGCGAAGCAGGTGGCGCCGCGTCCGGCGCCGATCAGCGAGACGCCGCTGCGCCAGAGCACCGGCTCGTTCCGGAGCACGTACCGCCCGGCGGGCACGCGCACCGTGCGCGGCCGCCCGTCCTCGGCGGTGGCGTCGCCCAGCACGTCCACCAGCTCCTGCAGGGCCGGCCGATCGTCGGCGGTGCCGTCCCCGACCAGGCCGTACTCATGGGCGTCCGCCGTCCACGGCGCGGTCATGGGCTGCTCCTTCCACCGGTGACGCGGGACGGACGGCGGCCCGAGGCCGGCACCGCCCCGTGCCGCCCGGGTACCAGCCACCGGCCCGCCCCAATCGCGCGTTCGCACGTCAGGACACAGACAGGGACATATCAGGCGCTTTATCTCATTTGGGGGTACATAATCAGAACATGAGTACGGCAACGTATGTACTGCTGGCCGCGCCCTCGGGCGGGGCCAAGGTGGCAGTGGTCTTCATCATCGGACTGGTGATCGCCGGGGCGTTGGTCTGGGCCGTACGCGTCGGCATGCGCGTCATGGACCGGGAGCCGGACCGCCCCCGCGCCGACGAACAGCCGCACCTCCCGGACACCGGGGCCGTCCGCGAGGAGCGCGAGATGCGCGAACCCGACGAGATCCCGCTGAACAACGACGGGAGCCCGCGGCTCATGCCCTACGAGCTGCACCACTCGGGCAGCCGCCGCGGCGAGGACCAGAAGCGGCGCCGCTGGCTGCCGGGGTCGAGCGGGGCCTTCGGCAGCGGTGGGCCGGGACACGTCTGAGGTCGTGGACGACGCCGCCCCCGGCGCCTTCGCGGACGAGGTCTACGCGGCCCGCATGGACCGCACCGCCTACGAGGCCGCCGCCCTCGGGCTCGCCGGGGTGCTGGTGACTCCGGGCCCCGACCTGGTGTGGCTGTGCGGCTACCGGCCCACCGCCCCCACCGAACGCCTCACCCTCCTCGTCCTCACCGCCACCTCCCAGCCCCGGCTCCTGGTGCCCGCGATCGACCGCCCGACCGCCGAGGCGGCCCCCGGCGCGGGCGCGATACGGGTCTCCGACTGGTGGGAGGGGCAGGACGCCTACGCCGCCGCGGCCGGTCTGCTGCGCCCGCACGGCCGGTACGCCGTCTCCGACGCGACGTGGGCACTGCACCTGCTCTGCCTCCAGGCGTCCCTGCCGCTGGCCACCTACCAGCCGCTGTCCGTCGTGCTGCCCATGCGGCGCGCGGTGAAGGACGAGCAGGAGGTGGCCCGGCTGACGGCCGCGGCAGCGGCGGCGGACACCGCGTACGAGGAGGTCCTCGGGCTGCGTTTCGGCGGGCGCAGCGAGCGCGAGCTGGCCGCCGACCTGGCCGGGCTGCTGCGCGCGCACGGCCACAGCCGCGTCGACTTCACGGTGGTCGGCGCCGGACCCCACGCGGCCGACCCGCACCACCGGCCCGGTGACCGGGTCATGGAGGACGGGGACATGGTCGTCCTGGACTTCGGCGGCCTCAAGGACGGCTACGGCTTCGACATCGCCCGCACGGTCCACGTCGGGGCGCCGACGGACGAGGAGCGGCGGGTCCACGAGACCGTCCGGGCCGCACAGCGGGCGGCCTTCGAGGCGGTACGGCCGGGGGTGTCCTGCCAGGAGGTCGACCGGGCGGCCCGCGCGGTGATCGAGGAGGCCGGGCACGCCGGGCACGGCGCGCACCGCACCGGCCACGGCGTCGGTGTCACCACCCACGAGCCGCCCTATCTGGTGGAGGGCGAGGAACAGCCCCTCGAACCGGGCATGTGCTTCTCCATCGAGCCCGGCATCCATCTCCCGGACCGCTTCGGCGTCCGCATCGAGGACGTCGTGACCTGTACGGAGGACGGGGGCCGACGGCTCAACACCACCTCGCACGAGCTGGCGATCGTGCGCTGACGGCGCGCCGGGGGCCGGGGAAATTCGCTCGCGTCCGCGCCCGGCCCCGCGTACCGTCGCCCCCATGAAGCGCGCCTGCCCGTCCTTGATGACGACGCCGGGGACCGTCCCGGCGCGCTGACTGCTGACCAGAAGTCCGAAGCCCCGGGGCGAGCGCCCCGGGGCTTCGTCGCGCGGTGCTCGTCCCCTGGACCGTTCGGACCGTTCGGACCGTTCCGAGGGAGCCCACCATGCACGACCACGACCACCGGCGGCTCGGCCGCGAACTGGCGCTGTTCGACACCGATCCCCTCATGGGCGCGGGCCTGCCGTACTGGCTGCCCGACGGCGCGGTGGTGCGCCACACCCTGGAGGAGTACGTCCGCGAGGCGGAGCGCCGGGCCGGCTACCGGCACGTCTACTCACCCGTCCTCGGCAAACGCGAGCTGTACGAGATCTCGGGGCACTGGGAGCACTACCGCGACGACATGTTCCCGCCGATGGAGCTGGGCGCCGAGGAGGTCGTGCTGCGGCCGAGTCTGTGCCCGCACCACGCCCTCGTCTACCGCTCCCGCTCCCGCAGTCACCGCGAACTGCCCCTGCGCATCGCCGAGCTGGGCGCCATGTACCGCTCCGAGCCCTCCGGCGTCCTCGGCGGACTGACCCGCGTGCGGGCCATCCACCTCAACGACGCCCACATCTTCTGCACCCCGGACCAGGCCGCCGCCGAGGCCCGCGCCGCCCTCGGGCTCATCCGCCGCGCCCACGCCGACCTCGGCATCCGGGCCGCCCGCCACCGCCTGTCCCTGCCGGGCCCCGGCGGCAAGTACGTCGCCGACCCGGAGCTGTGGCGGCGGGCCACCGCGCTGCTCCGCGAGGCCCTGGAGGGGCTGCCGTACGAGGAGGTGGAGGGCGAGGCCGCCTTCTACGGCCCCAAGATCGACGTGCAGATCGAGGACGCGGCCGGACGCGAGTCCACCCTGTCCACCGTCCAGATCGACTTCCACCAGCCCGAACGCTTCGGCCTGCGCTACATCGGCCCCGACGGCGCCAGGCACCGCCCGGTCATGGTGCACCGCAGTGTCATCGGCAGCGTGGAACGAGCGGTCGCCCACCTGATCGAAGTGCACGGCGGCGCGTTCCCGGCATGGCTGGCCCCGGTGCAGCTGGTGGTGCTCCCGGTGGCCGGGGCGCAGCGGGAGGCGGCGTACGCCCTCGCACGGCGGGCCGACGGCCTGGGCCTGCGCGCCGAGGTCGCCGATCCGGAGCGCGGCAGCCTCGGTGCCCGGATCCGGGCGGCCCGGAAGGTGCCGTACCAGGCGGTGATCGGCGCGCGGGAGGCGCAGGACGGCGACCTCGTCGACGTACGCCTGCGCGACGGCCGCAGGCCGGGACAACTGTCCGGCACCGAGCTTCTGCACCGCATCACCGGCCGCGTCGAGGCACGCGGCCCCGAGCTGTGGCCGTCCGACTGAGCCCGCACTCCCCGTGCAGGGCCGAGCCGCCACGGCCGGCCGCAGAGCGGACGGGACACGCGACCCGAGCCGCCCGAACCCCGCCTGCCCCCGCGCCGGGGGCCGCGGCGCCCGTCCGCCGCGCGCCGGGCGGGCAGGCGCCGTCGTGGTGCCGAGCTGCGGGGACACGGCCGGGCCCGCGTAGGGTCACCGGCATCGGCGTCCCCGCGAAGTGACTAGGAGCCCCCGGCCGTGAGCACCGTCTCCGAGCAGCAGCAGCCCATTCCGGTGATCATCGACTGCGACACCGGCATCGACGACGCCCTGGCCCTGCTGCTGGCGGTCCGGCACCCGCGTCTGGACCTGCGCGCGGTCACCTGCGTGGCCGGGAACACGGACGTGGCCGGGGTCGTACGGAACACGCTGACCGTGCTGGAGCGCGCCGGTGCCCCGGACGTTCCCGTCGCCCGGGGTGCCGAGCGGCCGCTGATCGAGGGCGTGCGCACCGCACGGCACGTGCACGGGGCCGACGGCATGGGCGACCTCGGGCTCCCGGCGCCCACCCGCGCCCCCACCGACGTGGACGCGGTGACGCTGCTGCGCCGGGAGATCCTCGCCTCCCCGCGGCCGGTCACCCTGATCCCCACCGCGCCGCTGACCAACATCGCGCTGCTGCTGCGCACCCACCCGGAGGTCACCGGCAACATCGGGCGGATCGTGTTCATGGGCGGCGCGGTGGCCACCGGGAACGCGACGCCGGTCGCCGAGTTCAACGTGTGGCACGACCCGGAGGCCGCCGCGATCCTGCTCACGGCCGGGGTGCCGATCACGATGTACGGCCTCGACGTGTTCGAGCGGGTGATCGTGCCCGGCCCGGCCGTCCGGCGGCTGCGCGCGAGCGCCGAGCCCGGCACCCGGCTCGCCGGGGAGCTGCTCGCCCACCGCGGCCCGGCCACCGACGCGACGGACCCCGGCGGCGGGCTCGGCGACGCGGGCGCGGTCTGCGCGGTGATCGACCCGGCGGGCCTGACCACGCACCGGCTGCCCGTCGAGGTGTCCCTGGCTCCCGGCCCGTCCCGCGGCCAGACCCTCGTCGACCGCCGGCTGCGCGTCGGCGAGTCCGAACTGCACGACGGCATGCGCGAACAGCCCCTGGTCGACGTGGCCCTGGACGTGGACGTGGCCCGGTACGTGGAGCTCTACCTCGGCACGGTCGAGCGCACGGGAGCGTAGTCACCGGCGCGTCGCGGGCGCACGGGTTCGCTTTTCGGGTGGTCTGGACAGACGTAACAGATCAGTTCGTGTCGCCCGCACGCATCGCGAAGGAGGCCGCGTGACCGTACGCAGCACCGCCAGCACCCCCGATCTGTCGTCCAAGGACCCCAACTGGTGGCGGCAGGCCGTCATCTACCAGGTCTATCCCCGCAGCTTCGCCGACGCCGACGGCGACGGGCTCGGCGACCTGCGCGGCGTCACCCAGCGGATGACCCACCTGGCCGCCCTCGGCGTCGACGCCCTGTGGCTCAGCCCCTTCTACCCCTCCGAACTCGCCGACGGCGGCTACGACGTCGACGACTACCGCGACGTCGACCCGCGCCTGGGCACGCTGGACGACTTCGACGCGCTGGCCGCCGAGGCACACCGGCTGGGCCTGAAGGTGATCGTCGACCTGGTGCCCAACCACACCTCGCACCGCCACGCCTGGTTCCGGGAGGCGCTGGACGCCGGTCCCGGGTCGGCCGCCCGCGACCGGTACGTCTTCCGCGACGGCCGCGGCGCGCACGGCGAACTCCCGCCCACCGACTGGCAGTCCGTCTTCGGTGGCAGCGCCTGGCGGCGGGTGCCCGACGGGCAGTGGTACCTGCACCTGTTCGCGCCCCAGCAGCCCGACCTGAACTGGGAGAACGAGCAGGTCCGCGCCGACTTCCGCACCACGCTGAAGTTCTGGTGCGACCGGGGCGTCGACGGCTTCCGCGTCGACGTCGCGCACGCGCTGGTCAAGGACCTGGCCGAACCGCTGCGCGACCTGGGCGACCCCGAGCTGAGCGGCGAGGCGGCCCTGGCCCGGTTCGCGCCGGGCACCCACCCCTTCTACGACCGCGACGACGTCCACGAGGTCTACCGCGACTGGCGCAAGATCCTCGACGCCTACACCCCGCCCCGCACGGCCGTCGCCGAGGCCTGGGTCCCGGGCGCCCGGCGCGCCCTGTACGCCCGCCCGGACGAACTGGGCCAGGCCTTCAACTTCGAGTACCTCCAGACCGGCTGGGACGCCGCCGAGCTGCGCGAGGTCATCACCGGCTCGCTGGCCGACGCGCGGGCCGCCGGCGCCTCGGCGACCTGGGTGCTCTCCAACCACGACGTCGTCCGGCACGCCACCCGCCTGGTCCTGCCGCCGGGCACGGACACCGACGCCTGGCTGCTGTCCGGCGGACACGCACCCGCCGTCGACCCGGCGGCCGGACTGCGCCGGGGCCGCGCGGCGACACTGCTGATGCTGGCGCTGCCCGGCTCGGCCTACGTCTACCAGGGCGAGGAGCTGGGGCTGCCCGAGGTGGCCGACCTGCCCACCGAGGTCCTCCAGGACCCGATCTGGGAGCAGACCGGCCACGTCCGCAAGGGCCGCGACGGCTGCCGGGTGCCGCTGCCCTGGACGACGGAGGGACCCTCGTACGGCTTCGGCGCGGGCGCGGCGTGGCTGCCGCAGCCGCCGGGCTTCGCGGCGTACGCCGTCCAGGCCCAGGACGGGGTGGCGGGCTCGACGCTGGAGCTGTACCGCACGGCGCTGCGCCTGCGCCGCAAGCTGCTCGACGGCGAGTCGCTGACCTGGTCGGACGACGTCCCGGCGGGGGTGCTGCGGTTCGACCGCTCGGACGGCTGGCGCTGTGTCACCAACCTCTCCGGCACCGCGGTCGACCTGCCGGCCGGTGAGGTGCTGCTCAGCAGCGCTCCCCTGGAGGACGGCCGGCTGGGCCCGGACACGACGGTGTGGCTGGGCCTGTAACCGGTCCGCGCGGTCGCCCGGCGCGCTCACCCGGACGGCCGCGCACGCTGGTGGCGGGGCGGGGACGGTGGTGCCGTGGAAACGTGACCGATCCTGAACGGCGCCGGTCGCACCGGCCCTCCAGGAGGCACCGATGCAGCACGCCCCCGCCGCCCGCCCGTCACACGCCCCCGCCACACACCCACCATTCGGCACCGCAGACCCCGCGTCACGCACCCCCGCCACACACCCGCTGCTCGACGCCGCCAGCCCCGCGTCACACACCCCCGCGACCCGCCCTGCACTCGGCACCGCAGACCACCCGTCGCACCGCGCCTCGACCCGCCCGTCGCACCGCGCCGTCGGCCGTGCGCTGTTCGGTGCCGTGTTGGCAGCGGTGGTGGCCCTGGGGGCGAGCGCCTGTGCTGTCGGGGGGCGGGGGACGGAGGGGCCGGTCGGTCCGGTGCCGCCGACCGCGCAGTCACCCGCGGCGCATCCGTCACCCGGCCTGCCGCCGGTGCTCACCCGGGGGCAGGCGCGGGCGGCCCTGGTCACGGCGGCCGACCTGGGGGAGGGGTGGGAGCCGACGCGGGGTGCCGCGACCTGGCGCGACGAACTGCTCAAGGCCACCGCCGAACGGCCCGACTGCCGACGGCTGCTGGACGTCCTCTACACCGAGGACCTCTTCGGCGCGGGCGCCGCCACCGCGCCCCGGGCCAAGGCCGCCCTGGACGACGCGGACGGCGGGGCCCAGCTGCACTACCGGGTCACCTCCTACCGCGCCGCCGACCTGGACCGCACGCTGGCGTGGCTCGGGACGCTGCCGGACACGTGCGGGCACTTCACGGCCCGGCCCGCCCGCGGCACCGCCCGGGACGTCCACGTCAGCGGCCTGACCCTGCCGGAGGCGGGGGACGCCCGCCGGGGACTGCGGGTGACGGTGGGCGGCACGGCGCCGGACGACGGCTCCGGCGGGGACGCCCGCGCCGAGATCCTCACCGTGGACCTGGTCGCCGTCCGCCTCGGCGACGACGCGATCAGCCTCACCAACGGCACCCTCGGCGCACCGGCCGACGACGCCACCCGGACCTCCGTCGAGGTGGGCACCGGCCGCCTGACGGAGGCCCGGCGACAGGGCCGGGCCCAGGTCTAGGGCCAGGGCCAGGGAAGCCGCGGGCCTAGAGCGGTGGCTGGGCGGGGGCCGGGCCCAGGGTGGTCGTGCCGGGCGCGGTGCGGTGCCCGAGGCCGGTGCGGTAGGCGTCCAGGGCGGCCTCGACGCGGCCGGTGCGGCGCAGCAGGTCGCCGAGGAGGCGGCACAGGTCGGCCAGGTCACCGGCGGCGCCGGCCCGTTCCAGCAGGCTCAGCGCACGGACGTAGTGTTCCTCGGCGGCCTCGGTGTCCCGGGCGTCCTCGGCGATGATGCCGAGCAGCCGGTGCGCGCCCGCGGAGTGCACGGCGCCGCGTTCGGAGGAGAGGTCGTCGAGGACCCCGTGCAGCAGCTCGGCGGCCTCCTCGGACTTGCCGCGCCGGTGCAGTACGTCGGCCAGCTCGACGGCGACCTGGCTGCTGTAGAGCGCGGCGCGGGTGGCCGAGAGCATGGCGAGGGCCTCGCGCATCTCCGCCTCGGCGCGCGGCAGTTCGCCGTTCTGGGCACAGACGTAGCCGCGCATCCAGTGGCAGTTGGCCAGCTCGGTGCCCAGTTGCAGCGTGCGGTACAGCTCGGCCGCCTTGGCGAGCGAGGCGTCGGCCTCGGCGAGGCGGCCCTCGGCGAGCAGGGTGCGGGCGACCGAGCGGTGCATGCGGGCCACCAGCGCGGGGTCACCGGCGCTGGGCGCGAGGGCGAGGGCGAGTTCGGCGGCCTGGGCGGCGCGCGCGTGGGCGCCCATGTCCATGTACGGGCCGATCGCGCTGGCGTAGAGCAGCAGCAGTGCGTCGGGGTCGTGCAGGCCGCCGCGGTTCAGCTCGTCGAGGGTGGACTCCAGCAGGTAGACGGCGTACCGCAGTTCACCGGCGAGGTAGTGCGAGAGCGCGCGTCCGCGCAGGGCGGGGACCCGGGCGGGCAGCGGGGCCCCGGCGTCGACGAGGCACTGCTCGGCCCGCTCGAAGTACTGGCGTCCCGCGGCCAGTTCGCCGGTCTCCACGGCACACTCGCCGAGCCCGAGCAGCGCGGCGGCCCGCTCCTCGGCCAGCTCGTACGTCTCGGCCTCGGTGAGCAGCCCGGTGTACTGCGCGGCCGCCTGCTCCGCTCCCTCGGTGGCGAGGGTGCGCTGCGCCTCGGTGAGCCTGAGCCGCAGGTCGGTGGCGAGGCGGGCGGGGCGGCCGGTGACCAGCTCCTCGTAGCCGACGCCGAGGCGGTCGGCGAGGTGCCGCAGCGCCTCGTCGGAGGGGCGGACACGGCCGGCCTCCAGGGTGGAGATGTAGGCGGGTGTGTACGCCGGTTCCGCGAGCTGGCGCTGGGTCATCCCGCGCTCGGCCCGCAGCCGCTGCACCCGGCGCCCGATGGCGTTTCGGTCGTCGCGGTCCCCCACTGCCAACTCCCCATGACGCTCTTGCCGTTCCGCGCGGACGGCTCTAGGTTAAACCGCGGATTAAGCGCGCTTAACCGCGCTTGACACAATTCCTCATCCCGCAGAGGACACCGTGCCCGTACGCTTCCGCACCGCCGAACGTTACGCCAGAGCGCTCGCCGCCGCCGTCGCCGCCGTGGTCTGCCTGCTGCTGGCCTCGAACGCGGGCCCGACGGCCGCGGCCGGCTCCCCCGCACCGGCCGGAGAGAGCGCCCCGCACCTGGGCGAACCGGCCTCGGTGCAGCGCTGAGGGGCGCGGGGGCAGCGCCGAGGGCGACGGACACTGCCCCGAAGGCCACGGATCCTGCCCGTCGCCCACTCCTTTCCTCGGCCGCACTCCGATAAACAGAGGGGTCAAGCCCTGACGGGATCCGGCGGAGAGGAACGGATGTGCGGGCACACCACCGGGACGAAGAACGGGAGTCGGCCGCCGGGCCACGGCGCACCGTCCGCCGCCCCGAGCAGGACCCGGGAGCGGCTCGGCTGCTCGGTCTGCAGGAGAGCGTCGGGAACGACGCCGTCACGGAGACGCTCCGCCGGTCCGGACATCCGGGCGCGGCGCACGGGGCCCCGTGCAGCGGGCGCCGAAACGCGACCACGAGGAGAGCACCCAGGGCGCGATCGACCCGGTCGCGGTGAGCATGCTCGGTGGGGAACTCGGCCGCACGAAGGCCTGGGAGGACAAGGGTGGCCAGTCGCACAAGCTGCCCAAGGACCACAAAGAGGGCGCCTGCTGGGAGTGGGCGGTCCGCGCCGCCTCGGACGGCGGCGGCCTCTCCCACGAAGAGTGCTGGAACTACCTGATCAGCAACGGCGAGTCGAGCAAGCTCAACCAGATCGCCCCCGCGGTCAAGCAGCAACTCGACCAACTGCGCTCCCAGATCACGGCCGCCGGACTGCAGTACGACCCCTTCAAGATCGACGAGAAGCACCCGGAAGACACCCTCGGGCCCCTCATGAAACAGGCGACGGAGGGCTTCGTGCGAGCCCACGGCCTTCAGGTGACCGAGCCGGCGAATGCGGCGGGCTGGGTCGTGTGCAACTACAAGAAGACGGGAAGGATCGCGGTTCCCGACCACTTCTGGATCGAGCTTCCTGATCCGAAGACCGGCCAACGCGTGGTGCTCCAGACGGTTCCGGGCATGGATCACATCGAGGCCGGCGGGCCGGAGCTGCGCCGGCACGAGAAGGACAGCGTGAAGGAACGGCAGGGCGAGCACACGGAGCACAAGAAGATCGAGATACCCGTCGCGGCGCTCAAGGGCCAGCACACCCAGATCATCAACAGCATCCTGGAGCGGGGCCGCCGCACCCGGTCCAAGGCCGGCCCCGCCTAGGGCCTGTCTGACCATTCGCGTCGTCGCCCGAAGGGCGGCCGCGCGGCGTCAGGTGCGTGCTCTGGGGGTCCCCCCGGCCGGAGGCTGGGGGAGTGCCGGCCCCAGGCCCGCGTACTGGCCGTACTCGGGTCTGGGGCCGGTGCGGCGAGAGTGCGTGCATGGCGTCGCGCGGCAGACGGGAATTGTCAGACAGGCCCTAGGGCCCGTCAGCCCTGCGTCTGCAAGCGGCTCAGTTCGCGCTGGACGTGGTCCAGGGCGCCCTCGCGGCGGCCCGGCACGCGGCCGCGCAGCGCGGCGAGGGCCGCACCCAGTTCGCGGGCCGGTCCGGCGTCGCGGATCCGCCCCCACTGGTGGTGGGCCCGGTCGACGGCCGCCTCCACGGCGGGCGCCTGCGGCGGCTGCCCGGCGCCGAGCCGGGCCTCGGCCACCGTCAGCCAGGCCCGGCAGCTGCGCACCGGGTCCCCCGCGAACATCGCCAGGTCGGCCCGGACCTCCGTCCAGTGCAGCGCGTCCTCGGAGGCGGGCCCGTGCCCGTGGGCCGCGGCCCGCTCGTGCCGGGCGGCGAGCGCGTCGGCGTCCCCGTGCCGCCCGGAGCGCACCGCGGCGGCGATGACGGCGTGCGGGTCGCCCGCCACCGGCCCCGGCGCCGTCAGCACCAGGTCGGCGCCGGTCACCGCGCCGCTGCCCGCGGCGTCGGCGGCGGCGCGGGCCAGCGCCTGCTGGTGCAGTTCGTCCGGCGCCGGCCGGTGCCCGCTGCGCAGGATCGTCGCCACGCCCCGCATGTACGACGGGACGGCCACCGCCCGCCGTGCGGGCGGCGGCGCGACGCGACCGTAGACGGCGTTGTTGCGCCCGGAGTCCAGCGGGTTGGTCCGCAGCCACTGCCAGGTCTCGTGGTCGGCGTGCAGATCGAGCAGCAGCGTCGTCGCGCCGCTCGGCCGCAGCCGCAGCTCCTCGCGGATCCAGTGCCAGGGCAGCGCCGTGTAGCGGACGGTCGACGGGGTCGTGCGGGCCAGCGCCAGGTGCGGCAGGCGCTGGCGCCGGTCCAGCTGGAGCTGCCCGGCGACGTAGACCGTGAGCGGTCCGGGGGCCGCCGCCGCGGCCCGCAGCCGGGTCAGGACGGCCTGCGGCTCCAGCGGGTCGGCGAGTTCGACGACGTTCGCCGTGTCCGTGCCGGCGAGCACGGCGGGCGGCACGGCCGCGAGCACGGGGAGCACGGAGGCGGCGTCCACCAGGCACCCGCGGCCCACGGGCGCCGCCGCGAGCAGCAGCACGGTTCCGGGCATGTCCCTGTCCCTCCCCCTGTCGATCACGCAGGTCGATCACGTACCGCAGCACCGTAACCGCTGCGGCCGCGAAGCGGGCACTCAGCCGCCGTCGGCCGGCTCCCGACCGGCCGGTGTCCGCCGTACCGCGAAGACCGTGGTGTCGTCGGCCACCCGCCCCCGGCAGTGCCGCAGCGTGCCGTCCCGGACGAGGGACACCAGCCGCGCGGGCACGGCGTTGCGGGCGTCGGCGGCGACGGCGCGGGCGATGTCGTCGGCCGGCCGGTAGAAGACCCCGCCGGGGTCCCGGGCCTCGGTCACCCCGTCGGTGACCAGCAGCAGCGTCTCGTCCTCGGCCAGGTGCAGCCGGTGCACCGGCGGCGTCCCGGACCGGCCGGTGGGCGCCAGTTCGGCCATGCCCAGCGGCAGCCCGCCCACGACCGGCAGCAGGCGCACCCCGCGCGGGCCGACCGCCATCGGGGGTTCGTGACCGAAGACGACGGCGTCCACGGCGTCCGGCAGGCCGGGCGGGAAACCGATCAGCACGGCGGTCGCGAACCGGTCGCCGTCGGCCCGGCCGAGGCCCGCGGTGTGCCCGCGGTGGCGCAGCATGCGGGTCTCCAGGCGCTCGGCGACCGTCGCGAGGTCCGCTTCGTGGTAGCCGACCTCGCGGAAGGTGCCGAGCAGCGCGGCGGCCGTCTCCACCGCGCCGAGACCCTTGCCCTGCACGTCGCCGACGAGGACCCGGGTGCCGTGCGGTCCGGGCTGGATGTCGTAGAAGTCGCCGCCGACGCGGGCCTCGCTGTCCGCGGAGAGGTAGACGGCGGCGTGGTCGAGGCCGCCGAAACCCACCGGGAGCGGGCGCAGCACGGTGCGGCGGGTGGTGTCGGCGATGTCCCGCATGTGCAGCATGCGCCGCTCGCCGTCGACCCGGAACGCGGCGGCCACCACGGCGATGGCGCCGCCCAGCACGACGAGGACCAGACCGGGCAGCCCGGTCTCGTCGCGGTGCTGCCACACGGTGTCGGCACAGACGTAGACGACGACCGCGAGCACGGCGAAGGCGGCCGTTCCCCGCACCCCGCAGATCGCGGCTGCGACGCCCGGCACCAGCACGGTCCAGGAGATGATCTCGAAGGCGCCGGTGGTGACGTCGCCCGCGGCGATGCCGACGAGCAGCAGCAGGGGGAACACCCAGGCCACGGTGCGGCCGCGCACACTGAGCAGCTCGTGCCGGGACACGGCGTCGCCCCAGCCGGCGGCGTGCACGAGCCGGCCGAGCGGCCGCCACCGGGCGCGCACCGGCCTGCGGACACGACCCCTCACGGGCCCCAGCGAAACACGCGCCCGACCGGCCCGCATCCCGACCGGCCCGCGTCCTGACTTGCCAGTCGGCGGGCCCAGGTGTGCGCTGGTAGACGGGGGCAGACGGGGCGAGGCGAGAGGAGTGCTCTCATGACTCACGCGGTACCCACACGCACCACGTCCACCGGCGCCCGCACCGGCGGCACCGGTACGGGACGGGACACGTCCGGGCGCCGTACGCCCGACGTCTTCGGCGCGCGGACCCACCTGCTGGCGAAGTGGGCGATGCCGCTGGCGATCGGGCTGGTCTACGGCTACTGGGCGGCGTCCGTGCGCCGCCACGGCGGCCCCATCACCGGCTGGAACCTGCTGTTCGGCTTCATGACGGTGCTCGCCTTCGCCCTCCTCTGGTACGCGGTCCGCGCCGTGGCCGACCGGCTGCCGCGCGAGGGCCACGCGGTGCTGTGGGGGGCGTTCACGGGCAGCGCCGTGGGGTTCCTGTACTCGGGCAGCGGCGTGGCCATGTTCACCTGCGTCCTCGCCTCCCTGCTGCTCGCGGGAGCGGTCACGGCCGGGCTGTACTACCTCTACGCCACCCACGAGGACGCCGAGGATGCCCGGGCGGCCAGGCACCGCACCCTCACCCGCACCACCTGACCGGCTCGTCCCCGGGGGCGTCTTCGGGGGCCATATGCAGTCACGCCGGTGGCCCGCCGGGGGCGCGGGGGTTTGCCTGGGAGGGTGTCCCGCCGCCTCCGGAGCGCCCTGTCGGCCGCCCTGATCGTCCTCGCCTGCCTGCTCGCACCGTGCGCCACGCTGGCGGGCTGGGCGATGCACGGGCCGGCCGACACGGGCCGCTACGTCGCGTCCATGGCGCCGCTCGCCGACGATCCGGACGTGCGGGACGCGGCCGCCGACACGCTGGGCGCCGGGTTCGCGGGGCTCGTCGACGAGGTCGCGGCAGGCCCCGTGAACGGCAGCGTGCGGCTCTTCGTGCGGGACGCGGCCCGGTCGTTCACCCGGACCGAGGCCTTCCACGAGGGCTGGGACGCGGCGAACCGCACCGTCCACGCCGCCGTGCTGCGCGCCCTGCGGGACGACGGCGCGGCGGGGCGCCCGGTCACCGTCGACCTGGCCCCCGTCACCGAACGCGTGCGGGACCGGCTCGCCGCGGACCACGTGCCCTTCGCCCGGCGCATCCCGGTCCGCCATCTCGCGGTCACCGTGCTCCCGGCCCACGAGGCGGACCGGCTCAGGAAGGGCTACCACGTGCTCGACGTCGCCGCCTTCTGGCTGCCGCTGGCGGCCGTCGTCTTCGCGGTCACCGGAATCGCCGTCGCCGCCTGCCGCCGCCGCGCCCTCACGGCCGCCGGGATCGGCACCGCCCTCGGCGGCGCCCTGCTCGCCCTCGCCGTCCTGGTCGGCCGCCGGCTCACCGTCGCCGAACTCCCCGGCCCGGTGGACGGCCCCGCCGCGGGCGCCGTGTACGACGCCCTCACCGAAACGCTGCGCACCGCCTCCTGGCTCCTCGTCGCCCTCGGCCTCACGGTCGCCCTGGCCTCCTGGCTCACGGGCCGGTACGGGCGTCCGCCGCGCCGCCGGTCCCCCGCGCCCGCCGCCGAGCCCGGCCCGCCCCGGCCGACCCGCACCCGCCTCTGAAACGCCTTGGCGGGGACCGCGCCCGGGCGGCTAACGTCGCCGCCCATGACCGAGAACCGGACCGAGCGCGGCACGACGACCCTGTGGCGGCCCACCGGCCCCGAGGAGCTGGCGCTCGTCGAGGCATCCGGCTGGACGGCCTGGCCCCCGCGCCTGCCCGAGCAGCCGATCTTCTACCCGGTCCTCAACGAGGACTACGCCGTCCGCATCGCCCGCAACTGGAACGTTCCCGCGTCCGGCTCGGGATACGTGACCCGGTTCGAGGCCGACACCGCGTTCCTGGCCCGCTACCCGGTCCGCCAGGCAGGCGGCGAGACCATCCTGGAGCTGTGGGTCCCGGCGGAGGAACTGGCGGAGTTCAACCGGCACATCGTGGGCCGCATCGAGGTCGTCCGGGAGTTCCACGACCGGGCGTAGATTCGGGCATCGCACCGCGAGCGAAGGGCCGCGACTTGGACACCGAGACCGACACGGCGACCGGCACGTGGACGGACGCCCACGACGGGCGGACGCCCCGCCGCACCGGACGGCGCCTCGGTGCCTGGTGCGCGGGGCTGCTGTTCGCCGGGGTGAGCGTGGTCGTCGGCTGCCGGGCCGCCGACAGCGACGGCGTCACCCCCGTACCGCAACTCCTCGCCTTCCTGCCCTGGCTGCTGGTGCCGACCGGCGCCGGGCTGCTGCTGACGCTGCTCGCCCGGTGGTGGACCGGCGCCGTGTGGGGCGTCGCGCTGCTCGGGCTCCTCGCGTGGTTCATCGAGCCGTACGGCAAGAGTGTGGAGCCCACCGGACCGCCCCTCGCCGAGATCCGGGTGCTGACCTCCAACGTGGAGTTCGGGCAGGGCACCGACGCGCTGATCGCCGCCGTGCGCCGCGAGAAGCCCGACCTCGTTTTCGTACAGGAGTGCGAGCGCACCTGCGACGCGGCGCTGCGGCGCGACCTGGCCGCCGGCTTTCCGCACCGGCGGGCCGTCGAGGGCGACGGCTCCAAGGGCTCCGTGATCCTGAGCGCCTTCCCGCTCCGGGCCGCCCCCGCCGTCCCCGGCACCATGGGCATGCCCGCCGCCGTCGCCGACGTGCGCGGCCACGCCGTACGGCTCCGGCTCGCCCACCCGATGCCGCCGCTGGCGGACCGGGTGGACCTGTGGCGCGAGGAGCTGGACGCCCTGCGCGACGCCGCCGCGGGGGACCGCGGCACGCCCACCGTCCTGGCCGGCGACTTCAACGCCTCGCAGGACCACGCCGCCTTCCGCCGCATCCTGGACACGGGGCTGCGCGACGCGGCCCGGCTCGCGGGCGAGGACCGCACACCCAGCTGGCCCGCGAGGACCCTCCCCGTGTTCGGCACGCAGATCGACCACGTCCTGGTGTCCGAGGACTTCGCCGCGCGCGACGCCCGGTTCCTCGACCTGGCGGGCACCGACCACCGCGCACTGGTCGTCGACCTGACCCTGCACGCGGCGGCCGGCTGACCGCTCCCTCTTGCTTCCCGGCCGGCTCAGACGCCGATGTCGCCGCCGTCCGCGCGCCACACCGCCACGACCGCCGGGCGCACGATCTTCCCGGGCCCGTCGGGCCAGGTGCTGGCCGGCTGCTCCACCGAGGCACCGTCGACCTCGCCCGGGTGCTGCACGGCGACCAGCACCCGCCGGTCCTGGACGAGCGGACCGCAGGTCTCGGCGCCGGTCGGCACGGTCAGGAACTGCTTCAGCTCACCGCGCCGGTCGCCCCTGGTCGCCACGCCGAAGAGCCCGTCGTGGGTGCCGAGGGCATTGCCGTCGGTGGAAATCCACAGGTTGCCGTGGTCGTCGAAGGCGACGTTGTCCGGGCAGGAGATCGGGCTGACCCGGTCCTTGGGGAATCCCGCGAAGTAGGTCGCCGGGTCCTCCGGGTCACCGGCGACCAGGAACAGCGACCACCCGAAGCGGGTGGCGTCGGCCCGGTTCCAGCGCTCGGTCAGCTCCAGGACGTGGCCGTGCTTGTTGGAGTTGCGCGGGTTGGCCTCGTCGGGACCCGCGTAACCGGCCTTGCCCCGGTTGGAGTTGTTGGTGAGGGCGACGTACACCTTGCCGGTCGTCGGCGACGGCTCGATGTCCTCGGGCCGGTCCATCTTGGTCGCGCCGACCTTGTCCCCGGCGAGCCGGGTGAAGACGCACACCTCCTCGGCGCTCATCCCCTCGACGTGCGAGACGGCACCGCGCTCCGTGGCGGTGACCAGCGGAATCCACTCGCCGCCGCCGTCGAACTCGCCGTCGCGCGGCAGCGTCCCCGTCCCGTCGATCTCGATGGCCGGGGAGTCACCGTCGAGCTTGGCGACGTACAGCGTCCCCTCGTCGAGCAGCGAGAGATTGTGCTCGCGCGCCCAGCGTGAGGTGCCGTGCCGCATCCGCTTGCTGCCGACGAACTTGTAGAAGTAGTCGAACCGCTCGTCGTCGCCGGTGTAGACGACCGGCCGCCCGTCGTGCGTCAGCCGCACGGTCGCGGCCTCGTGCTTGAACCGGCCGAGCGCGGTGTGCTTGCGCGGCGTCGACTCGGGATCGTACGGATCCAGCTCCACGACGTACCCGAACCGATGCACCTCGTTCGGCTCCCGGGCGACGTCGAACCGCTTGTCGAACCGCTCCCACTTGCGCTCGGTGGCCCCGGTCCCGATCCCGTACCGCTTGTCGGTGTCCCGGCTGCTGTTGGCGAAGTACTGGTTGAAGTTCTCCTCGCCGTGCAGCGTGGTGCCCCAGGGGGTGGTGCCGCCGGAGCAGTTGTTGAGGGTGCCGAGCACCTTGCGGCCGGTGCGGTCGGCGGAGGTCCTCACCAGGTCGGACCCGGCCGCCGGGCCGGTCAGCCGGAACTCGCTGGTGGCGGTGACCCGCCGGTTCAGCCGATGCCGCGACACCGCCGTGAGCCGCCCGCTCCTGCGCTCCGCCTCCACGGCGACGACCGACAGCCCGTGCGCGGCCCAGGCGATCTCGACCTGCTCGCGGGTCGGGTTCTCGGGGTCGTAGCCGCGGAACATGAGCACCTCGTCGGTGTACTCGTGGTTCGCGACGAGGAGCTGGCGGTCGTGCTCGCCCCGCAGCGGCAGCAGCGCGAGGAAGTCGTTGTTGTACCCGAACTGCCCGGCCTGCGCCCTGGCGCTCTGCTTCTCCGGGTCGAAGGCGGGCGCCCCACGCAGAATGGGTTCACCCCAACGGATGACGACGTCCTGCCGGTACCCCTCCGGAACGGTCACGGCGTCGTCGGTGTTGGGCGCGACGGGCGTGAACCGCAGCCCGCGCGCACCGGATGCCCCGGGGGGCCGCCCGTGCCCCTTTCCGGCCGCGGGCGCGGCCTGCGCCGACGGCGCCCCCGCCACGCCGACGGCCCCGGCGCCCGCCGCGGCGACGGTCACGACGGCGGCGGCCCGCATCATGGAACGGCGGCTGAGCGCCCCGGCGATGACATCGCCGACGTACTCGTTGGAGCTGGTGTTCGGCACCTCGTGGAAGCAGGCGTCACCACACCGGAAACGGCAGGTCATCGCCGACCGTCCGCCAGGATGCGAACCGGACGGCGTCCCGATCAACGGCAGTAGCTTGCGCACTGTGTTCTCCCCTTGAGAATCCCTGTATGCCCTGGTGTCAGCGCGACCGTAGGCGCGCATACGTGCGGGGACCGGGCGTCGCGGTGAACGGAGGGTGAACCCGCGGAATCCGCAGGGGAATTGCGACGACGACCGGATCCGGCCTTGACGCCTCGCCGCCCGTACATCAGACCCTGCACAAGATCACAAGCCGGGACCGCTAACCTTACGTGTCCGTCCTGGCCAGGGATTGACGGCACCAACTCACTCGAAGGGTTGCGCACATGGGCATTCTCACTCTCCTGCGGAACGCGTTCGGCCGCTCACGCAAGGAACGGACCGCACAGGCGGAGGGTGCGACGCAGGAGACGGCACCGCCGGTCACCGCACCGGAGCCGAAGCTCCCGTCCCAGCCCACCGCACCCCCGGAGCCGGCCGAGACCACCTCGGCCGAGCCGGAGTCCTCCCAGATCCCCGAGCCCCGCTCGGAATCCACCCCCGACGAGCACGACCTCGTCAAGGCCGCCTTCACCAACATCACGGTCCCGACACCAACGGCCACCCCCTCGGCCCCGGAGACACCCCCGGAACCGAATCCCACGCCCGCAGAGCCCGAGGCAGCCCCTGCCCCGAACCCCGAGCCGGAGGCAAAGGCCGAGGCGGAGGCGAAGCCCGACGCTGAGCCCGAGCCGGAGGCCGAGGCGGAGCCGCAGGCCACCCCCGAGCCCGCGGCCGCCGACGGCGAGGAAGCCCCACAGGGGCCACCCGCACCCGACAACGAAGGCAGCACGGGTGGTGCGGGTGGGAACACGGACGCCGAAGGCGCAGCCGAGGCGTCACAGTCCGCCACCCCGCCGGAGGCACCCCGTGGGAACACGGACGCCGAAGGCGCAGCCGAGGCGTCAAAACCCGCAACCCCCGCGGCACGCCTCCGCTCCCGCGCCCCCGGCCTCACCACCGCCTACAAGGCCGCCGCCACCGCCCTCAAGAAGCACGACCTCACCGGCACCCGCGCCAAGGTCCACCTGGTCCTCGACCGCTCCGCCTCCATGCGCCCGTACTACAAGGACGGCTCCGCCCAGGCCCTCGCCGAGCAGACCCTCGCCCTCGCGGCACACCTCGACCCCGAGGCCACGGTCCACGTCACGTTCTTCTCCACCGAGGTGGACGGCACCGGCGACCTGACCCTCACCGACCACGAGAACAAGATCGACGAGCTGCACGCGGCGCTCGGCCGCATGGGCCGCACCAGCTACCACGCAGCCGTGGAGGCCGTCCTCGCCCACCACGCCGAGAAGGACGCCCCCGGCACCCCCGTCCTGGTGGTCTTCCAGACCGACGGCGCCCCCGACGCCAAGACCCCCGCCACCCAGGCCCTCACGGACGCCGCCGCGAACCACCCGAACGTCCACTTCTCCTTCGTCGCCTTCGGCGACCCGGAGAACAAGGCCTTCGACTACCTCCGCAAGCTCAAGACGGGCAACGCCTCCCACTTCCTGGCCGGCGAGACCCCGAAGGAGCTGACCGACAAGGAGCTGTACGAGGCCGTACTGGCCACCTGGCGCCCGTAGCCGGTCACCACAGCCGCACGGTCAACCCTTTCGGGGGGTGGACGAAGGGGAAGCCCTCCGTCCACCCCCCGAAACGCGTGTGAGTCGATCTCCGCGGGCCCAGTAGGATTTCGACCATGGCGGCCACTGGAAACGAGAAGCAGGGGGCGAAGGCGTACTACGTCTCGACCCCCATCTACTACGTCAACGACGCTCCTCACCTGGGCCACGCCTATACGACCGTCGCAGGCGACGTGCTCACCCGCTGGCACCGCCAGCGCGGCGAGAAGGTGTGGTACCTCACCGGCACGGACGAGCACGGTCAGAAGATCATGCGCACGGCCGAGGCGAACGGGGTCACCCCGCAGGCCTGGGCCGACAAGCTCGTCACCGAGGCCTGGAAGCCCCTGTGGGAGCACCTGGAGATCGCGAACGACGACTTCATCCGCACCACGCAGAAGCGGCACACCGACCGCGTCCAGGAGTTCGTGCAGGACCTGTACGACAAGGGCGAGATCTACAAGGGCGGCTACGAGGGCCCGTACTGCGTGGGCTGCGAGGAGTACAAGCTCCCCGGCGAGCTGCTCGACGGCGAGGGCGAGTACGCGGGCCAGAAGCTGTGCTCGATCCACAAGAAGCCGGTGGAGATCCTCAGCGAGGAGAACTACTTCTTCAAGCTGAGCGAGTACAGCGAGAAGCTGCTCGCCCACTACGAGGCCAACCCGGGCTTCATCCAGCCCGAGTCCGCGCGCAACGAGGTCGTGAATTTCGTCCGCCAGGGCCTCCAGGACCTCTCCATCTCCCGCTCGACCTTCGACTGGGGCGTGCCGGTCCCCTGGGACGACAAGCACGTCATCTACGTATGGGTCGACGCCCTCCTGAACTACGCCACGGCGGTCGGCTACAACGAGAACCCGGAGAAGTTCGAGTCGACGTTCCCCGCCGACGTGCACCTGGTCGGCAAGGACATCCTCCGCTTCCACGCGATCATCTGGCCGGCGATGCTGATGGCGCAGGGCCTGCCCCTGCCGGGGAAGATCGCCGCGAACGGCTGGCTGATGGTCGGGGGCGAGAAGATGTCGAAGTCCAACCTGACCGGCATCAAGCCGCAGGACCTGACCATGCACTTCGGTGTGGACGCGTACCGCTGGTACTTCCTGCGCGCGATCGCCTTCGGCCAGGACGGCTCGTTCTCCTGGGAGGACTTCTCCGCCCGCTACACCAGCGAGCTGGCCAACGACTACGGCAACCTGGCGTCCCGCGTGGCGGCCATGGTCAACAAGTACTTCGGCGGCGAGCTGCCGGCCGCGACGGCCGACGGCGACGCGGAGAAGGCCATCCACGACGGCCTGACCAAGGCCGTGTCGGAGGCGGACCGGAAGATCGGCGAGGAGCTGGACTTCCAGGGCGGCATCCTGGCGGTCTTCGACTTCGTCAAGCAGGTCAACGGCTACATCACCGAGCAGGAGCCCTGGAAGGTCGCGAAGGACGACAGCCCGGAGGGCAAGGCCCGCCTGGCGACGATCCTCTACACGGCCGCGGAAGCACTCCGCGCGGTGGCGGTCCTGCTCAACCCGATCATGCCGGACACCTCCCAGAAGCTCTGGGACTCCCTCGGCGCCGAGCCGTCCCTCGGCGGCCTCGCGGACCAGAAGGTCCAGGACGCGGCGGACTGGGGCCGGCTGCCCGCCGGCGCGACCGTCACCAAGGGCGCGGTGCTCTTCCCGCGTCTCGAGGAGAAGCCGGCGGCGTAACGCGCTCGCTACAGCAGGGGCCCGGGAGAGGCAGGAGCTTCTCCCGGGCCCTCCGCTTTGCGAAAATCGAACGAACAGCCAGCTCACGTGGGGGACATCCATGGCACTGTTCGGCAACGCGCACAGCATCGACCCGGCCCAGGCGCAGCAGGAGTACGCGCGGCTGCTCGGCCACGGCGAGCAGGTCCACGCGGCCTACCTGCTGATCCGCGACACCATCCTGTTCACCGACCGGCGGCTGATCCTGATCGACAAGCAGGGCATCACCGGCAAGAAGACCGAGTACCACTCGATCCCCTACCGCAGCATCACGCACTTCGCGGTCGAGACCGCCGGCCACTTCGACCTCGACGCCGAACTGAAGATCTGGCTCTCCGGCTCCCAGACCCCCGTCCAGAAGACCTTCACCAAGGGCGTCGACATCTACGAGGTCCAGGCGATCCTGACCCAGTTCGTGGCCCGGTAGGCCCCGGTAGGCCGCGGTAGGCTGCGTCGCGCTAGATGCGCGAGTTGCGCAGCGACTGCCACACGGCGCCGGCCAGTGCCCGCGTCGCCCGCGGGACCGACAGGTGTTCGTGCTCGCGGTACAGGGCCCAGTTGTACTCCACGAGCGACAGCTTGTTGGAGGACAGCGATCCCGCCTGATGGGCCCTGTACACCGCGAGCGGCTCGGCCAGCCCCCGGGCGTCGGCGCCGTCCCGCATGATCGACAGCCACAGGGCGTAGTCCTGGCGCTTGCGCATCTCCGGCATCAGCCTGGTGCCCAGGACGTTGCGGTCGTACATGGCGGTGAGAGCACCGATGTGGTCCTGGACCAGCATCGCGCGGTAGTCCACGTGTTCCCGCGCCCGGATCACCCGGCCGTTCGGGACCCAGTCGGTGCTCTCGCCGTCGTGCTCGGCATCCATCTTGAAGTACGAGGTGAACGTCAGAGGCGCAGTGCCTTCCGCGGCGAAGGCGAGCTGCTTCTCGGTCTTCTCCGGCAGCCACATGTCGTCCGAGTCGAGGAAGGCGACGTAGTCCCCGCGGGCCCGCTCGATGGCGAGGTTGCGGGCCCGGCCCGCGCCGCCCCGCTCCGGCGAGGAGCGGGGCAGGACGCGCTCGTCCTGGGCGGCGAACTCGCGCAGCAGGTCCATGGAGCCGTCGGAGGACTGGTCGTCGGTGACCAGCAGCTCCAGATCGCTGTGGGTCTGCGTGAGCACCGATCGGACGGCTGCGCCCAGGGTGGCCGCCGAGTTGTACACGGGCATCACGACGGACACCAGGGGCACAGCACATCTCCTTCGTGGATCGGGAACGGCGGATCAGGAACGGCGGATCTCGACGGCAGTCGCTGCGGGACTGCCGCCGCTGACTACTTCGGCTGCGGCTTGCGCACCGTCAGGTGCAGTTCCCTCAGCCGGGTCTCGTCCAGCTCGGTCGGGGCGCCCATCATCAGGTCCTGGGCGTTGCCGTTGAGCGGGAAGGCGATGGTCTCGCGGATGTTGGGCTCGTCGGCCAGCAGCATGACGATGCGGTCGACGCCGGGGGCGATGCCGCCGTGCGGCGGGGCGCCGAAGCGGAGGGCGCGCAGCATGCCGGCGAACTCGCGCTCGACGGTCTCGGCGTCGTAGCCCGCGATCTCGAAGGCCTTGAGCATGATCTCCGGCTCGTGGTTCCGGATGGCGCCGGAGGACAGCTCGACGCCGTTGCAGACGATGTCGTACTGCCAGGCGAGGATGTCCAGCGGGTCCTGGTTCTCCAGGGCGTCCATGCCGCCCTGCGGCATCGAGAAGGGGTTGTGGGAGAAGTCGATCTTCCCCGTCTCCTCGTCCTTCTCGTACATCGGGAAGTCGACGATCCAGCAGAAGCGGAAGACGTTCTCCTCGAAGTGGCCGGCGCGCTTGGCGGCCTCGACGCGGACCGCGCCCATGATCTTGGAGACCTCGTCGAACTCGCCCGCGCCGAAGAACACCGCGTGGCCGGGGGCCAGCGAGAGCCGCTTGGTCAGCTCCGCGACGTTCTCCTCGGTGAGGAACTTCGCGATCGGGCCGGACAGCTTGCCGTCCTCGCCGACGCGGACCCAGGCCAGGCCCTTGGCGCCCTGCGAGACGGCGTAGTCGCCGAGCTGGTCGAAGAACTTGCGGGGCTGGCCCGACACGTCCGGGACGGGCAGCGCGCGCACGTGCTTGCCGGCGAAGGCCTTGAACTCCGAGCCCTCGAAGACGTCGGTGATGTCGACCAGCTCCAGCTGGGCACGCAGATCCGGCTTGTCGGAGCCGTACTTCAGCATCGCCTCGCGGAACGGGATCCGCGGGAACGGCGAGGTCACGTGGCGGCCGTTGCCGAACTCCTCGAACAGCTCGGTCATGAGCTGCTCGATCGGGCGGAAGACGTCCTCCTGCTCGACGAAGCTCATCTCGACGTCGAGCTGGTAGAACTCGCCCGGCGAGCGGTCGGCGCGGGCGTCCTCGTCGCGGAAGCAGGGCGCGATCTGGAAGTACCGGTCGAAGCCCGAGATCATCAGCAGCTGCTTGAACTGCTGCGGCGCCTGCGGGAGGGCGTAGAAGCGGCCCGCGTGCAGACGGGAGGGCACGACGAAGTCGCGGGCGCCCTCGGGGGAGGTGGCGGTGAGGATGGGCGTCGCCATCTCGTTGAAGCCGAGGGCGACCATCTTGCTGCGGATCGAGGAGATGACCGACGTGCGCAGCATGATGTTGCGGTGCATGCGCTCGCGGCGCAGGTCCAGGAAGCGGTACTCGAGCCGCCGCTCCTCGTTGACCCCGTCCTCGGTGTTGATGGTGAAGGGCAGCGGCTGGGCGGCACCGAGCAGCTCGACCTCGCCCACCTCGACCTCGACCTCGCCGGTGGGCAGGTCGGGGTTGATGTTGTCGGCGCCGCGCGAGACGACCCGGCCGTCGACACGAACGGTCGATTCCTTGGTGAGCTTGTCCAGCGCCTCGTACGCCTCGGTGCCCGGACGGGCGACGAGCTGCGTGATGCCGTAGTGATCGCGCAGATCGATGAAGAGGATGCCGCCCAGGTCGCGCCGATTGTGCAGCCAGCCACTCAGTCGGACGTCGGTGCCGACGTCAGAGGAGCGGAGCTCGCCGCAGGTGTGGGACCTGTACCGATGCATCGTCGTTCATCCAGCCTTCGCGGATCGGGGATGGTGTTTCGCGTTTCACGTGAAACAACCCCAGCGTACCGGGCAGCCACGGCTGCCTTCCTCCCGATTGACCCGCCGGCAGCCCGCCACGAGCCCGCTCCCACCCCGCTCGGACGCCCCGGCGAGCGGTGGCAGCGTTCGACGACCTCTTCTTAAAGTGGGGCAATGCGCACTGGTGAGCCCCTGCCCGAGGTGGGGGACGTCCTTGCCGCCCTCGCGACCGGACTGTGGCACTGGGACACCGCTACGGGTGAGGTCACGGTGGACGGAGAGGCCGCCCGCCTGCTCGGCCTGCCCGCCGAACCGGCGACCCTCACCGAGGCGCAGGTACGGGCCCGGCTGCATCCGGTGGACTGGAACGAGATCACCGGGGTGGTCCAGCTCGCCGTCGCCGAGGGCACGCTCGCCGAGGTCCGGATCCGGATCATGGACGAGCACGGCCATGTCGTCCGGGTCGTACGCAGCCGCTCCAAGCCCTCCTTCGACCCCGAGCGCAAGGCGTACCTGCTGACCGGCACCCTCCAGGAGGTCGCCGAGCCGAGGCCGGGCACCCCCGCGGGGCGCAGCGCGGTCACCGGCGAGTGGCGGCGCTCGCGGGAGGCCTTCCTGCTGGACGCGGGCCGGGCACTGGCCGAGGCGCGGTCCACCGAGGAGGTGCTGCGGGTCGCGGCGGGGCTGTCGATGCCGGGGTTCTCCCCGGACGGGCTCGCGGTGTTCGGGGTCTCGGGGGACCACCTCACCGTCATCGGGCACCACGGGCAGCCGGACGACGAGGCCAACCCGTTCGTGGACATGTCCCTGGAGACCGACTACCCGGCCGCCGAGGTGGTCCGCACCGGCCGCGCGGTCTACCTCTCCTCCCCGCAGCAGTACCGGTCCCGCTATCCCATGACGTGGTCGCTCGCCGAGCGCTTCGGCCGCCGCTCCTGGGCCTATCTGCCGCTGACCGTGGCGGGCCGCACGATGGGCGCCTGGATGGCCGCCTTCGCCTACCCGGTGGCGTTCACGCCGGACGAGCGCTCGGTGCTGACCACGGTGGCGCGGATGCTCGCCCAGGCCCTGTCCCGGGCCGGCGCCGCGGAAACCCAGCGGGAGCTGGCCGAGGGGCTGCAACGCTCGATGCTGCCCATGCTCGGCCCGGAGATCCCCGGCATGGACATCGCCGCCCGCTACGTCCCCACCGGCGGCGGCCTTCAGGTCGGCGGCGACTGGTACGACATGATCCCGCTGCCCGGGGGCCGCTTCGCCGTGGTGATCGGCGACGTCCAGGGCCACGACGTGCGGGCGGCCGGGCTGATGGGGCAGCTGCGCATCGCCCTGCGCGCCTACGCCTCCGAGGGCCACCGCCCCGACGCGGTGCTCGCCCGCGCCTCGCACTTCTTCCACGGCCTCGCCGCGGCCGAGGACGACCCCGGCGACCTGCGCTTCGCGACCTGCTACTACGCCGAGGTCGACCCCGCCACCGGCACCATGGAGAGCGCCCGCGCGGGGCATCTGGACCCGGTGGTGCGGATGGCGGACGGGACGGCACTGATCCTCGCCACGGCGGGCGGGCTGCCGCTGGGCATCGACCCGGACACCGACTACCCGACCACGCGGCTCGCCCTGGAACCCGGGGACACCCTGATGCTGTGCACGGACGGCCTGGTCGAGACCGGCGGCCACGATCTGCAGAGTGGCTGGCACCGCCTGCGCGTGATCCTTGAGGAGCACGCCGCCGGCCTGGAGGAGCTGGCCGACGCGCTGGTCCAGGCCGTGCACGGCCCCTCCTCGCACCACACCGTCGGCCCGCTGTCCGACCGCCGGGAGGACGACATCGCGCTGCTGCTGCTGTGCCGGCAGGGCGAGGGCTGTGGCTGCGGCGCATCCACCGCGACCCGGGCGCCGGTGCGCCGCACGATGCTGACGGTCGCCCAGGCCGAGCCCGCCCGGATCGCCGCCGCCCGGCAGCACCTGCGCGACCTGCTGCACGACTGGCCGGACGAGGAGCAGCGCGACGCGGCGGTGCTCCTGCTCTCCGAGATGCTGACGAACGTCCTGGTCCACACCGACACCGACGCCCTGCTCGTCGCCGAGGTGGCCGGGGAGTGGGGCGAGCGGCGGATCCGGGTGGAGGTCACCGACAACGGCGACGACCTGCCGCACAAGCGCAGGCCGGGCGAGATGGCGTCCTCCGGACGCGGGCTGATGCTGGTCGAGCTGCTCGCGGACGCGTGGGGCGTCGCCCCGCGCGGCGAGGGCAAGAGCATCTGGTACGAGCTCTACGAGCCCGCGGCCCCGGTCGACGGTGCCGGTCCCGCGTCTGGCCCGGAGGCAGGCCCTGAGGCGGCCGCCGAGGCCCCGTAACGCCCCTGCAGCTCGTGCACGATCCCGAACGCCGCGGCGGTCAGGGGCACGGCGAGGAGCATCCCCAGGATGCCCGCCACCGACGCGCCCGCGGTGAGCGCCAGCAGCACGACCGCCGGGTGCATCTGGACGGTACGGCTCTGGATCATCGGCTGGAGCACGTGTCCCTCCAGCACCTGCACGGCCAGCACCACGCCGAGCGCCCACAGCGCGATGACGAACCCCCGGTCGGCCAGTGCCACCAGCACGGCGACGGCCCCGGAGATGAAGGCGCCGAGATAGGGAATGTAGGCGCCGACGAAGACCAGCGCCCCGAGCCCGACCGCGCCGGGGACGCGCAGGACGAGCAGGCCGACGGTGATGCAGAGCGCGTCGATGAGGGCGATCAGGGTCGTCCCGCGCATGAAGCCCTCGACGGCTCCGAAGGCCCGCCGGGCCATGGCCTCGACCGTGTCGGCACCGCCGGGCGGGGCGAGGGCGCGCACCGTGGTGACGGCGCGGTCGGAGTCGCGCAGGAAGAAGAAGACGAGCAGCAGGGCGAGTACGGCCATGGCCATCATCTCGCCGACGACGCTGATCCCGGTCACCACGCCGGAGGCGGCCGTACCGCCGAACTTGCCCAGCAGTTCGCGCGCGTTGGAGGCCACGTCGTCCAGCGAGGTGCCCGCCGCACCGAAGTGGTCGGCGATGCCCTTCGCCGCGTCCCGCAGCGAGGTGACGATCTGGTCGCCGGTCTCGACGAGTGCGGAGACCACGATGTAGACGGCCCCGCCGACCACCGCCAGCACGGCGACACAGGTCAGCCCGGCGGCCAGCGACCGCTGCACATGGGCCTTCACCAGCCGCGCGTGCAGCGGCCTGAGCAGCGCGGTGCCGAGCAGCGCGAGCAGCGCCGGAGTCACCGCCGTGCGGAACTCGACGCAGAGCCGGACCGCGACGTAGACGACACCGCTGGCGAGCAGGATGACGGCGCACCAGGCGGCGAACCGGCGCACCGGACCGGGGAGCAGCTGCACGCCCCCACCCGATCACGCACCGGGCGGGCTGTCCTGCGCGGACGGCCCGCCCGGGTGACGCGCGGTCAGGCGCCGGGGCCCTCCTCGGACATCCCGTGCACCGCCGGGACGGTGCCGAGGCGCCCCTTCTGGAAGTCCTCGAAGGCCTGCATCAGCTCGTCCTTGGTGTTCATCACGAACGGACCGTAGTGGGCCATCGGCTCCCGGATCGGCCGGCCGCCGAGCAGCACGACCTCCAGGTCCGGGGTGTGCGCGTCCTGCTTCTCGTCCGCGCGGACGGTCAGCGAGCCCCCGGCGCCGAAGACGGCGGTCTGCCCGAGGTGGACCGGACGCCGCTCGGCGCCCACGGACCCGCGTCCGGCCATGACGTACGCCAGGCCGTTGAAGTCCTCCCGCCAGGGCAGGGTCACCTCGGCGCCCGGCGCCAGCGTGGCGTGGACCATCGTGATCGGCGTGTGCGTGATGCCGGGGCCGTCGTGCCCGTCCAGCTCACCGGCGATGACGCGCAGCAGCGCGCCGCCGTCGGGGGAGGTGAGCAGCTGGACGCTGCCACTGCGGATGTCCTGGTAGCGCGGGGCCATCATCTTGTCCTTGGCCGGCAGGTTCACCCACAGCTGGAGCCCGTGGAAGAGACCGCCCGACATCACCAGCTGCTCCGGCGGCGCCTCGATGTGCAGCAGGCCCGAGCCCGCCGTCATCCACTGGGTGTCGCCGTTGGTGATGGTGCCGCCGCCACCGTTGGAGTCCTGGTGGTCGAAGATCCCGTCGACGATGTAGGTGACGGTCTCGAAGCCGCGGTGCGGGTGCCAGGGCGTGCCCTTGGGCTCCCCGGGCGCGTACTCCACCTCACCCATCTGGTCCATCATGATGAACGGGTCGAGATGGCGGTAGTTGATCCCGGCGAACGCGCGGCGCACCGGGAAGCCCTCGCCCTCGAAACCGCTGGGCGCGGTCGTCACGGTGAGCACGGGACGTGCGACGGCGTCGGCGGGTGCGGATACGCGGGGCAGCGTCAGCGGGTTCTCGACGGTCACGGCGGGCATGTCGACCTCCTCGGGCGGCGTACGCCCCACTTTAGTTGAGCATTGAACTTCTTGCCACCTGGAACCACGAAAGCCCGGAGGTCATTCCCTCCGGGCCCGCGGACATCCGTTCGGCGGCGCCTAGCCATACATGCGGCGCATGGCGAAATCGACCATCTGTTCGACAGCTTTGGCGTCGAACACCATCCGGTGCTCGCCCTCCATGTCCAGGACGAAGCCGTAGCCGGTCGGCAGCAGGTCGATCACCTCCGCGCCGGTGATCACGAAGTACTTCGACTCCTTGCCCGCGTACCGGCGCAGCTCCTTCAGTCCGGTGAACATCGGGATCACGGGCTGCTGGGTGTTGTGCAGCGCGAGGAAGCCGGGATTGTCGCCGCGCGGGCAGTAGACCTTCGAGGTCGCGAAGATCTGCTGGAAGTCCTCGGCGGACATCTGGCCGGTGGTGAAGGCGCGCACCGCGTCCGCGAGCGAGGGCGGGGACGGCTCGGGGTACAGCGGCGGCTGCTGCCCGTACCCGCCGCCCATCGGCTGCTGCGGGGGCGGGGCGTACTGCTGCTGCTGTTGGCCCGCGGTCTGGTCGTAGCCGTACATGCAGCACAGAGTAACGAGTAACGAGTCACAGATGGGCGGCCCGGGGTTGCTTCTTATTACCGACGGGTAGCATCATCGTAGCTACTAGTTGGTACGTGTACGGATGCGAGGAGCGAGTGCCTCGCCGATCTCTCAAGGGAGCGTCGCCATGGGGCACTACAAGCCGAATCTCCGGGACATCGAGTTCAACCTCTTCGAGGTGCTCGGCCGTGACAAGGTCTACGGCACGGGCCCGTTCGCGGAGATGGACACCGACACCGCCAGGAGCGTGCTCGAGGAGCTGACCCGCCTCTCGGAGAACGAGCTGGCCGAGTCCTTCGCCGACGCCGACCGCAACCCGCCGGTCTTCGACCCGGAGACCAACACCGCCCCGGTCCCGGCCTCCTTCAAGAAGAGCTACCAGGCCTTCATGGACTCCGAGTACTGGCGCCTCGGCCTGCCCGAGGAGATCGGCGGCACCACCTCCCCGCGCTCGCTCATCTGGGCGTACGCGGAGCTGATCCTCGGCGCCAACCCGGCCGTGTGGATGTACTCCTCGGGCCCGGCGTTCGCCGGCATCCTCTTCGAGGAGGGCAACGAGGTCCAGAAGCACATCGCCTCGCTCGCCGTCGAGAAGCAGTGGGGCTCCACCATGGTCCTCACCGAGCCGGACGCCGGTTCGGACGTCGGCGCCGGCCGCACCAAGGCCGTCGAACAGGCCGACGGCTCCTGGCACATCGAGGGCGTCAAGCGCTTCATCACGTCCGGCGAGCACGACATGTCGGAGAACATCCTCCACTACGTCCTCGCCCGCCCCGAGGGCGCCGGACCCGGCACCAAGGGCCTGTCCCTCTTCCTCGTCCCGAAGTACGAGTTCGACTTCGAGACCGGCGAGCTGGGCGAGCGCAACGGCGTCTACGCCACCAACGTCGAGCACAAGATGGGCCTGAAGGCCTCCAACACCTGCGAGATGACCTTCGGCGACCGCCACCCCGCCAAGGGCTGGCTGATCGGCGACAAGCACGACGGCATCCGCCAGATGTTCCGCATCATCGAGTTCGCCCGCATGATGGTCGGCACGAAGGCGATCTCCACCCTCTCCACGGGCTACCTCAACGCCCTGGAGTACGCCAAGGAGCGCGTCCAGGGCCCGGACCTCGCCAACTTCATGGACAAGGCGGCCCCCAAGGTCACCATCACGCACCACCCGGACGTCCGCCGCTCCCTCATGACGCAGAAGGCGTACGCCGAGGGCATGCGCGCCCTGGTCATGTACACCGCCTCCGTCCAGGACGAGATCCAGGTCAAGGAGGCGAACGGCGAGGACGCCTCGACCGAGCACGCCCTCAACGACCTGCTCCTGCCCGTCGTCAAGGGCTACGGCTCCGAGAAGGCCTACGAGCAGCTCGCGCAGTCGCTCCAGACCTTCGGCGGCTCCGGGTTCCTCCAGGAGTACCCGATCGAGCAGTACATCCGCGACGCCAAGATCGACACCCTGTACGAGGGCACCACGGCGATCCAGGGCCAGGACTTCTTCTTCCGGAAGATCGTCCGCAACCAGGGCGCCGCGCTGAACTCGCTCGCCGAGGACATCAAGAAGTTCCTGGCGCTCGCCACCGGCGGCGAGGAGCTGTCCGGCGCCCGCGAGCACCTGGCCAAGGCCGCCGTCGAGCTGGAGGCCATCGTCGGCCTGATGCTGACCGACCTCGCGGCCACCGAGCAGGACGTCAGGAACATCTACAAGGTGGGCCTCAACACCACCCGCCTGCTCCAGGCCTCCGGCGACGTGATCGTCGGCTACCTGCTCCTCAAGGGCGCCGCGATCGCCGCCGAGAAGCTGCCGACCGCCTCCGCCAAGGACAAGGCGTTCTACACCGGCAAGATCGCCGCCGCGAAGTTCTTCGCGGCCAACGTCCTGCCCGGCCTCACCCTGGCCCGCAAGGTCGCCCAGGGCGTCGAGCTGGACCTGATGGAGCTGGACGAGGCCGCGTTCTAGGACGGGCCCGGCCGCCCGAGGCCGTTCCGCACGCCCCACGAGGGCCCGCTCCCGCCGGACGGGAAGCGGGCCCTCGCACGTCGTTAAGGTGAACCCCATGAGCGCACCCTCCCGCTTCGACCGCGGCCACACCGACGACCTGATGACCTTCCTGTCGGCGAGCCCGACCCCGTACCACGCCGTGGCGAGCGCCGCCGCGCGGCTGGAGAAGGCCGGTTTCCGCCAGGTCGCGGAGACGGACGCCTGGGACGGGACGAGCGGCGGCCGCTACGTGCTGCGCGGCGGTGCGATCGTCGCCTGGTACGTCCCGGAGGGCGCCGCGGCGCACACCCCCTTCCGCATCGTCGGCGCCCACACCGACTCCCCCAACCTGCGCGTCAAGCCCCGCCCGGACGCCGGGGCGCACGGCTGGCGCCAGGTCGCGGTGGAGATCTACGGCGGCCCGCTGATGAACTCCTGGCTCGACCGGGACCTGGGCCTGGCCGGCCGCCTCTCGCTGCGCGACGGCTCCACCCGCCTGGTCAACGTCGACCGCCCGCTGCTCCGCGTCCCGCAGCTCGCCATCCACATGGACCGCAACGTCTCCACCGAGGGCCTCAAGCTCGACAAGCAGCGCCATCTCCAGCCCGTCTGGGGCCTGGGCGACACCGTGCGCGACGGCGACCTGATCGCCTTCCTGGAGGACGAGGCGGGCCTCGCCCGCGGCGAGGTCACCGGCTGGGACCTGATGACGCACTCCGTGGAGCCCCCGGCGTACCTGGGCCGCGAGCGCGAGCTGGTGGCGGGCCCGCGGATGGACAACCTGCTGTCCGTGCACGCCGGTACGGCCGCCCTGACCGCGGTCGCGGCCTCCGGCGCCGACCTCTCCTGCATCCCCGTGCTGGCCGCCTTCGACCACGAGGAGACCGGCTCCCAGTCGGACACGGGCGCCGACGGACCACTGCTCGGCAGCGTGCTGGAGCGCTCGGTCTTCGCCCGCGGCGGCACCTACGAGGACCGCGCGCGTGCCTTCGCCGGCACCGTCTGCCTGTCCTCCGACACGGGCCACGCCGTCCACCCCAACTACGCGGAACGGCACGACCCGACGCACCACCCGCGGATCAACGGCGGCCCCATCCTCAAGGTCAACGTCAACAACCGCTACGCCACCGACGGTTCGGGCCGCGCCGTGTTCGCCGCCGCCTGCGAGAAGGCGGACGTCCCCTTCCAGACCTTCGTCTCCAACAACTCCATGCCGTGCGGCACCACCATCGGCCCCATCACCGCGGCCCGGCACGGCATCAGCACCGTCGACATCGGCGTGGCCATCCTGTCGATGCACAGCGCCCGGGAGTTGTGCGGCGCCGACGACCCGCACCTGCTGGCCAACGCACTGGTGTCCTTCCTCCAGCCGTAGCCGGGAGGGCGCGCAACACCGCCCCACGGCATGAGGGTTGAAGCCGGGGGTACCCGCACGGAACCGGATCGGCCGGAAACCCGGAACCGACCGGATCTGACAGGGAGGCAACACTCATGGGCCTCGGCGGGTGCATCATCCTCATCGCCGTGGGAGCCATCCTCACGTTCGCGACCGACTGGGACATGCAGGGCGTCAACCTCGACCTGGTCGGTGTGATCTTCATGGTCGTCGGCCTGATCGGCGTCGCCACGTTCAGCAGCATCGCCCGGCGCCGCCGCGTCGTGATGCCGCCGTCGACCCCGGTCGTCGAGGAACGGCCCCACCACCCCACGCAGGACGGCTACCACAACGGCTACGGCGCCTGAGCCGACCGCGCGCACACCGCGCCGCACTCAGCCTGTCGGCCTACCGTCCGGGTTCCGCGGCGGCCGACGGGGAAGCGGTCAGAGCATGAGATTCCTCGTGTACGACCGGCTCCTCGGTATCGGTGACGACTACTGGATCGAGGACGACCGCGGCAACAAGGTCTTCCTCGTCGACGGCAAGGCGATGCGGCTGCGGGACACCTGGGAGCTGAAGGACGCCCAGGGGCGCGTGCTCATCGACATCCACCAGAAGATGTTCGCCCTGCGCGACACGATGGTGATCGAACGGGCCGGCGAGCCCCTGGCCCGCATCAAGCGCAAACGTCTCTCCCTGCTCCGCAACCACTACCGGGTCGTCCTGGCCGACGGCACCGAACTGGACGTCAGCGGCAAGATCCTCGACCGGGAGTTCGCCATCGAGTACGACGGCGAACTGCTGGCCGTCGCCTCCCGGCGCTGGCTGACCCTCCGGGACACCTACGGCGTGGACGTCGTCCGGGACGACGCGGACCCGGCGCTGCTGATCGCCCTGACGGTGTGCGTGATCCACCTGGCGGAGAAGGAGCGGGAGGACGACTGAGGACCGGCGGACCGGCCACTCCTCACGCCGTGCGGCGGACGGCGCGGCCGAGGAGCAGCGGCACGGCCAGGTGGTGCACGGGTGCCGCCAGGGCCCACAGCAGCCGGTCGGCCCGGCGCTCGTAGAACGCGTACGTCGCCCAGAGCAGCCGCGCGTCGTCCACGGTCACGACGTTGCGCACGGTCAGCGACGGCGCGCGGGCCTCCAGGGCGACCCTGGCCGGCCCGGTCTCCAGCACGCGCCAGCCCACCACGTGCCGTCGCGAGGTGCGCGGCCCCAGTCGCAGCCCAAGCCCGCCCGCCCACCCCGTCCGGAACAGCTCACGCACTATCACCGGGACGTCCTCGAAGCTGGCGCGCACCCATTCCTCGGGCGTCAGCCGGGGAAGACCCGCGGTCGGAAGCTCGAAAGCCGTCGCGAAAGGGGCGCCGAGGGGGTCCACCCGCACCCGGCGAATGGCGGAGGTACCGGTACGCGTCCGTGTCATACCGGCATACTGGGCAGCGCGACGCCACGTCAAACACGCGGTGTCACCCCTGCTCACACTCCGCGCTCAGCCGCGCGGCGGCTCCAGACCCAGTACCCGGTCCTTCAGGGCCGGGAACTGCTCCCTGGTCCGCGCCACCTTCACCGGGTCGAACTCCACCGTGAGGACCTCCTCGTCCGCACCGGCCTCCGCGAGCACCTCGCCCCAGGGATCCACCACGATCGAGTGACCGGCCTGCGGAACTCCGGCGTGCGTCCCGGCCGTTCCGCAGGCGAGGACGAAGGCCTGGTTCTCCACGGCCCGCGCCTGGGCCAGGAGCGTCCAGTGGGCCCGACGGCGTTCGGGCCAGCCCGCCGGGACGACGAGGATCTCGGCACCGGCGTCGACGAGGGAGCGGAAGAGCTCGGGGAAGCGCAGGTCGTAGCAGGTCGCCACGCCGAGGGTGGTGTCCGGCAGCCGGACCGTCACCGGCTCGCGCCCCGCGCCCATCAGCACGGCCTCGCCCTTGTCGAAGCCGAAGCGGTGGATCTTGCGGTAGGAGGCGGCGAGATCACCGGCGGGGGAGAAGACGAGCGAGGTGTTGTAGAGCCGTCCGTCCGGGCCGCGCTCGGGGACCGACCCCGCGTGCAGCCACACGCCCGTGTCGCTCGCCGCCTTGGCCATCGCCTCGTACGTCGGTCCGCGCAGCGGCTCGGCCGCCGCGTCGAACTCCTCGAAGGCGAACGCGCCCGTGGTCCACAGCTCCGGCAGCACGACGAGGTCGGCGCCCGCCTGCTCCCTTACCAGAGCCGCCGCCCGCACGCGACGCGCTTCGACCGTTTCGTCCTCGTTCACGGCGATTTGAATCAAAGAGGCGCGCACACTACCACCGTCCTGGCATTCGAGCCGTCCACACGGGCCTACGATCGTCACACGAAAGCACTGCCGGGGTGCCGCACAGCAGCGTAACTTAGCGTTCCAAGACGCCCGCCGACTGCCGCCACCGCCACTGGCACCGCCGCCACCAACCGCCCGTGTACCGACCGCCGAGGGGTCCCGTTCCGTGAGTCTGCATCCCGCCCTCCAGCCCTACGCCGACGCCTGGACTCACTCCATCGAGGCGATATCCGAGCTGGTCCAGCCGCTTGTGGAAGCAGAGTGGAACCGCCGGACCCCCTGCCCGGGCTGGTCGGTGCGCGACATCGTCTCGCACGTCCTGGGTCTGGACTCCGAGATGCTCGGCGACCCCCGCCCCATCCACACCCTCCCGCGCGACCTCTACCACGTCACCAACGACCACCAGCGCTACATGGAGATGCAGGTCGACGTCCGCCGCCACCACACGGCGCCGGAGATGACGTCCGAGCTGGAATACATGATCATCCGGCGCAACCGCCAGCTGCGGAACGAGTCGCGGGACCCCGGCACGAAGGTGCGCGGCCCGCTCGGCACCGAGCTGACCCTTCAGGAGGCGATGCGCCGGCACGCCTTCGACGTGTGGGCGCACGAGCAGGACCTGCGCACGACCCTCGGCCGCCCGGGCAACCTCGACTCCCCCGGCGCGCACGTCGCCCGTGACGTGCTGCTCGGCGAACTGCCCGCCGTCGTCGCCGAGCGGGCGGACGCTCCGCGCAGCTCGGCCGTCGTCTTCGACGTGCACGGCCCGGTCGAGTTCCTGCGCACCATCCGCGTCGACATCCAGGGCCGCGGCACCCTCGAATCGTCCCCGGCCCTCGGCCCCGCCGCCACCCTCACCCTGGACTGGGAGACGTACGTCCGCCTGGCCTGCGGCCGGGTGACCCCGGAGGCGGCGGCGGACCGCATCAAGACAGAGGGCGACCCGGACCTGACGGCAGCGATCCTGCGCAACTTCACCGTCACGCAGTGAGATTCCAGCCCGTCCGGCGCTTGAGGACGAGGCCGTTCAGGCCGAAGCGGGGGTCTGGGGGCGGCAGCCCCCAGCCCGGCCCGCACCCACGCCGGGTACCTACACAGGCACGTGCACCGTCTCCACCCGACTGGCAACCAACCGCTCCCGCTCCCGCGACGCGGCCCGCTTACGCAACCGCAGAATCTGCGTGACCCCGAGCGCCTGCAGCACGAACACCGAGGAGAACGCGACGGTGTAGTCGTCCCCCGTCGCATCCAGCAACACCCCCACCGCGAACAAGGTCGTCATCGACGCCACGAAGCCCCCCATGTTCGTGATCCCGGACGCCGTCCCCTGCCGCTCCGCCGAATTCGCCGGCCGCGCGAAGTCGAAGCCGATCATCGACGCCGGCCCGCACGCCCCCAGCACCGTGCACAGCACCACCAGCAGCCACATCGGCGCATGCTCGGCCGGGTAGGCCAGCGTCGCCGCCCAGAGCAGCGCCGTCGCCGCCACCGTGCCGAGCGCCAGCGGCAGCCGCGCCGCGTGGTGCCGGGCGATGACCTGGCCGTAGACCAGGCCGACGGCCATGTTGGACAGCACGACCAGGGTGAGCAGTGTGCCCGCCGTGGCCCGGGACAGCCCCTGCGCCTCGACCAGGAACGGCATCCCCCACAGCAGCAGGAACACCATCGCCGGGAACTGGGTGGTGAAGTGCACCCACAGCCCGAGCCGCGTCCCCGGCTCCCGCCAGGACAGCGCGATCTGCCGCCGTACGTACGCGGCCCCCTGGTGCGGCAGCGGCTCCGGCTCGTGGCCCTCGGGGTGGTCCTTGAGGAAGAGCAGCAGCAGGACGAAGACGACGACACCGGCGAGCGCGCTGCCCGCGAACGCCGCGGTCCAGCCGATGCCGTGCAGCAGCCGGGCCAGGACGAGCGTGGAGACCAGGTTGCCCGCCATGCCGACGAGACCGGCGAGCTGGGCCACCATCGGCCCGCGCCGGGCGGGGAACCAGCGGGTGCCCAGCCGCAGCACGCTGATGAACGTCATCGCGTCCCCGCAGCCCAGCAGCGCCCGCGAGGCCAGTGCCATGCCGTACGACGGGGAGAAGGCGAAGCCCAGCTGCCCCGCCGTGAACAGCACGACGCCGAGGCCCAGCACCCTCTTCGTGCCGAGCCGGTCGACCAGCAGGCCGACGGGTATCTGCATACCGGCGTAGACCAGCAGCTGGAGGATGGAGAAGGTGGACAGCGCGGAGGCGTTGACGTGGAAGCGGTCGGCGGCGTCGAGACCGGCGACCCCGAGGGACGTACGGAAGATGACGGCGACGAAGTAGACGGAGACGCCGATGCCCCACACGGCGATCGCACGCCGGCCCCCCGGCGGGTCACCGGGCAGGGCACGGCCGGCCGAGGTGGCCGTACTCATCGGACCTCCCCCCGCGCCAGGTTCGAGAACCAGCCCACGTGCCGGCCCACCACGGCGACGGCCGCCTCCGCGTCCCCGGCGCGCAGCGCGTCGAGGATCTCCTCGTGCTCGGCGAGGGTGTGGGCGATCCGGTCGGGGTGGGAGTGCATCACGGCGACGCCCATGCGCAACTGGCGGTCGCGGAGCTGGTCGTAGAGGCGGGAGAGGATCTCGTTGCCGCCGCTGCGGACGATCTCGGCGTGGAAGCAGCGGTCGGTGACGGAGGCGGCGGCGAAGTCACCGGCGGCGGCCTGCTCCTGCTGCCGGGCGAGCAGCTCCTCCAGCCGTTCCACGAGCCCCGGCGGGGCGGGTACGGCCTTCCTGGCCGCGTGCTCCTCGACCAGCAGCCGGGTCTCCACCACGTCGGCGATCTCCTGCGCGGAGACGGGCAGGACCAGGGCACCCTTCTTGGGGTAGAGCCGGATCAGGCCCTCGGCCTGCAGCCGCAGCAGCGCCTCGCGCACCGGGGTGCGGGAGACGCCCACGGCCTCGGCCAGCTCGCCCTCGGTGAGCAGCGTCCCGCCCTCGTAACGGCGCTCCAGGACGCCCTGCTTGACGTGGGTGTAGACGCGGTCCGCCGCGGGGGGTTGCTTCACTGCCGTGGTCATGCCGACAGGATAGATACAACAGGGACACAAGAGGGATCCGGTCCAGCATCCGGACGCCGACCCCGCCCCGCTCACCCTTCAGGGGGAACCGGGGGCCTCCCCCCGCCCCGCCGCGCAACCATTCCCCCTCTCCGGGGGTCGGACTGTCGCGGCCACGCTCCACCGACCACAACTCGGCCGCACTCCAGGCGAATTCACCACAATCGGGGTAATCAACTCAATGAATGCCATTCCGGGCGCCACCGAATCCGTCCGTCTGCGCAGGGCCCTCGCCGCCACCCTGACCGGCACCGCCGTCCTCGCCACCGGCGTCCTCGCCGCCGCACCCGCGCAGGCCGCCGCACCCGACCGCGTGCTCGCGGCACCCGTGCGGGCCGCCGCCGTGCCCTCGATCGCCGCCAAGGGCGGCTTCGTGATGAACAACGCGACCGGCAGGTCGCTCTACACCAAGGCCGCCGACACGAAGCGCTCCACCGGCTCCACGACCAAGATCATGACCGCCAAGGTCGTGCTCTCCCAGCCGAAGCTGAACCTGGACGCCAAGGTCACGATCCAGATGGCGTACAGCGACTACATCGTGTCGAAGAACGCCTCGTCCGCCCGCCTGATCGTCGGCGACAAGGTGACGGTCCGCCAGCTGCTGTACGGGCTGATGCTGCCCTCCGGCTGCGACGCCGCCTATGCACTCGCCGACAAGTTCGGCTCGGGCAGGACGCGGGCGGCGCGGGTGAAGTCCTTCATCGGCAAGATGAACGCGACCGCCAAGAGCCTCGGCCTGAAGAACACGCACTTCGACTCGTTCGACGGCATCGGCAACGGCAAGAACTACTCCACGCCGCGCGACCTGACGAAGATCGCGAGCAGCGCGATGAAGAACTCCACCTTCCGCACCATCGTCAGGACCAAGAAGTACACGGCGAAGACGAGGACGAAGAAGGGCGGCACCCGCACGATGGCGCCCTGGACCAACACCAACACGCTGCTGGGCAGTTACAGCGGAGCGATCGGCGTGAAGACCGGGTCGGGACCGGAGGCCAGGTACTGCCTGGTCTTCGCCGCGACCCGGAAGGGGAAGACGGTGATCGGCACGGTCCTGGCGTCCTCGTCGTCGGCGCAGCGCGCCAAGGACGCCACGAAGCTCATGAACCACGCCTTCACGAAGTAACCCCGACACCCCGTCGAAGGGCCCGCCGCCGACGCGACGGGCCCTTCTCGCTGTGCCGGTCTCCCTGTACCGATGAAGCGCATGGTGATAGTTTCATTAGCACCATGCTGCTGAGTCTGGACAAGACCGACACCCGCCCCCTGCACGAACAGGTGGCCGGCGCCCTCCGGCGCGCCATCGCCGAGGGGGAGTGCGCCCCCGGGGACCGACTGCCCTCGGCCCGCGACCTCTCCGAGGCCCTGGACGTCAACGTCAACACCGTGCTGCGCGCACTGCGCGGCCTGCGGGACGAGGGCCTGCTGGAGTTCCGCCGGGGCCGGGGGGTGACGGTGGCCGAGGGCGCCCGGCCCCACTCCGAACTGCAGATCCGGGTACGGGAACTGCTCGCCGAGGCCGCTCGGCTGGGCTACAGCAGGACCGATCTCATCGACATGATCAGGGGGATGCCATGAGGGACACGACAGCGGCGGGGCGTACGACGGCGGTGGTCTGGACGACGGTGGTCTGGACGGCCGGGGTCACGGCGGTGCTCGCCGCGATGCCGCTCCTGGCACGGGACCGGCTGCCCGACCGGCTGGGGACCCACTGGGGCCTGGACGGCGAAGCGCCCAACGGCTCGATGCCCCTGTGGGCAGCCTCCCTCGTCCCCGCGCTGGTCTGGCTGGTGACGGCGGCCGCGGTCACCGTCCCCCTGATGCGGGCGGGCCCGGCGGCCCGCCCCTGGACCACCGTGACCCTGCTCCCCACGGGCATCGTCCTCACCGGCGTGCAGGCCGCGGTCATCCGGGCCAACCTGGACCGCGCGGACTGGCACGAGGCCCGTCAGCCCACCGCCTGGGTCGTCGCGCTCCTGGCCGCGGCCGTACTCGCGGGCGTGGCCGGCTGGCTGCTCGTCACCCGGCGGCGCGGCACCTACGACGCCACGACGCCCGACGAGGGCACCCCCGCGCTGGACATCCCCAAGGGCCGCCGGCTGGTCTGGTTCTCCCGCACCGCCAACCCCTGGCTCCAACTGCTCGCGGCCGCGATCGGCCTGGTGGCCGTGGGCGCGCTCGTCGCCCTGGTCGGCGGCCTGGCCGCCCCGGGCGCCCTGTGGGCCCTGTTCGCCGGCTGCGGCGCCGGTTCCGTCGCCTGCGCCATGTTCTCCTCCGTCCAGGCCCGCGTCTCGGAGCGCGGCCTGGAGGTCTCCTTCGGCCCGCTCGGCTGGCCCGGACGCCGCTGGGCACCCGGCGACATCGACACGGCCCGGATGGAGGTCCGCCGCCCCGCCGAGGTCGGCGGCTGGGGCTACCGCCTCAGCGGCCTCGGCACCACGGTCATGCTGCGCGCCGGCGAGTGCCTGGTCATACGCCCCCGTGGCCGCCGAACCGACTTCGCCATCAGCATCGACGACGCCGAACGCGGCGCAGCCCTCCTCAACACCCTGCACCCGAACCGGCCCCGGGGCTGATCCCGACCCGCACCGAGAGATGCCCGAGACCGTAACTGGAAGTTACGGTCTCAGCGTTCCCGCAGGCGGAAGGGGCGTCGCAACTCCAACTTGCGGCGCCCCTTCCGTCATGAAGCCAGTCGGTTCGTGGCTCTCATGCCCAGCTGATCAACCGCTTCGGCTGTTCCAGGACCGCCGCCACGTCGGCGAGGACCTTGGAGCCCAGCTCGCCGTCGACCAGGCGGTGGTCGAAGCTCAGGGCGAGGGTGGTCACCTGACGCGGCTTCACCTTGCCCTTGTGGACCCACGGCTGGAGCTTGATCGCGCCGACCGCGAGGATCGCGGACTCGCCCGGGTTGAGGATCGGCGTGCCGGTGTCGACGCCGAAGACGCCGACGTTGGTGATGGTCACCGTGCCGCCCTGCATGGCGGCCGGGGAGGTCTTGCCCTCCCTGGCCGTCGACACCAGTTCGCCCAGCGAACCGGCCAGCTGCGGCAGGGTCTGGGCGTGGGCGTCCTTGATGTTCGGGACGATCAGGCCTCGCGGGGTGGCGGCGGCGATGCCCAGGTTGACGTAGTGCTTGACCACGATCTCCTGGGCGGCCTCGTCCCAGGACGCGTTGATGTCCGGGTTGCGCCTGATCGCGACGAGGAGGGCCTTGGCGATCAGGAGGAGCGGGTTCACGCGCAGGCCCGTGTACTCCTTGTCCTGCTTCAGCTCCTCGACCAGCTTCATCGTGCGCGTCACGTCGACCGTCACGAACTCGGTGACGTGCGGCGCGGTGAACGCCGAGCCGACCATCGCCGCCGCCGTCGCCTTGCGCACGCCCTTGACCGGGACACGGGTCTCGCGCGTCGTGTCGTACGACGTCGGGGACGGGGCGGGCGCGGCCGGCTCGGAACGCGGGGCCGCCGCCTGGGCCGGCTCGGGCCCCGACACCGCCGCGTGCACGTCCTCGCGGGTGATGATCCCGTCCGGGCCGGACGGGACCACGGTCGCCAGGTCGACGCCGAGGTCCTTGGCGAGCTTGCGCACCGGGGGCTTGGCCAGCGGGCGGTCGCCGGTGACCGGCGCGGCCGGCGCCGCGGGTCCGTGGCCGTTCAGCTCGGCCTGGATCGCCGCCGCAGGCGCCTGCGCGGCGGCCAGGGCCTCCGCGCCCTTGCGGGGGCGGCGCTTGGTCGAGGAGGTGGAGACCCCGTACCCGACCAGGACCGGCTGGCGGCCCTCAGGCTTGGGCTCCTCCGCCACGGCCTCCTGCACCGGCTCGGGCTCCGCGGCCGCCGCCGCGCCGCCGCCGACGGCCACCGCGATGATCGACGTACCCACGTCGACCGTGGTGCCCTCCGGGAAGTGCAGCTCGCGGACCACGCCGTCGTAGGGGATGGGCAGCTCGACGGCGGCCTTGGCCGTCTCGACCTCGCACACCACCTGCCCGTCGGTGACCGTGTCACCGGCCTTGACGTACCACTTGAGGATCTCGGCCTCGGTGAGCCCCTCGCCCACGTCGGGCATCTTGAACTCACGCACGGAGCTGTCCGTCATCGTCGTCACGCTCCCCTCCTCAGTACGCCAGCGAGCGGTCGACGGCATCCAGCACCCGGTCCAGGTCGGGCAGGTACTCCTCCTCCAGGCGGGCCGGCGGGTACGGCGCGTGGTAGCCGCCGACCCTCAGCACCGGGGCCTCCAGGTGGTAGAAGCAGCGCTCCGTGATCCGGGCCGCGATCTCCGCGCCCGAGCCCAGGAACACCGGCGCCTCGTGGACCACGACCAGACGGCGGGTCTTCTCCACCGACGACTGGATCGTGTCGAAGTCGACCGGCGAGATCGAGCGCAGGTCGACGACCTCCAGGGAGCGGCCCTCCTCGGCGGCCGCGTCGGCGACCTCCTGGCAGAGCTTCACCATCGGGCCGTAGGCGGCCAGCGTCAGGTCGGTGCCCTCGCGCACCACGCGCGCGGTGTGCAGCGGGCCCGGGATGGCCTCCTTGTCGACCTCGGCCTTGTCCCAGTAGCGGCGCTTGGGCTCGAAGTAGATCACCGGGTCGTCGCTCTGGATGGCCTGCTGCATCATCCAGTACGCGTCCGCCGCGTTGGACGGGCTGACCACCTTCAGGCCCGCCACGTGCGCGAACAGGGCCTCGGGGGACTCGGAGTGGTGCTCGACCGCGCCGATGCCGCCGCCGTAGGGGATGCGGATGACGACCGGCATCTTGACCTTGCCGAGCGAGCGGGCGTGCATCTTCGCCAGCTGGGTGACGATCTGGTCGTAGGCCGGAAAGACGAAGCCGTCGAACTGGATCTCCACCACCGGGCGGTACCCGCGCAGGGCCAGGCCGATGGCGGTGCCGACGATGCCGGACTCGGCCAGCGGGGTGTCGATGACCCGGTCCTCGCCGAAGTCCTTGTGCAGGCCGTCGGTGACCCGGAAGACACCGCCGAGCTTGCCGACGTCCTCGCCCATGATCAGGACCTTGGGGTCCGACTCCAGTGCGCGGCGCAGCGACTCGTTGATCGCCTTCGCCAGCGCCATCTTTTCCGCTGCCATGTCAGACCCCCTCTGCGTCTGCGAACGATGCCTGGTAGGCGGCGAACTGGGCCCGCTCCTCGTCCACGAGCGCGTGCCCGTCCGCGTACACGTTCTCGAAGATGGCAAACCGGTCCGGGTCCGGCATGGCACGGACCACTTCGCGCACTCGTTTGCCCAACGTCTCGCTCTCGGCCTCCAGTTCCGCGAAGAATCCCTCGTCCGCGTGGTTTGCGGACTCCAGGAAGCGGCGAAGGCGCAGGATCGGGTCCTTCGCCTCCCAGGCGGCCCGCTCGTCGTCGTGCCGGTAGCGGGAGGGGTCGTCCGAGGTGGTGTGGGCGCCCATGCGGTACGTGTACGCCTCGATCAGGGCAGGACCCTCGCCGCGCCGGGCGCGGTCCAGGGCCCAGCGGGTGACCGCGAGGGAGGCCAGCACGTCGTTGCCGTCGACGCGGACGCCGGGGAAGCCGAAGCCCTGGGCGCGCTGGTAGAGCGGCACCCGGGTCTGCTTCTCGTTGGACTCGGAGATCGCCCACTGGTTGTTCTGGCAGAAGAACACCACGGGCGCGTTGTAGACGGCGGCGAAGTTGAACGCCTCGCTGACGTCGCCCTGGCTGGAGGCGCCGTCGCCGAAGTACGCGATCACGCCCGAGTCGGCGCCGTCCTTGGCCACGCCCATCGCGTAGCCCGTGGCGTGCAGGGCCTGCGAGCCGATGACGATGGTGTAGAGGTGGAAGTTGTTGCTGTTGGGGTCCCAGCCGCCGTTGTTCACCCCGCGGAACATGCCGAGCAGGTTGGTCGGGTCCACCCCGCGGCACCAGGCGACGCCGTGCTCGCGGTAGGTCGGGAAGACGTAGTCGTCCTCGCGGGTGGCCCGGCCGGAGCCGATCTGGGCGGCCTCCTGGCCGAGCAGGGAGGCCCACAGGCCCAGCTCGCCCTGGCGCTGCAGGGCGGTGGCCTCGGCATCGAAGCGCCGGGTGAGCACCATGTCGCGGTACAGACCGCGCAGCTCGTCCGGGGTGATGTCGGCGACGTACGAGGCGTACTCGGCGTGAGCGGCGTCCTCGACGCGCTCGCCCTCGGGCGTCAGCAGCTGCACCAGCTCCGTCTCGGAGCCCTTCTTCGCAGCGTTACGGGTGGTGCTGGTGGTGCGAGTCGTGCGCTTGCCGGTGCCGGCCTTGCTGCCGGTGGTCCCGGCCGCCTTGGTGCCGGTGGTGCCGGCCGCCTTGCTTCCGGCGCTGCGTCGCGGCTTGCGCGCGGCAGTGCTCTCGGTCACGTGTGCTCCTCCGTCGGTCCGGCCCCCGGGTTCGCCGGAAGCCAGTGCGGCTCACCTGCGGCCCGGCGGACGCACAAGGGTGGGTGCGGCCCGATCGGGAACAGGCGTGACAGGTGCCCCGGCGAGCGCCCTGCGAACAGCACGTTACCCAGTGCTCCACATTTCTGTGAAACCCCTCCTGACCTGCGTTTTTACTCGGATTTCCAAGTAAATCGGCGAAGGACGGAAGTTTTACTGGTCACAGCCTTGCAGGGGGCCGGAACAACGGCACGTTATCCCGGCCACCCCGGGCACGGGAAGAGTCGGTGTGTGACACTGACCGCGTGCACGAAGACGGAAAAATCCGGGTATTCCTCCTCGACGACCATGAGGTGGTCCGCCGCGGGGTGCACGATCTGCTCTCCGGCGAGGCCGACATCGAGGTGGTGGGCGAGGCCGGTACGGCCGCCGAGGCACAGGCCCGGGTCGCGGCCACCCGCCCGGACGTCGCGGTCCTGGACGTGCGGCTGCCCGACGGCAGCGGCGTCGAGGTCTGCCGGGACATCCGCTCCCGGGACGAGTCCGTCCGCTGCCTGATGCTGACCTCCTTCGCCGACGACGAGGCCCTCTTCGACGCGATCATGGCGGGCGCCTCCGGCTACGTCCTCAAGGACATCCGCGGCGCCGAGCTGCTCGGCGCCGTGCGGGAGGTGGCGGCCGGGAAGTCGCTGCTCGATCCGGCGGCCACCGCGCGCGTGCTGGAGCGGCTGCGCGACGGCGGAGCGAAGCCGGACGACCGGCTGGCCGGTCTCACCGAGCAGGAGCGCCGCATCCTGGACCTGATCGGCGAGGGGCTGACCAACCGCGCGATCGGCGAGCGGCTGCACCTGGCGGAGAAGACGATCAAGAACTACGTGTCGAGCCTGCTGGGCAAGCTCGGCATGCAGCGGCGTTCCCAGGCGGCCGCCTTCGTGGCCCGCCTGGAGGCCGAGAACCGCTGACGGGGGTCCTGTCCCCCGCCCGGGCGCGCTCCGGGCTCGTCCGGGACGACTTATTCGGGACTTACGTCCCCTCCTGCCGGGGCGGGCGGCCCTGTTCCCGGGCCCCGGGCTCCCGCACAGTGAGACCATGCCCTCCGACGAACAGCTCGCCGTCGGCCTGCTCGGCCGCACCGCCTACGGCCGGGCGGCCACCACCCTGCGCGCCCTGCCCTTCCTCGCCCACGCGCGGCACATCGTGGCCGACGGCCGGGTCCTGCTGCGCATGCCGAGGAGCTGGGGGTACCACCGGGTGTGCGCCGGGAGCGTCGTCGCGTACGGAGCGGACAACCTGACCTCCGCGCGGCCCGGCGAGAGCCTGTGGACCGTGCAGGTCGTGGGCCGGTGCGAGGCCCACGAGCCGAACACCGCCGAGCTGGAGCGGTTCGGTCCGACGCCGGACCGGGTGGACGGCGAGCCCTTCGAGCCCGCCTACCTGCGCGTGGACCCGCAGTTCGGCACGGTGCACTTCACGGACGGGTCGGCGGGGCCGCTCTGACCTCCCCGCGACGGCGTCCCCGCAACGCAACGCGCGCGTGGAGCCCGTTTCCGGGCCGCACGCGCGCGCAGGGGTGGCGGTACGGGTCAGCCCTCGCCGCCCTCGGAACCGCCCGGGGCGCCGGTCGCGCCGCCCGTCGGCTCGCCACCGCCTGTGGGATCGCCGCCGCCGGTCGGGTCGCCACCACCGGTCGGCTCACCGCCGTCGGTCGGGTCACCCGTCGGATCGCCGGTCGGGTCACCCGTGGGATCGCCGGTCGGGTCGCCGGTCGGATCGTCCGTCGCGGTCTCCGACGGTGTCCACGTCGGTGTGTACGGCTTGTCCCAGTCCCCGTCGCCGGTGCCGCCCCCGCCCGAGCCCTGCTCGGTGCCCGGGTCGGTGGTCTCCTGCGTCGCCTCGTCGCTGGGCGAGGAGCTGGGCGACTCCTCGCCGGTGCTCTGGGAGGTGGTCGCCGACGGGCTCTTGTCCGTCTCGGTGCCGCCCTTGCCGTCGTCGCCGTTGTTCAGGGCCAGCGCGACGCCCGCCGCGATGGCGATCACCGCGAAGACGGCCAGTATCCACAGCTTGCCGCGGCCGCTGCCCTTGTTGCCGTGGCCCTCGAAGCCGCCGTCGTCGCCCCCGCCGTACCCGCCCGGCAGGATCGGCTGGGGGATCTGCTGGGTGCCGGACGCCCCGTGGTGGTCGGGGTGCGGCAGCACCGTCGTGCCCGCGAGACCGGCCGACGGGGTGTGCCGGCCGTCGTGCGCGGCGACCGGGCCGGTGTTCCAGGTGTTGGTGTGGCCGCCCTGCTCGTACAGCATCTGCAGCCCGTACTGGACCAGGCCGCGCATCTCCTCGGCGGTCTGGAAACGGTCGTCGGGCTCCTTGGCCAGCGAGCGCATCACCAGGCCGTCCAGCTCCGGCGGGGTGGCGTCGGAGACCTCGGACGGGGGCGTGGGGATGTCCTGCACGTGCTGGTAGACCACCGACAGCGGGGTCTCACCCGTGAACGGGGGGCGCAGTGCGAGGAGTTCGTAGAGGAGGCAGCCCGTCGCGTACAGGTCGGAGCGGTGGTCGACGGCCTTGCCGAGCGCCTGCTCGGGGGAGAGGTACTGCGGAGTGCCCATGACCATGCCGGTCTGGGTCATCGTCGACTGGGCGCCGTGCAGGGCGCGCGCGATGCCGAAGTCCATCACCTTGACCGCGCCGTTGTTGGTGATGATGACGTTGGCGGGCTTGATGTCGCGGTGCACGATGCCGTGCTGGTGGGAGTAGGCCAGCGCTTCCAGGACACCGGAGACGATGATCAGCGCCTGCTCGGGGCCGGGCGCCTCGGCGTTGAGGAGGAGGTCGCGGATGGTGCGCCCCTCGACGATCTCCATCACGATGTACGGCACGGACTGGCCGCCGACGACGTCCTCGCCCGAGTCGTACACCGCCACGATGGCGTGGTGGTTGAGGCCGGCCACCGACTGTGCCTCGCGCGTGAAGCGGGCCTTGGAGACGGGGTCCTCGGCGAGGTCGGCGCGCAGCAGCTTGACCGCCACGGTGCGTCCGAGGCGGACGTCCTCGGCGGCGAACACCTCGGCCATGCCGCCCCGCCCGAGCCTGCGGGTCAGCCGGTACCGGCCGTCGCCGACCAGGCCGCCGTTGCCCCAGTTCTCCGGCGCGTCAGACATACCGCCACCAGATGCCTCGGGTTCGGACGGGCCCTGGGCGCGCTGCTGCTGTGCCATCAGTCCTCGCCGTCGTTTCTGCCCGCGGTACGCGCGGTGTTGTTACGGTCTCCGTCGGCCACGCTACAGGCTTCGCGGGGGCCTCCGGTCCGAGATGGGCGCCGGGACCGGACATGAGACGGACCGGTCATGAAACCCTGGTTCCGTACTCTCGTGCAAATTCCGTGTAGCGGCAGTACGCCGGCTGTAACGCTTCCGCGACGCTTCTTTCGCGTACGGTCACGGAACGGGCACCGCGCTTGACGTGTCGGTGCCCTGGGGCAGACTTGGCCGGGAATAGCACTTTCGATCACAAGCGCGCGTGCCGCTGCCACCGGCGCCCGCCGCCAATGGGGGACGCAGACACATGAGCCAGGACGCCGGACAGGGACGGTACACGGGGCGGGCGCTCGCCGGTGGCCGTTACCAGCTGCGCGACTTGCTCGGCGAGGGCGGCATGGCCTCCGTGCACCTGGCGTACGACTCGGTCCTCGACCGCCAGGTCGCGATCAAGACGCTGCACACCGAGCTGGGTCGCGAACAGGCCTTCCGCGAGCGCTTCCGCCGCGAGGCCCAGGCCGTGGCCAAGCTCACGCACACCAACATCGTCTCGGTCTTCGACACCGGCGAGGACGATCTGGACGGCATGACGACGCCGTACATCGTCATGGAGTACGTCGAGGGCCGGCCGCTGGGTTCGGTGCTGGACGAGGACGTGCGGCAGCAGGGCGCGATGCCCGCCGACAAGGCGCTGAAGATCACCGCGGACGTGCTGGCCGCGCTGGAGATCAGCCACGAGATGGGCCTGGTCCACCGGGACATCAAGCCGGGCAACGTGATGATGACCAAGCGCGGCGTGGTCAAGGTGATGGACTTCGGCATCGCCCGCGCCATGCAGTCCGGCGTGACCTCGATGACCCAGACCGGCATGGTCGTCGGCACCCCGCAGTACCTCTCGCCGGAGCAGGCCCTCGGCCGCGGCGTCGACGCCCGCTCCGACCTGTACTCGGTCGGCATCATGCTGTTCCAACTGGTCACCGGGCGCCTGCCGTTCGACGCCGACTCGCCGCTGGCGATCGCGTACGCGCACGTGCAGGAGGAGCCGGTGGCCCCGTCCGCCGTCAACCGCGCCCTGCCCCCGGCGGTGGACGCGCTGGTGGCCCGGGCGCTGAAGAAGAACCCCAACGAACGCTTCCCCAGCGCCGAGGCGATGCGCGACGAGTGCCTGCGCGTGGCGGCCTCCTTCCAGGCGGCCCCGCCGAGCATCGTGCCCGGCGCCCAGACGTCGAGCGGCGCGGGCGTCGGCTCCGCCGTGTTCCCGCCGGTCGGCCAGGGCACCCCGGCCCCCACGGGCCCCGTCCAGACGCCGTACCAGCCGACGCCGTCCCCCGGCCCGAACCCGTACGGCACCCCGGCCCCGGCGGCGCACTCGCCGGCGTACGGCTATCCGCAGCAGGCGGGCTACCAGACGCCCGCCCCGGCGCCGTACGCGCAGCAGCATGGCGCGGCCACGCCGCCGCCGTACAACCTGGCGTCGTCGGCCCCGGGCTCCGGTTCCGGTTCCGCGGGAGGCGGCAAGAGCAACAAGCCGGTGATCATCGGCTCGATCGTGGTCGCCGTCGTGGCTGTCGGCGGGCTGATCGGCGCGCTGCTGATGAACGGCGGCGGGGACGAGGACCCGGAAGCCGGTGGCGGCGGCTCCTCCACCGCGTCGGTCTCCGCGTCGCCGTCGAAGGCGGCGGGCTACCGCGGGCCCGACAAGGAGAAGACGATCGAGAAGGACGAGTGCACCGAGCCGGAGGAGTCGTACAACGACCCCGAGAAGATCAAGGTGCCGGACTTCACGTTCAAGTACATCGGCTCGGTCAAGGAGTGCTTCAACGCCGCGGGCTGGCGGATGAAGGTCGTCGAGGTCGACGAGAACACCTATGGCGAGGGCTCGGTCCGGGACCAGTTCCCCACCGCCGGCACGGACGTCGACCCGGAGAACATGCCGGAGATCCAGCTCAAGGTCTCGACGGGCAACCCGCCGTCCGAATGAGCCCGTGAGGTGACGGGCGGTTGACGTCGAAGGGCCCGGCAGCGCCTGCTGCCGGGCCCTTCGCGGTGTCGGTGGTCGTCGTTGCGCAGGGGTCGTCGTGAGTAGGTCGTCGTCCTACAGGTAGGGGCCGCCGGAACGGCCGCCCGGGTGCGGGGGCTCCTCACCCTCCGGGACGGCGCCCGGCGGAAGCGCGCGGCGCATCTGCTCCAGCTGGGCACGCGCGGCCATCTGCTGGGCGAACAGCGTGGTCTGGATGCCGTGGAAGAGGCCCTCCAGCCAGCCGACCAGCTGGGCCTGCGCGATCCGCAGCTCCGCGTCGGTCGGGGTGCCGTCGTCCGTGAAGGGCAGGGAGAGCCGCTCCAGCTCCTCCACCAGTTCCGGGGCCAGACCGTCCTCCAGCTCCTTCACCGAGCTGGCGTGGATCTCCTTGAGCCGGACCCGGCTCGCCTCGTCCAGGGGGGCGACCCGCACCTCTTCGAGCAGCTGCTTGATCATGCTGCCGATCCGCATGACCTTGGCGGGCTGCTCCACCTGCTCGGTCACCGGAATCTCGCGGGAGTCGTCGTCCCCGCCGCCGCTGAGCGCCATTCCGTCCTGGCCGACGACCAGGATCTGGGGGTTCTCCGGCGACCTGTCGTTCCTCGGCATCTCCATGCCGCCATTGTCTCGCACACCCCGGTCCCGGGCGGGCGGTGCCCCCGCGCAAACCGCGCCGACGCGTTCGGCGGCTCCCGGAATGCCGGTGCCGCCGGCCGGTGCGAGGCTGGTTCCGTCGATCTTGTTCCTTCGCTTTTGTTCCGTCGCTTCTGTTCTGTCGTCTTTCACGACTGCTCGTCATCGGGAGGGGGTCACGGACGTGACTCCATGGCTGCGCACACTGCGGGCGACGGGGCTGGTGGGGGCCCTGGGCGTCGGCGCGGTGGTGGCGCCGTACGGGGCGGCCCCGGCCCACGGCGCCGGGTTCCCGGCGGTGGTGGCGCCGTTCACGGCGGCGCCGTCACCGGAGCCCGCCACGCCGGGGGCGGCCACCGTCCCGGACGGCTCCGGCACCCATGACGGGCGGGGCGGTCACGAACGTCCCCGGCGCCCCGACGGCCACGACCGTACGGAGCGCCCGGACGCCGGATCCGCCTCCCGGCCCGCCGAGGACTCCGGCCCGGCCGGCAGCGCGGGGCGCGGTTCGCCCAAGCCCTCCCGCCCTTCCCCGTCCTCTTCCCGTTCACCGTCGGCGTCCGGCACTGAGACCGGCCCCGAGCCCTCCCGGGCCGGGAGCCGGCCGGGCGAGGGGAGGCAGCGGCCCGGTCGCACCGAGGAGCGGGCGCCGGAGCGGGACGGCCCGGACGAGGACGCCGACCGGTACGGGGACGGCGGCGAAGGGGTCCCCGAGGACCCGGCCACCGCCGTACCGCCCGGCCGGACCGAGGCGGCGGAGGTGCTCCCGGCCACCCCGTCCCGGTCCCCGTCGCAGAGCGGCACGCCCACCCGGGCCGCCGCCGAGCCCCTCCTGCGGGTGCTGCCGCTGGGCAGCGGACTGGTGCTCATCGGGCTCGGCCTGGCCCTCGGCCTCGTGGGACTGCGTCTGCGCCGGGACTAGGGCCTGTCCGGCGGATCATGCCGCAGACGCGGGGTCTGGCACGCGCATCTGCGGCGTTGTCGTCGGTTGCCGACTCCCCCACGCTCGACTGCGCTCGCGCGGGGGGACCCCCATCGCGTCGACGCCCTCCTCCGCCTTGCAGCTGCACGCTCCCCATCGCCCCCGCTCACCAGCGCCGACGAGGTACCGCTTCTTTCCTGCGACCTGATCCGCCGGACAGGCCCTAGGGACCGCACCGCGACCCGACCGTGCGTCGCCTACGAGGTGACCAGCAGGACCTTGCCGATGTGCCCGCTCTCCTCCACCACCCGGTGGCCGTCGGCGGCCTCGCTCATCGGCAACTCGCGGTCGACGACCGGGCGGACGTGTCCCCCGGCGAACAGCGGCCAGACGTGCTCCTTGACGGCCGCCACGATGGCCGCCTTCTCCTCCAGGGGCCGGGCCCGCAGCGAGGTGGCGCTGACGGCGGCGCGCTTGGCGAGCAGCGTGCCGATGTTCAGCTCGCCCTTCCGGCCGCCCTGCATGCCGATGATCGCGAGCCGGCCGTTCACGGCGAGGGCCTGGACGTTGCGGTCCAGGTACTTCGCGCCCATGTTGTCCAGGATGACGTCGGCACCCGCGCCGCCGGTGGCGTCCTTCACCTCGGCGACGAAGTCCTGCTCCCGGTAGTTGATCAGGATGTCCGCGCCCAGCTCGGCGCAGCGCTCCAGCTTCTCCTTGGTGCCGGCCGTCACCGCGACCTTCGCGCCGACGGCCTTGGCGAGCTGGATCGCCATGGTGCCGATGCCGCTGGAGCCGCCGTGCACGAGCAGCGTCTCGCCGGGGCGCAGGTGGGCGACCATGAAGACGTTCGACCAGACGGTGCAGACCACCTCGGGCAGCGCCGCGGCCCCCTTCACGTCGACGCCCCGCGGCACCGGCAGCAGCTGGCCGGCCGGGACGACGACCTTCTCGGCGTAGCCGCCGCCCGCGAGCAGCGCGCACACCTCGTCGCCGACGGCCCAGCCGGACACGCCGGGACCGACCTCGGCCACGCGCCCGGAGCACTCCAGGCCGGGGTACGGGGAGGCGCCGGGCGGCGGGTCGTAGAAGCCCTGGCGCTGCATGATGTCGGCGCGGTTGACGGCGCTGGCCGTCACCTCGACCAGCACCTCGCCCTCGCCGGGCTGCGGGTCGGGGACCTCGGACCACACCAGCGCCTCGGGGCCCCCGGGTTCGGAAATCGTGATCGCATGCATGAGGGCGACGCTACTCCTGCGCGCCCGCGTGGCCCTCCGCCGAAAAATCCCCGTGCGTCGCCGATGAGTTTGCGCGACGGTAAAGGTCTCCCCATGCGTAGCCCAAGAACGCGTACTCCAGCACGCGGAAGGACCCACAGCATGAGCACGCACACGTCCGGACTCGCCATCGAGACCGCGGGACTGGTGAAGACGTTCGGTGAGACCCGGGCCGTGGACGGGGTGGACCTCGCCGTGCCCGCCGGCACGGTCTACGGCGTCCTCGGCCCGAACGGCGCCGGAAAGACCACCACGGTGAAGATGCTCGCCACCCTGCTGCGGCCGGACGACGGCCACGCCCGCGTCTTCGGTCACGACGTGGTGCACGAGGCGGACGAGGTGCGCGGCCGGGTGAGCCTCACCGGGCAGTACGCGTCCGTGGACGAGGACCTCACCGGCACCGAGAACCTGGTCCTGCTGGGCCGGCTCCTCGGGCACGGCAAGGCGGCCGCACGGGAGCGGGGCGACCAGCTGCTGGCGGCCTTCGGCCTGACGGAGGCCGCGGCGAAGCAGGTCAAGCACTACTCCGGCGGCATGCGGCGGCGCATCGACATCGCCGCCTCCATCCTCAACACCCCCGACCTGCTCTTCCTCGACGAGCCCACCACCGGACTCGACCCGCGCAGCCGCAACCAGGTGTGGGACATCGTGCGGGCGGTCGTCGCCCAGGGGACGACCGTGCTGCTGACCACGCAGTACCTGGACGAGGCGGACCAGCTGGCGTCCCGGATCGCCGTCATCGACAAGGGGCGGGTGATCGCCGAGGGCACCAAGGGCGAGCTGAAGGCGTCCGTCGGGGCGGGCTCCGTGCATCTGCGGCTGCGGGACGCGGAGGAGCGGCCCGAGGCCGAGCGGGTGCTGCGGAACCTGCTGGTGGCCGAGGTGCAGCCGGAGCCCGACCCGGTGGCGCTGACCGCGCGCCTCGGGGTGGCGGCCAGTGACACCGCCGCCGACCAGGCCGCCAAGGCGCTCGGTGAGCTGGCCCGGGCCGGCATCACCGTCGACAGCTTCTCCCTGGGCCAGCCCAGCCTCGACGAGGTCTTCCTGGCGCTGACCGGGCACGACACCGGCCAGGGCACCGACGGCGACTCAGGCACCGACACCGACACGAAGGGCGGGCTGGCGGCATGAGTACGGCCACGGGCACCGAGAACAAGGAACTCTCGCCGGTCAGCACCGAGTCGCTGGCGGCCCTGCTGGTGACCAGGGAGCGGCCGCCGCGGCCCAGCGCCCTGTCCACGTCCCTGACCTTCGGCTGGCGCGCGATCCTCAAGATCAAGCACGTGCCGGAGCAGCTCTTCGACGTCACCGCCTTCCCCATCATGAACCTGCTGATGTTCACGTACCTCTTCGGCGGTGCGCTGGCGGGTTCGCCCAGCGACTACATCCAGTTCGTGCTGCCGGGCATCCTCGTGATGTCGGTCGTGATGATCACGATGTACACCGGGGTCTCGGTGAACATCGACATCGAGAAGGGCGTCTTCGACCGCATCCGCTCGCTGCCGATCTGGCGGCCCTCGGCGATGGTCGGCTATCTCCTCGGCGACGCGCTGCGCTACACGATCGCGTCCGTCGTGATGCTCTCCGTGGGGCTGCTGCTCGGATACCGGCCCGACGGCGGGTTCGTCGGCGTGGTCGCCGGGATCGCGCTGCTGCTGCTCTTCTCGTTCGCCTTCTCGTGGATCTGGACGATGTTCGGGCTGATGCTGCGCACCGAGAAGTCGGTGATGAGCGTCAGCATGATGGTGATCTTCCCGCTCACCTTCCTGTCCAACGTCTTCGTCGACCCGAAGACCATGCCGGGCTGGCTGCAGGCCTTCGTCAACAACAGCCCGATCACCCATCTGGCGTCCGCGGTGCGCGGCCTGATGGCGGGCGGCTGGCCCGGCGCCGAGATCGCCTGGACCCTGGGCTGGGCGGCCCTGTTCCTGCTGGTCTTCGGCCCGGTCACGATGCGGCTCTACAACCGCAAGTAGCGCGCCCCGGGGAGCGGGCCCCGCGACCGGGCCGTGTGGAGCGGCTCAGTCGCGGGGGAGCGGGCGGGCGTCGGGCGCCACATGGGTGGCCGGCGTCGCCCGTACGATCGTGATCAGGCGGTCCGTCAGCTCCAGCCCGCCGACGGCCGGGTCGTCGTAGCCCAGGACCCGGTGCCCGCGCAGCACGCTCACCACCAGGTCGTCCACCTCCCGCAGGTGCTTGCCCACCTCGGCCTTTATGACGGGCCGTTCGATGAGGTCGAGTCCGCTGCCCTGGCTGATCAGGTCCTCCATGACCATGCCGGCGGCGGGGCTGAGCACGGAGAGCCCGAGCAGCCGCCCCGCGGCACTGGCGCTGGTGATCACGGCGTCGGCGCCGGACTGCTTCAGCAGCGGCGCGTTCTCCTCCTCGCGGACCGCGACCACGATCTTCGCGCCGCGGTTGAGCTGCCGGGCCGTCAGCGTGACCAGCACGGCCGTGTCGTCGCGCTGCGTGGCGATGATGATCTGCTTCGCCCGGTACGCCTCGGCCCGGTTGAGTACGTCGCTGCGGGTCGCGTCACCCACCACACCCGCATAGCCGTGGGCCGTCGCGGCCTCGATGGCCTTGCCGCTCGGGTCGACCACGACCACCTGGTCCTTGCGCAGCCCGGTCGCGCAGACGGTCTGGATCGCCGACCGCCCCTTGGTTCCGAAGCCGACGACGACGGTGTGATCCCGCAAGGCGGACCTCCAGCGGTTCAGGCGCCACTCCTCCCGAGTGCGCTCGGTGAGGGCTTCCAGCGTGGTGCCGACCAGGATGATCAGGAAGAGCACGCGCAGGGGCGTGATGACGAAGATGTTGGTCAGCCGGGCGGCGTCGCTGACGGGCGTGATGTCACCGTAGCCGGTGGTGGAGAGGGTGACGGTGGCGTAGTAGAAGGAGTCGAGGAGGTCGACGGAACCGTCGGAGTTGTCGGTGTAGCCGTCGTGGTCCGCGTAGACGATGACGGCCGTCACCAGGAGGACCAGCAGGGCGATGGACAGCCGCTTGGCGACCTGACGGAACGGGTGCTCCACCAGTTTCCTGGGGAGCTTCACCTTGTGGGTCACGAAGTGCTCGTCCGCCTGACGCGCGATGGCGTCCTGGCCCGGAAGTTTCACGTGAAACACACCCCGATTCCGCCGGTGGCCCAGGGCAGGTCGAGCAGCTCGGCCTCCTGTCCCGACCGCGCACCGCCCGGGGGTACGACGGCCAGGGCGTCGGCGGCCGCGATGCCGCGCAGCATCGCCGGGCCGTTGTAGTGCAGCGGCACGGCGCCCTCGCCGCGCAGCACGACGGGCACGAGCCGGGTGTCGTACGGGTGCCCGTGCACCGCGTCCCGCAGCGGCAGCGTGTACGGCTCGGGCGCCGGTCGGGCGGCGAGCGTGCGCAGCAGCGGCTCGGCGAGGGTGAGCAGTCCGGAGACGGCGGCGAGGGGATTGCCGGGCAGCCCGACGAGGTGCTGGTCGTCCTTGAGGCGGGCCAGCAGCATGGGGTGGCCCGGGCGGGCCTTGACGCCGTCCACGAGGAGTTCGGCGCCGATGCGGCGCAGGGTGGGGTGAACGTGGTCGACCGGGCCCGCGGCGGTGCCGCCGGTCGTGACGATCAGGTCGGCCTCGGAGGTCGTGACGGCGCGGTGCAGGGCCTTGGCGTCGTCGCCGATCCGGCGGACGGTGCGGACCTCGGCGCCGAGGGCGCGCAGCCATGGCGGCAGCATCGGGCCGAGCGCGTCACGGATGAGGCCGTCGTGCGGGAGCCCCTGGGTGAGCAGCTCGTCGCCGAGGACGAGGACGTCGACGCGCGGGCGGGGGACCGCGGTGAGCGTGTCGTATCCGGCGGCCGCCGCCAGCCCCAGGACCGCCGGGGTCGCGAGGGTGCCGACGGGCAGCAGCTGGTCGCCGCTGCGGCACTCCTGACCGCGGGGGCGGATGTCCTGGCCGTGGACGACCTCGCGGATGGGGTGCAGGCGTCCACGTTCGTCGGAGCGGCCGTGCTCGGTGCGCAGTACGGCGGTGGTGTCCGGGGGGATCCGTGCTCCGGTGGCGATACGGACGGCCTCGCCGTCGGTGAGGGGCGCGGGCGCAGCGTGTCCGGCCAGGACCCCCTCGTCGCGCACCGCCCAGGGGCCCGGTCCGGCGACCGCCCAGCCGTCCATCGCGGAGGTGTCGAAGGAGGGCAGGTCGGTGAGGGCGGCCAGGGGCGCGGCCAGGGTGAGGCCGAGGGCCGCGTCGAGGGGCACGGCGACGGGGGTGCGGCGGGCGGCACGGGCGGCGGTGCGGGCGGCGCGCTCGGCGGTCGCGCGGGCCTCGGGCCAGGGGGTGGCGTGGTGGTGGGCGTCCGCCGGGTGGTGCGGGGCGGGCGTGCCTTGACCGCCGTGTCCGTCGCGTCCTCCGTGGCGGCCGTGGCTGCCGTGGCCGGGGTTCTCCCTCACGAGGGCGAGCGCCTCCTCGACGTCGAGGTCCTCGGCGTCCGCGTCGGCCCGCGTGCCGGGGGAGGTCATCAGGCGTCCGGGCGGGTGTCGGGGGTGGCGTCGGGCGCCACGTCGGGCTTGCCCCGCACGGGAGCGGACCCGGTGTCGGCGGCCTCCTCCGCCCAGCGCTGGGCGAGGGCCGCGGCCCTGCGGGCGGTCTCGGCGACGGCCTCGGGCCCTCCGCCGGCCCGCCCGGCCGCGTAGCCGACGAGGAAGGTGGTCAGCGGGGCGGCCGGCCGGGCCACTCCGTGGGCGGCGTCGCGCGCGAGATCGAGCAGGATCCCGGTGTCGACGTCCAGGTCGATGCCCAACTCGTCCTTGGCTGCGGAAATCCATTCATCCAACACGTGACCATGCTCCCTGATGCGTGCCCTTGCGGTGGCGAGGTCGTCCCAGGTGTCGCAGTCGAAGGAGGCGACGGCGTCCGGGACGCGGGTGAGGCGCAGAGCGCCGGTCAGGCGGCGCAGCGGCAGCCCGGTCAGTTGTGCCCCGTCGGCCCGTTCGCCCCGGCCGGCGCGGTCCCGTGCGAGGGCGGCCAGTTCCCGGCGCAGCGCCGACGCGCGGTAGGCGGCGACGAGAGGCTGGTCGCGGCCGTCGGCGTCGGTGAGCAGCACCCCGTCGGCGTCGCCCGCGGCGAGGGCGGACAGCAGCCGTCCCACGGTCGGTCCGGCCAGGAACGGCAGGTCGGCGGAGACCACGAGGACGTGCTCCGCCGTGGTGTGCCGCAGTCCGGCGGCGAGAGCGGCGAGCGGTCCGCCGCCGGGCGGGTCCTCGCGCGCCCAGGTCACGGGGCGCGCGGTGGGCCGGGGACCGGCGACGACGACGGTGGTCCGCGCTCCGGCGCAGGCGGCGAGCACCCGGTCGAGGAGCGCGCGTCCGCCCACCCGCAGACCCGGCTTGTCCGCGCCCCCGAGCCGCCGGGCGGCCCCGCCGGCGAGCACGACGGCGTCGTACCCGACGGGGCCGGGATCGGTGCCGGCGCCTGGGTCGCCGGGGGGCTCGTACGCGGTCACCCCCCGAGTATGGGGCCCTGCGCGATCACAGGGAACGCAAGGGAGCCCGCCTGATCGGAGTGTGCGCGGACACACCGTCATCTTGTGGGCGTCATCACCCCGGTCACAGGGTCCGCAGCAGCACCGCCGGCTGTTCCACGCAGTCCGCCACGTACCGCAGGAAACCGCCCGCCGTACCGCCGTCGCACACCCGGTGGTCGAAGGTGAGCGAGAGCTGCACGACCTGACGGGCCGCCAGTTCACCCTCGTGCACCCAGGGTTTGGGGACGATGCGGCCGACGCCGAGCATGGCCGCCTCGGGGTGGTTGATGATCGGCGTGGAGCCGTCGACGCCGAACACGCCGTAGTTGTTCAGCGTGAAGGTGCCGCCGGTCAGCTCGCCCGGGGTCAGCCGGCCCGCGCGGGCCGCCTCGGTCAGCCGGGCGAACTCCGCGGTGAGCGCTTCGGCGTCCCGGGTGTGCGCGTCCCGGACGACGGGCACGACCAGGCCCCGGTCCGTCTGGGCGGCGAAGCCGAGGTGGACCCGGTCGAGCCGGACGATCTCCCGGGCCTCGGTGTCGACCGTCGAGTTCAGCTCCGGGAACCGGGCCAGGGCGGCCGTGCAGATCCGGGCCAGCAGGGCGACCAGGGAGATCTTCGGGCCGCCGGACGCGTTCATCGCGGTGCGCGCCCGCATCAGCTCGGTCGCGTCGGCGTCCACCCAGCAGGTCGCGTCCGGGATCTCGCGCCGGCTGCGGGAGAGCTTGTCGGCGACGGCTCCGCGTACGCCCTTGAGGGGGACGCGGGTGCCCTCGGAGCGCGAGGCGGAGGATGCGGCGGACGCGGAGGAGAGGCCGGCGGACGCGGCATCCGGCGCCACCCGGCTCGTCCCGGCCTCCGGATCAGCCGTGCGGCCGCCCTGTGCGGCGGCGGCACGCACCGCGTACTCGACGTCCGCGCGCAGGATCAGCCCGTCCGGTCCTGAACCGGTCAGCTCACGCAGGTCCAGGTCGTGCTGCCGGGCCAGCCTGCGCACCAGCGGGGAGATGACCGGGACCGGCCCGTCCACCGGCTCGACGGCACGCACCGGCCCGTCCACCGCACCGGCGCCGAGGACCCGGCCGTTCGCCCGCCCGGACGCGCCGGTGGCGGCCTGCTGCCCGGGCCGCACCCGGCGCCGCCGCGCGGGCGCCTCTGAGGTGCCGTAGCCGACCAGGACGTTGCCGGAGCCCTCCGCCTTCGTCTGCGCGGCGGGCGTCTCGGTGGCCGGTGTCCCGGCGGCACCGGCATCCGTCTCGGAGTCCCGCGCCGGGCCGGCGGCGGCCGCCGGGCCCTCGCCCACCGCGACGCTCACCAGCGGCGCCCCCACGGGCAGCTCGGTGCCCTCCTCGCCGAAGCGGGCGGTGACCACGCCGCCGTAGGGGCAGGGCACCTCGACCATCGCCTTGGCCGTCTCGACCTCGACGACCGGCTGGTCCACGGCGACCACGTCGCCGACCTCGACCAGCCAGCGCACGATCTCCGCCTCGGTGAGCCCCTCACCGAGGTCGGGCAGCTTGAACTCCAGAACGTGCCCGTCACAAGCGTGTGCCATCAGCTCTCGGCCTCCCACTGCAGGCGCCCCACGGCGTCCAGGATCCGGTCCACACCGGGCAGGTGGTGACGCTCCAGCATCGGCGGAGGATACGGGATGTCGAACCCGGCCACACGCAGCACCGGCGCCTCCAGGTGGTGGAAGCAGCGCTCCGTGACCCGGGCCGCGATCTCCCCGCCCGGGCCCCCGAAGGAACCCGACTCGTGGACGACGACCGCTCGTCCCGTCCGCCGCACCGAAGCGCACACCGTCTCGTCGTCGAACGGCACCAGGGAGCGCAGATCGACGACTTCGAGGTCCCACCCCTCGGCCCGGGCCGCCTCGGCCGCCTCCATGCAGACGGCCAGCGACGGCCCGTACGTGATGAGCGTGGCACTCCGGCCGGAGCGCCGCACCACCGCGCGGCCCACCGGTTCAACGGACGCCGGCTCCTCGGGGTTCCACGAGTCCTTCGACCAGTACAGCCGCTTCGGTTCGAGGAAGACCACCGGGTCGTCGGAGGCGATGGACGCGCGCAGCAGCCCGTAGGCGTCGGCGACCGTCGCGGGCGTGACGACATGGAGCCCCGGAGTCGCCATGTAGTACGCCTCGGACGAGTCGCTGTGGTGCTCGACGCCGCCGATGCCGCCGCCGTAGGGGATGCGGATGGTCAGCGGCAGGGGCATCTTCCCCCGCGTGCGGTTGCGCATCTTGGTGACATGGCTGACGACCTGCTCGAACGCCGGGTAGGCGAAGGCGTCGAACTGCATCTCGACGACCGGGCGCAGCCCGTACATCGCCATGCCGACGGCCGTGCCGAGGATGCCGGCCTCGGCGAGCGGGGTGTCCGTGCAGCGGTCCTCGCCGAACTCCGCGGCGAGCCCGTCGGTGATCCGGAAGACGCCGCCGAGGGTGCCGACGTCCTCACCGAGGACGTGCACGCCCGGGTCGGCGGCCATGGCGTCGCGCAGTGCGCGCGTGAGGGCCTGCGCCATGGTGGCCGGCTTGACGGCGACGGTGGTCATCGGTGTCCGCCTTCCTGTGGACCGGACGCGGAACCCGCCTCGGACTCGGCCTCCGCCGCCAGCTCCGCGCGCAGCTGCGCCTGCTGCTCGCGCAGTTGCGGTGTGGGCTCGGCGTAGACATGGTCGAACAGGTCCAGGGGGTTCAGCTCGGGGTCCTGGTTCATGCGGGCGCGCAGGTCGGCGGCCATGGTCTCGGCGTCCTCCCGGGCGGCGCGGATGCCGTCCTCGTCGAGCAGGCCGCGCTCGGTCAGCTCCCGCTCCAGCAGCTCGACCGGGTCGTGCCGGCGCCAGGTCTCCACCTCGGCGTCGCCCCGGTAGCGGGTGGCGTCGTCGGCGTTGGTGTGCGCCTCGACGCGGTACGTCACCGCCTCCACCAGGGTGGGACCGCCGCCCGCGCGCGCGTGGCGCACGGCGTCGGACAGGACCTCGTGCACCGCGGCGGCGTCGTTGCCGTCGACCAGGCGGCCGGGCATCCCGTAGCCGACGGCCTTGTGGGCCAGCGACGGGGCGGCGGTCTGCTTGTCGAGCGGGACGGAGATCGCGAAGCCGTTGTTCTGCACGAGGAAGACGACCGGGGCCCGCCAGACGGCGGCGAAGTTCAGCGCCTCGTGGAAGTCGCCCTCGCTGGTGCCGCCGTCGCCGACCATGGCCAGCGCGACCACGTCGTCGCCCTTCAGACGGGCGGCGTGGGCGAGTCCCACGGCGTGCGGCAGCTGGGTGGCCAGCGGCGTGGACAGCGGGGCGACCCGGTGCTCGTAGGGGTCGTAGCCGGTGTGCCAGTCGCCGCGCAGCAGGGTGAGGGCCTCGACGGGGTCGACGCCGCGGGAGACGACCGCGAGGGTGTCGCGGTAGCTGGGGAAGAGCCAGTCCCGCTCCTCCAGGGCCAGCGCGGCGGCGATCTCGCACGCCTCCTGGCCGGTGCTGGAGGGGTAGACGGCCAGCCGGCCCTGCTTGGTCAGCGCCGTGGCCTGCGCGTTGTAGCGCCGGCCGCGCACCAGCCGCGCGTACAGCGTGCGCAGCAGCTCGGTGTCGGCGCGGTCCGCGGCCTTGGTGCCGAGGACGCGGTAGGGCTCCGTGTCGGGCAGCAGCGGCGCGGGGTCGGTTCGGGGCTGCCAGGCGGGCGGCGGTGTGGGCCGGTACGCGCCCCGCTGCTCCATGACCGTCATGACGGCACCTCCTCGTGGGAGACGGCTCCGGGCTCGCCACGGGTGTGACGGGCCTCACCTACCGATTGTTCGGTCGTCGGCACATTTTGGCTACATGCGGCCCCAGGCTGTGGACAAACGGTTCTCCACAGCCTGAGATGGACGCAGTACGTCCATGAGGGGAAGGCGGGGGCACGTGGCATCTGAACAAATGGCCGATCGCCCCGGTGAGGGCGGCGGCCCGGACGAGCCCGGTGCCCCGCCGCCCCCGCGCCCGCTGGACGCCATCGATCAGGACATCCTGCGCATGCTCCAGGCGGACGGCCGGGCCTCGATACGGTCGGTCGCGGAGCGGGTGCACGTCTCGCGCGCGAACGCCTACGCCCGCATCAACCGGCTCGTCGAGGACGGTGTCATCCGCGGCTTCGGCGCCCGCGTCGACCACGAGCGCGCCGGGCACGGCACCTCGGCCTACATCACCCTGAAGATCGTCCAGAACTCCTGGCGGACGGTCCGCGCCCAACTGCGGCAGCTGCCCGGGGCCTCGCACATCGCCCTGGTGGGCGGCGACTTCGACGTCCTGCTGCTGGTGCACACCCCGGACAACCGGGCCCTGCGCGAGCTGGTGCTCAGCCGCCTCCAGGCCATCCCCGAGGTGCTCAGCACCCGCACCCTGCTGGTCTTCGAGACCGAGGACCTCGAACCGCAGGGCTGACCGGCGGCGGGGCCGACAGGCCGGGCCCCGCCCGTCCCGGGCCGCTCAGGACGCCTTGCGCAGCCCGCCGAACACCAGCCGCGCCACCGCGTCGACCACCTCGCGCTCACCCGCGCCGCTCGCACCACTCTCGCCGTCACTCGCGCCGCCACCGGCGCCGCCCCGGCCGTCGGGACCGTCGGGGCGGTACCACTCGACGATCGAGTTGATCATGCCGAAGACGAGGCGGGTCGCGAGCCGCACCTCCACGTCCGCGCGCACGTCCCCCTCGGCCGCCGCGTCCTTGAGCAGCGCGGCGACCCGGTGGTCGAACTCGCGGCGCCGCTCCAGCGCCCACCGCTCGGTGCCGGTGTTGCCGCGCACCCGCAGCAGCAGCGTCACGTAGGGCAGCTCCGCCAGGAGCACCTCGACCATGCGCCGCACGACGTACTCCAGGCGCTCGGCGGCGGAGCCCACGCGCGCGTGCTCCTCGTCGAGGATCCCGAAGAGCTCGTCCAGGGCCCGGCTCACGGCCCGGCGCAGCAGCTCCTCCTTGCCCGCCACGTGGTGGTATATCGACGACTTGGAGATCCCCGCCGCCTTGGACAGGTGCTCCATGGAGGTGCCGTCGTAGCCGCGCTCGATGAAGACCTGCACGGCGACGGACAGCAGCGTCTCGGGCGTGTACGTGTCGCGCTTGGCGGTGGTCATGAGGCGGTGTCCTCCCGGGCCTCGGCGGCCTCGGCGTGGCGGTGGAGTGCCAGGGACGGCGCGCAGCGCCCGGACGGTTCCCACTCGTGCACGTGGGCCAGCAGGTAGTAGGCCCAGGTGTCACCGAGCCGACGGCTCCATTCGAAGGGGCCGAGGGGATAGTTCACACCCAGCCGCATCGCCGTGTCGACGTCCTGCGGGGTGGCCACACCCTTGGCCGCGGCGTCGAAGGCCAGGTCGATGATCCGGGCGACGGTCCGGGCCACGATCATGCCGGGAACGTCGCCGACGACACTGACCTCCTTGCCGAGCGCCTGGAACAGGCCGGTGGCCTCGGACAGGAGACCTGGACGGACGTCCTCGGAGGCGGACAGGGCGATCCGGGTGGCCGCGCGGTAGTCGAGGGCGAGGTCGAAGTGGACGAGGTCCTCGGACACGGGCAGCTCACCGTCGGTGAGGCACAGCGTGCCGCCGCCGGGCAGGACGAGCCTTCCCGCGCCGTGCCCGTCCTCCGGACGCACCTCGACGCCCGCCTCCCGGATCAGCCCGACCAGTTCGGCGGCCGGCCCCAGGTCGCCCTCGACCACGACGTACGCGGGCGCCCCGGCCGGTGCGGCGGTCTGCGGTGCGGGACGTTCGGCGCCGTCCCGGTAGTCGTACCAGCCGCGTCCGCTCTTGCGGCCCAGGCGGCCCGACTCGACCAGGCGGCGCTGGGCCAGGGACGGGGTGAAGCGGGCGTCCTGGAAGAACGACTGCCACACGGAGTGCGTGACGGACTCGTTGACGTCCTGCCCGATGAGGTCGGTCAGCTCGAAGGCGCCCATCCGGAAGCCGCCGGAGCCGCGCAGCACGGCGTCGACGGTGGCCGGGTCGGCGGCACGCGCCTCGTACGCCGCGAGCGCCTCGGCGTAGAAGGGCCGGGCGATGCGGTTGACGACGAACCCGGGGGTGTCGGCGCAGGCGACCGGAGTCTTGCCCCAGGCGCGGGCGGTCTCGTACGCGCGCGTGGCCGACGCCGCGTCGGTCGCGAACCCGGAGACCACCTCCACCAGCGGCAGCAGCGGCGCGGGGTTGAAGAAGTGCAGGCCCACGAAACGGCCGGGGACGCGCAGTGCGCCGCCGACCGCGGTGACGGACAGGGAGGAGGTGTTGGTGGCGAGCAGGCAGTCGTCGCCGACGACGTCCTCCAGCGCGCGGAACAGCTCCTGCTTGACGTCCAGACGCTCCACGACCGCCTCGACGACGAGCGCGCAGTCGGCGAGTCCGGCCAGGGTCTCGGCGGACGTGAGCCGGGCGCGGGCGGCGTCCCGCTCGGCGCCGGTGAGGCGGTCCTTCTCGACGAGCCGGTCGAGCCGGGCGCCGATCGCGTCGGCCGCTTCCCCGGCGCGTCCGGCGGCGGCGTCGTACAGCCGCACGGGATGGCCCGCGACCAGCGCCACCTGGGCGATGCCCTGGCCCATGGTGCCGGTGCCGACGACGGCCACGGGGCTGCTGAGGTCGAGTGCTGTCATGTGCGCGATCCTCCCGCACGGGGTTTTCCACAGATGCGGCGGTCCCCCTTGTCCCGACCGATCGTTCGGTTACTCTAGCCGTGTCCGCCTGTTTCTGCCCAGGTTTCCCCCCCAGGTCACGACTCGACGGAGAGCTCGTGAGACGAGGAGTTGGTCCCGCATGGCCGCCGAACTCACCGCACACCAGCTGATCGCCCGGCACCGGCCGACCCTGGACCTGGCGCTGGAGACGATCCGCACGCGGGCGTACTGGTCCCCCCACCCCGAGCACCCCAAGGCCTACGGGGAGAACGGCAGCCTGGACACGGCCGCGGGCAAGGCCGCCTTCGACGCCCTGCACGGCACCCGCCTCGACCTCGGCCAGCCCGGCACCGACGGCTGGGTGGGCGGCGAGGTCTCCCCGTACGGGATCGAGCCGGGCGTGGAATACCCGCACGCGGACCTCGACGTGCTGCTGCCCGCGATGCGGGCGGGACAGAAGGCGTGGCGGGACGCGGGCGCGGAGCTGCGCGCGATGGTCTGCCTGGAGATCCTCGGGCGGATCGCCGCCCGGACCATGGAGTTCGCCCAGGCCGTCATGCACACCTCGGGACAGGCCTTCATGATGGCCTTCCAGGCGGGTGGCCCGCACGCCCAGGACCGCGGCATGGAGGCCGTGGCCTACGCGTACGTGGAGCAGTCCCGCACGCCCGAGACGGCGGAGTGGACCAAGCCGCAGGGCAAGCGCGACCCGCTCGCGCTCACCAAGCGCTTCACGCCCGTCCCGCGCGGCATCGGCCTGGTCATCGGCTGCAACACCTTCCCGACGTGGAACGGCTACCCGGGCCTGTTCGCCTCCCTCGCCACCGGCAACGCGGTCCTGGTCAAGCCGCACCCCCGCGCGGTGCTGCCGCTGGCGCTCACCGTCCAGGTCGCCCGCCACGTCCTCACCGAGGCGGGCTTCGACCCGAACCTGGTGGCGCTGGCCGCCGAGCGCCCCGGCGAGGGCATCGCCAAGACCCTGGCCACCCGCCCGGAGATCCGCGTCATCGACTACACCGGCTCCACCGCCTTCGGCGACTGGCTGGAGGCCAACGCCCGCCAGGCCCAGGTGTACACGGAGAAGGCCGGCGTCAACACGGTGATCGTGGAGTCGACCGACGACTACAAGGGCATGCTCGCCAACCTGGCCTTCTCCCTCTCCCTCTACAGCGGCCAGATGTGCACCACCCCGCAGAACCTGCTGATCCCCCGCGACGGCATCCGCACCGACCAGGGCGCCAAGTCCTACGACGAGGTCACCGCCGACCTGGCCCGCGCCGTCGACGGCCTGCTCGGCGACGACGCCCGCGCGAACGCCCTGCTCGGCGCGATCGTCAACCCGGACGTCAAGGCCCGCCTGGAGGCCGCCGCCGGTCTCGGCGAGGTCGCCCTCGCCTCCCGCGAGGTGACCAACCCGGAGTTCCCGGACGCGGTCGTGCGCACCCCGGTGATCGTCAAGCTGGACGGCGCCAAGCCCGAGGACGAGGCCGCCTACACCAGCGAGTGCTTCGGCCCGGTCTCCTTCGCGGTCGCCGTCGACTCCGCCGACCACGCGGTGGAGCTGCTGCGCCGCAGTGTCCGGGAGAAGGGCGCGATGACGGTGGGCGCGTACACGACCGACCCGGAGGTCGAGGAGGCCGTGCAGGAGGTCTGCCTGGACGAGGCGGCCCAGCTCTCCCTGAACCTCACCGGCGGGGTGTACGTCAACCAGACCGCGGCCTTCTCCGACTTCCACGGCTCCGGCGGCAACCCGGCGGCCAACGCGGCCCTGTGCGACGGCGCGTTCGTCGCCAACCGCTTCCGGGTGGTGGAGGTCCGCCGCCCGGCCTGAGACCAAGAGCCCTAGGGCACCTGCGGTGCGCCCCCACCGGCGCTCCAGTGGTACAGCGTCATGGCCACACTGGTCGCGAGGTTGTAGCTGGAGACCTGGGGGCGCATCGGCAGTGCGACCAGATGGTCGGCCCGGGCGCGCAGTTCGGGCGTGAGCCCGCTGCGCTCGGAGCCGAACGCGAGCAGCGCGTCGTCCGGCAGCTCCAGCCCCCGGATGTCCTCGCCCTCCGGGTCCAGCGCGAACAGCGGCCCCTGCGGCAGCCCGGCCACCTCCAGCCGCTCCACCACGGTCGCGAAGTGCAGCCCCGCCCCGCCGCGCACCACCGTGGGGTGCCAGGGGTCGAGGGTGCCGGTGGTGACCACGCCGGTCGCGCCGAACCCGGCGGTCAGCCGGATCACCGCCCCCGCGTTGCCGAGGTTGCGCGGCTGGTCGAGGACCACGACGGGGGCGCGGCGGGGCGTGCGGGCCAGCGCCTCCAGGCCCGCCGCCCTGGAGGGCCGTACGGCCAGGGCGGCCACCGCGGTGGGGTGCGGCCGCGCCACGAGCGACGCGTAGGTCACGTGCGACACCTCGGTCAGCAGCCCCGCCAGCGCCTCGCGCACGTCCGGCGCCAGCTCGTCGGCGAGGGCCAGGGCACCCGCGCGGTCGCTCGTGACCGCCACCGGCACCTCGGCGCCGAAGCGCAGCGCGTGCTTGAGGGCGTGGAAGCCGTCCAGCAGCACGCACCGGCCGGCGTTCCGGTGCCAGGCGGCCGGCGGACCGGGAGCAGGGCCGGAGTCGGGTCCGGGATCGGTCATGCCCGGAAGCCTACGTGCGTGTGGTCGGGGTCCTTCCCGTCCACCACGCCCGCTCCGGCCGCCGCCCCCTCGGCCTCCCGGGCCCGCGGACCGGGCACCGTCGCCGTACGCCCGTCCCGATCCCCCTGCCCGTGCCCGTCCCCGCCCGGCGCCTTGGCCAGGACACCCGAGGGCCCGCGGCCGGACAGCCGGCCACGCGCGCGTGCCGCCCAGCCGCCCAGCCGGCGCAGGAACGAGGTGGGCAGGAAGACCGCGTCGGCGGCGATCATCGCCAGGGAGAAGAACGGCAGCCCGAGCGTCACGGCGATCACCGCGTGCTCGATCATCATCGCGGCGAGGAGCACGTTCTTGACCCGCCGGTTGAACAGCGTGAACGGGAAGGCGACCTGGACCGCGACCGTGCCGTACGTGATGAGCATGACCATCGTGCCGTTGGCGGCCAGCGCGTCGGAGAGCGCGGGCCACGGCGAGAAGTAGTCCAGGTGCAGCGGGTAGTAGACGGCCGTGCCGTCCTGCCAGCGGGAACCCTGGATCTTGTACCAGCCGGCCGTCGCGTAGATCAGACAGGCCTCGGCCATGATCACGACCAGCGCGCCGTTGTGCACGATGTTGGTGACCACGTCCAGCAGGATCCGCGGCTGACTGCCCTCCGCGCCCCGCCCCACGACCCACCACAGGCCCAGCGCGACCCACACCGCCCACAGCAGCGCCGGGACGAACCAGTCGCCGTCGAGACCGCCCGCCAGCGTCACCGTGAGCAGCAGGAAGCCCAGAGCGCACCACAGCACCGGCCCGACCCGGTCCCCGACCCGCTCGCCACGCGCGCGTGCCGCCGCCGCGCGCCGGGCACGGCGGGCGTCCAGCGACCACACCCGGCCGCACCGGGTGAGGACCAGGTAGATGCTCATCAGGTGCACGACGTTGTCGCCGCCGTCACCCATGAAGACGCTGCGGTTCTGCAGCGAGAGCACGCCGACCATGAACAGCACGGACATGGTCCGGGTGCGCCAGCCCAGCAGGAGCAGCACGCTGCTCAGCACGGCCACCGCGTAGACGATCTCGAACCAGGCCCGCCCGTCCGACCACATCAACGCCGTGAAGGCGCCGTTGTCCGAGATCAACTGCTCGGCGAGGTCGTGGCTCCAGGGCCCGTCCGGGCCGTACAGCTCGTTCCGGTGGGGCAGTTCGCGCAGCAGGAAGAGCAGCCAGGTGGCGCTGAAACCGATGCGGATCACGGCGCTCTGGTACGGGCCGAGCGCGGCACCCGTGACGCGGGCGATGCCGCGGGAGACGCAGAGGACGGCGGCGTTCACGCGACGCCCCCTTCCCGCTCGGACTGCCCGGACTGCCCGGACTGTCCTGCCCTCGTGTCCCGGGTCTCCGCGGCCACGGACCACCAGGGCAGCTCGCGGACGGTCGGACGGTCGGAGACCTTCTCGCCGCTCCACGGCGGCGGCTCCACGTTGGTCGTGCGGGAACGGTACTGGACGCGCTCGACGACGTCCCCGGGTCCGGCGGCGCCGTCACGGTCCAGCCGCAGAAGCGCGATGCGCCGCAGATACGTCTCGGAGAGGGTGCCCCGCAGGCCCACCGGGCGGTCCTCGGAGTCGTGGCTGGCGACGAAGAAGTCCCAGGCCCGGCGCAGTTCGTTCTGCTGGGTGTGGCTCGGCAGCGGATTGCCGTCGATGGCCCGGCCGTCCTGGGCCGACAGGTCGTACCAGCGGGTCGTCCGTATCTCGCCGTCCGCCGTGCTGACCTCCGCGCGGAGCTGGACGGAGACGTTCTGCTGGAGGGGGTTGGGAGCGAAGAGCTTCCAGTTCTGCTCGAACTCGGGGAAGACCCACTCGTCCACCACGGAACCGTGCTGCTTGGTCAGGGTGTTGGACGGGGCCACGTGCAGGAACACCAGGCCTATGTGGGCACAGACGGCGACCGCGACCACCGCGAGGGCGACCACGGCACCGACCTGGTAGCGCGGGGAGAGCGCGGCGACCCCCGTGGGCCCGGCGACCCCGGTGCCCGCGGACGTCCCGACGGCTCCGGAGGCCCCCGCCGCCTCGGCAGCACCGGCCTGCTCGGCAGTCGCGGCGCGCTCGGCGGGCCGACCCGGCCCAGCGGCCTCGCCGGGCTCAGCAGGCTCGGGGGTCCCGGCGGGTCCGGGGGCCCCGGCGGGCTCGGGGGGACCGGCGGGTTCGGGGGTCCCAGCGGTCCCGGCCGGCTCGCCGGTCCGCTCCGGACCCGCTTCGCCGTCCGGCCTGCCCTGCCCCGGCCCCTGCTCCTGCCCCTGCTTCCGACCTTGCCGGGCGTCCGAGCCCTTGTCGTACGCGTCCATTCCGCCCCGTTCGGTCCCGATCCGTCCATCCGCCCGCCCCGCCGGGGGCGCCCACGCGCCACCCTCGCGGCTGCTCGGCGACGTTCGCACGCGAACGGTACTCAGGACCGGCCACCCGCACAGCCCCCGGTGGGCCGACCGCATCGTGGCCGTCGCCACATGCGGCGGGGGACAGCCTAGAGAACGTGCCCCGGCCCGCCCTTGTCGTCCACCACGGGACGCCCGGCCGCGGCCCACTCCTGCATGCCGCCGTCGACGTTCACCGCGTCGACGCCCTGCTGGACCAGGTACATGGTGACCTGCGCCGAACGGCCCCCGACACGGCAGAGCACGTGCACCCGGCCGTCCTGCGGCGCGGCCTCGGCCAGCTCTCCGTAGCGGGCCACGAACTCGCTGAGGGGAATGTGCAGCGCCCCGGCGGCATGACCCGCCTGCCACTCGTCGTCCTCGCGGACGTCCAGCAGGAAGTCGCCGTCCTTGAGATCCTCGATCCCGACCGTGGGCACACCAGCTCCGAAACTCATGCCCCAGACGCTACCGGAGCCGCCACCCGGTTCAGTCCCCCGCGAGCGCCGCCGCCAGCTCGGCCTCCCGCTCGCGCACCTGGGCCGCCAGCTGCTCGGCGATCTCGTCGAGGAGCCGGTCGGGGTCGTCCGGGGCCAGCCGGAGCATGGCGCCGATCGCGCTCTCCTCCAGCTCCTTGGCGAGCAGCGTGAGCAGCTCCTTGCGCCGGTCGAGCCATTCGAGGCGCACGTACAGCTCCTCGCCGCGGCTCGGGCGCCGCTCGGGCACCGGGCCGGCGGCCCACTCCTCGGCCAGCTCGCGCAACTCCGCCTCGTCGCCGCGGGCGTAGGCGGCGTTGACGCGGGTGATGAACTCCTCGCGCCGGACCCGCTCGGCCTCCTCCTGGGCCAGGTCGGGGTGGGCCTTGCGGGCCAGCTCGCGGTAGAGCTTGCGGGCCTCCTCGCTCGGCCGGACCCGCTGCGGGGGCCGTACCGCCTGGTCCGTCAGCATCGACGTGGCCTCGGGGAACAGCCCGTCCCCGTCCATCCAGCCGTTCAGCAGCTCCTCGACCCCGGGGATCGGCATCAGGCGGGCCCGCGCCTCGTCCGCCCGGCGCAGGTCGTCGGCGTCGCCCGTGCGGGCCGCCCTCGCCTCCAGGATCTGCGCCTCCAGCTCCTCGAGCCGGGCGTACACCGGGCCGAGCCGCTGCTCGTGCAGCCGCGAGAAGTTCTCGACCTCCACGCGGAAGGTCTCCAGGGCGATCTCGTACTCGATGAGTGCCTGCTCGGCGGCCCGTACGGCCTGTTCCAGCCGTTCCTCGGGACGCGGCGCACCCCCCTGCTCGGGCTCAGCTTCGGGCGTCGTCACCCGACCAGCCTAGGGCCTGTCCGGCGGATCAGGTCGCAGGAAAGAAGCGGTACCTCGTCGGCGCTGGTGAGCGGGGGCGATGGGGAGCGTGCAGCTGAAGGCGGAGGAGGGCGCCGACGCGATGGGGGTCCCCCCGCGCGAGCGAAGTCGAGCGTGGGGGAGTCGGCAACCGACGACAACGCCGCAGATGCGCGTGCCAGACCCCGCGTCTGCGGCATGATCCGCCGGACAGGCCCCAAGGCCTGCGGACCCGGGGAGCCGCCCGCGCGGTCCCCGTCCCCCCTCACACCCCCAGCTCCGCCGCGATCCGCCCCGTGCGCACCGCGCCGACCAGCTCCGCGTGATCCGCCTCGGTACGGTCGGCGTAGGCGACGGCGAAGGCGGCCACCGCCTCGTCCAGTTCGTCGTTCTTGCCGCAGTAGCCCGCGACGGTCCGCGGGTCGGCGCTGTGCGCGTGGGCCCGGGCCAGCAGGGCGCCGGTCATGCGGCCGTAGTCGTCCAGCTGGTCGGCGGCCAGGGCCGCGGGGTCGACACTGCCCTTGCGGTTGCGGAACTGCCGCACCTGGAAGGGCCGTCCCTCGACCGAGGTCCAGCCCAGCAGGATGTCGCTGACCACCTGCATCCGCTTCTGCCCCATGACGACCCGGCGGCCCTCGTGCGCGGCCTCGGGAGCCTCGAACCCGGCGGCGGCGAGGTGGGGCAGCAGCGCGGACGGCCGGGCCTCCTTGACCTGGAGCACGAGCGGTTCGCCCCGGTGGTCGAGGAGCAGCACGACGTACGACCGGGTGCCCACGCTGCCGGTGCCGACGACCCGGAAGGCCACGTCGTGCACGGCGTACCGGGCCAGCAGCGGCAGCCGGTCCTCGGAGAGGGTGGCCAGGTACGCCTCCAGGGCGCCCGCGACCGCCGCCGCCTCGGCGTCCGTCACCCGGCGCAGCACCGGCGCCGCGTCCACGAAGCGCCGCCCGCCGTCCTCGGTCGGCTCGGTCGACTTCGCGGCGAAGCGCCCGCTGGTGTTGGCCCGCGCCTTCTCGGAGACCCTTTCGAGGGTGCCGAGCAGGTCGTGGGCGTCGGTGTGGGAGACCAGCTCCTCGTCCGCGATGGCGTTCCAGGCGTCCAGCGCGGGGAGCTTCGCCAGCAGCCGCATGGTGCGCCGGTAGGCGCCCGCCGCGTCGTGGGCGGCCTCGCGGCAGGTGTCCTCGTCGGCGCCGGCCTCCCGGCCCGCGAGCACGAGGGAGGCGGCGAGCCGCTTGAGGTCCCACTCCCAGGGGCCGTGGACCGTCTCGTCGAAGTCGTTCAGGTCGATGACCAGGCCGCCGCGGGCGTCGCCGTAGAGACCGAAGTTGGCAGCGTGCGCGTCGCCGCAGATCTGGGCGCCGATCCCGGTCACGGGCGTGCGCGCCAGGTCGTACGCCATCAGGCCCGCCGATCCGCGCAGGAAGGCGAACGGCGTGGCCGCCATCCGCCCGGCGCGGATCGGGGCGAGACCCGTTATCCGGCCGCGGCTGGACTCCTCGACCGCGCTCACCGCGTCCGGCCGGGCGGCGTCCAGGTCGAGGGCGGCGTGCGCGGACCGCGGAACGCGCGTGCGCAGCGCCTTGCCCTCCGCCTTCGGCGAACCGGCCACGGGCCACCGCGCGAACCCCGGGACGTACGGCATCCGACTGCCCCGCGCCGCGTCCCCGCCCGCGCGCGCCGCCGGCACCACCCGGGTCGCCGCCTCCCCGGTCGCCGCCCCCGTGCCCGTCCCCGCCGTCGCCCCGGTCATCCCGGCCGCCCTCCCCGTCCTCGTCGTGCTCGTCCGTACCTGTGCGTCGCTTGAACGTCGCTCCGCCTCGCAGCGCGTCGCACCGTCTCGCGGCGCGTCGCACCGCCTCGCGCCCGGCCGATCCGCCCCGGGCGCCGGTGCGCCACGACCGTACCCCCGGCCGCGCCGCCCGTACACGGGCCCTGCCCACCGCCCTCATAACGCCGGGCAGGGGGCGAAACAGGAGGTGCCCGCGGCCCCTGCGCCGCGCCTACGGTGGCCAGCGATCACCACGGAGCGCGCCCGTCGTAGCAACAGCAGCCTGCCCCGCGCCGGCGGGCGCGCTCCCTGTCCCCGACGTCCCGGATGTCGCACGTCCCGTTCAGCTTCCCCAGGGACCACTCACCGAGGAGACCGAGGAACCGCCATGACCTCCGACACCCCCACCACCCCTGACGAACCCGGGCCCAGGCCCGGCCCCGGCCCGGGCTCCGGCGCCGACCGCGGGATCAGCCGCAAGACGCTGCTCAGGGCGGCCGTCGCCGCCGGTGCCACCGTTCCGCTGCTCGCCACCGGCGGTATCGCGCTGGCCCGGGACGCCGCCCGCTCCTCCGGCGGCCAGAGGCTGACGCCGACCCCGTACTGCGACGACGGCGACGACCTGACGCCCGACCAGATGGAGGGTCCGTACTTCAAGCCGAACTCCCCGCTGCGCACCAACCTGGTCACCCCCGGCACCCCGGGCACCCCGCTGACCGTCGGCGGCTACGTCTTCGGCCGGAACTGCGTGCCGCTGTCCGGCGTGCTCCTCGACTTCTGGCAGGCCGACGACAACGGCGACTACGACATGGCCGGGTACACCTTCCGCGGCCACCAGTTCACCGACGCCACCGGCGCCTTCGCCCTCCAGACGATCGTGCCGGGCCTCTATCCCGGCCGCACCCGGCACATCCACGTCAAGGTGCAGGCCCCCGGCGAGCCCGTGCTCACCACTCAGCTGTACTTCCCCGGCGAGCCCCGCAACAGCACGGACATGATCTTCGACCCGGCCCTGCTGATGAACGTCCGCGGCGCCGGCAACGGCAAGGAGGCCACCTTCGACTTCGTCCTGAACGTCGACGGCGACACCGGCCCCACGGACCCGCCCACCGACCCGCCCACCGACCCGCCGGGCGGCACCTGGGCGAGCGGCCACGCCTACACCGCCGGTGACCGGGTCACGTACGGGGGCGGTTCCTACCGCTGCCTCCAGGCGCACACCTCCATGGAGGGCTGGGAACCGCCGAACGTGCCGGCGCTGTGGCAGCGCGAGTCCTGACGGTGCGGAGCTCGGGCGAGTGCCCGCTCCCCGATCCAGAGGCCCTCCGCCGGGCGCGCGACCGGCGGGGGGCCTCGCCATTCACGGGCGCCCGGCGGACGGCAGCGTGGACCGGTACCAGGGCTCGGCACGCCGGAACCCGGTGCCGAAGGGGTCGCCCGGCGTCTCCCGGAGGTCCGACCAGAGGGTGTCGGACTCGAAGAGGTGATCGGTGGTCAGCAGGTCGACCACGCCCGGCAGGACATCGTCCCCGGCCAGCAGGTCCCGTGCCCGCCGTACCGTGAGGTCACGCCGCGGCCAGGGGATCCCGGCGCAGGCGGCGACGGCGCGCAGGGCGCCGCCGACGCCGACCGGATCCGGGTGCGCCGCGTGGTAGACGGACGCGGACAGCGCCGAGTCGGGCGCGAACGCGGCACCCACCAGGGCCCGGGCCAGATCCGGTACGGCGATCATCGACATCCGCGCGGACCAGCCCGCCACCGTGCCCGGCAGCTCGCGCAGCACCCGGGCCATGCCGGGCCCGACCCAGGCGTCTCCCGCCCCGTACACCAGGTGGGGCCGCAGGACGACCCCGCCGGCCGCGAGCACGGCATCCTCGGCGGCGGCGCGGGTGCGGGAGGTCCAGGACCCCGGGTTGCGGACGAGCTCCTCGGGCCGCTGGCCCCGGTAGGTGCCGCGGCCGTAGACCGAGGCGGTGCTCAGGTGCACGACACGGCGGACCCCGGCCCGGCGGGCCTCCGCGACCAGCGCGGTCGTGCCGTCGGCGTTCACGGCCTCGTTCGCCGCCTTCGTGCCGCCTATCTGCGCCGCGCAGTGGATCAGCACGTCGACGCCGTCGCAGACGCCGCGCAGGCTCTCGGGGTCGGTCAGGTCGCCCCGTACGCACCGCGCCCCGGAGCGGGGGACGGGACGACGGTGCGCCAGCAGCCTGACGCCGGCCCGCCGCCGTTCCGCCTCGCGGACGACGTGTCCTCCCACGAAGCCGGACGCGCCGGTGATCAGTACGGTGGGCACGGGGCACTCTCCCAGGGGTCGGGCCGGGTCAGCTGACGCGGGGGCGCAGGACGAGGTCGGCGGTGAAGACGGTCTCGCCCTCCTGGCTGCCGCACACCCGCACCGGCAGCTCGCCCCGGGTGCCGTGCCCCTCGACGGTGGCCGTGACCCAGCACGGGGAGTCGAACTCGGCGTAGCGCGCGAAGTCGGCCCGCACGTCCGAGAGCAGGGCGCAGGGGAGCCCTGTGACGGCGTGGGCGGCCTGCCGGGCGGCCTCCAGCAGGACCATGCCGGGGATGTGGTCGGTCGGGTGGTCGAAGTAGGTCGGGTGGGCCGTGTCGACCCGCAGCTCCCAGCGGCCCGGCGTCGCCGGTGCGGGTTCGCCCAGCAGGACGTGCCAGGGGCTGCCGTGGCGCACGGCCGCGGGGTCGAGCGCCGGCGGGGGTGTGCGGTGGCAGTCCGTGGGGCGCTCTCCCCGCAGCCGTCTGTACACGTCCGGACTCATGCACCGGAAGGCGGCCGAGGCGGTCGCCCGCACCTCGTTGCCCCGCCGCACGGTGACGTCGTAGCGCATCTCGCGCAGGCTGCGGCCGCGGCGCACGACGTCCCGGCACAGGGTGTGCATCTCGACGTCGGTGGGGACCGCGCCGGCCCTGAAGAGCTCCGGGTCGGCGCTCACGCTGAGGTCGGACATGAGGAACTGATAGCCGAACGGCACGTCGAACTCGGCGTGCGCGAGCAGGGAACCGATCTGCCGCACGGACTCGACCAACAGCATCGGATCCTGGTATCCGCGGTCGGAGGCGAACAGGGAGTGGCAGCGGGGCCACTGGGCCCCGACCACGAAACCGCTGCGGTCGCCGGCGGCGGAACCGTCGTGCTCCCAGCCGGTGAGCAGGACTTCGGAGACGGCTGCGCGGTGCACGTATTCACGCGGAACCGTGGAGGTCAGCTTCCGGGGCTGTGCCGTGACGCCGGGTGCCGTCGGGGCGAGGTTCGGCATGTGCGGGGCTCCCATCAGGTGCAGACAGGGGGCGGCACGGCCGTAAGTCGGCTGCCCACCCCCGTGGCCGACTAGCTGCGGCTAAAGATACAGACAGGTCGGTCCAGTTTTTCAAGAGGCAGGAAGGTTTCGTCGGCCACACGTGCGTCAAGTGCTGTACGCGCGACTCCGCCGCACCCCCACACCGGACCGGTCGATGAAACATGCCGACGCGCACGGTTCCGAGCGGATTGACCCACTCTTGGCCAAGTGTTTCCAGGGCTCACACGCACGCGAAGGCGACACGATCCACACCCGCACACGGGAAACACACAGCTCACCAGACATGGACCCCAGTGATCGAGAGGTCACCCAGAGGCACGAGGCAACCTTTGACAATCAGACAAGTCTGTTTGGTACTGTCTTCGCCGTGAACCTCAGTCAGTGATGTCGTGGTGTGTTTTCAGGTGCCTCCAGGGGGACAGATGAACCGGCAGTACGCGGAGCTCGTCGGACCGTCGCCGCAGCACCCTCTCCGACCCGCCGCCCCGGTCCGCCGGGCGGCCCGGAACGTACTGGTCGTCGAGAACGACCAACGGTCCGCCGAAACGCTCCTGCGGGGGCTGACCCGGCAGGGGTACGCCGCACGGGGCGTGGACACCGGCGCCCAGGCGCTGCGCGGCCACCGCGACGCCGACCTGATCCTGCTCGACCTCGACCTGCCCGACCTGGACGGCCTCGAGGTGTGCCGGGCCATCCGGGCGATCAGCGACACACCGATCATCACGGTGACCGCGCGGCGCTCGGAACTCGACTGTGTGCTCGGACTCCAGGCGGGCTCGGACGACTACCTGGTCAAGCCGTACGGCTTCCGCGAGCTGCTGGCCCGCATGGAGGCGGTGATGCGCCGCTCGCACGGCCGGCCGGCCACCGCGGACACCGGCCGGGTCATCACCCACGCCGGGCTGCGCATCGACGTGGCCGGCCGGGCGGCCACCCTCCACGGGGAGCCCCTGGACCTGACCCGCAAGGAGTTCGACCTGCTCCACCTACTGGCCCTGCAGGCCGGTACGGTGCTCACCCGGCGCCAGATCATGGCCCACGTCTGGGACGACGCCTGGTCGCCGCGGGGCCGGACCGTGGACACGCACGTCGGCACCCTGCGCGGCAAACTCGGCTCCAGCGCCTGGATCGTCACCGTGCGCGGGGTGGGTTTCCGGCTCGGCCAACCGTGACCGCGGCAACAATACAGACTAGTCTGTTGGGCTAACAGCGGCAGGGTAAGGATGAGGCATGGCTCAACAGGAACGCGGCAGGCAGTCGCGACGGTCGATTCTCGAGGCCGCCGCCCACGTTTTCGACGAACGCGGTTACGACGCCGCCAGCACCAACGACATACTGGCCCGCACCGGGCTGACCCGCGGCTCCCTCTACCACCACTTCCCCTCCAAGGAAGCCATCGCCGTGGCCCTGGTCCAGGCCCACGGCGAGGCCCTGGACGTACCGGAGGGGCCGGTGCGGCTGCAGTCGGTGATCGACCTGACCCTGGAGTTCGCCCGCCGTCTCCAGCACGACCCGGTACTGCGCGCCAGCGTGCGTCTGACCACTGAGCAGACCTCCTTCCACCGCCCTCCGCAGACCGCCTACGAGCAGTCCCTGGAGGCGATCGAGAAGCTGCTGCGGGAGGCGAAGGAACGGGGCGAGCTCTTGCCGGGCGTCGATGTGGACGAGGCGGCGTCGATGATCGTCGGCTGCTTCACCGGCCTGCAGATCATGTCCCAGGCGTACACCGGCCGGGAGGACCTGGGCGACCGGGTCGGCTCCTTCTGGCGCTTCTTCCTGCCCGGACTCGCCACCCCCGGCCTGATCGGCCGGCTCCGCACCGCGGCCCCCGCTTCCTGACCCCGTTCACGGACGACGTGCGAACGTTGTCACGGCAGGCGGCGGTGGTCGCCGTCCGCCTGGGGGAACGGCGGGCGTATCAGTCCCCACAGGCGCCGGGAGGTGTCGCCGTCCCACCACCCGGGGTCCGACCGGCCCAGTGTCTCGATGCCGGCCGCCACGACCACGGCCAGATCGGCCAGGTCCCCGGGCGGCGCGCCGTGCCGCCCGCCGGCCGCCTCGTGCGCGGCGGCCACCCGGTCGCGGAGCAGCGACATCAGGTGGTCGCGCAGCCTCGGCGGCCCCGCTGAGCCGTCCGGGGCCAGCTCCATGCCCGCCCGGACGATCTTGTCGCTGCCCAGCGCCTCGGTGAGCGCCAGGCAGAAGCGCTCCGGCGCGTCCACGGCCGCACCGGAGAACGCCGCGTCGACGATCTCCTCCAGCCGGCCGCGCGCCTGTTCGTGGACGGCGGCCGCGAGGGCGGCCGTCGAGGAGAAGTGGTGGTAGAGCGCGCCGCGGCTCACACCGGCCCGGCGGCAGATGTTGACCAGGCCCGCGTCGGCCGGGTGCCCGTCCGCGATCAGCTCCGCCGTGGCCCTGATCAGAGCCTCACGAGTCCGCTCGGACCGCGTCTGCATCGGACCCCACCTGCCTTCTTCGTCCTTGTCGGCCTCTCAGCCAAAGGAAGCATACAAGGAGGTCTGTTTTACCGGACCCACACCCGCATGCGACACCCTAATATGATCTTCCTTCATTCACAGATCCCCCACATACATACGTCAAATGGCCTGAACCTTCCCTTCCGAAACGACCGATCGACACTGAACCGAGTAGACTTGCCTGTATGTTTTCCTGGATCGAACGCTCGCCGAGGCGCCCCGATCTGGGCACTTGGCACGGCATTGACATGGGGCTGACCCAACCTCGAACGCTTGATGGAACCCTGCATCGCTGTCGGTAGAAGTAGCCCCGGGAGCCCGGTGAGACTGAATGTCGTCTTGCGAAACTGCCACGGATCGGGGGATTTCGATGGATGAGCGTGAGAGAGCCACCGCGGAGCACACGAGCAGGGACTGCGCACGGCGGTGCGGCCGGATCTGCACCCGCTGCCTGGACCGGACCGGCCGTGAACTGCGGACGCTGCTCGCCCTGTACAGGGAGAGCGACGAAACCCTGGCCGCCACCCCCGCGACGGCGCTGCGGCAGCGGGTGAGCGGCAGTCGCGGCAGCGTCGGCATCGTGCTGGACGAGCGGGTCGTGTCCCTGCGGAGCCGGGTGACCGAGACCCTGAGCCTGTGGGCCCGGCTCGTCCTGGACGAGCGCGGCGACACCGCCCTCGGCACCACGGAGCGGGGGCTCGGCCGGCTGGTGCGGTTCCTGGGGCAGCAACTGCCGTGGTTCGCCGGCCACCCCGCCGGTGTCGAGTTCACCGAGGAGATCACCGAACTGCTCGCGGATCTGGACGAGTTGTTCGGTCCTGGGCCGGTGAACCGGTTCCCGCTCGGGCCGTGTCCGCGGCCGGAGTGCGGGGGCGCCCTCTTCGGCGTCCGGCCGGCGGACCGCGACCGCGTTCCGAGCCATGTCTCCTGCGACGCCGGCCACCCGGTGCCGCCCCGCCAGTGGCTGCTGCTGGCCGGCCGTACGGAGAAGGAGCGGGCGGCGTGAGCGGCTTCGCGGAGCGCACCGGCGGGACGGCCCGACGCCGTACGGTGCCCACGGAACTGGCCGCCCTGGCGATGGGCGTCTCCCAGGCCACCATCCGCAAATGGGCCAGCCGCGGAAAGATCACCCGGCACGGCGGCCCGCAGCGCGCGGAGTACGACCTGGAGGAACTGCTGGCCCTGACCCGCCGCGACCCCCGCGAATGACCCGGGCCCGGAGAGGGCCCTCCTCTTGACCGACCGTTCCCTCAAGGACCGATCCGTGCGGGGATCGGGTCCACAGCTGCCCCCGCGGCCCACACCGTCCGCGGGGGCAGCCCGTTTTCGTCAACTCCCTTATGCATAGCGGCAGTTGACGACGCGGACGACAACTGTCACACTTTCTGCGGCGCCCCCATGCCCGGACGCCGCCACTTCTTCGGCGGCGGTCTCCACGGGCGGCGCCTCCCGCGGCAGGCTCTTCGCAGCCCCGCGTTCCGCACGTTCCAGGAGATCCGCGGCGAGTCGGCAGCACCGACCCGCCGCGGATCTCCTTTTTTCTGCCGCCCCCATTCGAGGAAGTGTGGTCGATGCCTGTTTCTACCTGGACCCCCGTCGGACGATGGACGGGTACGGTCACGCACGACGACGAGGTGGACGAGTACACGGTCGCCTTCGCCGCGGACGGTTCGCTCTCGGTCACGACGCGGAAGAGCACCGGCTACGGCGCGTGGACCGCCGTCGGCGACGAGACCCTGGAGTTCTCCCTGCGCGAGGACTTCAACGTCGACGTCACCCAGATCAGCCCGAACGGCCACCACGCCGCGTACATACAGATCGACATCACGGCGCGCCTCACCGGGGACACGCTCTCCGGCGAGGGCAAGGCCGTCGTGCACGGTCCCGACGACGCCGTGATCTACGCGACGGGCGCCCGGACCGAAGCGCGCAGGGTGTCATGACCACCCCGGTGCAGGCCGCGGTCCCCGCCGAACTGGCCGCCGAACTGGCCGCCGAGGTGGCCCGGCTGTCCGACGTCACGGCGCTCAAGGACCTCGCCGACCGTTATCTGGCCAGCCTCGACGCGGGCACCTTCGACGCGGCGTGGGCCGGCGCGCTGTTCACGGACGACGTGGAGATGACGTTCCCGGTCGGCAGCCACCGGGGCAGCGCGGGTGTCGACGGCTTCACCGCGCAGATCATGGCGCGCTGGGGCCGTACGCACCACCACGGCTCCGAGAGCACGGTCGAGGTCGACGGCGACCGCGCCGAAGTGGGCTGGAGCCTGATCGCCTCCCATGTGCACCACGGCTCGCCGCTGCCGCCGGACGCCTCCGAGTACTTCCAGCTCGGCGGCCGTTTCGCCGGTACGGCCCGGCGCACGCCGGACGGCTGGCGCTTCGACCGGCTGCGGCTGCGCATCGTGTGGACCACCGGAGCCGTACCCGCCGGTGTCACCCGGGTCGACGCGCGGACGCTCGACACCCGCGGCGGCCGCGGCACCCCCGCCCAGTAGCCCGATCCCAGCGAAGGAGAACCCGCCATGCCCACCACGCTCACGCCGGACCAGCAGAAGGAACTCATCGAGAAGGTCTTCCACGAGGGCCTCGACCTCGGCGACCTCTCGGCCGCCGACCGCTACCTCACCGCGGACTTCCGCAACCACGGCAGCCACGACGACTCCATGCGCGGACCGGAGGCGTTCAAGCACACCATCCGGATCCAGCAGTCCGCCTTCAGCGACATCAAGTACGAGATCCTCGACTTCATCGCCATGGGCGACAAGGCCGCCATCCGCTGGGTGATGCACGGCCGGCACACGGGCCCCTTCATCGGGATCCGGCCGACCGGGCTCCAGGTCCAGCACCAGGCGATCATCTGGTTCCGCTTCGAGGGCGACCGGATCGCCGAACGCTGGGGCATCGTCGACAACTTCGCCCTGCAGCGCTTCCTGCAGTCGGGCGGCAAGCCGGCCGGCCCCCTCACCCCGGCCGGCCGCCCCGGCGCCTGACCCGCCCCAGCTCCGGCGTCGGTCGCGCGCGCCGCACGGGCGCTGCCGCGGCCGGCGCCGGACCGCCGCAGAAGACACACCACGAAGCAGCACGACGAAACAGCACGACGAAACATCTGGACGAAACAGCACCAGGAAGCAGCGCAAGGAAGCAGCTAGCGCAAGGAAGCGCAAGGAGGACGTCATGCCCATCGACAGAAAAGTCGCCCGGTTCAACCGGCGGTTCGCCAACCGGTTCGTCGGCCCCCTGTTCAGCCGCCTGCCGGGCTTCGGGAAGGTCCATCACCGGGGCCGCAAGTCCGGACGGGAGTTCGCCACGCCGGTCAAACTGTTCCGGCGCGGCACGGACATCGTCATCACGCTGCCGTACGGGCCCGGCTCCGACTGGGTCAAGAACGTGCTGGCGGCGGGCGGTTGCGAGATCACCACCCGAGGGCGCCGCATCCGGGTCACCGACCCCGTGGTCTTCACCGACGACGGCAGCACGCGCATGCCGGCCGTGACCCGCCGCATCCTGTCCCGGGTCGAGGCCACCGAGTTCCTCGCCCTGACGCCGGTGCCCGCGCCGCTGCCGGCGGGCCGGTGACGCCCGCGCCGGTCCGGGTCGCGCTCCTCGTCGGCTCGGCCCGCGAAGGGCGGCTCGCCCCGGACGTCGCGGGCTGGTTCGCCGGTGTCGCCCGGCGGCGCGGGGACCTCGTCCTGGACGTCGTGGACGTGGCCCACCATCCGCTGCCGTCCGACCTGGCCGCGGACGACCCCGTGGCCGCGGCGCTGCGTCCCCGGCTCGCGGGCGCCGAGGCCTACGCGGTGGTCGTGCCGGAGTACAACCGCAGCATTCCCGGGCCGCTGAAGACGCTGGTCGACAGCTTCCAGACCGAGTGGCGGGCCAAGCCGGTCGGCTTCGTCGGCTACGGGCTCGGCGCGGCGGGCGGAGTGCGCGCGATCGAGCATCTGCGGCAGATCTTCGCCGAGTTCCACTGCGTGGGGATGAAGGACGTCGTCACCTTCCCCCGCGTGCTCGACCACTTCGACGCCGAGGGACGGTTTCCCGCCGAGCCCGAGCGGTGCGAGGCGGCCGCCAAGCTCATGCTCGACCAGCTGATGTGGTGGGCCGACGCCCTGCGCGCGGCCAAGGCGGCCCGCCCCTACGGCTCCTGACCCCTCCGGCGACCGCCGCGACGCCACCCGGTGCCCGCACCGCACCGCCCCGCCCCTCCCTGTCTCAGGAGACGTGATGGCCGCTGTTCCCGTCCCTCTCTCCGACCTCCTCATCGCCGTTCCGACGGTGATCCTCGTCAGCCGGGCGGCCGCCCAGTTCCTGCGCCGGGCCGGTCAGCCACCGGTGGTCGGAGAGATCCTCGCCGGCATCCTGCTCGGCCCCTCCCTGCTGGGCGCGCTGTGGCCCGAGGGCCAGGCCTGGCTGTTCGGCCCGTCCGTGATCCCGTACATCGACATGCTCGGCAATGTCGGGCTGCTCGTCTTCATGTTCCTCGTCGGGCTGGAACTCGACCTCGGCGCACTGCGCGGGGACCGCAGAACCGCCCTCGCCGTCTCCCAGGCGGGCACCGCCGTGCCGCTCGTGCTGGGTGCCCTGCTGGCGCTCGGCATGTACGGCCCGCTCGCCCCGGACGGCACCGACCGGCTCTCGTTCGTGCTGTTCATCGGGGTCGCGCTCAGCATCACCGCGTTCCCGGTCCTGGCCCGCATCCTCACCGATCGCGGGCTGTACCGCAGCCGGGTGGGCGCGCTCGCCATGGCCAGCGCGGCCGTCGGCGACGTGAGCGCATGGTGCCTGCTGGCCGCCGTCGTGGCGATCGCGAACAGCGGTTCGCCCTTCGACGCCGTCACGACCGCGCTGTACGCGACGGCCTTCGCGTGCGTCCTGTTCTACGTCGTCCGGCCGCTGCTGACCCGGTGGACCGCGCGGGCCGAACGGGGTCACTCCGACGCCGTGGTACTGGTCGTGCTGTTCAGCGGCCTGTGCCTGTCCGGGTACGTCACCGATCTGATCGGTGTGCACGCGCTGTTCGGCGCCTTCCTGTTCGGTGTGGTCACCCCGCGCGGCAGCCGGCGGACCGCGACGGCGGCGATACGACTGCGTGCCTTCGCGGTACCGGTACTGCTGCCGCTCTTCTTCGTGAGCACCGGGCTGCGGACCGACGTGTCGCTGCTGGGCGGCGGTTCGGCGCTGTGGCTCTGGGCCGGTGCCGTACTCGCCGTGGCGGGGCTGGGGAAGTGGGGCGGAGCCGCGCTCGCGGCCCGGCTGACCGGCAACGGGTGGCGCGATGCGATGTCCCTCGGCGCGCTGATGAACTGCCGGGGGCTGACCGAGCTGGTGGTGCTGGACATCGGTCTCGGCCTCGGGATCGTCGGCCCCGACCTCTTCACCGTCCTGGTGCTCATGGCCCTGGTGACCACGGCGATGACCACGCCGGCGCTGAGCCTGATCCGCGGGAGGACGGACGCCGCGGACGCCCCGGACGGTCCCGGTGCACCTGAAGCCGCCGATGCCGAGAACCCCGTGCTGCAACCTGCCGAACGGCGCTGACCTGCTCTTTCGCCATCACCGTCAAGCCCTTGCGGCACTGATGGTTGGTGAATTGCTAGTTGGCGTCTTGATAGATAAGCAAGTTGACGATACCGTCGCAGTACCGCACGGAGCAGTGAGGCGATGAGGGAGAGAGCCATGAACCAGGACTTCAAGAACCTCGACATGACGATGATGTTCGCGATCCACGACGCCCTGCGGCGCGAGCTGGAGCGCATCGCCCGGATCACCGCCCGGGTCGACGAGGACCCCCGGCACGTACTGAGCACCGCCGTCGGCTGGGAGCTGTTCAAGAAGTTCCTGACCGCCCACCACGTCTCCGAGGACGTCACCGTGTGGCCCCCGATGGAGCGTGCCCTGGCCGGCCGCCCGGACGAACTGGCCCTGCTGGAGGCCATGGAGGCCGAGCACGCGGTGATCGAACCCCTGCTGGCCGACATCGACACGGCCCTCGCCGACCGGGAGTCCGGGCTGCAGCGCCTGGGGGGCCTGACCGACACCCTCGTCACGCAGCTCGGCGGCCACCTCGACCACGAGGAGCGGGACGCCCTCGCCCTGATGGACCTCACCCTGAGCCAGGAGGAGTGGACCGCCTTCAGCGCCGAGCAGCGCACCCGCATCGGCGACGACTCCACCCGCTACCTGCCCTGGCTGCTGGACGACATCGACGCCGCCAAGGTCGCCACCGTCCTCGGCAAGATGCCCGAACCGCTGCGCCAGGCCTACGCCACCGAGTGGCGCGCCGCCTACGAGGACCTGGACATCTGGACCCCGAAGGCCGACGCCGCCCTGCGCTGAACCGCGGCCGCCGTCCGCCCCGGGACCGCCGCACCCATCCCCATCCCGCCACAGACGCCCATCCCCTTCCCGCCAGGGACATCAGAGACATCGGAGAGAACTCATGTCGCTGCAAGACCGCACCCAGGCCGTCCCCAAGGCCGCGGCACCGCCGCGGCAGGACGGCCGGCTCGGCCTCGCGCTGCTGGTCATCGCCGCAGCTCAGCTGATGCTGGTCCTCGACAACACCATCGTCGCCGTCGCCCTGCCGAGCATGCAGAGCGCCCTCGGCCTCAGCGAGTCCGGCCTCGGATGGGTCGTCACCGCCTACGCGCTGGCGTTCGGCGGCCTGCTGCTGGCCGGCGGCCGCGCCGGTGACCTCTTCGGCCGGCGCCGGGTCTTCCGCATCGGCCTGGTCCTGTTCACCGCCGCCTCCCTGCTCGGCGGCGTGGCCCAGAACGGGGAACTGCTGATCCTGGCCCGGGTGATCCAGGGCGCGGGCGCGGCCATCGCCGCCCCCACGGCCCTGTCGCTGCTGGCCACCACCTTCGAAGCGGGCCCCGCCCGCAACAAGGCGCTCGGGGTGTACGGCGCCATGGGCGGACTCGGCTCGGTCGTCGGCCTGCTGCTCGGCGGTGTGCTCACCGAGTTCCTGAGCTGGCGCTGGGTGATGTTCATCAACATCCCGATCGCCCTGGCCGTACTGCTCGGCACCGGCGTCCTCGTCGAGGGCGACCGTGAGCGCGGCAAGGTCGACGTGCCCGGCGCGTTCGCCGCCACCTTCGGCTTCGGCGCCCTCGTCTTCGGCATCACCCGGGCCGGCGAGGAAGGCCTCGGTGACGGCCTCACCCTGATCGGCCTGGCCACCGCCCTCGTCCTGCTCGTCGCCTTCGTCGCCATCCAGCGCGGCAGCCGGGCGCCCATGGTCCCCCGGGGTCTGCTCGCCGACCGCAGCCGGGTCGGAGCCAACCTGATCATGTTCCTGGTCGGCGCCGGCATGCTCGCCACCTTCTACTTCCTCACCCTCTACATGCAGGTGGTCAAGGGCTACGAGCCGATGGTCACCGGCCTCGCGTACCTGCCCTTCGCACTCGGCATGGGCATCGCGGCCGGCGGTCTGGGCCCGCAGCTCCTGGCCCGGATCTCCGAGCGTGCCGTCATCTCCGTGGGTCTGGTCGTCGGCATCGCGGGCATGGTCTGGTTCAGCTTCCTGGCCCCCGGCCAGAACCCGATGGTGGCGCTGCTGCCCGCCCAGCTGATCGTCGGCCTCGGGCTCGGCATGGTCTTCGTGACCGTCACCGTCATCAGCGTCCGCGGCGTCGAACCGCAGGCGACCGGGGCCGCATCCGGCCTGGTCAACACCGCCCAGCAGATCGGTGGAGCGATCGGCCTGGCGGCGCTGGCCGCCGCCGCCACCGTGGTCACCGACAACGAGCTGCCGGGCAGCGTGCCCGACGCGCTGACCACCGGGTACTCCTACGGTTTCCTGCTCGGAGGCGGCCTGTACCTGCTGGCCCTGGTCGTCGCCCTGGTGACCGCCCCCGCGACCGCCCCCCAGCCGCAGCGCGACATGCAGCACCCCCCGGTCGCGCTGTGACCCTCCGGCGGCCCCGCCTTGTCCCCCGGGGCGGGCCGCCGGAGCCCCCGACCACAGGACCGCGGGGCGGCACACGCCACCGGATGCTCCCGGACACCGCCCGTATACTCGGGCAGGAGGTGCTGTTCTTGCGGTATGAACGCGACGCCGGGCGAGGCCCCGTCACACGGACCGAGGAGACCGCGGAAGTCCCCGGTGTACTCCCGGAGGCACTCACCGACTTCATCGGATACCTCCTGCGCCGGGTCCACGCCCAGTTCTCCTCGACCGGCACCGGCGGCGACGCGGACTCCCGCGACTTCCTGGTCCTGGACGCGCTCACCGGCCACGACTGGGAGTCCCAGCTCGACCTGGCCGAGCGGCTCGGCATCAACCGCACCATCATGGTGTCGGTCATCGACCGCCTCGAGGAGCGCGGTGAGGTCCGGCGCACCCGCAACCCCGACAACCGTCGCCAGTACGTGCTCTCCCTGACGGATGAGGGCCGCCGGGCACTGGACGTCCGGCGGCGTGCGGTGGCCGAGCGGGACGCCCTGCTCACCTCCGTCCTCACCCCCGACGAGACCGCCCGGCTCGACGCCCTCCTCGCCCGTCTGCTGCCCGAGTCCGCGCAGTCCCTGGTCCAGGGCACCGAGTACCTGGTGGCCCAGGCCCACCACCGGCTGCGCCGGCTCGGCGACGAGAAGCTGGCCGGCACCGGCCTGCGAGTGCGCCACTACGGCCCGCTGTCCGCCCTGGCGACGTTCGGGCCCTGCGCCCAGCAGCGGCTCGCGGAACTGCTGGCGATCACCGGGCCCGCCGTCTCCCAGCTCGTGGACGAACTGGTCAAGCAGCAGCTCGTACGCCGGGGCCGCGACCCGCACGACCGGCGCCGCTACGCCCTCGAAGTGACCGACACCGGCCGGGAGAAGCTGGACACCGTGGCGCGGGCCGTGGCCGGCCTGGCGGCGGACGTGACGGACCTGCTCGGTTCCGGCGGCACGGAGGAATTGCGCACCCTGCTGCTGAAACTCCTTTCCCCCACCCATTCCGGAAGTGCCTTCTCCGCTATTTCTGCGCCTTCTGTTCCGGCCGGGGGTTGACCCACCGGGCAAAGGCTGTCACGCTTAATCCAGCGGTTCTCGCATGCCCTTTCCAGAGTCTTCCAGAAGCCGTACCAAGGCTCTTCATTCCAAACGGAGTGAAGGGCCTTTTTTCATGCGGTCACACCGCCGTGCCCACCACCGAAACCCGCTGTGCACCGCCCCGACGAAGGAGACAGCTCATGGTCGCGACACGGACCGAAGGCATACCCGAACCGGCCGGCGTCCCCGAGGAGATGACCTTCGACGTCATCGTCCTGGGCTCGGGACTGGCCGGCTCCGTGACGGGGACGATCCTGGCCCGGCACGGCGCGAAGGTCCTGCTGGTCGACGCGGCCGCGCACCCCCGCTTCGCCATCGGCGAATCCATGACCCCGCAGCTCGTCGAGTGGATCCACATCCTCTCCGAACGGCACGGGATACCCGAGCTGAAGAGCCTGGCCAGCGTCCAGGCCTCCACCCGGGACATCGCCCCGACGTTCGGCACCAAGGCGCACTTCGGGTTCATGAAGCACGAGGTCGGCAAGGAACCCGACCCCCGGCAGGCGACGCAGCTGGCGCTGCCGAAGATCTTCCACCAGAACAGCCACATGTTCCGCCAGGACAGCGACGCCTTCATGTTCCACGTGGCGATCAAGTACGGCTGCACCCCCCGCCAGAACTGGCGGGCGAGCGAGGTCGACTTCGACGACGACGGCGTGACGGTCCTCGGCAAGAGCGCCGCCCCCGGCGCCCAGCCCGAGCTGTACCGGGCGAAGTACCTGGTGGACGCCTCCGGGTTCCGCTCACCGCTCGCCGACAAGCTCGACCTGCGGGAGAAGCCGGCCCGCTTCAAGCACCACTCCCGGTCGATGTTCACCCACTACGTCGGCATCAAGCGGTTCGACGACGTCAGCGGGCACCCCGCGGCACTCCGCCCGCCGGCCGACTGGCACACCGGCACCATGCACCACCTCATCGAGCGCGGCTGGTTCTGGATCATTCCGTTCGACAATCACGAGAAGTCCCGGAATCCGCTGTGCAGCGTCGCGCTGACCATCGACGAGCGCACCTATCCGAAACCCAAGGACCTGTCCGCGGAGCAGGAATTCCAGCTCTTCCTGGACAAATATCCGGCAGTCAAGCGGCAATTCGACGGTGCCACCCGAGTGCGGGAATGGGTGTCCACCGACCGGCTGCAGTATTCCTCGAAACAGACCGTCGGCGACCGCTGGTGCCTGATGTCGCACGCGGCCGGCTTCCTCGACCCGCTGTTCTCCCGGGGGCTGTCGAACACGCTGGAAGTGGTGGACGCGCTGACCTCGCGTCTGGTGACCGCCCTGAAGGACGGCGACTTCTCGGCCGAGCGCTTCGAGTACGTCGAGCGCCTGGAGCAGGGGCTGCTCCAGTACAACGACGAGCTCGTGAACAGCTCGTTCATCTCCTTCTCCCACTTCCGGCTGTGGAACGCCGTCTTCCGGATCTGGGGTTCCTTCATCACCCCCGGCACCATGCGGCTCACCCGGGCCCGCCTCAAGCATCTGCGCGACGGCCGTCAGGAGCACTTCGACGAGCTGGAGAACGTCCCCCACCCGGGCCTGTGGTGGCCGCAGAGCGACTCCTTCAAGCAGCTGCTGGAGGCCACGGCGGAGACCTGCGAGAAGTACGAGGCGGGTGCGCTGACCGGTGACGAGGCCGCCGACATCGTCTTCAAGCTGATCGACGAGTCCCCGGTCGTCAACCCGGTCTTCGGCTGGAAGGACGAGAGCCGCCGCTTCATCTACCCCTCGACGGTGACGATGGCGCGCTTCCTGTACTGGGCCTCCGCGCAGGCGCCGGCCGAGATGAACAGCGTCGGCCGGGAGTTCCTGCTCGGCATCCTCAAGGCCGGCTCCAAGGTCCGCAAGCTCCTCTGACCCGCGCAGCCCCCTCAGACACCGCCAAGAGCCAAGAGCCATGAGCCAGGAAGGGATGCCCATGTCCGCAGCAGCGCGGTCACTGACCCGCGCCCCCGAGCAGCGCCGGCCCGTCGATCCCCTGGGCCTGCGCCGTGTGTGCGGCCTGTTCACGACCGGCGTCACCGTGATCACCACCGGATCGGAGGGCGAGGCGGACGGCACGACCGTCAACTCCTTCACCTCGGTCTCCCTGGAGCCCCCGCTCGTCCTGTTCTGTCTGCACCGGCGGTCCCGGCTGCACACCCTGCTGACCGAGAGCGGCGGGTTCACCGTCAACTTCCTCTCCGGCCGCCAGCAGTCGCTGGCCCGGCACTTCGCCGAGCGGCGGCCGGACATGCTCGCCGGGGTCCCGCACCACTTCAGCGCGGACGGACTGCCCGTGCTGAGCGAGGCGCTGGCCCATCTGACCTGCACGACGGTCGACGTCCACACGGCCGGTGACCACGACATCGTCGTCGGCGAGGTGGTGGACCTCGGAGCGCCGGAGCAGGGCCGCGAACCGCTGGTCTTCTTCGACGGTTCGCTGGGGCCGCTGCAGTCCGGCGCCGGCCGGTTCCACCACGCGGCCCCGGACGCGCCGACGACCGCCCGGCAGGCGTCCTGACATGCGGAGGGTGCTCATCGCCAATCGTGGCGAAATCGCTGTCCGTGTGGCCCGGGCCTGCCGGGACGCCGGGATCGCGAGCGTGGCCGTCTACGCGGATCCGGACCGGGACGCGTTGCATGTCCGTGCCGCTGATGAGGCGTTCGCCCTGGGTGGTGACACCCCCGCGACCAGCTATCTGGACATCGCCAAGGTCCTCAAAGCCGCGCGTGAGTCGGGCGCGGACGCCATCCACCCCGGCTACGGATTCCTCTCGGAGAACGCCGAGTTCGCACAGGCGGTCGGGGACGCCGGTCTGATCTGGATCGGCCCGCCGCCACACGCCATCCGGGACCTGGGCGACAAGGTCGCCGCCCGGCACATCGCCCAGCGGGCCGGCGCCCCCCTGGTGGCCGGCACCCCCGACCCCGTCTCCGGCGCGGACGAGGTCGTCGCCTTCGCCAGGGAACACGGCCTGCCCATCGCGATCAAGGCCGCCTTCGGCGGCGGCGGCCGCGGCCTGAAGGTCGCCCGCACCCTCGAAGAGGTCCCCGAACTCTACGACTCCGCCGTCCGCGAGGCCGTGGCCGCCTTCGGCCGCGGCGAATGCTTCGTCGAGCGCTACCTCGACAAGCCCCGCCACGTGGAGACCCAGTGCCTGGCCGACACCCACGGCAACGTGGTCGTCGTCTCCACCCGCGACTGCTCCCTCCAGCGCCGCCACCAGAAACTCGTCGAGGAGGCCCCCGCACCCTTCCTCTCCGACGCCCAGACGCAGGAGCTGTACGCGTCCTCCAAGGCGATCCTGAAGGAGGCCGGCTACGTCGGCGCCGGCACCGTGGAGTTCCTGGTCGGCATGGACGGCACCATCTCCTTCCTGGAGGTCAACACCCGCCTGCAGGTCGAGCACCCGGTCACCGAGGAAGTCGCCGGCATCGACCTGGTCCGCGAGATGTTCCGCATCGCCGACGGCGAACCACTGGGCTACGACGACCCCGCCCTGCGCGGCCACTCCTTCGAGTTCCGCATCAACGGCGAGGACCCCGGCCGCGGCTTCCTGCCCGCCCCCGGCACCGTCACCCTCTTCGACGCGCCCACCGGCCCCGGCGTCCGCCTGGACGCCGGCGTCGAATCCGGCTCGGTCATCGGCCCCGCCTGGGACTCCCTCCTCGCCAAACTCGTCGTCACCGGCCGCACCCGCGCCGAGGCGCTCCAGCGCGCGGCCCGCGCCCTGGACGAGTTCACCGTCGAGGGCATGGCCACCGCCCTCCCCTTCCACCGCACCGTCGTCCGCGACCCCGCCTTCGCCCCCGAACTGACCGGCTCCACCGGCCCCTTCACCGTCCACACCCGGTGGATCGAGACGGAGTTCGTCAACGAGATCAAGCCCTTCACCGCCCCCGCCGACACCGAGGCGGACGAGGAATCGGGCCGGGAGACGGTCGTCGTCGAGGTCGGCGGCAAGCGCCTGGAGGTCTCCCTCCCCTCCAGCCTGGGCATGTCCCTGGCCCGCACCGGCCTGGCGGCCGGGGCCCGCCCCAAGCGCCGCGCGGCCAAGAAGTCCGGCCCCGCCGCCTCCGGCGACACCCTCGCCTCCCCCATGCAGGGCACCATCGTCAAGATCGCCGTCGAAGAGGGCCAGGAAGTCCAGGAGGGCGACCTCATCGTCGTACTCGAAGCGATGAAGATGGAACAGCCCCTCAACGCCCACAGGTCCGGCACCGTCAAGGGCCTCACCGCCGAAGTCGGCGCCTCCCTCACCTCCGGCGCCGCCATCTGCGAAATCAAGGACTGAGGGCCGTGGCAGCACTCAGCTACTCCGAGGCCGTGAGCGAGGCGCTGGAGCGTCTGCGTCCGGTCGGTTTCGAGCACGGCAGAAGCTTCGTCAACCACGCTCCGATGGCCGCCGAGGCCCTGGCTCACATGGGGTACGCCGACGAGGTGCCGGCGTGGGTCGAGCGGAACCTGCGCAGCCGCTCTTATCACGACGTGCCCGAGCGCCGCTGGCCCATCGATCCCGACGACCCCGCCGACTGGCGGGCCGCGCTGGGAGACTTCTCCCGGGTGGCCGACTGGACGGCGCTGTTCGAGAGGGAGTTGGCGCTGAGCCCGTGGCCCCAAGTGCTGGCCCGCTGGTGGCCCCGGCTGCTGCCCGGCATGTCCGCGGTGCTCACGCACGGGGTGATCCGTACCGCGCACGCGGTCCGGGCCGTGGCCGCCGCCCCCGGCCACAACCGGTTCCAGCTGGGCGAACTGGCCCAGGGCCTGGGCTACTGGGCCGCACGCCATTCGACCCACGGCATCGTCGCCGACCCCGACGACGTGCCGGGACCCGGACGCGCCCCGGACACCGGGCACGACGGGGACGGAGGCCGCGACGAGGTCGCGCGGGCCCTGGACGCGCTCGTCGCCGAGTACGCCGGGATCTACACCACCGTCTCCCAGCACCATCCGATCCCCCTGATCCACGCGGTCACCGGGCCCGCCGCGGTGCGCCTGGTGGTCGACCACCTGCCGCCCGCCCAGCGCCGCCCGTCCTACCTGACCGCGCGGGCGGTCAGCCGCACGATGCTCGACTGGTTCCGCGCGGCGCCCGGCATCGCCACCCCGGCGCCGGCCGGCCCGCCCGCCCTGGCGGAGGTCTTCGCAAGGGCCGTGGAGATCGGCGACGAGCACACCATCAAGCTCGCCGAGGTCGCGGTGCGCCACGAGCGTTCTCACCCGATCCCCGGCACGCGGCGGCCGCGCACCTGGCGAACCAGGCCATCGGGCGCCTGTCCCGCTGATCCGCCCCACACCCGTTCCCTGCCCCGCCCGCCCGGCGGGAGTTCCCGAGGAGTGTCATGGACGCACAAGTCATCGTCGTGGGCGCCGGGCCGGCCGGCATGATGCTCGCGGGCGAGCTGCGGCTCGCGGGCGTCGACGTCGTCGTACTGGAGAAACTCGCCGCACGCACCGGAGAGTCACGGGGCCTCGGCTTCACCGCACGCACCATGGAGGTCTTCGACCAGCGGGGCCTGCTGTCCCGCTTCGGGGACGTCGAGGTCAGCAACGTGGGCCACTTCGGGGGCCTGCCGGTGGACTTCGGCGTGCTGGACGGCGCCCACCAGGCGGCCAAGAGCGTCCCGCAGTCGGTCACCGAGACCGTGCTGGAGGAGTGGTGCACCCGGCTCGGCGCCGACCTGCGGCGCCGCCACGAGGTGCGGTCCGTCACGGAGAAGGAGGACTGCGTCGAGGTCGAGGTGAACGGCCCCGACGGAGTTCAGCGGCTGCGCTGCGAGTACCTGGTCGGCTGCGACGGCGGCCGCTCGGTGATCCGCAAGAAGGCCGGCTTCGACTTCCCCGGCACGCCCTCGACCCTGGAGATGTACCTCGCCGACGTCAAGGGCGTGGACCTGCAACCGCGGATGATCGGCGAGACCCTGGAAGGCGGCATGGTCATGGTCGGCCCGCTGCCCGGCGGGATCACCCGGCTGATCGTGTGCGAGCGCGGCACCCCGCCCAAGCGGCGCGAGCAGCCCCCGACCTGGGACGAGGTCTCCGCGGCCTGGCAGCGGCTGACCGGCGACGACATCTCGCACGCCGAACCGGTGTGGCTGTCGGCCTTCGGCGACGGCACGCGGCAGGTCTCTCAGTACCGGCGCGGCCGGGTCCTCCTGGCCGGCGACTCCGCCCACATCCACCTCCCGGCCGGCGGCCAGGGCATGAACACCAGCATCCAGGACTCGGTGAACCTCGGCTGGAAGCTCGGCGCCGTGGTGCGCGGCCGGGCCCCCGAGTCCCTGCTCGACAGCTACCACGCCGAACGCCACCCGGTCGGGGAACGGCTGCTGATGAACACCCGGGCCCAGGGACTGCTGTTCCTGTCCGGACCCGAGGTGCAGCCGCTGCGCGACGTACTGACCGAACTGATCCGCTACCCCGAGGTCGGCCGGCACTTCGCGGCGATGGTCTCGGGCCTGGAGATCCACTACGACCTCGACGGCGGCTCCCACCCGCTGCTCGGCCGCCGCCTGCCCGACGTGGAGCTGAGCGGCCACAAGCTGCTGTCCCGCAGCACCGAGGCGCTGCGGGCCGGGCGCGGTGTGCTGCTGGACCTCGCCGACAACGGCCGGCTGCGCGAGCGGGCCCGGCCCTGGCTGGACCGGATCGATGTGGTCACCGCCGCCCCCGTACTGCCCGAGGACAGCGCCTTGGCCCGCACCACCTCCGTACTGGTCCGCCCCGACGGCTACGTGGCCTGGGCGGCTCCCGGCAGCCACGCCGACCTGCCCATGGCCCTGGAGCGCTGGTTCGGACCGGCCCGCTGACCCGCCTGCCCGCACCCGCCCCACCCGCCCAGAGGAGAGACCATGCACAGCACGTTGATCGTCGCCCGGATGGACCCGGGCAGCAGCACCGAGGTCGCCCGGCTCTTCGGCGAGTTCGACGGCACCGAGATGCCCCACCTGATGGGCACCCGGCGCCGCCAGCTCTTCGCCTACCGCGGCCTCTACTTCCACCTTCAGGACTTCGACGGCGACAACGGCGGAGAGCTGATCGAGCAGGCCAAGACCGACGACAGGTTCGTGCGGATCAGCGAGGACCTCAAGCCGTTCATCCAGGCGTACGACCCCGCGACCTGGCGCTCGCCCGCCGACGCCCTCGCCACCCGCTTCTACGACTGGGAGGGCCGGGCGTGAGCGCCAGACGAGTGGTCATCACGGGCGTCGGCGTCACCGCGCCCGGCGGGGTGGGCCGGAAGAACTTCTGGAGCCTGCTCAGCGAAGGCCGCACCGCCACCCGGGGGATCACCTTCTTCGACCCCTCCGCCTTCCGGTCCCGGGTCGCCGCCGAGATCGACTTCGACCCCGGGGAACACGGGCTGAGTCCCCAGGAGATCCGCCGGATGGACCGGGCGGCCCAACTGGCGGTGGTCACCGCCCGCGAGGCGCTCGCCGACAGCGGACTCGACCTGTCCGGCGCCGACCCGTACCGGGTCGGGGTCACCATCGGAAGCGCGGTCGGCGCCACCATGGGCCTCGACCAGGAGTACCGCGTCGTCAGCGACGGCGGCCGGCTCGACCTGGTGGACCACCGGTACGCCGTGCCGCACCTGTACAACTACCTCGTGCCCAGCTCCCTGGCCGCCGAGGTGGCGTGGGCGGCGGGCGCCGAGGGCCCGGCCACGGTCGTCTCCACCGGCTGCACCTCCGGGCTCGACTCCGTCGGGCACGCCGTGGAGCTGATCCGCGAGGGTTCGGCGTGCGCCGTGGTGGCCGGGGCCACCGACGCGCCCATCTCACCGATCACCCTGGCCTGCTTCGACGCCATCAAGGCCACCACTCCCCGCAACGACGACCCGGAACACGCCTCGCGGCCCTTCGACGGCACGCGCAACGGGTTCGTGCTCGGCGAGGGCTCCGCGGTGTTCGTGCTGGAGGAGCTGGAGGCCGCCCGGCGGCGCGGCGCACACATCTACGCCGAGATCGCCGGCTACGCCTCGCGCTGCAACGCCTTCCACATGACGGGCCTGCGCCCGGACGGCGCCGAGATGGCCGAGGCCATCACGGTCGCGCTGGACGAGGCCCGGCTCAACCCCGAGGACGTCGACTACATCAACGCGCACGGTTCGGGCACCAAGCAGAACGACCGCCACGAGACCGCCGCCTTCAAGAAGAGCCTGGGCGACCACGCCTACCGGACGCCGGTGTCCTCCATCAAGTCCATGGTCGGACACTCGCTCGGTGCGATCGGCTCGATCGAGATCGCCGCCTCGGTCCTCGCCATGGAGCACGGCGTGGTGCCGCCGACGGCCAACCTGCACACCCCCGACCCCGAGTGCGACCTCGACTACGTACCGCTGACGGCGCGCGAGCACCGCACCGACGCGGTACTGACCGTCGGCAGCGGGTTCGGCGGCTTCCAGAGCGCGATGGTGCTCGCCCGACCGGAGAGGAGCGCCGCATGAGCACGGCCACCGCACGGACCGTGGTGACGGGGCTCGGCATCGCCGCGCCCAACGGCCTGGGCACGGCCGACTACTGGGCGGCCACCCGGGCCGGGAAGAGCGGCATCGCCCGCATCACCCGCTTCGACCCGTCCTCGTACCCGGCGCGGCTGGCCGGCGAGGTGCCCGGCTTCAACGCGGCCGACCACCTGCCCAACCGGCTGCTGGCGCAGACCGACCGGATGACCCGGCTCGCCCTCGTGGCCGCCGACTGGGCGCTGGCCGACGCCGGCACCGTGCCCGCCGACCTGCCCGCCTACGACATGGGCGTGGTGACCGCGAGCTGCTCCGGCGGCTTCGAGTTCGGCCAGGGCGAGCTGCGCAACCTGTGGAGCCGGGGCAGCCAGTACGTCTCCGCCTACCAGTCCTTCGCCTGGTTCTACGCCGTCAACAGCGGCCAGATCTCCATCCGCAACGGCATGAAGGGCCCGAGCGGCGTCCTCGTCTCCGACCAGGCCGGCGGGCTGGACGCGCTGGCGCACGCGCGGCGGCAGATCCGCAAGGGCACCCGGCTGATCATGTCCGGGTCGATCGACGCCTCGATCTGCCCGTGGGGCTGGGTGGCGCAGCTGGCCGGCGGCCGGCTGACCACCGCGCAGGAGCCCGAGCGGGCCTACCTGCCCTTCGACGCGGCGGCGAGCGGACACGTGCCCGCCGAGGGCGGCGCGCTGCTCGTCCTGGAGTCGGAGCGGTCGGCCGCCGAGCGCGGCGCCCGGGTGTACGGCGAGATCGCCGGCTACGGGGCCACGTTCGACCCCGCCCCCGGCAGCGGCCGGCCGCCGGGCCTGCGCAAGGCGATCGAGCTCGCCCTCGCCGACGCGGGCGTGGACGCGGGCGACGTCGACGTCGTGTTCGCGGACGCGGCCGCGGTGCCGGAGCTGGACCGGGCGGAGGCGGACGCGCTCAACGCGGTCTTCGGGCCGCACGGCGTGCCGGTCACCGCGCCCAAGACGATGACCGGACGCCTCTACTCGGGTGCCGCCCCGCTGGACGTGGCGACCGCCCTGCTCGCCGCCCGGGACGGCCTCGTCCCCGCCACCACCAACGTCGACCCGGACACCTCCTACGACCTCGACCTGGTCACCGAGGCGCGCCCCGCCGACCTCCGCACCGCCCTGGTCCTCGCCCGTGGCGAGGGCGGCTTCAACTCGGCCCTGGTCGTCCGCACCCCCTGACCTCCCGCCCCACGAGCACGACCGGCCGCCGCCGGACGCCACCCGGCCTCCCCTCCCCTCCGCCCGGCCGGCGCACGCCCCCGGCTCCGGCGGGGCCGGTCTTCCCGTGCTCCCCCAACGCGCCCGCCTCCCGGTCCGTCATCCGTGTCCCCCACGCCGGACCGGGCGGCGGGCGTTCGTCCGTCCGCGCCCCGGGGCCCGCCCGGGACGCGGGGCACCGACAGAGAGGACCCCACCCATGCCCACGCAGTCCTTCACCCTCGACGACCTCCGGCGCGTCCTGCTGGAGGCGGCAGGCGCCGACGAGAGCGTGGATCTCGACGGCGACATCCTCGACACCGACTTCGAGGAGCTCAGCTACGAGTCCCTGGCCATCCTCGAAACCTGCGGCCGCATAGAGCGGGAGTACGGCATCACGCTCGACGACTCCGTGGTGACCGAGGCGAAGACGCCCCGGGCCCTGCTGGGCCTGGTCAACACCCAGCTCGCCGGCCTGCCCGCCGCCGCCTGACCCACCTGTCCCGGGCCCCCCACTGCCCGCCGCGGCCGGGTCACCCCAGGGCCTGTCCCGGCCCGGCCGCGGCGGCACCGGACGCGGCCGTCCACCCAGCACCCACAAGGGAGTACCAGTCATGTCCGACAAGCATCAGCGGGTCGCCCTCGTCTCCGGGGCCACCAGCGGCATCGGCCGCGCCGCCGCGCGGCTGCTGGCCGAGCAGGGGCACCGGGTCTTCATCGGCTCCCGCGATCCCGAGAACGTCAGCACCACCGTGAAGGAACTGCGCGCCGAGGGCCTCGACGTCGACGGCTCCGTCCTGGACGTCCGCTCCGCGCTGTCCATCGAGACCTTCGTCCAGTCCGCCGTGGACCGCTACGGCACCGTGGACGTCCTGGTCAACAACGCGGGCCGGTCCGGCGGCGGCGTCACCGCCGACATCGACGACGAACTCTGGTACGACGTCGTCGAGACCAACCTGAACAGCGTCTTCCGGCTGACCCGCGCCGTGCTGACCACCGGCGGCATGCGCGGCAAGGACCGCGGCCGGATCATCAACATCGCCTCCACCGCGGGCAAGCAGGGCGTGATCCTCGGCGCCCCCTACTCCGCCTCCAAGCACGGGGTGGTCGGTTTCACCAAGGCCCTCGGCAACGAACTCGCCCCCACCGGCATCACCGTCAACGCCGTCTGCCCCGGTTACGTGGAGACGCCGATGGCGCAGCGCGTGCGCGCCGGGTACGCCGCCGCCTACGACACCACCGAGGACGCCATCCTCGACAAGTTCCAGGCCAAGATCCCGCTCGGGCGCTACTCCACGCCCGAGGAGGTCGCCGGCCTCGTCGGCTACCTCGCCTCCGACACCGCCGCGTCCATCACCGCACAGGCCCTGAACGTCTGCGGCGGCCTCGGCAACTTCTGACCCGGCCACCACCGCCCACCCCGACGAGGAGATCCCCCATGTCCGCATCCGAGCCACGGGAAGTCGAGCACGAGATCACGGTCTCGGCCCCGGCCGGCGACGTCTACCGGCTGATCGCCGACGTGACGAACTGGCCGCGCGTCTTCCCGCCGACCATCTACGTCGACCACCTGGAGCACTCCGGCGACGAGGAACTGATCAGGATCTGGGCCACCGCCAACGGCGAGGCCAAGAACTGGACCTCGCGCCGGGTCCTGGACCCCGGGAACCTGCGGATCACCTTCCGGCAGCAGGTCTCCACGCCCCCGGTCGCCACCATGGGCGGCACCTGGATCGTCGAGCCGGCCGGCGAGCACACCGCGCGCGTCCGGCTGCTCCACGACTACACGGCAGTCGACGACGACCCCGCCGGCCTGGCCTGGATCGAGGAGGCCGTCGACCGCAACTCCCGCACGGAGCTCGCGGCGCTGAAGACCAACGTCGAACTCGCCACCGCCTCCGAGGAACTGACCTTCTCCTTCGAGGACACCGTCGCCATCGACGGCTCCGCCAAGGACGCCTACGACTTCGTCAACGAGGCCGGCCGGTGGGCCGAGCGGCTGCCGCACGTGGCGACCGTGCGCCTCACCGAGGACACCCCCGGCCTGCAGACTCTGGAGATGGACACCCGGGCCAAGGACGGCTCCACCCACACCACCCGGTCCTACCGGGTGTGCCTGGAGGGCCGGAAGATCGCCTACAAGCAGACCACGCTGCCGGCCCTGATGAGCCTGCACACCGGCTACTGGACCTTCCGCGACACGGACACCGGCGCCACCGCGTCCTCGCAGCACACCGTCGTGCTGCGCCCCGAGAACATCGAGCGGATCCTGGGACCCGGGGCGGGGGTCGCCGAGGCCCGCGAGTACGTGCGCACCGCGCTGAGCACCAACAGCCGGGCCACGCTGGGCCATGCCCGTGACTACGCCGAGGCGAGGCGCTGACCCGTGTCCGGTGCCGACACGGCCGACACGGCCGACACAGGCACAGCCGCCCCGCAGGTCGTCGTGGTCGGCGCCGGCCCCGTCGGGCTGATGCTCACCGGCGAACTGCGGCTCGGCGGCGCCGAGGTGACCGTGCTGGAACGGCTGGACACCCCGACCACCGAGTCCCGCGCCTCCACGCTGCACGCGCGGACGATGGAGATCCTCCGGCAGCGCGGTCTGCTGGACGCCCCCGGCGGCTTCGCGGACCCGCTCCCGCCGTGCGAGCCACGGGGCCACTTCGGCGGCCTCCCCCTGGATCTGACGCTGCCCAGCTCCCACCCCGGGCAGTGGAAGGTCCCGCAGGTGCGCACCGAGGCGGTCCTCGGCGCCCGGGCGGAACGCCTCGGGGCGCGCGTGCTGCGCGGCCACCGCGTCGTCTCCGTCGAGCAGGACGCCCACCGGGTACGGGTGGTGGCCGAGCACGCGGGCCGGCGCACCACGTTCACCGCCCGCTACGCCGTGGGCTGCGACGGCGAGCGGTCGGCCGTACGCCGGCTGGCCGGAATCGGCTTCCCGGGCGCCGACGCCGAACGGGAGCTGCTGCGCGCCGACGTCGACGGCATCGCGATCCCCGACCGGCGCTTCCAGCGGCTGCCGAAGGGGCTGGCGATCGCGGCCCGGCGCGGCGACGGCGTCACCCGCGTGATGGTCCACCGCTTCGGTTCCCCGCCGCGCGGCGCCGGGGAACCGGACTTCGGGGACGTCGTGGCGGCCTGGCGGGACGTCACCGGCGAGGACGTCTCCGGCGGCACCCCGCTGTGGGTGAACTCCTTCGGGGACGCCTCCCGGCAGGCCGAGCACTACCGTCTGGGGCGGATCCTGCTGGCCGGCGACGCCGCCCACCAGCAGATGCCGATCGGCGGCCAGGCACTCAACCTGGGCCTCCAGGACGCGGTCAACCTGGGCTGGAAACTCGCGGCCACCGTGTCCGGCCGGGCCCCCGAAGGCCTCCTGGACACGTACCACCGGGAGCGGCACGCGGTCGGACGGCGCGTGCTGTCCACCATCCGCGCGCAGGCCCGCCTGCTGCTCGGCGGCCCCGAGGTGGAGGCGCTGCGCTCGGTGATCGGCGAACTGATCCCGTACGAACCGGTCCGGACGCACCTGGCCGGACTGATCAGCGGTCTCGACGTCCGCTACGGCGCAGACGAGGACCCGGCCCCGGTGGGCGCGCGGCTGCCCGGCCCGCCCCCGGGCGACCACGGCAGCACGCAGGAGGCCCTGCGCCGGGCCCGCGGGGTGCTCCTCGTGGCGACCGGCGACGGGGACCCGCGCCAGGCCCTCGTGCGCGCCGCACGCCCCTTCGCGGGCGCCGTCGACACCGTGACCGTCCCGCCGGCCGGGGACGGCCCGCTGCGGGACGCCGCCGCCGTCCTCGTCCGCCCCGACGGCCACATCGCCTGGACGGGCGACGCACCGGACGGCCTGCGGACGGCGCTCGCCCGCTGGTTCGCCCCCGACGAGGAGGCCGGAACGGCCCCGCACCGCGACGGGCACACCGACGGGCGGCCGCGCCCCGCACGCCACCCCGCCGCACGACACCAAGCCGCACGACACCAAGCGGCACGACACCAAGCGGCACGACCTCACGGCAGGAGAGAGAACATGGGCAGTCTGACCGGACGCACGGCGCTCGTCACGGGCGCCAGCCGGGGCATGGGACGGGCCACCGCCGAGCGGCTGGCCCGCGACGGCGCACTCGTCGTCGTGCACTACGGCACCAACGAGGACGCGGCTGCCGAGGTCGTCGACGGCATCGAGCGGGACGGCGGACGGGCGTTCGCCGTGCGGGCCGAACTCGGCGCCCCCGGCGACGTGCACGAGCTGTTCCTCGCCCTGGAGGAGGGGCTGAAGGAGCGCACCGGCTCCACCGAACTGGACATCCTGGTCAACAACGCCGGGGTGATGGGCGGCGTCAAGCCCGAGGACACCACGCCGGAGCAGTTCGACCGGATCGTCGCCGTGAACGCCAGGGCGCCGTTCTTCATCATCCAGCGGGCGCTCACCAACATGCCCGACGGCGGCCGGATCGTGAACGTCTCCTCCGGACTGACCCGGTTCGCCAACCCCGACGAGATCGCCTACGCGATGAGCAAGGGCGCCGTGGAGCAGCTCGCGCTGCACTTCGCGAAGTCGCTCGGCCCGCGCCGCATCACGGTGAACAGCGTCGCTCCGGGCATCACCCGCAACGGCAACCCGCTGTTCGACGTCCCCGAGGCGGTCGAGGCGATGGCCGCGCTGTCCGCCTTCAACCGGGTCGGCGAACCGCAGGACGTCGCCGACGTCGTCGCCTTCCTGGTGTCCGACGACGCCCGCTGGATCACCGGCTCCTTCGTCGACGCCAGCGGCGGCACCCTCCTGGGCTGACGACATGACCAGGACCGTTCCCGGGCCGGTGGCCGACGCCGGGGAAGGACGGTGGAGCCCCCGGCTGTGGGGGCTGCTGCTGGTCCTCGCCGGCAACATGCTCATCGACGCGCTCGAGGTGTCCGTGGCGGTGGTGGCACTGCCCTCCATCGGCACGGACCTCGGGCTGCCCCTGACGGGTGCGCAGTGGGCGATGACCGGCTTCGCCGCCGGCTTCGGCGCCCTCATGCTCTTCGGGACCCGGCTGGTGGCGCTGCTGGGCCGTCGCCGGGTCTATCTGGTGGCGCTCCTCGGGTTCGCCGCCGCCTCCCTGCTCAGCGCCTTCGCCCAGGAGCCCGCGCTGCTCGTCGCGACCCGGCTGGTCAAGGGGTTCTGCGCCGCGCTGACGGCACCCACGGGGCTGGCCATCATCGCCACCGCCTTCCCCGAGGGCCGTGCCCGCAGCCGTGCCGTCTCCGTCTACACCCTCTTCGGCGCCGGCGGGTTCACCGCGGGCCTGCTGCTGTCCGGCTGGCTGAGCACGTACAGCTGGCGGCTGGCCTTCGCCTTCCCGGCCCCCGTCGTCCTGCTGCTCTTCGCCGCCGCGCTGCGCCTGGTCCCCGGCGGCGACGGCCCGCCGGGCGGCCGCCCGGCCACCCCCCGGCACTACGGCGTGGGGGGCGCGGCCGCCCTCACGGGCGCGCTGCTCGCCCTCGTGCACGGCGTCACCGCGCTGCCCGGGCACGGCTGGGGGGACGTCCGCTTCCTCGGGTCCGTGGCGGCGGCGGCCCTGCTGCTGGTGTGGTTCCGGGCGCTGGAACGCGCCGCGCCGGCCCCGCTGCTGCCTCTGCGGCTGCTGCGCAGCGGGGCCCTGATCCGCTCGGCCCTCGGCGCGGCCTGCCTCAACGGCTCCTATCTCGGGCTGCTGTTCGTGCTGACGTACCAGACGCAGACCCTCGCCGGCTGGTCACCGCCGGTGGCGGCCGCGGCCCTGCTGCCGGCCGCCGTGCCGCCGGCGCTCACCGCGCTCGCCTCGGGGCGGCTGATCGCCCGGTTCGGTGCGCCGCGCCTCGTCGCGGCCGGTGCCGCCAGCGCGTTCGCCGGCTGTCTGCTGCAACTGCGGTCCGGCTGGCCCCTGGACTACACCGGGCGGCTGCTGCCCACGCTGCTGCTGGTCGGGCTGGGCTTCGTGCTGTCCTTCGCCGCGCTCAACGTGCAGGCCACCTCCGGGCTGGCGCCCGCCGACCGCGGTGCGGGCAGCGGGCTCTACCAGACCGCCGTGCAACTCGGCGCGGTCCTCGCGGTCGCGCTGGTCGCGGCGCTGCTCGCCGGTGCGGGCGGGGACGGCGGGCCCGCGGCGCGGCTCGCCGCCTGCCGCCCGGCACTGGCCCTGGTGGCCGCGCTCGGCGGTCTCGGCGTGCTCACCTCGCTCTTCGGACTCGCCGGTCCCGGCGCCGCGGGCCGCACGGCCGCACCCCGCACCTGACGTTCACTCCTTCCACTCCACGACGGGGGACGATCATGGATCTGACCACGAGGAACTGGGTCTTCGACGACCTGGACGACCTGGACGACCTCGACTACGAGTTCGAGCGGGACCACGTCGCCGAGCCGGAGCCGCCCGACCTGGCGCACCTGGCCGCCTGCGACCCGGCCGAGCGCACCCGCCTCATCGACGTCTACGTACGGGGCGAACTGGCCCGCGTGCTGCGGGTGCCGCCGGACACCATCGACACCGTGGGGCGCCCCATGAACAGCCTGGGCATCGGGTCCATCAACGGCCTCGAACTGCAACGCCGCATGGAGTCCGTGCTGCGCGTCGACGTCAACCTCAACCGGCTGCTGCGGGCCAACAGCGCGGCCGAGCTGATCGACTGCCTGGCCGGGCAGCTCGGCCCCGAGGACAGCCTCCACAAGCACGACGGGCGCGGCGACCACCTCGTCGCGCACGACGTGCTGGGCACGACGTGATCGGACAGCTCGCGCACCGGCCGGACGCGGCGACCGGCGCGCCGCGGCTGCCCGTGCCCGGGCACCTCGACGTCTGGCTGGTGCGCCGCCCCCGGCTGGACACGGCGGCCGGGACGCTCGCCCTGGACGAGCTGAGCGAACCGGAACGCCGCCGCACCGCCTCCTTCGTCCGCCCCGCCGACGGGGTCACGTACGCGTCCGCGCACATCGCGCTGCGCCGGCTGCTCGGCGCCTACCTCGGGCTGCCCGCGGCGGGCGTCCCGTTCGTGCGCGAGCCCTGCCCGGGGTGCGCCGGACCGCACGGCAGACCGGCCGTCCGCCATCCCGACCCGCCGCTGCACTTCTCCCTGGCGCACAGCCACGGGATGGCCGTGGTGGCCGTCTCCCGCGCCGTCCTCGGCGTGGACGTGGAGCGGCTGCCGCGGGCCGAGACCGTCGAGGTGTGCGCCGCGGCGCTGCACCCCGACGAGCAGTCCGAGCTGGCACGGCTGGGCCCCGAGGAGCGGCGCCCGGCCTTCGGCCGGATCTGGACCCGCAAGGAGGCCTACCTCAAGGCGCTGGGCACCGGCCTGTCCCGCGATCCCGCCCGGGACTACCTGGGCGCCGACCAGGACCGCCGGCCGGATGGCTGGACGCTGCTGGACCTGGCGTCCGGCCCCCGGCACAACGCCGCCGTCGCCGTGCGCGGCGCGCCGCCCGAACGGGTCGCCGTGCGCTGGCTGCCGCCCACCGCGACACACCTCGACGGGTCGGTGGACCTGGCCGCCGGCGGTGTGACCACCCGCGTATCCGACTGGGGAGCGTGACACGACGATGTCGACCGACCAGAGAACCGACCAGACGGCCGATCAGACGACCGAGCAGACCACCGCGCAGACCACCGCGCGACAGCCCCTGCACCGGCGCGAGCACCGGGGCCAGTGGAGCGCCGAGGAGCGCATCGAGGAACTCGGCCTGATCAAGCAGGCCGCCCGGCACGGCGACCCGACGGCCACCGAACGGCAGCACGCCAAGGGGAAGCTCACCGCCCACGAGCGGATCGAACTCCTGCTCGACGAGGGGTCGTTCACCGAGGTCGAGATGTTGCGCCGGCACCGCGCCACCGGCTTCGGACTCGAGAAGAAGCGCCCCTACACCGACGGCGTGATCACCGGCTGGGGCACCGTCCACGGCCGCACGGTCTTCGTGTACGCGCACGACTTCCGGGTGTTCGGCGGCGCCCTCGGCGAAGCGCACGCACTGAAGATCCACAAGATCATGGACATGGCGATCTCGGCCGGCGCGCCCCTGGTGTCGCTCAACGACGGAGCGGGCGCCCGCATCCAGGAGGGCGTCTGCGCGCTCGCCGGCTACGGCGGCATCTTCCAGCGCAACACCAGGGCCTCCGGCGTGATCCCGCAGATCAGCGTGATGCTCGGCCCCTGCGCGGGCGGCGCCGCCTATTCACCGGCGCTGACCGACTTCGTCTTCATGGTCCGCGACATCGCGCAGATGTTCATCACCGGCCCGGACGTGGTGAAGGCGGTGACGGGCGAGGAGATCAGCCAGGACGCCCTCGGCGGCGCCGACGTCCACGCCACCGCCTCCGGCGTCGCCCACTTCGCCTACGACGACGTGCACGGCTGCCTGGAGGACGTACGCCACCTGCTGTCCCTGCTGCCCTCCAACAACCGCGAACTGCCACCGGCCGCGCCCGGCTCCGACCCGGCCGACCGGCGCACCGACCGGCTGCTGGAGATCGTCCCCGACGACCCCGGCCGGGTCTACGACATCCGCGCCGTCATCGAGGAGATCGTCGACGACGGCGACTACTTCGAGGTGCACCCCGGCTGGGCGACCAACATGGTGTGCGCCCTGTCCCGGCTCGACGGCGAGGTCGTGGGCATCGTCGCCAACCAGCCCACGTCGTACGCCGGGGTCCTGGACATCGACGCGAGTGAGAAGGCCGCGCGGTTCGTGCAGTTCTGCGACGCCTTCAACATCCCGCTGGTGACGCTGATCGACGTCCCGGGCTTCCTGCCCGGCGTCGACCAGGAGCACAACGGCATCATCCGGCGCGGGGCCAAGCTGCTGTACGCCTACTGCAACGCCACCGTGCCGCGCGTCTCCCTCGTGCTGCGCAAGGCCTACGGCGGCGCGTACATCGTGATGGACTCCCGCTCCATCGGCTCCGACCTGGCGCTGGCCTGGCCCTCCAACGAGATCGCGGTGATGGGCGCCGAGGGCGCCGCCAATGTCATCTTCCGCCGGGAGATCGCCGCGTCGGACGACCCCGAGGGCACTCGCGCGCAGAAGATCAAGGAGTACCAGGCGGAGCTGATGCATCCGTACTACGCCGCCGAACGCGGCCTCATCGACGACGTGATCGACCCGCGGGACACGCGGCGCGCCCTCGTCGGGGCCCTGTCGATGCTGCGCAGCAAACAGGCCGACCTGCCGTGCCGCAAGCACGGCAACCCCCCGCAGTGAGCGGGACCGACGGCGCGGACGCCACCGACGGGAGCGCGGTCGTCCGGATCCTGCGGGGCCGGCCCACCCCCGCCGAGATCGCCGCCCTCACCAGCGTCCTGCTCGCCCGCGCCGCCGCCCTCGGCGCCGTCCCGCCCGGCCCGCCCCGCCCCCGGCCGACCGCGGGCTGGCGCCGCCCGGAACGCACCGCCGCGCACCGCGACCCCCGCGGCTGGCACACCGCCGGCGGCCCGGGCGGCCGCCCACCCCACGGAAAGGACCTCGTCCCATGACCCGCCCACCCTCCGGCCCCGTCGCCGGCCCGGACACGGTCACCCTCGCCCGGGCCGAATTCGACGCCCTGCGCGCCCAGGTCCGGGCACTGAGCGACCGGACGGAGATCGCCGAACTGGTCGACCGCTACGTCACGCTGCTGGACACCCAGGACGAGCACGGCTTCGACGACGGCTGGCCCGCGGAGGTCTTCACCGAGGACTGCCTGCTGGAGTTCCCCGTCGGCACGCTGGAAGGACGGGAGGGAGCCGCCGCCTTCCACTTCGACCGCAAGTCCCGGTTCGCCCGCACCCATCACCTGGCGTCCAACTACGGCATCACCACCGACGGCGACACCGCCCGGATCCGCGTCCACCTCGTCGCCTCGCACGTGCACCACGAGGACGGCCCCGACCCCGGCGGCCGCTTCGACATCGGCGGCCACAGCGCGGCCGAGGCGGTCCGCACCCCCGACGGCTGGCGGATCCACCGCTGGCGGTTCCACCTGACGTGGTCGGACGGGGCCGGCCCGCGACCCGGTCCCGCAGCGCACGCCCTGCACGCCTCCCAGCCCCGCCCCCGCACCTGACCGACCCGCACCCGACGAAAGGACACCACCGTGCCGGGCAACCCAGTCACCCTCGACACCGACGCCCTGCGAGACCTCCACGGCGCGGCCCGCGTGCGGGCCTTCGAGACGTTCCTGTGCCGCAGCCTGGCACCCCACCTCCACGTCCCGCCGGCCCACCGGGTCTCCCTGACCCGGCCGCTGTACGCCCAGGGCATCGACTCGCTGACCGCGCTGGCCCTCCAGCGCACCCTGGAGTCGGCGCTGGGAATCCCCGTCCCCTCGCACCAGCTGCTGCGGGAACAGACCGTCGGGGAACTCGCCGCCGTCCTCAGCACCACGACGGAGCGGGCGGCTCCCGAGGAGGCCACCGGCTGATCACCGGCCGCCGGACGACGGCCCTGTGAGTAAAGTCTCAGACCCCGGGAGCGATCCACTCCGCGGCCCGGCGCACAGCAGAACGGGGCGGCATCTTCACGATGCCGCCCCGTCTTTTTGCGTATCCAGAGCATCTGCCATGCTCCGTGGTGCGCGAGGGGGGAGTTGAACCCCCACGCCCTTGCGGGCACTGGAACCTGAATCCAGCGCGTCTGCCTATTCCGCCACCCGCGCATTGGGTGTGTCTTCCGGGCTTTTCCTTGCGGTCCGGCGCCTTCCGACACGAGAACATTAGCACGCTGGAAGGGGTCGATTCACATCCCTTTCCCCCGGCGGAGCGGGGTGCCCGACCTCCTTCGGGCACTCGTCCCGGTCCGTGGCCGTTCACGTATCAACCTCGTACCGGTCCGGCCCGTCTCCCCAGGAGCCGGTGGGGGACCGCACTCAGGTGCGGGACACTGGTCTGCGGCCGCCTCTACGATCCTGGGCATGAGTTACCTGCGGGAGCACATCCCGGAGGTCCGCGGGAGTTCGAAGGGGAGCTCCGGCGGGAACTCCGTCAGGCGTCGACACCCGTCGACCGGGCCGACAGGGGGAACCAGCCGATCGACCGGCGCGTGGATACGATCAGTAAGCAGTACCAGGTGGGCAGTGCACGGACGCACGGCACTGCGCGAGGCAGCACGGCGCAACGCAGTACGACGCAAGGCATCAGTACGCAAGGCAGCAGTACGCAAGGCAGTCGACAGGACGGCAGCGACGGAGGAGGTGCCCCATGGGAGTCCTGAAGAAGTTCGAGCAGCGTCTCGAAGGTCTGGTCAACGGCACCTTCGCGAAGGTGTTCAAGTCCGAGGTGCAGCCCGTGGAGATCGCGGGAGCGCTCCAGCGCGAATGCGACAACAACGCGACCATCTGGAACCGCGACCGCACCGTCGTACCCAACGACTTCATCGTGGAACTGAGCACGCCCGACTTCGAGCGCCTCAGCCCCTACTCCGGACAGCTCGGCGACGAGCTGGCCGGCATGGTCCGCGACTACGCCAAGCAGCAGCGCTACACCTTCATGGGACCGATCAAGGTCCACCTGGAGAAGGCGGACGACCTCGACACCGGCCTGTACCGGGTGCGCAGCCGTACGCTCGCCTCCTCCACCAGCCACCAGGGCGGTCCGGGCCCCGCCGCACCCCCGGCACCGCCCGCGCGGCCCGCCGGACCGGGCGGTGGGTACGGCTACCCGCCGGCCGCCCCCGCGGGCGCCCCGCCCATGCCGTCCGCGCCGCCGCCCGGCGGACGCCCCGGCGGCTACGGCTACCCGCAGCCAGCCGGCGGCCAGCAGCCCCCGGCCGCACCCGCCCCCGGCGGACGCACCCGCCACTGGATCGAGATCAACGGCAACCGCCACCAGATCTCCCGCGCGACGCTCGTCATGGGCCGCAGCACCGAGGCCGACGTGCGGATCGACGACCCCGGCGTCTCCCGCCGGCACTGCGAGATCCGGACCGGAACGCCCTCGACGATCCAGGATCTCGGGTCCACGAACGGCATCGTGGTGGACGGGCAGCACACCACCCGCGCTACGCTCCGCGACGGCTCACGGATCGTCGTGGGCAGCACCACCGTTATCTACAGGCAAGCCGAAGGGTGATCCGGGGGCAATGTCAGAGCTGACCCTCACGGTCATGCGGCTGGGTTTTCTCGCCGTACTGTGGCTGTTCGTGATCGTGGCCGTGCAGGTCATCCGCAGCGACCTCTTCGGTACGCGGGTCACCCAGCGCGGCGCGCGACGCGACGCCGCCCGACCGCAGCAGACCGCCACGCGCCAGGGCCAGGCGCCTCCACCGCAGCGCCAGCAGTCCGGCGGGGGCCGCGGCCGCCGGGGCGCGCCCACCAAGCTGGTCGTGACGGAGGGCACGCTCACCGGCACCACCGTCGCCCTCCAGGGCCAGACCATCACGCTCGGCCGGGCACACGACTCGACGATCGTGCTGGACGACGACTACGCCTCCAGCCGCCATGCCAGGATCTACCCGGACCAGAACGGCCAGTGGATCGTCGAGGACCTGGGCTCCACCAACGGCACCTACCTGGACCGGGCCCGGCTGACGACCCCCACACCAATTGGCCCCGGGGCGCCGATCCGCATCGGCAAGACCGTCATCGAGCTGCGGAAGTAGTGCTACACCAATGAATGAGCGCGAGCGGAGCGAGCACGCAGCGGCGGCCGGCACCCCGGGCCCCGGCGCGCTCCCGACCGGAGGGTGGGCAGTGTGGCTCGACACGACCGGCTGCAGTCGGAGCCGACGGGCGAGGTGCGCATGAGTCTGTCACTGCGCTTCGCCGCCGGTTCCCACAAGGGCATGATCCGGGAGGGCAACGAGGACTCCGGCTACGCCGGTCCCCGCCTGCTCGCCATCGCCGACGGCATGGGCGGCCAGGCCGCCGGTGAGGTCGCCTCCTCCGAGGTGATCTCCACCATCGTCGCCCTCGACGACGACGTGCCCGGCTCCGACGTCCTCACCTCCCTGGGCGCCGCCGTCCAGCGCGCCAACGACCAGCTGCGGCAGATGGTCGAGGAGGACCCCGCCCTGGAGGGCATGGGCACCACGCTCACCGCCCTGCTGTGGACCGGCCAGCGCCTGGGCATGGTCCACGTCGGCGACTCCCGCGCCTACCTGCTGCGCGACGGCGTCCTCACCCAGATCACCCAGGACCACACCTGGGTGCAGCGCCTCGTCGACGAGGGACGGATCACCGAGGAGGAGGCGGGCACCCACCCGCAGCGCTCCCTGCTGATGCGCGCCCTCGGCAGCGGCGACCACGTCGAGCCCGACCTGTCCATCCGCGAGGTGCGGGCCGGCGACCGCTACCTGATCTGCTCCGACGGGCTCTCCGGCGTCGTCTCCCACCAGACGATGGAGGACACCCTCGCCAGCTACCAGGGCCCTCAGGAGACCGTCCAGGAGCTGATCCAGCTCGCCCTGCGCGGCGGCGGCCCGGACAACATCACCGTCATCGTCGCCGACGTCCTCGACCTCGACACCGGCGACACCCTCGCCGGGCAGCTCTCCGACACCCCCGTGGTCGTCGGCGCCGTCGCCGAGAACCAGGCCCAGATGGGCGACAACGGCATCATGCAGACCCCGGCCGGACGCGCCGCGGGCCTCGGCCGGCAGGGCGGACAGCGCGGCGGGGGCGGCGAGTTCGGCCCGCCCGGCAGCGGCGACGTCACCGGCTTCATCCCCACCGACGGCTTCGACGACTACGGCCCCGACGACTTCGTCAAGCCCCGCAAGAACCGCAAGTGGCTCAAGCGGTCCCTCTACACCGCCCTCGCCCTCGCCGTCATCGGCGGCGGCACCTACGGCGGCTGGCGCTGGACCCAGACCCAGTACTACGTCGGCACCAACGACGACCACCTCGCGCTGTACCGGGGCATCAGCCAGGACCTCGCCTGGGTCTCGCTCTCGAAGGTCCAGAAGGACCATCCCGAGATCGAACTCAAGTACCTGCCGCCCTACCAGCAGAAACTGGTCGAGGCCACCATCCCCGAGGGCGACCTCAACGACGCCCGGGCCAAGATCGAGGAACTGGCGGTCCAGGCCTCCGCCTGCAAGAAGCAGGCCGACCGGCGCACCGCGGAGACCGAGAAGAACGCGAAGACGGGCGAGGGCGAGGCCGGAGGCACCACGGGAACCACTCCCGCCTCCTTCACGTCCAAGGCCTCACCCAGCCCGAACCCGTCGGGCTCGCCCGAGGCACCCGAATCGTCCGAGTCCCCGTCCACGACCGCACCCACTGAAGGCTCAGGACCGACCCTCTCGGAGGAAGAGCAGAAGGTCGTCTCGCTGTGCGGTAAGCAGTAGGCAAGCCGTGAGAGGCCCTTTCACACGATGAGCAGTACTACCAACCCGTCGACGCACCACACGTCCACGATCGGCGCCATCGGCGCCCCGAGCCGGCGCAACACCGAGCTGGCTCTGCTCGTGTTCGCCGTCCTCATCCCGGTCTTCGCCTACGCCAACGTGGGCCTCGCCATCAACGACGAGGTACCCGCGGGCCTGCTGAGCTACGGCTTCGGCCTCGGCCTGCTGGCCGGCGTCGGCCACCTCGTCGTGCGCAAGTTCGCCCCGTACGCGGACCCGCTGCTGCTGCCGCTGGCCACCCTGCTCAACGGCCTCGGACTCGTCGCCATCTGGCGCCTGGACCAGTCCGAGCTGCTCCAGAGCATCGACCAGGCCGGCACCGCCGCACCCCGCCAGCTGATCTACACCGCGATGGGCATCGCCCTGTTCGTCGCCGTGCTCGTCTTCCTCAAGGACCACCGCGTCCTGCAGCGCTACACCTACATCTCCATGGTCGGCGCCCTGTTCCTGCTGCTGCTCCCGCTCGTACCGGGCCTCGGCAAGAACATCTACGGCGCCAAGATCTGGATCCAGGTCGGCTCCTTCTCCATCCAGCCCGGCGAGTTCGCCAAGATCGTCCTCGCGATCTTCTTCGCCGGCTACCTGATGGTGAAGCGCGACGCGCTCGCCCTGGCCAGCCGCCGCTTCATGGGCCTCTACCTGCCGCGCGGCCGCGACCTCGGCCCCATCCTGGTGGTCTGGATCGTCTCGATCCTGATCCTCGTCTTCGAGACCGACCTCGGCACCTCGCTGCTGTTCTTCGGCATGTTCGTGATCATGCTGTACGTCGCCACCGAGCGGACCAGCTGGATCGTCTTCGGCCTGATGATGTCCGCCGTCGGCGCCGTCGGCGTCGCCAGCTTCGAACCGCACATCCAGCAGCGCGTCGACGCCTGGCTCGACCCGATGAAGGAGTACGCGCTCTCCCGCGCGGGCGTCGGCGGCCACTCCGAGCAGGCCCAGCAGGCCCTGTGGGCCTTCGGCTCCGGCGGCACCCTCGGCACCGGCTGGGGCCAGGGCCACTCCGAGCTGATCCGCTTCGCCGCCAACTCCGACTTCATCCTCGCCACCTTCGGCGAGGAACTCGGCCTCGCCGGCCTGATGGCCCTGCTCCTGCTCTACGCCTTGATCGTGGAACGCGGCGTGCGCACCGCCCTCGCCGCCCGCGACCCCTTCGGCAAGCTCCTCGCCATCGGCCTCTCCGGCGCCTTCGCCCTCCAGGTCTTCGTCGTCGCCGGCGGTGTCATGGGCCTCATCCCGCTCACCGGTATGACCATGCCCTTCCTGGCCTACGGCGGTTCCTCCGTCATCGCCAACTGGGCGTTGATCGGCATTCTGCTGCGCATCAGCGACACCGCGCGCAGACCGGCGCCCGCCGCGCCCGCCAGCCCCGACGCCGAGATGACCCAGGTGGTCCGACCGTGAACAAGCCACTGCGCCGAATCGCGATCTTCTGCGGCCTCCTCGTCCTCACCCTCCTCATCCGGGACAACTGGCTCCAGTACGTCCAGGCCGACGAGTTGAAGGAGGACGAGCACAACCGCCGGGTCGCCATCGAGCGGTACGCCAGCCCCCGCGGCGACATCATCGTCGACGGCAAGGCCATCACCTCGCACGCCACCACCAAGGGCGATTTCAAGTACAAGCGCACCTACAAGGACGGCGCCATGTGGGCGCCCGTCACCGGGTACGTCTCCCAGGCCTTCGGCGCCACCCAGCTCGAGTCCATCGACGACGGCATCCTCACCGGCAACGACGACCGGCTCTTCTTCCGCAACACCCTGGACATGATCACGGGCAAGAAGCGCGAGGGCGGCAACGTCGTCACCACCCTCAACAGCGCCGCCCAGAAGGCCGCCTACGACGGCCTGAAGAAGCAGGGCGCCAAGGGCGCCGTCGTCGCGATCGAGCCGTCCACCGGCAAGATCCTCTCGATGGCCTCCTACCCGTCGTACGACCCCACCGTCATCGCGGGCAGCAACGAGGCGGCCGGCGAGGCCTGGAACAAGCTCCAGAAGAAGAACAACCCCGACGACCCGATGCTCAACCGCGCGCTGCGCGAGGTCTACCCGCCCGGATCCACCTTCAAGGTGGTCACCGCGGCGGCGGCCCTGGAACACGGGAAGTACGACTCGGCCGACGAGAAGACCGACTCCCCGCTGCCCTGGACGATGCCCGGCACCACCACCGAGCTGAAGAACGAGGGCAACATCCCCTGCGAGGACGCCACCCTCCGCGAGGCCCTGCGCGTCTCCTGCAACACCGTCTTCGGCAAGCTCGGCTACGACCTCGGCAACGACAAGATGCTGGAGACGGCCAAGAAGTTCGGCTTCACCGAGGAGCAGTTCGTCCCGGTCCGCTCCAGCGCCTCCGTCTTCTCCGAGGGCATGAACGACTCCCAGGTCGCGCTCTCCTCCATCGGCCAGTACAACACCGCGGCCACCCCGCTGCAGATGGCCATGGTCACCTCGGCCATCGCCAACAACGGCACCCTGATGAAGCCGTACATGGTGGACGCGCTCCAGGCCCCCAACCTCGACACCATCGAGAAGACGGACCCCGAGGAGATGAGCAAGCCGCTGTCCGCGGACAACGCCCAGATCCTCCAGTCCATGATGGAGACCGTCGTCGAGGACGGCACGGGAACCAACGCCAAGATCGACGGCGTCAAGGTGGGCGGCAAGACCGGTACCGCACAGCACGGTGTCGACAACAGCGAGAACCCCTACGCCTGGTTCATCTCGTACGCCAAGGCCGACGACGGCAGCTCGCCCGTCGCCGTGGCCGTGGTGATCGAGGACGAGAACGCCGTCCGCGACGACATCTCCGGCGGCGGCCTCGCGGCACCGATCGCCAAGAACGTCATGGAGGCCGTCATCGACAGCAAGAAGTGACCGCGCCATGAACGGGACGTGACTCCGGTCACGTCTCCTTCACATCGGCGCACGTTGCGATACCGGTCCTGTATCGGCTGCCCGGCTCGGCCAAAGGGCCAGGAGTGAGCCGGGTACGGTAGGCCGGACGGCAGCCTCCGACCGTACAAGCATGCCGGTCGGGACCGACGGAGAGGGCTGGTAGTAACCATGGAAGAGCCGCGTCGCCTCGGCGGCCGGTACGAGCTGGGCCCGGTGCTCGGCCGTGGTGGCATGGCGGAGGTTTACCACGCGCATGACACCAGGCTCGGACGCCAGGTGGCGGTGAAGACGCTCCGCGCGGATCTCGCGCGCGACCCGTCCTTCCAGGCCCGCTTCCGCCGGGAGGCCCAGTCGGCCGCCTCGCTCAACCACCCCGCGATCGTGGCGGTCTACGACACGGGCGAGGACTACATCGACAACGTGTCGATCCCGTACATCGTCATGGAGTACGTCGACGGCTCCACACTCCGTGAGCTGCTCCACTCCGGCCGCAAGCTGCTGCCGGAGCGGACGCTGGAGATGACCATCGGCATCCTCCAGGCCCTGGAGTACTCGCACCGGGCCGGCATCGTCCACCGCGACATCAAGCCGGCCAACGTCATGCTCACGCGCAACGGCCAGGTCAAGGTCATGGACTTCGGCATCGCCCGCGCCATGGGCGACTCCGGCATGACGATGACCCAGACCGCCGCCGTGATCGGCACCGCCCAGTACCTCTCCCCGGAGCAGGCCAAGGGCGAGCAGGTCGACGCCCGCTCCGACCTGTACTCCACGGGCTGCCTGCTCTACGAGCTGCTCACGGTGCGCCCGCCCTTCGTCGGCGACTCCCCGGTGGCCGTCGCCTACCAGCACGTGCGCGAGGAACCGCAGGCGCCGAGCGTCTTCGACCCCGAGATCACGCCCGAGATGGACGCGATCGTGCTGAAGGCCCTGACCAAGGACCCCGACTACCGCTACCAGTCGGCCGACGAGATGCGCGCGGACATCGAGGCCTGCCTCGACGGCCAGCCCGTCGCCGCCACCGCCGCACTGGGCGCCATGGCCGCGGGCGGCTACGGCGCCTACCCCGACGACCAGCCGACCACCGCCCTGCGCTCGGACGGAGGCGGCGGCGCCACGACCATGCTGCCGCCCATGAACCCGGACGACGGCGGCTACGGCTACGACGAGCGCCCCGACCGGCGCCGCCAGCAGCCCCGCAAGAAGAACACCTCCACGATCTTCCTGGTGCTGGCCGGCATCCTCGTCCTCGTCGGCGCCATCCTGATCGGCAAGTACGCCTTCAGCGGGGACGGAGGGCCGGGCAACGACAAGGTCCCGGTGCCCGCCTTCATCGGCCTGAGCAAGGCCGACGCCCAGCAGCAGGCCGACAACATCGACCTGGTGCTGACGTTCAAGCAGCAGGAGTGCGAGGACCAGCCCAAGGGCAACATCTGCGCCCAGGACCCCAAGCAGGGCACCGACGTCGAGAAGAAGTCCACCGTCAACCTGGTGGTCTCGACCGGCGCACCCAAGGTCGCCGTCCCGAACGTCATCGACAAGAACATCGACGAGGCCACCAAGCAGCTCGAGGACAAGGGCTTCGAGGTCGAGACCAAGCAGACCGAGTCCTCCCAGGACGAGGGCACGGTCCTCAGCCAGGACCCCGACCCGGGCAAGGAACTGGAGAAGGGCTCCACGGTGACCCTGGAGGTCGCCAAGGCCGAGGAGAAGGCCACGGTGCCCGACGTCGTGGGCCGCACCTGCGACGAGGCCAAGGCCCAGGTGGAGAGCGGCGGCGACCTGACGGCCGTCTGCACGGACCAGCCGACGAACGACCCGAACCAGGTCGGCAAGGTCATCTCCACGACGCCCCAGTCCGGCACACAGGTCGACCCGGGCTCGAAGGTCACGATCGTCGTCGGCAAGGCCGTCGAGAAGACGAAGGTGCCGGAGATCCGCAACAAGACCGTCGCGGAGGCCCGGCAGATCCTGCAGCAGAACGGCTTCACCAACGTGCAGATCCAGCAGGGCTCCCCGGGAGACGACAACGCGAGGGTCGTCGCCTCGAACCCGCAGCCCGGCAGCGAGGTCGACGACCCGGCCGCCACACCCGTCACGCTGGTGACCATCCCCGGCAACGGCGGCGGAAACGGCGGAAACGACAACGGCGGCACCATCGCCGGCCTCCCAGGCTTCGGCGACTGACCCACCCGCACGACCGACCGGAGCCCCGGTCCCTCAGCTCAGCTGAAGGACTGGGGCTCCGTCGTACGCGTCGGCCCGGTGAGCCTCAGCGCAGTTCCCTGGGCGGTGTCCGGTCGCCGTCGACCTTCTCCGTGCGGACCAGTTCGCCCCAGACCACGTAGCGGTAGCGGCTCGTGTAGACCGGGGTGCAGGTCGTCAGGGTGATGTAGTGGCCGGCCTTCTTCTTGCCGGACTCCTTGGGGACGTCGTCGAGGACGTCGACGTTGAACTTCGAGGTCTCGCGGAGGACGGCGTACGTCTTGTACACGTACCAGGTGTCCTTCGTCTCGAAGACGATCGGGTCCCCCTCCTCGATCCTGTCGATGTTGTGGAACTTGGCGCCGTGCCCGTCGCGGTGGGCGGCGAGCGAGAAGTTGCCCTTCTTGTCCGAGGTGGGCAGCGTCGCCTTCACCGGGTCGGTGTAGTAGCCGGCCACGCCGTCGTTGAGGATCTTCATCGACGTGCCCTTCTCCACCAGGACGTCGCCCTCGCCCATCGCCGGGACGTGCAGGAAGCCGATGCCCGCCTTGGTGTCCAGCGCCCCCGGGCCGCTCGGGCCGTCTCCCACCCGGTCCTGGGCCCAGTTGTCCCGGACCTTCTCGGCCTGTCTGTCCGCCGCGCGGTCGGCGACCACGTTCGTCCACCACAGCGAGTACACGACGAACAGGCCCATCACCAGGCCCGCGGTGATGAGCAGTTCGCCGAGGACGCTGACCGCCTGCGCGACGATCCGGCCGGGACGACGCCGCCCGCGACCGCCCGCCTCGGCCTGCTCCTGGTGCTCCGTGTCGGTGGTCGCTGCCACTGGTCATCCGCCCTTAACTGACGAGCGCATCCGGCTTGCCCTTGCTGCGCGGCCGTTCCTCGACCATCTTGCCCCACACGATCATGCGGTACTTGCTCGTGAACTCCGGCGTGCAGGTGGTGAGGGTGATGTACCGGCCGGGCCCCTTGAAGCCGGACTGCTTCGGGACCGGGTCCAGCACGCTCACGTTGCTCGGTGAGGTCACCGGCAGGATCGACGCCATCTTGTAGACGAAGTACTTGTCCTGCGTCTCCACGACGATCGGGTCGCCCGGCTCCAGCTTGTTGATGTACCGGAACGGCTCGCCGTGCGTGTTGCGGTGCCCCGCGAGCCCGAAGTTGCCGGTCTTCGCATCCGGCATCGCCGTCTTCAGCCCGTCCTCCGCGTAGTGCCCGACCATGCCCCGGTCCAGCACCTTCTTGCTGCTGATGCCCTCCGCGATCGGCACCACCACGTCCAGCTTGGGGATGTGCAGCAGCGCGAACCCCTGGCCCGGTTCGAACGACCCGGGACTGCGCCTGCCGTTCGCCCAGTCGTCCTGGAGGTTGCTCGCGGCCTGGTTCGCCTGGGCGTGCGCCCGCACGTTCGTCCACCACAGCTGGTAGGTGACGAACAGCAGCATCAGCACACCGGTCGTGATGAAGATCTCACCGATCGCCCGGCTCGCGACCACCGCGGCACCGGGCTTGCGCGCCCGAGCCTGCCGACGGGCCTCCACGCGCGACAGAGGCGCCTTCGGGGTCTCCTCGGCCTCTTCCTCCGGAGCCTGGCCCCTGGGCGCCCCACGGCGCCCGTGACGCCGTTTCGCGGCCTTCCTGCGGGCCGCGCGACCCCCACCCACGGGACCGTCCCCGGCAGAAGCGGCGGCGGAGCCGCTCCCGGCGGCCGTCCGGCGCACCGGGGGCTCCGGGACCCGCAGCGCCACCGTCTCGTCGTCGGGAAGCGGCGGCCGGTACTGCTCCCCGAACGCACCGGAATCCCCGTACGGCTGCCCGTACGAGGATCCCTGGTCACCGGCCGTGCCGGAGTCGCGCTCGGGGCGCAGCGCGGTCACGCCGTGGCCCTGCCCACCACCGGGGCGAGCCCCGCCGACCTCGCCACCGCGTCCTGGTCGCCGCACTCCACCAGCCAGTTGGCCAGCATCCGGTGCCCGTGCTCGGTCAGCACCGACTCCGGGTGGAACTGCACGCCCTCGACGAGCAGTTCCCGGTGACGCAGGCCCATCACGATCCCGTCGGGCGTACGGGCCGTCACCTCCAGCTCGGCCGGCACCGTGGCCGGCTCCGCCGCCAGCGAGTGGTACCGCGTCGCCGTGAACGGCGAGGGCAGGCCCGCGAAGACGCCCCGGCCGGTGTGCTCCACCGGCGAGGTCTTGCCGTGCAGCAGCTCCGGCGCGCGGTCCACCACACCGCCGTACGCCACCTGCATCGACTGCATGCCCAGGCACACACCGAAGACCGGCACTCCGGTGGCCGCGCAGTGCCGCACCATCTCGACGCACACCCCGGCCTGCTCCGGCGTGCCCGGGCCCGGCGACAGCAGCACGCCGTCGAAGCCGTCCTGGGCGTGCGCCGTCGACACCTCGTCGTTGCGCAGCACCTCGCACTCGGCGCCGAGTTGGTAGAGGTACTGGACGAGGTTGAAGACGAAGCTGTCGTAGTTGTCGACGACGAGGATGCGCGCGCTCACTGGTTGTCCACCGTCACATCGTTGAAGGGCAGCAGCGGTTCGGCCCACGGGAAGACGTACTGGAACAGGACGTAGACCACGATCATCGCCAGCATGAGCGAGAGCAGCGCCTTCACCCAAGCGTTCCCCGGCAGATGCCGCCAGATCCAGCCGTACATGCCGTCCCTTCCGTCGCACCACGACGCCAGACTCACGCCGTACCGCACCAGACTAGCGGCGCGCGGCCCTCGGGAACGGCCCTAATCCACAGGCCGGGCGTAGTGCAGGTCCGCCGTGCCGGAGTAGCCGGGCAGGGTCACCCGGCCGTCGTCCTCGACCTTCCAGCCGAGCCCGTACACGTTGACGTACACCATGTAGTTCTGGATCGCCGGCGACTTCGCCAGCGCCTTCTTCAGCCGCCCCGGGTCGCCGACCGCCTGGATCTTGTACGGCGGTGAGTAGACGCGGCCCTGGAGGATCAGCGTGTTGCCGACGCAGCGCACCGCGCTGGTGGAGATCAGCCGCTGGTCCATGACCTTGATGCCCTCGGCGCCGCCCTGCCAGAGCGCGTTCACCACGGCCTGGAGGTCCTGCTGGTGGATGACCAGGTAGTCGGGCTGCGGCTCCGGGTAGCCCGGGAGCTTCGCGGTGGCGTCCGGCGGGGCGTCGTCGAGCGTGACGGTGATCGCCTCGCCCTTCAGCTTCTGCGTGCCCGCCTTCTCCTCCAGCGCCGCGAGCTTGTCGTCCTCCGACTTCGTACGGCCGTCGTCGCGCTCGGCGAGTGATTCGACGTCCTCGCGCAGGGTCCCGTTGGACTCCTCCAGGTCGCCGTTCTCCCGGCTGCGCTCGTGGATGAGATCGGACAACTTGAGCAAAGAGGAGTCCGTCCGGATATTGGTGCCCTTCGCGGTGTTGAAGCTGGTGAAGAAGATAAGTCCCGCGAGTGCGAAGACGGCCGCCGTGAGCACCCGCACGGGCCGGAAACGGCGTCGGCGGACTGGGCTGGATCCCGTCCCGGGGGAGTCGGCAGAATTGCTCAACGTACCCTTATCTCCTTCGGCGCCACGGAAGGACTACGCTAACGGACGCCCGGGGGAGCGCTCAGAGTCCCCTCGTCCCATGTACGCCGCACCCGAGACCGAGCCCCGTTCCCTGCGCGGCCACGCAGCGCATCGACAGGAGAGACCCTCGTGCCGAAGTCACGTATCCGCAAGAAGGCCGATTACACGCCGCCGCCCTCGAAGCAGGCGACGAGCATCAAGCTGACCAGCCGCGGCTGGGTGGCGCCGGTGATGCTGGCCATGTTCGTCATCGGCCTGGCCTGGATCGTCGTCTTCTACGTCACCGACGGTTCCCTGCCCATCGACTCGCTGGGCAACTGGAACATCGTGGTGGGCTTCGGTTTCATCGCCGCGGGGTTCGGCGTCTCGACGCAGTGGAAATAGCGTTATCCACAGGCGCTGTCCACACGCTGGGGAAAAAGAAAGACGATCTGTGGATAACCCACCCGGCGTTGACGCCGGTGTGACGGAATTACCGGCTGGACCTAGCTTCCGAAAACATGTTCGCCCCCTGCCTGACCTGCGACAACACTGGTCAGCGACAGGGGGCACATGTGTTCCCGCACGCTGTGCACAAGATCCGCCACCTACTGTGGACAACGGGCGCTCAGGTGAGCTGCGCCGACCTCAACAGGGTCAGGCCGACGACGACCAGGAGGACCAGCGCACAGGTGCCGTACTGGACGAGCGTGCGCCGCTCACGGGGCGCGTGGAGCATGGCGTAGCCGATCACGGCACCCGCGACGAGGCCGCCGACGTGGGCCTGCCAGGAGATGTTGCTCCGGGTGAAGGTGAAGATGAGGCTGATCACCAGCAGGATGACGACCGGCCGCATGTCGGCGTTGAGCCGGCGCACGAGGGCGGCGGTGGCGCCGAAGAGGCCGAAGATCGCGCCGGAGGCGCCGAGGGTGGCCGTGGTGGGCGAGGCCAGCAGATAGGCGAGCACGCTGCCGGCGAGGCCCGAGACGAGGTAGAGGGCGAGGTAGCGGGCTCTGCCGAGGGCCGCTTCCAGGGGGGCGCCGAGGAACCAGAGGCTGATCATGTTGAAGCCGATGTGCCAGATTTCCTCGTGGGTGAACATCGTGGTCACCAGCCGGTACCACTCGCCCTCCGCGACGCCCTCGGTCGGGACGAAGGGGGCGGGGGGCCAGCGTCCGATGAGCACCATGTCGCTGAGGAAGGACGACGGGAGCGCCTGGACGGCGATGAACACCGCCACGTTGATCCCGATCAGGATCTTGGTGACGAGGTGGGGGTCGGCGGCGACGGTGCCGCCCGCGAGGGTGCGGGGGCGGGAGGCGCTCGGGGCCGGGCCGGTGGCCCCCGGTGTGCGGCCGGCGGCGCAGTCGGGGCAGTGGAAGCCGACGGAGGCGTTGACCATGCAGTCCGGGCAGATGGGGCGCTCGCAGCGGGTGCAGCGAATGCCGGTCTCGCGGTCCGGGTGGCGATAGCAACCGGGCGGGCTCTGGGCATCCGGTCGGCCGGCGGCCGCGTGGTCCATGGCATCCCCTCGGTCGTCCCTGCGGGCGGTGTGTGCAGATGCACCGCCCCGCCCTTCTCTACGGATGAGCGGGGCGTTTGGTTCCTGCCCGGTGTGGCGGGGCGTCAGGCGTTCCGTGTCTCGACGACGACCGACTCGATGACGATGTCGGTGAGGGGCCGCTCGGTGCGGGGGTTGGTCCGGGCGGCGGCGATGGTGTCGACGACCTTCTGACTGGCCGCGTCGGTCACTTCGCCGAAGATCGTGTGCTTGCGGTTCAGCCAGGTCGTCGGGGAGACGGTGATGAAGAACTGCGAGCCGTTGGTCCCGGGGCCGGCGTTGGCCATGGCCATCAGGTAGGGCTTGTCGAAGGCGAGGTCGGGGTGGAACTCGTCGGGGAACTGGTAGCCGGGGTCGCCGGTGCCGTTGCCCAGCGGATCGCCGCCCTGGATCATGAAGCCGCTGAGGACCCGGTGGAAGACGGTGCCGTCGTAGAGCCTGGCCATGGATTTCTCGCCGGTGGCGGGGTGGGTCCACTCCCGCTCGCCGCGGGCGAGCTCGACGAAGTTCTTGACGGTCCTGGGTGCGTGGTTCGGCAGCAGCCGGACCTCGATGTCACCTTGGCTGGTCTTCAGGGTGGCGTAGAGCTGCGCGGCCACGAGGTGCCTTCCGTCGTCCTGTTGTGCGCACCGATCCTCGCACGGTCGGGGGTGCGTTCGGCGCTCTTACCGCTGGGTCACGAGCGTGGGGCGCCGATCCGTGGCATGGTCGTGGACAGGCTCGTGTTGCCCGGTATTCATCGGTTATTGACGTTGATCAGCTCTTGTTCGCAACTTCATCACCACTTGCCCCAGAGGACGCGGCGGCATCGTCCGTGACCCGGATGCCCGCCCTCGCATGCCTGGCGGTGCGTCCCCAGGCATGATCCGTAAAAGGGTGGAAAGTCGAATTACCGTACGCCACCGAGGAGGAGGAACCCGTGACCCGCATCGACAGCGTGCGCGCCGCGACCGGTTCGGCGAAGGACAGCGTGCTGCACGCCGCGGAAGTGGTGGCGCCCTACGCCGACACGGCCAAGGACAGGGCCGCTCACTATGCACAGGAGGCGCGCGTACGGCTGGCGCCCAAGGTGTCGCAGGCCACGTGCCAGGCACGCCTGCAGTACGGCACGCATGTGGCGCCGCGGCTGGAACAGGCCCGTACGCATGTGCCGCCGAAGATGGACGCGGCCGCGCAGGAGGCCGCTGTCCGTACGCGTCTGGCCGCTCGGCAGGCGGCCGACTACTCACGTCCGAGGATCGAGCAGGCAGTGGCCGCGGCGGGTCCCGTGCGCGACGAGGCCACGGCCCGCGGGACCGCCGCGCTGGCCGCGCTGCGTGGTCAGGTCACGGCGAAGGAGATCCAGAGGCTGACGCGCAAGCACCAGCGCCGGGCCAGGGCCGGCCGGGTCGCCAAGGTTCTCGCGGTGGTGGGCGTCGTCGCGGGTGGCGCCTTCGCCGCGTGGAAGTGGTGGGACAAGCAGGCCAACCCGGACTGGCTGGTGGAGCCGCCGGAGGCGACGGAGGTTCCCGAGTCGGGGCGGCTGACGTCGGTGGACGGCACCGGTGAGGCGGTCCTCGATCCCGAGGTGCAGGCCAAGCAGGCCCAGGATGAGGCGGAGGGCGACGAGCCCCGCTGATTCCGGCTCGCCGTAGTGGCGCCGGCCACCTTCTGTCGTTTGTTCACCGCCGCGGGGCGGGAGACCGTGAGTCTCCCGCCCCGCGGCGATGTTTCACGTGAAACGGCGACGGCGTTCAGCGGCCGTAGCGGCGTTCCCGCAGGGAGTAGGAGCGCAGGGCGCGCAGGAAGTCGATCTCCCGGAAGTCCGGCCAGTACGTCTCGCAGAAGTGGACCTCGGCGTAGGCGGACTGCCAGAGCAGGAAGCCGGAGAGCCGCTGTTCGCCGGAGGTGCGGATGATGAGGTCGGACTCGGACCGTGTCTTGGAGTACAGGTGCTTGGAGATGTGCTCCATGGTGAAGGTCTCGATGAACTCGTCGATGTCGCCGCCCTGGGAGCTGTGCTCGGTCAGGGCGGAGCGCACGGCGTCGACGATCTCGCGTCTGCCGCCGTAGCCCACGGCGACGTCGACCTTGGTGCCGCCCTTGCGGCCCTGGGTGGCGGCGGTGGCGGTCTTGAGGCGGCTCGCGGACTCGGCGGGCAGCAGGTCCAGGGCTCCGACGGCCTCGACGGGCCAGGGGTTGCCCGGTGCGGCCAGCTGCTCGACGACCTCGGCGATGATGTCGATGAGCGGGTTCAGCTGCTCTTCGGGCCGGGAAAGGTTGTCGTCGGAGAGCATGAACAGGGTGACGTGCTCGATCTTGGCGGAGTCGCACCAGCGCAGGAAGTCCAGCACCTTGGCGCCGCCGGCGCGGTAGCCCTCGCGGGGGTCGTCGATACCCGACATCTTGGCCCACCGGCGGTTGCCGTCGAGCATGATGCCGATGTGCTGGGGGCGTGGGCGTCCTTCCAACTCTCTGACCAGCCGCTTCATATAGAGCGCGTCGAGAGCGGCCCGTACCTTCGCCCGCATGGTCTACCCCTTCCACCTCGTCGGTAGCGACCGGACGGCTCCGACGGCGATGAGCCACGTGGCACCGCCCCGCAGGGGTCTGCGCTGATGCCCTGTGGGGTGACGATATCAAGAGCAGACAGCGCGGCCGGGGCGCCGAGAGAGGCCCGTCCGGGGCCTGGTTCTCGTAATGGCGCGGGCGCCGGAGCGCTGTTCCACGTGCTCAACTGGCCCTTTCCCTCCGGTCGTTGTCGATCATCCGGGCGGTGCGTGCGGTGCCGGGCACGGTGCGAGGGCGGCGACGGTGAGGAACGTCTCCGTCCGCCGGCGCCCGCGAGGGCGGGCCCACCGCGGCCCCCCGGAATCGAACAGAGCGCCTCCGATCTACGTTTCCGCAGGTCGGAGGCGCTCTTGACGGTGGAGCCTAGGGGAGTCGAACCCCTGACATCTGCCATGCAAAGACAGCGCTCTACCAACTGAGCTAAGGCCCCTCGGGTGGCGTCGTCGGTCCTGGTGTCGCGGACCGCCGGTCGCCGCGGACAAGAGTACCGGGTCGCCCCCCGTATCTCACAAATGATTGGGGCTCCCGGGGAACGACCACGCTCCGTAAGATGCTCGGCGTGGTTCGCTGGAGCGAACTGCGGTTTTTGGGGAAGCGATGGGGAGACGCAATGGACGCCGCACAGCAGGAAGCCACCGCAAGAGCGCGGGAACTGCAGCGGAACTGGTACGGGGAGCCGCTGGGGGCGCTCTTCCGCAGGCTTATCGACGATCTCGGTCTCAACCAGGCTCGTCTCGCGGGAGTGCTGGGGCTGTCCGCGCCGATGCTGTCGCAGCTGATGAGCGGCCAGCGGGCGAAGATCGGCAATCCCGCGGTGGTCCAGCGGGTGCAGCTGCTGCAGGACCTGGCGGGGCAGGTCGCCGACGGCAGTGTGAGCGCGGCCGAGGCCACGGAGCGCATGGACGAGATCAAGAAGTCGCAGGGGGGCTCGGTGCTCAGCAACACCACGACGACCACCAGTAGTTCGGGTGCGCCCACGGTCAAGCGGGTGGTCAGGGAGATCCAGTCGCTGCTGCGCTCGGTGGCGGCCGCCGGAGACATCATCGACGCGGCGGACTCCCTGTCCTCCTCGCATCCGGAGCTGGCGGAGTTCCTGCGGGTGTACGGCGCGGGCCGCACCTCGGACGCGGTCGCGCACTACCAGTCCCACCAGAACTGATCCCGTGGGTCCGGTCGCCGAGGGGGTCGGCGGCCGGGCCCGCGGGAGTGGCGCGACAGGTCCCAGGGGAGGAGCGGCGCACAGCCATGGGTGAGGTCTTCGCGGGCCGGTACGAGCTGGTCGACCCGATCGGCCGGGGCGGGGTGGGTGCCGTCTGGCGCGCCTGGGACCACCGGCGCAGGCGTTATGTGGCCGCGAAGGTGCTTCAGCAGCGGGACGCGCACTCGCTGCTCCGGTTCGTCCGTGAGCAGGCGCTGCGGATCGATCACCCGCATGTGCTCGCCCCCGCGAGCTGGGCCGCCGACGACGACCAGGTCCTGTTCACCATGGACCTGGTCACGGGCGGCTCGCTGGTCCACCTGGTCGGGGACTACGGTCCGCTGCCGCCCGAATTCGTGTGCACGCTGCTCGACCAGCTCCTGTCGGGCCTGGCGGCGGTGCACGGGGAGGGGGTGGTGCACCGTGACATCAAGCCCGCCAACCTGCTCCTGGAGGCGACGGGGACGGGCCGTCCGCGCCTGCGGCTGTCCGACTTCGGCATCGCGATGCGGCTGGGTGAGCCCCGGCTGACGGAGACCAACCTCGTGGTGGGGACGCCGGGTTATCTCGCGCCGGAGCAGATGATGGGTGCGGAACCGGACTTCCCGTCGGACCTGTTCGCGGTCGGTCTGGTCGCGCTGTATCTGCTGGAAGGGGCCAAGCCGGACGCCAAGGTGCTCGTCCAGCACTTCGCCGAGCACGGTACGCCGCCCGCGCCGCGGGGGATTCCCGAGCCGCTGTGGCAGGTCGTGGCGACGCTGCTGCAACCGGACCCGCCGGCGAGGTTCCGTACCGCGACCGGGGCGCGCAAGGCGCTGGCCGCGGCGGTGGAGCTGCTGCCGGAGCCCGGGCCCGACGACGAGCTGATCGAGATCTTCGACCAAGTTGGGCCGCTGCCCACGGGGTTCGGTCCCGAGGGCCCACTCAAGAGGGCCTCCGGCGTGGACGGCGTACCGACGGACCCGCGACGCCCTGCGGGCCCGCCATCGGCCGCAGCCCCGCCCACCACTCCGCCGACACCCCCCTGGCAGGGCACGCCCCCGGCCCCGCAACCGGACCGGACGCCTTCGGCCCCGCAACCGGCCGGCTCGCCGCCCGACCAGGACTGGCCGTCGCCCGGCGTCCCGAGCCCACCCGCGACGGGCCCGGACTCGGCACCCATGTCCACCCCGCCCGGCCTGCCGGGCCCGCCCGCGACAGCGACCGGCACACCCTCCGCTCCCGGACGACCGCCCACCGACCCGGGCCTGCCCCTGCCGGGTGCGGCGCCTGCCTTGGGCAGCGCCCCGTCCGGGCAGGACTGGACGCACTCCGAGGAGGCGCCCCTGGCCGAGCGGGCGGGTGCCATGTCGGAGACCGGCAGTTTCCACCTGCCGCCCCCGCAGCCGACCGTCACCCCGGCGTCGGAGGCGGCGGCCGAGGCGGCGCAACCGCCCGCACCGCACCCGGCGTTCACGGGCGGGCCGCAGCACCTGCCGCCGGACCGGGCCCCCGGCGGGACCCAGTACCCGGCACCGCACGGGCCGCCGCTCCCCGCCCAGTCCCTCGCGCCGTCCCCGGCGATGCGTGCCGACGTCCCCACCGCCGCGTACACCGCCCGGAACCCGCGGTCCGCCGCTCCCGCCCCGCACCGTGGGACACGGCGCCGCCGCCGTCCCGGTCCCCCGGCGCGGGTGGCCCTGCCGCTGCTGCTGCTCGCGCTGGCCTGTTACGCCGTGGGCTTCTGGGCGCTGACCCGGATCTGAGTCCGGGCCGCCGGACGGCTGGGTCCTGCTCCAGGTCCTACGGCTGGGTCCTGCGCCGGGTCGTCGCCGTCCACACGGCCAGGCCGAGGAGCAGCAGGCTGCCGGTGCCGATGCCGCCGACGGCGACCGCCTTCATGGCGAGGTCGTCGTCCGCCGCCCCGCCGGCCGGGGCGGCCACCCGTTCCTGCGCGGAGACCTCGAAGAGGCCCTTCGGCCGGGGCTCCCCCGCGTACCCGGGGCCGGTCCCCGCCGATCCCCCGAGTCGCAGACGCAGCGTCAGTGCGAAGGGGCCCTGGCCGAAGTCGTCGGCCACCTGCGCCGCGAGGTGGACCACGACGTAGTAGTCGCCGGCGAACCGCAGCGCACCGACCTGTCCCGCGGTGGCGTACCGGTTGGAGTACGCCACGGGCGGCAGGGGAGCGAGGCCGACCGTGGTCGTGCGCCCGGTGTAGCCCTTGGCCGCGTCGTCCACCTCGTCGCGCACGGGGTTGTGCAGGGCCAGTCGCAGGGCACCGGTGGCATAGCCGGCGGCGTCCGCGGAGCCGGCGAGTTCGGCGCTGGCGTACACCTGGCGGCCCCAGTCGACCGGCACCTTGTAGTAGAGGGTCTCCCCGGGCCGGATGTCGTCGCGCCAGACCCCCTGCCCGACGAGGGTGGCGTGGGCGAATCCGTTGCCGCCCGGCCGGCGCTCCGGCTCGCCGGCGAGGGGTTCGGGCGAGGCGGAGTCCCAGGTCTCGGGTGCCTTCGTCGCGCCGGTCTCGCGCGGGCGGGGCTCGGTGGCGACGGTGAGTTCCAGGTCCCAGTCGTCCGGCGGGGAGTCCTGGGGCCGGGTCCGCTCGACGCCCACGTAGTACCTGCCGGGCTCCTGGCACCGGTGGGCGGCGGGGTCGATCTCGCGCATGCCCCGGGCGGTGACCGGGCGGGGGCTGCGGGCGGCGCCGAAGGTCGCGCTCTGCACGGAGCACGAGCCGCCGTCGGCGTCCTGCACGGAGACCCGGATGCCGTCGACCGCGGTGACCTCCCCGTCGGCGCCGGGAACGGCGGTGACGGAGACGTAGGCGTCCGAGGCGGCGTCGAGTTCGAGGCGGTAGTAGAGAGTCCCGTTCCTCGGCAGGGAGCTGCGGTACGTGGCGCCCGCCTCCAGCGGTTCGGCGCCCGCCGTGGCACTCGCGCCCGCGATCCGTACGGCGTCGTCGGCGAAGCCGTACCCGGCGGCCGAACCGGCCGAACCGGCGCCGAGACCGACCGCGAGGGCCGTGGCACCGGGCAGGGCGGCGGTCGTGGCCAGTACGGCGGCCACCACGGCCACGCGCCCCGTCGCGGCGCCCCGTCGAGCCGTACACCACCGTCCCATGACCCGCCACCCCTCGCGCTCACCGGCTCTGTCGCCGCCCGCCCCGAGCGGACCGTGCCCCCTCAGGGCAACACAAAACCCCGACCGTTTGACGGTCGGGGTCTGCTCAGGACCGGATGTCGGTCGTACTCACGAACCCGTGGGCACGGAGTCAGTCGCCTCCGTCCACAGATCCTGCTCGGCGCGATCCGCCTGGATCTGGCGGTACACGAGGAGCCCGCCGATGGCGGCCAGTGCGACCAGGAGAAGCTTCTTCACCGCGCGACCTCGTCTTTCCTTTGACGTAGGGGACCTTCGGCGCCCGACTATACACACCGGCCGATACCGATCGGTGACCTGCGTCGGCGGTCAACTGCCCGTCACCGGAACCCTTTAGAAGCGGACGAACCCATTCTGATCGGAGGGTGATCACACCCTCACGTGCGGTGACTTTTGCCCGCCTCTCTCCCGTCTGCGCACCTTTTCCAACACCCTGCGGCTATTCGGGTGGTGTTCATCTGAACATCGACGCGCCACGGGCGCAGGTCCACCACTTCGCGGCCCACATACACATCATGAGGAAAGTACGCAAATCGCCCAACCCGAAAGTGAGGGGCCATGGCCCGGAACAAGGTCCTGACGCTGTGGACCAGCATCGTCACCGCCTTCCTCGCGCTGTGCACGGCGCTCGGACTCGTCACGACGACGGCCGCCGCGGCCGTACCGCAGACCGGAACGCACAGCAACACCGAGAGCGCCTCCCCGGAGGCGGCACCCGCGGCCGCCCTTCCCCTGCCCCGGTCCCGAACCGGCTCCCTGCCCCCCACGATGAAGCAGCGCATCCGCGCCGAGGCGCACGGCGCGGCGCCCAGCTGCCGCCACCACCCGCTCGCCGAAGCCGCGGCCACGACCACAACCACGACCACCGGTCTTCCGTGCGACGACACCGCGGTCGAACCCCGGGCCCAGCACACCATCCCGCTTCAGCGCTGAGCGGCCCGCGCCACCCCCGACCCTGACGTAACGGCGATCTGCGTACCGCACCACGCGCGAGAAACGGCCCGGCCGCTCGACAGAGCAGCCGGGCCGCCGCCGTGTGTGCGCGGGAACACGACGGTACCCGTACACCGACCCGACTCTTCAAGACCTCTTGAGGAGTTGTAGCCTGCGACCGTGCCCAAGGCCTATGAAGTCATCGCGGACGATCTGCGCCGCTCCATCCGGGTGGGTGAGCGGCGGCCCGGCGACCGGCTGCCCTCGGAGGCCGACCTCGCCCACCACTACCGGCGCAGCGTGCCCACCGTGCAGAACGCGCTCCGGCTGCTCAGCGACGAGGGACTGATCGACAGGCGGCACGGTCTCGGCACCTTCGTCCGCCGCCCCCGCACCCCGGCGGTGCGGGACAACCGCCGCCACCAGTGGGAGAAGGACCGGGCCCGCCGGCCACTCGCCACCAGGGCCGCGACCGGCGCCACGGAGCACGACACCGGCCTGCGGGGCGACGACCTCGTCTTCCACGCCGAGTACAGCGAGCGGAAGGCGTCCGGGGAACTGGCCGAGGCCTTCGGCGTTCCGGAGGGCACCGTGCTGCTCCAACGCACCTTCCGCACGCGGTACTCGGCCGAGCCTGCTCCCTTCAGCCTCGTCACCTCCTACCTCGTCCGCGACCTGATCGCCGCCAATCCCGACCTTCTGGACGAGGCCAACGAGCCCTGGCCGGGCGGCACTCAGCACCAGCTCCACACCGTGGGCGTCGAACTGGACCGCGTGGAGGAGCGCTTGACCGCCCGCCCGCCGACACCGGAGGAGGCCGCGGCCCTGGACCTGCCGCCGGGCACGTCGGTGATCCTGCTCCGCAAGACCTCGTACGACACCGGCGGCCGGGTGGTGGACGTCTCCGACGTCACGCTGCCCGGGGACCGCACCGAACTGCTCTTCACGACCCGTCTGGAAAGGTGGTGAGTGCCGTCGTGAACCGGCGCGTCGTCATCGTCACGGCCGTCCACGGCCCCTCCGCCCCCTTCCTCCCCGAGGCCTACGCCTCGCTGTGCGCACAGGAGCTGCCCGACGGCTGGGAGTGGCGCTGGGTGATCCAGGAGGACGGCCGTACGGAGGACGTCCGGCCGCACGTGCCCGACGATCCGCGGGTCGTGTTCCACCAGGGGCGCCACGGACGGCAGGGCGGGCCCGGGGTGGCGCGCACGATGGCCCTGGCCCACGCGGACGGTGCGTACGTGAAGGTCCTGGACGCCGACGACCGGCTCACTCCGGGCGCCCTGGCCCGCGACCTGGCCGCCCTGGAGGCCGACCCGTCGATCGGGTGGGCGACCTCGCGGGTCCTGGACCTCCTGCCCGACGGTTCGACGGCCGGTTTCCCCGGCGACCCGGCGCACGGGCCGATCGAGCGCGGGGAGGTGCTCGGCTTCTGGAGGGCGAACGGCTTCCGGGCCCAGGTCCATCCGGCGACCCTGCTGGTCCGGCGTGACCTGCTGCTCGCCCTCGGCGGCTGGATGGCGCTGCCCGCCTCCGAGGACACCGGCCTGCTGCTCGCGCTCAACTGCGTGAGCCGGGGATGGTTCTCCGAGGACGTGGGCCTTCTCTACCGCAAGTGGGAGGGCCAGGAGACCGGCCAGGCGTCCCACGTGGAACCCGCGGAACGCGCTGCCCGGATGGCGGTGGTGGAGGCCAGGGCGCGCGCCCTGGCGTCCTTCGGATGGCGCCTGCCGTAGGGCACCGGCGGCATCGGCGGCATCGGTCGCTGAACGGCAGGAGCACCGAACGGCACAAGCGCCGAACGACAGGCGCACCGAACGGTAGGAACACCGAGCGGTCAGGGCAGCCGTTCCGCGTCCAGCCGCGAGAAGACCAGGTCGCTCTCCCCGGTCACCGGCCCGCGCAGCCGCTCCGGCGCCCGGGGCGCACCGCTCAGTGCCGGGGGATAGCTCCCCGGCGCGTAGTCGTTGGCCAGCCGGTAGACGTGGAACCCGGCGTCCCGCATCACCGCCAGCAGGTCGTCGACCCGGTCTCCGAGCCGGGCCATGCGCTCCGGTGCCACCTCGACCGTGATCTCCGCGTCCGGCCGCAGCGCGCCCAGCATCGACGCGAGACCGCGCACGACACTCCCCTCGGCGCCCTCGACGTCGATCTTGATCACCCGGGCGGTCGCGATCTCCGCCGTGTCGAGGAGTTCCGGCAGCGGCCGGGCCTCGGTCCGGAAGCTGGACTCCACCGGGCCGTCGTACGGGACGATGCTGTTCGCCCCCGTGTTCCGCGAGCTGGCGAGCGCGAAGGTCAGGGTCCTGGTGCGGTCCGAGACGGCGGCGTTGAGCGCGCGGATGTTCCCGAGGGAGTTGAGCCGGGCGTTTTCCACCAGGCGCCGGTGGACGTCCGGGGAGGCCTCGATCGCGACGACCCGGCCCGTGTCGCCGACCAGCCGGGCCGCCAGGACGCTGAAGACGCCGATGTTGGCCCCGACGTCGACGAAGCAGTCCCCCGGCCGCAGCCGACGCCGCAGCCAGGCGGTCAGGTGCGGCTCCCAGGCGCCGAACAGGTACAGGTACCGCTGGATGAGATCCTGCGTGTCCACGGCGAAGCGACCGCCCGAGGGCAGCTCGAGGACGGCCCTGCGGGGGTGCTCGCGCAGGTGCGCGTTGAGCCAGCGCGTGGCGAGGGCCGCCTTCCCGAGGGTGCCGGGGCCGTTGCGCACGTACCGCGTCGCGAGGCCGACCAGGGCCTCGGTGACGGCGGCGCCCGGTTCGCCCCGGGTATTCAGCCCCGGACCTCTTCCGCTTCCGTGCGGGCGATGGTGATCGCGGCGGACGGACACCCCTCGGCCGCCTCGCGCACCCGCGGGGCGTCGACGTCGTGTTCCCGGCCGGGTATGACGGCACCGAGGCCGCCCACCTGGGTGAAGACGGACGGGGCCCGGTGGACGCAGTCTCCGGAGCCGTAACACTGCTCGGGATCGACGGAGATCCTCATGCGCACTCCAGCGGGGGTCGGCGGTCGGCGGTCGGTAGTCGGTTTCGGAGCCTTCACGACCTGCCTGCCCACGGATCGGCGCACTGAACCCGCCCCGCACGCCCGCCTGTTGACCGGCCCGCCTGTTGGCTCGCCCGCCCCGGTCCTCGTAAGATCGTCCGGCAATCCCACATTCCGCCGCGGCCCCGCGGTGGCCTGCGACGGCCCGTGCCGGCCTGCGCGGTGCCGAGTGCGGAGTTGCGACCGGGGGGGGACGGTTTGGGGACCGGCGAGCAACTCGTGACGATCGCGGCCGTGCTGGTCGGCGCGCTGACCACACACGTCACGAATTACCTGATGGAGCGGAGCCGCAACCGCAATCAGCTGCTGACGCGGTGGGACGACAAGAAGGTCGACGCCTACGGGGAGTACGTGGACGCCGCCAAGCTGCGGATCGCCGCGTCCGTGCCGCTGTACGAGGCGCGGGAAGGGCTGCGCGAGACCCACCGCAGCGACGAGGACCTCCGCGACGACCTCGCGGAGGCGAGCCTGCGCTGGGGGGCGGCCTTCGAGCGGGTCATGCTGCTCGGCGGGGACGACGCCATCGAGTCCGGGCACGAGCTGAACGTGGTGCTCGCCGAGATCGACTGGCAGGCGACCGGCCGGGTCGAGGGCAGTCTGGAGGAGTGGCGGGAGCGGCACCGGGCGGCGTTCCGCGCCATCAACGCCTTCCACGAGGCCGCCAGGGCCGACCTCGGCATCCGGGGCCGCGTCACCGGCGAGAAGCACCCGGAGCGCGACCTGCTGGTCCCGCCCGCCCGCGGGTCGGCCACCGGCTCGGCCACCGGCTCGTCCGCCGGTTCGGCCACCGGCTCGTCCGCCGGGGACTGACCCACGGCGGCTGCCGCGGCCCGTCCACAAGTGCGCGTCGGCATGATTTGGCTCCGGTCCCTCCCCTCGTGGGGACCGGTGCCAAACCATGCCGGCGCCGTTTTCGCGTGCGGTACCGGACGGGCTCGGGGAGGGACGGGCCACCGAAAGCTGACCGAGAACATGCGGCCCCATGGGGTGGCTCTCCGAGTGCTGAGCCGCTGACCTGTCCGGGTGCCGCGGGGCCGCCTCGCCACTGCGACGCGATCCTGCCACCCGAGGTCGCCGCGGAGGAGGTTCCGGAATCCGGAAGCTGCTGTAGCCGCAGGTCAGCCGTATAGAGTGAGTTTTCCGGTCCGGACGTCCAGGTGCGGGGGAAGTAAGGAGTGGAGACCTTGAGTTTCGACTCAGGGGCACGCACGGCCTTCGCAGAACGCCTCGCACTGCTGTACAGGGAGGCCGGCAACCCTCCCCTCAAACGCGTGTCCGAGGCCGTCGTCCGGCTCCAGCGCGTCGACGAACGTGGGCGGCCGGTGCGGGTCTCCGCCCAGCGGATCAGCGACTGGCGGCGGGCCAAGAACGTGCCGGCCCAGTTCCCCGCCCTCGCGGCCGTCCTGCACGTCCTCATACCCCAGGCCCGGCGCGCACGGCCCGTACCGGTCTCCGCCGGTCTGTACGACCTGGCCCAGTGGCAGCGCCTGTGGGAGCGGGCGCTGGCCGACCCGAGCGGTGAACGCCCCGGGGCGGCCGCGGCGGAGGAGCAGACCCCCGCCGAGGCTCCGGCGGCCCTCGGCGGGGTCTGCCCCTACCGGGGCCTGGCCGCCTACCGCCGGCAGGACGCCGACTGGTTCTTCGGGCGGGAACGGAGCACGCGGGCCCTGCTCGCCCAGCTTCACGCCACGCGGGACACGGGCGGTCTGGTCATGCTGGTCGGCGCCTCCGGGGCAGGGAAGTCCTCCCTTCTGAACGCCGGCCTGGTGCCCGCCCTGCGCACCGGCACGCCGGACGCCGGGGACGGTCCGCCCAGAAGGGTGCTCCAACTCGTGCCGGGTGCCGACCCGCTCGGCGAACTGACCCGCCTGATACCGCAGCTCACGCCCGTCGTCGTCGCCATGAGGGAAACGGCGGACCGGGACCCGGACTCCCCCGAGACCTGGCACCCGGGCGACCCACGGACGGAGGACGCCGCCAGGGCAGCCTTCGCGGCCTGGGCGGCATCCACGGAAGCCCCACCCGGGCAGGAGAGCCGGGACGGGCAGGACAGACCGGAGAGTCAGGACGAGCAGGGCGGACGGAACGGGCCGGGCGAGCGAAAAGGGCAGGCCGGGCAAGGCAGGCACCGCACCGGCCCGGCCGACCCTGCCGACCCGGCAGGACAGACCGACCAGGCAGCCTGGGCCGGTCGGACAGAACAGGCCGACCAAACAGACCGAGCTGACGAGGCAGGCCAGGCAGACCGAAACAGTCGAACGGGCCTGAGCGGCCGGGGCGGCCCGGACGTCTCGGCATGCCGGAACGGCCGGACCGGACGGACGGTCCGGGTGAGCCAGGCAGACGGGCCGGGCCCGGACGGGGGCGACACGGCCGACCCGGACAGCCGGCCGGGCAACGCAGGCCAGGGAGGTCAGAGCGCCCGGGAGATTCGGCCCGCCCCGGTACCCCCCGCGAGGCAGCCAAGCGGGGACGACAGAGCTGGCCCGTACGGCGGGGACGGCCAGGACGGGCAGATCGGCCGGGACGCACAGGACGGGCTGGTAGGCCAGGACGACCGCGACAACCGCGACGGCCAAGACAGGCAGGTCGGCCTCGGCGACCGGGCACGCCAGGTCAGCCTCAGCACCCAGGACGGTCCAAACAGCCAGGCGCGACAGCTCGGCCGGACACACTCGGACGGCGAAACCCGCCCAGAGAACCCGCCGGGGCAAGTGAACCCGACCGGCCGGGCAAGCCAGACGCGCCCGCCGGACCCGGCACCCTCCGACAGCCGGGACGGCCACGCAGACCCCGATGCCCCACAAGGCCCGGCGCTCTCCGACAGCCGGGAAGACCATGCAGGCGGCCCCGCTGCCCGGCCGCGCCCGGAACGCTCCGACGGCCAAGAAGACCACGCGGGCCCCGATGCCCCGCCGCGCCCGGCACCCTCCGACAGCCGGAAGGACCACGCAGGCGACCCCGAGGCCCACGCCGCCGCCCGGGCGGTCGTCATCGTGGACCAGTTCGAGGAGGTGTTCACGCTCTGCGCCGACGAGGCGGACCGGCGCGTGTTCATCCAGCTGCTCCAGGCCGCCTGCGTACCCGGCGCCGACGGGGACCCGCCGCCGGTGCTGGTGACCCTGGGCGTACGCGCCGACTTCTACGACCGGTGCCTGCGGTACCCCGAGCTGGCCGACGCGCTGCAGCACCGGCACATGGTGCTCGGGCCGCTGACCACCGCGGAGCTGCGCGAGGCGGTGACCGCCCCCGCCAGGGCCGTCGGCATGGAGCTGGAACCGGGGCTCGCCGAGCTGATCATCCGCGAGGTGAGCACCGACGGCCCGCGCGGCGGAGGCGGCTCCCACGCCTTCCGGGCCGTGGGGGAGCACGACGCGGGCGTGCTGCCGCTCCTGTCCCACGCCCTGCTCGCCACCTGGCAGCGGCGCAAGGCGGGCCGGCTGACCCTGGCCGGATACCGCGCGGCCGGCGGCATCCAGGGCGCGGTGGCCGCGACCGCCGAGCGGGCCTGGTCCGGTCTGGACCCGGCGGCCCGCACGGCCGCGCGGCTGCTGCTGCTCAGGCTGATCCGGCTGAGCGAGGACACGCAGGCCACCCGCAGGCGCAGTACGCGACGTCGGCTGGCCGAGGAGTCGAGGGACCCGGGCAAGACCGAGGAGTCCCTCGAGGCGCTGGTGCGGGCCCGGCTGGTGACGCTCGACGCGGACACCGTGGAGATCACCCACGAGGCGCTGCTGCACGCCTGGCCCCGGCTGCGCGACTGGATCGACGAGGACCGCGCCGGAAACCTGCTGCGCCAGCGGCTCGAGGAGGACGGTCTGGCCTGGGAGGAGTCGGACCGCGACTCCGCGCTGCTCTACCGGGGCTCCCGGCTGGCGCAGGCCGACGGCTGGGCGAAGTCGGCCGACGACACCTTCCTGACCCGCAGCGCGGTGGAGTTCCTGGCCGCCGCGGTCAGGCTGCGCCGGCGCACCGTCATGATCAGCCGTGCCGCGGTGTCGGCGCTGGTCGTCCTGGCCCTGCTGGCCGTCGGTTCCGCGGTGCTCGCCTGGCAGCAGCGCAACGACGCCGTGTTCGAGCAGGTGGTCGCCGAAGCGGACCGGGTCGAGGACACCGACCCGTCCCTGTCGGCCCAGCTCGACCTGGCGGCACACCGCCTGCGGCCGGACGACGAGGACGTCAGGAACCAGCTGATCTCGATCGTGAACGCGCCCCTGGCCACCCCGCTCCTCGGGCACACCGGTGCCGTCTACCTCACCTCCTTCAGCCCCGACGGACGGATCCTGGCGACGGCCAGCTACGACCGGACCGTCCGGCTCTGGGACGTCTCGGACCCCGACCGTCCGAGGCAGCTGGGCAAGCCCCTCACCGGACACACCAGCTGGGTGAGCACCGCGGTCTTCAGCCCGGACGGCCGCACCCTGGCCAGCGCCTCGGACGACGGCACGATCCGGCTCTGGGACGTCACCGACCCCAGCCGTCCGCGACCGCTCGGGGCACCGCTGGCCGGCCACGGCGGCACCGTCTACCTGCTCGCCTTCAGTCCGGACGGCCGCACCCTGGCCTCCGCCCACGACGACCACGCGGTCCGCCTGTGGAACGTGGCCGACCGACGCGCCCCCGAGGCGCTCGACACCCTGACCGGATCCACGGGGGCGGTGCGCTCGGTGGCCTTCAGTCCCGACGGGGACACGCTCGCGGCCGGCGGCGACGACGACAAGGTCCGGCTCTGGGACGTGAGCGACCCCCGCCGGCCCGAGCCGGCCGGCGCACCGCTGGCCGGCCACAGCGGCCTGGTGCACTCGGTGGCCTTCAGCCCCGACGGCCACACCCTCGCCAGCGGAAGCGCCGACGACACCGTCCAGCTCTGGGACGTCGCCGACCCCGCCCGGGCGACGCCCGTCGGCGCGCCGCTCACCGGCCACAGCGGCCCCGTCTGGGCGGTGGCGTTCAGCCCCGACGGCGCCATGCTCGCGGTGAGCAGCGCGGACAGTACGGCGAGCCTGTGGAACGTCAGCGACCCGGCCTACCCCTCGCAGGTCGGCGTGCCCCTCGCCGGAGGCAGCGGCGAGATGTACGCCCTCGGCTTCAGTCCCGACGGCCGCACCCTCGCCACCGGCAGCGGCGACAGCAAGGTCCGCCTGTGGTCGCTGCCGACGTCCGACATGATCGGCCGCATCGGGGCCTTCCGACCGGACGGGCACGTACTGGCCACGGCGGCCCGCGACGGCCGGGTCCGGCTGTGGGACGTGACGGACGCCGGCCGGCCCGTCTCGCTGAGCGCTCCCTTCGAGCCGGGGGACGGTGACATACGGTCATTGGTGTTCTCCCCGGACGGCGGGACGCTCGCGGTCCTCGTGGGGGGCCGCGCGCTGCAACTGTGGGACGTCACGGACCCGGCCCGGCCCACCGCCCACGGACCGCCGGTGGCACTGAGCACCCGCTACGCGGGCCCCGACACGCTGGCGTTCAGCCCGGACGGCCGCACCCTCGCCACGGCTCACGACGACCGCACCATCCAGTTGTGGAACGCCGACGACCCGTCCCACCCCCGCCGCCTGGGCAAGCCGCTCACCGGCCACTCGGGATACGTCAACACGCTCGCGTTCAGCCCGGACGGCCGCACCCTCGCCAGCGGCGGTGCCGACGACGCCGTACGCCTCTGGGACGTCACCGACCCCGTGCACGCCACCCGCCTCGGCGCGGCGCGTACCGGGCACCTCGGGCCCGTCAACGTCCTCGCCTACAGTCCCGACGGCCACACCCTGGCCAGCGGCAGCGACGACGGCACGGTGCGGCTCTGGGACGTCACCGAGCCGGGCGAGGCGTCCGGGGCCGAGACCACGCTCGCCGGACACACCGACTCGGTGGTGTCGCTGACGTTCAGCCAGGACGGCGACACCCTGGCCAGCGGCGCCAACGACAACACGGTCCGGCTCTGGAGCGTCACCGACCCGGCCGAGGCGGCCCCCATCGGCCGGGCGATGAGCCCCAACGCCAAGACGGGCAACTTCCTGTCCTTCAGCCCCGTGAGCCACATGCTCGGGGTGTCCAGCGGCACGGACACGGTCCGGCTGTGGAGCCTGGGCGTGGACGACGCCATCGACCGCATCTGCTCGGCCACCCGGGGTGTGCTGACCGAGGAGAAGTGGCACGAGTACCTGCCACGCCTGGACTACGAGCCGCCGTGCGACCAGTGAGGCACCACCACCGCACACGTGATCCCTGTCACATCACCGGTACCCGACCGACCAGTCGGCACCCACCGGCCACCCGGCCTTGTTAGCCTTGGCCACAGCCCGACCGCTGGCGCATCCCCCGTCGCCAGCGGTCGGGTCTTTTCCTGCGTAGTCCACGTCGAACGGCGAACGGCGAACGCGAAGACCCCCAACCGGTACCGGCTGGGGGTCTTGGTGCTGGTGGGGCTAACAGGATTTGAACCTGTGGCCTCATCCTTATCAGGGATGCGCTCTAACCAACTGAGCTATAGCCCCGCCGCGCTCTGCGGTGTATGTCCCGCGCGCTGACTCCTGAAGATTAGCGCACGAGGCGGGCAGTCCCAAAATCGGTTGTCGCGCGGCCCGAGGGCCAGGACGGCTCGCGGATCACTCGTCCTCGGCGAGCGTCAGCTCCACACCGCCGACGAAGCCGGCGGACAGGTTGTAGATGAACGCGCCGAGGGTGGCCAGGGCCGTCGCGAGGACGACGTCGATGACCGCGATGATCGTCGTGAACATCAGCACGTTGGGCAGCGACAGGAAGGACTGCAGGTCGAAGCCGTTGGACTCGTTGGATCCGGTGGCCTCGGAGATCGTGCCGCCGACCGTCGAGAAGACGCCCATGGCGTCCATGACCATCCACAGCACGGCGGAGGCCACGATGGTGCAGATGCCCAGCGCGATGGAGAGCAGGAAGCTGACCTTCATCACCGACCACGGGTCGGCCTTCGACACGCGCAGGCGCGCCTTGCGGACGCGGGGCGTGGTCCGGGCGCCGGTGCGCGGGCGGCGCACTGCGGACGCGTTGCCGCCGTGGGTCTGACTGCCGCCCTGGGTCTGGTAGGCCTGCGGCGGGTGGTAGGGCCCGCCGGGCTGCTGTGGCTGCCGTTCCCCCGGCAGCGGCGAGGCCGCCTGCTGAGTCTGCTGGCCTCGGGTGTCCGTCACAGTTCCCCCCTGGGATCCATGCGTTGAGGACGAGCTCCCCGAGTGCGAGTCGGTCGCTCCGTCGTCGATCTTGCGCAGTTGAGTCGTGTGCGAATCCGTCGCACGCGCGGCTGAGCCACGGCCGCCGCCGCCCGTTTCCGTACCCGTGGGGGTACCGGCCGATCCGGCGCCCGTGGCTCCGCTCACGATGACTCTCTCCTCGTGCTACTCGGCCGAGGGCGCCTCGCCCTCGTCCGTGCCGGTGGTCGCGGCACCCTCGGCGGTCTCGTCGACGACCACATCGCCGTCGACCTCCTCCGCCTCGCGTCCCGCCTCGGCGTTGCGTGCGATGCCGACGACGGCATCGCGCTTGCCCAGATTGATCAGTTGAACGCCCATGGTGTCACGGCCGGTCTCCCTGACCCCGCTGACTCGCGTACGAATCACACCGCCCGAGAGTGTGATGGCGAGGATCTCGTCGTGCTCCTCGACCACCAGCGCGCCCACGAGCGACCCGCGGTCCTCGACGATCTTGGCGGCCTTGATGCCGAGGCCGCCGCGACCCTGGACGCGGTACTCGTCGACGGAGGTCCGCTTCGCGTAACCGCCGTCGGTGGCAGTGAACACGAACGTACCGGCTCGAACAACATTCATCGAGAGCAGCTCGTCCCCTTCGCGGAAACTCATGCCCTTGACGCCCGAGGTGGCACGCCCCATCGGCCGCAGCGTGTCGTCCGAGGCGGTGAACCTGATCGACTGCGCCTTCTTGCTGATCAGCAGCAGATCGTCCTCGGCCGAGACGAGTTCGGCGCCGATCAGTTCGTCGTCGCTTCCGTCCGCCTGCTCGCGCAGGTTGATCGCGATGACACCGCCCGAACGCGGCGAGTCGTAGTCCTTCAGCGGCGTCTTCTTCACCAGGCCGGCCTTCGTGGCCAGCACCAGGTACGGCACCGCCTCGTAGTCCCGGATCGCGCGGATCTGCGCGATCGTCTCGTCCGGCTGGAAGGCCAGCAGGTTCGCCACGTGCTGGCCGCGCGCGTCCCGGCCGGCGTCCGGCAGCTCGTACGCCTTGGCGCGGTAGACGCGGCCCTTGTTGGTGAAGAACAGCAGCCAGTGGTGCGTGGTGGACACGAAGAAGTGGTTGACGATGTCGTCTTCCTTGAGCTTCGTGCCGCGCACGCCCTTGCCGCCGCGCTTCTGCGCCCGGTAGTCGTCGGTCTTGGTGCGCTTGATGTAGCCGCCACGGGTGACCGTGACGACGATGTCCTCCTCGGCGATCAGGTCCTCGATGGACATGTCGCCCTCGTACGGGATCAGCTTGGTCTTGCGGTCGTCGCCGTACTTCTCGACGAGCGCGGTCAGCTCCTCGCTGACGATCCCGCGCTGGCGGACCGGGGAGGCGAGGATCTCGTTGTACTCGGCGATCTTCGCCTGGAGCTCGTCGTGCTCGCGGACGATCTTCTGCCGCTCCAGGGCCGCCAGGCGGCGCAGCTGCATCTCCAGGATGGCGTTGGCCTGGATCTCGTCGATGTCGAGGAGGTCCATCAGGCCGCCGCGCGCGATCTCGACGGTGTCGCTGCGCCGGATCAGCGCGATGACCTCGTCGATGGCGTCCAGGGCCTTGAGCAGGCCGCGCAGGATGTGCGCCCGCTCCTCCGCCTTGCGCAGCCTGAAGCGCGTACGGCGGACGATGACCTCGATCTGGTGGTTCACCCAGTGGCGGATGAACGCGTCCAGGGACAGGGTGCGCGGCACGCCGTCGACCAGGGCCAGCATGTTGGCGCCGAAGTTGGTCTGCAGGTCGGTGTGCTTGTACAGGTTGTTCAGGACGACCTTGGCGACCGCGTCGCGCTTCAGCACGATGACCAGGCGCTGGCCCGTGCGGGACGACGTCTCGTCGCGGACGTCCGCGATGCCGCCGACCTTGCCGTCCTTCACCAGGTCGGCGATCTTCTGCGCGAGGTTGTCCGGGTTGACCTGGTAGGGCAGCTCCGTGACCACCAGGCACTGGCGGTTCTGGATCTCCTCGACCTCGACGACCGCGCGCATGGTGATCGAGCCGCGGCCGGTGCGGTACGCCTCCTCGATGCCCTTGCGGCCCACCACGAGGGCGCCGGTCGGGAAGTCGGGGCCCTTGATGCGCTCGATCAGCGCGTCCAGGAGCTCCTCGTGCGAGGCCTCGTAGTTCTCCAGGTACCACTGGGCGCCGGCCGCGACCTCGCGCAGGTTGTGCGGCGGGATGTTGGTCGCCATACCGACCGCGATGCCCGCCGAGCCGTTGATCAGCAGGTTCGGGAACCGGGCGGGCAGGACGGTCGGCTCCTGGGAGCGGCCGTCGTAGTTGTCCGTGAAGTCGACGGTCTCCTCGTCGATGTCGCGGACCATCTCCATCGACAGCGGCGCCATCTTGCACTCGGTGTACCGCATGGCCGCCGCCGGGTCGTTGCCCGGCGAGCCGAAGTTGCCGTTGGAGTCGACGAGCGGCATCCGCATCGACCAGGGCTGCGCGAGGCGGACCAGGGCGTCGTAGATGGAGCTGTCGCCGTGCGGGTGGTAGTTGCCCATGACGTCGCCGACGACGCGGGCGCACTTGTAGAAACCCCGCTCGGGGCGGTAGCCGCCGTCGTACATGGCGTACAGCACACGGCGGTGCACGGGCTTGAGGCCGTCGCGGACGTCGGGCAGCGCGCGCGAGACGATGACGGACATCGCGTAGTCGAGGTAGGAGCGCTGCATCTCCGTCTCGAGCCCGACGGGCTCGACACGCATCGCCAGGGCGTCACCCTCGGGCGTCGTCACAGGAGTGTTCTCGTCGGTCATTGCTGGTGAAGGTCCTTCCTGGTGCGGTCAGCTGAGACCGACTCAGATGTCGAGGAAGCGGACGTCCTTGGCGTTGCGCTGGATGAACGCGCGCCGGGCCTCGACGTCCTCGCCCATCAGCACCGAGAACAGGTCGTCGGCCTGCGCGGCGTCGTCGAGCGTGACCTGGCCGAGCACGCGGTGCTCCTGGTCCATGGTCGTGATGCGCAGCTCCTCGGCGTTCATCTCGCCGAGGCCCTTGAAGCGCTGCACGGAGTCCTCGCGGATGCGCTTGCCGGCGTTGCGGCCCATCTCGATCAGCGCGTCGCGCTCGCGGTCCGAGTACGCGTACTCGAAGTCGTCCCGGCCCCACTTGATCTTGTACAGCGGCGGGCGGGACAGGTACACGTGCCCGGACTCGACCAGCGGCCGCATGAAGCGGAACAGGAAGGTCAGCAGCAGGGTGTTGATGTGCTGGCCGTCGACGTCGGCGTCCGCCATCAGGATGATCTTGTGATAGCGGAGCTTCTCGATGTCGAAGTCCTCGTGCACACCGGTGCCGAACGCGGAGATCATCGCCTGGATCTCCTGGTTCTGCAGGATCCGGTCGATGCGCGCCTTCTCGACGTTGAGGATCTTGCCGCGGATCGGGAGGATCGCCTGGTACTGCGGGTTCCGGCCGGACTTGGCGGAGCCGCCGGCGGAGTCGCCCTCGACGATGAAGATCTCGCACTTGGTCGGGTCGTTCGACTGGCAGTCGGACAGCTTGCCCGGCAGCGAAGCCGACTCCAGCAGGCCCTTACGACGCGTCAGGTCGCGGGCCTTGCGGGCCGCCACGCGCGCGTGGGCCGCCTGGATGCCCTTGCGGATGATGTCCGCGGCCTCGTTGGGGTTGCGGTCGAGCCAGTCCGTCAGGTGCTCGTAGACGACCTTCTGGACGAAGGTCTTCACCTCGGTGTTGCCCAGCTTCGTCTTGGTCTGGCCCTCGAACTGCGGCTCCGCCAGCTTGACCGAGATGATCGCGGTCAGACCCTCGCGGATGTCGTCACCCGTGAGGTTGTCGTCCTTCTCGCGCAGCAGCTTCTTGTCGCGCGCGTACTTGTTGATCAGCGAGGTGAGCGCCGCGCGGAAGCCCTCCTCGTGCGTGCCGCCCTCGTGCGTGTGGATGATGTTGGCGAAGGAGTACACGCCCTCCGTGTAGCCGCCGTTCCACTGCATCGCGACCTCGAGGGACAGGCTCTTGTCCTTGTCCTCGGCCTCGAGGTCGATCACGGTCGGGTGCACCAGCTCTCCCTTGCGGGAGTTGAGGTACGTCACGAAGTCGACGATGCCGCCCTCGTAGTGGTACGAGACGCTCTTGACCTCGTGCTTCTCGTCCTCGCCCGCCTCGTCCGCGCCGGCGGTGGCCTTCGCCGACTCGCGCTCGTCGGTGAGGTTGATCTTCAGGCCCTTGTTGAGGAAGGCCATCTCCTGGAAACGCCGGGAGAGCGTCTCGAAGGAGTAGTCGGTGGTCTCGAAGATGTCGCCGTCGGCCCAGAAGGTGACCGTCGTGCCGGTCTCCTCGGTGGCCTCGTGCCGGGCGAGCGACGCCGTGGGGACGCCCAGCTTGTACTCCTGCGTCCAGCGGTAGCCGTCGGTCCTGACCTCCACCGCCACCCTCGTGGAGAGGGCGTTGACGACGGAGACACCCACGCCGTGCAGACCACCGGAGACCGCGTAGCCGCCGCCGCCGAACTTGCCGCCCGCGTGCAGCACGGTCAGCACGACCTCGACGGCGGGCTTCCCCTCGGAGGGCACGATGCCCACCGGGATGCCACGGCCGTTGTCGACGACGCGGACACCGCCGTCGGGGAGGATCGTGACGTCGATCGTGTCCGCGTGACCGGCGAGCGCCTCGTCGACGGAGTTGTCCACGACCTCCTGCACCAGGTGGTGCAGGCCCCGCTCACCGGTCGAACCGATGTACATACCGGGTCGCTTGCGGACCGCGTCCAGACCCTCGAGGACGGTGATGGCACTGGCGTCGTACGACGCGGAAGCATCGCCGTGCGGGGTGCTCACCGCGTCGTTCACGCCGGTGTCGGTGGACGGGTTGTTCTCGTTGGGGTTGCCGGAATCGGCCACGAAGCGCCCTTTCTGGCACAGCACGAGCCGGGCTCGTCGGCAGGTTGCCGGAGCGGCTGCGGCATGTTGCGTTGGTAAGCCTTGATCAGCGTTGCTCAGCTAGTCCCGGACGGTCCCCACGTTCGGGGCGGGATTCTCTCTCATTCTACCGGTACCACTGACACTGATGGGGGTTTGCCGGTACCTGAGTCCGCATGTGCCGCCCTGAACCTGCCTCGTCCGACTCCCGATATGCGGATGGGGGCCTCAAGAGGCTCACAACGGCACTCAGCGCTTCGGGGCGTCAACCCTTTGCTACTTGGGAGTCAGATCGGGATGCGCGACCCTGCACGGTGGTGCGCCGCGGCGCACGCCGACGGTTCACGTCGTCCGTCGTCGCCGCTTTTTGTGAGGTACATCACGCGTCCCTGACGGGGCGCCAGAACGCCCGCAGATCACCCGTAGGTGTCACCCGGGCCCTGGCTTCCAGGGGCCCGCAACGGCCCGTAGCGCCGGCCCGGACCACCCGGGCCGCCCGGGCCGAGAACCTTGATCATCCGTACCGACCCGTGCCCCAGGTCCTCGTTGAGGCGCGCCACCAGCGTCGGCGCGAGCAACCGCAGGTTCGTCGCCCAGGCCGTCGAGTCGCAGCGCACCACCAGCACCCGCTCGTCCTCGTCGTACCGCTCCGGCACACAGTGCTTCGCCACGTCCGCGCCGACGATCTCCGGCCAGCGGCCCATCACCCCGCCCACCGCGGCCGGTGTCTCCCAGCCGCGCTCGGTGATCAGCCGGTTGATCGCGGAACCCAGCGCCATGGGGTCACGGCCGTCGGCCCGCGCCCCGGAGCGCAGCCCCCCGCGCCGCGCCTGCTTCTTCTGCTGGGCCGCGTCCCCACGCGCGCGTGCCGCCTCCCGCGCCGCCCTGAGCGCCACGCGCGCGAGGTCGACGCCGGACGGCTCCGGGCTGCCGCTTGCGCGCTCACCGGGGGACTGGCCGGGACCCGGCTCCGGTGCCTCCGCGCTCATACGCGCTCCACCGTCCCCTCCGCCACCGTGAACCGCGCCCCCGCGAGCACATGCGGTACGTCGTCGTCGACCGCGGCCGTCACCAGCACCTGCTCGCCGGGCGCCACCAGCTCGGCCAGCCGCTCCCGGCGCCGCGCGTCCAGCTCGGCGAACACGTCGTCCAGCACCAGCACCGGCTCGTTGCCCTCCGCCCGCAGCAGGTCGAACGAGGCCAGCCGCAGCGCCAGCGCGTACGACCACGACTCGCCGTGGGAGGCATAGCCCTTGGCGGGCAGCGAGCCGAGCTTGAGCAGCAGGTCGTCCCGGTGCGGACCGACCAGGGTGACGCCCCGCTCGATCTCCTGCTTGCGGGCCTCGGCGAGCGCCGCCGTCAGCTGCTCGTACAGGTCCTCACGTGTGTGCGCCTCACCGGGCGCCGACGGCTTGTACTCCAGGGCGAGGGGGCCCCCGCCCGGGGCCAGCTGCTCGTACGCCTTGTCGGCCAGCGGCTGCACGGCCGCGATCAGGTCGAGGCGCTGGGCGAGCAGCTCGGCGCCCGCGCGCGCGAGGTGCTGGTCCCAGACGTCGAGCGTGGACAGGTCCATCGTGCGGCCGCCGTGCCGGCGGGCGAGCGCGGCCGACTTCAGCAGGGTGTTGCGCTGCTTGAGGACCCGGTCGTAGTCCGACCGCACCCCCGCCATCCGTGGGGAACGGGCGGTGATCAGCTCGTCCAGGAAACGGCGCCGCTCACCGGGGTCGCCCTTCACCAGCGCCAGGTCCTCCGGCGCGAACAGCACGGTGCGCACGATGCCGAGCACATCACGGGGTCTGACCTGCGTGGACCTGTTGACGCGGGCACGGTTGGCCCGGCCCGGATTCAGCTCCAGCTCGATCAGCTGCTGCCGCTCGCCCTGCCGGACCTGGGCCCGGATCACGGCACGCTCGGCGCCCATGCGCACCAGGGGGGCGTCGGAGGAGACCCGGTGGCTGCCGAGGGTGGCGAGGTAGCCGACCGCCTCGACCAGGTTCGTCTTGCCCTGCCCGTTCGGGCCGACGAATGCGGTGACGCCCGGGTCCAGGGGCACCTCGACCCGGGCGTACGAACGGAAGTCGGCCAGCGACAGATGCGTGACGTGCATGGTCGTGCGCCGACCTCCCCAGCCTTCCGGTTACTTCTTCTCGACCGCGTGGCCGCCGAACTGGTTGCGCAGCGCCGCGATCATCTTCATCTGCGGCGAGTCGTCCTGCCGGGACGCGAACCGCGCGAAGAGGGAGGCCGTGATCGCGGGCAGCGGCACCGCGTTGTCGATCGCCGCCTCCACAGTCCAGCGTCCCTCACCGGAGTCCTGTGCATAACCCCGGAGCCCGTTCAGGTGCTCGTCGTCGTCGAGCGCGTTGACGGCCAGGTCGAGCAGCCAGGAGCGGATCACCGTGCCCTCCTGCCAGGAGCGGAAGACCTCGCGGACGTTCTCCACGGAGTCGACCTTCTCCAGCAGCTCCCAGCCCTCGGCGTAGGCCTGCATCATCGCGTACTCGATGCCGTTGTGGACCATCTTCGCGAAGTGGCCCGCGCCCACCTTGCCGGCGTGCACGGCCCCGAAGTCGCCCTCCGGCTTGAGGGCGTCGAAGACCGGCTGCACCTTGGCGACGTTCCCGGCGTCGCCGCCGTACATCAGCGCGTAACCGTTCTCCAGGCCCCACACGCCGCCGGAGACGCCGCAGTCGACGAAGCTTATGCCCTTGGCCGCCAGCTCCTCGGCGTGCCTCTCGTCGTCCGTCCAGCGGGAGTTGCCGCCGTCCACGACGACGTCGCCGGGCTCCAGCAGCTCGCCGAGCCGGTCGACGGTGGCCTGGGTGGCCTCGCCGGCCGGGACCATCACCCACACCACGCGCGGCGCGCTGAGCTTGCCCACGAGCTCTTCCAGGCTGTGGACGTCGGCGAGGTCCGGATTGCGGTCGTATCCGACGACGGTGTGGCCCGCGCGGCGGATCCGCTCGCGCATGTTGCCGCCCATCTTGCCGAGGCCGACGAGACCGAGCTCCATCAGTTGCGTTCCTTAGGTGTGCGAGGTGGCAAGGCGGCACCTCCGTACCCGCCGGATGGGTGCCGCGGCACTTTCGTACCCGCGTCGAGCCTAAACCCGCAGGCCCGTGCACAGCTGTGGGCATACGCGCTCAGACGTACGCCCCCACCTGCGGGTTCGTCCCCACCCTGTGGACAGCCACCTACGGCGCACCACCGGCCGGATGGACGGCTCAGCCGCTCAGCCGCTCAGCCGCACCGGCATGATCAGGTACTTGTAGGCCTCGTCCGCCTCGGCGTCCGCCGCGGGCCTGCCGCTGAGCAGCGCCGGCTTCGTGGAGGTCGTGAAGGACAGCTGGGCGACCGGGGAGTCGATGGCGCTCAGACCGTCCAGCAGGAAGGTCGGGTTGAAGGCGATCGAGATGTCGTCGCCCTCCAGCTGGGCGTCAACCCTTTCCACAGCCTGTGCGTCGTCGCTGGAGCCGGCCTCCAGGATGAGCACGCCCTGCTCGAAGCTGAGCCGCACCGGGGTGTTGCGCTCGGCGACCAGGGCCACGCGCTTGACGGCCTCCACGAAGGGGGCGGTCTCGATCACGGCGACGCTGTTGAACTCGGTCGGGAAGAGCGTCTTGTACTTCGGGAGGTCGCCCTCCAGCAGACGCGTCGTCGTCCGGCGGCCCGCGCCCTCGAAACCGATCAGGCCCTCGCCCGCGCCCGAACCGGACAGCGCCAGGATCACCTGGTCACCGCTGGTCAGCGCCTTGGCGGTGTCCTGGAGCGTCTTGGCGGGCACCAGGGCGACCGCGGAGATGTCCGGGTTCTCCGGCTTCCACAGGAACTCGCGGACCGCGAAGCGGTAGCGGTCGGTGGAGGCCAGCGTCACCGAGTCGCCCTCGATCTCGATGCGCACACCGGTCAGGACGGGCAGCGTGTCGTCGCGGCCGGCGGCGATCGCCACCTGCTGCACGGCCGAGGCGAAGACCTCGCCGGGGACCGTGCCCGTCGCCTCCGGCATCTGCGGCAGCGCCGGATACTCCTCCACCGGCAGGGTGTGGAGGGTGAACCGCGAGGAGCCGCAGACCACCGTCGCCCGTACACCGTCTGTGGAAATCTCCACCGGCCGGTTGGGCAGGGCGCGGGAGATGTCGGCGAGCAGACGGCCGGAGACGAGGACCGTGCCCTCCTCCTCGATCTCGGCCTCCACCGACACCCGCGCCGAGACCTCGTAGTCGAAGCTGGACAGGCTCAGCTGCCCCTCCTCGGCCTTCAGCAGCAGGCCCGCGAGGACCGGCGCCGGCGGACGGGCCGGGAGGCTGCGAGCCGCCCAGGCCACTGCCTCCGCGAGTACGTCGCGTTCCACCCGGATCTTCACTGTTGCCGCCTCCTGCTGTTGCCGGCGCTGCTCGCCCTGCTTCGCCTTCGTCGTCTGACCGGTGTCGCCCGCCGCTGTGAGGGGCAGAACACCGGGGACCAGTCTGACGCACCCCACTGACAGTAGGTGCCGTTCGGGGTCAAGTCGTGACGAGGCGCGGTCGGGCCCGAGAGGCCGAGTTGTGCACAGGACCCGCTTCGAAACGAATTCCGCTCTCTCTCTAGTCGTCAGTAGTAGTAGGGCCTGTGGATACCGTGGATAACCTCGTTTGCCCAGGTCAGAGCAGGAATTTTGTCCACGGGCCCTGTGGGCGGAGCCGGTGGACAACTGGGCGTATCTGTGGAGAACAGAAAGTTCTGCACACACCGTGCACAGGGAGAGGCGACTTCTCCCCAGCGCCGTCCCCAGCTTTACCCACGTTTCCCACAGCCCAACCAGGCAGCCTGGTGTGACGGCTTTCACTCGACGCGGTGACGGGGCGCGTCATGTTGCCGAACAGTGGACAGGCATGTGGAGAAGCTGGTGATCGCTGGGGACAACCCCGTCCAGCCTGTGGGTTGCCCGTGGACAACTGAATGCACAGCCTGTGGACCATTCCTTCGTCCACAGCCTGTGGAGATCCTTCGTCCACGAATCCACAGGGACCTGACCTGCCCTGATGATCCCTCACCAGGCTGGCCTGTGGACAGGATCGGGACAACTTCCCAGTCCCCAAGGTGTGGACGGAAAAAACTGGCCGAATCTGTGGAGGACGGCCGTAACCCGGCGGGGATTCGAACAGCGGACAGGACGGCCGTACGAAGACCCGGGCGGGCGGGGAGCATGCGAAAGGCGCCCCCAGGGGTCCCGGAGGCGCCTTCGTGACCGGTGGCGGCGGTCGTCAGCCGTTCTTGATGCGGTTGGTCAGCTCGGTCACCTGGTTGTAGATCGAGCGCCGCTCGGCCATCAGATTGCGGATCTTGCGGTCGGCGTGCATCACCGTGGTGTGGTCCCGGCCGCCGAACAGCGCGCCGATCTTCGGCAGCGAGAGGTCCGTCAGCTCGCGGCACAGGTACATGGCGATCTGCCGGGCCGTCACGAGCGCGCGCCCCCGCGAGGTGCCGCACAGGTCCTCGACGGTCAGGCCGAAGTAGTCCGCGGTCGCGCCCATGATGGCCGTCGAGGTGATCTCGGGGGCCGAGTCCTCGCCGCCGGGGATCAGGTCCTTGAGGACGATCTCGGTGAGGCCCAGGTCCACCGGCTGCCGGTTGAGCGACGCGAACGCCGTCACCCGGATCAGCGCGCCCTCCAGCTCGCGGATGTTGCGCGAGATCCGGGAGGCGATGAACTCCAGCACCTCCGGCGGGGCGTTGAGCTGCTCCTGGACCGCCTTCTTGCGCAGGATCGCGATGCGCGTCTCCAGTTCCGGCGGCTGGACGTCGGTGATCAGACCCCACTCGAAGCGGTTGCGGAGCCGGTCCTCCAGCGTGACCAGCTGCTTGGGCGGCCGGTCGCTGGAGAGCACGATCTGCTTGTTGGCGTTGTGCAGGGTGTTGAAGGTGTGGAAGAACTCCTCCTGCGTCGACTCCTTGTCCGCGAGGAACTGGATGTCGTCGACGAGCAGGATGTCCATCTCGCGGTAGCGCTTGCGGAAGCTGTCGCCCTTGCCGTCGCGGATGGAGTTGATGAACTCGTTGGTGAACTCCTCCGAGCTCACGTACCGCACGCGCGTGCCGGGGTAGAGGCTGCGCGCGTAGTGCCCGATGGCGTGCAGGAGGTGGGTCTTGCCGAGTCCCGACTCCCCGTAGATGAACAGGGGGTTGTAGGCCTTGGCGGGTGCCTCGGCGACGGCGACGGCCGCCGCGTGGGCGAAGCGGTTGGAGGCGCCGATGACGAAGGTGTCGAAGAGGTACTTCGGGTTCAGTCGCGCGGTCGGCTCGCCCGGACCGGTGGCCGGCGCGGGCTGGGCCGCCAGCGGTCCGGGTGCCCCGGTGGCGGGCCCGGGGCCGACGGGGCCGCCGCGGTGGACGTGCCCGGATCCGGCCGGGGGCTCGGGCAGGTCGCGGCGCGGACCGCGCTGCTCGTAGTCACCCCGCTGCTGGTCGTAGTCGCCGCGAGGTTTGTCGTAGTCGCTGCGGGGCTGCTCGTACTCGCCGCGGGACTGTTCGTAGTCGCCGCGCTGGGCGTCGTACGACGGGCGTTCCGGGGGCTGCGGCCGGTAGTCCTGCTGGTACGAGGTGTGGGGCTCGTGGGAGTACGGCGGTGGCGGCGGCTCCTGGCCGTACGGCTCCTGCGACGGGGACGCGTAGGGGTCCCGTTCCGGGAAACCGAGGCGCTGCTGCTGCCAGCCGTAGTCGTCCTGCTGCGCGGGGCGGGGCCAGGAGCCGGGCTCGGGGCGCTGGTACTCCTGCGGATAGGCGGGCCGGCCGGTGGGGAGCTGGTCGGCGCGGTTGCGGCCGTATCCCTCGTACTCGTCGCGGTCGCGGTACTCCTCGCGGCCGCCCTGGCCTGGGGCGGGGAGCTCGGGCTCCTCGTAGCGGTGCTGGGGGCGGGCGGGCGGCGCCTGGGGTGCCTGGGGTGCCTGTGGAGCGGGGCCGGCGGGTTCGCCCGCGGTGTCGTCGACGGTGATCGCGATACGGATCGGGCGCCCGCACTCGCGGCTCAGGGTCTCGCTGACGATCGGCGCGAGGCGGCCCTCCAGTACGCCTTTCGCAAATTCGTTCGGTACGGCGAGCAGGGCGGTGTCGGCGACCAGCGCGAGCGGCTGGCAGCGGCGGATCCAGTGCTCGTCCTTCGACTCGACGCCCTGCCCGCGGCCCTCTCCGAGAAGTTGCTCCAATACGCGTGGCCACACTGCGGCAAGATCGGCAGGTACGTCAGCCACAGGGCACGCTCTCTCACGAGTCCCTCGAAGGTGTGATTCGGGGACGGGTCGGGATGAAACTCGGGTGGGGCAGGGATAAGGGAACGAATCGGAGTCCAGTCACGGTAGTCAGCGCGACGGGTAGGGTTCAAGTTGTTGTCCCCAGCCTGTGGACAAGTGTCTCCCGGTCACCGCTGGTTTGACCGAATGGCGCAGTCGCACGTACCGTAACCAGGTCGAGTTGTCGATGGCTGCTGCCGCCTGCCTCCGATGGGCACAGGTCACGTCCAAGGTGATCGAAAAGCGGTGCACTCGGGCGTAACGCGAGCTACTCGTGGGCGCACGGTGACAGCCAGGACGGCACCCCGCCAACACCCGATTCTTTCTGGAGCCCCCGAGTGAGCAAGCGCACCTTCCAGCCGAACAACCGTCGCCGCGCGAAGACCCACGGCTTCCGGCTGCGTATGCGTACCCGTGCCGGCCGCGCGATTCTCGCGACCCGCCGCAGCAAGGGTCGCGCCCGTCTGTCCGCCTGATCCCGGTCAGGTCATGACATCGTGCTGCCCACCGAGAACCGGCTGAGGCGGCGCGAGGACTTCGCGACCGCGGTACGACGAGGTCGCCGGGCCGGCCGCCCGGCCCTCGTCGTCCACCTACGAAGCGGCGCCACGGACCCGCACGCGCCTGGGGAGAGCGCTCCCCGGACACGTGCGGGTTTCGTCGTGAGCAAAGCCGTGGGTGTCGCGGTCGTGCGCAACAAGGTGAAGCGCAGGCTTCGCCATCTGATGCGCGACCGGATCGACCTGTTGCCCCCCGGTAGCCTGGTAGTCGTACGAGCGCTGCCCGGTGCGGGTGACGCCGACCATGCACAGCTGGCCCGAGACCTGGACGCCGCCCTGGCGCGGCTACTGGGAGGGGGCGCGCGATGAAGTACCCGCTGCTGGCTCTGATCAAGCTCTACCAGTGGACGATCAGTCCGCTGCTGGGGCCGGTGTGCAAGTACTACCCGTCGTGTTCCCACTACGGCTACACGGCCATCGACCGGCACGGAGCCGTCAAGGGCACGGCACTCACCGCCTGGCGCATCCTGCGGTGCAATCCGTGGTCGCTGGGCGGCGTGGACCATGTTCCGCCGCGCAAGCGCCCGCGGTGGCACGAAATGCTGCGTGCCGCCTGGCGGGCACGCAAGGGCGGGACCTCCGCCGCCGAACCGGCCACCGAAGGAAGGCCTGCTCATCCGAGCTCGTCCGATCCTTCGAGCCCGGCCGCAGAGACCTCGCCCCATGCCCAAGGAGCATGATTAGTGGACACGATTGCCAGCCTCTTCAGCTTTATCACCTGGCCCGTCTCCTGGGTCATCGTCCAGTTCCACACGGTGTACGGGGCGATCTTCGGACCTGACACCGGATGGGCCTGGGGCCTGTCCATCGTGTCCCTGGTGGTCCTCATCCGCATCTGCCTGATCCCGCTCTTCGTGAAGCAGATCAAGGCGACGCGCGGGATGCAGACGCTCCAGCCGGAGATGAAGAAGATCCAGGAGCGCTACAAGAACGACAAGCAGCGTCAGTCCGAAGAGATGATGAAGCTGTACAAGGAGACGGGCACCAACCCGCTCTCCTCGTGCCTTCCCATCCTTGCGCAGTCCCCGTTCTTCTTCGCCCTGTACCACGTGCTCAACGGCATCGCGTCCGGCGACACCATCGGCGCCGTCAACCAGGACCTGCTGGAGAGCGCGCAGAAGGCGCACATCTTCGGGGCCCCGCTCGCCTCCAAGTTCTTCAGCAGCGAGAGCGACGTCGCCGCCCTCAGCGCCTCCCTGACCGACGTCCGCGTCGTGACCGCGATCATGATCGTGCTGATGTCGGCCTCGCAGTTCTTCACCCAGCGCCAGCTGATGACGAAGAACGTCGACACCACGGTGAAGACGCCGTTCATGCAGCAGCAGAAGATGCTGATGTACGTCTTCCCCGTCATGTTCGCCGTCTTCGGTGTCAACTTCCCCGTCGGTGTCCTCGTCTACTGGCTGACCACGAACGTGTGGACCATGGGCCAGCAGATGTACGTCATCCGCAACAACCCGACGCCGGGTTCCAAGGCGCAGGCCTCCTACCTGGAGCGGCTGCACAAGAGCGTCACCGAGCACGGCAAGACCCGTCGCCGGGGCGAGAAGGCCATCGTGAAGGCCATCGTCGCCAAGGGCCGGGACCGCAACGAGGCCGAGCGGAAGTTCATCAACGGTCTGAACAAGGCGGGCCTCGCCGCTCAGACCGACGGCACCGTGGTGAAGAACGACACCGCCGTGGCCGCCCAGAGCGAGGACGGCTCGACCGTGGCCACCGCGGCTCAGCCCAAGCGCCAGCAGCCCAAGCGGCAGAGCAAGTCCCAGCGCCAGGCCAAGCCTGCCGGCGAGGCCGAGCCGAAGACGTCGCTGACCAAGTCGGACGAGCCGCAGGACGCCAAGCCGGCCGGCAAGCAGGACGCCAAGCCTGCCGCCGGTGCCAAGAAGCCGGCTCAGAAGTCCGGCGGCGGTGGCCGCAGCAAGGCCCAGTCCGGACAGCGCAAGGGCCCGCAGCGGCCCAAGTCCCCGTCGAAGAAGTAAGAAGGAGTCCATCCCGTGACGGAAGGCATCACCTCCGCCGCTGCCGAGGGTGCAGACACCCTCACCCGCCTCGAGCAGGAGGGCGAGATCGCCGCGGACTACCTGGAGGGTCTGCTCGACATCGCCGACCTCGACGGTGACATCGACATGGACGTCGAGGCCGACCGTGCCTCAGTCTCGATCATCAGCGACAGCAAGAGCGGGGACCTGGAAAAGCTGGTCGGCCGGGACGGTGAGGTGCTCGAGGCTCTGCAGGAGCTCACGCGCCTGGCCGTGCACCGGGAGACCGGTGACCGCAGCCGCCTGATGCTCGACATCGCGGGGTACCGCGCCGACAAGCGCGCCGAGCTGTCCGAGCTGGGTGCCAAGGCCGCCGCCGAGGTCAAGAGCAGCGGCGAGTCCGTGCGGCTGAAGCCGATGACGCCCTTCGAGCGCAAGGTCGTGCACGACGCGGTCAAGGCCGCGGGACTGCGCAGCGAGTCCGAGGGCGAGGAGCCGGAGCGCTTCGTCGTCGTGCTTCCCGCCTGATCGGTTCTCTCGTTCTCCGGCCCCGTCTGTTGCGCAGGCGGGGCCGAATTTTGTCAGCCTGATAGTTCTGGTGGTTCTGGTACCGGCGCTCGGTGCGCCGGTGCCGTACGGAAGGACGGTCCCCGTGTCGGAGGCAGCGGAACTCCCCCCTGTACCCGAGCAGGCACGTGATGTGTTCGGTGATCGCTACGCGGACGCGGTCCGCTACGCGGAACTGCTTGCCGAGGCGGGGGTGAAGCGTGGTCTGATCGGCCCGCGCGAAGTGCCCCGGCTCTGGGAGCGGCATCTGCTGAACTGCGCGGTGCTCTCGGAGGTCGTACCCGAGGGAGTGACGGTGTGCGACGTCGGCTCGGGAGCCGGCCTGCCCGGTATCCCGCTGGCGCTGGTGCGGGAAGACCTGAAGATCACCCTTCTTGAGCCACTGCTGCGCCGCACGAACTTCCTGACCGAGGTCGTGGAGCTGCTGGGCCTGGACCATGTCACCGTGGTGCGGGGCCGGGCCGAGGAGGTCATGGGCAAGCTGCCGCCGGTCCATGTGGTGACGGCCCGTGCCGTAGCTCCGCTGGACCGCCTAGCCACCTGGGGCATTCCCCTGCTGCGCCCGTACGGGGAGATGCTCGCCCTCAAGGGCGACACGGCCGAGGAGGAGCTGAAGGCGGCGACCGCGGCGCTGAGCAAACTCGGTGCGGAGCAGACGTCCATCCTCCACGTGGGAGAGGGTGTCGTGGATCCCCTGTCCACCGTGGTGCGGGTCGAGGTGGGCGAGAGCCCCGGCGGTGTGCGCTTCGCCGCCAAGCGGGCCAAGGCCGCTCGGACCGGTCGGACGCGCCGACGTCGCGGATAGCGTCGGACTTCGCTCGGATGGTCAGCCGTACTCCACACAAGCTGCCCTGCTCACGCATGCCGGAGTGTCGCGGCAGTTCGGCATCTGCTGCTGTGCATCGTGTTTCACGTGAAACGTCGCTCACTGCTGCACGGCATCATCAGCCGCGGCCGCGCCGCGGCCGACCCCCGCGACCGGAAGCCTCTCGGGTCGCTCGGAGAGGGCACGGAGTTGTCCACAGAGGTGGATTTCTCCACAGAAGACCAGGCCTCACTGGTTCATGACCCCGGAGGCATGGGAGGCTCTGTTCATTGCGAGCCTGAAGTCGAGGAGAGTGAATCCTTGCGGTCCGACGCCAATATCGCGGGACCGATGACCGATCCGGTCCCCGGTCCCCGCACCGAGTCGATGGGGGCGGATGTTTCACGTGAAACACCGCCTCCGATGGACGACACACCGATCGGTCGTGCTGCCCAACTGGCGGTGGAGGCTCTGGGCCGCGCCGGCGAGGGCCTGCCGCGACCCGAGCAGACGCGGGTCATGGTCGTAGCGAACCAGAAGGGCGGTGTGGGCAAGACGACGACGACCGTCAATCTTGCCGCGTCACTCGCCCTGCACGGTGCGAGAGTCCTGGTCGTGGACCTCGACCCGCAGGGCAACGCCTCTACCGCGCTGGGCATCGACCATCACGCCGATGTGCCCTCCATCTACGACGTGCTGGTCGAGAGCCGTCCGCTCTCGGAAGTGGTCCAGCCGGTCCCCGATGTCGAGGGTCTGTTCTGTGCGCCCGCCACGATCGATCTCGCCGGTGCGGAGATCGAACTGGTCTCTCTGGTCGCACGCGAGAGCCGGCTCCAGCGAGCGATCACGGCGTACGAGCAGCCGCTGGACTACATCCTCATCGACTGCCCGCCCTCCCTCGGTCTGCTGACCGTCAACGCCCTCGTCGCGGGCCAGGAGGTGCTGATTCCGATCCAGTGCGAGTACTACGCACTGGAAGGACTGGGGCAGCTGCTGCGCAACGTCGACCTGGTGCGGGGCCATCTCAACCCCACCCTGCATGTGTCGACGATCCTCCTCACCATGTACGACGGCCGGACGCGACTCGCGTCGCAGGTCGCGGACGAGGTGCGCAGCCACTTCGGCGAGGAGGTGTTGCGGACGAGCATTCCCCGCTCGGTCCGTATCTCCGAGGCCCCGAGCTACGGGCAGACGGTACTGACCTACGATCCAGGATCAAGTGGAGCCCTCTCCTATCTGGAGGCGGCCCGTGAGATCGCGCTGAAGGGTGTGGGCGTCACCTATGACGCAACCCACGCCCACCTCGGCGCTCAGAACGATCCGAGCATGGTGGAGGGGACCCAGTGAGTGAGCGACGGAGGGGGTTGGGCCGTGGCCTCGGTGCACTGATCCCCAACGCCCCGACCGAGAAGTCGGTTGCCTCGGCGGCCTTGGGAAACGCGGCTTCCGCAACCCCGGGGGCGATGCCTCTGCTGCCGAACGAGCGTGGGGTGGCCGCGGCGAAGGTGGCCACGCTGCCGCATGTTTCACGTGAAACCGAAGAGCCGACGGCACCGCAGGGCATGGAAGGGCTTCGGCCCCCCATGGGGGCGCACTTCGCCGAGGTTCCCCTCGACGCCATCACGCCGAACCCCAAGCAGCCGCGTAAGGACTTCGACGACGATGCGCTGGCCGAGCTCGTCACCTCCATCCGAGAGGTCGGTCTCCTCCAGCCGGTCGTCGTTCGGCCGACGGAGCCCGGGCGCTATGAGCTCATCATGGGTGAGCGCCGCTTCCGCGCCTGCCGAGAGCTGGAGCTGGACGCCATCCCGGCGATCGTGCGGGCGACGGAGGACGAGAAGCTCCTCCTGGACGCCCTCCTGGAGAACCTGCACCGCGCTCAGCTGAATCCGCTGGAGGAGGCCTTCGCCTACGACCAGCTGCTGAAGGACTTCAACTGCACGCATGACCAGCTGGCGGACCGTATCGGCCGCTCCCGCCCGCAGGTGTCCAACACCCTGCGTCTGCTGAAGCTCTCCCCGAAGGTCCAGAACCGGGTGGCCGCAGGAGTGCTCTCCGCGGGGCACGCGCGAGCCCTGCTGTCCGTCGACGACCCGGAGGAGCAGGATCGACTGGCACATCGCATCGTGGCCGAAGGGCTCTCGGTGCGGTCGGTCGAGGAGATCGTGACCCTGATGGGTTCCCGGCCGCAGAAGCCGCAGCGAGCCAAGGGTCCGCGGGCCGGCTCTCTGGTCTCCCCAGCGCTGTCGGACCTCGCGACGCGGCTCTCGGACCGCTTCGAGACGCGGGTGAAGGTCGACCTGGGACAGAAGAAGGGCAAGATCACCGTGGAGTTCGCCTCCATGGACGACCTTGAGCGGATCCTCGGCAGTCTCGCTCCCGGCGAAGGCCCCGTCCTGCAGAAGGGCCTCCTGGAGGACGAGGACGGGGACGGGGACGCCGAGTCCTGATCGGCTGTCTTGAGGGCGGGCCGCGTCCGGTGCATACCGGAACACGGTCCGCCCTTTGCTGTGCGTCGGTGTCGGGTCCACCGCATCGTGGATACGATGCGAGCGGGAGAGCGTTGTCACCTGGCGGTACCTCTGGGAGGAAGGCAGGGGCCATGCGAACGATGAGCCGCACCGAATGGGTGAGCGCGGGCTTGGGGCTGGGCGCGGTCGGTGGGTTCATCGGCAGCCTGCTCAGGGAACGGAGCGCTCTGACAGCCGCCCGCGACGCGGCAGGGGAAGGAAGCGAGGAACAGCCTTCATGGGGCGCCGGCTCGTACCGCTCACGCTGGACAACCTTCAGGACCTTCCCCAGCGCTGTCGCTCGTGCGTCTTCTGGGAACTGGACCCCGTCAGCGGCGAGGCCGCGGTAGAGGCCGGTACGCCGGCCCTGGAGAAGGAGTCCTGGATCTCCGCCGTGCTGCTGGACTGGGGATCCTGCGGCCGGGTGGTCTACGTCGATGACGTACCGGTGGGCTTCGTGCTCTACGCACCGCCCGCGTATGTGCCGCGCTCGACGGCTTTCCCCACCAGCCCGGTCTCCTCCGACGCGGTTCAGTTGATGACCGCGTTCGTGATGCCGGGGTACCAGGGCCAGGGACTGGGCCGGGTGATGGTCCAGACGGTCGCCAAGGATCTCCTGCGTCGTGGCTTCAAGGCCATAGAGGCGTTCGGGGATGCCCGCTGGAAGGAGCCCGCCTGCGTCCTGCCGGCGGAGCATCTCCTGGCGGTGGGCTTCAAGACGGTCCGACCGCACCCCCGGCATCCGCGGCTGCGGCTGGATCTTCGCTCCACGCTGTCCTGGAAGGAAGACGTGGAGATGGCACTGGACCGCCTGCTCGGCGCCGTGCAGAAGGAACCGGCGCTGCGTCCGCTGTAACTCGGCACCGGGAACCGCTGTACACCGAATGGGCCGACCCGTTCGGGTCGGCCCATTCGTGTTTCACGTGAAACGTCAGTCGACGATCATCAGGTGACGTTCGTCAGTCGGCGATGAAGTCCTCGAGGTCGCGGACGATCGCGGCCTTCGGCTTCGCACCGACGATGGTCTTGGCGACCTCGCCACCCTGGTAGACGTTCAGGGTCGGGATGGACATGACGCCGTACTTGGCGGCCGTACCCGGGTTCTCGTCGATGTTCAGCTTGACGATCTCGATCTTGTCGCCGTACTCGGCGGCGATGGCCTCGAGGGACGGCGCGATCTGGCGGCACGGACCGCACCAGGCGGCCCAGAAGTCCACCAGGACGGGCTTGTCGTTCTTGAGGACGTCCTGCTCGAAGGAGTCGTCGGTCACATGCTTCAGGGTGCCGGCCACGGCGGGCTCCTAACTGGTTGGTGCGAGGGATGGGGGGTCAGACGGCGGTCTTCTCGGGCTCCGCCTTGTCCTCGTCGCTGAGGGCGGCGAGGAAGCGCTCGGCGTCGAGCGCGGCGGAGCAGCCGGTGCCCGCAGCGGTGATCGCCTGACGGTAAGTGTGGTCCACCACGTCACCGGCCCCGAAGACGCCCGTCAGGTTGGTGCGCGTCGAGGGCGCGTCGACCTTCAGGTAGCCCTCCGGGTCCAGGTCGAGCTGGCCCTTGAAGAGTTCGGTGCGCGGGTCGTGGCCGATCGCGATGAACAGGCCGGTCACCGGCAGATCGGAGAGCTCGCCGGTCTTGACGTTGCGCAGCTTCAGACCCGCCAGCTTCTGGTCGCCCTGGACCTCGGCGATCTCGCTGTCCCAGACGAACGTGATCTTGGGGTCGGCGAAGGCACGCTCCTGCATCGCCTTGGAGGCGCGCAGGGTGTCCCGGCGGTGGACGATCGTCACGGACTTCGCGAAGCGGGAGAGGAAAGTGGCCTCCTCCATCGCGGTGTCCCCGCCGCCGATCACGGCGATGTCCTGGTCCTTGAAGAAGAAGCCGTCACAGGTGGCGCACCAGGAGACACCGCGACCGGACAGCGCGTCCTCGTTCGGCAGGCCGAGCTTGCGGTGCTGGGAGCCGGTGGTGACGATGACGGCCTTGGCCTGGTGGACCGTTCCCGCGGTGTCGGTGACGGTCTTGATCTCACCGCTGAGGTCGACGGCCACGACGTCGTCGGGGATCAGCTCGGCCCCGAAGCGCTCCGCCTGGGCCCGCATGTTGTCCATGAGCTCGGGGCCCATGATGCCGTCCTGGAAGCCGGGGAAGTTCTCCACCTCGGTGGTGTTCATCAGCGCTCCGCCCGCGGTGACGGCACCCTCGAACACCAGCGGCTTCAGGGACGCTCGCGCGGTGTAGAGCGCCGCCGTGTAGCCGGCGGGCCCGGAGCCGATGATGATCACGTTTCGGACGTCGCTCACGGCTTCATTCCTCGTCTCTGGACTGCGTCTTCAGGGCCGGGTGGAGCTGCACTCGGAACTCTCACCCCACCTAACGGATCCTACGGGGCGCGCATTCCCGCTGTGCCCGGGCACACGGCAGCAGGGTCCCGTCGCCTGGTGAGGGGAAGGAAGGACCGCTACGAACGCGCGTAGGAGTGCTTGAGAAGGATCTTGGCCTTGCCCACCGCGGGCTGATCCACGCACGCCGTTTCGACGATGTAGGCGGTGACCCGGGTGTCATTGGTGGCGTCGGGCAGTACCACCAGCAAGGCTTCCCTGCCCTTGTAGACGCCGGGCTCCGTGGCGATCACAGCATCGTCGCGGCCGATGCCCTTACGGATGCACTCGGGGACGGTCGGTTGCTTGAAGACATGGTTCTCGGCGGTCTCGCCACCGTTCTCGGACTCCATTCCGAGACTGCGCGGCGTACGTGATCCGCCGCTCTCGGTGCTCCCGTCCGCGAGGAGACCGGTGACCTTGTCCTGGAGCCGGCCTTCGGCGAAGGTGTCCGGGAGCGCGGTCTGCTGCTCGTGGGCGGTGTCGTGGGAGGGACTCTCTCCGGTGAGGGAGGACACGATGACCGAGCCGAGTCCGATCGCGGCAGCGGCGGCCACCGCGCCGAGTGCGGCGATCCTTCGCCGCCCGCTTCGGCGGCGGTCCTTGCGGCCGGGACCCGTGGAAGAGGGCCGGGCGTGCCCGGCGGGCCGGTCGGCCGGTGTCGATGTTTCACGTGAAACGCGCGGGCCGTCGCCACCACCCGGCAGGGGTTCGTTCGCCAGCGCGGCGTCGATACGAGCGGCCACGTCGTCCGGCATGGGCGCCGGGTCCGGCAGGGTGCCGAGCAGTCCCTGGATCTCTTCCAGCGACGCGTAGACGTCCGCGCAGAGCGCACAGCCTTCCAGGTGCCGCCGTACGTCGGTGGTCCGTGTGCTCGGGAGGAGGCCTTCGGCGAGGTCGGAGATCTCCGCGACGTCCGGGTGCCCGGTCATGTCTGTCGTCGACGACGTCACGCTCGTCCACCTCCGCCCTTCACTGCGGCTGAATCACTCGGCCCTGCTTCCGGCGGACCCGCACGCTGCGGTCCCGCTGCGGGTGGGACGGATGCCCCCGGCGTCCGGTTCCGCTCCGGGCCGGGCTTCCTGCCGTCTCCGCTGCCGTCCGGACGCAGGTGGGCGATCAGCGGCAGGAGCCGGGCTCTGCCCCGGGCACACCGGCTCTTGATCGTGCCATTCGGTACGTCGAGGATGCGGGCGGCCTCCGCGACGGGATAGCCCTGCATGTCAACCAGGACGAGAGCGGCCCGCTGGTCGGCGGGCAGGGTGCCCAGGGCCTCCAGCAGCTGGCGGTGCAGATCGTTGCGCTCCGCAGGAGCGGAGGCCGACTCGTGCGGCTCCAGCAGCTGCTCCAGGCGTTCGGTGTCGTCGACGGGCGCGGTCTTCCGCGAGGCGGCCTTGCGGACACGGTCCAGACAGGCGTTCACCGTGATCCGGTGCAGCCAGGTGGTGACGGCCGCCTGTCCGCGGAAGGTGTGGGCGGCCCGGTAGGCGGAAACGAGCGCGTCCTGGACGGCGTCAGCGGCCTCCTCGCGGTCCCCCAGCGTCCGCAGGGCCACTGCCCAGAGTCGGTCGCGGTGACGGCGCACAAGCTCACCGAAGGCGTCGGGGTCGCCCTCGACGTGGCGGGCGAGCAGTTCCTGGTCGGTCACTCCGTCATGACTCGTGCCGCCCGCCATCACACCCCTCTCCCCGCGGTAGATGCCGTCAGCTGGTCACCTTGATGTCGGCGACGCGGCCCCGGAACTGCCCGTCCGTCACCGGCAGCTTGGTCAGCCAGACCAGAAGGTAGCGGGTCTGCACCGCCTTGTCCGGCTTGAGGTCCACCGTCGTGCCGTTTCCGCCGGCGACCTTCTCGTAGCCCTCGAAGGACTGCGGTTCCGAGTCCGTGGCCCCGGCGGAACGGAGCTCCACCGAAGTGTCGCCACCGAACGTCAGGGCCACCTTGCCGACCTGTTGCACCTTGCCGAGGTCGACCACGATGCCCACACCCGGCTTCAGCCGCCCGAAGTCGGCGCTCGCGTAGTGGCTCGTCTGCCAGTAGGTTCCGGGGTCGCCGTCGTAGGCCTTGCCGACGTTCTCCGGGTACTCGGACCCGTCGGATCCGAACGGGTCGAAGTCGTGCGCCCCCGCGATGGTGATCGGTCGGCTGACCGGCTCCTTCGCGCCCTTGTCGTTGTCGCCGTCCACCGTCTGTGTCTGGTTCGGGTCGTCGGCCTTGCCGCCCCGTTCCATGAGCGCATCGGCGAGCTGCCAGCTGCCGAGTCCCAGTGCCGCGATCAGCAGGGCCGACACCCCCCACTTCAGGGCCTTGCCGGTGCGGCTCTGCAGCGGGGGCGGCGGCGCCGGCACGGGCTGGGTGGCACCGGGGCGCGGCGCCGGACGACCGTACGCACCCTGTTGGTAGGCCGTGCGCTGGTATTGGGGCGGTGCGGTGTACGCCGGCTCCGGCGGGCGGATGCGCGGCATCTCGCCGATCGCCTTCACCAGTTCCTCCGGCGTGGTGCACGGAGACTCGTGCCGGGAAGCGGTGGCACCGTCGTTGGCGAGCGCCCGCATGGCCAGTTCGGACAGGCCGCGGTGGACGCCGGCGCGTACCTGGTCCGGCGGGATCAGCCCGATGTCCTTGGGCAGACCTGCCAGACCGTGCGCGTCGCTCTCGTACGGCCAGCGCTGGGTGAGCGTGGCGTACAGGAGGGCACCGATGGCCTCCGTGTCGGTGCGCTGCGGGGTGTCGGAACTGATGCCGCGCAGTGCGGCGTTGACGGCCAGCCCGCGGATCCGCCACTGGCCCGTCGACGTACGCAGCACCGCGTTGGGGCTCAGACGCAGATGGGCGAGGCCCTCCCGGTGCGCGGCCGCCATGGCCGACGCGACCTGACTGACCATCTGGTAGGCGTCGTACACCTCCAGCGGCCCGGCGGCGAGGAGAGCGGTCAGCTCGGTGGCATCGGGGAGCCACTCGTGCACGACGTAGACGAGGTCGTTGTCCTCGACGGCGTCCAGTACCTGGACGAAGCGGGGGTCGCCGAGCAGGGCGGACGAACGTGCCGCGGCCAGTACGGACCGGGCGCGCGCGTGATCGGCGGGGAGGAGGTGGACTCCGACGGCGCGGCGCAGCTTCTCGTCGACGGCCCGCCAACTGCTGAAGCCGTCCAGACGGGTGACGCACTCCTCGAGGCGGTAGCGTCTGGCGAGCTTGTGCCCGCTGTGCAGTTCGGGAGGCGAGGCCTTGCCGGGCTCCTCGCTCGTGGGGTTCCCCTGTGCCTCGTCGCTGTCCGTGTCCCGCTCCCGGTTGTTGGCCACCCCGTCGGCCGTGGACTGGTCCGCCTGTGCGGTCAGCGGCTCATCGCCGCTGTTGTCTGCCACGTCGACGGCAGCTGTGCTCCGTTCCGCCACCGTCGTTCCTGCCTCCCCATTCCGTGCGCGTCGGCCGACTCCCGATCCGCGCGTCCGACGCCGAACCCAATTGTGCCCACAGTCCGCCGCTAAGCACGACACACAGCGGCGGACGATGGTTGTGCGCCTACCCCGGGTCTCAGCGTCCCAGGCGTCCGCGCACCATGCCGACCAGAGAGTTGACCTCTTCGATGCGCATGCGGCGGGCGGCGACGAAGAAGACACCGAACAGGAGCACTCCGCCGGCCAGCAGCGCGGCGAACGATCCCACGACGTCCTGGCCGAGCGAGCGGCTGATCGCGTAGCAGGCGGCGCCACCGACCAGGGCGGCCGGGACGGACGCGATGCACAGCCGGGCGTACGTGCGCAGCACCCGTGCGCCGTCCAGGTCCCCGCCGAGCCGCTTGCGCAGCCTGCGCCAGGCGACGCCCACGCCGATCACGTAGGCCAGGCCGTAGGAGGCGGCCATGCCGACGACGGCCCAGCGCGAGGGCAGCAGGAGGTAACACAGGCCCGAGGCGGCGGCGTTGACCACGGCCACGATGACGGTGTTGTAGAAGGGCGTCCGGGTGTCCTCGTAGGCGTAGAAGGCGCGCAGGACGACGTACTGCACGGAGTACGGGATGAGACCGAGGCCGAAGGCCATCAGCATGTAGCCCATGTTGGTGGCCGCGCCCGTGCCCGAGGAGCCGAAGATCAGTGTGCACATCGGGATGCCGAGCGAGACGAAGCCGAAGGAGACCGGCACGATGGCGACGGCCGTGGTGCGCAGACCCTGGGAGATGTCGTCACGGACCGCTCCCCCGTCCTCCTCGGACGCCGAGCGGGAGATGCGCGGCAGCAGGGCGGCCATCAGGGAGACGGTGATGATGGCCTGCGGCAGCCCCCAGATGAGCTGGGCGTTGGCATAGGCGCTGTAACCGGTGCCAGCGAGGTCGGTGTCCGTGACCGACGCCGTGGCGAGCTGGATCACGACGAGGGCACCCGCCTGGTTGGCGAGGACGAACAGGATCGTCCACTTGGCGAGCATCGCGGCCTTGCCGAGGCCGTGCCCCCTCCAGTCGAATCGCAGTCGCAGCTTGAACCCGGTCTCGCGGAGATAGGGGATCATCGCCAGGGACTGCACGACGAGGCCCAGCAGGATGCCGATTCCGAGAAGCTTCTTGCCTTCCGGCGGGATGGTGGCGACCGTCATTCCGGAGTCGGCGGCCGTGCCGTAGACCCAGAGGAACATGCCGAGGGTGACGATGATGACGATGTTGTTCAGGACCGGGGTCCACATCATCGCGCCGAACCGGCCACGGGCGTTGAGGATCTGCCCCATCACGACGTGGACGCCCATGAAGAAGATGGACGGCAGGAAGTACCGGGTGAAGGTGACGGCCGTCTCGTTGGCCGCGGGGTCCGAGGCGACCGGGTTCGACAGCGCACGAACCAGCAGGGGGGCCGCCAGCATGCCCAGCGCGGTAAGGGCGCCGAGGGCCACCATGACCAGGGTCAGGAGCCGGTTGGCGTAAGCCTCGCCGCCGTCGTCGTCGTCCTTCATGGCTCGGACGAGCTGGGGTACGAAGACCGAGTTGAGGCCGCCGCCGACGGTGAGGATGTAGATCATCGTCGGCAGCTGATAGGCGATCTGGAAGGACTCGCCCAACAGCGCGAGGCCCAGGGCCGAAACGATCATGGCCGACCGGACGAACCCGGTCAGTCGCGACACCATCGTGCCGGCCGCCATCACGGCGCTCGACTTCAGCAGGCCGCCCGCGCGCCCGCCCTTCTTGGGCGCGGCCCGGGTGGCCGCGGGTGCGGGCTCGGGCTCCTGGAGGGGAGCCTCGGCCGCCTCGGGGGTGGGGGCCACCGCGTACTGGCCGGGTGCGGGCGCCGCGTGCTGCCCGGGCGTCGGAGCGGGGCCACCGTACGGAGCGGGGCCGCCGTACTGACCGTGTGTCTGAGCGTTTCCGTACGGATCGGGCCCCTGGTGCCCGCCGTACTGGCCCGGTGGCGGTGGCGGTGGCGCGCCGTACTGGCCCGGCCCCGACGCCCCGCCGTACGGCCCCGGTGCCGGGGCCGGTGCGGGTACGGCAGCCTGGTCGTCGTACGAGGGGTGGCCGCCGCCCTGCTGCTGGTCGCGGAACAGGTGCGCGAAGGCGTCCGGCTCGTGACGCTGGTCTCCGGCCTGGCCGACCAGGTCGTCCACGCCCACGAACTGCGTGGTCCGGGGGTCGTCGCCGTACGGCAGGTACTGCGTGGGCCCCTCCGGTTCCGGGGCGGGCGTCTGGGCCCACACGCGGGGATCGGGGGCGTAGGGCGACTGGGAGGGCTGGGAGTACAGCGGCTGCTGCGGCGGGTACGTGCCCGGGGGCGGCGGGGGGTGTGCGGCGCGGTCGTAGAGCGCCTCGGAGACCGGGTCCTGGGCGGAGAGGTCCTGAGCCCGGTAGGGATCCTGGTCGTAGGCGTCCTGGAGGTACATGTCCACGGGCGGCTGCGGCGGCGTCTGGCCGGGGTCCGGCGGCGGGCCCTGGGGGTGACCCGAGCCGTCCGCGGCCTGACCGCGGTCACCGTCGTACGGCGCGTTCATGGTTACCCCACCTCATCGTCCCGGGCCGACCGGCCACGACATCCTCAACGGTCCACTCTCTCACCCGTGCCGGACGGGTCGTCGCTTTCCGCTGCGGTGTCCGGTGTCGGGTCACTCGGCTGCTCCGGATCGTCCTCGGAGTTCTCCGGAGCCTCCGGCTCCCCGGAATTACCCTCCTCGCTCCCCTCGCCGTCCTCGCCCGCCTCGGCCTTCTCGGCGGCACGGGCCGCGGCGCGCTTGCGCTGCGTGTACATCCGGAAGCCGGCGAGGACGAGCAGCAGGACGCCGCCGCCGATGACGAGCATCACGGTGGCCGTGATCTCGGTGACCTTCACGTCGAAGGTGACCGGCTTGCCGTACGGCCGCCCGTCCGCCGTGTACAGCTGGGCGATCACCGTCGCCCGGCCGTTGGCGTTGGCCGACGTGGTGAACTTCACCGACTGGCTGTGGCCGCCGGAGACCGAGATCGGCTGCTCCTCGTAGCGGGCGCCGTCGATCTCGAGGCGGGTCGGGTTCGTCGAGGTGAGCCGCAGGACCAGCGGGCCGACGTCCTGCACCAGGTTGTTCTGCACCGTCACCGGGATCGTGGCGCTGCGGCCGGAGAGCTTCGTCTCCGACTTGTCGATCAGTCTGACCCGGCCGGTCAGCCCGTCGAGGTACCTCTTCACTCCGGCGCGGAACGACTCCGCCTCGGCGGCCCTGCCGCGCCACGACACGGACAGCTCCCGGTTCAGGGCGCGTCCGAAGGGGGTCACCACCCGGGACGGGTCCGAGAGCACGACCTTGAAGCTGTCCAGCGCGTCCTGCGTCCGCGCGCTCTCCACGAACGCCGAGCGGGGCAGCTCCTTCTTGCGCAGCGCCGACGGGTAGGAGGCGGTGCCCGGGACCTTGGTGGCGGCGTCCGGGTCCGGCTTGGCCGCGGCGGCCGTCGTCAGCTTCTGGGACTGGGACCACGTGCCGCTCTGGAGCGCCCGCAGCCCCTCGGCCATCGCGCGCGCCTGGCTTCCGGAGGGCGTGCGCTGCGGGGCGATGACCACGCTGCGCTGCTTGTCGGTCTGGAGGCCCAGACCGAGGCTCTGGGCGAGGAAGCGCTGCACGGCGAGTGTGGACGCGGACGCCGTCGTCAGGTCGCCCTCGAACGCCGTGGACATCCGGGCGTCCGCCACCACGGCCGTCGTGCCGCCGCCGATGGGGCGGGCGGCGGACGGTGTGTACGGCAGGGCGTCGGTCTCCTGGAGGCTGTCGCTGCGCGCGATCACCTTGTCGGCGCCCGCGGAGGTGGCGACCTTGACGATCGACCGGTCGACGGCGCCTTCCACGGGCCAGGCGAACTCGGTGTTCGGCTTCACATGGAGGATCGGCTCGACGGTGTTGGCGACGACGTCCGTCGCGTCCTTGAGCTGACTCAGCGAGCCGGTGACGTCCGTGCCGTTGTGGGCGAGGGACGCCAGGTCGGGGTCGGCGAAGGGAAGGGCGACGACCTCCTCGTCGGCCACTGCGTCCTGCAGGTCGGCGAGCCACTGCTTGGCGATCGTCTGGTGGGTGCCGGCGGTGGTCTGGTCCCCGTCCCGGACGCGGTAGCTGCCCGTCATCGCGTCGACGGAGGCCAGCAGGTCCGGGTCGACCACCCAGGTGACGTCCAGGTCCTTGCCCAGCGTCACCATCTGGTTCAGGCGGCCGCCCGGGGAGATCTCCTTGGCCAGGTCGTCATTGAGGAAGACCGGGGTCTGCTCCTCGTTCGGTCCCGTTTCGGCGGCCATGTGCGTCGTCGAGACGAGTGGCCACAGCGCCGTGGTCTTGGTCCTGGTGTCGGCCTCGTCGGGCTGCCAGGGCAGGAAGGTCCGCTGGATGCCGAGGATCTGCTCCCACGGCTGCGCGGAGGTCTCCCCGGACAGCGAGACCGCGAATTCGTAGACGCCGTCGCGGCCGAGGTTCAGCTCGTCGACCGGCACCGAGATGTTGAAGTGCTCCGCCACTCCGGGAGTGAGCTTGGAGAACTTCTCGGTGTACTTGTTGTCGATCTCCGGGGAGAAGGAGCCCTGGAGATCGTCGCTGTCCTTGGCGATCGCGTCGACGGACGAGCGGGTGTCGAGCGGTGGGCCCACGCGCAGGCCCACATGGGCGTCGGTGACCGTCTGCTTGCCGTGGTTGGTCACGGTGCCCGACACGGTCACCGTGTCCCCGTCCGTGGGCGCGGAAGGGGTGAGCGAGTCGACGGCCACGGCCACCGAGCCCGAGTCGGAGTCGGCCAGGGCAGCGGCCGCCTCTTCGGCGTGCGCCGAGCCGGCGGCGGGCAGCTGGACCAGACCGGCCAGCAGCGGCGCCCCGGCGAGCAGCGCCGTGGTGCGCCGGAGCCACCGGCGGGCAGGTGAGGCACTGGTCCCCTGGAAGTCTGCCGCCTCGGCCACGCGCTCGCCCGTCCCTCGTCGTGATCAGTGGTCGTCGGAATGTGCGTCCACGCATGGTAACGAGGTGCGCCGAGGGGAAGTGCCGCGGACTACGTCACAAGATCCGCTGCCAGCCCGGGCTTCCCCCTATGTGCGCCTATAAAGGGAGCGGTACGAAAGCGGGGGATTCGGTGCGCGCTCCACGGGGCGCCCGTCCCCGCCCAGGCCACGTACCCTGTTTTGTTGTGCCGAACGCCAACGAAGTCAGCCCCAGTGTCCTGAGCCAGGAGCACCACCGCGCGGCGGGTGAGCCGCTGCGGGTCGCTCCTGTCGCCGACGATCTCGCCCGCCGTTTTCAGGAGGCCGGGTTCTCACTCGCCCTGGTCGGCGGCTCGGTCCGGGACGCCCTGCTCGGGCGGCTCGGCAACGATCTGGACTTCACCACCGACGCCCGTCCCCAGGACGTACTGAAGATCATGCGTCCGTGGGCTGACGCGGTCTGGGAGGTCGGGATCGCCTTCGGCACGGTCGGGGGGCAGAAGGACGGCTGGCAGATCGAGGTGACCACCTACCGCTCGGAGGCGTACGACCGCACCTCTCGCAAGCCGGAGGTGTCCTACGGCGACTCCATCGAGGAGGACCTCGTCCGGCGTGACTTCACGGTGAACGCGATGGCCGTCGCGCTTCCGGAGAAGGTGTTCATCGACCCGCACGGCGGACTCGACGACCTGGCGGCCCGGGTGCTGCGCACTCCGGGTACGCCCGAGGACTCCTTCTCGGACGACCCGCTGAGGATGATGCGGGCCGCGCGCTTCGCCGCGCAGCTCGACTTCGAGGTGGCGCCGGAGGTGGTCAAGGCCATGCACGACATGGCCGGGCGCATCGACATCGTCTCCGCCGAGCGGGTCCGGGACGAGCTGAACAAGCTCATCCTCTCCCCTCACCCGCGCAAGGGACTGAGCCTTCTGGTGGAGACGGGCCTCGCCGAGCGGGTCCTGCCCGAACTGCCGGCCCTGCGGCTGGAGCGTGACGAGCACCACCGGCACAAGGATGTCTACGACCACACCCTCATCGTCCTGGAGCAGGCGATGGCCCTGGAGAGCGAGGGGCCCGACCTGGTCCTTCGTCTGGCCGCCCTGCTGCACGACATCGGCAAGCCGCGCACTCGCCGCTTCGAGAAGGACGGCCGGGTCTCGTTCCACCACCACGAGGTGGTCGGGGCCAAGATGACGAAGAAGCGCATGATCGCGCTGAAGTACTCCAACGACCTGGTGAGGGACGTCTCACGCCTGGTCGAGCTGCATCTGCGCTTCCACGGCTACGGCACGGGCGAGTGGACGGACTCCGCGGTCCGCCGCTACGTCCGGGACGCCGGGCCGCTGCTCGACCGACTCCACAAGTTGACGCGGTCGGACTGTACGACGCGCAACAAGCGCAAGGCTGCGGCCCTCTCCCGCGCGTACGACGGTCTGGAGGAACGGATCGCGCAGCTTCAGGAGCAGGAGCAGCTCGACGCGATCCGCCCGGACCTGGACGGCAACCAGATCATGGAGATCCTCGGAGTCCGCCCTGGGCCGGCCGTCGGGCAGGCGTACAAGCACCTGCTGGAGCTTCGCCTGGAGAACGGGCCGATGGAGCACGACGCGGCGGTGGCGGCGCTGAAGGAGTGGTGGGCTCAGCACCCGGACAACGCATGAGAACGGGCGGCACGTTTCACGTGAAACGTGCCGCCCGCGGGGTCATGTTTCACGTGAAACATGACCGTGAAGCAGAAGACGGAGAGGGTCTCTCGCCTCAGGCCTTGCCGAGGCAGAGCAGGAACTCTTCACCGTCGCCGGTTTCGGCGTAGAAGCCGGTGGCTCCCTCGACCTTCCGGCACTCGGTCTCGGCGGTCAGCGACGTGAAGTGGCCCTTCACCTTCGACAGCACCTTGCCCTCGGCCTCCGAGGAGGAGCAGTCCACGACCTCCATGCGGTCCGAGGAGGACGATGCGGACTTCAGGCAGTCGCCCACGCCGGCCTGGTCGGCGTCGTCCCGGCTGGCGATGTAACCGCCGACCGCGACACCCACGACGACCACCGCGATGACGATGTTCTTGATCGTCTTGAAGCTCGGCTTGCGGCGGGCCGGCTGCGGCGGCACCGGCGCGTACGGTGCGCCCTGCTGCGGGAAACCGGGCTGACCGGGCTGGCCGGCCTGCTGCGGGAAGCCCGGCTGCCCCTGGGCGTAGGGGTTCTGGCCCTGAGGCTGCTGCGGAGCCTGCGGCTGGTTCTGCGCGAACGGGTTGCCCTGGGGCGGCGGCTGGGTGGTCACTGGGGGTCCCCCTGAAATAGGTGCGTGTCGCGGACATGCCGCGAGATAAGACGCACGTAAGCTACCGGGTCCCACTGACAACTCTGTAGTCCGGTGGGGCTCTGTGTCACTGATGTGACACTTGCCGGCTCTCAAACCGGGCCATAGCTGCCGCAACCACTCCGTAGATCCCGGCGACCGTCACGACCAGCGTCACCGACCGGCCGTCCGGCGGCAGCATGAGCGCGGCCACCCCGGCCGCGCCGACGAAGGCCACGTTGAACAGCACGTCGTAGACGGAGAAGATCCGGCCCCGGAAGGTGTCGTCGACCGAGGACTGCACGACCGTGTCGGTCGCGATCTTCGCCCCCTGTGTCGTCAGGCCCAGCACGAACGCGGCGGCGAGCAGCGGCGCCGTTGCGAACGGCAGGCCCAGTGCCGGCACCAGCACGGTGGCGACCGCCGCGCACACGGCCATCCAGCGGCCGGGCCCCAGTCGTCCCGCCGCCCAGGGGGTGACCACCGCCGCCGCGAAGAAGCCGGCCCCGGAGACCCCCAGCGCAAGCCCCAGCAGGGCGAGTCCCTCGTCCGTGTCCGAGGTCAGGGAGTACCGGCACAGCATCAGCAGCATGACCAGCAGGGCGCCGTAGCAGAACCGCATCAGCGTCATGCCCGCGAGTGCCCAGGCCGCTTCCCGGCGGGCGGGGGCGGCGAGATGACGCACGCCCGCCGCCAGGTCGCGGACGGTGCCGCTGAGCGCCGAGGTCAGCCTGGGCGGTACGAGTGCCGGGTCGGGGCCCAGCAGTTCCACGGCGATCCGCAGCGATGCCAGGGCTCCGCACAGATAGAGGCCGGCGCCGAGCAGCACCACGGCGGCGTCGGAGTCCGAGACCACGAGGCGTACGACGAAGGCGAGGCCGCCGCCCGCCGTGGCGGCCAGGGTGCCGGCCGTCGGGGAGAGGGAGTTGGCGATCACCAGTCGTTCGGCGTCGACCACCCGGGGCAGTGCGGCGGACAGGCCCGCGAGCACGAAGCGGTTGACGGCCGTGACGCAGAGGGCGGAGACGTAGAAGAGCCAGTCGGGGACGGAGGCGATCATCAGAACCGCCGTCACCGTGGCCAGCACCGCACGCAGCAGGTTGCCGTACACGAAGACCTGGCGGCGGCGCCAGCGGTCCAGCAGGACACCGGCGAACGGGCCCACCAGGGAGTACGGGAGCAGCAGGACCGCCATCGCGGAGGCGATCGCGGCGGGCGAGGTCTGCTTCTCCGGGGAGAACACGACGTAGGTGGCGAGCGCGACCTGGTAGACGCCGTCGGCGCCCTGGGAGAGCAGTCGAACGGCGAGCAGGCGCCGAAACCCCTTCAGGCGCAGCAGGACGCGCAGGTCACGGACGACGGCCATGGGGCACAGCCTCACATACGGGAAGGGTCCCCGGGTCATGCGACCCGGGGACCCTCGGCAGACCGGGGTCAGCGGCTGATCAGCGCTCGACCTCGCCCGCGATGAACTTCTCGACGTTGGCGCGGGCCTCGTCGTCGAAGTACTGGACCGGCGGGGACTTCATGAAGTAGCTCGACGCCGACAGGATCGGGCCGCCGATGCCGCGGTCCTTGGCGATCTTCGCGGCGCGCAGGGCGTCGATGATGACACCGGCCGAGTTCGGGGAGTCCCAGACCTCGAGCTTGTACTCCAGGTTCAGCGGGACGTCACCGAAGGCGCGGCCCTCGAGGCGGACGTAGGCCCACTTGCGGTCGTCCAGCCAGGCGACGTAGTCGGACGGGCCGATGTGGACGTTGTCCGCACCCAGGTCGCGGTCGGGGATCTGGGAGGTGACGGCCTGCGTCTTGGAGATCTTCTTGGACTCCAGGCGCTCGCGCTCGAGCATGTTCTTGAAGTCCATGTTGCCGCCGACGTTCAGCTGCATCGTGCGGTCCAGGACGACGCCCCGGTCCTCGAACAGCTTCGCCATGACACGGTGCGTGATGGTGGCGCCGACCTGCGACTTGATGTCGTCGCCGACGATCGGGACGCCCGCCTCGGTGAACTTGTCCGCCCACTCCTTGGTGCCGGCGATGAAGACCGGGAGGGCGTTGACGAAGGCGACCTTGGCGTCGATGGCGCACTGGGCGTAGTACTTCGCCGCGGCCTCGGAACCGACGGGCAGGTAGCAGACCAGAACGTCGACCTGCTTGTCCTTGAGGACCTGGACGATGTCGACCGGCGCCTCGGCGGACTCCTCGATGGTCTGGCGGTAGTACTTGCCGAGACCGTCGTGGGTGTGGCCGCGCTGGACCTGGACGCCGCTGTTCGGCACGTCGCAGATCTTGATGGTGTTGTTCTCGGAGGCGCCGATGGCGTCCGCGAGATCCAGGCCGACCTTCTTGGCGTCCACGTCGAAGGCGGCGACGAACTCGATGTCACTGACGTGGTAGTCGCCGAACTGGACGTGCATCAGGCCGGGGACCTTGGCCGCCGGATCGGCGTCCTTGTAGTACTCGACGCCCTGCACCAGCGATGCGGCGCAGTTGCCCACACCGACGATGGCTACGCGAACCGAACCCATTCCGGTTGCTCCCTGTGTGTACGAGTGAGGCCCTGACTGGGCGCTCACGTGGCGGTGTCGCCGGGCGTATCCGGCCGGGGATCGTTCCCCGGCCGGGGCAGGCCGCCCGTCGCTCCAGATGTCGTGTCCTGTTGAGCGGTCCCCTCGGTGGCGGAACCCCTCAGGTCCCGCCCCGCCCGCTCGCTCTCGATGAGCTCGTTCAGCCAGCGCACTTCGCGCTCCACGGACTCCATTCCGTGGCGCTGCAGCTCAAGCGTGTAGTCGTCGAGTCGCTCCCGGGTGCGGGCCAGTGAGGCCCGCATCTTCTCCAGGCGCTCCTCCAGCCGGCTGCGCCGGCCCTCGAGCACGCGCATGCGCACGTCTCGCGACGTCTGGCCGAAGAACGCGAAGCGAGCGGCGAAGGTCTCGTCGTCGTACGCGTCCGGGCCCGCCTGGGAGAGGAGCTGCTCGAAATGTTCCTTACCGTCGGCCGTCAACCGGTAGACGATCTTGGCGCGGCGTCCCGTGAGGGAAGCGGCGGCCTCGCCGACGTTCCCCGGTTCCTCGATCAACCAGCCGTTGGCGACCAGCGTCTTGAGGCAGGGATAGAGCGTCCCGTAGCTGAACGCCCGGAACACACCCAGTGACGTGTTGAGCCGTTTACGCAGCTCATAGCCGTGCATCGGGGACTCGCGGAGCAGGCCGAGTACGGCGAACTCGAGGATGCCGGATCTCCGGCTCATCGTCGCCTCCTCTCGCCCTTATGCCGCGCTGATGTATCGAGTCGATACATCAGCACGATAGAACGAGCTGCTGCGTGCGACAAGAGGGGAACTGGTGAACGGGATCACATCAGGGTTTCATCGCGAGCAAGTTGCCTGATTTGAGGTGAACTTCGGGCCGCGGGGGTTTTGACGGTGCGTAGTGTGTGCGCCATGCAAACCACCGGGAACCGAGTGACGTCTGGGGGCGTCCTTGTCCCCGGTGCAGTACGGGTGAATGCGGAAGGGGCCGCATCCGTACTTCGGGGGGACCGGAAACCAGCCGCCTTTACCAGGCGCGCAAAGGTGCGCCTGCCCGAGGAGTAGTCGTTCGATGAGCGAGCACCGTCGCAAACCGCCGCAGCCGCAGGGAGGCGGACGTGCCGCGGCCCGACGCGGTCAGTCCGGCTCGTCCTCCGGCCGCCGTGCGGCACCGCGAGGCGCCACAGGGTCTCCGTCCGGCTCGTACGGTCCGGAGAACGAGGAGCCTGAGTACGGCAGCCGCGCCGAAGCCCGGCGCGCGGCACAGCGGAACGGGGGCGGCCGCCGCAGAGCGGCCGAGCCGGGCCGCGGCGGCCGGCGAGGGGCACCCGGCGGCCCGGCAGGGCCCGGGCGAGGCCGGGCCGCGGCGCCCGGCAAGAAGCGCATGATCGACTACCCGCGCCACGACAGGGACGGGTGGCAGCGCTGGGTGCCCTCCTGGAGGCTCGTCTCCGGGCTGTGCATCGCGTTCTTCGGCTGCCTGGTCGGCGCCGCCGGCCTCGCCTACGCCATGGTGAGCGTCCCCGTCATCGACGAGAGCGCCACGGCGCAGAACAACGTCTACTACTGGGCCGACAACACCCAGATGGTGGCCACGGGCGGGGACCGCAACCGCCAGAGCGTGAATCTCTCGCAGATTCCCAAGGCGATGCGCTATGCCGTCATCTCGCAGGAGAACAAGACGTTCTACTCCGACAGCGGCATCGACCCCAAGGGCATCGCCCGCGCCGTGTTCAACATGGCCAAGGGCGGGGACACCCAGGGTGGCTCCACCATCACCCAGCAGTACGTCAAGAACGCCATGCTGAACGACCAGTCGCAGACGCTCTCCCGCAAGTTCAAGGAGATCTTCGTCTCGATCAAGGTCGGTGCCGAGGAGCCGAAGGACAAGATCCTCGAGGGCTACCTGAACTCCGCCTACTACGGCCGCGGCGCCTACGGCATCCAGGCGGCCGCGCGGGCGTACTTCAACGTCGACGCCGTCGACCTCAACCCGGGACAGTGCGCCTTCCTGTCGGCGGTGCTCAAGGGCGCCACCTACTACGACCCGGCGGGCTCGATCGCGATCGACCCGGCGGCCACGCCGGAGGCGAACAAGAAGCGTGCCCAGTCCCAGATGCAGGACACCCTCGACAAGATGGTGGAGTACGGGCATCTGAGCCAGGCGGACCGAGCCAAGTACACCGAACTCCCCACCACGCAGAACCCGCAGTCGAACGCGAAGCTGGGCGGCCAGATCGGCTACCTCGTCAGGCTCGCCAAGGCCTCCGTGGTCAGGAGTGGCGCGGTGACGGAGCAGCAGCTGGAGAAGGGCGGCTACTCGATCTACACGACCTTCGACAAGAAGAAGGTCGACGAGATGGAGAAGGCGGTCCAGAAGGTCTACAAGGAGAAGATCGACCCCAAGAAGCGGCCCGAGAAGGACACGCACGTCCAGTTCGGCGGGGCGTCCATCGACACCAGGACCGGGGCCATCAAGGCCATCTACGGTGGCCAGGACGCCACCAAGCACTTCACCAACAACGCCGACGTGACCGGTGCCCAGGTCGGTTCGACGTTCAAGCCGTTCGTGCTCGCGGCTGCGATGAAGTGGGGCGTGCGCGACCCGGACCTCGGTCCGGTCCAGGCCCAGGACGAGCGCACCGTCGTCTCCCCCAAGAGCCTCTACAGCGGCAAGAACGACCTGAAGATCAATAACTATGACGGGTCGATCTGGGAGAACGAGAAGGGCGAGCAGTGGCGTCAGGAGAACGACGGTCAGGACGACGTCGGTAGCCCGCCGGACTACAAGATCGACCTTCGTGAGGCGATGCGGGAGTCGGTGAACTCCGCCTTCGTGCAGCTCGGCATGGACGTCGGTCTGGACAAGGTGAAGGAGTCCGCCGAAGACGCGGGACTCCTGGAGGACAGCCTGGCCGGCGCCGGCTACCCGTCCTTCTCCATCGGTGTCTCGGACCCCAGCGCCATCCGCATGGCGGGCGCGTACGCCACCTTCGCCGACAGCGGCAAGCAGCGCGAGCCGTACTCCGTCACGAAGGTGACGAACAAGGACGGCACGCTCTACACGCACAAGGTCGAGGAGAAGCAGGCGTACACGGCGAAGGTCGCGGACAACGTGACGGACGTCCTGAAGACCGTCGTCGAGAAGGGAACGGGCACCAACGCCCAGTTGCCCGGCCGTGACGTGGCCGGCAAGACCGGTACCACCGACGGCAACAAGTCCGCCTGGTTCGTCGGCTACACCCCGCAGCTGTCGACCGCGATCAGCATGTACCGCTACCCGGACGACGAGACCATCAAGGACCGCACGTTCCTGGAGATGTACGGAACCGGTGGCGAGAAGAAGATCCACGGTGCCTCCTTCCCGTCCACGATCTGGCAGGACTACATGTCCGACGCGGTCAAGGGCATGAAGGTGGAGAAGTTCCCGAAGCCGGAGCCCATCGGCGAGGTCATCAACGACACCCCGTCGCCCACTCCGACTCCCTCCCCTTCTCCTTCCGCCTCCGAGACCGAGGAAGTCAGCCCGTCGCCGACTCCGTCGCCCAGCGACACGCAGAACAGTCCCTCCCCTCCCGCGCCGACTGAGTCGTGCGATTTCTGGGACATCAACTGCGGCAACGGGAACAACGGCGGCAACGACAACGGAGGCAATGGACCGGGCGGCTCCGAGGGGAGTCAATCGCCTTCTCCCTCGGCCACCGAGACAGAGGGAGAGGGCGACAGCAGCGGAAACAGTCGTGGAAACACCATCTGGGGTGCGAACGGCTAGCCGAAGAGTCCCGAGCAGGGGTGTTTCACGTGAAACACCCGCAAGTTTCACGTGAAACAGGGGCCGCCGCATCCACGAGGGTGCGGCGGCCCCGTCGTGTTCTCAGCCTCGTACGGCAGGATGTGCCCCATGCCCAGTGCAGAATCGACGCCAGCGAGCGTGCACGAGCCGGACCCGGTGCGGCCGACCACGGAGGACACGGTCGCCGCAGCCGGCAGCGAGCTGATCGGCGGCCCGCTGGGACGCCGTGCCCTGCTCGGTACGTCCTGGTGGACCCCCGTGCGGGTGATCGCGCTCGTGGCGATCGGCATGTTCACCCTAGGACTGGTCCAGAAGGCACCCTGCTACAACGGGGCCTGGTTCTTCGGAGCCAGCTCCCAGTACACGCACGCGTGCTACTCGGACATCCCGCACCTCTACCAGGGCCGCGGTTTCGTCGACGGGCTCGTGCCGTACTTCGACAAGCTCCCCGGCGACATGGAGTACCTGGAGTACCCCGTGCTGACCGGCCTGTTCATGGAGGTCGCGTCCTGGCTCACGCCGGGCAGCGGCTCCATCCAGCACCAGGAACAGTGGTACTGGATGGTCAACGCGGGGATGCTCATGGTCTGTGCGGCCGTGATCGCCGTCTGTGTGACCCGCACGCACACCCGGCGACCCTGGGACGGTCTGCTGGTCGCCCTGGCCCCCGCCTTCGCGCTGACCGCCACCGTCAACTGGGACCTGCTGGCCGTCGCCCTGACGGCCGCCGCCGTCCTCATGTGGTCCCGGGAGCGTCCGCTGGCCTTCGGCGTGCTGCTGGGCCTGGCCACGGCCGCCAAGCTCTACCCCTTCCTCATCCTCGGGCCCCTGCTCGTCCTGTGCTGGCGTGCGGGCAAATGGCGGGCGTTTGCAACGGCGCTGGGGGGTGCGGCCGTCGCCTGGCTGGTGGTGAACCTGCCGGTGATGCTCTACGCCTTCGACGGCTGGTCGAAGTTCTACACGTTCAGCCAGGAACGGGGCGTGGACTTCGGGTCCTTCTGGCTGATCCTCGTCCAGAACTCCGACAACCCGCCCAGTACCGAGACTGTCAACACCCTCGCCACGCTTCTGATGCTGCTGTGCTGCGGCGCCGTCGCGGCGCTCACGCTGACCGCCCCCCGCCGCCCGCGGTTCGCCCAGCTCGCCTTCCTGATCGTCGCGGCGTTCATCCTCACCAACAAGGTCTACTCACCGCAGTACGTGCTCTGGCTGGTGCCGCTGGCCGCGCTGGCCCGGCCCAAGTGGCGGGACTTCCTGATCTGGCAGGCGTGCGAGGTCGCCTACTTCCTCGGTATCTGGATGTACCTCGCGTACACGACCAGCGGCGACGCCCACAAGGGGTTGCCGACGGACGGCTACCACTGGGCCATCGGTCTGCACCTGCTGGGAACGCTGTTCCTCTGCGCCATGGTCGTGCGCGACATCCTGATGCCGGACCGGGACCCGGTCCGGCGGACGGGTGACGACGACCCGTCGGGCGGTGTGCTGGACGGTGCGGAGGACGTCTTCGTCCTGGGCCCCGCGGCTCGGACCGAGCGGCCCACGGCCCACTTCGAGGGGCCCCAGGTGCACTGGGGCAAGGGGCGGCAGCCGAACGGTTCGCTCTGAGCGAGCGTGTGAAGGGCCGTACACGAGGATCACGAAGACCTCGTGTACGGCCCTCTCGTCGGCGGAGCCGCTCGCTAGCGGTCGAGGATGCGGTCGAACTGCGTGGTGGTGTGCCGAAGATGGGCCACCAGCTCGTCACCCACCTGGGGCTCCGAGGCGTCCGAGGGCACGAACAGGATCGACACCTGCATGTGCGGCGGCTCCGCGAACCAACGCTGCTTGCCGCTCCAGACGAACGGCGAGAGATTCCGGTTGACCGTGGCGAGACCGGCCCGGGCGACACCCTTGGCGCGTGGCATGACGCCGTGCAGCGCCTTCGGGGCCTCCAGCCCCACCCCGTGCGACGTACCGCCCGCCACGACCACCAGGAAGCCGTCCGAGGCGGCCTTCTGCTGCCGGTAGCCGAAACGCTCACCCTTGGCGACGCGCGTGACGTCCAGGACGGCGCCGCGGTACTCGGTGGCCTCGTGGTCCCCCAGCCACAGCCGGGTGCCGATGCGGGCGCGGAAGCGGGTCTGCGGGAACTGCTGCTGGAGCCGGGCCAGTTCGTCGGCCTTGAGATGGCTGACGAACATGGTGTGCAGCGGCAGCCGGGCCGCGCGCAGCCGGTCCATCCAGCCGATGACCTCCTCGACGGCGTCCGAGCCGTCGGTACGGTCCAGCGGCAGGTGGATGGCGAAGCCCTCCAGCCGGACGTTCTCTATGGCGGCGTGCAGCTGCGGCAGGTCCTGCTCGCTGATGCCGTGCCGCTTCATCGAGGACATCACCTCGATGACCACGCGCGCGCCGACCAGGCCGTACACGCCGTCGATGGACGACACCGAGCGCACGACCCGGTCGGGCAGCGGAACGGGCTCCTCACCGCGGCGGTACGGCGTCAGGACCAGCAGGTCACCGCCGAAGAAGTCCTTGATCCGGGCGGCCTCGTAGGTGGTGCCGACGGCCAGCACGTCCGAGCCCAGCCGTGTGGCCTCCTCCGCCAGCCGCTCGTGACCGAACCCGTAGCCGTTGCCCTTGCAGACCGGGACCAGTCCGGGGAACTGCTCCTGCACGTGCTTGTGGTGCGCCCGCCAGCGCGCGGTGTCGACGTAGAGCGTGAGCGCCATGGCCGGACCTGGAACCTTTCTCGTGGCTGTCAGAGTGCGGATCGGGGATGGGCTGTGCGGTCAGCGGCGCGACATGTAGATGTCGAGCGCCTTGTGCAGCAGCTTGTTCAGCGGGAAGTCCCACTCGCCGAGGTACTCGGCCGCCTGACCGCCCGTACCCACCTTGAACTGGATCAGGCCGAAGAGGTGGTCGCTCTCGTCCAGCGAGTCGGAGATGCCGCGCAGGTCGTAGACGGTGGCGCCCAGCGCGTAGGAGTCGCGGAGCATGGCCCACTGCATGGCGTTCGACGGCCGGACCTCGCGACCGATGTTGTCGGAGGCGCCGTAGGAGTACCAGACGTGTCCGCCGACGACCAGCATGGTCGCCGCCGACAGGTTGACCCCGTTGTGCCGGGCGAAGTACAGCCGCATGCGGTTGGGGTCCTCGTTGTTGAGGGCCGCCCACATGCGCTGGAAGTACGACAGCGGGCGCGGCCGGAAGTGGTCGCGCACGGCCGTGATCTCGTACAGGCGCTGCCACTCCTCGAGGTCGTGGTAGCCGCCCTGGACCACCTCGACACCGGCCTTCTCGGCCTTCTTGATGTTGCGGCGCCACAGCTGGTTGAAGTTCTTGTGGACCTCTTCCAGGGAGCGGTTGGCCAGCGGCACCTGGAAGACGTAACGGGGCTGCACGTCACCGAAGCCGGCGCCGCCGTCCTCGCCCTGCTGCCAGCCCATGCGGCGCAGCTTGTCGGCCACCTCGAACGCGCGCGGCTCGATGTGGTCCGCCTCTATGTCCCGCAGCCGCTTGACGTCCGGGTCCTGGATGCCCTTCTTGATGGACGTCGCGTCCCAGCGCCGGATGATCACCGGCGGGCCCATCTTCACCGAGAAGGCGCCCTGCTGCTTGAGGTGCGCCAGCATCGGCTCCATCCAGTCCTGGAGGTTCGGCGCGAACCAGTTGATGACCGGGCCCTCGGGGAGGTAGGCGAGGTAACGCTTGATCTTGGGCAGCTGCCGGTACAGGACGAGCCCCACACCGACCAGCTCACCGGTCCGGTCGTCGAACCAGCCGAGGTTCTCCGAGCGCCATTCCGCCTTGACGTCCGCCCATGCCGGGACCTGCATGTGACTCGCCGCCGGCAGGCTCTGGATGTAGGCCAGATGCTGCTCGCGGCTGATGGTCCTCAGGGTCAGGCTCATTCGGGGCGCTCCTCGGGCTGGTGTGTCCCCATGGGTACAGGGGCTCCGGCTCTCGCGCGAAGCCTACTGCGCCCTGTGAGCGCCCCGTCCGGCGTACGGCTGGAAGGGCTTGTGCGGCGGGCAGCCGCCGACGGGGATCAGCCGACGAGCCCGCCGTGGTAGATGCCGAAGAACAGACCGAGTGCGGAGGCGCCGAGCCCGAGTACCAGGCCGAAGCGCTCCCGTGTCGTCTCGGACACGTACTGGCCGTACCCGCCGGTCAGGACACCGAGCAGCCCCGCCCAGGAGGTCAGGACGTGCAGTCCCCGGAAGCTCGCGGTGGCCAGGGCGAGCACCCCGAGGACCAGGGTCACGGCCAGCAGTGAGTCCTGGAGGGGGTGTCGTTTGCCGTCGGTGGCCAGCAGGCCGGTCCGGGGCCTGGCGGGTCGCATGATCTGTGCCATGGAGAACCTCCTGCCGAAGGCAGTGTGTTTTAGCCCTCACATCCCTGACTACCGATTGTGTCCCCTCGGGGCCGGATTTCAACCGCACGGCGGCGGCCGGGTACGCTGTACCTTCCGCACCGGTGTCTGTTGCCGGCCCCGGCCGGGCCACCTCCTCGGAGGAGGCCCGATTGTCAGTGGGTCCTGGTTTACTCGTTGATGCCGGTGCGAACGCATCGCAACCCTCCTGCCACGGAACGACCGTGGCCGCTGAGTCCAAAGGAGGTGGGTTCCACATGCGTCACTACGAGGTGATGGTCATCCTCGACCCCGATCTCGAGGAGCGCTCTGTCTCCCCGCTGATCGAGAACTTCCTCTCTGTCGTCCGTGACGGCGGCGGAAAGGTCGAGAAGGTCGACACCTGGGGCCGTCGTCGTCTCTCGTACGAGATCAAGAAGAAGCCCGAGGGCATCTACTCGGTCATCGACCTGCAGGCCGAGCCTGCGGTCGTCAAGGAGCTCGACCGCCAGATGAACCTGAACGAGTCGGTCCTCCGGACCAAGGTCCTCCGTCCCGAGATGCACTGAGCCTTCCCGCTCAGCTGATCCCGGGATTCGAGTAGCAGCAACCAAGCAGCCAGAGCAGCAAACCCGCCGAGAGGTTCCCCATGGCAGGCGAGACCGTCATCACGGTCGTCGGCAATCTTGTCGACGACCCCGAGCTGCGCTTCACCCCGTCCGGTGCGGCCGTCGCGAAGTTCCGCGTCGCGTCGACTCCCCGCACCTTCGACCGCCAGACGAACGAGTGGAAGGACGGCGAGAGCCTGTTCCTGACCTGCTCGGTCTGGCGTCAGGCGGCGGAGAACGTCGCCGAGTCGCTCCAGCGAGGCATGCGCGTCATCGTGCAGGGCCGGCTGAAGCAGCGGTCCTACGAGGACCGTGAGGGCGTCAAGCGCACGGTCTACGAGCTGGACGTCGACGAGGTCGGCGCCAGCCTGCGCAGCGCCACGGCCAAGGTCACCAAGACCTCGGGCCAGGGCCGCGGAGGCCAGGGCGGTTACGGCGGCGGTGGCGGCCAGGGTGGCGGCGGCTGGGGCGGCGGCCCCGGTGGCGGCCAGCAGGGCGGCGGCGCGCCGGCCGACGACCCCTGGGCGACCGGTGGTGCTCCCGCCGGTGGCCAGCAGGGTGGTGGCGGCCAGGGTGGCGGCGGCTGGGGCGGTGGCTCCGGCGGCGGTGGCGGCTACTCGGACGAGCCCCCCTTCTAAGGGACGGGCTCTACCCACACTTCTTGATCACACAGGAGAAACATCATGGCTAAGCCGCCTGTGCGCAAGCCGAAGAAGAAGGTCTGCGCGTTCTGCAAGGACAAGGTCACGTACGTGGACTACAAGGACACGAACATGCTGCGGAAGTTCATTTCCGACCGCGGCAAGATCCGTGCCCGCCGCGTGACCGGCAACTGCACCCAGCACCAGCGTGACGTCGCCACGGCCGTGAAGAACAGCCGTGAGATGGCGCTGCTGCCCTACACCTCCACCGCGCGATAAGGGAAGGGTGACCGAAACATGAAGATCATCCTCACCCACGAGGTCACCGGCCTCGGTGCCGCGGGCGACGTCGTCGACGTCAAGGACGGTTACGCTCGCAACTACCTGATCCCGCGGAAGTTCGCTATCCGCTGGACCAAGGGTGGCGAGAAGGACGTCGAGCAGATCCGTCGTGCTCGCAAGATCCACGAGATCCAGACCATCGAGCAGGCCAACCAGGTGAAGGCCCAGCTCGAGGGTGTGAAGGTCCGTCTGGCCGTCCGCTCCGGCGACGCCGGTCGTCTCTTCGGCTCCGTCACCCCGGCCGACGTCGCTTCGGCGATCAAGGCCGCCGGTGGCCCCGAGGTCGACAAGCGCCGCATCGAGCTGGGCTCGCCGATCAAGACCCTGGGCGCCCACGAGACGTCCGTGCGTCTGCACCCCGAGGTTGACGCCAAGGTCAGCGTCGAGGTCGTCGCTGCCTGAGCACACTGCTCTCGCTGAAGCGATGAGAGGGGCCGCATCTCCCGTCAGGGGATGCGGCCCCTCTGCGTGACTGTGCTCGTAGCCGTGTTTCACGTGAAACGGTCAGCGCGTCGCCCCGGTGACGATCCAGCGCCCCGATCGGGTACGCAGCCACAGCGTCACCAGACGCATCGCCATCATCAGCGTCATGGCCGCCCACAGGGCGGTGAGCCCACCGCCGAGTGTCGGGACGAGCAGCGCCGCGGGAGTGAAGACCGCCAGAGTGAGCAGCATGGCCCAGGCAAGGTAGGGGCCGTCGCCCGCACCCATGAGGACGCCGTCCAGGACGTAGACCACACCGCAGACCGGCTGTGCGACGGCGACGATCACCAGCGCGGGCAGCGCGGCGTCCTTGACCATGGAGTCGCCGGTGAACAGGGGCAGGAATGCCGGGCGGGACAGCACCACGAGCAGACCCAGTACGACCCCGACCGCGACGCCCCACTCCACCATCCTGCGACAGGCGTCACGCGCACCCTGGGCGTCGTCGGCGCCCAGATAGCGCCCGATGATGGCCTGCCCCGCGATGGCGATGGCGTCGAGGGCGAACGCGAGCAGGCTCCACAGGGACAGGACGATCTGATGTGCCGCGATGTCGGCGTCCCCGAGGCGGGCCGCCACGGCCGTCGCGATCATGAGAATCGCCCGCAGGGAGAGCGTGCGGACGAGCAGCGGCATTCCGGCCTGAGCGGAAGTTCTGATGCCGGCCAGGTCCGGGCGCAAGGAGGCACCGTGTCGTCGGGCTCCGCGGACGACCACCCACAGGTAGACCGCGGCCATGCCGCACTGGGCGATGACGGTGCCCCAGGCGGAGCCCGCGATGCCGAGTCCGGCGCCGTAGACGAGCAGGACGTTGAGGACGGCGTTGGCGATGAAGCCGGCCACGGCCACATAGAGCGGGGTCCGGGTGTTCTGCAGTCCCCTCAGGACACCGGTCGAAGCCAGCACGACGAGCATGGCGGGGATGCCGAGGGAGGAAATCCTCAGATAGGTGGTGGCATAGGGGGCCGCGGTGTCGGAAGCGCCGAAAAGTTCCACCAGGGAGGGGGCCGCGGGCAGGAAGACCGCGATGACGGCGGCGCCGAGCAGCAGTGCCAGCCAGATGCCGTCCATGCCCTGACGGATCGCTGCTTGCAGGTCGCCCGCGCCTACGCGGCGCGAGACGGCCGCGGTGGTGGCGTAGGCGAGGAAGACGAAGACGCTGACGGCCGTGGTGAGCAGGGCCGAGGCGATGCCGAGGCCGGCGAGCTGAGCGGTTCCGAGATGGCCGACGATGGCACTGTCGGCCATGACGAAGAGGGGCTCGGCGACGAGCGCGCCGAAGGCCGGAACGGCCAGCGCGACGATCTCTCGGTCGTGCCGGCGCCGGACGGACCGGGTACGCGCGGGGGCCTGTGTCATGAGCACCAATCTAATCGTCCACAGGTAAGAGATGCAAAGCTTCGATGACCCTTACGTCCGGTCTCGAACCGTGTACTTCTGGGTACCGTTCGAAGTGATCTTGGTCCGACTGGGAAAGTTTTTCTTCTGCACAGGCGGTGGACGATAAAGGCCCAGTTCAAGGCGGGTTCTCGGGTCGGGGTGCGGGCTTGTTCACAGGGCTGTCCACCGGGTCGTGCACAGGTTTCGCGGAGTTCTCCACAGCATCTGGCCGGTCGTCCACATGGCCTGTGGATAACCAGATTGGCTGACGGTGCCCGCAGGCCTACGGTTATCCGGCGCCCGCTCCGTCCGTCGGCCGGTGAACCCTCACAAAACCGACGCGCCAGAACCGGAGTTGGGCGTCTTATTTGTCAGTGCCGTGCCGTAGAAATGAGGGGCACGGCGAGGTCCGCTCGGCGGACGGGAGGAGGTGGCTCGGTGAGCATTTCCGAGCCCTTGGACGACCCGTGGGCCGACAGCGGCCCCAGTGATCGTCTGCCCGCTTCCCGCCGCCGCAGTGAGGGCGGCCGCAGCCGGGACGAGCAGCACGAGCGCGGCCCGGACAGCGGGTGGGACGGCGGTGGCGCGTCCTTCGAGCGGGTGCCACCGCAGGACCTGGACGCCGAGCAGTCCGTCCTCGGCGGGATGCTCCTGTCCAAGGACGCCATCGCCGACGTCGTCGAGATCCTCAAAGGCCACGACTTCTACAAGCCGGCCCACGAGACGGTCTACCAGGCCATCCTCGACGTCTATGCCAAGGGCGAGCCGGCCGACCCCATCACGATCGCCGCCGAGCTCACCAAGCGCGGGGAGATCAACAAGGTCGGTGGCGCCTCGTACCTGCACACCCTCGTCCAGACGGTGCCGACGGCCGCGAACGCCGCGTACTACGCGGAGATCGTGCACGAGCGGGCGGTGCTGCGCCGCCTGGTCGAGGCCGGCACCCGGATCACACAGATGGGATACGCGGCCGACGACGACGTCGACGAGATCGTCAACCGCGCCCAGGCCGAGATCTACGCCGTCACCGAGCAACGCACCAGCGAGGACTACCTGCCGCTCGGCGACATCATGGAGGGCGCGCTCGACGAGATCGAGGCCATCGGATCGCGCAGCGGCGAGATGACCGGCGTGCCGACGGGTTTCACGGACTTCGATTCGCTGACCAACGGCCTTCACCCCGGGCAGATGGTCGTCATCGCCGCCCGTCCCGCGATGGGCAAGTCGACCCTGGCCCTGGACTTCGCGCGGGCCGCCTCGATCAAGAACAACCTGCCGAGCGTCATCTTCTCGCTCGAAATGGGGCGCAACGAGATCGCGATGCGACTGCTGTCCGCCGAGGCCCGCGTCGCGCTGCACCACATGCGGTCGGGAACGATGACGGACGACGACTGGACCCGGCTGGCGCGCCGGATGCCCGACGTTTCGGCCGCTCCGCTCTACATCGACGACTCCCCGAACCTGTCGATGATGGAGATCCGCGCCAAGTGCCGTCGCCTCAAACAGCGCAACGATCTCAAGCTGGTCGTGATCGACTACCTCCAGCTGATGCAGTCCGGCGGTTCGAAGCGCGCCGAGAGCCGACAGCAGGAGGTCTCGGACATGTCCCGAAACCTCAAACTGCTGGCGAAGGAGCTGGAGATCCCGGTCATCGCGCTCTCCCAGCTGAACCGTGGTCCGGAGCAGCGTACCGACAAGAAGCCCATGGTCTCCGACCTGCGTGAGTCCGGTTCGATCGAGCAGGACGCCGACATGGTCATCCTGCTGCACCGCGAGGACGCCTATGAGAAGGAGTCACCGCGCGCGGGCGAGGCGGACCTGATCGTGGCCAAGCACCGTAACGGTCCGACGGCGACGATCACGGTCGCCTTCCAGGGGCATTACTCGCGTTTCGTGGACATGGCACAGACCTGACCGTCCCGGAAATCGGCTCGACGTGCGGTGTCCCGGCCGGTGGACTGGGCACATGACGACACCTCAGGGAGAGCTGCTCCCCACCACCCGGCGGGCGCTGACGCACCGGATCGCCGTGGCCCAGGCGGAAGGGCGTACGCCGTCGCTCGTTGCGGCGGTGGTCCGGGGCGGGCGGGCCGTGTGGCACGGTGCGCGGACCTCGGTCGACGGGCACGGCCCGGACGAGAACGTGCAGTACCGGATCGGCTCGATCACCAAGACGTTCACCGCCGTCCTCGTCCTGCGGCTGCGCGACGAGGGCGTGCTCGACCTCGGGGATCCGCTGGAGAAGCACCTGCCGGGCACCGGCGCGGGGGAGGCCACGATCGCCGAACTGCTCGCGCACACGGGCGGGCTGGCCGCCGAGTCACCGGCGCCCTGGTGGGAGCGGACGCCGGGTTCGCTGCGCCCCGAACTCGCCGATGTGCTGGGCAAGCAGCCGCTCCTGCACCCGGTGGGTCGGCGGCACCACTACTCCAACCCCGGCTACACGCTTCTCGGCGCGCTGGTCGAGAAGCTGCGTGGCGCTCCATGGGAAGAGGCGCTGCAGCGGGAGGTGCTGGACCCGCTGGGTCTGCGGCGTACGGCCACCCGGCCCAGCGCCCCGCATGCCGGTGGCTGGGCGGTGCATCCCTGGGCCGATGTGATGCTTGCCGAGCCTGTCGAGGACCTCGGGCGGATGGCCCCGGCCGGACAGCTCTGGTCCACCACCGGGGACCTGGCGCGGTTCGCCGTCTTTCTGACGCTGGGGGACGACCGGGTGCTCGGGGCGGAGACCGTGCGGGAGATGCGGGCGCCCGCCGCTCCGGCCGAGGTCGCGGATGTGGTGGACGGCGCGGCCTACGGACTGGGGCTGCAGATCCAGCACCGGGACGGGCGGCTGCTCGTCGGGCATTCCGGGTCCCTGCCGGGCTACCTGGCCAACCTCACCATCGGCGTGGAGGACGACGTGGCCGCGGTGGTTCTGACCAACTGCACCTCGGGGCCACTGCTCGCCGGGGTCGGAGCCGACCTCGTACGCATCGTCGCCGAGGCGGAGCCCCGGATTCCCGAACCGTGGCGTCCGCTGCGGGAGGTCGACTCCTCCGTACTGGAGTTGGCGGGGCAGTGGTACTGGGGGACGCACGCCTTCGCCCTGCGGCTGACGCCCGACGGAGGCGTCTCGCTGGGGCCGCTGTCCGGCCAGGGTCGCCGCTCACGCTTCCGGGTGAACGGTGACGGCAGCTGGACGGGACTGGAGGGGTATTACGCGGGGGAGTCGCTGCGTGCGGTGAGGCGTCCGGACGGCACCGTCAGCCATCTGGATCTCGGGTCGTTCGTCTTCACGCGTCAGCCGTACGACGAGGGCGGCTCCGTACCGGGTGGAGTGGACCCGGAGGGATGGCGGGGGATCGGATAACAGCCGTCCGGCCGAAGCGGCCCTGTTTCACGTGAAACAGGGCCGCGCGCCGTTGAGGGCGTGTGGCGGGAGCGGTGTATTCAGAGCTGGAGTTTGAAGCCCGTGTGCGAGGCCTCGAAGCCGAGTCGCTCGTAGAAGCGGTGGGCGTCGGTACGGGTCTTGTCGGAGGTGAGCTGCACCAGGTGGCAGCCCTGCCGTCGGGACTCGTCGATCGCCCACTCGATCAGCTGTGTGCCCAGTCCGCTGCCACGTTCGTCAGCGTGTATGCGTACCCCTTCGACGATCGAACGCGTGGCGCCGCGCCGGGACAGTCCGGGGACGATCGTCAGCTGGAGCGTGCCGACGACACGACCCTCGCGGACGGCCACCATCAGATGCTGGTTCGGATCAACCCTGAGGCGTTCGAAGGCGGCCCGGTACGGTCCCAGGTCGTCCGGTGATTCGCGCTGTGCGCCCAACGGGTCGTCGGCGAGCATCGCGACGACCGCCGGGATGTCTTCGGCGGTGGTGGGGCGTATTTCGAGATCTGCCATGCCCGCACTCTAGAACCGGGCCGACGCCCGGTCCGCCGGACGGGCCCTAGGCGGGCACCGGTGCCTTCAGGGTCTCCACGGCCCGGACCAGCGGAGCCAGATCGGGGTTCGTTGCCGCCTCGTCGAGGGCCTCCCGCAGGGCGGCGTCATTGGTGGGCCGCGCCTCGTCCAGCAGTTGCAGGCCCGCCGTGGTGACGTTGGTGTAGATGCCGCGCCGGTCGGTGGGGCACAGGTAGCGCTCGAGCAGGCCCCGGTCCTCGAGCCGGGTGACCAGCCGGGTGGTCGCGCTCTGGCTGAGGACGACGGCGTCGGCGACCTGCTTCATCTGCAGATGTCCACCGTCGCCGTCGTGCTGGCGGCTGAGCACGTCGAGCAGGGAGTACTCGCGGACGCTCAGGTCATGCCCGGTCTGCAGAGCGCGCTCGATGTGGGCCTCGATCCTCCCGTGCAGCAGGGAGAGGGCGCACCAGCCCTGGGAGAGGGCGGTGAGCGCGGGGTCCGTCGCTGTCATGTGGATCCTCCGTCCAGGAGCGGCTGAGACCAGGGTAGACCAGGCACGCGATTGTCAGCGCTTGCATATTGCCCGCGTGTGCAATTATTGTGAGCGAACGCAAAGCGCTCCTGCAATCGTTTGGGAAGGTGTACCCCTCCATGCCTCTCGCGCTTCTGGCCCTCGCGATCGGGGCCTTCGGGATCGGAACGACCGAGTTCGTGATCATGGGTTTGCTTCCCGAGGTCGCGAGCGACTACGGCGTCTCCATCCCCACCGCCGGCTACCTGGTGACCGGTTACGCCCTCGGTGTGATGCTCGGCGCCCCGCTGATGACCGTGCTCGGCACCAGGGTTCCGCGCAAGCGGATGCTGATGCTGCTGATGGGCCTGTTCATCGTCGGCAACCTGCTCTCCGCCCTCGCCCCCGCCTTCTCGGTCATGCTGATCGGCCGCGTGGTCGCCTCGCTCGCCCACGGCGCCTTCTTCGGCATCGGATCGGTCGTCGCGGCCGGTCTGGTCGCTCCGCACAAGAAGGCCGGCGCCATCGCGATGATGTTCACCGGGCTGACCGTCGCCAATGTCGTCGGCGTCCCGCTGGGCACGCTGATCGGACAGACCGTCGGCTGGCGCGTCACCTTCGTCGTCGTCGCCGCGCTCGGTGTCGTCGGCCTGGCCGGAGTCGCCAAGCTGGTCCCCGACATGCCCAGGGCCGAGGGCGTGCGGCTGCGCCACGAAATGGCCGCGTTCAAGAACGTGCAGGTCCTGCTCGCGATGGCCATGACCGTCCTCGGCTTCGGCGGGGTCTTCGCGGCGATCACCTACATCGCGCCGATGATGACCCATGTCGCGGGCTTCGCCGACGGCTCGGTCACCTGGCTGCTGGTCCTCTTCGGCCTCGGCATGGTCGGCGGCAACCTCGTCGGCGGCCGGTTCGCCGACCGCGCCCTGATGCCCATGCTGTACATCTCCCTGGGCGCCCTGTCCGTCGTACTCGCCCTCTTCATTCTCACCGCGCACGACAAGTTCGCGTCCGCAGTGACCATCGTCCTGATCGGGGCCCTGGGCTTCGCCACCGTCCCTCCGCTGCAGAAGCGCGTCCTGGACCACGCACACGGCGCCCCGACGCTGGCCTCCGCGGTGAACATCGGCGCCTTCAACCTCGGCAACGCGCTCTCTGCCTGGCTGGGTGGGGTCGTGATCGCGGCCGGCTTCGGATACACCGCCCCCAACTGGGTCGGCGCCGTGCTCGCCGCCGCCGCGCTGGTCCTCGCCGTCGTCTCGGCCGCCCTGGAACGGCGCGGGAGCGGGCCGGGCAAGGTCGTCGCGGGTTCGGTGTCCCCCATCGAGCAGCGGGCCGCCGCCGTCCCTCACTGAACCACCGACCCCGGTCCCGGGGAAGGGGGGCCGGGGCCGTCCCCGCACCCCACGGCCACCACCGCCTCGGCGACCACCGAGGCACCGCACCACTCGGCACGACCAAGGAGAAAGACCCATGAGCACCACCGCTGTCACCCCGCTGACGACCCAGGACGCCGAAGCACTCGTCACCGCGGCCCACCACGCCGCCGAAGCGGCCGGTGTCACGGTCAGCGTCACCGTCCTCGACGCCGGCGGCCATCTGCTCGCCTTCCGGCGCGACGACCGGGCCGTGCTGATCTCCGGAGAGACCAGCACGCGCAAGGCCTACACGGCACTCCAGCTGAACGCTCCCACCGCCGACCTCGTCGACGCCGTGCAGCCCGGCGGCCTCTTCCACACCCTGCCCACCGCCCTCGACCGGCCGCTGCTGTTCCTCGCGGGCGGCGTGCCCGTGCACCGCGAGGGCCGGCTGATCGGAGCGATCGGGGTGGGCGGCGGCGCGCCCGACCAGGACCACGGCTTCGCCTCGGCCGCCGTACGGGCGCTCGCCTGACCCTCCTGATACGGGCAGTGGCCGCCTATCGGGCCGGGAAGTCCCTCCCCCGCCGGTGTCAGCCCGCCGCCACCGTCAGCGGCGCGAAGCGCCGGGTCCAGTCCCCGGGCAGCTCGGTGATCCCATAGGTCATGACCGCGTTGGGGGCGATGGCGGAGAGGCCGCGCTCCTTCACCCACGCCAGCAGCTCCTCGTGCCGTACGTCGATGTCCGTGCGCAGCGGCCGGTCGGTGCGCACGGCGAGCGAGCCGATCAGGGCCTTGGCCGTCTCGGTGTCACGGGCGATCAGAGGGCCCACCACGTGGGTGTCCATGTTCGGCCAGGCCGCGGCGTACCCGATGATCCGCCCGTCCTCCTCGGCGACGCGCAACTGGTCGGCGAAGGCGGGCAGCCGCGTGACGATCGGGGTGCGGTCCGCACCGAAAACCTCCTCGTCGAGCCGGAGGACCGCGGTGAGGTCCTCGGCAGTGGCCGCGCGGGTGACGGTCTTCGGTTCCGGTCCGCCCGGGACGAAACGGCCCCGCACCATCTCCGCCCCGCCCGTCACCTTGAAGCCGAGCTCCTCGTAGAGCGGCCGGCCGTACGGCGTCGCGTGCAGAGTCAGCGGAAGGGTGCCCAGCCCGGAGACGACGTGACGCATCAGACGGCGTCCGACGCCCTGGCGGGCGTGCTGCTCGGCGACCAGCACCATGCCGATGGCGGCGAGCGAGGGGCGTTCCTGCGGTCCGTACTCGGTGACGGTGCAGGCGGCGACGAGACCGCCGCCGGGGTCGTCGATGCCGTACCCCTTTCCGGCGGTGAGGAGGAATCCCCACTTGTGCTCCTCACGCGGCCACCCCCGGTCCTCGGACAGGTCGGCACAGGCGGTGAGATCGCGGAGCGTCAGACGGCGGATCGGAGCGGAGGCGAGGAAAGGTGTCGGCACGCAGGTCAGGCTGTCCGACGGCAGCCTCCCGCGTCCACCTCTTTCCGGTGGAACCCGCGAGCTTTCGGCCACGTCGGTTCAGCCGAGGTCGGGGGCCTGCAGGGCACGCACACCTTCGATGTTGCCGTCCAGGTAGTGCCGCAGGGACAGCGGTACGAGATGGACGGAGGCGATCCCGACCCGGGTGAACGGGACCCTGACGATCTCGTACTCACCGGCCGGCTCATCGACCTCGGGACCGTGCCGCAGGGACGGATCCATGGATTCCAGGTGGCAGACGAAGAAGTGCTGCACCTTCACGCCGGTCGCGCCACCGTCCTCGCCGATGTGCTCGACGGTGTCGACGAAGCAGGGCACCACGTCGCTGATCTTGGCGCCGAGTTCCTCGTACACCTCACGGTGCAGGGCGTCCACGACGGTGCTGTCGTCCGGCTCGACCCCGCCGCCGGGAGTGACCCAGTAGGGGTCGACGCCGGGCTTGGTCCGCTTGATCAGGATCAGGTGGTCGCCGTCCAGCAGGACGGCGCGAGCGGTGCGCTTGACCACGGGTCGGACGGTCATGGGAGAAATGTGGCCCGGCTGGTTCCACGTGAAACATCGTGGCACGCGACCAGTTCGAGAGTCCGCCGGCTCAGTTCCAGTCGGCGGCCGCGCGCAGCAGCCACTCGTGGGCCCGGGCGATGTGCGGCATCGCCAACGTGCCGCTGCGCACCACCAGGAAATACGTCCGCAGCGGCGGCACCGGCGGATCGTGCAGGACGACGACGTCACCGCGCTCCAGCGCCTCCGCGCACAGATAGCGGGGCAGAACGGCGAGCCCCGCGCCGGCGACCGCGCAGGCGAGAACCGCACGCAGGTCGGGGGCGACGACCGTGGCCGGGGCGGCCGGACGGGCGTCGAAGACGGAGGCCCAGTAACGGGCGACGAAGGGCAGCGACTCGTGCACTTCGACCACAGGGACGTTTTTCAGAGCGGGAGCATCGGTGTCTCGGACCTCTTCGATGCCCGCGCGCTCCGCCCAGCGCGGCGTGGCGACCAGGACGTGCACTTCGTCGCAGAGCGGAGTCGCGGTGAGCAGCGCCCCGCGTGGACGAGCCGTGCCGATGGCCAGATCGTGATGCCCGGCCGCCAGGCCCTCCAGGGTCTCCTCGGCGGTCCCGAACGAGGCGCGCAGTGCGAGGGCCTGACCGTCCTCGCCGATGAGCTCGCCGAGCGCGGGCAGCGCCCGTTCGGCGGTGAACTCGGGCGGTCCGGCCAGGTGCAGGGTGCGCAGGGAGGAGTCGTCCTCCAGCCCGGTCTCGGCGATCTCCACCAGGGCGTCGAGGTGGGGTGCGGCCTTGTGGGCGAGTTCGTCGCCGATGGTCGTCGGGGTCACGCCGCGGGCCTGTCGAAGGAACAGCGGGCGGCCGAGCTGACGCTCCAGCGTGCGGATCTGCGAGGTCACGGCGGGCTGTGAGAGGCCGAGCAGAGCGGCCGCGCGGGTGAAGGAACCGGCCCGGTGCACGGTGACGAAGGTGCGGAGCAAGGCCAGATCCACGGAAAACCCGTCCCCTCTTCTGTTCTTCTCCGGCCCCCGCACGAGCCCAACTATAAATAAGTCGATAGGTCGCTGTCGTTACGGTGATTGGACACTGACACTGAGTCAACTAGCCTTGTGCGCGCGGTTCTTCGCGCGCGGAACCGGAGGACGGTCCGAGCCACGAGGGGGGAGGCTCGGACCGTCCGTCGACGTCTGTCGACGTCGTTCCGGCGACGTCATTCCGTCGTTTCGTCCAGCGCGCGCAGCAGATCCGCCACCAGGTCGTCGGGGTCCTCCGCGCCGACGGAGAGCCGGATGAAGCCCTCCGGCACCGCGTCGCCGCCCCAGCGCCCGCGCCGCTCCGCGGTGGACCGCACCCCGCCGAAGCTCGTCGCGCCCTCGACGAGCCGCAGCGCATCGAGAAAACGATCGGCACGCGCGCGCGAGGGCAGCGTGAAGGAGACGACACAGCCGTAGCGCAGCATCTGCTGCGAGGCGACCTTGTGGGACGGGTCGTCGGGCAGCCCGGGGTACCGCAGGCCGGTGATCTCGGGCCGGGTGCGGAGGGCTTCGGCCACTCTGAGTGCGGTGGCGTCCTGCCGGTCCACGCGCAGCTGGAGGGTGGCGATCGAGCGGTGTGCGAGCCAGGCTTCCATGGGGCCGGGAATCGCGCCGACGACCTTGCGCCAGCGCCGAACGGCGGCCATCGCTCCGGCGTCGCGTCCGGCCACGTAGCCCAGCAGGACGTCTCCGTGGCCGGTGAGCTGCTTGGTTCCGCTGGCCACCGAGAAGTCCGCGCCGAGCTCCAGTGGGCGCTGCCCCAGCGGTGTGGCCAGGGTGTTGTCGACGGCGACCAGAGCACCGCGCGCGTGCGCAGCCTCGGCGAGCCGCCGTACGTCGCACACATCGAGCCCCGGGTTCGACGGCGTCTCGATCCACAGCAGCTTCGCCCCGTCCAGCACGTCGAGCTGGGCGTCCCGGCCGGTCGGCGCGGTGCGCACCTCGATGCCGTACGCCTCCAGCTGCGCGCGGACCAGCGGCAGCGCCTGGTATCCGTCGTCGGGCAGGACGGCCGTGTCGCCGGCGCGCAGCTGCGAGAAGAGCACGGAGGAGATCGCGGCCATGCCCGAGGCGAAGACGAGCGTCTCCACGTCGGACCGGCCGGGCGCCTCCAGCTCGCCGATGGCGCGTTCCAGATGGGTCCAGGTCGGGTTCTCGTCGCGGCCGTAGGTGTACGGCCCGGTCGGGTCCCCCGGCAGGTGGAAGTGGGCGGCGAACACCGGGCCCGGCAAGGTGGGCTCGTGCTTGACCGGTTCGGGCAGCCCGGCCCGCACCGCGCGCGTGCCGTCACCGGGGCCGGGAGCGGATCTCTCCGCGCCCGCACCGACGCCGTCGTTCGTAGCGGAATCGCTCATGCCGCCTGTCCTTCCACTTGCTCGCGTACCGCGGCGAGCAGTCCGGTGCTCGCCGCCTCCACCATCTCAAGGCATTCCTCGAAGCCGTCCCGGCCCCCGTAGTACGGGTCCGGGACGTCCAGGTCATCGCCCTCGGCGGCGGGGTCGTACGACCGCAGCAGGCGCACCTTGGCCGCGTCCCGCTCCGTGGGGGCGAGGCGCCGCAGGGCCCTCAGGTGCCCGGCGTCGAGGGCGACGACCAGGTCGAGACGGGAGAACCAGGACTGCTGGAACTGCCGGGCCGTGTGGTCGAGGCCGTAACCGTGCTCCGCCAGCACGGCCACGGTGCGCGGGTCCGCGCCCTCACCCTCGTGCCAGCCGCCGGTCCCGGCGCTGTCGGCCCCGACGAGGCCGTCGAGCCCGGCGTCCGCCACGCGCGCGTGGAAGACGGCCTCGGCCATCGGGGAGCGACAGATGTTGCCCGTGCACACGAAACAGACGCGGTAGGTCATCGGGATCAGTCCCCGTCGGGCAGGAACGCGTTGAGAGCCCAGGAGACGATCGAGACGATCAGGCCGCCCAGGACGGCGGTCCAGAACCCGTCGACGTGGAAGCTCACGTCCAGCTTGTCGGCCACCCACGACGTGAGCAGCAGCATCAGCGCGTTGACCACCAGCGTGAACAGGCCGAGGGTCAGGATGAACAGCGGGAAGGTCAGCACCTGCACGATCGGCTTCACGACCATGTTGACCAGGCCGAACACCAGGGCCACCACGATCAGCGTGAGGGCCTTCTCCCCGGTGCTGCCCCCGGTCAGGGTGATCTTGTCGAGCAGCCACACGGCGACGGCGAGGGCGCCGGCGTTGGCGATCGTCTTGACTAGAAAATTCTTCATGTGTCTGATCGTGGCAGACGCGATCGGACACGAACGGCGAGGCAGGGGCGGACGAGGCGATGAAGGCATTCCGGCTGGACGAACTGGAGGCGGAACGCGCCGCCAACGACGGCGCCTACCTGCAGTTCCTGCGGGAGCGGAACATGTCGGTCGGTCTGTACGCCCTCGACGCGGGCACGACCGACCCGCAGAAGCCGCACGCGCAGGACGAGGTGTACTTCGTGGTGAGCGGACGGGCCGCGATCACCGTGGGCATGGAGACCACCCAGGTCGCCCGCGGCAGTGTGGTCTACGTGCCGGCCGGCGTCGCCCACAAGTTCCATCACATCAGCGAGGACCTGCGGGTCCTGGTGGTGTTCTCTCCGCCGGAGAGCTGAGACCCGACCCCGGGGATCCCTAGGGGATCGGTCAGGGGGAGACAAGGGGTGCGGGGCCCCTGCCGTGGCGCTCGCGGCTCTAGCATCGAGTGCAGGACATCAGAGGATTCCCCGGGACATCCCGGGGCTCCGCGAAAGGTGAGGGCAAGGGCGATGCGAGAGATCTTCACGGGACTGCCGTGGTGGGTGAAGTGGATCGCGGTGCCGGTCATCGCCCTGGTCGTGTTCGGCGGACTGATCGCCAGCGTGGTCGGGTTCGTGATCGGACTGCTGTTCAAGCTGCTGGTCTTCGTCGCGCTCGTCGGCGGACTGATCTACGTCGTACGCAAGTTCATGTCGAGCTCGTCGTCGCGCAGCGACTGGTGAGAGCCGTGGGACACCGGTGGCGGTAACAGGAACCACCGGTTCCCTCGGGCGAGGGAAGTTTCCCGGACGGGCCGTCGGTGAGCGGTGACCGGCGGTTAGAGTCCGGAACTCCACGCGGGGGCGACTCCGCGCACGGCGTACACCCCCACTCGTGTTCTCCGCACGGGCTGCCACCTCGCGTTCCGGGAGTGACCCTTGGCCACGGCTGACACCGCATTCGCTCAGCTGCACGCCCTTCCCGTGCAGCCCTGCTCGACGCCTCGGACACCCCCCGCGCCTGCCTCTGCCGACCCGCCGTCCGCGACTCTGATCGGCTCCGTGCAGCGGGCGATGCGCCTGCTCGAGCGCGTCGCGGAGCACGAGTACGGAGCCCCCGCCAAACAGCTGGCCCGCGAGACGGGGCTGGCGCTGCCCACGGCGTACCACCTGCTGCGCACCCTGGTGCACGAGGGCTATCTGCGCCGGGAGAAGGGGCTGTTCTTCCTCGGCGAGGCCGCCGAGCGGCTGAGCAGCAGCGGGGCCGAGCAGAAACGTCGCAGCACGGTGGTCGACACCATGGCGCGCTGGCGCGACGCGATCGGCGTCCCCGTGTACTACGCCATGTACCGGGACGGCGAGATCGAGGTCATGTGCGTCTCCGACACCCCGGGCATTCCGGCGGTCGAGGAATGGGCGGACTTCCGGGAGACGGGACACGCACACGCCATCGGGCAGTGCCTGCTGTCCCAGCTGGACGACGACGCGCGCCGCGACCACCTGGACCGCTACCCGGTGCAGCCCCTCACGCCGTACACGGTGCGTGACGGCCACAGTCTCCTGAAGCGGCTGGAACGCATGCCCCGGATGGCGCCGGTGACCGAGCGCCAGGAGTACGCGCTGGGGACGGTCTGCGCGGCGATCCCGATCACCGTCGGTACCACGGCCGCCACGATGGCCATCTCACTGCCCCTCCATCAGGCGGACCGTTTGCTCCCCGCGGCTCAGCGGTTGCAGAACGAGGTGGGGCGGCGTCTGGGGTCGCTCGCGCTCTCTATCAGTATCTGAAAACTCACTCCTTGTGATCTGGTGTGTACGTTGAGCAAGATGCCACCAGTGTTAGAGGTTTGATTCCCGGACAGTCGACGGCGAATGACGGGGTAGGCGAATGGGCGAGTCCGTACAGGCAGAGGTCATGATGAGCTTTCTCGTGTCCGAGGAGCTCTCTTTCCGTATCCCGGTGGAGCTGCGCTACGAGACCCGGGATCCCTATGCCGTACGCCTGACCTTTCATCTGCCCGGAGACGCGCCGGTGACCTGGGCCTTCGGCCGGGAGCTGCTGGTCGACGGGGTGGGCCGGCCGTGCGGCGACGGTGACGTGCGCATCGCACCGGTGGAGCCCGAGCCGCTGGCCGAGGTGCTGATCCGTCTTCAGGTCGGCAGCGACCAGGCCCTGTTCCGTTCCTCCGCCGCGCCCCTGGTGGCCTTCCTCGACCGCACCGACAAGCTGGTGCCGCTGGGTCAGGAGGGCGCGCTCGCCGACTTCGACAGCCACCTCGACGAGGCCCTGGACCGCATCCTGGCGGAGGAACAGAGCGCGGGCTGAACCGTTCCGGCAGTCCTGCGGTCGTTGGCGTAACGCTTCGCCGGATGCGTCAGCGCTTGCGGCGACGGCCCCGCCCGCCACGGGCCGGGGCACTGGCCCCGCCACCCGCTGTCGCCGCCTGGGCCGGTCGTTCGGCCGGCCGGTCCGCAGACACGACCAGGGCGGCGAGGGCCGTAGTGACCGGCACGGAGGCCACCAGACCGATCGAGCCGACCAGCGTCCGCACGATCTCCTCCGCGACCAGCTCGCTGTTGGCGACGGTCCCCACTCCGCTCTGCGCGATAGAGAACAGCAGCAGCAGGGGCAGCGCCGCGCCCGCGTAGGCGAGGACGAGTGTGTTCACGACCGAGGCGATGTGGTCGCGGCCGATGCGGATGCCCGCGCGGTACAGGCCGCGCCAGCCCATCGTCGGGTTGGCCTCGTGCAGTTCCCACACCGCCGACGTCTGGGTGACCGTCACGTCGTCGAGGACACCGAGCGAACCGATGATGACCCCGGCGAGCAGCAGACCGCTCATGTCGATGGACGGGTACAGGCCATGGATGAGGCCGGTGTTGTCGTCCGTGTTGCCGGTGAGCGCGGCCCAGCCGATGAAGAGGGACCCGAGCACGCCGATCAGCAGCAGCGAGATCAGTGTGCCGAGCACCGCCACGGATGTGCGGGCCGACAGTCCGTGGCACAGGTACAACGCGATCAGCATGATGGCGCTGGACCCGATCACCGCCACGACCAGGGGGTTCGAGCCCTGCAGGATGGCGGGCAGGATGAAGAAGTTCAGCAGCAGGAAGCTGATGGCCAGCGAGACCAGCGCCATGAGTCCGCGCAGCCGTCCGACGACCACGACGGCGAGGGCGAAGATGCCGGCGAGCAGGGCCAGGGGAAGCCGGCGGTTGATGTCGGTCACCGAGTACTGCAGGTCCTTCGGCGCGGAGGGCTCGTAGGCGACCACCACTTCCTGGCCCTCGTGCAACTGCCGTGACTGGTCCGGCTGCACGATCTCGTCGAACGTGCGGCCCTTGTCGTCGCCGGTGTCGACGCGGATGGTCGCCCGCTTGCAGTCGCCCTTCGCCTGCTGCACCGCGGAGGAACCCTCGGCGGTGGATGTGTCGCCGGTCGGGACACCGCCCGAGGCGTTGACGGACTGGCAGCTCAGTTCGACCACCTTGGTGACGGTGGCCTGCTGCGTCTGCCGGTCGAAGCCGACGCCGGTGCGCTCGTGCGGCGGTGCGCCGCCCGGCCACAGCACCGCGAGCCCGACCAGGACGGCCGCGGTGAAGGGGATCAGGATCGCGGCGATGACCTTCCGCAGATGCCGGGAGACGGGAGCCGCCGGTCCGTGCCCGTGCGAGTGCCCGTGTCCGCCGCCCGCGCCGTGTCCGCCGCCCGCGCCGTGTCCGCCGTCCGCACCGTGTCCGCCGTCCGCACCGTGTCCGCCGCCCGCGCCGTGTCCGTGGTCCGCGTCGTGCCCGTAACCCGTCTCCTGTCTGCCGGCGTTCGCGTCGGCAGCGACGCCGGGGACGTGGCCGGCTGCCCGGCCGTCGCCCTCTTCGGCGTTCGGTCCGCGGCGGGGCCGGCGCGGTGGAAAGGAGGGGGGCTGCGGTGTGGTCACCGCCCGATCATCGCAAGAACGAGGGGGGCCCTCTGTTCACCGCGCCCGAATGGGCGCTAGCGTGGAGGCACCTTTGCACACGCGGGAGCTCGGAGCACCGGGCTGAGAGGGCGCTGACCTCCGTCCCAGCGATGTTTCACGGGAAACGTCACCGAAGTCGAGTGACGTATCCCACGAAGCGTCGAGAGACGGAAGCCGCTGCGTCGACCGCCGAACCTGTTACCGGGTAATGCCGGCGTAGGGAGTAGGTCTCATGACCATCAAGGACGCACGCACGCCTGCCTCCACGCAGAACACCGCCCAGGCGGACACCGCGGACACCGCGGACCCCGCGGCCCCCGCGGAGAACACGGAGGCCGGGAAGTCCATCGGCTGGCACAAGGCGTACGTCGAGGGCTCGCGCCCCGATCTGCGGGTGCCGGTCCGTCAGGTGCACCTCACCAACGGGCAGTCGGTCACGCTGTACGACACCTCGGGCCCGTACACCGATCCACTCGTGGACACCGATGTCCGCCGGGGCCTCGCACCGCTGCGGGAGCACTGGATCATCGCCCGCGGTGACACCGAGGAGTACGCGGGCCGTCCCGTCCGGCCCGAGGACGACGGAATCAAGCACACCTCGCCGCGCGGCGGCCTGCGCAACCTCGACGCCGTGTTCCCCGGCCGCCCGCGCCAGCCGCGCCGGGGCCGGGACGGCACCGCGGTGACACAGCTCGCCTACGCGCGACGGGGCGAGATCACTCCGGAGATGGAGTACGTGGCCGTCCGGGAGAACGTCTCCCCGGAGGTGGTCCGCGAGGAGATCGCCGCGGGGCGCGCCGTGCTGCCCGCCAACGTCAACCACCCCGAGATCGAGCCGATGATCATCGGCAAGCGGTTCCTGGTGAAGGTCAACGCCAACATCGGCAACTCGGCGGTCACGTCCTCCATCGAGGAGGAGGTGGACAAGATGACCTGGGCGACCCGGTGGGGCGCCGACACGGTCATGGACCTCTCCACCGGCCGCAACATCCACACCACCCGCGAGTGGGTCCTGCGCAACTCCCCCGTTCCCATCGGAACCGTGCCGCTCTACCAGGCCCTGGAGAAGGTCGACGGCCGCGCCGAGGAGCTGACCTGGGAGATCTACAAGGACACCGTCATCGAACAGGCGGAACAGGGCGTGGACTACATGACGGTCCACGCGGGCGTGCGACTGCCGTACGTACCCCTCACGGCGAACCGCAAGACCGGCATCGTCTCGCGCGGCGGCTCGATCATGGCGGCGTGGTGCCTGGCGCACCACAAGGAGTCTTTCCTCTACGAGAATTTCGAGGAACTCTGCGAGATCCTCGCCGCCTACGACGTCACCTACTCCCTCGGCGACGGCCTGCGTCCTGGGTCGATCGCGGACGCCAACGACGAGGCGCAGTTCGCCGAGCTGCGCACGCTCGGGGAACTCAACCGGATCGCCAAGCGTTGCAACGTACAGACCATGATCGAGGGCCCGGGACATGTCCCGATGCACAAGATCAAGGAGAACATCGACCTTCAGCAGGAGATCTGCGATGAAGCTCCGTTCTATACGCTCGGCCCGCTGACGACGGACGTCGCGCCGGCGTACGACCACATCACCTCCGGCATCGGTGCCGCGATGATCGCCTGGTGGGGCACGGCCATGCTCTGCTACGTCACGCCCAAGGAACACCTGGGCCTGCCCAACCGTGACGACGTCAAGACCGGCGTCATCACCTACAAGATCGCCGCCCATGCCGCCGACCTCGCCAAGGGTCACCCAGGTGCGCAGGAGTGGGACGACGCGCTGTCGGACGCCCGGTTCGAGTTCCGGTGGGAGGACCAGTTCAACCTGGCCCTCGACCCCGACACGGCCCGGGAGTTCCACGACGAGACCCTGCCGGCCGAGCCCGCCAAGACGGCGCACTTCTGCTCCATGTGCGGGCCCAAGTTCTGCTCGATGAAGATCTCGCAGGACATTCGCCGGGAGCACGGGGGCAGCAAGGGCGAGATTGAGGAGGGTATGGCGCGGAAGTCGGAGGAGTTCGCGGCGGCGGGCAATCGGGTGTACCTGCCGATCGCGGACTGAGCGTAGCGGCGCGGGAGGGGGACAGGCCGCCTGGTCGGTCCTCTCCCCGCCGAGGGGTCCGGCTCGGCAGACTGGGCGCATGACAGCCACCTCCCTGAGCAAGGGTGCCAACGTCGCCGTCGACTCCCCCGCGGTGCGCGCCGAACTCGTGTGGTCCCCCGGGCCGGGCGTCCCCGAGGTCGATGCCTCCGCCCTGCTGCTCACCTCGGCCGGACGGGTGCGGGACGACGGTGACTTCGTCTTCTACAACCAACCCCGCCACACGTCCGGCGCGGTGGGCCACCTGGGCAAGCGGGTCGGCCCCGGCGCGAACGCGGGTGTCACGACCGATGCCGTCGAGGTGGATCTGCGTGCGGTCGAGGCGGCGGTCGAGCGCATCGTCCTGTGCGCCTCGGCGGACGGCGGCACCTTCGGCCGGGTTCCGGGGCTGTCGCTGCGGTTGCTGGACGCCGCGACCGGCACCGAACTGGCCCGGTTCGACATCACGTCCGGCACGGAGACCGCGCTGGTCGGTGGCGAGCTGTACCGGCGCGGAGGGGGGTGGAAGTTCCGTGCGGTGGGACAGGGGTACGCCTCCGGGCTGGCGGGGCTGGCGACCGACTTCGGCATCACCGTGGACGACGACGCTCCCCCGACGGCGCCCGCCGCCCCGGCCACCGCCCTGCCCACGGCTCCCCCGGCCACCGCTTTGCCGACGGCGCCTCCGGTGCCCACCCCGCCTGCGGCGCCCGTACCGCCCCCGCCCCCGGTCCCGGCGCCTGCCAGCACCGGCCCTCGTCTCACCAAGGGCGAGGAACGCCTCCCCGTGGACATGCGCAAGCGGCTGTCCCTGCGCAAGGAGCAGGTCGCGGTCAGCCTGAGCAAGCACGGGGCGGCCGGTATCACCGCGCGCGTCGTCCTCGTACTGGACGCCTCCGGGTCCATGTCCTTGCTCTATTCCAAGGGCGTCGTCGCGGACGTCGTGGAGCGGATGGCCGCCGTCGCCGCGCAGTTGGACGACGACGGGGAGATGCAGGCCTGGACCTTCGCCTCCAACCCTGCACGCCTGCCCGACCTGCGCCTGGGCGACCTTCCCGAGTGGCTGCGGCTGCACGTGCGGGTGGGGGAGATCAGCCTGTTCCGGCGGGGCAGGAAGAAGGGCCTGCACCCCGAGCAGGTCGACATGCGGGCGGTCGGCATCCAGAACGAGGAGCAGAAGGTGATCGCCGAGGTCCGCGCCTTCGTCCGGGCCGACCCGGCACCGGTCCCGACCCTGGTGCTGTTCTTCTCCGACGGCGGTGTCTACCGCAACACGGAGATCGAGCGGGAGCTGCGGGAGGCCGTGGAGGAACCCGTCTTCTGGCAGTTCGTCGGGCTCGGGCGCTCCAACTACGGGGTGCTGGAGCGGTTCGACACGCTGCCGGGCCGTCGCGTCGACAACGTCGGCTTCTTCGCCGTCGACGACATCGGCACCGTACCGGACCCGGAGCTGTACGACCGTCTGCTGTCCGAGTTCCCGTCGTGGATCACTGCCGCCGGCCGGGCGGGCATCCTCTGAACCGCTGCCCGCCCGTGCCGGTGGCTATTCGGGCCGGTGTTCCGGGCCACCGAAGTCCGGGCTGCTGTAGTCCGGGCTCGAGTAGCGCGGCCGCGGGCCCGCGTCGGGGCCGCCGTCGGGGCTGGTGAACCCGGGACGGCCGTAGCCCAGGTGCGGCATACGGCTGCTGCCCGGCGCCGCCGGTTCCGTGCGGCGCAGTGCCGCCGTGCCCGGGTCGCTGAGCGCCTCCCGGAGGAAGGGCAGTATGCCGCGTTCCAGCAGGGCCTCGTGCCAGGCGTCCCTGGCCCGGGCCACCTCCTCGTCGCGTGCGCTGTAGAAGCCGGACTCGGCCGAGGGGCGGTTGCGCAGCGCGGTGAGCAGCAGCCCCACCGCGGCGACGAGGATCGCCACCGCGGTCACGGCGCCGAACACCCATCCCGTGGTGAGCATGGTCCGGGCGAAGGTCTGCCCCGGGTCGAGCATCTTCAGGAGATAGCCGACCAGCAGGAATATCGCCGCGGCGGTGCCGGCCAGGACCGGTGCCAGGACGGCGACGACGGCGACGGCCCCCGCACCGGTCGCCTCGGCCATCTCGCCCATGGTGGCGGCGAGTCCCCCCGCGCTTGTGCTCTGCTCCTGGGAGCCGGACTCGCGCGTGGCGGGCGACGGGCCCGAGGACGCCGGATGGCGCAGTTCCTCGCGGACCTTCACGTAGTGCTGGTACTCGGTCGTGGCCGCCGCCGTGATGAGGGCGGTGGCGTTGAGTGCCATGGTGCGCAGTTGTTCGGAGTTGAGCCGCTGACCGGCAGCGGCCAGCTCCGGGCGGTGTGGTGCGGAGCGCAGCGCCTCGTCGAGGACCCGCTCGTACTCCTGGCGGTCCTCGCTCGGCAGGTGCTGCGGAACGCTGTTCATGTGCATCCCCCGATGCTCCGTAGGGCTTGGGGCTCGCATGCCAACGAGCCGTCGGGCAGAAACGGAGGGGAGCCTGCTACGGATAAGCCGATGGTAGAGCGGTGACGGTGGGGGGTGACAGGGGGTTTCCAGAAATTGGGTGCCGGTCTGTACGCTCGGCACCCCCGCAAAAGCCGCCCGGTGAACGGTCAGACGTCCAAGGGAAGTTGCTGGACCAGCAGCTTTCCGGCCATGGTGACGCCGCCGTCCATGGCGATGGCCAGGCCGTCCGCGTAGACGTGCGGTCCCTCGACCGCGGTGCGGGTGTCGTCCTCGCCGTCCTCGGAGCCGACTTCGCCCAGCAGGTAGGGGATGGGGCTGTGGCCGTGAACGATCCGGGTGCCGCCGTACGTATCAAGCAGTGAGCGCACGGCGTCGGCGCCGCCCTCGTCGCGGAAGGAGAAGCGCTTGGTGAACTTGCGGAACAGGTCCCACACCTCCTCCGCGTCGTTGCGGGTGAGCGTCTCGCGGACGGTGTCGTTGACCTCTTCGATGGAGCGGCCGTAGTCGAGGTAGGTCGTGGCGTCCGAGTGGACCAGGAGGTGGTCGTCGACCTCCTCCATGGCGTCGAGGCGGGCCATCCACTGCAGGTGGTGGTCCTGCAGGCGGTCCATGTCGGTCTTCTGGCCGCCGTTCAGCAGCCACGCGGCCTGGAAGGTGGCGGTGCCCGCGCCGGAGTTGACGGGCGTGTCGCCGAACCGCTTGGCGCCGAGCAGCAGCAGTTCGTGGTTGCCCATCAGCGCCTTGCAGTAGCCGCCGGCCGCGGCTGCCTCGGCGGACAGCCGCATCACCAGGTCGATGACGCCGATGCCGTCCGGGCCGCGGTCGGTGAAGTCGCCGAGGAACCACAGCCGGGAGGTGCCCGCGCACCACTGGCCGGCGTCGTCGACGAGGCCCTTCTCCCGCAGGGCGGCCAGCAGCTCGTCGAGGTAGCCGTGCACGTCGCCGACGACGAAAAGGGGCCCCTGCCCGGTCGCGGGCTGCTGCACCGCGACCGGCTCGGGGTCGACCGTGACCTGAACCGTGTCACCCCGACGGATGACGGGCAGATCGCGCTGCGTGGGCGTGTAGCCCTCGGGCAGGGCCTCCTCGGGCCCCTCCTCGGAGGGCGGCGCGGACTCGCTCGCGTGCGTGCCGGGGGCAGCGTACGGAGCGGTCTCGTGGACGTACGCGGGTACCCGGAAGTCGCGCACCGTCGCCGTCCGCTCCACCTCGGGTCCCTGACCGGCCCCCTGAGTCATCGACCCCTCCACCATCGCGCCGCATCTGCACCGCTTCGGACTGCCTGGTCGCAGCGGCCCGCGGTGTGTGGGCCCATCATAGGAATGCGGATCGCGCTGTGTGATGACCCAGGGGTGGTGAATCAGGCCAGGACTCCGGTTCGCTGCGGCTTTCGCCCCGATTGGGCCCGGCTTCGCCCGTCCGTGACCGTGGCCCTGACGTGTTCCGGGGGTGTTCCGGAGTGCCGGGTGTGGCTTCGCCGCCCTGTTTCCCCGTCGTTCCGCACCGTCGTTCCGCACCGTCGTTCCGCGCCGTCGTGGTTCGCCGTTCTTCGTCGTTCTTCGCTGTCTTCCCCTGCACCCCGCATCGGCCGGGTCGCGCGTACGGCCGCGACCCGGTCCCGCGTCCGGCGTCCCCGGGACGCCGGACGCGCCCTACTCGCCCTCCGGCGACCGCGGCGGGCTGACCGTCGTACGCGGCGGGCGCCGCTGCGACGAGGTACGCACGATCAGTTCGGTCGGTATCACCTGTTCGACCGGCTGGTCGGAGTGCAGGCCCTCGATCGCGTCGATGAGGACCTGGATCACGGCGGTGCCGATGCGGCGGGGCTTCAACGACAGGGTGGTGATGGGAGGCTCGGTGCTGGCGTACACGGTGGACTCGCTGCAGCAGACCAGCAGCAGGTCCTCGGGGACGCGCAGACCGTAGCGGCGGGCGGCGGCGAGCAGGTCGGTGCCGTTCGGATCGAACAGTCCGTAGACGGCGTCGGGCCGGTCGGGGCGGGCGAGCAGCCGGTCGGCGGCTACCGCGCCGGCGCACGGGTCGTGGGCGGGGTAGGCCTCGTAGACCGGGTCCTGGCCGACGCGCTCGCACCAGCGCAGGTAGGCGGTGGTCGACAGATGGGTGTACGTGTCGGTCGTGGTGCCGGTGAGCAGGCCGATCCTGCGCGCCCCGGCGTCGGCGAGGTGGTCGAGGATGCCGAGCACGGCCGCCTCGTGGTCGTTGTCGACCCAGGCGGTGACCGGGAGTGAGCCGGCCGGGCGGCCGTCGGAGACGACGGGCAGGCCCTGGCGGACCAGTTCGCTGACGACCGGGTCGTGGTCCGAGGGGTCGATGACGACCGTGCCGTCGAGCGCGACGTTGGACCACACGTCGTGACGGGAGGTCGCCGGGAGGATGACGAGGGCGTAGCCGCGGGCGAGCGCGGCGGACGTGGCGGCGCGCGCCATCTCGGCGAAGTACGCGAATTCGGTGAAGGTGAAAGGTTCATCCCCGTACGTCGTCACGGTCAGGCCGATGAGTCCGGACTTGCCGGTGCGGAGCGTGCGGGCGGCGGCCGAGGGCCGGTAGCCCAGTCGGTCGGCGACCTCGCGCACATGGCGCCGGGTGGCATCCGGGAGTCGGCCCTTGCCGTTGAGGGCGTCGGAGACGGTAGTGATGGATACTCCGGCGGCGGCGGCCACGTCCCTGATACCCGCCCGACCCGGCCGGCTGCCTCGACGTGAGGTTTCCGCGCGGCTCACCTGGTGCTTCCCTGCTGCTGTCATGGCGAGCCGATAGTAGGGCTCATGGGGTGGGGTAGTGCGGACGCATATGCATGCGTTGACAGTCACGTTTCTGCAAGATCATTAACGCTTAACAGCCTAGGAAAGCAAGCCAGTTGGGACCACCCACCCCATTACCTGGCGTGTTGACCAGTGAGTGCCTGCGGGGTGGCGGATGTTGCGAAGAGGTCTCAACTCACCTGCACGAGGGATGCGCGCCACGGCGCGAGCCACCGGCGCGTAGATATATGTGCGGCGCGCCCCCCGAATCGTGCGCCTTCGTGCACTGATGCCCCTGATGCCAGTGTGACGGACGAGGTCAGCACCACCTCGCCCGTCTCTCCTGCCTATACGCAGCGGCGGTGAATCCTCATAAGGTGAGAAGTATTCGATGCCGGTGGTGGTCACGAGGAGGACTGCGGTGAGCGAGACGAGCCCCAAGCTGCGCGCCGAGCTGGAGGGGATTCCCACCTACAAGCCGGGCAAGCCCGCCGCGGCGGACGGTCCGGTGGCCTACAAGCTGTCCTCCAACGAGAACCCCTATCCGCCACTGCCGGGGGTGATGGAGACGGTGACGGCCGCCGCCGCCTCCTTCAACCGCTACCCGGACATGGCCTGCACGTCGCTGATGGCCGAGCTGTCCGACCGCTTCGGGGTGCCCCTGGCCCACCTGGCCACCGGCACCGGCTCGGTCGGTGTGGCCCAGCAGCTGATCCAGGCGACCTCGGGCCCCGGCGACGAGGTGATCTACGCCTGGCGCTCCTTCGAGGCGTACCCGATCATCACGCAGATCAGCGGCGCGAGGTCCGTGCAGGTACCGCTGACGCCGGACGAGGTGCACGACCTGGACGCCATGGCGGACGCGATCACCGACCGCACCCGGCTGATCTTCGTCTGCAACCCCAACAACCCCACGGGCACGGTGGTGCGGCGGGCCGAGCTGGAGCGGTTCCTGAATCGGGTGCCGAGCGACGTGCTGGTGGTCCTGGACGAGGCCTACCGCGAGTTCATCCGGGACGCCGAGGTCCCGGACGGCGTCGAGTTCTACCGTGAGCGGCCCAACGTCTGCGTCCTGCGCACCTTCTCCAAGGCCTACGGCCTGGCAGGACTGCGGGTCGGGTTCGCGATCGCCCACGAGCCGGTGGCGGCGGCGCTGCGCAAGACGGCGGTGCCCTTCGGGGTCAGCCAGATCGCGCAGGAGGCGGCGATCGCCTCGCTGCGCGCGGAGGACGAGCTGATCGGCCGGGTCGGTTCGCTGGTGTGCGAGCGCACCCGCGTGGCCGACGCGCTGCGCGCGCAGGGCTGGACGGTGCCGGAGACCCAGGCCAACTTCGTCTGGCTGCGGCTGGGGGAGCGCACGCTCGCCTTCGCGAACGCCTGTGAGCAGGCCGGCGTGGTCATCCGCCCCTTCGCGGGCGAGGGCGTGCGCGTGACGGTCGGGGAGAGCGAGGCGAACGACATCTTCCTGAAGGTGTCGGAGGAGTTCCGCAAGGAGCTGTAGCCCCACACGGGGCGGGACGACGAGGCGCGGGACGGCAGGTGCCGTCCCGCGCTTTCGCATGCCGCGGGCCGTCGCCCACTCCTCGAACTCAACGGTTTGTTGAAGTTCAGGCAGAGGGGTTGACGTCACAGGGGACCCCCCTTCCGGTGTCGAAAAGCAGTAGGTCATAATTGCTTGTGAATGTGAACGCGTTCACAAGCGTGTCCCGATTGCGCCCGCGTTGGGTGTGACAAACACGCTCAAACCGCCGCTGACCACGGCGGTGTGGCGAGGTGAGGAGAGTGACGACGTGGACATGGCACTGGCGCCGGAGACGCTGGCGCGATGGCAGTTCGGCATCACGACCGTCTACCACTTCCTGTTCGTCCCGCTGACGATCTCGCTGGCCGCGCTGACGGCCGGACTGCAGACCGCCTGGGTCCGCACGGAGAAGGAGAAGTACCTCAGGGCGACCAAGTTCTGGGGCAAGCTCTTCCTGATCAACATCGCGATGGGTGTCGTCACCGGCATCGTGCAGGAGTTCCAGTTCGGCATGAACTGGTCCGACTACTCGCGCTTCGTCGGCGACGTCTTCGGTGCCCCGCTCGCCTTCGAGGCGCTGATCGCCTTCTTCTTCGAGTCCACCTTCATCGGCCTGTGGATCTTCGGCTGGGACAAGCTGCCCAAGAAGATCCACCTGGCCTGCATCTGGATGGTCTCGATCGGCACCCTGCTGTCGGCGTACTTCATCCTCGCGGCCAACTCCTGGATGCAGCACCCCGTCGGCTACCGGATCAACGAGGAGAAGGGCCGCGCCGAACTCACCGACTTCTGGCAGGTCCTCACCCAGAACACCACCCTCAACCAGGTCTTCCACAGCTTCTCGGCGGCCTTCCTCACGGGCGGCGCCTTCATGGTCGGCATCGCCGCCTTCCACCTGATGCGCAAGAAGCACATCCCGGTGATGCGGACCTCGCTCCGGCTCGGCCTGGTGACCCTGGCGGTCGGCGGCGTGCTCACCGCGGTCAGCGGCGACACCCTCGGCAAGGTCATGTACGAGCAGCAGCCGATGAAGATGGCCGCCGCCGAGGCCCTGTGGGACGGCGAGAAGCCGGCACCGTTCTCGGTGTTCGCCTACGGGGACGTGGACAAGGGGCACAACAAGGTCGCCCTGGAGATACCCGGACTGCTCTCCTTCCTCGCCCACAGCGACTTCGAGTCCTACGTGCCCGGCATCAACGACACCAACAAGGCCCTCCAGGAGCAGTTCGGGCCCGGTGACTACAAGCCCATCGTCCCCGTCGCCTACTGGGGCTTCCGCTGGATGATCGGCTTCGGCATGGCGTCCTTCTCCCTCGGCCTGCTGGGCCTGTGGCTGACCCGGAAGCGGTTCCTGCTGCCACCGGCCCTGCGCACCGGGGAGGACGAGGTCCCGCACCTGGTGCTGCTGAAGAAGCCGCTCGGGGCGAGGCTCTCCCGAATGTACTGGCTGCTGGCGCTGTGGACGATGGCGTTCCCGCTGATCGCCAACTCCTGGGGCTGGATCTTCACCGAGATGGGCCGGCAGCCCTGGGTGGTCTACGGCGTGATGCAGACCCGGGACGCGGTCTCCCCCGGTGTCTCCACGGCCGAGGTCGTCATCTCGATGTCCGTCTTCACCCTGCTGTACGCCGTCCTGGCCGTCATCGAGGTCAAGCTCCTGGCGAAGTACGTGAAGGCCGGACCGCCCGAGCTGACCGAGGCCGACCTCAATCCGCCCACGAAGATCGGCGGCGATCTCCGTGACGCCGACAAGCCGATGGCCTTCTCGTACTAGGCCGAGGGAGCTGCACAGTCATGGAACTGCACGACGTCTGGTTCGTTCTGATCGCCGTCCTGTGGACCGGCTACTTCTTCCTGGAGGGCTTCGACTTCGGGGTCGGTGTGCTGACCAAGCTACTCGCCCGGAACCGGGCCGAGAAGCGGGTCCTGATCAACACCATCGGTCCCGTGTGGGACGGCAATGAGGTGTGGCTGCTCACGGCCGGCGGTGCCACCTTCGCCGCCTTCCCCGAGTGGTACGCCACGCTCTTCTCCGGGTTCTACCTTCCCCTGCTGGTCATCCTGGTCTGCCTGATCGTCCGCGGGGTCGCCTTCGAGTACCGCGTGAAGCGGCCCGAGGAGAACTGGCAGCGCAACTGGGAGACGGCGATCTTCTGGACCTCGCTGATCCCCGCGTTCCTGTGGGGCGTGGCCTTCGGCAACATCGTCCACGGCGTGGAGATCGACCGGGACCTGGAGTACGTCGGCTCGGTCTGGGACCTGCTCAACCCGTACGCCCTCCTCGGCGGTCTGGTGACGCTGACGCTGTTCACCTTCCACGGCACGGTGTTCACCGCGCTCAAGACCGTCGGTGAGATCCGTGAGCGGGCGCGGACCCTGGCGCTGCGGGTCGGTCTGGTGACGGCCGTGCTGGCCCTCGCCTTTCTGCTCTGGACGCAGGCCGACAGCGGGGACGCCAAGAGCCTGGTCGCCCTCGTGGTGGCCGTCGCCGCCCTCGTCGCCGCCCTGATGGCGAACCAGGCCGGGCGTGAGGGCTGGTCGTTCGCCCTGTCCGGCGTCACCATCGTGGCCGCCGTGGCGATGCTCTTCCTGACGCTCTTCCCGAACGTCATGCCGTCGACGCTGAACGCGGACTGGAGCCTCACCGTCACCAACGCCTCGTCCAGCGCCTACACGCTGAAGATCATGACCTGGCTGGCCGTGATCGCCACACCGGTCGTCCTGCTCTACCAGGGCTGGACGTACTGGGTGTTCCGCAAGCGCATCGGTACCCAGCACCTCGCCGACGCCGCGCACTGAGTCCCGGGGTGCGTTTCACGTGAAACATCGCGAAACGTCGGAACGCATCCCGCCGGGCAGGGAGGCCTGTTTCACGTGAAACCCATCGATCCACGTCTTCTGCGGTACGCCCGCGCCACCAGGCTCTTCCTGGCGGCGGTCGTCGCCCTGGGTGCCGTCGGGGCCGGACTGCTCGTCGCTCAGGCCATGCTCATCGCCGAGGTGGTGGTCGGCGCCTTCCAGCAGGGCACGACGGCCGCCGGACTCCGCACCCCCCTGCTGCTGTTGGTGGCCGTGGCCTGCGGCCGGGCGCTGGTCGGCTGGCTCACCGAACTGGCCGCGCACCGGGCGAGCGCGGCGGTCAAGTCGGAGCTGCGGGGCCGGCTGCTGGAACGGGCCACCGCGCTCGGCCCCGGCTGGCTGGGTGGACAGCGGACCGGCTCGCTGGTCGCCCTCGCCACCCGGGGCGTCGACGCCCTCGACGACTACTTCTCGCGCTACCTTCCGCAACTGGGTCTCGCGGTGGTCGTGCCCGTGGCGGTGCTGGCCCGCATCGTGACCGAGGACTGGGTCTCGGCGGCCATCATCGTCGGCACCCTCCCCCTCATCCCGGTCTTCATGATGCTGATCGGCTGGGCCACCCAGTCCCGGATGGACCGCCAGTGGCGGCTGCTGTCGCGGCTGTCGGGACACTTCCTGGACGTGGTCGCGGGGCTGCCCACACTGAAGGTCTTCGGCCGGGCCAAGGCACAGGCCGAGTCGATCAAACGCATCACCGGCGAGTACCGCCAGGCGACCATGCGGACCCTGCGGATCGCCTTCCTGTCGTCCTTCGCGCTGGAACTGCTGGCCACTCTGTCCGTCGCGCTCGTCGCCGTCACCATCGGTATGCGCCTGGTCCACGGGGACATGGCCCTGTACGACGGCCTGGTCGTGCTCGTCCTCGCGCCGGAGGCCTATCTGCCGTTGCGGCAGGTGGGGGCGCAGTACCACGCGGCGGCCGAGGGCCTCGCCGCCGCCGAGGACATCTTCTCGGTGCTGGAGCGTCCTGTACCGGCGTCGGGAACCGGCCCGGTTCCGGCGGACGGTGCCCTGAGCTTCGAGGACGTGACGGTCCGCTATCCCGGACGCGACACGGCGGCCGTCCGGGGCGTGAACCTCACCGTCGAGCCCGGGGAGACGGTCGCACTCGTGGGCCCCAGCGGGGCGGGCAAGTCGACGCTCCTGAACGCCCTGCTCGGCTTCGTGTCCCCGACCGGGGGACGGGTCCGCGTCGGGGGAGCCGGCCTCGACTCGCTCGATGTCGCGCAGTGGCACGCCCGCGTCGCCTGGGTGCCCCAGCACCCGCACCTGTACGCCGGCACCATCGCGGAGAACGTACGGCTGGCGCGGCCCGGCGCCGACGACACCGCCGTACGCCGGGCCCTGCGGGACGCGGGCGCCCTGGAGTTCGTGGACGCGCTGCCCGAGGGCACGGCGACCGTCCTCGGGGAGGACGGAACCGGCCTGTCCGCGGGACAGCGGCAGCGGCTGGCGCTGGCCCGGGCGTTCCTCGCGGACCGGCCGGTGCTGCTGCTCGACGAGCCGACGGCAGCCCTGGACGGGGCCACCGAGGCGGAGGTCGTGGACGCCGTCCGCAGGCTGGCACAGGGGCGTACGGTCCTGCTGGTGGTGCACCGTCCGGCGCTGCTGGAAGTCGCCGACCGGGTGGTGCGGCTGCATGCGCCGGTGGGCGTCGCCGGATCCGGGGACACCGGCGGGCCGTCGGCCGCTGCGCAGGGCGGTCCGCGTACTGCCGCTCAGGGTCCCTTCGGAGACGAGCCGGCCACCGCGTCCGCCGAGCCCGCCGAGCCCGCCGCGAAGGTGCGGGGCGGCGTGCTGTCCCGGGTCCGCGCCATGTCCGGCGCCCGGCGTGGGCGGCTCGGTCTCGCGCTGCTGCTCAGCAGTCTGGCGCTCGGCAGCGCCGTCGGCCTGATGGCGACCTCCGGGTACCTCATCTCACGGGCCTCCGAACAGCCGCCGGTCCTGTACCTGATGGTGGCCGTGACGGCGACGCGGGCCTTCGGCATCGGGCGGGCCGTGTTCCGCTACGCGGAGCGGCTGGTGTCGCACGACGCCGTGCTGCGGATGCTGGCCGACACGCGGGTCGCCGTGTACCGGCGGCTGGAGCGGCTGGCCCCGGCCGGGCTGCGGCACAGCCGCCGGGGCGACCTGCTGTCCCGGCTCGTCGCCGACGTCGACGCCTTGCAGGACTACTGGCTGCGCTGGCTGCTGCCCGCCGGCAGCGCGCTGGTCGTCTCCGCCGCCTCGGTCGGTTTCACGGCCTGGCTGCTGCCGGAGGCGGGCGTCGTGCTCGCGGTCGGCCTGCTCGCGGCCGGTGTCGGTGTTCCGCTTCTCACCGCGGCCGTGGCACGGCGCGCGGAGCGCAGGCTGGCCCCCGCCAGGGGGGTGCTCGCCACCCGCGTGACGGAACTGCTCACCGGTACCGCCGAGCTGACCGTCGCCGGTGCCCTGCCCGGTCGTACCGCCCAGGCCCGGCGGGCCGACGGCACCCTCACCCGGATCGCCTCGCGCGCCGCAACGGCCACCGCGCTGGGCGACGGGCTCACCGCGCTGGTCTCCGGCCTGACCGTCGTGGGCGCAGCCCTCGTCGGGGTCCAGGCGGTCGCCGACGGCCGACTCGCCGGCGTGGCCATGGCCGTCGTCGTCCTGACCCCGCTGGCCGCCTTCGAGGCCGTCCTCGGACTGCCACTCGCCGTGCAGTACCGCCAGCGGGTACGCAGGAGCGCCGAGCGCGTGTACGAGGTGCTCGACGCCCCGGAGCCGGTGCGGGAGCCGGAGGTGCCCAGGCAGCCGCCCGCCTCGCCGTTCCCGCTGGTCATCGAGGGGCTGGCCGCGCGTCACCCCGGGCAGGACAGGGACGCGCTGGCGGGGCTGGACCTGACCCTGGCGCAGGGGCGCCGCGTCGCCGTGGTCGGACCGTCCGGGTCCGGCAAGACGACCCTGGCCCAGGTGCTGCTGCGCTTCCTCGACCCGGAGGCGGGCTCCTACACGCTGGCCGGTGTCGATGCCTACGCCCTGGCGGGTGACGACGTACGGCGCCTCGTCGGGCTGTGCGCCCAGGACGCGCACCTCTTCGACAGCTCGGTCCGCGAGAACCTGCTGCTGGCCAGGAAGGACGCCACCGAGGCCGAGTTGCGCGACGCGCTGGCGCGGGCCCGGCTGCTGGAGTGGGCCGACAGCCTGCCCGACGGTCTGGACACGCTGGTCGGCGAGCACGGGGCCCGGTTGTCCGGTGGTCAGCGTCAGCGGCTCGCCCTGGCCCGGGCGCTGCTCGCCGACTTCCCCGTCCTCGTGCTCGACGAGCCCGCCGAGCACCTCGACCTGCCGACCGCCGACGCGCTCACCGCCGATCTGCTGGCCGCCACCGAGGGCCGTACGAGCGTGCTGATCACGCACCGGCTGGCGGGGCTGCGGGCCGTGGACGAGGTGATCGTCCTGGACCGGGGCCGGGTCGTACAGCGCGGTACGTACGCGGAGCTGGCGGCCGTACCGGGTCCGCTGCGGGAGATGGCCGGACGGGAGGCGGCGGCGGAACTGCTGGTGGGAGCGGTGTGACGGGTGGGCCCGGCCACGGGTCCGGGAAAATTACTGCAATCCGACTTTCGTGGACCAAAAGGGTTCATTAGGCTCGGGGCATGCCTCCAGCGCCGCCTCCCGGCTCCCCGCCGCCCCGTGCGGGGGCCTCGGCCGAACTACTGGCACGGGTGCCGAAACTGCTGGACGCGATGCGGTCCGTCGGCAGCGGACTGGAGCTGCACTCCACACTGCACCGGATCTGCGAGACGGCCGCCGACCTGGCGCACGCCCGGTACGCGGCCATCGGCGTCGTCGACGAGGACGGCGACGGCCTCGCCGACTTCGTGCACCACGGCCTGGACGAGACGACGGTCCGGCTGTCCGACCTGACCCAGGACCCGCGCTCGCGCGGCTTTCCCGAGCACCATCCGCCGATGCCCAGCTTCCTGGGTGTCCCCATTCGTGTGCAGGGCGAGATCTTCGGCAACCTCTACCTGACCGACAAGCTCGCGGGCGAGCCCTTCGACGACCACGACCTCGCCATGGTCCGGGTCCTGGCCACGGAGGCCGGTATCGCCATCGGCAACGCGCGACTGCACGAGGCCGCCCAGCAGCGGGAGCGGTGGATCGACGGATCGGTCGCCGTCACCACCGCCCTGCTGTCCGGCGGCGACACCGACGACGCCCTGCAGATCGTCGCCGAGCAGGCCCGCCGCCTCTCCGGGGCGGCCGCCGGGGTGGTCCTGCTGCCGGCCGACGGGGGCGGCCTGGAGATCGTGGCCGTCGACGCGCCGCAGCCCACGAACTCCCTCGGCGCGGTCGTCCCACCGGAGAACGGCATCGTGGCGGAACTGCTGGCCGGACGCCCCGTGTTCGTGGACGACGCCGCCACCGACCCCCGCCTGAACGCCGGACCGGCGCGCTCCTACGGCCCGGTCATGCTGGTGCCGCTGTGCCGGGACGGGAAGGTCCTCGGGGGCCTGGTCATGCCGCGCGCCCGGGGGGACCGCCCGTTCACCCGGACGGAGCGCGTGCTCGGCGAGCAGTTCGCCTCGCAGGCCGCGCTGGCGCTCACGATGGCCGAGGCCCAGCGCGACCGGGAACGGCTCGCCGTGTACGAGGACCGGGACCGGATCGCCCGGGACCTGCACGACCTCGTCATCCAGCGGCTGTTCGCGACGGGGATGATGCTGGAGAGCGCCCAGCGCAGGTCGGCCGTGCCCGAGGTGCGCGACGGGGTCGGGGGAGCCGTCGACGAACTCGACGTCACCATCCAGGAGATCCGCTCGGCGATCTTCGCGCTCCAGCAGCCGGCCGAGGCGCCCACGGGACTGCGCACCCGCGTACTGCGCGAGATCACCATGGCCGCCGCCCCGCTGGGCTTCACGCCCTCGCACCGCTTCGTGGGCCCGGTCGACACCGCCGTCGGCGACCTGACCGGCAAGAACCTCATCGCCGCGCTGCGCGAAACCCTGTCCAACGCCTTCCGGCACGCGCACGCCGGCCGCATCGAGGTGGTCGTGGACGCGACGGCGATCCTGCGGGACGGCCGGCCGGGCGTCCGGCTGACCGTCGCGGACGACGGTGTCGGCGTCCCCGAGGGCGGCCGGCGCAGCGGCCTGCGCAACCTGGAGCGCCGCGCCGAGACGGTGGGCGGTGCCAGTCGGCTCGGGCCGGGCATCGGGGCGGACGGCGGTGGCACGACGGTGCTGTGGGAGGCGCCGTACTGAGCGCCGCCGACGCCGCGTTGACCCGTGTGCAGCAGCCGCGCTGAGCCGTGTGCAGCAACGGGTCCCCCACTCGTACGACCTGAACGAGACCCCGGGCGCCGCGCGGGTCCACGATCGCTGACATGCGCTCATCCCGCCGACGTCCGCTGCTGGTTCCGGTGCTGCTGTGCGCACTCGCCCTGCTCGCGGCCCGCCCCACCGACGGCACGGGCGGGGACGCCGGATCCGGCACCGGTCTCGCCCCACAGGTGGCGCGACTGTACGAGGACGCGGCGAAGGCCACCCGCCGGTACGAGGACGGGCGGCGAGAGGCCGAGGCACAACGGTCGAAGGCCCTGGAGTACGAGCGCCGGCTCGACGGGCAACGGCGGAAGACCGACGCCATGCACGAGGACCTGGGTCGCATCGCCCGTGCCCAGTACCGCGACGGCGGGCTTCCGCTCACCGCTCGGATGCTCCTCGCCGACGACCCCGAGGAGCTGATGCGGGGTCAGCGCGTCGTCTCCCGCGCGAACAGCGCCGTGGACAGGGCCATCGGCGCGAACCTGCGGGCCGAGACCCGGCTCGCCGCGGAGGAGGCCAAGGCGCAGGCGGCCTGGCAGGCGCTGGAGAAACGCAACGCCGACCTGGTGAAGCTGAAGAAGAAGATCGAGAACAAGCTGGAGGCGGCCCGGTCGCGGCTGGAAGGACAGGCGGACTCCTCCGTGGCGGCCGGCGCGTGCCCCGGCGCGGTCCGCCTCGACCAGCCGGACGTACCCGCCGGCCCGACCTGGACGGCCCCGGTGGAGGCCTACGAGCTGTCGGCGTCCTTCGGCAGCGGCGGGTCGCGGTGGGCGCACCGGCACACCGGCCAGGACTTCGCGGTGCCGGTCGGGACACCGGTGCGGTCGGTCGGCACGGGCCGGGTCCTGAAGGTGTCCTGCGGCGGGGCCTTCGGCATCCAGGTCGTCATCGAGCACGCGGGCGGCTACTACACGCAGTACGCCCATCTCGCCGCCGTCGCCGTCGACCAGGGCGACCGGGTCGACGCCGGGCAGTGGATCGGGCAGTCCGGCAGCACCGGCAACTCCACCGGCCCCCACCTGCACTTCGAGGTCCGGGTCACCCCGGAGATGGGCTCGGCACTGGACCCGGTGCCGTGGCTGTCGCAGCGCGGGGTGCCGCTGTGACGGCACCGGGCGCCGCGCGGGACCGGGCGGCCCGCCGGGGCGGAGGGTCAGGACAGATCCGCCAGCATCCGCTCGATCACGACCGCCACCCCGTCGTCGTTGTTGGCGACCGTCCGCCCCGATGCGGCGGCGATCACGTCCGGGTGCGCGTTGCCCATCGCGTACGACCGTCCCGCCCAGGTGAGCATCTCGACGTCGTTCGGCATGTCGCCGAAGGCCACCACCTCCTCGTGCGAGATGCCGCGCTCGGCGCAGCACAGGGCGAGCGTGCTGGCCTTGGAGACCTCGGGGCCGCTGATCTCCAGCAGGGCGCTGGGGCTGGACCGGGTGACGTTGGCGCGGTCGCCGATGGCGAGGCGGGCCAGCGTGAGGAAGCCGTCGGGGTCGAGCTCCGGATGGAAGGCAAGGATCTTGAGGACGGGCTGGGTGGCGGCGCGCCCGCCCGGTGCCAGGATCTCCTCGGCGGGCAGAAGGTCGTCGGGGACCTCCATGTGCAGCTTCGGGTACGCCGGTTCCTGGTGGAAGCCGTATGTCTGCTCGACCGCGAACACGGTGCCGGGCGCCGCCTCCCGCAGCAGCCGCACGGCGTCCAGCGCGTTCTCCTGCGGCAGCTCGCGGACCTTCACGAACCTGTGCCTGCCGGGGCCGCCGTGCAGGTCGACCACGGCGGCACCGTTTCCGCAGATGGCGAGGCCGTGCCCGTGGACGTGGGCGCTGACGACGTCCATCCAGCGGGCGGGGCGCCCGGTGACGAAGAAGACCTCGATACCCGCCTTCTCCGCGGCTGCCAGCGCGGCGACCGTACGCGGGGAGACCGACTTGTCGTCGCGCAGCAGGGTGCCGTCGAGGTCGGTGGCGATGAGTCGCGGGCGGGTGGCGGCGGCCGGGGGCTCGGGCTGTCGGGTCGCTGAGGTCACCCGGTCATTGTCACGCATATGCGTGCACGCCCGTGCGCGGCTCCGCACATATGTGAGCTACGGCTCTCCTGCCCGGCTCCCGGTCCCCGCTCGATTCCACGCGCTCATTCCTTCAGCTGGGCCAGTGCCTCCATCGCGATCCGCTCGAAGACCTTCTCGTCCGCGGCGAAGTCCGAGTCCGGGATCGGCCAGTGCACGACCAGCTCGGTGAAGCCCAGGTCGCGGTGGCGTCCGGCGAAGTCCACGAACGCGTCCACGGACTCCAGCGGGCGGCTCCGGTCCGGCGTGAAGCCGGTGAGGAGGGCCCGGTCCAGCTCGCCCGCCTCGCGGCCGATCGCGGCACAGGCGTCGGCCAGCCGGTCGCCCTGCTGCCGCAGCGCCCGGTCCGACTGCTGGGGGGTGCCGTTCTCGAACAGCTTCGGGTCGCCGGTGGTCACCCACGCCTGCCCGTGGCGGGCGGCGAGCGCCAGCCCCCGCGGACCGGTCGCGGCCACCGCGAAGGGCAGCCGGGGCCGCTGCACGCAGCCCGGGATGTTGCGGGCCTCGTGCGCCGAGTAGAAGTCGCCCTCGTACGACACGGCGTCCTCGGTCAGCAGCCGGTCGAGCAGCGGCAGGAACTCGCCGAACCGGTCCGCCCGCTCCCGCGGCGTCCACGGCTCCTGGCCCAGCGCGGTGGCGTCGAAGCCGGTGCCGCCCGCTCCTATCCCGAGCGTGATCCGCCCGCCGGAGATGTCGTCGAGGGAGATCAGCTCCTTGGCGAGCGTCACCGGGTGCCGGAAGTTCGGCGAGGTGACCAGGGTGCCAAGACGCAGTCGCTCGGTCACCGCCGCGGCGGCGGTGAGGGTCGGCACGGCACCGAACCACGGGCCGTCCCGGAAGCTGCGCCAGGAGAGGTGGTCGTAGGTGTACGCGGTGTGGAAGCCGAGCTGCTCGGCCCGCGTCCAGGTCGAACGGCCGCCCTCGTGCCAGCGGCGGTACGGAAGGATCACGGTGCTCAGGCGCAGACTCATGTCTCCGAGCCTAAGCGGCCGCCCCCGGTTTCACGTGAAACAGCCTCCGCCGTCACCGTACGCGACTGCTCAGCCACGGTGTGAGCAGCAGCATCGACACGTGCTCCTTGTGGGCCCGGTCGCCCGGCAGCGGAACGATCAGGCGGTACCCGGGCGGGAAGCGGCGCCCGTGGACGTGGGCGAGGCTGCCGAAGACGGAGCGCAGGAACGCGGGCACGTCGTCACGTTCGACATCGGGAAACTCCACGTTCTCGACGGTGATCAGGGCGTCGCCCTCGTGGAAGAGCCGCACGCTCACCCGGGGGACGCCGCCGAACTCGACGAACGCCTCGTGCGGGAGAGAGCCGTCGGTGTCGGTGGTCACCCCCACCCCGGCGGCGCTGTGGCGGGAGGTCTGGTCGGCGCCGATGTCGTCGGTGACCTCGATCTCCAGCGCGTACTCCTCGGCGACGGCGCGGAGGGCGGTCACGGCGGACTGGGTGGTGGGCAGGTGCTCCATGCCCTCGATCATGCGGGGTCAGTGCGGAGCGGGAAAGCGCAGATAGCGGAACGGCACGTGCTGCGTGAGCCAGACCCCGTTCGCGCTGACGTGGAAGATGTGGCCGTCGCGGTGCATGGCTGCGGCGTCCACCGGGAGGACGACCGGCCGGCCACGGCGGGCCCCGACCCGGGCCGCGGTCTCGCGGTCCGGCGAGAGGTGGACGTCGTGCCGGTTCATCGGCCGCAGGCCCTCCGCCCGAATGGCCTCCAGATGCCGGGCCACGGTCCCGTGGTAGAGGTACGGCGGCGGGGTGGCCACGGGCAGCCGGAGATCCACGTCGACGCTGTGGCCCTGACTGGCCCGGATGCGGGTGCCCTCCACCGCGAAGCGCCGCTTGTCGTTGGTGGCGACCACGTGGTCGAGCTCCTGGCGGGTGAAGGGGAAGCCGTGCGCGGCCGCCGCGGCGACGAGCGTGTCGATCTCGACCCAACCGCCCTCGTCGAGCGTGAGCCCGATCCTCTCCGGCTGGTGGCGCAGGTGCTTGGACAGATACTTGGACACCTTCACCGTGCGTTCCTGTTGCATGGCACCAGCCTGCCTAGTGAGACGCGTGTCACGCGATCGATTTTGCCGCCAGGGTTTGATCCACAGTCAAGTCGAGTTATCCACAGGCTGGTTGGGGGATCCTGTGGAAACTACAGGGGCGGCTTCACCCGGGCGAGGCGCCGCAGCATCCGGGGTGCGAAGCGGGACATGAGGTGGGCGCCGCGCGCCTCCGGCGTCACCGGGACCACCGCCCTGTTGCGCACGACCGCCTCCAGGACGGCGTCCGCCACCTTCTCCGGCGGGTAGTTGCGCGCACCGTACAGCCGGGCGGTGCGTCGCTGCCGGCGCTTCTCCTCCTCGGCGTCCACGCCCGCGAAGTGCGCGGTGGACGTGATGTTGGTGTTGACCAGGCCGGGGCAGATCGCCGTGACGCCGATGCCCCGGTCGGCCAGCTCGGCGCGCAGGCACTCGCTCAGCATCAGCACGGCCGCCTTCGAGGTGCCGTAGGCGGGCAGCGCCCTGGAGGGCTGGAAGGCCGCCGCCGACGCGGTGTTGACGATGTGGCCGCCCTGCCCGCGCTCGGCCATCTGCCGGCCGAACAGACGGCAGCCGTGGATCACGCCCCACAGGTTGACGTCGAGGACCTTCTTCCAGTCCTCCGGCGTGGTGTCGAAGAAGGAGCCCGACAGGCCGATCCCGGCATTGTTCACCAGCACGTCCACCACGCCGTACTCGGCGGCGACCCTGGCCGCCAGCTTCTCCATGGCCTGCTCGTCGGAGACGTCGACGGTCTCGGCCCAGGCGGCCGGAGCACCGATCAGCCGGGCCAGCTCCGCGGTCCGGGCGGCGGCCTCGGCGTCCCGGTCGACGGCCACCACGCGCGCGCCGGCCTCGGCGAACGCGAACGCCGTCGCCCGCCCGATGCCGCTGCCCGCACCGGTGACCAGGACCAGCTGACCACCGAAGCGGTCGGCGTACTTGCCGTTCGCCCCGGTCCCGGAGCGGCCGTCCTCGACGGCGGTGACGAACTCCGTGATCCAGTCCGCCAGCCGGTCCGGCCGGGTGCGCGGCACCCAGTGCTTCGCGGGCAGCGTGCGCCGGGTGAGCCGCGGCGCCCACAGCTCAAGACCGTCGTAGAGCCGCTCGGAGAGGAACGCGTCGCCCAGGGGCGTGATGAGCTGCACGGGCGCGTGCGCGTAGGCGTCCTCGCGCGGCCTGCGCAGCCGGGGCCGGACGTTGTCCCGGTAGAGCCACGCCCCGTGTGCGGCGTCCGACGGCAGGGACGGGGTCGGGTAGTCGCCGCCGGGCACTTTCTCGACGCGCTCCAGGATGCCGGGCCAACGCCTGCCGAGGGGGCCGCGCCAGGCCAGTTCCGGGAGCACGGGGGTGTGCAGCAGGTAGACGTACCAGGACTTGGCGCCCTGGCCGAGGAGCTGCCCGACCCGGCGCGGGGAGGGACGCCTCAGGCGCTTGTTGATCCAGTGCCCGAAGTGGTCGAGGGAGGGCCCGGACATCGAGGTGAAGGAGGCGATGCGGCCCTCGGTGCGCTTGACCGTGACGAACTCCCAGGACTGCACCGATCCCCAGTCGTGGCCCACCAGGTGCACCGGACGGCCCGGGCTGACCGCGTCGGCCACCGCCAGGAAGTCGTCCGTCAGTTTCTCCAGCGTGAACCCGCCCCGCAGCGGGCTCGGCGCGGTGGACCGGCCGTGGCCGCGGACGTCGTAGAGGACCACGTGGAAGGCGTCGGCCAGGCGGGCGGCGACCTCGGACCAGACCTCCTTGCTGTCCGGGTAGCCGTGCACCAGGACGACCGTGGGCCGCCGCGGATCGCCCAGCTCCGCCACGCACAGCTCGACCCCGCCCGTGCGCACCCGGCGCTCCCGCGCACCCTCCAGCACCGTCATGTCTCCTCCGCCCAGCGCCGCACGTGCGGCAGATCGTCGTCCAGCCAGAAGGCGCTCTCCTCGGGATCCGCGGAGTCGGTGACGACCAGGATCTCCTCGAACTTCGCGCCCGTACCCCGGAAACCGAGGTGGGGTTCGACCGCCCACAGCCCCGCCCGGGGCGGGTGGTCGGAGAAGCGGTACGGGGACCACAGCGGGGACCAGCCCTCGCGGTGGCCGTGCAGCGCGTCGCCGGCCAGCCCCTTGAGCGACTGCGTGCCGAAGCCGAACAGGCGCGGGGACAGCCGCCGTTCCCGCACCCGGTCCACCTTGTGGGCGATGACGCCGAAGGGATAGGCGCGGTGCCGGTTGGCACAGCCCTGGCGGACCATGAGGCGGTCCACGTCCTCGTAGATCTCCCGCAGCGGCCTGCGTGCGCGCACCTCGCGCAGGATCAGCTCGCGGTGCGCCGCCAGGTCGGCCGCCAGCCGGTGCTGCACCGGGTTGGGACCGAGCGCCCCGGAGTAGCCGATGTCGGCGGTGAATCCCCGGTACACCGGGGCCATGTCCAGGATGAACGGCATCCCCGGCTCCAGCCGGCGGTTCGTGGGGAAGAACTGCAACGGCACCCGGAAGCCGGTGAACGCCGTGCGGTCGCCGAACCAGGCGAAGGGCAGGTGGAACCAGTCCCGCACGCCCCGCGCCCGCAGCCACGCGCGCTGCATGCGGGCCGCCTCGCGCTCGGTCACGCCCGGTTCCAGCCGGGCGGCCACGGCCTCGGCGCACTCGTAGGCGAGACGCTGCACCTCGCGGAACCCCCGCAGTTCCGCGCGGAGTCCGGCCGCCGTCGTCGTCGTGCCACCCATGCCGTGCCACCCCCGTTTCGCCGTCCCGGCGCGGTCCGCGCGGACCGTGCTACTCGCCCGTAACGTGACGTCGCCGAATCTCCCAGTTGTTAGACCCGACGTCAATAGGATGGCCGGTGCGGCCTCGGAAACCGGTGCCGTGGCTCTCAGGTACGGCATCCCCTACGGGCCCGTACTACTCGAGACTGACGCCAAGACGGCTCTGCGGTCTGACGACCGCAGTGGCGGGCGTCACTACTGTCATCGATGTGACTGTGATCGCGACCGAAAGCCTGAGCAAGCGGTTCCCCCGGGTGACCGCGCTCGACCGGCTCTCCGTGGACGTCGGACCCGGTGTGACCGGACTCGTCGGTGCCAACGGCGCCGGCAAGTCCACCCTGATCAAGATCCTGCTGGGTCTGTCTCCCGCCACCGAGGGCCGGGCCGAAGTGCTCGGACTCGATGTCGCCACCAAGGGCGCCGACATCCGCGAGCGGGTCGGCTACATGCCGGAGCACGACTGCCTGCCACCCGACGTCTCGGCCACCGAGTTCGTCGTCCACATGGCACGCATGTCCGGCCTGCCGCCCACCGCCGCCCGCGAGCGCACCGCCGACACCCTGCGCCACGTCGGCCTCTACGAGGAGCGCTACCGCCCCATCGGCGGCTACTCGACGGGCATGAAGCAGCGGGTGAAGCTCGCGCAGGCCCTCGTGCACGACCCCCAGCTGGTCTTCCTCGACGAGCCGACCAACGGCCTCGACCCGGTCGGCCGCGACGAGATGCTCGGCCTCATCCGCCGCATCCACACCGACTTCGGCATCTCCGTCCTGGTCACCTCGCACCTGCTGGGCGAACTGGAACGCACCTGCGACCACGTCGTCGTCGTGGACGGCGGCAAGCTGCTGCGCTCCAGCTCCACCACGGACTTCACCCAGACCACCACGACCCTCGCGATCGAGGTCACCGACACCGACGCACACCCCGACGGCACCCGCGCGGTGCGCGACGCGCTCGACGCGCGCGGGGTCACCGTCCAGGACGGCAGCGGCCTGCCCGGCGCCGGCCACGTCCTGCTGCTCACCTCGGCGGGCGAGGAGACCTACGACTTGGTCCGCGACGTCATAGCCGACCTCGGCGTCGGCCTGGTCCGCATGGAGCAGCGCCGGCACCACATCTCGGAGGTCTTCACCGACAGCGACGCAGAACGGAAGGAGGCGGTCGGCCATGGCAGCTGAACAGCCCACAGCCACGGTGGCACCGGGTGACCAGACCCGCATCCACAACATCGGCTACCGCAGCTACGACGGCCCCCGCCTCGGCCGCGCCTACGCCCGCCGCTCGCTGTACTCGCAGTCCCTGCGCGGTGCCTACGGCCTCGGCCGCTCGGCCAAGTCCAAGGTGCTGCCGATGCTGCTCTTCGTGGTGATGTGCCTCCCGGCGGGGATCATGGTCGCGGTCGCCGTCGCCACCAAGGCCAACGACCTGCCCGTGGACTACACGCGCTACGCGATCGTCCTGCAGGCCGTCATCAGTCTCTACGTCGCGGCCCAGGCCCCGCAGTCCGTCTCGCGCGACCTGCGCTTCAAGACCGTGCCGCTGTACTTCTCCCGGCCGATCGAGACCTCCGACTACGTGCGCGCCAAGTACGCCTCGCTGGCCTCGGCCCTGTTCATCCTCACCGCCGCACCCCTGCTGGTGCTCTACGTGGGTGCGCTGCTCGCCAAACTCGACTTCGCGGACCAGACCAAGGGGTTCGCCCAGGGACTGGTCTCCGTGGCACTGCTCTCCCTGCTCTTCGCCGGCCTCGGCCTGGTCGTCGCGTCGGTCACCCCCCGCCGAGGCTTCGGCATCGCGGCCGTCATCGCCGTCCTGACCATCACCTACGGCGCGGTCTCCACGCTCCAGGCCATCGCGGACGTCCAGGGCAGCTCCGGGGCCGTCGCCTGGATAGGCCTGTTCTCGCCGATCACCCTCATCGACGGAGTGCAGTCCGCCTTCCTGGGCGCCACCTCCGCCTCCCCCGGCGGGGTAGGCCCGAGCAACGCCGAGGGCGCGGTCTACGTCCTCGTCACCCTCGGCCTGATCGCCGGCGCCTACGGCCTGCTGATGCGCCGCTACAAGAAGGTGGGACTGTGACCACGCTGAACATCGACCACGTCTCCCGCTGGTTCGGCAACGTGGTCGCCGTCAACGACATCACCATGACGATCGGCCCCGGCGTCACCGGCCTGCTCGGCCCGAACGGCGCGGGAAAGTCCACCCTCATCAACATGATGGGCGGCTTCCTCGCCCCCTCCACCGGCAGCGTCACCCTCGACGGCCAGCCGGTCTGGCGCAACGAGGACATCTACAAGCACATCGGCATCGTCCCCGAGCGGGAGGCGATGTACGACTTCCTCACCGGCCGCGAGTTCGTCCTCGCCAACGCCGAACTGCACGGGCTGGGCGCCAAGGCCGCCGACGAGGCCCTCGCCACCGTGGAGATGGCCTACGCCCAGGACCGCAAGATCGCCACATACTCCAAGGGCATGCGCCAGCGCGTGAAGATGGCCTCCGCCCTCGTCCACCAGCCGTCGCTGCTCCTGCTCGACGAGCCGTTCAACGGCATGGACCCGCGCCAGCGCATGCAGCTGATGGACCTGCTGCGGCGCATGGGCGACGAGGGCCGCACCGTGCTGTTCTCCTCGCACATCCTGGAAGAGGTCGAACAGCTCGCCTGGCACATCGAGGTCATCGTCGCCGGACGCCACGCGGCCAGCGGCGACTTCCGCAAGATCCGCCGCCTGATGACCGACCGGCCGCACCGCTACCTGGTGCGTTCCAGCGACGACCGGGCCCTCGCGGCCGCGCTGATCGCCGACCCGTCGACGTCCGGCATCGAGGTCGACCTCGCCGAGGGCGCCCTGCGCATCCAGGCCGTCGACTTCGGCCGGTTCACGGTCCTGCTGCCGAAGGTCGCCCGCGACCACGGCATCCGGCTGCTCACGGTCTCGCCGTCCGACGAGTCCCTCGAGTCCGTCTTCTCGTATCTCGTCGCGGCGTAGGAGGCCGAAGAATGTACGACCCCACAGTCGCCCGACTCACCTACCGGGCCCTGCTCGGCCGCCGCCGGGCCCTCATCCTGGGCGTGCTCCCCCTGCTGCTGCTCGTCATCGCCGTCGCGGTGCGCGCGCTCGCCGGAGCCGACGACCAGACCTCGGTCGACGTGCTGGGCGGGTTCGCCCTCGCCACCATGGTGCCGATCATCGGCGTCATCGCCGGTACCGGCGCCATCGGCCCGGAGATCGACGACGGCTCGGTGGTGTACCTGCTGTCCAAGCCGATCAAGCGGCCGACGATCATCTTCACCAAGCTGATCGTCGCCATAGCCGTGACGATGGTCTTCTCCGCCGTGCCCACGCTGCTCGCGGGCCTGATCCTCAACGGCAACGGCCAGCAGGTCGCCGTCGCCTACACGATCGCCGCGCTGGTCGCCTCCATCGCCTACGCCGCGCTGTTCCTGCTGCTGGGCACGGTGTCCCGGCACGCGGTGGTCTTCGGGCTCGTCTACGCCCTCGTCTGGGAGGCCCTGTTCGGCTCCCTGGTGCCGGGGGCCCGCACGCTGAGCGTCCAGCAGTGGTCGCTGGCGGTGGCCCAGAAGGTCGCCGACGGGAACCTGGTGACCTCCGACGTCGGCCTGACCACCGCGACGGTGCTGCTCGCCGCGGTGACCGTGCTCGCCACCTGGTACGCCGGCCAGAAGCTGCGCTCCCTGACCCTCGCCGGAGAGGAGTGACCGCGAGCCGCCGGTACGCGGCGTACGTCCGCTTTTAATCGGTGGCGCCCGGCTTCCCGTGGCGGCACTGTGGGGGATGCACGAGGACGGACGGCGCCGGCGCAACGGGAGGCCGCTTCGAGCACGCGGGTCACCCCGCGTGGGCCGACCGACGGGGACGCGGGCGCCGTCCGTCCTCGTGCGCCGGGGCCACGTCGAGGGGGCCGGGCCCCGCGTCGGCATCAGGCCGACAGACGCTCCAGGACCACCGCGATGCCGTCCTCGTCGTTGGAGGACGTCACCTCGTCGGCCACCGCCTTCAGCTCCTCGTGGGCGTTGGCCATCGCCACACCCCGGGCCGCCCAGCCGAACATGGGGACGTCGTTGGGCATGTCGCCGAACGCGATCGTGTCGGCGGCCTTCAGACCGAGCCGACGGGCCGCCAGCGACAGCCCCGTGGCCTTGGACAGCCCCAGGGGCAGCAGCTCGACGACGCCCGCCCCCGCCATGACGACCGTGACGAAGCCACCCGCGGCGCGTCGGGCGGTCTCGGCCAGCTCGTCGTCCGACAGGGTCGGATGCTGGATGTAGATCTTGTTCAGCGGCGCCGACCACAGGTCGGAGGCGTCGGTGAAGGGCACGGCCGGCAGGTCGCCCCCGACCGCGTAGCCCGGGCCGACCAGCACGTCGCCCTCCAGGCCGTCCCGGCTCGCCGCCAGGTACAGCGGACCGGTCTCCGCCTCGATCTTGGCCAGCGCCACCCCGGCCAGCTGCCGGTCCAGGGTCACGGAGGTCAGCAGCCGGTGCTCCCCGGCGTGGTAGACCTGCGCGCCCTGGCCGCAGACGGCCAGCCCCTCGTAACCGAGGTCGTCCAGGATGTGCCGGGTCCACGGCACCGCCCGCCCGGTGACCACGATGTGGGCCGCGCCCGCCGCGGTGGCCGCGGCGAGTGCGTCACGGGTGCGCCGCGAGATCGTGTCGTCGCCGCGCAGCAGCGTGCCGTCGAGGTCGGTGGCGATCAGCCGGTAGGGGAAGCCTCCGGCGGGACGCGTGCCGGAGGCCGTGGCGGGACCGGTGTCAGTCACTTGGCCACCGGCTCCAGGACCTCTCGGCCGCCCAGGTACGGGCGCAGCACCTCGGGCACGCGGACGGAGCCGTCGGCCTGCTGGTGGTTCTCCAGGATCGCCACGATGGTGCGCGGAACGGCGCACAGCGTGCCGTTGAGCGTGGCCAGCGGGCGCACCTTCTTGCCCTCGCGGACGCGGATCGACAGCCGGCGGGACTGGAACTCGGTGCAGTCCGAGGTCGAGGTCAGCTCGCGGTACTTGCCCTGGGTCGGGATCCACGCCTCGCAGTCGTACTTGCGGGCGGCCGAGGAGCCCAGGTCGGCCGAGGCCACGTCGATCACCCGGAACGGCAGCTCCAGCGACGTCAGCCACTGCTTCTCCCACTCCAGCAGGCGCTGGTGCTCGGCCTGCGAGTCCTCGGGCAGGACGTAGGAGAACATCTCGACCTTGTCGAACTGGTGCACGCGGAAGATGCCCCGGGTGTCCTTGCCGTGCGAGCCCGCCTCGCGGCGGAAGCAGGGCGAGAAGCCGGCGTAGCGCAGCGGCAGGCGGTCGCCGTCGAGGATCTCGTCCATGTGGTACGCGGCGAGCGGCACCTCGGACGTGCCGACCAGGTACAGGTCGTCCTTGTCGAGGTGGTAGACGTCCTGGGCGGCCTGGCCGAGGAAGCCGGTGCCGGCCATCGACTGCGGGCGCACCAGCGCCGGGGTCAGCATCGGCGTGAAGCCGGCCGCCGTGGCCTGCGCGATCGCCGCGTTGACCAGGGCCAGCTCCAGGAGTGCGCCCACGCCGGTCAGGAAGTAGAAGCGCGAGCCGGAGACCTTGGCGCCGCGCTCCACGTCGATGGCGCCGAGCAGCTGGCCCAGCTCCAGGTGGTCCCTGGGCTCGAAGCCCTCGGCGGCGAAGTCGCGGTGCGTGCCGTGCGTCTCCAGCGTGACGAAGTCCTCCTCGCCGCCGACGGGCACGTCGGGGTGGACGAGGTTGCCGAGCCGCTGGAGCAGCTCCTGGGTCTCGGCGTCGGCCGCGTCGCGCTCGGCGTCGGCGGCCTTGACGTCCGTCTTGAGCTGCTCGGCCCGCTTGAGCAGCTCGGCCTTCTCGTCACCGGCGGCCTTGCCGATCAGCTTGCCGAGGCCCTTCTGCTCGGCGCGCAGCTCGTCGAAGCGGACGCCGGACGACCTGCGCCGTTCGTCGGCGGACAGGAGGGAGTCGACGAGCGCGACGTCCTCTCCACGGGCGCGCTGCGAGGCGCGCACACGGTCGGGGTCCTCACGGAGCAGGCGAAGGTCAATCACGCGGTCAAGGCTACCGGTGCGTGGTGTCGGGTCTCGACCCACTATTGCCGTACGCGGGCCGCGCATCTCCTTCGGCGGGTCAATGAAGCGCTTCGGAATCCCCGGAACGAGGCGCCGCACGGGCGCCGGGTTGACCGGATCTCCTTGTGGAGAACGGGACTTGGGGCCTGACTGTCCACAGGAATCCACAGTCCGGAAAAGTTATCCACAGGGTGTGCGAAAGATCTGTGGATGCACGGAAGTGATCATTCCTCATTCCTGGAGGCGGCCCGTCCAAACCCTCCGGGCCCCCACTTTCGAGTGGAAACGGGGCACCCGGTGTCACTCCGGAGAATGGGGCACAAGAAACAGGTGGACGAAGGGTGACCTGGCCCCCTGTGGGCGAAGCGGGGGGCTGTAGGCGGATATGTCGACTGAATGCCCCTTCGTTGTCGACTTGTCCCCAGGTCGAGAAGCGGACCTGTGGATAACTTCTGTGGACAACGAAAATCAGCAGATAGGCCCGACGTCAGCAGAGGGGCCCGACGGTCAGAACCGGCCGTCCTGGCAGCGCGCCACCCAGTCCGCCGCCGCCACGAACGCCTCGTCCGAGGTGCCCGGACGCAGCGCGTCCACGTCCGCCGGCCGGACCTCCGCCCGCGGATACGAACCGAGGTAGCGCACCTGCAGGCAGGAGCGCTTCAGGCCCATCAGCGCGTCGGCCACCCGGCGGTCGGAGATGTGGCCCTCGGCGTCGATGCAGAAGCAGTAGTTGCCGATCCCGGCGCCCGTGGGCCGGGACTGGAGCAACATCAGGTTGACGCCCCGGGTGGCGAACTCGCCCAGCAGATCGCGCAGGCCGCCGGGGTGGTCGTCGCGCTGCCAGAGCACGACGGACGTCTTGTCCGCCCCGGTCGGTGCCGCGGGCCGGGCCGGGCGGCCCACCAGCACGAAGCGCGTCTGGGCGTTCTCCGCGTCGTGGATGTCGGCCTCCAGCACCTCGAGACCGTAGCGCTCCGCGGCGAACTCCCCGGCGAAGGCGGCGTCGTACCGCCCCTCCTGCACCAGACGGGCGCCGTCCGCGTTGGAGGCGGCCGACTCCCAGGCGACGTCCGGGAGGTGCGCCTTGATCCAGTTGCGGACCTGGGGCTGCGCGGCCGGGTGGGCGGTGACCGTCTTGATGTCCGACAGCTTGGTGCCCGGGCGGACCAGCAGCGCGAAGGTGATGGACAGCAGCACCTCGCGGTAGATCATCAGCGGCTGGCCGGCGACCAGTTCGTCGAGGGTGGTGGTGATGCCGCCCTCGACGGAGTTCTCGATCGGCACGAACGCGGCCTCGGCCTCGCCGGTGCGCACCGCGTCGAGCGCGGACTGCACGGAGACGTAGGGGACCAGTTCCCGGGTCGCCGTCTCCGGGAGAGTGCGCAGGGCGACTTCGGTGAAGGTGCCTTCAGGGCCGAGATACGCGTAACTGGCTGGCATGTCCTCACCCTAATGGGCTCCGGGACACCCGGCTCACGCGTCTCGCACAAGCCCCTCCGCGGGGTGATGCGCCCCCGGATTCACCCCTCCAGCAGCCGCTGACCCACGTACTCTCCCTCCGACGCCCCGCCCGGCACCGCGAACAGGCCGCTCGCCTCGTGCCGGATGAACTTCGACAGCGCGTCGCCCCGGTCCAGCTTGCGCTGCACGGGCACGAAGCCCCGCAGCGGATCGGCCTGCCAGCAGACGAAGAGCAGGCCGGCGTCCGGGACGCCGTCGGCGTCGAAGCCGTCGTGGTACGAGAAGGGCCGGCGGACCATCGCCGCGCCGCCGTTCTGGTCGGGGCGGGTGATCCGGGCGTGGGCGTTGATCGGAACGACGAGCTCTCCGGACCCGTCCGTCTTCTCCAGGTCCATCTCCGTCGTCTCGGTGGCCCCGCTCGCTCCGGACAGCGGCGCCCCGTCGGACTTCCGGCGCCCGATGACGTCCTCCTGCGCCTTGAGCGACAGTTCCTCCCAGTCGTCGAGGAGCATCCGGATGCGGCGTACGACGACGTAGGAGCCGTTCGCCATCCAGGCCGGTCCGCCCTTCCCGGACTCGGGCTCCTCGGGGACGAAGATCCGCCGGTCGAAGTCGGCCTCGCCGGGCTTCGGGTTGCGGGTGCCGTCGACCTGGCCCATGAGGTTGCGGGCGGTCATGGGGTGGGCGGTGGCGCCGGGGGAACGGTTGAAGCCGTTCATCTGCCAGCGGACGCGGGCGGCGGCCCCGGCGTTCCGCTGGATCGCGCGCAGGGCGTGGAAGGCCACCAGCGCGTCGTCGGCGCCGATCTGCACCCACAGGTCGCCGTTGCTGCGGTTCTTGTCGAGGTGGTCGGAGGAGAAGTCGGGGAGCGGGTCGAGCGCGACCGGGCGCTGCTTCTCCAGACCGGTCCGGCCGAAGAAGCCGTGCCCGAACCCGAAGGTGATGGTCAGCGAGGAGGGCCCGGCGTCCCTCGCCACGTCCGTGTCACGGCTGCCGGCCGGCTCGCCCGCCATCAGCCGCCGGGCCGTGTCGGACCAGCGGCGCAGCAGCGCGGCGGCCTCCTTGCGTCCGGCGCCCGGGGCGAGGTCGAAGGCGACGAGGTGCCCGCGGGCCTGCATGGGGGTGGTGATGCCGGGCTGATGTTTCCCGTGAAACATCGCCCGCTCGCTGCCGAGCGAGGTGAGGGGGGTGGCGGCGGACGAGGGTGCGGCGGCGTAGCCCGCGGCGGCGCCCGCCGCGCCGAGGACGAGCCCGGTGGCACCGGCGGTGCCGAGCAGTCGCCGGCGCGACACGCCCTCGGGGGCGGTGGCGGCGCCGGCGTTCTCGGAGTCGAGCGGTCCGGGCGTCCCGCGGGTCGCCTCGGGCTCTCGGGCCTGCGGAATGGACTGGTCGGGCATGGTGCGGTTCAGCCGATCTGCGTGTTCTTGGAGATGGTGACCTGGTCGATGTCGGAGGTCCGCACGGTGACGGCGACTTCCCAGTCTCCGGCCATCGGGATCTGCACTCCGCTCGCCGACCAGTGGCCGGTGGTGATGTGGTCGGGGGCGACGGGCAGCGGCCCGATGTCCTTGGCCTTCTGGGTGAGGGCCACCTTCACCTCGGGAATGTCGAAGGCGGTCCCGTCCGGGCGCTCGACGTAGAGGTGCAGGTCGTTGGCGCCGACCCGGGCGGGGTCGAGTTCCACCCGTACGACTCCCTTGCCGTTCTGGCTGCCGGTGTCGAAGGGCATGTCCAGCGTCACCGCCCCGGTGGAGGGGGCGGAGGCGGCCGCGGAGGACCCGCCGGCGGCCTTGGCCTCCTCCTCGGTGCGGCCCGGCTCGGTCTGGGTCAGGACGGTGGTCACCACCAGCAGGACGACCGCGATGCCCGCCTCGGCGAGCACGGAGCGGCGCAGTCCGAAGCGGTTCGGATCGGCGTCCCGTTGCCGCTTCTGGCGGGCCGCGTCCACGGCCGCGCGCTGCCGGGCGAGCTGTGCGGCGCGCTGGGAGCCGCCGGAGCCCTTCGCGGTGCTGGAGCTCTTCGCGGTGCCGGAGCCCTTCGCGGTGCTGGACGCCTTCTCGGCGACCTTCGCGTTCCCGGACGTCTTCGTGCCCGTGCCCGCCTTCGCGGACGCGGTTCCGGACGCCTTCGTGGACGCCTTCGCGGCCCGCTTCTCCGCGCGCCGTGCAGCCGAAGCCCCGGCGACGGCGGGTATCGCCTCCGCCAGCTGTGCCGTCCACCGCCGCGAGAAGTAGGCGACACCGACGAGTACGGCGACGAGCCCGATCTTCACCAGGAGCAGCTGCCCGTACCGGGTGTCGGTGAAGGCCGTCCAGGAGCCCAGCTGCCGCCAGGACTGGTAGGTGCCGGTCACCACCAGCGCGATCACGCTGCCGAAGGCGATGCGCGAGAACCGGCGTACGGCGAGGGCGGGCACCGGTGTGTCCGCCGGAGCGCGGTACAGGGCGACGAGCAGCGCGGTGAGCCCGCCGAGCCAGGTGGCGACGGCGATCAGGTGGACCACGTCGACCGGCATGGCGAGTCCGGCCTGGAGGCCGACGGAGGCGTGCTCGGACATCGCCCAGGTCGCCGCGAGGCCCGCCGCCACGACGCTGCCGCCGACCGCGAGCCCGAAGGTGAGGTCCCGCTTCTCCTCGTCCTCCCGTTTGTCGTACGCGCCGAAGAGCACGGCGATGAACAGCGCGGCCGCCGCGAGCAGCAGCAGCCGGGAGACCAGCGCGGCGCCGGCCTTGGTCTGGAGGACCTCGCCGAGCAGGTTGAGGTCGAAGACGTCGGCGAACTTCCCGGAACCGGTGTACGAGCCGCGCAGCAGGAGGAGCAGGAGGGTGGCGGCGGTCAGCGCGAGCCACCCGGAGACCACGACCCGTTGCAGGACGCGCACCCCGGAGCCGCGCGGCCAGCAGGCCAGGACGAAGGCGGCGCCGCCCACCAGGACGGCGAACCCGGTGTACGACACGTACCGTCCGACGCCGTACAACCCGCCGACGAAGCCGCCGCCGGCCGACTGCCCGGAGACGGTGACCGAGGTCTCGGAGGGGGCGCCGACGGAGAAGGTGTAGGCGCCGGCGACCGGGTGGCTGTCGGCGGAGACGACCTGGTAGGTCACGGTGTACGTGCCGTCGGGCAGCCCGGCGTGCAGTTTCACGGAGTACGTGGTGCCGCCCGTGCCGGACGGCCTGCCGTCGTCGACGCGCTTGCCCTTGGGGTCGAGGACGCGCAGTGAGTCGTCGTCCATGGAGACCGACTCGGAGAAGGTGAGCGACACCTGGGCCGGAGCCCTGTCGACCACCGCCCCCTCCCGGGGGTCGCTGCCGGTCAGCGCGGCGTGCGCGGAGGCCGGTCCGGCGCCGGCCAGCAGTGCGCAGGCCGCGGCCAGGAGCAGCAGCACCAGGGTCCGGAGGCGCGGGGCGATGGTCTGCGTCAAGGTGGTCCCTCCCTCAGTGTCCGGAGTCTTCGGAGTGCCCGGAGTGTCCGGTGGTGGGCTGGTAGGTGGCCGCCTTCACGGGCAGCTTGACCGTGACGGGGTCGGAGTGGGCGAAGTGCAGTTCGACGGCGACGGACTGGCCCTGCTTCGGCTGTTGCTTCAGCTTCTCGAACATCAGGTGGTTTCCGCCGCTCTTGAACACGAGTTGACCGTGCGCGGGGACTTCGAGGCGGTCGACCTCCTTCATGGTCCCGTCGACGGTCTCGTGCACGGTGATCTCGCCGGCCTCGCTGGTGACGGAGGTCAGTTCGTCGGCCGAGTCGCCCTCGTTGGTGATCGTGAGGAATCCGGCCGCCATCGAGTCGGAGACCGGCTGCGGTATGTAGGCGGCGTCGACCGAGAGTTCGGCACCGGAGGCCGCGGAGTCGGAGCCCGAGCCGCCGCAGCCCGCGAGCGTGAGGGCGCCGATCACCGCGACGGCGGCGAGGGCGGGGCGTCGCCTCACGGGTTCTCCCCCTTGATGAGCTTGGGGAGGTCCTTGGTGTAGTCGTCGACCGTGGCGTCCTCGCCGTACAGGACGTAGCCCGCGTCGGACTTCGGGGAGAAGGCGACGACCTGGGTGCCGTGGGTCGAGACGATCTTGCCGTCCTTGTCCTTGGTCGGCGGGTCGATCGAGATGCCGAGCGTGCGGGCGCCGGCCTGGATGGTGTCGAATTCGCCGGTGAGTCCGACGATCTGCGGGTCGATGCCCTTGAGCCACTTGCCGAGCGCGGCCGGGGTGTCCCGCTCCGGGTCGGTGCTGACGAACACGACGCGGAGCTTGTCCTGCTCCGCCTGGGGCAGCTGCTTCTTGGCCACGGCGATGTTGTTCATGGTCAGCGGGCAGACGTCGGGGCAGTGGGTGTAGCCGAAGTAGATCAGGGTGGGCTGGCCGGCGGTCTGCTCGCGGAGGTCGTACTTCTTTCCCTGGGTGTCGGTGAGGACCAGGTCGGGCTTCTCGAAGGGCTTGTCGAGGACGGTGGCTGCCTGCTGGCTGTTGTCCTCGGAGACCACGGTCACAGGCTTGTCGCTGTCGGCGCCGCTGCCGCAGGCGGACAGCGTCAGGCAGGCGGCGGCGAGCAGGGCGGCCGTGGCGAACGTCTTCTTGCGCATAGAAAAATGTCCCAGATGTGAGGTGCACCGGTGCGCGCCGGGGTCCGTCGGAGGACCGGCGGACGGTGTCCGGCGCGCACCGGACGAGAGGATGCGCCGGCGAGGTCACGCCGACGCACCGGCACGGCGCTGTTACGCCGCCGCGCCGGAGTCGCGCCGGCGGCCCGCCAGCACGCCGTAGCCGACGCCCGCCGCGCCGACGACGATGCCGACGATGCCGAGGACCCGGGCGGTGGTGTCACTGCCGTCGCCCGAGCCGGAGTCCGACGACGAGGCGTCGGCGGCGGTGTTCTGCGCGTCCGCCCCGGTGTCCTCGGCCTTCGCGTCCGAGGAGCCGGACGCGCCGTGGGCGTCGTCCTCGGCGGCGGACAGCTTGAGCACGGGCGCCGGGGTGTCGGGCTCGTCCTGGCCCTCCTGCGGCACCTCGATCCAGCGCACGACCTCCTTGTTGGAGTACGTCTGGATCGCCTTGAAGACCAGCTGGTCGGCGTCCTCGGGCAGCGCGCCGATGGAGACCGGGAACTTCTGGAAGTAGCCCGGCTCGACACCCTTGCCGTCGGCGGTCCAGGTCACCTTGGTGACGACCTCGGTGAGCTGCTTGCCGTGCGACTCCAGCGGCTTGTCGAGCTTGGACTTGGTGACCTCGGCCTTCCAGCCGGGGACCGGCTGCGGCATCACGGACGCCAGCGGGTGGTCGGTGGGGAAGTTGACCTCCAGCTTGGTGGTGGAGGCGTTGTCGCGTTCGTTGGGGACCTTGAAGTCGACGACCGCGTAACCGCCCTTGGCGGCCGCGCCCTCCGGCTGCACGCTGACGTGCGCGAAGGCGGGGGCGGACAGGGCGAGGACGGCGATGCCGGACACGGCGCCGGCGGCGGCGATACGGGAAGCCTTCATGGACGGAGTGCTCCGCTTCGTGGGGACACCGGTGCTGGGCCGGTGCCGGGTGACAGGAGGAATGCGCGCACGCGCGCGTGCCGCACGACGGCGGCCCCTCCCGAAGCGGGACGGCGGTCGCGTCGTGTCAGGCGGCGAGGGCGAACGCGTCACCCGGCGGGCCGCGCCTGATGACGGTGTGCTGGAGCGCGGTGGCCCGGGGCCGGGGCGGCACCCACAGGGTGGGCCGCGGCGGACGCGGACCCGTACCGGGGGCGCCGGCCAGCCCGGCGTGCAGGGCGCGCACCAGGGAGAGCGCCGCGCGCAGGGCGCGGACGAAGGCCGCTTCGGCCATGGACTGGGCCGAGTGCGCCGACAGTTCGACGAGCCGGGCGACGGCCAGGTCCCCGCGCCGCAGCAGCCAGCCGGCGGCCACGGCCGCGAGGACGTGGCCGAGCAGCATCGGCAGCGACGGCAGCAGCGAGGCGGAGGCACCGGCGGACAGCGCGTCGGCCGGACTGTGCGCCACGCCCGCGTGGACGTCCGGGCTGATCCGCGCGTCGGTGAGGATCCGCTGGGCCTGGGTCGGGCTGATCGCCGCCGCGGTGGTCCCGCAGACCAGCCGTGCGGCCTGCTGGACCAGGGAGGCGTCGGACAGCGCGCCCGCCCCGCCACCGGTCCCGGCGGCCGTGGCCGCGGCGGTGCCGTGCTGGCCGAGACCGAACAAGGCGTGCAGTGCGGTCTGTCCGACGGTGAGCAGCACTGCGATGCCGGGCAGCGAGCGCCGGCGGCCGGCGAGCGGCACGGCGACCAGGACCACCCCGAGGAATCCCGCGCCCAGCGACCACGGCGGAACGGTGGCGCAGGAGGCCAGGGTGTGCCCCGCCGCGGCCAGCACGACGCAGACCGCGGCGAACACCGCGGCCCGCAGGATCCGGAGATCGTTCCCGGAGCGCGCCGTTGGCGGGTGGGGGGCAGTCATGGCGGGCTCATCATCGCACTCACGACCCGCACGCCGTACGGCAGGTCCACAAGGTGCCGTACGACCGGAACGTGGGGACAGGCGCGGAAGGTCACATTCTGTTCCGGGCCGCCCCGCATACACCGATCGGCGGCGGCGACGCATCCGCCAGATGAGCGGTGTCACGGGTGCGGCGTGCTTACGCCACGCCGTGAGGGGCAATACGTATCGGTATGTCGAGCCGCGGCCGGGAGGCTGGAGCATGAGCATCTGGTGGTCACTCCATTTGCGGCGCGAGGCTGCGAGCGTGCCCCTGGCCCGCCGCCTGCTGATCGGCACCATGGAGACCGCGGGCGTGGACCCGGACATCTCCTTCGACCTCTCCGTCGCCCTGAGCGAGGCCTGCGCGAACGCCGTCGAGCACGGCGGGGACGACGGGTCCGGCGGTCCCGGCGAGGCGTACCGCGTCACGGCCTACCTGGACGGCGAGCGGTGCCGGATCGAGGTCGCCGACACGGGCCCCGGTTTTCCCGCCCACGCCCCGGGCGGGCCGCACGGCGTGAGTCGCCCGGCGTCCCCGGAGGCGGAGAGCGGTCGCGGCCTGTGTCTCATCCGGGAGCTCGCCGACCACGTCCACATCGGCAGTGCGCCGGGGCGGGCCGGTGCCGTCGTGAGCTTCGACAAGGTCCTCAAGTGGCGCGAGAACGCCCCGCTGGTGGCGGTGTGACGGCAGGGTCCGGACACGCCGACGGCCGGGCACCCGCGTGGTGCCCGGCCGTCGTACGGCAGGTGCGGGTCAGCCCTTCAGCGCGGCCATCCACTCCTCGACCTCGTCCGACCGGCGCGGCAGCCCGGCGGACAGGTTCCGGTTGCCGTCGGCGGTGACGAGGATGTCGTCCTCGATGCGCACGCCGACGCCCCGGTACTCCTCGGGCACGGTCAGGTCGTCGGCCTGGAAGTACAGGCCCGGCTCGACGGTGAGCACCATGCCGGGCTCCAGCGTGCCGTCGACGTACGACTCGACGCGCGCGGCGGCGCAGTCGTGGACGTCCATGCCGAGCATGTGGCCGGTGCCGTGCAGCGTCCAGCGGCGCTGCAGACCCAGCTCGAGGACGCGCTCGACGGGGCCCTCGACCAGGCCCCACTCGACGAGCCGCTCGGCCAGCACGCGCTGGGACGCGTCGTGGAAGTCGCGGTACTTGGCGCCGGGCTGCACCGCCGCGATGCCGGCCTCCTGGGCGTCGTACACGGCGTCGTAGATCTTCTTCTGCAGCTCGCTGTACGTGCCGCTGATGGGCAGCGTGCGCGTCACGTCGGCGGTGTAGTACGTGTGCGTCTCCACGCCCGCGTCGAGCAGCAGCAGGTCGCCGGAGCGGACCGGGCCGTCGTTGCGGACCCAGTGCAGGGTGCAGGCGTGCGGGCCCGCGGCGCAGATGGAGCCGTAGCCGACGTCGTTGCCCTCCACGCGCGCGCGGAGGAAGAAGGTGCCCTCGATGTAGCGCTCGCTGGTCGCCTCGGCCCTGTCGAGGACCTTCACGACGTCCTCGAAGCCGCGCACGGTCGAGTCGACGGCCTTCTGCAGCTCACCGATCTCGAAGTCGTCCTTGACCAGGCGGGCCTCGGACAGGAAGACGCGCAGTTCGTCGTCGCGCTCGGCGGTGACCTTGTCGGCCAGGGCCGCCTCGATCCCGGCGTCGAAGCCGCGCACGACGCGCACGGGGCCGGTGGCCTCGCGCAGGCTGCCGGCCAGCTCCCGGACGTCGGAGGCGGGGATGCCGTACAGCTCTCCGGCCTCGGTCAGGGAGTGGCGCCGGCCGACCCACAGCTCGCCCTGCCCGTCCAGCCAGAACTCGCCGTTCTCCCGGTCCGAGCGCGGCAGCAGGTAGATCGTCGCGGTGTGGCCGTCGCCCGCGGGCTCCAGGACGAGTACGCCGTCCTCCGTCTGGTTGCCGGTCAGGTACGCGTACTCGACCGAGGCGCGGAAAGCGTACTCCGTGTCGTTGGAGCGGGTCTTCAGGTTGCCCGCGGGGATCACCAGGCGCTCGCCGGGGAAGCGGGCGGACAGGGCGGCGCGGCGGGCGGCGGTCTCGGCGGCCTGGGGGATCGGCTCCAGGTCGTGCAGCTCCGTGTCGGCCCAGCCGGACTTCATGTTCTCGGCCAGCTCGTCGGACACGCCCGGGTACAGGCCGTTCTTGCGCTGCTTGATGGGCTCCTCGGTCTCCTCCGGGGTCTCCGGGATCTCCGGATTCTCCGGTGTGAGCTCCTCCGCCACGGTCATCCTCCTCGATACGGCACTGGACCACCCCCATCGTACGGTCGTACGGAAGGGGGCCCAGGGCCGAAGGGCCTGTTACGCCCCGTTACGCCCCGTGCGTCACCGTCCGTTATGCGAGGCGGGCGGGGCGTAGGTGTCCGCTATTCGAACCGGACGGCCAGCAGGACGACGTCCTCCTCGGAGTCCGCCTCCGCCTTCCCGTCGGGCAGCACCGTGCGCAGCACGTGCTCGACGACCGTGTCCGGGTCCTGCCGGGCGGCCCGGGGGACGCCGGCCGCCGCGGCGTGCAGCCGGGCGAAGGCCCGGTCGGCCGGGTCGCCGGTGCGGTGCAGCAGCCCGTCGGTGTAGAGGAGAACCGTCTCTCCGGGTTCGGCCTGGAGCTCCACGCTGGGCGCCTCCCAGCAGGCGAGCATGCCGAGCGGCGCGGAGAGGGAGGTCTCGACGAACTCGGTGCGCCGCTGACCGATCAGCAGCGGCGGGCTGTGCCCGGCGCCGGCCAGGGTGATCCGGTGCAGCGCGGGCTCGCAGTAGCCGAACAGCGCGGTGGCCGAGCGGGCGGGCTCGGTCAGCCGCAGCAGCAGCTCCAGGTCGGACAGCACGGCGACCGGGTCCTCGCCCTCCATCACGGCGTACGCCCGCAGCGAGGCGCGCAGCCGCCCCATCGCCGCGACCGCGCTGGGCCCCGACCCGGTGACGGACCCGACGGAGAGGCCGAGCGCCGCGTCCGGCAGCGGCAGCGCGTCGTACCAGTCGCCCCCGCCGAGCGGACCGGTGCGGTGCCGGGCGGCGAGCTGCACGCCGGGCACCCGGGGCAGCCGGGAGGGCAGCAACTCCTCGGCCATCGTCGCCATGGACGTACGGGTGCGCTCGACCTCCAGGAGGCGTGCCAGGTGCGGGGTGGCGTACCGGACGTACAGGCCGGCGAGGTGACGCTGCCGTTCGCCCGGTTCGGCGGGCTCGTCGTAGAGCCAGACGGCGGCGCCGAGGCGCGCGGTGCCCTCGGCGGAGAGAGGGAGCGCGTAGCTGGCGGCGTAGCCGAGGCGGGCGGCGACCTCGCGGTGGCGGGGGTCGAGGGTCTTCTCGGCGAGCAGGTCCGGTTCGGCGACGCCGTCCTCGTCGACCGGCGGTCCGTCCAGAATCCGCCCGTGGGGCAGGGCACTTCGGGGCACGGTCTCGATGTGGCCGAGATCGGCGCGGGCGAGCCCGAGGCCGACGGTGGTGTCGGGGCCGAGGCCGTCGGCCGGTTCCAGTGCGACGAGGCCGCGCCGGGCGCCGACCAGGGCGGCTCCGGCGCGCAGCACTTCCTGGAGGCCGTCGGCGAGGGTGCCCGTACGGACCAGGCGTTCGGTCAGTTCGTGCAGGGTCGTGAGGTCCGAGACCCAGCCGGCGAGCCGGTCCTGGAGCAGGGCGCCGGGGGCACAAGGGGCGCCCGAGGCGTCCGTGACGGCTGCGGCGTCCGACGTAGGGGAGTCGGCCGCCGGGGAGGTGTCCGCGGCGGCGGGCGCGACAGTGTGTGCGGGGGACGGAACCGTTGAATCGATTCCGGCCACTTTCGCAGGGTGCGGGGCGTTCATGGCGTCCGGCCTCCCGACCGGCGCTTACTGCTCAAAAGCATCGCAAACCCCCATGTCATTCTGCGCCGCCAGCAGTGTCTCCACATGTACACGCACTCGTAAGGGGATGTCCAGCATTGTCCTGCCGGGATTCCTGGTGTCCATGGGGTGTGAGCGGCCTCCTTCTCGACCCCTTGCGGAAAAGCGAAATTGGCTTGAAACTGCCCCAGGGGACGCCTTGTTGCGGTCGACTGGGGGTGCTTCACGGAGCGTCACAGCGGTCGTGATGGGTACGTACTCGGAGAAGACCGGGGGTGGTTGGGGGCCACCTGGAACCCGGCGACGGACCCGGGCGTCCTATCCACCGACGACCGTGCCCCATCCTCCCGTGGCGGAGGCGAAGAGAAATACGCGCGACGGCAAAACGCCAGACTTCGCCACCCCCGCGCCACGCCTCTGCTCATGCCAGACGCAGTGGCCGGTACCGTCACGGACGAAGTCAGTGCTCGACGTGCTCGACCCACAGGGGTTTCCCTTGCCCTTGGCGGAGGTGTTCCTCGTGGGAACGCCCCTCGGCAGGGGTGTGATGCGCCACCAGCAACGCACAGCGAAGTGATCGACACATGGTGTGAAGTGACCACGGTGTTGCCAGGCGTGCAACGGAAAGGAACGAGCGCTCATGCGCGAGATCCTCGGAAGGCGACGCAGGCTCCTGTCCCGGCACGACGACGGGCAGCCTGAGCTGATCGGCGCGGCCCTGACCTACGCGACACAATGGCAGTGGCCCGTACTCCCGGGCGCGGCGGCGGACCCGCGGTCGCGGTCGCGCTGCGGCTGCCCCGACCCCGAGTGCACGGTGCCGGGCGCGCACCCCTTCGACCCCGGTCTCCTCGCGGCGACCACCGACGCGCGCATGGTGCGCTGGTGGTGGGCCAACCGGCCGACCGCGCCGATCGTCCTGGCCACCGGGGGCAGCGCCCCGTGTGCCGTCTCCCTGCCCGCCCTGCCGGCCGCCCACGCCCTCGCCGCGCTCGACCGCGCCGGGCTGCGGCTCGGCCCGGTCGTCGCCTCGCCCACGCGCTGGTCGCTGCTGGTCAGGCCGTACTCCATGGAGCAGCTGGGGGAGCTGCTCTACGCCAAGGACTTCGTCCCCGGCTCCCTGCGCTTCCACGGCGAGGGCGGCTACCTCGCGCTGCCCCCGTCCGAGACCGGCACCGGCACCGTCCGCTGGGAGCGTGCGCCGCTGCCCGGCTCCGCCTCGCCCTGGGTGCCCGACGTGGAGGCCGTGGTGGATGCGGTGGTCGACGCCCTCACTCGTACGGGTGTGAGCGCGCCCGAGTTGTAGGGGTGTCCGGCGCGCGCCGGGTCCGCGCCCGCCCCGGGTCGTTATCGTCCGCCCCATGCCGCTTCATGCAGGGGAGCACCGCGCCGTCCGACCGCACCGCGCCGGGACACGCCGCGGCAGGCCGGACCGACGGCGGATCCGTCTGTACGGGCTCGTGGGGGTCGTGGTGTGTGCGGTCGTACTGCCGTTCGCGGTGGCGTCCGCGGGGCCTCCGGGCGACGACACGGACGGGGAGCCCCGGGTGACGGTCCCGCTCCTCGCCCGGGGCGGTGACGGCAAGGCGTCCGCGGTCCCGGCCGCGGAGGGGGCCGTACCCAGCCGTGCGCCGCTGCCGCCCGGCCCCGCGCTGGCCGCGCGCTGCGGCCCCGAACTCACCTCCCCCGCGGGTGTCGAGGCGCAGACCTGTGTCCTGGCCCGGGGTGCGGAGACCTGGGCGCGGACCTACTACCGCAACGCCACCGGCGGCCCGCTCGAGACCGTACTGAGCCTCCTGGGGCCCGACGGACGCAGCGTGCGGATGCGCTGTGCGGTGAGTGCCGAGGACGCGCCGGGCACCTGCGAGACGCCGCCGGAGGACACCGGCGGCGCGCGCCGCGGCGGGTTGGCGGGGTACTCCGCGGTCGCGGAGTTCGCGCGCCGGGCCGGGTACGGGCCGCTGTTGCTGCGCGCCGGGAGCGGTGCGGCCGAGGACAGCAACCACCCTGCGGAAACGGGGAGTTGACCGGCGGCTGCGGTGCGTGTGCGAACGAGCCATGGAAAGACCCGGTTGCTGGCGACGGGGGATGCACCAGCAACCGGGCTACTGAAACGGTAACAAGAGATCGGCGGTTAGCAAATTCGATCTCCTGTTTTCCGGTCACCGACTGGCTTGTCTCTACCGGGAGTTGTGACCGCAGTCACCCGTCCACGGGCCGCCGCTCCGGCTGACCGGTCGGTCAGCCGGGGGCGGCCGGTGCGGCTGTGCGTCAGCTGAGAGTGACCTGTCGGTTGGTCAGGCCGCCGCGCGCCCGGCGCTCGTCGTGCGTGAGCGGAGTATCCGTGGCCAGCGCCTCGGCGAGCCGCTCGGCGAACTCCGCGGCCGGCTTCTCGATGTCCTGCGCGGTGACCTCGCTCGGCAGGTCCCACACCGGCACCGTAAGACCGTGGGCGCGGAAGGAGCCGACGAGGCGGGTGCCCTCACCGAGGGACGACCGGCCCGCGGCGTGCAGCCGCGCCAGAGCGTCCAGAAGCCGCTCCTCCTCGTGCGGCATGACCCAGCGCAGGTGGTTCTTGTCCGGGGTCTCGCACCAGTAGGCGGCGTCGACCCCTTGCAGCCGGACGGTCGGGATGGCCGCGGCGTTGGCCCGCTCCAGGGAGGCGGTGACGTCCGGAGTGGCGTTCTCCGGGTCCGGCACCCAGAACTCGAAGCCCGAGTGCACCTCGGGCTCGAAGGCAGCCCCGGGCGCGAGCAGGTCCTGCAGCCGCGGACCGTCGGCCGGCGCGCGGCGGCCCTGCACCGGGGTGCCCGGGTCGGCGGTCAGCGCCCGCGCGAGGGTGTCGGCGAGGTCGCGGCTGATGTCGCCGGACGCCGTGTCGTTCTGCAGGCCGAGGAGGACCGAGCCGTCGTCGCGGCGCAGGGCCGGCCAGGCCATCGGCAGCACCGTGGCCAGCGTGACGGAGGGGACGCCCTCGGGCAGCCCGTCCCGCAGAGTCAGCCCGACCGTGGCCGCCGGCACCAGCTCCCGCAGCGCCACCCAGTCGCACTCACCGGCCAGCCCTTCGAACGGGCGCTGCACCAGCGCGGTCGTGGCCTGCGCGGCGGTCCGGCCGTGACAGGCCTTGTACCGGCGGCCGCTGCCGCAGGGGCAGGGCTCGCGGGCACCGACGACCGGGACCTCGGCATCGTCGAGCTGGGGCCGCTTGGCCTTGGTCTGGGGTCGCTTCTTGGCCATCGTGGGTGTCTCCCGGTTACGGCTCTACTCGTACGGGCGCGAGCCTAGCCGTTCCCACAGCGGCCGACGGGACCCTGTGGACGACGGGCCGCCTGTGGACAACTCGCCCCGCCCGGCACGGAACCCGGGCCGCCGGGTCGGCCCGGGGCGTCGAAGGGATCGGCCCGGACCGTCGAACGGGATGGCCCGGGCCCCGTCGGATGCCGGGTCGGATCCGTCCGCCGAGGGGCGCGTCGGCCTGGGCCGTGAAGAGGCGGGGGGGGGCTGGTCGCCGCACGGTGGATCGGCTCAGGCCGTCGGGAGGCCGGTCAGCCCCTGGTCGTCGTATGGCGGGTCGGCTTCGGCCGTTGAACGGCGTGTCCGCTCAGGCCGTCGGGAGACCGGTGACCCCTGGCCGTCGAGCGGCGGTCCGCTCAAGCTGTGGGGAGACCGGTGACCCCCGGCCGTCGAGCGGCCATCCGCTCAAGCTGTGCGGAGGTCGGTGACCCCCGGTCGTCGCATGACCGGTCGGCTCCGGCCCTGGAGAGGGGGGTGGGCCCGGTCGACGAGAGGCGGTGGGCCCCGGTCGTCGAGAGGTGGGGTCAGCCCAAGTCGCCGTACGACGGGTCGGCCCGGGCCATTGAACTGCGGTTCGCTCAGGCCCTTGGGCGGCCGGTCACCCTTGGTCGTCGTATGGCGGGTTGCCTTCGGTCGTCGAACGGCGGGTGGGCCCACTGGTCGTCGAACGGTGGGTGGGCCCGTCGGTCGTCGGGAGGCGGCTCGGCCTGGTCGTCAGGCGGCGGGCCTGGTCGTAGGGAGGCCCGGTCATCCCAGGTCGTCGAAGGCGTCGGCGAAGTCCAGGCCGGGGATCTCCGACACCGCCGGTGCCGAGATCCGGGCGGCGAAGTCGTCGCGCCGGTGCCCGGCGTCGGGGTCGTGCACGTCGTCGTGGACGACGACCCAGACCGTGACCTCCCCGCGGGCGTCGTCCCGTACGCCCCAGTCGTCGGCGAGCGCCGTGATGATGTTCAGCCCCCGGCCGCCGTGCGCGGTGACCGAGGGGGTCGCCGGAGCCGGGCGGGTCGGTCCGCCGCCGTCCGTGACCTCCACGAGGAGCCGGCCGTCCGCGTCCACCTGCCACGCGGCCCGGACGTCGCCGTCCCCGGCCAGGGCGTCGCCCAGCGGGCGGCCGTGCTTGCACGCATTGCTCAGCAATTCGGAAAGGACCAGTACGGCGTCGTCGATGACCGATTCCGCCACGCCACCTCTGCGCAACTGATCACGCATGCGGTGTCTCGCTTCCCCCACGCCCGCAGGGCCATGGGGCACGGCCATGCTCGACGACGTGGGCACTTCCTGTGCCACCACCAACGCCACCCCCGAGACCTCCTTCGCCCCACGCCACGGTGTGGATGCCCCATCGCCCTGAGCCGGAAACCGGCCGAACCCCGCACGGTGACGCATTCGACACGGTCGAACACGTACCGAACGCGCCGGAGCACTCCCTGTAGTCACCTGGCTGGATCTGGTCGGTGTGGCCGAGACCGGAGAATGGGGCAGCCGGGCCGCCGGGTCAAGAGCCGTGGACGAATCAGCGGCCCAGGTGGTCCAGGACCGCGCGCGGCCGATTGGTGATGATGGCGTCCACGCCCAGGTCGGAGCAGAGATCCACGTCGGCGGTCTCGTTCACCGTCCACACGTGCACCTGGTGGCCGGCCCGCTTAAGGCGCTCGATGTAGGCGGGGTGATTGCGCACGATCCGCATCGAGGGGCCCGCGATCCGGACACCCGCGGGCAGTCGCCCGTCGCGCAGCCGGGGCGAGACGAACTGCATCAGATAGACCGTCGGCAGCGTCGGCGAGGCGGCCCGCACCCGGTGCAGCGACCGCGCCGAGAAGCTCATCACCCGCACCGGGGAGTCCTCGGCCGAGTCCGGTGCGTCGAGTCCGAACCGCTTCAGGAGCAGTAGCAGCCGCTCCTCCACCTGCCCCGCCCAGCGGGTGGGGTGCTTGGTCTCGACGGCCAGCTCCACGCGCCGCCCCGCGTCGGCGACCAGTTGCAGCAGCCGCTCCAGGGTCAGGACGGAGGTCTCCTCCCGGTCCTCGGGCCGGTGCTCCCAGTCGGGCTGCTCGTCGCGCGTGCGCCAGAAATCCCGGGTCCGGCGGGCGCCGAAGTCCAGTGCGGCGAGATCGGCGAGCTCCAGTGCGGACACCGCGCCGCGGCCGTTGGACGTACGGTTGACGCGCCAGTCGTGGACGCAGACGAGGTGGCCGTCGGCGGTCAGGCGCACATCGCACTCGAGGGCGTCCGCCCCGTCCTCGATCGCCTTCCGGTAGGCGGCCAGCGTGTGCTCGGGCGCGTCCTCGGAGGCACCGCGGTGGGCGACGACCTGAATCCGGTGCTGTCGTGCGTGGGTCACCGCGTCATGGTGCCACCGCGGGCGGGTAGACGTGCCATCGGCGGAAACGGCCACGTGTCCGTTTAGTCTTGGATGACCTATGTAAAGGACGGTCGGGGACCCACAGCTACCGCTTATGGTGCTCTGACGGCCCGTGGGAAAAGCTGATGGCATACAAAATCACCAGCACATCCGCATCGCGCCGGACCGTGGAGCAGCGCGTGAGCGTGGCTGAGCGCGACCAGGGTGAGCGACAAACAGCCGTGGAACGAGGAGAGAAGCTGTGAGCACCGAGAACGAGGGCACCGCGGTACCCCCGGCCCCGTCCGCACCTCCCGTGCCGGTGGATGCTCCCGCTGCCTCCGCCCAGCCCCCCGCGCCGCACCCCCCGCATCAGCCTCCGGCCGCCACCCCCGAGACCCCGGCGACTCCCCCCGCCCAGGCCCCGGACCCGGCGTCCCACGGCTCCACTGCTCCCGACGCCTCGTGGCCCCCGCCCCAGCCGCCGGGAACCCCCGCGCAGACGCCCGGCGGCCCGGCGCAGACCCCGACGTACGGCGCGGGCGGAGACAACGGCTTCGGCGACGGCAGCAGCAACGGCAACGGCAACGGAAATGGCTTCGGCCAGGGCTTCGGCGAAGGCCCCGGTGAAGGGGCCGGCGGCGGTGCTGGCGGCTGGGGTGCGGGCGGCTGGGGCTCCTCGTACCAGCAGCCCGCACCGAAGCCGGGTCGCGGCCGTGGCGGTGTGCTCGCCGGTGTCCTGATCGCCGCGCTGGTCGCGGGCGGCCTGGGCGGCGGCCTCGGCTACACCCTGGCCAAGAACAACGACGACAGCGGCTCCACGACGGTCTCCGCCTCCGACACCGGCGGCTCCGTCAAGCGCGACGCGGGCACCGTGGCCGGCGTGGCCGCCAAGGCGCTGCCCAGCACGGTCACCATCCAGGCCGAGGGAAGCAACGGCGAGGGCGGCACCGGCACCGGGTTCGTCTTCGACAAGGAAGGCCACATCCTCACCAACAACCACGTGGTGGCGGAGGCGGTCGACGGCGGCAAGCTCAGCGCGACCTTCCCCAACGGCAAGAAGTACGACGCCGAGGTGGTCGGCCACGCCCAGGGCTACGACGTCGCGGTCATCAAGCTCGAGAACGCCCCCTCGGACCTGAACCCCCTCCCCCTCGGCGACTCCGACAAGGTCGCCGTCGGCGACTCGACGATCGCCATCGGCGCCCCCTTCGGCCTGTCCAACACCGTGACCACCGGCATCATCAGCGCCAAGAACCGCCCCGTGGCCTCCAGCGACGGCAGCGCCGACAGCAAGGCGTCGTACATGAGCGCCCTGCAGACCGACGCGTCGATCAACCCGGGCAACTCCGGTGGCCCGCTGCTGGACGCGCAGGGCAACGTCATCGGCATCAACTCCGCGATCCAGTCGACGGGCAACGGCGGCTTCGGCACCGGTCAGGCCGGCTCCATCGGCCTGGGCTTCGCGATCCCGGTCAACCAGGCGAAGTTCGTCGCCCAGCAGCTGATCAAGAGCGGCAAGCCGGTGTACGCGAAGATCGGTGCCTCCGTCTCCCTGGAGGAGACGACGAACGGCGCCAAGCTCACCGAGCAGGGCGTGGGCGGCTCCGACCCGGTCGAGAAGGGCGGCCCCGCCGACGACGCGGGCCTCAAGCCCGGTGACATCATCACCAAGCTCGACGACCGGGTGATCGACAGCGGTCCGACCCTGATCGGCGAGATCTGGACCCACAAGCCCGGCGACGAGGTCACCGTCACCTACGAGCGCGGCGGCAAGCAGCACACCGCCGAGGTCACCCTGGGCTCGAAGCTCGGCGACGACTGACGCCGCGTTCCGCATCCATCTCGCCACCGGGGGCCGGCCCTCGGTGGCGAAGTGCGTTCAGCGAGGCAGGAGACAGGAGACAGGAGGCAGGAGGCAGGGGGCCCGGGCCGCGAGACCGGACACCGCACTCCGGACAGGCTCAGACGACGAGGACCCGGCGCCCGCGCGTGTGTCCGGCCTGACTGTCGACGTGCGCGGCGGCGGCCTCGGCGAGTGAGTACGACTTCTCGACCGGGATGTGGAGCTTCCCGCGTGAGATCAGGTCGACGGCCTCGGCGAGCGCCGCCGGCACGCTTCCGGCCACACCGGAGAACCGGACGCCGAACTCGGGCGCCCCGAGATCGGCGATGCTGACGACCCGCTCCGGACTCCCGGTCAGCTCGACCAACTCGCGGAGCACACCCGAACCGGCCAGATCGAGAGCGGCGTCGACATCGCCGAGCCGCCGCACCCGCTCGACCCAGCCCTCCCCGTACGTCGTGGCGACGGCGCCGAGGTCGCGCAGGTACTCCTGGTTGGCGGCACCGGCCGTACCGATCACCGTGACGCCGCGCTCGCGGGCGATCTGCAGCACCGCCGACCCGACTCCCCCCGAAGCCCCGCTGACCAGCAACGTCTGCCCGGGCCGCACACCGACCTCCCGAATGATGCGCAGCGCGGTCTCCACCACGGAGGGGTACCCGGCGGCCTCCTCGAAGGTCAGCCCCTCCGGCATCCGCGCCCAGGCCGAGAGCACGGCGAACTCGGCGTAGGTGTCGGCGCCCTCCCCGAACACCCGGTCCCCGACCTCGACCCCGGTGACCCCCTCGCCGACCTCGTCCACCACTCCGGCGGCGTCCAGCCCGACCCCGGAGGGCAACTCGATCGGATGGGCCCCCAGTACCTGCCCTTCCCTGACCCGCCAGTCGACGGGATTCACGCCCGCCGCCCGCACGGCGATGCGTATCCGACCAGGCCCCGCGTGGGGCTCCTCGACGTCGACCAACTGCAGCACGTCCGGACCGCCGAACTCGGCGAAGCTCATTTTCTTCATGCCGCCGAACGTAGCACTAACCGATAGCGTTTCATAACGGTTACTCTTTCCTACCTGCTAGCCTGCGCATCATGACCGTGCAGCAGGCGGGCCGCCGCGAGCGCAAGAAGGCCGCGACCCGCCAGAAGATCGCCGACACCGCGCTGCGGCTCTTCCTGGAACGCGGATACGACGCGGTGGGCATCCGTGACGTGGCCGCCGAGGCCGACGTGGCCGTCACGACGCTCTTCTCCCACTTCGCCTCGAAAGAGGCCCTGGTCTTCGAGCAGGACGAGGACTTCGAGCACCGCCTCACGAGAGCGGTCACCGACCGGCAGCCGCAAGCGCCCCTGATCCCCGCTCTGCGCCACGAGATCCTGGCCCTGGTCCGGCACTGCACCGCGGACAGCGCGGCCCCGATCTGGCGCATGATCGACGCGTCCCCCGCCCTGCGGAAGTACGACGAATCGGTCCGCCTGCGTCACGCGGAAGCCCTGGCCACGGCCATCACCGCCGACCCCACCCTCACCCGGAGCGAAACCGCCGCCCGCACCCTCGCGCGGTTCGTGATCGACGCCTACTCGCTGTCCCGCGAGGCCCCCGATCCCGAGGCCGCCCTCGACGAGATCTTCCCGATGATCGAGGCAGCCTGGGCCGCGGCCCGCCCTCCCCACCCCACGTGAGCCCCGCCCGCCGGACGGTGCCGGTAGGCTGTACCCGCTCCGCCCCAGGTAGGGCGGGGATGAGGTGGGTTGCCCGAGCGGCCTAAGGGAACGGTCTTGAAAACCGTCGTGGCAGCGATGTCACCGTGGGTTCAAATCCCACACCCACCGCAGTTGTTGACGGCCCCTGACCAGGCGTTACGGTCGGGGGCCGTCGTCGTGCGCGCTACCCGCCGATCACCGCCGTTTCCCGCGATTTCCCGACCGATCGGGCACGGATGGGGCACGCGGGGGCACGGCTCCCGGTCTGGTGCTCGCTATGAATTGAAGGCTCAGTCGGGGCTGTTGCAGCCTCGTATGTCGTCGCGCGCGTGAGTGCCGGGTCATCGGAACAACCGTGGCTCGGGGCAGATCTCCAAAGCATCGTCGGGCCGGTCCGCCCACTTCCACCACGCGTGCCCATCGGCACACCTCCACAGCGACCGGCATGCCCGATCACCGTCGTCCCGCCCGGACAAGACCAGCCCACCTGACTTCAGCCCCTGCGAGCAGTTGGGACAGGACATGGCGTCGGTCATACGCTGGCACGCTCCGAATCGGGACTATCGGTTGATGGGGATCTCGTAGACGATCTCGCAGTGCGCGGCGGGCACCACGATGTCCGCCGTCTCGACCGGCCGTCCCTGATCGCAGTAGTACGTCAGTCGGATGTGCGTGACGAGGGCGGCCTTCTGAATGCCAAGGAGTGACGCCTCCTCGGCGGTCGCCTGCCTGGGCTCGGGCTGCTCCACGGCATGGCTGACGGTGATCCCGATGGCGGCCATCCGGTTCACGACGCCAGCCCCGGCGTGCGGCCCTCCCTCGGGGAGGACGACGAGAGTGCCGGCGGTGAGGTCGTACGGCTCCCAACTGGTCGAGAGTTGCACGGGCCTGCCGTCGGCCAGGAACTCGTACGCGGTCCTGACACACAGCTCGCCCTCGGCGATACCGAGCCGGGTGGCGATCTCCGCCGGGGCCGACACCTTGGCGTCCGTCCTGCTCTCCCAGTCACCCTGCCTGCCAACGGCCTTCATGTCTGCCCGGAACGGCGGCCCTTCGGGCTGCTCACGCGCGGACGACCGCACCACGCGAACGCGTTGCCGGGGCTCGGCGACGTAAGTACCCGAACCGGCTCGGCCTTCCAAGACGCCCTGGGAGATCAGCAGCTCTTGCGCCCTGCGGACGACGTTCTCGCCTACGCCCCACTCCTGGCCGATCTGCGCGCGGGAGGGCAGCCGGTCCCCCAGTTCCCACACATGCTCCGCGATCCGCTGCCGTAGCTCGTCGGCGATGCGGAGGTAGGGCGGCTGCTCAGGCATATGGAAAATCTAGTCCACTAGTCCGTCTACTAGTCACCGCTCCCGCTGACCAGCGGACCTGACGAAGACCACGGCTCTGACCAGTTCAGATGCCGTGGGCTTCTGTCGACGTCGGCTGACCTCGGACGGCCCCAGGACGTCCCGGGTGCCTTCCGCAACTGTGGCCACCCGAGGGGCACGACCTCTTCGTCCCGAAGTAACTTGGCCGGCTGCTCGACCTTGGGCGGGAGTGAATCTCACCTGCTACTCGGCTGTTTGTGGTTCTCCGAGCAAGTCAACTGCAGGCTCTGTCGAGGGAAAGAGCGCTGACACCGTGTCTTCCCCCAGTGTGAGGTGGAATGATGACCGAAGTCGTGGACTACCCGAGCTGGAGTGAGCGTGACATGACCCTGCAGGACGAGATCGAGGCTGGTCGTTCGACAGTCAAAGCGGATGCCTACGCAATGTCCATTGGCGAAATCGTGAACTTGTATCGAGATCGCGAATTGGTGATTCGCCCAGAATTTCAGCGACTTTTCCGTTGGTCTCCAGCGAAGAAGTCGCGTCTGATTGAGAGTATCCTACTCGGAATTCCTCTTCCGTCGATCTTTGTCATGCAGAGGCATGATGGAGTTTGGGAGGTGATTGATGGCCTTCAACGGTTGTCAACGATTCTTGAATTTATGGGCGAGTTGAGGGATGAAGAGAAAGGAGAGTTGGAGTCGGCGAGCCGACTCCACGGAACTCATTACCTTCCCGCTCTAGAGGATATGAGCTTTGAGGGTACAGCAGAGGATGACAGTCTGACACCTGGCCAGAGGATCTCCTTTAAAAGGAGCAAGCTGGACTTCAAGATTCTACTGCCAGAGAGTGACGAGAAAGCCAAGTACGAGCTCTTTGACCGGCTAAATTCGGGCGGTGAAGTTGCCTCGGCCCAAGAGGTTAGAAACTGTCAACTGATTATGAAGAATCGTGAGTTCTTCCTTTGGGTTGATGGATTGCGGAATGACCCAGGTTTTACTTCCTGTGCCCTAATTTCTAGTCGAGCCGCCGAAGAGCAATATGACGTTGAGCTCGCGTGTCGCTTCTTGAGTTTGGTGACGAGCGCGCCTCAGGAGCTTCGGGACATGGATAGTGTCGATCTATTCCTGACAGAAAAAATGCTTGGGTTGGCTGGGGATAAAAGCTTCGATAGGACTAGTTGGGGGAAGGTATTTCGTGACACCTTCGATCTTCTGGGTGCGTCCCTGGAAGCTGATAGTTTCAGGCGCTATGACAGCTCAAAGGGAAGGTTCCTCGGGGGTTTCTCGGTTTCGGCTTTCGAGGCCGTTTCGGTTGGTGTCGCGAGCAACCTAGATGCGTGGGCCCGAGTGCAGGAAGGACAGCGGGCAGATACGCTCCGTGAGCGAGTTGAGGAAATGTGGTCGGAGCAATTTTTCCGCTCTCAGGCTCGCGGCGGTGTGCGGGGGACCACGCGGATTCCTGTAACGATCCCGGCAGCCAAGGACTTCTTCCGCCCTTGAGGTCACTCAAATGAAAATCCGCACGACGGAGCATCTTCACGACTTCATTTCAGCGGATCTCAGTTGGAGGAAGAAAGAGCTTAGCGTTTTCAAAGGGCAGGTAGAAAAGGCCGAATCTGGAGTGCGCCCAGCACTTCTACGTGCTTCCATTGCTCTTCTTTACGCACACTGGGAAGGGTTTGTGAAGAACTGTGCGCATGCCTATCTGTGCTATCTCGCTTCCCTCAAATTGAGCTACTTGCAGTTGCGGCCTGAGCTAGCAGCTTTGGCGATGAGGGCAAGATTTGAGGAGTTTGAGGCCACGAACAGATCGGTTATACATGCGACTTTGGTTCGCGATATTCGTGAAGACTCATCGTCTCGCGCCAAGATTCCAACAAGTCGGGACGCGGTCCGAACTTTTTCGAATCTCAACTATGAGCGACTGTGCGACATTCTATGTTCCGTGGGATGTGATTTCTCTCGCTATACGCCCTATCGAGACCTGATTGATGAGCAATTGCTCGCGGCGAGAAATAGGATTGCGCACGGCGAGGAGGATTACATCAGACTTACCGACTGGGAGGATGTGAGGGTTGAAATCATCAAAATGATGGATGACATCTCTACTCAAGTCCTGAATTCCGCGACACAAAAGGGCTATTTGGTTGAATAAAGTTCCGGGCGCTGGTTCTCTGGATCAGGTCGGCGGAGCGGCTTTGGGCTGGAGCAGTCGCGGAGCGAGTGATCTCGGCCTCGTAAGCTGATGGCGAGTCGGGCAGTCTGTGGACCTGCCAGTTGAAGCGCGACGTTGGTGCCGAGATCTCAGAGCTCGCCCCAAAGTGGCTGCTTAAGCCGTGGAACCGACTGTCCTAGCCACAGAGGGGTCTCCCCACTTCACGCCCGCAGCCGCCGAGCGTGCCGCGCCGTAGAGGCGGCGCATGCCCGCGCCGTGCGCGGGCCTTGATGAAGTAGGGAAAGTCTAATCCCGCTGAGATGAGCTGCTTGTGTCTTGTCTCGGTTGATGCTTGCTGCCGTGGCTTCGTACGTGGGCGCCGTTGCCGTCCAATGCATCCAGGGGGCGGATCGCGTAGAACTCGGGCATGCGGTCGCTGGCCTCATCGGCTGTCACCCAGGAGGCGGCTGTGGGCTCACTAGAGGTGCGTTTCGGTGCCGCCGGAGGGCTTGCAGCGAAAGACTAGGGTAACGATGCCTCGGGTGGCGTTCCTGTAGACGCCGGTGAGTTCCTCGACCTCGACGTGCATGCTTGTCTCGTTGTCGGCTCGACAGATCGCCAGGAGGCGGCCGTCTTCGCGCACGGCTACTCCGGCTACGGATACGGAGTGTAGGGGCGGCGGCGTTGCTTCGTGTGGTTGGCCCGTGTACAGGAACGATGCACTTCTTCATGTCACTCATATGCATGAGTGACATGAGTTCAGCATCTGTAGGGGAGACCAGTACGGCGTGATGACCGCCGCGCACCGGCTCGGCCACTCGAATGCCAGCGTTACCACGCGGCACTACGCTCGGCCGGTCGCCGGTCACGAGGACCAGTTGGCCGAGGCAGTGGACTCGTGGCTCGGGGGTCATGGAGACGAGGACGACGGTTCCGCTGCGCTCCCTACCCGTATGTAACCCCAGCTCTCGACGGTGTCCGGATTGGGCCGCGACGGTCCTACCGCCTCGCCAGAGACGCCCTCAGACCAGGAAGCCACTCCGTATGCAGTGGCCCGCAGGTTGACAATGAACCGCACAGGCTGAAGATGCCGGTCGACGGCCACGAGCACCGGGTTGTCCGGGTCATCCGGATATCGTTGGGTGAGTGTCAGGCGGTGGAAAGACGCGCCGTTTCGTGGGGTATCAGCCTGCTGACGCCGGCGATCCGCTCATCGGAACTGCTATGGCTGGAGCGTTTGCCTTCAGGTAAATGCGGCGAGTACAGCGAGAGGTACGAACCGGGGGCAGGGGCACGTATCGGGCACGACGGCGAGGCCGACGGCCTGGACGAGTAGCAGACCCGCCTCTGAACTGCGGCAGAGTGGAGAACGGGCCCAACCCCCGAATGGTCTTGAAAAACGTGGTGGCGCAAGTCACCGTGGGTTCAAATCCCACACCCACCGCGGCGTTTGACGGCCCCTGACCAGGCGTTGTGGTCAGGGGCCGTTGTCGTTCCGGTTGTGACAGGGCTGTGACCGGAGGTGTGGCTTCCGCCACGGCCGGGGTGGGGCGGGGCTGGTGGGGTGGGGCGATGCGAATTCCCCCGTTCCGCACGGCGTTGGCGGTCTCCGGTGTTCTTGTGGCCGGTCTTGTGTTGGGTGGCTGCGGTACTCAGACCGCCGGCTCCGCGGCAGGAGGTGGCGGGGAGACGAAGGGGCCGTGTGCGGGCGGTGCCACCGCCGACGGGGCTTCGGGCGGTGCGGTCGGCGCCGGTGCCGAGCGGGACGGGGTCCGGGTCGTCGGGACCGTGGAGCGGGCCGGTGCCGGGGCGAGTGCGTCTCCCAGTGGGCCGGCGAGTCGGAGGCCCGGGGTGTCGGTCACGGCGGACAGTCTGCAGGGGGTTGGGGGAGCGGCCGGGCCGTGTGCCGTGCAGTACGACGTGACCAACCCGGAGGATGAGCCCTTCACGTACACCGTCACCTTCTCCCTGATGGACGAGCAGGGCCGGGCGATGTCGAACGTCAGGGAGACGGTGGCCTCCGTGGGGGCGGGGAAGACCGTGCGAAGGACGCTCGAGCACGGTGGGTACCCGGGCGGCGAGGTGCTCGACGCCGGGCGGGTGCGGATTCTCGACGTGGAGCGGGTGCCCTCCGACGAGGCGCCGGCGCCCGCGAGTTCCTGTCCGGCGTCCGGGCTGCGGCTGACCGCCGACCAGGGCGACGCGGCGATGGGACTGCGTGTCGTGGGGCTGCACCTGGAGAACTGCGGGAGCCGGCCGTACTCCCTGGAGGGTTATCCGGCGCTCCAGTTGCTGGACGCCGAGCACCAGCCGGTGGAGGGCATCGAGATCCTGCGCGGTACCGACGGCATCCCGATGGCGGGCGGGGGCGAGGGGCCGCCGCGGCCGGTGACGCTGCGGCCCGGTGAGTCCGCCGTGTCGGGGCTGGCCTGGCGCAACACCACCGAGTTCGGCGAGGCGGTGACCGTGCCCTACGTCAGGGTCCGGGCCGAGGCCGGTTCCGACCCGGTGATGGTCGCCCCGCACCTCGACCTCGGCACCACCGGCGAGCTGGGGGTCCGGCCGTGGGAGAAGGACGAGACGGGGGCGGGAAAGGGGACGGGGGAGAGTGGGAGCGGACGGCCGGGGGCTCAGGGGCCGTACGGGAGGCCTTCCAGCTCGTAGTCCTGTGCCAAGGACGTCCAGTCGACCTCCCGCAGGGCGGGGTCGGTGTCGTACGGGTCCGGGACTCGGGTCGTCGGCTGGAACCAGATGACGGTCAGGCCGGAGCGGTGGGCGACGGGGTCCTTGGCCGGGGCCAGGGGCATGGAGGAGAAACGGCCGACGCAGGCCACGCGCGGGAGCGTCTCGACGGGGCCGAGGGCGCCCGCGTACTGGTCCGGGTACTCGCGCGGCGGCGGGATCAGGTGTACCGGCACGGTGGGGGACATTCCGGCGGCGGTGTGCAGGAGTGCCCGGATGCGCAGGTCGTTCACGGGGCGGCACGGGTAGCTCGCCGGCATGTCGCCGTAGGTCGGGGTCAGGCGCAGTTCGGTCAGCTCGACGCTGCGGCCGCCGGACAGGACGATCCGGGTCAGCGACAGGGTCGGCACTCTGGGGCGGTCGTGCATCGGGGTCTTTCGGTTGCGTGCCGGTGAGGGTGCGTGGAGTGCGGAGTGCGGAGTGCGGAGTGCGGAGTGCGGAGTGGGGAGTGGGGAGTGGGGAGTGGGGCGCTGCGCAGGGGTGGGTGCTCGGTTTCCGTCCGGCCGGGTGCCGCCGGGCCGCGCCCACTGGGCGGTTTCAGACGGGTCGTTCCGGCCGGTTCCGCCGGGTCGTTGCCGTCAGGGGTGCCGGCCCGTCATGCGGGCCGCCGACGCGATCGTGGCGCGGGCCTCGCGTTCGGTCAGGCCGGTGGCCCGGGCGGCGTCCAGCAAGGGGGCGAGGAGGGCCGCGCCGACGCCGTTCTCGTAGGCGCGGCAGGCCGCCCAGAAGAGGCGGGTGTTGCGCTGGCCCTCGTGGGCGGCGAGGACGAACTGGACGAGGCCGCGCCCGTCGCCTGCCGATTCGCCGTCGGCACGCCGTACGGGGGGCGGGAGCAGCAGGCGCAGGAGCGCGGGCGGGCAGGGTGCGGGCCTGAGGTGGGACGTGCCGGGGGCGATCGTGTAGGCGCCGTGGCGGGTGCGGGAGCCGGGGCCGACGAGGTAGCCGCCGGCGCCCCGGATGTCGATGCCGGGGGCGAGACGTCCGGCCGAGTTGGGGACGACGTGGTCCGGCGGGCCGGTCAGCCAGAGGTGGCGGCCTCCGCTGGGGGTGAGGACGACGACCGTGGGCGGGATCGTGAACAGGTGGCGCAGGGCCAGTTCGCGCAGGGCGGTGGAGGAGTCCGTCTGCGCCACCGCCGACTTCGTGTCCAGGTCGACGCCGATCAGGTGGTGCGGCGGCAGGCCGCAGGCGATGCCGTAGCCCGTGGCCCACGGGGCGGCGGCGAACAGTGCGCGGACGCGGTCCGGATCGGTGGAGGCGTCGTGGACACCGTGGCCGAAGCGGCCGCACTCGCCGCGGCAGGCGAAGGGCTCGGAGGCCGGGGCGTCGCGGTGAGGGGAGCGCAGCGCCGGGAGCTTCGTCCGGGCCAGCGGGATGACGGCCAGTCCGCGTTCCGCGGCTGACAGGGCGTGTGCGAGGGCCAGTGTCGTGGCCCGCCGGTCGGTGGTGGCCATGGGTCTATGTTCGTACGTATGTTCGAGAAAGGGAAGGGTGGGGGGTGCGACACGCCGGGGAGGGGGCGGTGTGGGGAGAAAGTGGCGGAACGCTTCACCTCTTGTGGGGCTTGAGGTGGAGTCGTCCGTGCTGTCCCGGGGTGGGGAGGAAGGGAAGCAAAGGGGTTTATCGACTTGTCCTCACGCTTGAGGGCGAATCAGGGCTTCCGGGGTGGTTCGCCGGGGATTCGGTGGGCAATTCTGATCACGCGACGTCGTGCACAGCGTCGAGGCGGTCGGCCAACTGCCTTGGCACAAGCCCTAGGTCACGTACTTCTCGCGTTGTCGGCTGGAAGCCGGTGCGCACTTGTTCTGGAGGAACAACATGGCAAGCATCCGTACCGCCCGTGTCGTCGCCGCCGTCGCCGCCCTTCCGCTCGCCGCCGCTCTCTTCGGCGGGGTGGCGACGGCGGACAACGGCGCCTTCGCGGACGACGGATCGAACGCGACCGCCGCCAGCGCCTCCGCGGGCATCATCGGCAGCGGCGTCGGCGACGACAACAACGGCAACTCGTCCACCACGCAGCAGCAGGCGGTCGGCTCGGGGGCCTCGAACCAGAGCAACACCGCGCAGGTCGACGGCTCCGCCTTCACGTCGATCAACCAGGGCAACGACAACGTGGCCGTCACCTTCTCCCCGCTGTGGTGGTGAGCTGAGGGGCCGGCGCGGGTGCGCTGCCGCGCCGGCCCCTCGGGTCCTTGCGGGTGTGCTTCATGGGGTCGCAGTGCGTCCGGGCGACGGTACTCCGGTACCGTCGCCCGGACGTTTTCGTGTCCGCTTCATCTCCGCCTCGTGCGAACCCCCAGGGGTCAACCCGCAGTACCCCTCCTCCCCCACTCCACCTACAGGAGGTGGGGCCAACACCACCCCTACAACCTGAGGCGGACTCGGCTTCGGGACCTGCGGCCGATCCGCCGGGTGCCCCCTCGCTCATAGCGTTGAGCCATGACCACACCCGTCTGCACCAGCGCTTCGAACGCCGCCACAGCCATGGCGCCGGCCACGGCGAGGGCCACCGCACCGGCCGCGGCCACGGCAAGGACGCAGACCTTCCCGTACCCGTCGTTCTCGTCGTACGTGAAGGCACGCCAGCCGGTGCTGCTGCGTACCGCCCGGTCGCTCACCGCGAACCCGAGCGACGCGGAGGACCTGCTGCAGACCGCGCTCACCAAGACGTACGTGGCCTGGGAGCGCATCGAGGACCATCGCGCCCTGGACGGCTACGTGCGCCGGGCGCTGCTGAACACCCGGACCTCGCAGTGGCGCAAGCGCAAGGTCGACGAGTTCGCCTGCGACGAGCTGCCCGAGCCGGAGCCCGTGTCCGGCGGCGACGACCCGGCGGAGCGGCAGGCCCTGCACGACGCGATGTGGCGGGCGATCATGAAGCTGCCCGCCCGGCAGCGCGCGATGGTCGTCCTCAGGTACTACGAGGACCTCAGCGAGGCCCGTACGGCCGAAGTGCTCGGAGTTTCCGTGGGTACCGTGAAGTCGGCCGTCTCCCGGGCCCTCGGCAAGCTCCGCGAGGACCCTGAGCTGGGGTTCGTGCGGTAATGAACCGGTATGTGAACACCCGGTGGGATCGCGTATTCGGCCCCGCCCACTGATCGATCACCCGGGACTAGTGACATACCGCGCGGTATGTGCGCAGAATCAGCGCAACCCTTACCGCCGCGTAGGCAATGTCGCCCCGGGAGGACACCGTGCTGAGCACGATGCAGGACGTACCGCTGCTGATATCGAGGATCCTGACCCACGGGTCGACCATCCACGGCAGCTCGCAGGTGACCACCTGGACCGGTGAGGACGAGCCGCACCGCCGCTCCTTCGCCGAGATCGGTGCCCGTGCCGCCCAGCTGGCGCACGCCCTGCGCGAGGACCTCGCCGTCGGCGACGACGAACGCGTGGCGACCCTCATGTGGAACAACGCCGAGCACGTCGAGGCCTACTTCGCGATCCCCTCCATGGGCGCGGTCCTCCACACCCTCAATCTCCGCCTCCCGCCGGAGCAGCTGGCCTGGATCGTGAACCACGCCGCCGACCGTGTCGTGCTCGCCAACGGTTCGCTGCTGCCGCTGCTCGCCCCGCTGCTGCCGCACCTGAAGACGGTCGAGCACGTCGTCGTCTCCGGGCCGGGCGACCGCTCGCTGCTGGACGGGGCCGCCGTCCGGGTGCACGAGTACGAGGACCTGATCGCCGGGAAGCCGACCGCCTACGACTGGCCCGAGCTGGACGAGCGGGCCGCGGCCGCCATGTGCTACACCTCCGGCACCACCGGCGACCCCAAGGGCGTGGTCTACAGCCACCGCTCCATCTACCTGCACTCCATGCAGGTCAACATGGCCCAGTCGATGGGCCTGACCGACCAGGACACGTCGCTGGTCGTGGTCCCGCAGTTCCACGTCAACGCCTGGGGACTGCCGCACGCCACCTTCATGACCGGCGTGAACATGCTGATGCCGGACCGCTTCCTCCAGCCCGCGCCCCTCGCCGCGATGATCGAGGGCGAGCGGCCGACGCACGCCGCCGCCGTCCCCACCATCTGGCAGGGCCTGCTCGCCGAGCTGACGGCCAGGCCCCGCGACGTCTCCTCCCTCACCCAGGTCACCATCGGCGGCTCGGCCTGTCCGCCCTCCCTCATGGAGGCGTTCGACGCGCTCGGCATGCGGGTCTGCCACGCCTGGGGCATGACGGAGACCTCGCCGCTCGGCACCATCGCCCGGCCGCCGGCCCACGTGGTCGGGACGCCGGAGGAGTTCGCCTACCGCCTCACGCAGGGGCGTTTCCCGGCCGGTGTGGAGGCCCGGCTCACCGGTCCCGGCGGCGAGCGCCTGCCCTGGGACGGCGAGTCCGCCGGTGAGCTGGAGGTGCGGGGCAACTGGATCGCCGGTGCCTACTACAACGGCCCCGGGGCCGATCCGCTGCGTCCCGACGACAAGTTCAGCGAGGACGGCTGGCTGAAGACGGGCGACGTCGGCACGATCTCCCCGGACGGCTTCCTCACCCTCACCGACCGGGCCAAGGACGTCATCAAGTCCGGCGGCGAGTGGATCTCCTCGGTCGAGCTGGAGAACGCGCTGATGGCCCATCCGGACGTCGCCGAGGCCGCCGTCGTCGCCGTACCGGACGACAAGTGGGGCGAGCGCCCGCTGGCCACCGTCGTCCTCAGGGAGGGCGCCAGCACCGACTTCGCCGCCCTGCGCACCTTCCTCGCCGAGGACGGCAAGATCGCCAAGTGGCAGCTGCCGGAGCGCTGGACGGTCATCGAGACGGTGCCGAAGACGAGCGTCGGCAAGTTCGACAAGAAGGTGCTGCGCAGGCAGTACGCCGACGGCGGTCTCGACGTCACCCGGCTCTGACCCCCGCCGGTACTCCCCGCCGGGCGCGGACCCTCACGGCCCCCGCCCGGCGTACGTCCGCAGCCCGCCCTCACCGCGTACCGCGTACGGCCGTGGCCGCCCACCCCAGCACCAGCCAGGCCCCCGCCACCGCGCACACGCCGCCCCAGCCCCAGTGGCCGAACGCGGGCCCCGCGAGGGCCGAGGCCAGCGCGCCGCCCGCGAAGCCGGCGACGACGTACGCCGTGTTGGCGGTGGCCGGGGCCGAGGTCGTGGTGAGGGCCAGGGTCTGGTTGGCGACGTGCGAGGCGACCAGGGCGGCGTGCACCAGAACGGCCGCCGCGCACAGCGCCGCCATCACCTGCCCGCCCAGCCAGAACAGCGGCACCGAGAGCGCGGCCAGTACGTACGCGGACCGTACGACCTTGGCGGCGCCGAACCGGTCGACCAGACCCCCGGCGAGCGGCGCGACCACGCTCGCCGCCAGTCCGAACAGGCCGAACAGCCCGGCCGCGGCGGTGGTCATCCCGTACCCCTCGTCCTCCGTGAGCAGCAGCGCGAGCGAGGTCCACAGGGCGCTCCAGGCCCCGTACATCCCCGCCTGGCGCACGCACGCCCGCCACAGGTCGGGCGAGCGGCGCACCACGCCCGGTATCGCGACGAGCCCCGCGAACAGCGGGCCCCGCCGCTGCCGCCGCTCCACGGGCAGGATGTACGCGGTCGCCAGCCCCAGTACGGCGGTGAGGACGGCGGCGCCCACGAACACCGCCCGCCAGCCGAAGGCCTGCCCGGCGAGACCGCCGAGCACCCGGGCGGCGACGACGCCGGTGAACAGGCCCGCGATGACGGCGGCGACGTGCCGGGCCCGGCGGTCGGCCGGGGCGCGCTCGGCGACCAGCGGGACGAGCAGCTGCGGTACGACGGTCGCGGCCGAGGCGACCAGGACGGCGCCCGCGAGCGCGCCCGTCCCGGCCGACGCGGCGGCGGCGAGCAGGGCGGCGGTGGCGACCAGCGAGAGGGCGGCGACCAGGCGGCGCCGGTTCACACGGTCCCCGAGCGGGGCGAAGAAGAGCAGGCCGGCCGCGTACCCCAGCTGCGCGACCGAGGCGAGCCAGGCGACCGCCGACGGGGTGGAGCCCATGTCGTGGGCGATGAGGGGGAGCAGCGGCGCCGCGAGGTAGATGTTGGCGGCCGTCACGGCGGTGCACAGGGCGATCAGGGGGAGGAAGAGCCGGGCGGCGGCGCCGGACGGCCCGTTCCCGGCCCGCGTGGAGGTGGAGGGGGTGGTGGAGATGGACGTGGGAGTGGACCCGGGAATGGACGTGGGAGTGGACCCGGGAATGGACGTGGGAGTGGACGTGGGAGTGGACCTGGCGGTGGGAGTGGACGGCGATGACGGCATGGGGGGAGCGACTCCTTCGGGCGCACGCTTGTAACTAACTGGTTGGTTGGAAATAACTCCGGGAGTCCGGCCCACATTCCCGAGCGGGCCAACCAAATAGTTGGTTACCTGTTCCGCCCCGCTACCCTTGCCCCATGGCAGCAAGGGACCCCGAGGCCACCAAGGCCCGGATCTTCGAGGCGGCGGTGGCGGAGTTCGCCCGCCACGGCATCGCCGGCGCGCGCATCGACCGCATCGCGGCCGAGGCCAAGGCCAACAAGCAGCTGATCTACGCCTACTACGGCAACAAGGGCGAGCTGTTCGCGTCCGTCCTCGAGAAGAAGATGCTCGACCTCGCGATCTCCGTCCCCGTCGACCCGGACGACATCGAGGGCTGGATCGACCGCCTCCTCGACTACCACGCCGCCCACCCCGAGCTGCTGCGCCTCCTCTTCTGGGAAGGCATGGAGGACGACACCGCCGAGCTGCCCCACGAGACCGAACGCCAGGCCCACTACGCCCGCAAGGTCGCCGCCCTGCGGGACGGCCAGGAGCGCGGTGTGGTCACCGACGCCATCCCGGCGCCCGACCTCCTGTTCCTGCTGGTCGCGATGGCCAACTGGGCGGTCGTCGTGCCGCAGATGAAACGCATGCTGGTCGGCGGCGAGGACGACGACGCGGACCGCCTGCGTGACTCGATCAAGAAGGCGGCCCGCCGCATCTTCGACCCGTGATGCGGAGGGTGCCGTCGGCCGGAATCGCCGAGGGCACCATCAGTCGGTCAGTCGGTCAGTCGGTCAGTCGGTCAGCCGGTCAGTCGGTCAGCCGGTCAGTTGGTCAGTTGGTCCCGATCCGTGAGAGCAGCTCGACGATCCGGGACTGCACCTCGCCGCTGGTGGAACGCTCCGCCAGGAACAGCACCGTCTCGCCGGAGGCGAGGCGCGGCAGGTCGTCCTGGTCGACGGCGGCGGTGTAGACGACCAGCGGGGTGCGGTTGAGCTGCCCGTTGGCGCGCAGCCAGTCGACGATCCCGGCGGACCCCTCCTGACGCCGCTGCACCCGCATCAGGTCCATCACGACCAGGTTCGGCCGGAACTGCCCCGCCAGCGTGACCGCGTCGGCGTCGCCGGCCGCCCGCGCCACCTGCATCCCACGCCGCTCCAGCGTCGAGGTCAGCGCCAGCGCGATCTCCGCGTGCTCCTCGATCAGCAGGACGCGCGGCGGATGCTGCTCGCTGTCCCGGGGCGCGAGCGCCTTCAGCAGGACGGCCGGATCGGCACCGTAGGCGGCGTCCCGCGAGGCCTGTCCGAGCCCGGCCGTGACCAGCACCGGCACCTCGGCCGCCACCGCCGCCTGCCGCAGCGACTGGAGCGCCGTACGCGTGATCGGCCCGGTCAGCGGGTCCACGAACAGCGCGGCCGGGAACGCCGCGATCTGCGCGTCGACCTCCTCGCGCGAGTTCACGATCACCGGCCGGTAGCCGCGGTCGCTGAGCGCCTGCTGCGTGGAGACGTCCGGCGCGGGCCACACCAGCAGCCGACGCGGATTGTCCAGCGGCTCGGGCGGCAGCTCGTCGTCCATCGGCTGCGGGCGCGGCGGGTCGGCCACCTCGACGGCACCGCCGGGCCCGTCCAGCGGTTCGGGTCCCTCGGCGGCGTTCCGGTCCGGCGCCCCTATGGCGTACGACCGTCCGGCGCCCTCGGTGACCGGCGCGAGCCGTCCCTGACCGGCCAGGGACGGCTGATCCTGGGACTGCCTCGGGGGCTGCGGCTGAGCCTGCTTCTTCGGCTGCGCGCCCGGCGGCTGCTCGGCGGGCGCGTGCGGGCGGGCCGACGGCGCCGTCCCGCCGGCCGCCGGGTCGGGCGGCGTGCCCAGCTTGCGGCGCCGGCCGCCGCCGCCCGGCTGGTGCGGGGCGGGGGTGGCCGACGGCTGCTGCACCTGGACCGCCTGCCGGTTGAACGGCACTCCCTGGCCCAGGGTCCGCACGCTGATCGCCCGTCCCTGCGTCGAGTTCGGGTCGACGGGCGCGGAAGCCTCGGCGGGCAGCGGCTGCGCCGCGCGAGGGGCGGGCGCGTTCTCGGGCGGCAGCGGGGTGCCCCGGCTCGGCGTGGAGACGGGAACGCCCTGCGGGGCGGCAGGGGCGGCAGGCGCCCCCGGCGCAGGAGGTGCCGCGGGCGTGGTCGCCGCGCCGGGCGGCACGGGGGAGCCGGGCGCTACGGGGGTACCGGCGCCCTGGGTGTCCGCGGCGGCGGGCCACGGCTGCGGCGCGGGTGCGGGCTGTCCCGGGGCGGCGGGCCCCGCGGTGTCGGGGCGCCCGGTGTCGGCGCCGGACTCGGCGGGCCGGGGTGCCTGTGCCTCGGCGCGGGCGGCGGCCGGGGCGGGCACGGGGGCGCCATGCACCGGCGGCGCTCCGTGCACCGGCGGCGCCCCTTGCGCCGGGATGCTCTGTGCGGGCGCAGTCTGCGACTGGCGCTGGCCCTGGCCCGGCACCGGTTCGTCGGCCGGTCGGGTGGCCCCGGCCCGTCGGCGGCGTCCCGTGGGCGCCTCGGCCGGGTGGGGCTGCGGCGGCGTGTGGTCCTCGGACTGGTCGTGCGGTACGGCGTCGTGACGGCCCTCGTCGGGCACGGCGTCACCGGGAGCGGCGGGTCCGGGCACCCGGACCCGACCGGGCTGAACCTGCCCCGGTTCCTGAACCTGTCCCTGAGCCTCCGCCGCCCCCTCGGAAGGACGGTCGGCGTCGGCGTCCGCGTCGGCGGGCGGCAGGGCGAACACCTGGCGCGGAGCGGCCTCCTGCGCCGCGGCGCGCTCGTTGGCGGAGGCCAGGGCACGGCGTCGGCGCCCCGTCGGCCGGTCGGTGTTCGCCGGGTCTGCCGGGTCCGCCGGGTCCGACTCACCGGCCTGCGCGGGCAGCGCCGGAGGCAGCGCGTGCTGCTCACCGCCGTCCTGCCCGGCCAGGCGTCCGGTGGGCGCGGGCACGCCCTGCGGCGGTACGGTCCCGCCCAGGCCGGTGTTGGACGCCGCGGCCCCTCCGCCGTGCTCGCCGGCCATGACAACGGCACCCTCGGACACCCCGCCGAGCGCTGCCTGGGGCACCCCGGCGGCCTCGGCGCCCGAACCCTCCGCGGGCCGACCACGCCGACGCCCGGTACCACCACCGGTCCCGGCACCCGCGCCGGGCCCCGCCTGCGCGGGCACGGGCAGCGGAGCCGGTACGTCGCCCGGGCCCTGGCCCTGCACCTGAGCGCTGGTCTCAGCCCCGGCCCCGGTCTGGTCCTCGACCTGGGCTTGGGCCGCACGCCGCCTGCGCCGCCCGGTCGGTGCGGAGTTCTCCGCCTCGGGTCCGGCACCGGCACCGACGCCGCCCGGCGCCCCGGCGACCTCGCTCTCCAGGAACGCGTCGACGGAGGCCCGGCGCGCCCGCCGCCGCCCGCCCCCGGGAGCAGGTTCGCGAACGGCCACGGTGCCCTGTGCGCCCACGCCACCGGCCGAGTCGGCCTGGGCGTCCAGCACGGCAGGGGCGAGCTGCGCGAGCTCGGCACCCTGGGCGGTGACGGCGCCCGCCCCGCCGCCGATCGGCACCTCCAGCACGAACGCACTGCCGCTCATGCCCGGCACGTCGTGCGTCTGCAGCACACCACCGTGCGCCCGCACGATCCCGCGCACGATCGGCTCGTGCACCGGGTCTCCCCCGGCGTACGGCCCGCGTACCTCGATGCGCACGACCTCGCCGCGCTGCGCCGCCGCGACCACGACGGTGTTGTCCAGGTAGCCGCCCGTCGCCGACACGGGCGAGTTGCCGGTGGCGTCGACACCGGCGACGTCCGCGACGAGGTGGGCCAGCGCGGTGGCCAGCAGCCGGGGATCGACCTCGGCCTCGATGGGCGGCGCGTGCACGGCGAACTGCACCCGCCCCGGGCCGATCAGCTCCACGGCCCCGTCGACACCCGCGGCGACGACGGCGTCGAGCATCACCTTCGTACGGGCGACCTGTTCGTTGCCCACGTCCAGGCGCTGGTAGCCGAGGACGTTGTCGATGAGGGTGGTGATGCGCGAGTAGCCGGCCGACAGGTGGTGCAGCACCTGGTTGGCCTCGGGCCACAACTGCCCGGCGTCGTCCGAGGCCAGCGCGGCCAGCTCCCGGCGCAGCTCGTCCAGCGGCCCGCGCAGTGAGTCGCCGAGGAGGGTGAGCAGCTGCTCGTGCCGCCCGGCGATCGCCTCGTAGCGGTCCTTCTCCCGCTCACCGAGGGCGGCGTAGCGGTCGGCGTCCGCGGCGATCTCCTCCGCGTGCTGCTCCCGCAGCTCCTCCAGCTCGGCGACGTGCCGCTGCCGCAGCCCGGTCAGCTCGGCGGCGTGCTCCTCGGCGAGCCGCTCCAGTTCCTCGGCGTGCCGCCGCTCCGCATCCTCGTGCTCCTTGACGAGGGCGTCGTAGGGGCGCCGGTCGGTGAAGGTCATCACGGCGCCGACGAGCTGGTCGCCGTCGCGCACGGGCGCGGTCGTCAGGTCGACCGGCAGCTGGTCCCCGCTCTTGGCGAACACCACCTGCCCGCGCACCCGGTGCTTGCGCCCGGAACGCAGCGTGTCGGCGAGCGGGGACTCGTCGTACGGGAAGGGCGAGCCGTCGGCGCGCGAGTGCAGGACCAGGGTGTGCAGCTCGCGCCCGCCGAGTTCACCGGCCCGGTAGCCCAGGATCTGGGCGGCGGCCGGGTTGACGAGGACGATCCGCCCGTCGGTGTCGGTGCCGACGACGCCCTCGGAGGCGGCCCGCAGGATCATCTCGGTCTGCCGCTGCGAACGGGCCAGCTCGGCCTCGGTGTCGACGGTGCCGGAGAGGTCGCGGACGACGAGCATCAGCAGCTCGTCGCCGGTGTAGCCGTAGGTGTCGTAGGCCTGCTGGCCGGTCTCCAGGTTGGCGCTGGTGACCTCGACGGGGAACTCGGAGCCGTCGGTGCGCCGCGCGACCATCCGCGTCGGCTTGGTGCGCGCCCGCGGATCGATGTGGTCGGGGCGCCGCATGGAGCCCGGGATCAGCCGCGAGTCGAACTGCGGCAGCAGATCAAGCAGGCCCCGCCCGACCAGCGCGGTGCCCGGCGTCTCGAACGCCTCCAGCGCGATGGTGTTCGCGTTGACCACGGTGCCGTTGGCGTTGACCAGGACCAACGCGTCCGGCAGCGCGTCCAGTATGGCTGCGAGGCGAGCAGCGCCTCGGGATGGCCTGCTGCTCACGAGACGCTTCCCTCCTGTTACCGCACTTGCCGACCGCCTGGGCCATCTTGCCAATCGGCCCGCAGCGTGTCACGCGAGGGAGTCTAAGGGTTGGGGCCCCTCGGGCGCCGTGGGATGGGACGGAGGTCGCACGAGGAATTGAATCCTCCCCTCCCTGAAGGGAGGGGATTCCTGGCTCAGGCTGCCTCCTGGAGCGGCGCTCCAGGAGGTCTTCCACCATCGGCACCAGCCGGGTTGAGACCAGCCCGGACGAGCATGACGCGTGCGGAGTTCTTGTCCCGGGGGGCTGTGGTTCCGCAGGCGGTGCAAGTGTAAGTGCGTTCACCCAGCGGCAGGGCGTGCTTGGCTCTCGCTCCGCACTGCGCGCAGTCCATCGTGGTGTAGGCGGGGTGGACCAGGCGGATGTCCCGCCCGTGTTTGCGTCCCATCTCGATCAGGGCGGCCTTGGTGGCGCCGATGGCGGCGTCCGCGGCCTTGCGGGCCATCGTGGACCGGGCCAGGAACTTCGGCCGGAAGTCCTCGACCGCGACGGCATCGTGGTCGCGGACGACTCTCTTGGCCCACTTGCGGCCGGTGTCCGCACGCTGCCGGGCGACCTTCTTGAACGCCTTCGCCCGCAGCCTCTTCGCCGTCCGGTAACCCCTCGACGCGGACGTCCCTTTCCTCGTCCTGCGGCGGGCCATCATCCGGTCGTACCGGGTGAGCTTCTCCTTCGCCTTCCCACCGTGCGAGGGGTGCGGCAGGTCGTGCGCGTCGGACGTGGTCGTCGCCGTCTCCCGCACGCCCCAGTCGACACCGAGGACGCGGCCGGTCGTGGGCAGGGGCTGGACCTGGGCGGGGACGACGAAGGAGCAGTACCAGTGCCCGAGGCTGTCCTGATACACGCGTACCGAGGACGGCTCGTCGGGCAGCTCCCGCGACCGCACCACGTTCAAAACGATGCCGCCCGCCAGGTGCAGCCGGCCGTCCTTCAGCCGGAAACCGCGCCGGGTGTAGTTCAGGGTCGCCAACGCCTCGCGGCGGGTCTTCCACGTCGGCATCCCGGCCCGGCGCCCCACGGGCAGGCCCTTGATGATGCCCTGCTGGGCTTTGGCGCGGGAGCGGCCGAAGTCGCGGATGATCTGCTGCTGGGGTACCGACGAGCCCTCCCGCAGCCACGGCGTACGGGCGCGGGCCTCGGTCAGCATCCTGTCGAGCTGGGCTGGGCCGCACGTGGCCTTCTCGCCGGTCGTCCTGTTGTGCAGGTGCACCGCCCTGGACTTGGCGATGCACTCGTTCCACAGCCAACGACACCGGCCCCACTCCGCCGCCAGCTGGGCACGAGCCGCGGACGACACCCGCAACCGGTACGTGTACCGGGCATGACCGACCTTCTCACCCGCCCCCACCTGCGCCACCTCGCACCCCCTCACGGCCTGTGGCCAGGACATCCTGCCGTCCCGAACCCTGCAAAGGACCATACGTACGACAACCGCACACACACCCACCAATCCCGCAACCGCCACCCCGATCAGCGATCTCAGGCACGCGTGTTCGCTTCCTCGGCGTGAAGGCCAGAACCTCCTCGCAGGAATCAGGTGACGTAGAACGTGTGACTGTGCCCGTCGGCCGCCGTCCGCCGCCCCTAGGACCGGGCCGCGCCCCCGAGGTCGGGCAGCAGCGGCACCATGCGGTCCCAGCGGGAGATCTCGCAGCCGTCGCGGCGGTCGTACGTCGCGTCGACGGGGCGTCCGGCCCACGTGCCGGTGACGCGCGCGGTGGCGGGGCCGCCGTACTGCATGGTGCAGACGGTGCCCTCGGGCACCGGCGCGAAGGTGTCCCGGCCCCACCGGGTGTCGCCCTCGACGACGGCGCAGGCGCCCTCGGGGTCGGGATGGTCGCCGGCGGCCGGGTGGCAGGACAGCTCGTACGTGCCGTCCATGCCCGCGCCGGCGTCGCGGACGGTGACCGTGAGGTGGTCACCCTCCGGAGCGGCGGGACCGGCGGCCGCGGCCGAGGGCGCGGCGCAGACGGAGGCGAGGGCGGCGGCGGACAGGGCGGCGGCGCCGAGGAGGCGGGCGGCGGGGGTGCGGGTCACCTGGAACATGACCTGACCAACGCGCCGGCCGCCCGGACGTTGCGCGACGGCCCGGTGGACTACGCCGTAAGGGCTTTGCTCTGTGGCCTGCCCGCCTAGTACCGTAGGGGTCGATTGGTGACAGCGCGCTCAACTGTGTCATCATCGGCACGCGCCACTCGCGCTCGCCCGCGAGACGGTGATGTTGTCTGGAGGCGTCGCCTAGTCCGGTCTATGGCGCCGCACTGCTAATGCGGTTTGGGTCTTAAAGCCCATCGAGGGTTCAAATCCCTCCGCCTCCGCACGATCACCGAAGCCCCGGCCCACACGGCCGGGGCTTCTGTGTTGTCGGCAGCCCACAACCGGTATTTCCCCAGGTCACAAGGGGTGCGGCCAATGGATTTCACATGACGGCGGCAGTCATGTAATGTTCTTCCTGTCGCCGCGAACGGGCCGGAAGGAACGGTAGCGGCGGTAAAACTGAACAAGACAAGCACTCGTAGCTTAACGGATAGAGCATCTGACTACGGATCAGAAGGTTGCAGGTTCGAATCCTGCCGAGTGCACAGAATGGTCGGAAGCCCCGTGGTTCACTCCACGGGGCTTCCGCTTTTCCTGAGGCAGTTGCCGTTGGGGACCCTGCCTGTTGCTCCGCCGGCGTTCGACGCCACCGTCGGCGGTGGACGTCGGCGCCGTGCGGATCTTGGTGCCGATATCGGGGCCGGGTGCGGTCTCGTGCTCCTGGAGTTGATCGCCTTGGTGGTGATCTTCGGGCTCTGGTTCCTGTCCGGGTTCAGCCTCGACCCGGCGGAGAGCGCCGCGCCCGACCCCCTGTGGAACTATCTGGCCGCCGTCGGCGGAGTCGGGGTCCTCGCCGGGGTGGCGGCGGTGGTCGCCGTGCGGGCCGGGGCCGTGGTGACGGTGGTCGGGCAGGGCGTCATGGTCGGCCTGGTCTGCGTCGTCGTCTTCGGGGGCGTGGCGCTTCAGGCCCACCAGGACCAGCGGTGCCGTGACTTGCCGTCGGCGGCGGGCTGCACGGAGAGCGATCGGGGTGCGCGGCCCCTCACGTGACGGCTCGCCGCCGCGGAACGCCCCGGCCTCCCGGGAGGAGTTCGCGCAGGGACGGGCCGCCGCGCAGGCACCACAGGGCGATGACCGGGTCGCAGATCGCGCAGCCCAGGGACGAGTCGTGGGCGAAGGGGAGGATCGGGTTGCCCTTCAGATGGTGGACGACGTCCCACGCGGTGTGCAGCAGCCAGCCGATGCCGATGAACGTCCAGGACGTGAGGCCCCGGTAGGCGACGTAGAGCATGAGCGCGCCGAACGGGAGCTCCCAGGCGCCCAGGCCGCCGCCCGAGAAGTAGACGCCCCCGGCCCCGGCGATCCCGAGGGCGTTCAGGGGGCGGCGGTGCGGGTCCGGGACGAGGGACAGCAGCAGGACGACGAGGAGGCCGATGCCGATCGGCATGACGTAGGGGAGGAGGCCGGCGGGGTTCATGGGGGCACGCTATGCAGGGCACGGGGGGTGTCCCAGGGGCGTGAGTGACAGGTTCCGACGGATTGTCGCCGACGGGGCCCGATGGCCATGAGCCCGGGAGTTGGGCGACACGGCCGGTGCGGTGGCCGACCGGACGTGAGTACGGTGCGCAACTTTGTCTAGGGTGTGCGCATGTTGAGAGGACCAGTCTTCATATCCGACCGGACGATATCCGACCGGCCGAGCCTCGACGGAGGCCCACGGTGAACAAGCCGCTGAGGGCCGTGGCGATCTTCTGCGGGCTGCTGGTGCTCGGCCTGCTGATCCGCGCGAACTGGCTGCAGTACGTCCGGGCCCCCGAACTGGCCTCCGACACCAAGAACCGGCGGGTGCAGATCGAGCAGTTCGCGACCCCGCGCGGCGACATCGTCGTCGGCGGCCGGGCGGTCACCGGCTCCAAGGAGACCGAGAGCACCGACCTCAAGTACAAGCGCACCTACGCCGACGGTCCGATGTACGCGCCGGTGACCGGATACGCCTCGCAGGCGCAGGGCATGACGCTGCTGGAGAAGACCTACGACTCCATTCTCACCGGCAAGGACGACCGGCTGGCCTTCCAGCGGTTCGCCGACGTGGTCAGCGGTGAGGGGCGGCGGCCCGGTTCGGTGGTCACCACCATCGACCCGAAGGCGCAGAAGGCCGCCTGGGACGGGCTGACCGACCTGAAGGGCGCCCGGGGGGCCGTGGTCGCGCTCGACCCGCAGACCGGCAAGGTGCTGGCGATGGTCTCGGCGCCCTCCTACGACCCGTCGACGTTCGCCGGCAGCACCTTCAAGGAGTCCGACCGCTTCGTCGCGCTGGACAAGAAGAAGAACAAGCCGCTGGCCAACCGCGCGCTGCGGGAGACCTACCCGCCGGGCTCCACCTTCAAGATCCTCACCGCGGCCGCCGCGCTGGAGCACGGCATCGTCACCGACGTCGACGCCCGCACGGACGCCGTCTCCCCCTACCCGCTGCCGCAGTCCACCAACAAGATCGGCAGCGAGGCCGGTGACGCGGTCTGCAACAAGGCCTCGATGAAGACCGCCATGCAGTACTCCTGCAACAACGTCTTCCTCGACGCCGCCTCCAAGCTGGGGCAGGACCAGATGCGCGAGACGGCCGAGAAGTTCGGCTTCAACGAGGACGTGTACTCCGACGAGTTCGGCGACCTGCTCGCCGCCAAGAGCCTCTACCCCGAGGACCTCGACAAGCCCGGCACCGCGCTCACCGGCATGGGACAGGGCAGCCTCACCAGTACGCCGATGCAGATGGCCATGGTCACCGCCGGAATCGCCAACGACGGAAAGGTGATGCAGCCCTACGTCGTCGACGAGGTCAAGGGCCCGGACCTGGACACCCTGGAGAAGACCGAGCCGGCGGTGATGAGCGAGGCGGTCTCCGCCGAGACCGCGCAGAAGGTCCAGGAGATGATGGAGTTCACCGCCAAGGAGGGCAGCGCCCGCCGCGCCCAGATCGACGGCATCACGGTCGGCGGCAAGACCGGTACCGCCCAGCGCGGTGTCGACGTCAACGACGAGGTGCCGTACGGCTGGTTCGTGTCCTACGGCAAGAAGGACGACGGGTCCTCCGTCGCGGTGGCCGTGTTCATCGACCCGACGGACATGGACATCTCCCGCGAGGACATCTCCGGTGGCGGGCTCGGTGCGCCCATCGCCAAGAGCGTCATGAAGGCGGTCCTGAAGTCGTGACCCCGTCGGGGGCGGCGACGCGTCACACCCTGTCCGCGTCGTACGCCCCCCGGGCCCGCTCGACCGCCGCCATCCGCCGCTCCGTCCAGCGCGCGAGGTCCCGGACCTGTTCGGCGGCCTCGCGGCCGAGGCCGGTGAGGGAGTAGTCCACGCGGGGCGGGATCACCGGCTTGGCGTCCCGGTGGACCAGGCCGTCGCGCTCCAGCGTCCGCAGGGTCTGGGCCAGCATCTTCTCGCTGACCGAGCCGATCTCCCGGCGCAGTTCACTGAAGCGGTGGGGGCGGTCGAGCAGCGCGATCAGGGCCAGGGTGCCCCAGCGGCTGGTGACGTGCTCCAAGAGCAGGCGCTCGGGGCACATCGCTTCACTTTCGGCCATGGTCATACGGTACGTCCGGGCGGGCGCTCACCATGAGTGAGTGCCCGCCCGGACGTCGTTGCCGGGTCCGGTCACCGGCCGTTGTCAGTGGTGCCCTCTACTGTCGGTGGGGATGGCACAGGCGTGGAAGTGCGCGGGGCTGCGGTGGGCGGCGGACGGTCCCGTGCTGACGTGGGTCGGGGGCCGGCGCAGTGTGCCGGCCCGGGGGAGGCGGGTGGCCTTCCAGGTCGTCGAAGGGGGTGTGCGGACATGTGTGGGAGCACGGGGACACGCGTGTCCGGTACGGGCCGGCGTACCGGCGCGGAGTACGGGGGCGCGGTGCGAGGAGTGCGCACGGCTGGACCGGGCCCACTCCGTGGCCGCCGACACCATGGCGGACGATCCGCGGCCGTACCGGGTCTATCTGGCGTGGTTCGGTCCGGGCCTGGTCAAGGTGGGGATCACCGCATACGAACGGGGGTCCGCCCGGCTGCTCGAGCAGGGGGCCGTGTGCTTCAGCTGGCTGGGGTGCGGTCCGCTGATGTCCGCGCGCCGGACCGAGGAGCTGCTGCGGGCGGCGCTGGGCGTGCCCGACCGCATCCCGTACGCCCACAAGCGCGCGGTGCGGGCCGCCCTGCCCGAGTCGGCGGCGGAGCGGGCGGCCGAGATCGCCGGGCTGCACGCGCGGGCGGTGGCGCTCGGCGGCTGGCCGGAGGCGCTGACGCCGGAGCCGTTCCGGGGCGTGGACCACGCGGGCGTCTTCGGGATCGCGGGCGCGGAGCGCGGGCCGGCCGCCGTGGCGGAGGTGGCCGAGCTGGTGGCGGGCGGGGCGATCGGGGGTGAGCTGGTGGCGGCCGCCGGGCCGGATCTTCATCTGGCGACGGAGCGCGGGGTCGTCGTGCTCGACACCCGGCTGATGACGGGGTGGGAGCTGGTGTCCGCCGAGGGCGAGCCGTGCGCCGTGCCCCTGCGCGAGCTCAAGCGAGCGGCGGGGGTGCAGGACCGGCTGTTCTGACCTCGTCGCCCCGGCGTCCCCTTCTTGTCCCCTCCCCTCCCCTTCTTGTCCCCTCGCCCCCTTGTCCAGGTGGGCTCGGGACGCGATCGTGGCCGCATGAGTGATCACGAAGTCGGGCAGGTCCGCCGGTTCTGGGAGGGGCTCGGGCTGCCCGGGCTGGTCGACGTGCACACGCACTTCATGCCCGAGCGGGTGCTGCGCAAGGTCTGGGCCTACTTCGACGCCCTCGGGCCGCTGACCGGCGGGGTCGAGTGGCCGATCACCTACCGGCAGGAGGAGGACGAACGCGCGGAGCTGCTGCGCGCGTTCGGGGTGCGGGCCTTCACCGCCATGCTCTATCCGCACAAGGCGGGCATGGCCCAGTGGCTGAACGACTGGGCGGTGGACTTCGCCCGTCGCACGCCCGACTGCCTGCACACCTCCACCCTCTTCCCCGAACCGGGCGTCGAGACGTACGTGCGCCGGGCCGTCGAGGCGGGGGCGCGGGTCTTCAAGGCGCATGTGCAGGTGGGGGCGTACGACCCGGCCGACGAGCTGCTCGACCCGGCGTGGGGCGTGCTCGCCGAGGCGGGCGTGCCGGTCGTCGTCCACTGCGGTTCGGGCCCGGCGCCCGGCAAGCACACCGGACCCGAGCCGATCGCCCGGGTCCTGGCACGCCACCCCCGGCTGCGGCTGGTCGTCGCACACCTCGGGATGCCCGAGTACGAGGACTTCCTGGACCTCGCCGAGCGGTACGGGGAGGTGCGGCTGGACACGACCATGGCGTTCACCGACTTCAGCGAGCGTCTCGCGCCCTTCCCGCGCCGGGCGCTGCCCAGGCTGGCGGACCTCGGCGACCGCGTCCTGCTCGGCACCGACTTCCCCAACATCCCGTATTCCTACCTGCATCAACTGCACGCCCTGGAGCGGCTGGAGCTGGGAGACGCGTGGCTGCGCGGGGTGTGCCACGACAACGCGGCCCGGCTGTTCGGGCTGCCGGGGAGCCAGGAGGGCCAGGGCAGCTGAGGTGCGGGCTCAGAGCGGGGCGACGAAGACGTGCGCGGCGGTCCGCGCGGGGAGCCGGGTGCTTCCCTCGCCGCTGGCGACCGTCACGCCGCCGGGCCACGGCGTGACGCTCACGAGCGCTCCCGGCAGCACCCCGGCCCGCCGCAGTGCGGACAGCAGCCCGCGGTCGGCCTGGACCGGCTCCCCGATGCGCCGGACGACTGCGCTCACGCCGTCCGGCCCGGGGAGCAGGTCGCCGAGGCTGACCGTGCTCCCGGCAGGGGCGGGGGCGGACGGGCGCGGGGCCGCGGGGTTCGCCCCGCCCAGCTCCTCCAGGCCCGGGATCGGGTTGCCGTAGGGCGACTCGGTCGGGTGCCGCAGCAGGCGCAGGAGACGGCGTTCGACGGCCTCGCTCATCACGTGCTCCCAGCGGCAAGCCTCGGCGTGGACCTGCTCCCACTCCAGGCCGATCACGTCGACGAGCAGGCACTCCGCGAGCCGGTGCTTGCGCATCACGCGTGTCGCCAGCCGCCTGCCCGTGTCGGTCAGTTCCAGCTGCCGGTCGGCGGCGATCCGCAGCAGGCCGTCGCGTTCCATGCGGGCGACGGTCTGGCTCACGGTGGGGCCGCTCTGTTCCAGGTGCTCGGCGATGCGGGCGCGCAGCGGGACCACGCCCTCCTCCTCGAGTTCCAGGACGGTGCGGAGGTACATCTCCGTGGTGTCGATGAGCCTGGACACGCGGTGGGTCAGGCGGGGGTCTCGGCGGTGGCGGTCAGGACCGCGCGGCCGAGGATGTGCCCGGCCATGGTGAAGCCGAGGACGGCCGGGGTGGCGTCGGCCGGGACGCCGATGGACTCGACGTCCAGGGCGTGCACCACCACGAAGTACCGGTGCGGGCCGTGCCCGGCCGGCGGGGCGGCGCCGAGGTAGCGGGCGGCACGGGCGTCGTTGGGGAGCTGGAAGGCGCCCTCGGGCAGACCCGAGCCGGTGTCGTCGCCGGCGCCCTCGGCCAGCTCGGTGACGGCGGCCGGGAAGTCGGCGACCGCCCAGTGCCAGAACCCGGACCCGGTGGGGGCGTCGGGGTCGTAGACGGTGACGGCGTAGCTCCGGGTGCCCTCCGGCGCACCGCTCCACGACAGCTGCGGGGAGACGTCCTTGCCGCCGGGGACGCCGGAGGAGTGCTGCGCGGACGGCCAGGCGGCGCCGTCGGTGACGGTGGTGCTGGTGAGGGTGAAGGAGGCCGCCTCGGGGAGGCGGGCGAACGGGTTGTTGGCGCTCATCACGTCGTTCCTTTCGACCGGGCCGGACCCTGTGGGCCGGCCGCTGCAATCGACCATAACACTAATAATCGATTATCCAAGGAATCGTCTATGCTGCTCCCATGACTCAGACCGGCCCCACGTCGCCCCAGCCGCCCCCGCCGACGGGCAAGCGGATGCTCTCCGAGCAGGTCTACGCACACCTGCGGGACGCGATCATGCGCGGCGACCACGCCCCGGGTGCCGCCCTCAAGCCGCAGGACCTCGCCAAGGAGCAGGGTGTGAGCCTGGCCGTGGTGCGCGAGGCCCTCGTGCGGGTGGTCGGGGACGGGCTCGCCGACCGGCTGCCCAACCGCGGCTTCGCCGTCCCGGCCTACTCCGACCGGCGCTGGCAGGACATCGCGGAGGCCCGCCGCACCGTCGAACCGGTCCTGCTGCGCATGTCCGTCGAGCGCGGCGACGTCGACTGGGAGGCCCGGGTGCGCGCCGCCCACCACCGGCTGTCCCGCACGCCCCCGTACACGCCGGAGGAGGGCGAGTACTACAGCGAGGCGTGGTCCGAGGCGCACCGGCTCTTCCACCGCGCCCTGATGGAGGGCTGCGGCAACCCCGTGCTGCTGGAGACCTTCGACCGGCTGTGGACGGCGAGCGAACTGGCCCGTCGCTGGTCGACGCACCGCAACCCCGGCCGGGACGGCGTCGAGGAGCACCGCCGGCTGGAGGAGGCGGCGCTGGCCCGCGACGCCGACACCGCCGCCGAGGTGCTGGTCCGGCACCTCACCCTCACGGCCGAGGGCCTGACCGCGGGGGCCTGAAGGGCGGTGTCCGCGCGGCGCCCGTGCGTTTCTCAGAGAAATCACAGCTTGGGGAAAGGGCCTTCTCAGAGCGTCCCGACAAGGTGACCGCTATGACCACGACCTCGCCCCAGGGGCGCACCGAACTGCTGAGGCCGGACGGGAGCCCCGTCCGGGTGCTTGTAGTGGACGACGAGCAGTCCATCACCGAACTGCTGTCCATGGCCCTGCGCTACGAGGGCTGGCAGATCCGCAGCGCGGGCGACGGCCACGGCGCCGTCCAGACCGCGCGCGACTTCCGGCCGGACGCCGTCGTACTGGACATGATGCTGCCCGACATGGACGGCCTGAGCGTGCTGGGGCGGCTGCGCCGCGATCTGCCGGACGTGCCGGTGCTGTTCCTGACCGCCAAGGACGCCGTCGAGGACCGGATCGCCGGGCTGACCGCGGGCGGCGACGACTACGTCACCAAGCCGTTCAGCCTGGAGGAGGTCGTCGCCCGGCTGCGCGGACTGATCCGGCGCTCCGGTGCCGCCGACCGGCGCTCCGACTCCGTACTCGTCGTCGGCGACCTCACCCTCGACGAGGACAGCCACGAGGTCACCCGGAGCGGCAACGGCATCCACCTCACCGCCACCGAGTTCGAGCTGCTGCGCTTCCTGATGCGCAACCCGCGGCGGGTGCTGAGCAAGGCGCAGATCCTGGACCGCGTGTGGTCCTACGACTTCGGCGGCCAGGCCAACGTCGTGGAGCTGTACATCTCCTACCTGCGCCGGAAGATCGACGCGGGGCGCGAGCCGATGATCCACACTCGGCGCGGCGCCGGATACCTGATCAAGCCCGCGGTCTCGTGAGCCGGCGGCGACGACCGCGGCCGCGCACCCTGCGGACGCGGCTCGTCGTCGCGTCCGTGGCGCTGATCGCGGTGGTGTGCGCGGTGATCGGCACGGTGACGACGGTTGCGCTGCGCTCGCACCTGTACGAGCAGCTGGACGGCCAGGTGCGCGAGGTCGCGGCCCGGGTGTCCGGCTTCGGGCCGCCCGGCGAACCGGGGCCCGGCGGCGGGGTGAAGCAGCGGATGGACCTCGACGACTTCGTCACGCACGGCGGCCCGCAGCCGCGCGACACGATCGTTGCCGAGACGCGGGACGGTGCGGTCGTCGACGCCAAGTACGGTGAGAAGGACGACGAGAGCACGGACCCCAGCAGGACCACGGCGGTCTCCCTCGACGAGGCCCAGCGCACCGCCCTCGCCTCCGTCCCCCGGGACGGCGAGGCGCACACCGTCGAGATCCCCGGCCTCGGCGACTACCGCGTCGAGTACCACGACGGCTACTACGCTGCCCTCCCCACCTCCGACGTCACCGAGACCATCAGCACCCTGATCCTCGTGGAGGCCAGCGTCACCGCCGCGGGCCTCGTCGCCGCCTCCCTCGCCGGGGCCGTCATCGTCGGCGTCGCCACCCGCCCCCTGCGCCGGGTCGCCGCCACCGCCGGCCGGGTCTCCGAACTCCCGCTGCACGCGGGCGAGGTGAACCTCGACGAACGGGTCCCGGAGTCCGAGTGCGACCCGCACACCGAGGTCGGCCGGGTCGGCTCCGCGCTCAACCGGCTGCTCGACCACGTGCACGGAGCCCTGCACGCACGGCAGCAGAGCGAGACGCGGGTACGGCAGTTCGTCGCCGACGCCAGCCACGAACTGCGCACGCCGCTCGCCTCCATCCGCGGCTACGCCGAACTCACCCGCCGGGGACGCGAACAGGTCGGCCCCGACACCCGGCACGCGCTGGGCCGCATCGAGTCCGAGGCCGGCCGCATGACCCTGCTGGTCGAGGACCTGCTGCTGCTCGCCCGCCTGGACGCCGGGCGCCCGCTGGAGTTCGGGCGCACCGACCTCGTACCGCTCGTCGTGGACAGCGTCAGCGATGCCCGCGCGGCCGGTCTCGACCACACCTGGCGCCTCGACCTGCCCGACGAACCTGCCCTGGTGTCGGCGGACCCGGCCCGGCTCCAGCAGGTGCTGGTCAACCTGCTGGGCAACGCCCGCAACCACACCCCGCCGGGTACGACCGTCACCGCGCGCGTGCGGCGCGACGGGCCGTGGCTCCGCGTCGACGTGATGGACAACGGGCCCGGCATCCCCGCCGAGTTGCTGCCGCGGGTCTTCGAACGGTTCGCGCGCGGGGACTCGGCACGGTCCCGTGCGACCGGCTCGACGGGCCTCGGGCTCGCCATCGTGCAGGCCGTGACGACCGCGCACGGCGGTGGTGTGACGGTGGACAGCGCGCCGGGCCGGACAGTCTTCACCGTGTATCTCCCCGCGGTCCACGACCGGCCGGACGAGCGAGCGCACTCACAGGCGCAGCACAGCACCACCACACGGGTGCGACAGGGGAGTTGAGAAGAGTCGGTCCCATGCGAACCGACTCTTCTCCCGGCTCCCTGCCGGCGCGGGAGCACCTCCCGGCCGCAGGAGCCGGTACGCCTGTCCTGGACGTAGTGGTCCCCGTCTACAACGAGGAGAAGGACCTCGGGCCGTGCGTCCGGAGACTGCACGAGCACCTCAACCGGACGTTCCCCTACGCCTTCCGCATCACGGTCGCCGACAACGCCTCCACGGACGGCACCCCGCACGTCGCGGCCCGCCTGGCGGCCGACCTCGCGGCGGTCAGGTCGGTCCGGCTGGAGCAGAAGGGGCGCGGCCGGGCCCTCAGGACCGTCTGGTCGGCCTCGGACGCCCCGGTCCTCGCCTACATGGACGTGGACCTCTCCACCGACCTGAACGCGCTGCTGCCGCTGGTGGCGCCGCTGATCTCCGGCCACTCGGACCTCGCCATCGGCTCCCGGCTGGCCCGCAGTTCGCGGGTGGTGCGCGGGGCCAAACGGGAGTTCATCTCCCGCAGCTACAACCTCATCCTGCGCGGCTCGCTCCAGGCCCGTTTCACCGACGCCCAGTGCGGCTTCAAGGCGATCCGCCGGGACGTGGCCCAGGTGCTGCTGCCGCTGGTGGAGGACACCGGCTGGTTCTTCGACACCGAGATGCTGGTGCTCGCCGAACGCGCCGGGTGCCGGATCCACGAGGTGCCCGTCGACTGGGTCGACGACCCGGACTCCACCGTGCACATCGTGCGGACGGCGACCGAGGACCTCAAGGGCGTGTGGCGGGTCGGCAGGGCCCTGGCCACCGGTTCCCTCCCGCTGGACCGGCTGACCCGCCCCTTCGGCGACGACCCGCGCGACCGCGACCTGACCGGCGTACCGCAGGGCCTGGCCCGGCAACTCGTCGGCTTCTGCGTGGTCGGCGCCCTGTCCACGCTCTTCTACCTCCTCCTGTACAGCGGCTTCCGCCACTTCGCCGGCTCCCAGCTCGCCAACGCGCTCGCGCTGCTGGTCTCCGCGGTCGCCAACACCGCCGCCAACCGGAGGCTCACCTTCGGGGTACGGGGGCGGGGCGGCGCCGTGCGGCACCAGGCGCAGGGACTGGTCGTCTTCGGCATCGGCCTCGCGCTGACCAGCGGTTCGCTGGCCGCCCTGAGCGCGGCGACGACCGACCCCGACCACTCGACCGAGCTGGCGGTGCTGATCGCCGCCAACCTCGCCGCCACCGTGCTGCGCTTCCTGCTCTTCCGCGCCTGGGTGTTCCCGGACGCGCCGCCCACGGCCCACACGCCGGACCCGCACCTTCCGGACCCGCACCTTCCGGACCCGCATCGCACCTGGAGCGACGCCCGATGACGACGCAGTACGACCCAACGGCACACGCCGACGGCACGCGCACCCCCGCCGACGAGGACGGGGGACCGCCGTCCGCGGCGCCGCCCGCCCACCGGCAGCCCCGGCCTTCGCGGCAGTCCCGGCTCGGCCGGGTGTGGCGCGGCCGCCCCGAGGACCCCCGCTGGGTACGCCCCGCCTTCCTCGGCCTCCTGCTGGCCACCGCCCTCCTCTACCTCTACAACCTGAGCGCCTCCGGCTACGCGAACTCCTTCTACTCGGCGGCCGTGCAGGCGGGCAGCCAGTCCTGGAAGGCGTTCTTCTTCGGCTCGCTCGACGCGGGCAACGCCATCACCGTCGACAAGCCCCCGGCCGCGCTGTGGCCGATGGCGCTGGCGGTGCGGATCTTCGGCCTCTCCTCCTGGTCGGTCCTCGTCCCCGAGGTGCTGATGGGGGTGGGCACGGTCGCCGTCGTGTACGCGGCCGTCCGCCGCCGGTTCAGCCCCGCGGCCGGGCTGATCGCGGGCGCCGTCCTCGCGCTCACGCCCGTCGCCGCGCTGATGTTCCGGTTCAACAATCCGGACGCGCTGCTCGCCCTGCTGATGTCCGTCGCCTGCTACCTCGTCGTACGGGCGCTGGAGGACGGCCGGAGCAAGTGGCTGGTGTGGGCGGGCGTCGCGATCGGCTTCGCGTTCCTGGCGAAGACCCTCCAGGCCTTCCTGATCCTGCCCGCCCTCGCCCTGGTCTACGGCGTCTGCGCACCGGTGCGGCTCAGGAAGCGCCTCGGCCAGCTCGCGCTGGCGACCGCCGCGATCGTCGTCTCCGGCGGCTGGTGGGTCGCGGTCGTCGAGCTGTGGCCGGCGTCGTCCCGCCCGTACATCGGCGGCTCGCAGAACAACAGCTTCCTGGAGCTGACCTTCGGCTACAACGGCCTCGGCCGCCTCAGCGGCGAGGAGACCGGCAGCGTCGGCGGCGGGGGCGGCGGCATGGGCGGCGGCGGTGGCGGGCAGTGGGGCGAGACCGGCTGGGACCGGATGTTCAACTCGGAGATCGGCGGCCAGATCTCCTGGCTGCTCCCGGCCGCCCTGATCCTGCTCGTCGCGGGCCTGGTCGCCACGCGCCGCGCCGGCCGCACGGACACCGCGCGCGCGTCCTTCCTGGTCTGGGGCGGCTCGCTGCTGATGACGGCGGCCGTCTTCAGCTACATGGCCGGCATCTTCCACCAGTACTACACGGTGGCCCTCGCGCCGTACCTGGCCGCCGTGACCGGCATGGGCGCCGCGACGCTGTGGGAACGCCGCGAGCGGCCCTGGGCGTCGATCGCCCTCGCCGCCGCCGTCACGGCGAGCGCGGCCTGGGGATACGTGCTGCTCAACCGGACGCCCGACTACCTCCCCTGGCTGAAGGTGCCGGTCCTGGTCGGCGGCCTGGTCGCCGCGCTCGGGCTGGTCTTCGCGGGGCGGCTGGGGCGGCGGACCGCCCTCGCGGCGGCGGGCCTCGGCCTCGTGGCGTCGCTGGCCGCCCCCACCGCGTACACGCTGAGCACCGTGCGGGAGGGGCACAGCGGCTCCATCGTCACGGCCGGCCCGTCCGGCGCGGGCATGGGGGGCGGCCCCGGCGGCGGCGGTCGCCCCGGGGGCGGCGGCTTCCCGGGTGGCGGGAACGCCCCTGGTCAGGGGCAGGGCCAGGGCCAGGGCGGTCCGGGGGGCGGCGGCTTCCCCGGCGGCGGCACCGCGCCGGGCACCGGAGGCACCAACCAGAACGGCCAGACACCGAACGGCCAGACGCCCAACGGTCAGACGCCCAACGGTCAGAACGGCGGTCCGGCCGGCGGCCCGTCCGGCGAGGGCGGCCGTATGGGGGCGGGCGGCGGCGGCATGGGCGGCCTGCTCAACGGCGCCGAAGTCGACTCCGAGGCGAAGAAGCTGCTGGAGACCGACGCCGACGCCTACACCTGGGCCGCCGCCGCCATCGGCTCCCAGAACGCCGCGAGCTACCAGCTCGGCACCGGCGCCCCGGTGATGGCGATCGGCGGCTTCAACGGCACCGACCCGTCGCCGACCCTGGCCCAGTTCAAGAAGTACGTGGCGGACGGCCGCATCCACTACTTCATCGGCGGCGGCACGGGAGGCGGCATGGGCGGCGGCTCCGGCACCGCGTCGCAGATCACCTCGTGGGTCGAGGCCGGCTTCAAGGAGGTCACGGTCGGCTCGGCCACCTTCTACGACCTCACCTCGCCGACGGACTGATCGCTTCGGACGAGAAACCGTTGTACAGCGTATAGGAGAGTCCTATACGCTGTACAACATGACGACGTCACCGCAGGAATCCGCCGAGGAACGGGAACGCGAACCCGCACCCCCGGTCCAGGGCCACCCGCAGCGCTGGCTGATCCTCGGCGTCATCAGCCTCGCCCAGCTCACGGTGGTCCTCGACAACACCGTGCTGAACGTGGCCATCCCCTCGCTCACCGACGAGCTGGGCGCGGCCACCTCCGACATCCAGTGGATGATCAACGCCTACTCGCTGGTCCAGTCCGGCCTGCTGCTCACCGCGGGCAGCGCGGCCGACCGGTACGGCCGCAAGAAGATGCTGGCCACCGGCCTCGCCCTGTTCGGGATCGGCTCGCTGGCGGCCGGACTCGCGGAGACCACCGGCCAGTTGATCGCGGCCCGGGCCGGCATGGGCATCGGCGGCGCCCTGCTGCTGACCACCACGCTCGCCGTGGTCATGCAGATCTTCGCGCCCGCCGAGCACGCCAAGGCCATCGGCATCTGGAGTGCGGTCAGCGCGCTCGGTTTCGCCTGCGGGCCGCTGATCGGCGGCTTCATGCTGGACCACTTCTGGTGGGGTGCGATCTTCCTGATCAACCTGCCCGTGGTGGCCCTCGGCCTGGTCGCGGTCGTGACCCTGGTCCCGGAGTCGAAGAACCGGCAGGGCGACCGCCCCGACCTGCTGGGCGCCGTCCTCTCCACGATAGGCATGGCCGCACTGGTCTACGCGGTCATCTCCGGCCCCGGGCACGGCTGGACGTCGGGGCGGGTCCTGGCCACGGCCGCCGTCGCCGTGGGCGTGCTCGCGCTCTTCGCCTGCTGGGAGAGCCGCGTCCCGTACCCGATGCTCGACCTCACCTTCTTCCGCGACCAGCGGTTCACCGGCGCGGTGGCCGGTCTCGTGCTGATCACCTTCGGCATGGGCGGTGCGCTGTTCCTGCTCACCCAGCACCTGCAGTTCGTGCTCGGGTACGGTCCGCTGGAGGCCGGGCTGCGGACCGCGCCGCTGGCCCTGACGGTGGTGCTGCTGAACTTCTCCGGGGTGGCCGCGAAGTGGCTGGCCAGGCTCGGCACGCCGGTGGCGGTGCTGCTGAGCATGGTGCTGATGGCGGCGGGCCTGGTGTCCATCGCCACGCTGACCGTCCACGGTTACGCCGGCACGCTGCTGGGGCTGCTGCTGATCGGCGTGGGGTGCGCGCTCGGCAACCCGGCCATGGCCCACGCGCTGATGAGCGCGATCCCGCCGGCCAAGGCCGGGGTCGGCGCGGGCGTCAACGGCACGCTGGCCGAGTTCGGCAACGGGCTGGGCGTGGCCGTGCTGGGCGCGGTGCTGACCTCGCGGTTCGCGGCGCTGGCCCCCGTCGCGGCGACGTCGCTCCCCGCGGCGCTGGCTGCGGCGCGGGGGGAGGGCGAGCGGGGGCGGGTGCTCGACGCGTTCTCCTCCGGAGTGGAGAGCAGCCAGTTGGTGGGGGCGGTGGCCGTGTTGCTGGGCGGGGTGGTGGCGGCGGTGTTGTTGCGGCGGGCGGAGCGGGCAGACTCGGGGGTTGTGAGCGCCTAAGGGCTCGGGTGGCCTGCTTGCGACGCGGCTGCGGGTTGCCCGTGGTTGCTCGCGCAGTTCCCCGCGCCCCTTGTGGGGTGCTTCGCCGACCGGCGTGTGATGAGTCGAGGAGAGGTGCGCATGGCGAAGGCAGGGCGGGAGGGGCCGCGGGACAGTGTGTGGCTGTCGGGGGAGGCGCGGCGCGGTGGGCGCCGTGGGGGGCAGCCGTCCGGGCTCGACCGGGACCGGATCACCGGGGTCACCGTCCGGCTGCTGGACGCCGAGGGTTTGACGGGGTTCTCGATGCGCCGCCTGGCCACCGAGCTGAACGTCACCGCGATGTCCGTGTACTGGTACGTCGACACCAAGGACCAGCTGCTCGAACTCGCCCTGGACGCCGTCTTCGGCGAGCTGCGCCACCCGGACCCGGACGCCGGCCTCGACTGGCGCGAGGAGCTGCGGGCCCTGGCCCGGGAGAACCGGGCGCTGCTGGTGCGCCACCCCTGGTCGTCCCGGCTGGTCGGCACCTACCTCAACATCGGGCCGCACTCGCTGGCCTTCTCCCGCGCGGTGCAGAACGTCGTGCGCCGCAGCGGGCTGCCCGCGCAGCGACTGACCGGCGCCATCTCGGCCGTCTTCCAGTTCGTCTACGGCTACGGCACCATCGAGGGCCGTTTCCTCGCCCGGGTGGCGGACACCGGGCTGAGCCCCGAGGAGTACTACCAGGACTCGATGACCGCGGTGACCGAGGTGCCGGACACCGCGGGCGTCATCGAGGACGCGCAGGACATCATGGCGGCCCGGGGCGGCGACACCGTGGCGGAGATGCTGGACCGGGACTTCGAGTTCGCCCTCGACCTGCTCGTCGCGGGCATCGACGCGATGGTCGAACAGGCTGACCGACCCGGCGCCGACTGACCGACCCGGCACCTGCCGTCCACCCGGCGTGCGGCCCCGGACAGGTCCTAGTCGTCCGTCGCCAGCCGCGCCGGGAAGCCGCCCGTCGCCACCGGTCCCCACTTCTCCGGTGTCACCCGGACGATGGACTTGCCCTGCTCGACCATGGCCTGCCGGTACTCGTCCCAGTCGGGGTGCTCGCCGGAGATGTTGCGGAAGTACTCCACGAGGGGCTCGACGGAGTCGGGCGCGTCGATGACCTCCGCGGTGCCGTCGATCTGGACCCACGGGCCGTTCCACTCGTCGCTGAGCACGAGGAGGCTGACCCTCGGGTCGCGGCGCGCGTTGCGGGTCTTGGCCCGCTCGGGGTAGGTCGAGACGACGATCCGCCCGGCGTCGTCGACCCCGCAGGTCAGGGGTGAGCCCTGGGGGCTGCCGTCGGCCCGCCGGGTCAGCAGGATCGCCCGGTGCCGGGGGCGTACGAAGTCCAGCAACTCGTCCAGGGAGACACGGGTGTTCGTCGCGATGTTCGGTGCCATGCCGCCAGCCTAGGCCGCCGTGCCGCTCCCCGCCGTTCCGCTCCCGGCCGTTCCGCTCCCGGTGCGCAGCGCCTCCGCGAGGTTGTCGTGGACCGGCACGTCGCGGCGCAGGCCGGAGAGTTGCAGGACGCGGCTCGGTACGCCCTTCGGGACGGCCACCACACGCAGCAGAGCGTGGTCGGGCAGCCGGCGGCGTACGGCCGCGACGAGACGGACGCCCTGGGAGTCCATGAAACGGGTCGGGGAGAGGTCCAGGACGAGCAGGCGCAGCCCGTCGGAGCGCTGCTCCACGGCGGTCATGATCAGGGGCAGCAGCCCCGCGGCATTGCAGAAATCGATCTCGCCGGGCATCGCGAGCACGAGGCACCCGGGCGGATCACACGGCTCGCAGGGCTGGGGGAGGAAGGTCACAGCACTCACCTGACAGACGTCCGTCGGGCTTCCGGCCGGGCCGCTTCCTGACCCGGTCCCCATTCCACCACGCGGCGGGGCGGCGCGGAAGGCGCACCGCTCGCCCGGCCGCGAGGCCGACCGGACCGTCGGCCGAGCGTCACCGGCACGCAACCGAGCAGCTAAAGTGCTGTTCGTCCTGTGCTCGCAGTCGGGAATGTGCTGCGGAGCTCTCCTGCGCACGGCCGTGAGGCCGCGCTTGCCGAAGAGGTTCGTGGTGGCTGCGTCCGAATTTACTGATTTGCCGCGTTTTCCAGTGGGTTTCGAGTTGGCCGAGGCCCTGACCGCCGCGGCCGGTGACCTGCACGCGACGGGTTCCCCCGGCGACACCATGAACACCGCCGTCGCACTGGCGGTACGCCTGCTGCCCGACGCCGAGCACGCGGGCATCTCGGAGATCCAGCGCGGTGGCCGGCTGCGCGCCCTCGCCTGGACCGACGAGACCGTGCGGTTCGTCACCGAGCCCCGGCAGGGCGGGCACACCCCGCACCCGGACTGGGAGCGCCTGTGGACCACGCCCGTGGTACGGACGGACGACAGCGAGGCCGACGGCGGCGGCACCGTCCTGTCCGGGCTCGGCCTGCGCTCCACGCTGTCCCTGCGGCTGCGCGCCGACCGGCGCCGGCTGACCGTGCTGACCGCGTACGCCCGCAAGCCGCAGGCCTTCGACGAGGACGCCACCCGCATCGGGCGGCTGTTCACCGCGCACGTCTCCCTCGCCCTGGACTCGGCGACCGTGCGCGAGCAGCTCACCGAGGCGATGCGCACCCGGGACCTGATCGGCCAGGCCACCGGCATCCTCATGGAACGTCTGGACATCGACGCGGGCGGAGCCTTCGAGTCCCTGGTGAAGGCCTCCCAGCGCGAGAACGTGAAGCTGCGCGACCTGGCCCGCCGCATCGTCGACGCCAACTCCGGTACGGGCGGCAGAGGCGTGACCGAGCGGTGACGGGACATCCGTACGGTCATGACCTCGCGGACCAGGGACACGGACACGGGCCGAGACGCGGACACCGGCCGGGCGACGGACACGGACCGGATGTCGGCCACGCTCGACCACGCCATGGCACGCAGCCAAGGGCTCGACACCCTGCTGCGTGACCTGACCGACCGGGCGGTCGGGCAGGTGTCCGGTGCCGTGGCCTGCTCGGTCACGGTGCGCCGCGCCGACCGGCTGATGACGCTGGCGGGCAGCACCGGCCTGCCCAGCGGCCTGGACCTGCGCCAGTACGAGAACGGCTCGGGCCCCTGCGTGGACGCCGCCGAGTCGGGGGACCCGAAGTACTCCGCCGACCTGGCCGAGGAGACCCGCTGGCCCGCGTACACGGAGTACGCGCTGGCCACCGGCGTGCGCTGTGTGCTGGCGCTACCGCTGCCCATCGAGGGCGAGACGGGTGCGGCGCTCAACCTCTACGGCCTCCGCCCCGGCTCCCTGGCGCAGGGGCTGGACGCGGCCCGCGCCTTCGCGGAGCGGGCCGCGGACGCGGTGAACGAGGCCCTGCGCATCGAACGGCAGCAGGCCTCGGCGGCCGACGTGCGCACCGCCCTGCTCTCCCGCAGCGTCATAGACCAGGCGGTCGGCATGCTCATGGCCCGGGAGCGCATCGACGCCCACCGGGCCCTGGAGCGGCTGCGCCGGGCCTCACAGGACCGGAACGTCAAGCTCCGGGACCTGTGCGCCCAGGTGGTGGCCCGGGCGTCCGGCGGTGCCTCACACCGCGGGCAGTGACTCCCCCTGGACCGCCTGGACGTCCAGCTCGACCCGGAGCGTGGTGCCGATGGCGGCGATGCCGGCCTGGACGACCTGGTTGTAGTTCATGGCGAAGTCCTCGCGGTGCAGCTCCGTCGTCGCGCGGAAGGCCGCCCGGGTGCCGCCCCAGGGGTCGGCGCCGGTGCCGAGGTAGGCCAGGTCGAGGTCGACCTCGCGGACGACCCCGTGCAGACCCAGTTCGCCGTGGACGGTCCAGCGGTCCGGGCCCGCCTCCGAGACACCGGTGGAGCGGTAGGTGATCTCCGGGTGGCGCTCGACGTCCAGGAAGTCGGCCGAGCGCAGGTGGGTGTCGCGCATGCCGTTGCCGGTGTCGATGGAGGCCGCCTTGATCACCGCCTCCACCCGGGACTTGGTGACGTCGTCCGGGGCGATCTCGACGGTGGCGGCGAAGTCGGTGAAGCGGCCCCGCACGCTGGAGATGCCGAGGTGCTGGGCGACGGCGGCCACACTGGAGTGCGCCGGGTCGACCGTCCACGGCCCCGGCGGCGGCAGCTCGGTGCCGCCCTGCCGGGCCAGCGTCACGGTGCCGACCTCGGCCCGGCCGCTCGCGGTGACGATCGCGCTGGAGGCGGCCGGCGCGTAGCCGACCGCGGTGACGATCACGGTGTACGCCCCCGGCGTCAGCGCGGTGGTGTCCCGCACGGCGCCCTCGGTGTCCGCCTCGGCGCGCAGCACCTGCGTACCGGTCATGTCGGTCACCGTGACGACCGCGTGCGACACGGCCCATCCGTCCCGCGTTCGGATCCTCGCGGTCAGTCCCATCCCGTTTTCTCCCTGCAAAGGCTCAGAAAGTGGTCGTAAAGAAACCGGCCCGTGGTGGGCGGGCGCACCTCCGCTCAGAGCGCGCACGCCACCACGGGCCGGGGTTCTGCTACTCGCCGGGGTGGGCGAGCTCGATGTCGTGGCCGTCGGCACCCGGGCCGGCGACCGTCAGGGCCGTCGCCACCGGCGGGTAGCCGGTCGCGATGACGGTGTACTCACCGGCGTCCAGGTCGGTGAAGGCGTACGCCCCGTCCGCCCCGGTGGTGGCCGTGCCGACCACGTTGCCCGCCGCGTCGACCAGGGTGACCCGGGCATCGGCCAGCGGACCGTGCGGGGCCCGCACGACGCCCTGGACCTGGGCCCCGGCCTGGAGGTCGACCTCGACGCGGGTGACGCCGGTGCCACCGACCTCCAGGGGCAGGGCGCGGGGCCGGTAGCCGGCGGCGTTGACCGCGACGGTCACCGTGCCCGGCACCAGCTCGGTGAAGGCGAACTCGCCCGCCTCGCCGGTGGTGGCGCTGGCCAGCAGGTCGCCGCGCACGTCGGTGACGATCACCATGGCGTCCTTGACCGGCAGCCCGCCCTCCACGGCCCGGACCAGGCCGGTGAGCCCGCTGGTGCCGCTGAGCAGGATGTCGTAGGCGACCGGCTCGTCGTTGACGACGATGGTGGAGGCCTGCGGCTGGAAGCCGTCGGCGGAGGCGATCAGCACGTACGACCCGGCGCTCGGCGCGTCGACGGCGTAGGAGCCGTCGACCTGGGCGACGGACCGGCCGAGCTGGCGGCCGGCCAGCGAGATCAGCGTGACCGCGGCCTGCGGGACCGGGGCGGACTCGGCGCCGCGGACGAAGCCGCGCACCGCGATGCCGCCGGAGACGGGCGCCTGCGGTTCACCGGAGCCGGTCGCCGTGGCGACGGCGGCGAGCCGCTGGGTGGCGGCAGGTCCGGCGACCGGGGAGACCGCGGTGTCCGAGACGGACGAGGTGACCGCGGTGAGCGGGTCGCCGGACGGCGTGGCCGACACGGCCGCCATCGCACCGGCCGGAACCGGCTCGCCGGCGACGCGGACGGCCTCCGCGGGGGTGCCCGCCACCGGCGGGGCGGCCTCGGCCGAGGACTCCGCCGCCTGGGCGAGGGCGCCCTTGGTGCGCAGCGGGACCTCCTTGATGAACAGCGTCACCAGGAAGCCGAGCAGGGCGATCGGCGCGACGTACAGGAAGATGTCGGCGATGCCGTGCCCGTAGGCGCTCTCCAGCCAGGTGCGGATGGGCGCGGGGAGCAGGTCCATGTCGGGGATCTGCCCGGAGCCCAGGGCCTTGCCGGCCGCCATCTGGTCCTCGGGCTTGAGCTGCCCGATGCTGTCGGTGGCGTAGTGGCTGATCCGGGTCGACATGATGGAGCCGAGCACCGAGACGCCCACCGCGCCGCCGAGGGACCGGAAGAAGGTGACCGTGGAGGACGCGGAGCCCAGGTCGCTCGGCTCCACCTGGTTCTGCGTGCAGAGCACCAGGTTCTGCATCATCATGCCGACGCCGAGGCCCATCAGCGCCATGAAGATCGCGATGTGCCAGTACGCGGTGTCGTAACGCATCGTGCTGAGCAGGCCCAGGCCCGCCGTCAGCAGCACGCCGCCGGCCAGCAGCCAGCGCTTCCACTTGCCGGTCTTGGTGATGACGATGCCGGAGACCGTGGACGAGATGAACAGGCCGCCGATCATCGGGATCGTCATGACGCCCGACATGGTCGGGGACTTGTCCCGGGCCAGCTGGAAGTACTGGCTGAAGTAGACGGTGCCCGCGAACATCGCGATACCGACGAACAGCGAGGCCAGCGAGGCCAGGGTGATGGTGCGGTTCCTGAACAGGCGCAGCGGGATGATCGGCTCGCTGGCCTTCGACTCCACGAGGAGGAAGATCAGCGTCAGCACGATGGCGCCGCCGACCATGGCAGCGGTCTGCCACGACATCCAGGAGTACTTGTCGTCGGCGAAGGTGACCCAGACGAGCAGCAGGCAGACGGCCGCGGTGACGAAGAAGGCGCCGGCCCAGTCGACCTTGACCTTCCGCTTGACCACGGGCAGGTGCAGCGTCTTCTGGAGCACGATCAGCGCGAGGATCGCGAAGGGCACTCCGACGTAGAGGCACCAGCGCCAGCCGAGCCAGCTGGTGTCGGTGATGACGCCGCCGAGCAGCGGGCCGCCGACGGTGGCGACGGCGAAGGTGGCGCCGAGGTAGCCGGAGTAGCGCCCGCGCTCACGCGGGGCGATCATCGCGGCCATGATGATCTGCGCCAGGGCGGACAGACCGCCGGCGCCGAGGCCCTGGATGGCCCGCGCGGTGATCAGCATCGCGGGGTTCTGCGCCAGACCGGCCACGACGGAGCCGATGACGAAGACGATCAGGGCTATCTGGACCAGGGCCTTCTTGCTGAACTGGTCCGCGAGCTTGCCCCACAGGGGGGTCGAGGCGGTCATCGTCAGCAGCGAGGCCGTGACGACCCAGGTGTAGGCGCTCTGGCCGCCGCCCAGGTCCCCGATGATCTCGGGCAGGGCGTTGGTGACGATGGTCGAGGACAGGATCGCGCAGAACATGCCGAGCAGCAGCCCGGACAGTGCCTCCATGATCTGCCGGTGCGTCATCGGAGCGTCTCCGGTGGAGCCTCCCCCGTGCTTGGCATGAGCCCGCACACCGGCTGGTGTGGTCGTTGCCATGGACTTCCTTTACTTACGTGGTGATCGCGGGTGTACGGGTGGACTGTTCGTCCCCGGACAGTGCGGGAGGCCGGGCCGCGGGGGCCCGGCAGTCGTCGAAGCTGGCCCTGAGGCGGGCCATGAGCCGGGAGAGCTGGCCGACCTCGTCGTCGGACCAGTCGCTCAGGCGGTGGGAGAGCAGCTGGGTGGTCCGCTCGGCGATCTCGTCGAGCTGGTCCTGTCCCGCGGGCGTCAGGCGCAGGATGCGCGAGCGTTTGTCCGCCGGGTCGGGAAACCGTTCGATCCAGCCCCGCTCGGCGCCGTGGGCGACATGGCGGCTGGTCACCGACATGTCCACCGCGAGCAGCTCCGCGAGCTTGCTCATGCGCATGTCCCCGTGGCGGCCGAGCAGTGTCAGTACGGCGACGGACCCGCCGGGACAGTCGGACGGCAGCAGCCGCCCCATCTCCCGCTTCACGGCGCCGAAGGCGCTGAACTGGCGGATCAGCTCCTCGTACTGCGCCTTCTCGGCCATGCGCACCTCCCGATTCGTTGCTTAGGGCAACCATAAGGACAGTTAGTTGCTACAGGCAAACAAAAAGGGTCGGTGCGGGATAAAAAGTTGGCAAAGGCAAGTATTGCGAAAGTAAATGCGCAGGTGGTAAGGGGTGGAGTGGGTCAAGAAGGCTCGGCGGCCCCGCACTTGGGCCGCACTCGCGGATTCGCTAGTGTCTCGGCCCATGGCTAACACCCAGGGCCCCCAGGGCACCAACGACCCCGCAGGCAGCACCCAGATGTTCCGCGCGTTCGTCGACGACGCCCCGCAGAGCCGACAGGCGGCGGCCCCCGCCGCCTCCTCCGGACCCCGCGTCGGCCTGATCGTCGGCATCGTGGCCGCCGTGATCGTCGTCGCGGCCGTGGCCTGGCTGGCGCTCGGCTAGACAAGACCCCGGACAAGAACTGGGACGGGCCCGGGCCGCTGCGGTCCGTGCCGGGGCATACGAAGACGACCGCCGCGGCACCCCCGAGGTGCCACGGCGGTCGCCGTGCTGTCGTACGGACTCTCCCGCGGCGCGGGCTCAGTCGGAGATGAGGCCCTCGCGCAGCTGCGACAGGGTCCGGGTGAGCAGCCGGGAGACGTGCATCTGCGAGATGCCGACCTCCTCGCCGATCTGCGACTGGGTCATGTTGGCGAAGAAGCGCAGCATGATGATCCGCCGCTCCCGGGGCGGCAGCTTGGCCAGCAGCGGCTTGAGGGACTCGCGGTACTCCACGCCCTCCAGCGCCGTGTCCTCGTAGCCCAGGCGGTCGGCCAGCGAGCCCTCGCCGCCGTCGTCCTCCGGGGCCGGCGAGTCCAGCGAGGAGGCGGTGTACGCGTTGCCCACGGCCAGGCCGTCGACGACGTCCTCCTCGGACACGCCGAGGACGGCCGCCAGTTCGCCGACCGTCGGCGAGCGGTCCAGCTTCTGGGACAGCTCGTCGCTGGCCTTCGTCAGGGCCAGGCGCAGCTCCTGGAGGCGGCGCGGGACGCGCACCGACCACGAGGTGTCGCGGAAGAACCGCTTGATCTCGCCGACGACGGTCGGCATGGCGAACGTCGGGAACTCGACGCCCCGTTCGCAGTCGAAGCGGTCGATCGCCTTGATCAGGCCGATGGTGCCGACCTGGACGATGTCCTCCATCGGCTCGTTGCGGGACCGGAAGCGCGCGGCGGCGTAGCGCACCAGCGGGAGATTGAGCTCGATCAGGGTGTCCCGGACGTAGGCACGCTCGGGGCTGTCCTGGTCGAGGGCGGCGAGCCGCAGGAACAGGGAGCGGGACAGGGTGCGGGTGTCGATGGCCCCCGTGGCCTCTGTGGCCGGAAGGGTCTGGGCCGGCACGGCGTCGAGGTCCGGCACGGCTTCGACGGCCTGAGCACCGTCGAGGGATCCGACGGCGCCGACGGAGTCGATGGGGCCGACGGGCTCGACGGGGCCGAGCGCCTCGATCGAGTCGGGCGCGGTCTCGCTCTCCGCGAGCGCGAGCACCTTCGAGCTGCCCTGTTCTGCGGACATGCCACCCCCTTTGGGTCGCGGGACGGTCGCGGCACACGCTCCCACGCCGGGAACGCAGCCTTCACCTGAATACCGGAGCCGAAGCCCCGGCAAACGCGTCTCCGGCAGAATGTCACATGTCGGCAACGCGCTGTAGTGACATGTCGACATCCGAGATGCGAATACCCCCTGGAAACAGGGGGTCTGATGGGCTTTCAGCCCGATTCCGTCCGCAACGGCCCTGGTGGGCGATTCGCTCTCCCCGGTGATCCCTCGCTCGCGCTTTCGACTCCGCCCGGAGCCCCGGCCGAGCTTACGCGTCGATCCGGTTCGCGGACCTCAACCGCTGGAAACTACGCGCCAGTAGCCGCGAGACGTGCATCTGGGAGACGCCGAGTTCCGCGCTGATCTGGGACTGCGTGAGGTTGCTGTAGTAGCGCAGCAGCAGGATCCGCTGCTCCCGCTCGGGGAGCTGGACGAGCAGATGGCGCACCAGGTCCCGGTGCTCGACCCCGTCCAGCGCCGGGTCCTCGTAGCCGAGCCGGTCGAGCAGTCCGGGCAGCCCGTCGCCCTCCTGCGCGGCCTCCAGCGAGGTGGCGTGGTACGACCGCCCCGCCTCGATGCAGGACAGCACCTCCTCCTCGGTGATGCGCAGCCGCTCGGCGATCTCGGCGGTGGTCGGGGAGCGCCCGAAGGCGGTCGTCAGGTCCTCGGTGGCGCTGTTGACCTGCACCCACAGCTCGTGCAGCCGGCGCGGCACGTGCACGGTGCGCACGTTGTCGCGGAAGTACCGCTTGATCTCCCCGACCACCGTGGGCATCGCGAACGTCGGGAACTGCACGCCCCGCTCCGGGTCGAAGCGGTCGATGGCGTTGATGAGCCCGATGGTGCCGACCTGGACGACGTCCTCCATCGGCTCGTTGCGCGAGCGGAAGCGGGCGGCGGCGTAGCGCACCAGCGGGAGGTTGGCCTCGATGAGCGCCGCGCGCACCCGGTCGTGCTCCGGCGTGCCCGGGGTGAGGCCCTTCAGCTCGCCGAAGAGCACCTGGGTCAGGGCCCGGGTGTCGGCGCCCCGGCTGCGCTGCGGCGCGGGGGCCTCCTGGGCCTGGGCGGGCGGTGCGGGCGGTGCTTGAGGCGCAGTACTGGCCGGCACGGTCAACTCCACCTCGTGATCTGTCAACTCTTCCGTCAAAAGCGGTCATAGCATCACAAGACATGTCCACTGTGTGCAAGCACCGCATAACGCCGTGTTGAGTGAACGCGGAACGGCCCCGCACCGAGCTGGTACGGGGCCGTGCCAGGTCCGCGGGCCCTGGCGGACCCGCGGTCGTTCTAGAACTCGTAGTCGGCGATCACCCAGGTGGCGAACTCGCGCCACAGCGCGACGCCCGCCTGGTGCGCCGGGTGTTCGAGGTAGCGCTTGAGCGCGTCCGCGTCGTCCACGGCCGAGTTGATGGCGAAGTCGTAGGCGATGGGCCGGTCGCTGATGTTCCAGGCGCACTCCCAGAAGCGGAGGTCGTCGATCTGGCCGCCGAGCGCCCGGAAGGCCTCGACGCCCGCCACGACGCGCGGGTCGTCGCGCTCGACGCCGTCGTTCAGCTTGAACAGCACGAGATGGCGGATCATCACTCTCCTCCGTTGGCGGCCCAGGTCATGAAGTCGCCCACGGCGCCCGCCGCGTCGGATATGCCCTGGAAACCTATCTGCACGTAGTCGGCTGCCTTGGCCGGATCAGTGATGATCACGTACAGCACGAAGACCACGACCACATAGACGGCGATCTTCTTCGAGTTCACCGCCACCGCGGCCTCCCCTGTCCCTTCGACCCACGCCTTTCGGTCGCTCATGATCGCACGAAGGGCCCCGTCTTTCGACGGGGCCCTTCCAAAGCGGTAGCGGAGGGATTTGAACCCTCGGTGACTTGCGCCACACTCGCTTTCGAGGCGAGCTCCTTCGGCCGCTCGGACACGCTACCGAGAGAGACCTTACCGTACGGAGCGCCATGCTCAGAAATCGGTATTGCGGCCGACGAACGGCCGTCCGGGCGCCGGGTCAGCGGTCGCGGAAGAAGTCCGTGAGCAGCCGGGCGCAGTCGTCCGCGAGCACGCCCTCGATCACCTCGGGACGGTGGTTGAGGCGCCGGTCGCGCACCACGTCCCACAGCGACCCGGCCGCGCCCGCCTTGTCGTCGCGGGCGCCGTAGACCACGCGGTCCACCCGGGACTGGACGAGCGCGCCCGCGCACATCGTGCAGGGCTCCAGAGTGACGACGAGCGTGCACCCGGACAGCCGCCACTCGCCCAACTCCCCCGCGGCCCGCCGGATCGCGAGGACCTCGGCGTGGGCCGTCGAGTCCCCGGTGGCCTCGCGTTCGTTGTGCCCGGCGGAGAGCACGGTGCGGCCGTCCGGTGCCAGCACGACGGCGCCGACGGGCACGTCCCCGCCCGCCGCGGCCCGCCCGGCCTCGGCCAGGGCGAGCCGCATCGCGGCCCGCCACCGGTCGCGCACCGGATCGGGCGGTGCCCCCTCGGGATCCTCCTCGGCCGGCGCGGTCAGCGGACGGTCTCCAGTACGTCCAGCGCGCCCAGGGCCTCGGCGATCTCCCCGACCGCGTCCCCGGACATCGAGCGCAGCTCCTTCTCGCTCACACCGAGGTCGTCGAGGACCTCGGCGTCGCCGACCGGTCCGTGCGGCACGGCCTCGCCCGAGCCGGCGGCCGCGTCGGAGCCGCCGCCGTCCTCGTCCTCGTCGTCGTCGGACTCTCCGTCCTCCGTGCCGTCGAGGTCGAGGGCGTCGAGGTCGTCGCCGTCGTCACCCGGCTCCCGGCCGAGCAGCTCGTCGGTGAGCAGGATCTCGCCGTAGCTGCTGCGGGCGGCCGCGGCGGCGTCCGACACATAGATACGGGGGTCCTCCTCGCCGTCCACCCGGACGACTCCGAACCACGCGTCCTCCTGCTCGATGAGCACGAGCACCGTGTCCTCGTCGGGAGAGACCTCCCGGGCCAGGTCGGCAAGATCCGACAGGGTTTCCACATCGTCGAGCTCCGTGTCGCTCGCTTCCCACCCGTCTTCGGTGCGCGCGAGCAGTGCGGCGAAGTACACCGTGACTCTCCCACTGGTCCTAGGGGTGCCGGTTGGGGATCCCCCCGGCGGAGGCTACGGGCGGGGGAGCGGTGCTCCGAGCCCCACCCACTCGGAATCGTGGCAGAAACAAGGCACTCAGGGGACGTCTTCGGCGCCCTGTGTCCGGCTGTTTTGACCGGCGTCCCGGAAGGTGCGCACCCGGGCAGCCGCCCAGCAGCGCCCTCGTCGCCGCCACGTGCGGATCGTACGCGGATTCTCGCGGTCCCCGCGTACGTCCGTCACCACCAACGTCGGCGCGGCGCACGATCTTCCCCGGCCGGGTCAGGAAGTTTCCCGGGCGGAGGGGCCGCCGAGGAACTACCAGCGAAAGGTGCGCATGCGCATCGCGTGTCGCAGCCGGGCGGTCTTGGCTCGGCGCGGCTGCACGCGGTCCCGCAACTGCCGGGCCTCCGCCAGATCACGCAGGAACTGGGCCCGGCGCCGACGCCGTTCGGCCTCGCGCTCCCGCTCATGCTCCCCCTGCGGCACCGCACTCGGCTCGGCCCCGCCTTCCGCACCCCGCTCCGCGCCGGGGGACGGCATGTCGTGGAAGTCCCGGTCAGGCACAGTCTCACCACCCAGCGTCCGTCCCTCCCACCTTCCCCCGACCGGGCGGTTTGACGCCCGCGAACGAGTGGAGCCCCGCCCCGGGCCTTGCCCGCCGCGGGGACGCCGCCCCCACGGGGCCCGGTTAATGTGGTGGACATGCGTCTCCACGTCGTCGACCACCCCCTGGTCGCCCACAAGCTCACCACGCTGCGCGACCAGCGCACCGACTCCGCGACCTTCCGCCGTCTCGCCGACGAGCTGGTCACCCTGCTCGCCTACGAGGCCACGCGGGACGTCCGCACCGAACAGGTCGACATCCACACGCCGGTCTCCCGGACCACCGGCGTCAAGCTCTCCCACCCGCGCCCGCTGGTGGTGCCGATCCTGCGGGCCGGCCTCGGCATGCTCGACGGCATGGTCCGGCTGCTGCCGACCGCCGAGGTGGGCTTCCTCGGCATGGTGCGCAACGAGGAGACGCTCCAGGCGTCCACCTACGCCACCCGCATGCCCGACGACCTGTCCGGCCGCCAGGTGTACGTCCTGGACCCCATGCTGGCCACCGGCGGCACTCTGGTCGCGTCCATCCGGGAGCTGATCAAGCGCGGCGCCGACGACGTGACGGCGGTGGTGCTGCTCGCCGCCCCCGAGGGCGTCGAACTCATGGAGCGCGAGCTGGCCGGCACCCCCGTGACGGTCGTGACGGCCTCGGTCGACGAGCGTCTGAACGAGCAGGGCTACATCGTCCCGGGCCTCGGCGACGCGGGCGACCGCATGTACGGAGCAGCCGAATAGCAGCCCGGGAAGTCCTGGCCCGGGAAGTCCTGGCCCGGGACGATGTATATCCCCGCTCAGCAGCCCTTCTTCTCCCCGGCGGGCGTCGATCGCGGCGCGGCTAGCTCGGCCAGCGCCGTGCCGGCGTCCGCGGGCTTCGCCAGCCCCTTGAAGCCGTTGCCGATGATGAGGTCGACGGCGGCGCCCTTGCGGGCCGCGTCGGCGCGGTGCTCGGCGCCGGGGAGCTGGGTGCCGAGCACGGTGAGCGACGTCTTGAGGGAGGCGGTCGGCCCGAGCAGCAGACCCGTGCCGGCGACCTTCTTGTCGTACTCCTTGGGCGCGTTGCTCACGTCGCCCACGCGGAAGCCGCGCTTCTTCAGCTCGTCGGCGGTCTTCTGCGCCAGGCCGCTGCGGGTCGTCGCGTTGAGCACGTTGACGGTGACCTGACCGGGCTTCGGCAGCACCACGGCGGCCGGCGAGGCGCTCGCCCTCGCGGTGGTGACACAGCCCGCGGCACCAGCCGCCGAGGCCTTGTCGCCGCCGGTGAAGACGTCGATGAGCTGCAGCGTGCCCCAGCCCAGCACTCCGAGAACGGTGACGCAGGCGACGGCGACGGCCGCGAACCGGCCACGGCGCCGGGCCGGGCGCATCCGCGGGTACTTGTCCCCCGTGATCTTGTACTGGCCACCCATGCCGGGAGGAGTCAGCATGCTCATGGGCGCAGCGTAGTGCGCCGGAGCAGGGATGCCTATTAGATGATCAGTCGACGTTCCGAGGTTCGGTGCAAGGCAACCCGAAAGGGCCAACCGAAAGCGCCGCCGACGTCGTCAGCCGAGCTCGAGCACCCGGGCGTGCAGCACCTGGCGCTGCTGCAGCGCGGCCCGCACCGCCCGGTGCAGACCGTCCTCCAGATACAGATCGCCCTGCCACTTCACGACGTGTGCGAAGAGGTCGCCGTAGAAGGTGGAGTCCTCGGCCAGGAGCGTTTCCAGGTCGAGCTGGCCCTTGGTCGTCACGAGCTGATCGAGGCGGACCGGGCGCGGCGCGACGTCCGCCCACTGCCGGGTGCTTTCCCGGCCGTGGTCGGGGTACGGCCGGCCGTTTCCGATGCGCTTGAAGATCACACGGAAAGCCTACCGGCCCCGGCGTTGCGGGCGCAGCCATGGCGCCGGAGTGCGGCGCCGGAAAAGACGCCGCAAACCGGATCAATCGGCAAGGCGTCCGCGAGTTCGGCGACCGCGGGGCCCTCGGCCGGCGGCGGAGACGGTGCGTGACCGCCCCCCGCCCCGGCCTTCCCTCAGCCGCGCCGCCGTTCCCGCGCGGGCCGCTGCTGTTCGCCGGCTGCCTGCGGCGCGGTGCCGGGCCTGGGCGCACGGCGGGCCGCCTCGGCGCGCAGGAGGGCGCGCAGGACGGCGTAGGGGTCGTTGGGCATGTCGATTCCTCGTTCCTGGTTCGCGTGTCGGATGCGCGGGGGACCGGCGGCCGGGCCGGTCCGGCGCGGTCAGCAGCGCAGAACCACGGAGCGCGGGCCGCGGGGGAGGAGGGCGGCCCGCTCGGTACGGGCGTCGAACCGGGGATGAGCCCGACGCCCCGCCACGAAGGCCGGCGGAACCGGCCGAACCACAACGACCCGCCGCCCGCTTCGCCCCGGCACCCTCAGGACGGTGTCGAGATGGTCGTACTCCCCCGCCGTGCCGGTCGCTGCGGCCACCGGCGTGGCCGGTGCCGCCACGTGCGTGCAGGGCACGAGCAGCACGAGCAACAGGACCAGGGACCGCAGACAGGCGTCACGGCGGACGGCGGCGTGCGGTGCGGGTCTCACCTCACTCGTGTCCCCGCCCGGCGTACGCCGTCCATCGCGCCCGGGACGGAAACCGCCCGCTCGGCGTAGGCGGGGCGCCGCTCACAGGGCGCGGGGGACCTGGTGCGCCCGCCCGCGCAGCCGTACGGACGTCACGATCTCGACGACGCCGACGACGACCAGCCACCAGCCGCCGACCAGCATGAGGACGGTGGCCGACTCGACCGGCGAGTCGATCAGGACGATGCCGGCGACCACGGTGACGGCGCCGAGGAAGATCTGCCAGCCGCGCGCCGGCATCGTCGGGTCGTGGGCGGCGGCCACGATCTGGGTGACGCCGCGGAACAGCCAGCCGATGCCGATCCACAGCGCGAGCAGCAGCACCGACTGCAGGGGTCCGCGGAAGCAGAACAGACCCAGCAGGATCGACACGGCGCCGCTGATGAAGGCCAGTACCCGCAGCGAGGTCCTGCGGTGCGTACCGAAGGCCGCGGCCAGCTGGAGGACGCCGCTGATGACGAGGTAGAGGCCGAAGAGCACGCCGGCGGCGAGGAGCGAGGCGCCGGGCCAGACCAGGACCAGGATGCCCAGGATCAGCGAGGCGACGCCGGTGAACAGCACGGTCTGCCAGGCGGCGCGGGACAGGAGGTGCAACGGCCCCTCGAAGGCCGGCTCGGGCTCTTGGTGTCCGGAGGCCGGGCCGTGCGTCGTCCCGTGCCGGGCGTGCACCCCGCGGTCGTCGTACGGCGTCCCGCCGGGGGACCCGCTAGGTGGTTCGGTCATGCCCCATGCTGGGAGCAGGCGCGACACGGATGCCAGCCGGGCTGGGCCACGGGGCTGATGCGACCCGGCGTTGACCGGCACCCGGGGGTCGCGCGCCCGGCGTTGCACCCGGTGCCCGGGGTGGGTGCGGGCGCGAGGGGGACGCAACCCGGCGTAGCGGGGTGCCGCTGCGCCCACCCGTGCCGCCCCAGCGGCACGACTGCCCGCAGCTGCGGCAGCTGGGGCGGGGAGCCGCGTACGGCGGGGAGGGGCCCCGGAGCGAGGGCGGGCCGCGGGTCGCCTACGGCGAGTGTGGGGGCGGAGCGAGGGCGGGCCGCGGCGGCGTACGGCGAGCGTGTGGACGGGGCGAGGGCGGGCCGCGGTCGCGTACGGCGAGAAGGGGTCGTGTCGGGGGGTGTCCGCCCGCAGCGGTTGGCGCGTCAACGGAGTTCGCTTCTGTGGCCGACCGATTCCGCGCCGTTCCGAGGACGGACACCCCCCGGCGCGGCCCCGACCCACCCACCGAACCCACGGCGCAACGCGCACCCCCACCATGCCGCAGCCGCAGCTACTTGCCGGAGGCCTTCGCCGCCTTGGCCGCCGCCTTCATCTCCTGCTTGTGCGCGCGCACCTTGGTCAGGGACTCCGGCCCCCTGATGTCCGCGACCGACCGGAAGGAGTCCGGCTCCCCGTACGCCCCCGCCGCCTCGCGCCACCCCTCGGGACGCACGCCGAGCTGCTTGCCGAGCAGCGCCAGGAAGATCTGGGCCTTCTGCTTGCCGAACCCCGGCAGTTCCTGGAGCCGTTTCAGCAGCTCCTTCCCGGTGTTCACGCCCCGCCAGACGGCCTCGGCGTCACCGTCGTACGTCTCGACGAGGTACCGGCACAGCTGCTGCACCCGCCCCGCCATCGAGCCGGGGTAGCGATGGACGGCCGGCTTGTCGGACAGCAGCGCGGCGAACCCCTCGGGGTCGTACGCCGCGATGTCGTGCGCGTCGAGGTCCTCCGCCCCCATGCGCCGGGCGATGGTCGAGGGACCCTTGAACGCCCACTCCATGGGCACTTGCTGGTCCAGCAGCATGCCGACCAGCGCGGCGAGCGGGCTCCGCCCGAGGAGTTCGTCGGCCTCGGGGTCCTGGGCGAGGTGAAGTGTGACGTCCATGGTTCCGATGATCGCGCGTACGGGCTCAGGTCGCGCGCCAGTACCCCAGCGCGTTCACCCGCTGCTTGGGCACGCCCAGCTCCTTGCGCGCGTACGAGGCCAGCGCCCGCGTGGTCGCCGTGTCGCAGGCGATCCAGACGTACGGCTCCGAGGCCGCCGCCAGCAGTTCCGGCAGCTCCTCCTTCACCCGAGCCACCAGACCCGCACCCGCGTCACGGCGCGGGACCGCGCGGACCTCGTGCCGCCCGGAGTCGGTACGAAACGGCAGGCCGTCGTCCGTGCCCCCCTCGAACCAGACGGTCGCGGGCACCGTTCCCACCGCGTCGAGCAGGGAGTTGAGCGCGGGCAGGGACGCCGGGTCCGCGACCGCGAAGACACGCGAGGGAGGGGGCTGCGGCACCTCGAACCCGGTGCCCTGGACCGTCGCCTCGATGGTGTCCCCCGGCTTCGCCGCCCGCGCCCAGTCGCTGGCGCACCCCTCGTGCAGGGCGAACTCCATGGCGAACGTCCCGGCCGCCGGATCCGGGTCGACCAGCGTGTACCCCCGCTGATGCGGCTTGCCCGCGTTGTCGAACCACAGCCGCACCCACATCGTGGGGTGGACCCCGGTCACCGCCAGCATGCCGCCGTCGCGCAGGCGCAGCCGCCGGTAGTGCGGGGTCACGTCCTCCACGCCCGTCACGGTGAACTCGAAGTCCTTCGCGCGCATCAGCTTGAGGACCGCGCCCTCCCAGCCCCGCCCCTGCCCCATGTTTCCTTCACCCTTCACGTACTATTCGGCCACGACAGCAATAACTTAGGTGAGCCTAACCTAAAGGAAAGTAGAGGCACAGGGGTGAGCGCCGAGACCTACCGCGACGCCTGGGGAATCCCGCACCTGCGCGCGGACACCCCGCACGAACTCGCCCGCGCCCAGGGCCGGGTCACCGCCCGCGACCGCGCCTGGCAACTGGAGGTCGAGCGACACCGCGCCCAGGGCACCTCCGCGTCCTTCCTCGGCCCCGAGGCCCTGTCCTGGGACCGCCTCGCCCGCCGCGCCCGCCTCGCGGACACCGCCCGCCGCTGCTTCACCGCCCTGGAGCAAAAGGACCCGGAGACGGCGGCCTGGGTACGGGCGTATGCGGACGGCGTCAACGAGGGGCTCACCGAGACCGAGACCGAGCACCCGAACCCGGCCCGGGCCCCCGAGTTCGCCCGCACCGGCCTCACCCCGGGCCGCTGGGACCCCTGGACCCCGCTCGGCGTCTGGCTCGCCACGCACATCCTCTTCGCGGGCTTCCCCGCCAAACTCTGGCGCGAGCACGTCTCCACGCACCTCGGCCCGGAAGCCGTCGCCCTGTTCGCCGCCGACGGCCCCGGCACCGCGGGCAGCAACGGCTGGCTGGTGAGCGGCGAGCGGACCACCACCGGGCACGCGCTCATCGCGGGCGACCCGCACCGCTTCATCGAGGACCCCGGCGTCTACCAGCAGATCCACCTGTCCTGTCCGGAGTTCGACGTCGTCGGCCTCGCCGTGCCCGGCGTCCCCGGCGTCGCCCACTTCGGCCACACCGGCACGGTCGCCTGGGCCATCACCAACGCGATGGCCGACTACCAGGACCTGTACCGCGAACGCCTGCGCCGCACCGGGGCGGGCGTCGAGGCGCTCGGCCCCGACGGCACCTGGCACCGCGCCGCCCGCCACACGGAGACGATCCGCGTCGCCGGGGAGGACACGGTGGAGGTGGAGATCATCGAGACCGACCGCGGCCCGGTGATCGCCGGCGGCCCCGAGGGCCTCGACGACGGCACCCCGGCCGCCCTCAGCCTGCGCTACCCGCCCCGCGTCACCGCCGACCTCGGCTTCGGCGCCCTGCTGCCGCTGCTGCGGGCCCGCCGGGTCGCCGACGTGGACCGCGCCCTGGATGCGTGGGCCGAGCCGGTCAACGTGGTGCAGGCCGCCGACACGGAGGGCGGCCTGCTGCACCGGGTCGCGGGCCGCGTCCCCGTGCGCCCCGCCGCGAACGGCCTGCGTCCGGTCCCCGCCTGGGAGCCCGGCCACGAGTGGACCGGCTGGCACACCCCGCCCCGCGCCGGCCTCACCGACGGCGTAGCCGTGATGGCCAACCAGCGCGGCCCGGCCACGCCCCTGGGCGTCGAGTTCGCCCCGCCGCACCGCGCCGACCGCATCACCGCCCTGCTCGCGGCCAAGGAGCACTGGTCGGCGGCGGACATGCCCGCGATCCACACGGACACCCACCTGGGCTCGGCGGCCCCGCTCCTGAACCACCTCGCGACCCTGCCCGCCGAAGCCGCACCGGCCTCCGAAGCCGCGCCGGCCTCCGAAGCCGCGCCGGCCTCCGAAGCCGCACCGACTTCCGAAGCCGCACCGACTTCCGCGCCCCTCGGGGCCACCCCGACCCCCCTCACCCCCGAGGCCGCCGCCCTGCGCGACCGCCTCCTCGCCTGGGACCGGCGCATGGACGCCGACAGCACCGACGCGGCGGCGTACGCGGCCGTGCGCGCAGCGGTCGTACGCGGGCTGGCGGCGCACCCGGTCCTCGCCCCGGCGTCCGTGTCGCCCGCGTACCCCGAGGTGCTCCTGCCGTGGCTCGCGCTCGTGCCGCGCCTGGGCCACGCCCTGGAACACCTGCTGCGCGTGGAGGACCTGTACGGCATCGACCGCGCCGCGACCGTCCGCGCCGCCCTGGAGGAGGTCGCCGCGTCGCCGCCGCCCGGCACCTGGGGCGACACCCACCGGCTGGCCCCCTGGCGGGCGCTGCCGGACACCGGCACCGCCACGGACGAACCCGGCCTCTCCGGAGACCACGACTGCGTCCTGTGCACGTCCCCCGTCCCCGGCCTCACCGACCGCGCCGCACGCGGCCCGGCCGCACGGTACGTCTGGGACCTGGCCGACCGCGCGAACAGCCGCTGGGTGGTGCCGCACGGCGCCTCGGGCCTGCCCGGCTCACCCCACCACCGCGACCAGCAGCCCCTGTGGCTCGGCGGGGAACTCGCCCCGGTGGTCACCGACTTCGACCGGCTCACGAAGGAATCCGATGACTGACGCACCCGCGACCCCGTACGCCTCCCGCACCCCGGTCCACGAGCAGCACCTCGACGGCTTCGGCACCGTCCGCGTCCTCCCCCTGGACCCCGCCGCGGACGCCGCGGTGGTCCACGGCTGGGTCAGCGAGGAACGGGCCGCCTTCTGGGGGATGAACGACCTGACGCGCGACCAGGTCGCGGCCGTGTACGCCCACATGGACACCCTCGACACCCACCACGCCTTCCTGGTCGTGCAGGACGGCGAGCCGGCCGCCCTGCTCCAGACCTACGATCCCGCGGCCGACCGGGTGAGCGAGTGCTACGCCGCCGAGCCGGGCGACATCGGCGTCCACCTGCTCCTCGCCCCCGCCGGAACCGAGGGGGCGCGCCCCGGCTGGACCGCCGCGCTGTCGGGCGCCCTCATGGCGTACGTGCTGCTCGGCCTGGACCGGACGCGGATCGTGGTCGACCCGGACGTGGCCAACGAGAAGGCGATCGCCCGCTTCCTCAAGCAGGGCTTCACCCCCGGCCCCGCGGTGGTCCTGCCCGAGGTGGACCTGCCGGACGTGTACCTGCCGGAGAAGAAGGCACAACTGGCTTTCCTGCGGCGGGAGGTAGCGTTCGGCGCGTGACTCCCGCGCCGACACCGACCGCCGAGGACCTGATCGCCCACTACGCACTGGAACCCATTCCGCGCGAGGGCGGACTGTTCCGGCGCACCTGGGCGGGCCCCGAGCGCCCGGACGGACGCCCCGCCGGGACCGCCATCGTCGCCCTGCTCACCGCCCGGCCGGGCGACTTCTCCGCCCTGCACCGCCTGCCCGCCGACGAGGTCTGGCACTTCTACCTCGGCGACCCCCTCGACCTGCTCCTCCTCGCCCCGGACGGCAGCGCGCGCAGGGCCGTGCTGGGACCGGACGTCCTGGGCGGGCAGCACGTGCAGTACACGGTGCCCGCCGGCACGTGGATGGGCGGCCGGGTGGCCGCGGACGGCGCGTGGTCGCTCTTCGGCTGCACGATGGCGCCCGGCTTCACCTACGGGGACTACGAGCACGGCGCCGCCGCCGATCTCACGGCGCGCTACCCGGCCGAGGCGGCCCGGATCGTGTCACTGTGCCGCCCATGACCCCGTTGCCCCGTTCCACCGCCTCCACACACCTCCTCGACGGACAGATCGCCCTGGTCACGGGCGCGGGCGGCGGCATCGGCCGGGGGATCGCCCTGCGCTTCGCCGAGGAGGGCGCGGCGGTGGCGGTGCACTGCCGTACGGCGGTGGAGTCGGCGCGGGAGGTGGCGGAACGCATCCGCGACCGCGGCGGACGCGCCACCGTCCTGCGCGCCGACCTCACCGACGAGGACGCCTGCCGGCGCCTGGTCGGGGAGGCCGCCGACTGGGGCGGCGGACGGCTCGACGCGCTGGTCAACAACGCGGGCGTGCAGCCGCTGCGGGACCTGCCCGGCATGACGGCGGCGGAGTGGCGGGAGGTGGTGGACACCAACGTCACCGGCGTCTTCGCGTGTACGCAGGCCGCGGCCGGGGTCATGCGCTCCCAGGACGGCGGCGGCACGATCACCCACATCGCCTCCATCGAGGCGGGCGCCCCCGCTCCCGGGCACGCGCACTACAGCGCCTCGAAGGCGGCGGTGGTGATGCACGCCCGGTCGGCGGCGCTGGAGTACGGCCCGTGGGGCGTGCGGGTGAACTCCGTCTCCCCCGGCCTCGTCGACCGGGAGGGCCTCGCCGAGGCCTGGCCGGAGGGCGTACGGCGGTGGCGCCGGGCGGCGCCCACGGGACGGCTGGGCCGCCCGGAGGACGTGGGGGACGCGTGCGTGTTCCTGGCCTCCCGGCTGGCGTCCTGGGTGACCGGCCACGACCTGGTGGTGGACGGCGGTGTGACGGCCCGCCCGTCGTGGTGAGGAACGGCCGGGCGACCGGCTGAGCGGGACGGCCTCCGCGTCCGTACGTATCCCCGAGGCAGTGGGCCCCGACGACGGAGATACGACGTGAGCCGTGGTGACGATGCGCACGCTGGACACCGGGGGCGCGGAGGAGGCCGCGACCGGACACAACGGTGGGACCACCGGGGCTGCGGGGACCGCCGGGCCAGTCAGCCCGGCCGGGGAGTCCGGCGGCTGGTGCTGCTGGGTGCCGTGCTGGTCCTGCTCCTCCTCGGTGGCGCCGGACCGGCGTCCGCGCACGCCGCCCTCGGTTCCACCGACCCCGCCGACGGAACGGTCCTCCAGCGGGCCCCCGGACACGTCACCCTGACCTTCAGCGAGTCCGTCGGCCTGCGCGACGACTCCTTCCGCGTCCTGGACCCGGGCGGTCACCGCGTCCGCACCGGAGCGGCCGGGCACGCGGACGGCCGGTCCGACACGGCCAGGGTCGCGCTGCCGGACGGACTGGGGGAGGGCACGTACACCGTGGCCTGGCGGGTGGTGTCCGCCGACAGCCACCCGGTGTCGGGCGCCTTCACCTTCTCCGTGGGCAAGCCGTCGCAGACGTCCGCACCCGTGGACACGGGCCCCACCGAGGATCCGCTGACCGCGGGCCTGCACAAACTCGCCCGCTACCTCGCCTACCTCGCCGCCGCCCTGCTCATCGGCACCGCCGCCTTCGTCGCCCTGTGCCGCCCGCTGGACCCGGCCCCGTTGCGCCGCCCGCTGGTGGCGGGCTGGTGGACCCTGCTGGCGGCCACCGTCGCCCTGCTGATGCTGCGCGCCCCGTACGAGGCGGGTACGGGCCCGTCGTCGGCCCTGGACGCCGACGCGCTCGCCGGCACCCTCACCGCGCGCCCCGGCGTGCTGCTGCTGATCAGGCTGGCGCTGCTGGCCCCGGTCGCGCTCTTCCTCGTCCGGGCATCCCGCGCGGACCGGCGGGGGGAGCGCACCCCTCTCGCCGGCGCGGTGGGTATCGCCCTGGCGGTCGGCCTCGCCCTGACCTGGGCGGCCGCGGAACACGCCTCCGCCGGTATCCAGGTGCCCCTCGCGATGACGTCCTTCACCTTGCACCTGCTCGCCACCGCGGTCTGGCTGGGCGGCCTCACCGCCCTGATCGTCACCCTGCGCGCCACCGCGGACGCCGCCACCGTCGCCCGCTTCTCCCGCGTCGCCTTCGCCTCCGTGACCGTCCTGGTGACCACCGGCGTCTACCAGTCCTGGCGCGGCCTCGGCTCCTGGCAGGCGCTCACCGGGTCGACGTACGGCAGGCTGCTGCTGGCCAAGGTGCTCCTGGTGGCCGTGCTGCTGGCCGCGGCGGCGGTGTCCCGGAGGTGGACGGCGGCGCTGGTGACGGAGCCTGCCGCCGTACGCGAGCCCGACCGCGCGCACGAGCGGGTACCGCAACCGGCAGGCGGCCCACCCCCGGAGCCACCGCGCCCGCCGCGCCCGCCGGACGTCGGCACCGGCACCGGCACCGGGACCGAGCCCGCCCTCCGGCGCGGCCTGTACCGGTCCGTCCTCGTCGAGGCCGTCGTCGCCGCCGTCGTGCTGGGGGTCACCACCGTGCTCACCGCCACCGTGCCCGGCCGGGCGGCGGACGAGGCGGCGCGGGCGGCCGTACCGGCGGGCGGGGTGCTGCCCGCGTCGGTCACCACGATCCCGTTCGAGATCGGCGCCTCGGGCCGCGGCACGGTCCAGATCACCCTGGACCCCGGCCGCACCGGCGACAACGCCGTCCAGGCCGTCGTCTTCGGCCCCGACGGCAGCCTGGCCGCCGTACCCGAACTGCGCCTCTCCTTCACCCTCCCCGACAAGGACGTCGGCCCCATCGAGGCGGACCTGGTCGACCGGGGCGGCTACTGGAGCGCCAACACCGTCACCCTGCCGCTCCCGGGCACCTGGACGATGAGGGCGACGGTCCGGGTGTCGGAGATCGACCAGGTGAGCGAGACCCGGCGGATACGGGTGGAGCGGTAGACGACGACGGACGGATTGCCGGGACACAGCAGCCGCAGACCCTCTCCGTCGAGGGCGACGGCACCACGGGAGACGACGGCGCCACGGGCGTGGGCCAAAGCGCGGTTCACGGACGGGCGGTCGCCTGGCCGGGCACGGCGCACAGGGGTGCTGCTGATCCTGCTGGCCCTGGCCTCGGCGGCAGCATGCTGGCTCACGTTCGCCCGGTGGCTTCCCTCCGACGGCGAGCGCTACCAGGACTACCGAGCAGCCGAGCCCTGCTCCTCCGGCGCGCTGAGCCGGGGGGACACGGACTGCCTGAGCACCTGGCACCTCACCGTGCAGAAGACGGAGAACAGAACCGCCGGCAAGGAGTCCGTGCACGACGCGACCCTGACGTACCGGGACTCGTGGCGCCGGACCGTGCACCTCGACGGCTCGGGACCGCTCCTGGAGCGGCTCGGGCCCGGCGACCGGGTCACGGCCACCGCCTGGCGCGGCGAGATCATGGAGCTTGGCAAGGACGGGGTGCGACAGGACACCTTGGAGGCGCCCCGCGACGAACTCCAGATGAACGCCGCCGCCGGTGTGCTCGCCGGGCTCCTCGCCGCGCAGTGCCTCGTGTTCGGCGTGGTGCGCCTGGTCAGGCCGCTGGACCACGAACCGCTGACCTGGGAGCCGTACGGCAGGTGGTTGCTCTTCGGCCTCGTCGGCGTGAGCTTCGCGGTGGGCCTGTCAGCGGTGTGGACCGGCATCCCGTGGGGGACGGTGCCTCTGGTCGCCGTCCCCCTGGCGGTGTGCGCGGCGCTGTGGTTCCGGCTGCGCCTGCGTCCGCGCCTGCGTCCGCGCCCGCTTCCGCGCGGCTAGGGGTGCAGGACCACCTTCGTGTATCCCTCGATCCGCTTGTCGAACTTGTCGTAGCCGGACGGAGCCTGGTCCAGGGGCAGTTCGTGGGAGACGACGAAGCTCGGCTCCGCCCTGCCCTCGATGATCATGTCGCGCAGCTGGCGGTTGTAGCGCTTCACATTGCACTGACCCGTCCCCACCCGCAGGCCCTTCTCGAAGAGCTTGCCGATCGCGACGAGGAGCATGCCCTGCTTGGCCTGCTCGTCCGGACCGCCCGGGTCGGCCGGGACGTAGAGCCCGGGGACGCCCAGGGCTCCGGTCGGCCGGACCGTGTTGACCAGCGAGTTCAGGACGGTCGCCGGTTCCTCCTTGCCGGTCCCGCCCGCCGTCGCCTGGTAGCCGACGGCGTCCACGCCCTTGTCCGTGCCGGCGCCCTCGGTCTGCTCCTTGATCTGCTCGACCGGGTCGCCCGCGGAGAAGTCGACGGGCACCGCCCCGATCTCCTCGGCCTTCCGCAGCCGCTCCGGGACGCGGTCGACGACGAACACCTTCTTCGCGCCGCGCAGCAGCGCCGAGTAGGCCGCCATGAGCCCGACGGGACCCGCCCCGTACACCGCGACGCTCTCGCCGGGACGCACACCGGCGAGTTCACAGCCGTGGTAGCCGGTCGGGAAGATGTCGGCGAGCAGGATGAAGTCGGTCTCGTGCGCGTCGCCCTCGGGCAGCTTCAGGCAGTTGAAGTCGGCGTACGGGACGCGCAGGTACTCGGCCTGGCCGCCCTGCCAGGGCCCCATGGACACATAGCCGTACGCGCCGCCCGCGAAGCCGGGATTGACGGTCGTGCAGTAACCCGTGTACCCGGCGGCGCAGTTGGTGCAGAAGCCGCAGGCGACGTTGAAGGGCATGACCACGCGGTCGCCCTTCTTCAGTCCCGTGACGCCCTGCCCGACCTGATCGACGATCCCCATGTTCTCGTGACCGAAGACGATGCCGGGCTCGGCGGCGGTGCGCCCCTCGTACATGTGCAGGTCCGAGCCGCAGATCGCGGTCGACGTGACGCGCACGATCACGTCGTTCGGATGCTGGATGTCCGGCTTCTCGACGTCTTCGACCGCGACAGAGAACGGTCCTTTGTAGACGACAGCCTTCATGGTCGTGACCTCCGTCCGCGCGGATTTCCGTGACCCATCTCTCATGGTTCTCCGGTCGACGAGAGGGGGCAAGTCGGTAATCTCGGGAATCTCGGGCGAACGAGACGCCCGCCGCACACCGCGAAAGGAGGCCAGAGGGTGTCAGCGCAACGACTGGGAACTCTGCTGGTTCCCGTGCCGGGCCTGTCCGGCACCACCTACCCGCCCGGCACGACGGTGACCGTCCGCGGCCGCGGCGCCACCGTCGACGCCTTCGTCAACGGTGACTGGCTTCCGCTGTCGTGGTGGGAGTTCTCCGACGGACTCCGCGAGGACATCGCCGACCGCTAGACCGCCGGGCACGTCCGGACCGCCCGGGCTCCTCGGTCAGGAGGGCTCCTCGGTGGCCGGTCCCTCCTCGCGCGCGGTCAGCCTGGCCTTCAGTACCGGGCTGATGAGCAGGTCGTACACCAGGACCCCGACGACCCCGCCGATCAGCGGGCCGACGATGGGGATCCACCAGTAGCCGCTGAACCACTGGAAGGTGCCGGGCAGGGCGATGTCGCCCCATCCTTCGAAGAAGGTGAACAGGCGCGGGCCGAAGTCGCGGGCCGGATTGATCGCGTATCCGGCGTTGGTGCCGAAGGTGAGGCCGATCGCGACGACGACGAGCCCGATCAGGTACGGGTGCAGGTTGGACATCGGAGCCGTGTTGCGGGTGTCGATGAGCGCGCAGATCAGCAGGAGCAGGATCCCGGTACCCACGATCTGGTCGAGCAGGGGGCCCCACCAGGAGTCTCCGAAGTACTCCGCGGGGAACGTCGCGAAGATCGAGTACGTGTTCAGGGACGTCTCCCGTGTCTCGCCCGCCTTGGCGATGGCCGCGTCGATCGCCCACCGGTAGCAGGCGTACACGAGCGCGGCGGCGACGAAGGCGCCCACGACCTGGGCGAGCCAGTAGGGCAGGACCTTCCGCCACGGGAAGTCCCGCCGTACCGCGAACCCGAGGGTTACCGCGGGGTTGAGGTGCGCCCCGCTGATGCCGCCGGCCACGTAGACGCCGAACACGACGGCCAGGCCCCATCCCCACGAGATGATGAGCCAGTTGGCGGGCCCGAAGTCCGCGGTCTGCCGACCCGAGCCCGGCAGTCCGGCGACCGCGACGGCCACCGATCCCACGCCGAACAGGATCAGGACGAACGTCCCCAGGAACTCGGCGCACATCTCACCGCCGAGGCCCTTTCGATAACCGCGTCGATGAACAATGCGTTCGGCCACCGGCCCTCCTTCACTGGAAACGGAACAGACCAATCCGTTCCATACCCGCGAAGCGGCCCCTGGGTGGCTCAACCGGGTGACAGCACGGCATGACGACACGAGAGTCCGCCTCGATGGAGCAACGCGGGGGCATGAAGTGCAACCTCCGGGTTGCTAATCATGGCTCGATGTGCAACCGTTTAATTGCAGTACCGATCGATGCGGAGCAGCACCCAGCAGTACGGAGAAAGGGACGAGTCATGAACAAGTCGGCACATTCCGTGACAGAGGCGGCCGAGCTCGACCGGATCGCCCGGCAGATCGACATCGACGCCCCGGCCGACCGGGTGTGGGAGCTGGTGGCCCGGCCCGGCTGGTACGTCAACGACGGCGCGGTCGAGGCGGACCAGGAGGTGCGGTACGAGGGCGACACGGCGGTGGTGCGCCATCCGTCCCTCGGCGAGTTCCGGTTCCGGACGGTGGAGCTGGACAGGCCGCGCTACGCGGCGTTCCGGTGGATCGGCACCCCCTTCCGCGACGAGTCCGCCCCTTCGACCCTGGTCGAGTTCTGGATCGACGAGCGGGACGGTGGCGGGGTGACCCTGCGGGTGGTGGAGAGCGGGTTCTCCGGCCTCGCCGACGACCCGGCGACCTGGCTCGAGCAGCGCGAGGGCAACGACAAGGGCTGGATCACCGAACTGGCCGCGGCGAAGGCGTACGCGGAGCAGGCCACGCCCGCCACGGGGCACCGGTGACCGCCCCCGCGCTGCCCGCCGTGTGCGCGGCGCTCGGCGACCCGACGCGCTGGGAGATACTCGCCCGGCTCGGCGAGGCCCCGGTGTCGGCATCCGAGCTGGCCAGGGTGCTGCCGGTGAGCCGGCAGGCGATCGTCAAGCACCTGGAGGTGCTGCGCGAGGTCGGCCTGGTCGAGTCCGAGCGGCGGGGCCGCGAGGTCGTCCACGTCGCCGTCGGCGCCCGCCTCGGCGCACTGGCCCGCGAACTCGAGCGCATCGGCCGCTCCTGGGAGACCCGACTGCTGCGGATCAAGACACTGGCGGAACGCCCCGCAGACGACCGGCCGAGCTGACGCACCTCGCACTCGGGCGGAGGACACGGGACGCCGACGAGCAAGGCCGACCTCACCCGACCTCACCTCTGCGACATCGGCGCCAAGCAGCCGGTCATTCGGCGAAGCGCGGGACGACCAGGCCGGACTCGTAGGCGATCACCACCGCGTGGGTCCTGTTCTGCGCGCCGAGCTTGGTCAGCACGTTTCCGACGTGGGTCTTGATCGTCTCCAGGCTCACCCTGAGGGACTCCGCGATCTCCGGATTGGAGAGCCCGACAGCCATCAGACGCAGGACCTCCTCCTCCCGGCCGGTCAGGGCGGCTTGCGGCAGGGCCTCTGCGGAGCCCATCGGGCGGGCGGCGACCATGCGGCCCAGCGCGGCCGGGAAGAGCACCGCTTCACCGGCCGCCACCACCCGAACCGCTTCGGCGATCCGGCGGACCGGGAGGCGTTTGAGGACGAAGCCGCTGGCGCCCGCGCTGAGGGCGGCGGTGACGTAGCCGTCGTTCTCGAAGGTGGTGATCACCACGACCTTCGGCGGGTCGGCCGCTCCGGCGAGCAGTCGGCGGGTGGCGTCAATCCCGTTGAGACGGGGCATCCGGACGTCCATGAGGACCACGTCCGGCCGCAGACTCCGCGCCCGGTCGACCGCCTCGACGCCGTCGGCGGCCTCGCCGACCACCGTGATCCCCGGCTGCGCGCCGAGCAGCATGCCCAGGCCGCTTCGGGTCACCTCGTCGTCGTCCGCGATCAAGAGGGTAACGGCGGGGCCGGCTTCCGCGGGGAGGGCCGTGTCCCCGTCCGCGCCGGATCCACTCACGCCGACGTCCGTACCGGCAGCCGGACGGCGAGCCGCCAGTGCCCCGTCCCGTCCGGGCCGGACCGGAACTCACCGTTCAGCAGCCTGACGCGCTCGGCCAGTCCGGGCAGGCCGTGGCCGGACGTCGAGAAGGGGCCCGGGCCCGGCCCCGTCCGTGCTCCGGTCCGGTTGACCACCACGAGATCCAGACCGTCCGGTCCGGCCGCCACCCGGACCTCGACAGGGCCGCCCGCCCCGTGGCGCAGCGCGTTCGTCAGTCCCTCCTGGAGGATCCTGTACGCCGCCCGGGAGAGCGTCCCTTGCACCCGGGCCAGTTCACCCGAAAGCTCCGGTTCCACCACCGCCCCCGTGTGCCGCAGGCGTTCCAGCAGCTCGGGAAGGTCGGCCAGAGTACGGGTCGGTGCCGCTCCCGACTGTTCCTCTCGCAACGCTCCGAGCGCGTAGTCCAGGTCCTCCAGCGCTGCCCTCGTCGAGTCCTCGATGCTGCGCATGGCTGCCCGTGCCGCAGCAGGGTCGGCGGAGAGCATCTCGCCGGCCACCGCCGCCTGGATGGTGGTCGCCGTCAGCGTGTGCCCGATCGAGTCGTGCAACTCGTGGGCGATCCGGTTGCGTTCGGCCAGCAACAGTTCCCGCTCCGCAGCCAGCGCGAGCCGTTCGGCCGCCGACGGCCCCAGCAGCCGTGGTGCCGACCAGCGCAGGGCCTTCGTCACCAGTACGCAGACGGCGACCGCCAGGAACAGGCACACCGCAGCCGCCACCCAGCTCCACCCGCCCGACAGCTGGACCGACGTGCCGAACAGGCCCGCCCGCGCCTCGCCGCCGAGCCAGTTCGCCGGCAGGGAGAGGCCCATGATGAACAGCACACCGCTCGCCAGCGCCCCCGTCCACCCGACGGCCACGTGCAGGACCAGCCAGAGCGGCGTCCGCCAGCGGTCGAGACCGGGTGAACCGGAGGCGCGGCGGCCGGCCACCGGATTCGGCAGCGTCACCCGCAGCAGTCCGCGGGCGGACACGACCAGTGCTCGCCGTACAGGGCGTGCCAGGCCGACCAGGCCGACCAGCGCCGTCCAGACCAGCAGGACCAGGACGACCTGCACGCTCTCGGGGGCGGATTGCCACGACAGCGCCGGAAGCAGGGCGAACGGCAGGAGTGGAAGGCTCGCCAACGCGCCGCAGTATGCGAACAGCACACCTGAGTACGTGGAGCCACGCAGCAACAGTCGAAATCCCCTGATCATGGTCGTCAGTATCGACGGATGGCCCGCCGGCGGCCTCCCTCGATCGGGGGAGCGACTTCTCCTGCCTTTCCGCGATGTGGTCGAAGGGCCCCGCGAGCCAGGATTCGTGTCCCGACCACACGATCCTCCGGGAGACGACTTATGCGTGCTCAGACACGGCAGAGCTTGCGCTTCTCGATCCGGCGCCAGTCGGGCCGACGGCGACGGGCCATGGCGGCCGCGGCCGTGGCCGCCGTCGGCGTCGGCGTCATGACAGCGGGCATTCTCGCTCCGCCCTCCAGCTCCGCTTCCAGCTCCGCTTCCGGCTCGGACGCCGGGCCGGACGCCGTGCAGCGGGCCCTGAACACGCTGGTGCGCGACGACGCGATGCCTGCCGCACTGGCGAGCGTCAAGGACCGGAACGGCCGTACCCGCACCTACACCGCCGGAGTCGGCGAACTGGCCACCGGGTCGAAGGTGCCCAGGGACGGGCAGGTGAGAATCGGCAGCAACACCAAGTCGTTCACCGCGGTCGTGGTCCTTCAGCTCGTCGGCGAGGGGGAAGTCGACCTCGACGCCTCCGTCGACACCTACCTGCCCGGCCTCGTACGCGGAGAGGGCATCGACGGGCGCCGCATCACCGTCCGCCAGCTCCTCCAGCACACCAGCGGACTCCCGGAGTACGGCATCCACCTCGACGACGCCGAGATCAGGAACCGGTACTTCCTGCCCCGCGAACTGCTCGACCTCGCCCTCGAGCACAAGGCCGACGCGGATCCGGGGGAGAAGTGGGGGTACAGCAACACCAACTACATCCTGGCCGGCCTGATCGTCCAGAAGGTCACCGGCCGTCCACTCGCCGAGGAGATGGACCGGCGCATCATCAAGCGCCTCGGGCTGCGCCACACGTACTTCCCCGCTCCCGGCGAGATGACCATCCGTGAGCGGCACCCGCACGGGTACCACCGCAGCCCGGCGGACGGACCGCTGCGCGACTTCACGGAGATGGACCCCTCGGCAGGTTGGGCCGCGGGCCAGTTGATCTCCACCAACTCCGATCTCAACCGCTTCTTCACCGCGCTCCTCGCCGGCCGCCTCCTCCCGGCGGAACAGCTTGCCGAGATGCGCACGACGGTTCCCGCCGGGACCTCCGGCCTCCGCTACGGGCTGGGGCTCACCAGCAGGCCACTGTCCTGCGGCGGCGTCTACTGGGGCCACGGCGGTGACATCGCGGGATACGAGACGCGGGGCGGTGTCACCGACGACGGCCGCGCCGCCAACGTGGCGGTCACCAGCATCCCGACGGACGAGGCGGCCGCACAGCACGTGAAGGACGCCGTGGACAAGGCCCTGTGCGGCTGAGTCACGCAACCGCAGGCCCTAACGACGATCCAACGATTCCTGAGGAGCTGACCCATGCGTGGACAGAAACGGCGAGAGTTCCGCCCGGAGAGCCGGCGGAACGGCACATGGCGACGAGTCCTGCCCGCCGCGGTGGCGGTGGCGGTGGCGATCGGCGCCCTGGCGCTGGGGATCCCGGCCCAGCCCGCCGCCTCGGACGCCAGGCCGGACGCCGTGCAGCGGAGCCTGAACGCCCTGGTGCGCGACAGCGGGACGCCCGGCGCGCTGGCGAGCGTCAAGGGCCGTGAAGGCCCTGGCCGGACCTACACCGTGGGGGTCGGCGACCTCGCCACCGGTGCACCGGTACCCGTCGACGGGCAGGTGCGGATCGGCAGCAACACCAAGACCTTCGTCGCGGTCGTCGTTCTCCAGCTCGTCGCGGAGCGGAGGGCAAGCCTTGACGACTCGGTCGACACCTACCTGCCCGGCCTCGTACGCGGTGAGGGTATCGACGGGCGTCGCATCACCCTCCGGCAGCTCCTCCAGCACACCAGCGGACTTCCGGAGTACAGCAGCCATCTCGGGGACGACGTGCGGTACTACGCCCCCAGTGAACTGCTCGCCACAGCCCTCCGGCACCCGGCCGAATTCGCCCCCGGGAAGAGCTGGAAGTACAGCAACACCAACTACGTGCTCGCCGGCCTGATCGTCCAGAAGATCACCGGCCACTCACTCGCCGACGAGATCGACCGGCGCATCATCAAACGCGTCGGGTTGCGCCACACCTACTTCCCCGCTCCCCGTGACGCGGGCATCCGAGAGCCTCACCCTCACGGCTACTACCGGGAATCGGCAAAGACGCCGCTGCGCGACGTCACGGAGATCGACCCGTCCTGGGGCTGGGCGGCAGGCCAGATGATCTCCACCAACTCCGATCTCAACCGCTTCCTCACCGCGCTCCTCACCGGCCGCCTCCTGCCCTCGACCCAGCTCGCCCAGATGCGCACCACCGTCCCGGCCGAAGCGACCTTCGGCCCGGGCGCCCGCTATGGCCTGGGACTTGCCAGCAGGCCGCTGCCGTGCGGCGGCCTCTCCTGGGGCCACGGTGGCAGTTTCCCCGGGTACGAGACGCGGAGCGGTGCCACCGACGACGGCCGCGCCGCCAGTGTCGCGGTCACCACGCAGCTCACCGGCGCGGCGGCCCGGCGGAGCCTCGAACGAGCGGTGGACACCGCCCTGTGCCGCTGAACCCGCCGAGGGTGCTTCGTGTTCCGTCGATCCGGAAATGACGTGCCCGAGGACACGTTTCGCCCCGCCGGAGACTGAGACGGAAACCGTCGAAGGGCCCCACCGCGAACGGTGGGGCCCTTCGACATCGTGCCCGGTGAGGCACTGGCGGAGGATACGAGATTCGAACTCGTGAGGGGTTGCCCCCAACACGCTTTCCAAGCGTGCGCCCTAGGCCTCTAGGCGAATCCTCCGCCGAGAACATTACATGACGCCGGGGAGTGCTTGCGAACTCGTTCTGAGGCCCCCACATCGGGTAACGTGTGGCTCAGCCCCTCACGCGGCGCTATCTGACTGAACTCCCCCAGGGCCGGAAGGCAGCAAGGGTAGGTCGGCTCTGGCGGGTGCGTGGGGGGCGTCTCCTTTGCGGGCGGTCCGGTTGTCGGTGGGCGCCTATAACCTCGTATGCGTGTCGTCTCTCGCGCTCTACCGCCGTTACCGCCCGGAGTCCTTCGCCGAGGTCATCGGGCAGGGGCATGTCACCGACCCGCTGCAGCAGGCGCTGCGGAACAACCGGGTCAATCACGCGTACCTGTTCAGCGGTCCGCGCGGCTGCGGCAAGACGACCAGCGCCCGGATCCTGGCCCGCTGTCTGAACTGCGAGCAGGGCCCCACGCCGACCCCGTGCGGCGAGTGCCAGTCCTGCCGCGACCTCGCGCGGAACGGGCCGGGCTCGATCGACGTCATCGAGATCGACGCCGCCTCGCACGGCGGCGTGGACGACGCCCGTGACCTGCGGGAAAAGGCCTTCTTCGGGCCCGCTTCCAGCCGGTACAAGATCTACATCATCGACGAGGCCCACATGGTCTCCCCGCAGGGCTTCAACGCCCTGCTGAAGGTCGTCGAGGAGCCCCCGGAGCACCTGAAGTTCATCTTCGCGACCACCGAGCCCGAGAAGGTCATCGGGACCATCCGGTCGCGGACCCACCACTATCCGTTCCGGCTCGTGCCGCCCGGCACCCTGCGCGACTACCTCGCCGAGGTGTGCGGCCGGGAGGGGATCGCGATCGAGGAGGGTGTGCTCCCGCTCGTCGTGCGGGCCGGGGCGGGGTCGGTGCGTGACTCCATGTCCGTCATGGACCAGCTCCTCGCGGGCGCCGGTGCCGACGGTGTGACGTACGACATGACCACCGCCCTGCTCGGCTACACGGACGGCTCGCTGCTCGACTCCGTCGTCGAGTCCTTCGTCTCCGGGGACGGCTCCGCCGCCTTCGGGGTCGTGGACCGGGTGATCGAGGGGGGCAACGACCCGCGTCGCTTCGTCACCGACCTGCTGGAGCGCCTGCGTGACCTGGTGATCCTCGCCGCCGTGCCCGACGCGGCGGAGAAGGGGCTCATCGACGCCCCCGTCGACGTCGTGGAGCGGATGCAGGAGCAGGCCCGGTCCTTCGGCGCCGCCGAGCTGAGCCGCGCCGCCGACATCGTCAACGAGGGGCTCACCGAGATGCGCGGCGCCCACTCGCCGCGCCTCCAGTTGGAGCTGATCTGCGCGCGCGTGATGCTGCCCGCCGCGTACGGCGACGAGCGGTCGGTGATGGCCCGGCTGGACCGGATCGAGCGCGGGGTGCAGTTCTCGGCCGGTGCGGGCGCTCCCGCCATGGGGTACGTGCCTGGGCCCGAGGCGCACGCCGGTGCGGGGGCCGCGGTGCCCGCCGCGGCTCCGCTTCCGCCGGGCGGCGGGCCCGCCGCGGCCCGTGCGGCGGTACGGGGGCAGGGCGCCGGGGCCCCGACGGGCGCACCGGGCGGTGGCCCTTCCGCCGACGCGGCTGCCGGTGCCGGTGCCGGTGCTGGGACCGGTCCTGCCTCCGATGCGGGTGGGCCCCCGACCGGTGGCGGACACCCGCAGGCCGCGCCCTCGTCCGCAGACGCCACTCCCGCGCCTGCCGCACCTTCACCTGCGACACCTTCACCTGCCGCCGCTCCCCCTCCTGCCCCCGCGCCCGCCCCGGCGCCCGCGCCCGGTGCCTGGCCGACCGCGGCCCCCGCGGGTGGCGGGCGCCGCCCCGGTGGGTGGCCCACGGCGGCACCGGCGGGCGGTGGACAGCCCCGGACCCCCGCTGCTCCCGCCTCCGGCCCCGCCGCGGCTCCGGCCCAGGCGCCGGCGCCCGCGGCGGCCGCCCCCGCGCCCGTCTCTCCGCCGCCGGGTGCTTCCGGGGTCGACCCCCGTTCGCTCTGGCCCAACATCCTGGAAGCGGTCAAGAACCGCCGCCGGTTCACCTGGATCCTGCTCAGCCAGAACGCCCAGGTGACCGGCTTCGACGGCACCTCCCTCCAGCTCGGCTTCGTCAACGCCGGCGCCCGCGACAACTTCGTGAGCAGCGGCAGCGAGGACGTGCTGCGGCAGGCCCTGGCCGAGCAGTTCAACGTGCAGTGGAAGATCGACGCGGTCGTCGACCCGTCCGGCGGCGGCGCGGCACCCCCGCCCGCCGGCGGTCCTTCCGGGCCCTCCGGCGGCTTCGGCGGATCCGGGGGATCCGGGGGCGGCGGCTTCGGCGGCGGGGGCTCCGGTGGCGGTGGCGGCTTCGGCGGGGGCGCGCCCGCCCAGCGGCCGTCGGCGTCCGCGGCCACGCCCGCCGCGCCACCTCAGGCCCCCGCGTCGGCCCCGGCGCCCGCTCCCGCCCCCCGGCCCTCGGCACCCGAGCCGCCCCCGGTCTCCCCCGAGGACGACATCCCCGAGGACGACGACCCGGACCTCGACGAGTCGGCTCTTTCCGGCAAGGAGCTGCTGGTCCGCGAACTGGGCGCGACGGTGGTCGAGGAGATCACGAACGAATAGCCTCCCGCCCTTCCGCCGTCGGTCTTCCGCTATCGGTCTTCCACCGTCGGTCTTCCGCCGGGCCTGGAGGAAGGTACGAGTCCCTGCCTGCCGTCCCTTCGGAAGCCCGCACAAACCGCACCGGCCCGCTCCCATTAGGCTTCACCCCGTGAAGGTCCTTGTCATCGGCGGCGGCGCCCGCGAACACGCCCTGTGCCGTTCCCTGTCCCTCGACCCCGACGTCACCGCGCTGCACTGCGCACCCGGCAACGCCGGTATCGCCGAGGTCGCCGAACTGCACCAGGTCGACGCCCTCGACGGCGCGGCCGTCACCGCGCTGGCCACCCGGCTCGGCGCCGAGCTGGTCGTCGTCGGACCCGAGGCGCCCCTGGTCGCCGGGGTCGCCGACGCCGTCCGCGAGGCGGGCATCCCGGTCTTCGGCCCCTCGGGGGAGGCGGCCCGGCTGGAGGGCTCCAAGGCCTTCGCCAAGGACGTCATGGCCGGCGCGGGCGTGCCCACCGCCCGCTCCTACGTCTGCACCAACCCCGCCGAGGTCGACGCGGCCCTCGCCGCCTTCGGGGCGCCCTACGTCGTCAAGGACGACGGGCTGGCCGCCGGCAAGGGCGTCGTCGTCACCGGCGACGTCGAGGCGGCCCGCGCGCACGCGAACGCCTGCGACCGCGTCGTCGTCGAGGAGTTCCTGGACGGACCCGAGGTCTCCCTCTTCGCCGTCACCGACGGCGAGAACGTCCGCCCGCTCCAGCCCGCCCAGGACTTCAAGCGCGCCCTCGACGGCGACGAGGGTCCGAACACCGGCGGCATGGGTGCGTACTCGCCGCTGCCCTGGGCCGACCCGAAGCTGGTCGACGAGGTGGTGCAGAGCGTGCTCCAGCCGACCGTCGACGAGATGCGCCGGCGCGGCACCCCGTTCTCCGGGCTGCTGTACGCCGGGCTCGCGATCACCTCGCGCGGTGTGCGCGTGATCGAGTTCAACGCCCGCTTCGGCGACCCCGAGACCCAGGTCGTGCTGGCCCGGCTGAAGACCCCGCTCGCCGGGCTGCTGATGGCCGCCGCCACCGGCAACCTGGCCGACCTGGAGCCCCTGCGCTGGAGCGACGAGGCGGCCGTCACCGTGGTCGTCGCCTCGCACAACTACCCCGGCACCCCGCGCACCGGCGACCCGATCACCGGCCTCGACGAGGTGGCCGCCCAGGACGCCCCGCACGCCTACGTGCTGCACGCCGGCACCCGCGCCGAGGGCGACGCCGTCGTCAGCGCCGGGGGCCGGGTCCTGTCCGTCACGGCCACCGGCACCGACCTCACCGAGGCCCGCGACCGTGCCTACCGGGCGGTCGCCCGCATCGGCCTCGACGGCTCGCAGCACCGCACCGACATCGCGGCGAAGGCGGCGGGCGCGTAGCCCCGCACCCTTCCCGCGTCTCCCCGGTCACCGAACCCGGCAGGCCCCGGCTCCGTCTCAGGAGTCGGGGCCTGACCTTTGCTGTCCGTCTCCACCTTTCCCCAAAGCCATTCCATCGGGTGACCGATGGGCCATACGGCTGACGGGGGCGGGGGCCCCAACTATGGTGCCGCGCAAGCGTTCCGGCACTTGGCCCACCGGCATTGCGATGTCAGTGCCGGGTGCCACAGTGGGTGGAGTGAGCAAGAGCGGAAGCACGCAAGAGCAGCAGGACGGTCCAGGACAGACAGGACAGCGATGAGGGGGTGAGGTCCGGCCGTGACCGGTATCGGTGGTGTGGAGATGGGTGCTCAGGCCGCGCGTTCCCGGGCCCTGGCGGTGCTGCGGGTCCGCAGCCGCGCGCTGGCCGTGGCCCTGCTGCCCGCCGCGGTCGCGGTGATCCTCCTGGTCGGCGGCTCGACCGGGCACCTGGCGGGCGCCGCCTGGGACGTCCTGCGCTGGGTCGTGTCCGCCCTCGCGCTGCTCGTCCTGCCGGCCGCCGCCGGAGTCGCCCTGGTCGTGGCGCGCTCCCGGCCCGCGGTGACCCCCACGGTCACGGTCGCCGAGGAGTCGGCGCCCGACCTCTACCGGATGGTGCGCGACCTGGCCGACCGCCTCGACGTCCCCGCGCCCTCCGCGATAGCGCTCACCCCGGACTGCGACAGCTGGCTGGAGGACCGCACCCACCCGGCCCACGGCCCGCCCCCGGTGGAGAAGCACGACGACGACCTGGGCGGCCTGAGCGGGCCCCCCCACCGCCGGAGCGCGGCCGCCGCGCCCGTCCTGGTCATCGGCTCACCGTTCCTGTGGTGGATGCGGGTGGGCGAGCTGCGCGCCGTCCTCGCCCCGGTCGTCGCCGGTACGGGGCCCTCGGCGCACCCCGACATAGCCGCGGCCCGGCGTTTCATACGGGGCCTGGACGCCGCGGTGGCGGTGGCCTCGGCGGGCCGGCGGGATCCGCTGTCCCGCCTGGTGTGCGCGGGCCTCGGCTGGGTGTCCCGGCTGCTGCTGCGGAGCTGCCGGGGGGACGCGACCGAGATGGAGCGCGGGGTCGCGGCCGCGGCCGCCGAGCGTGCACAGGCTGTGGACTACGGACTGCGAATCGTCGCGCAGGAGCAGGTCGGGCTCGCCTATGCGGGCTGGGACCGGCTGCTGACCCGGGTGGCGCTGCCCGCCTGGCGGATGGGCCGCTGGCCCTCCCGGCTGGACGTCGGTGTCGTCGCCGCCCTCACGGAGCTGTCGCGCCGGGACCGCCTGGCCGAGGGCTTCGCCTCCCGCCTGGGTGAGCGCCCCGCCTGTGACCTGCTGGAGGAGCCCGGGGTGATGGACGAGGCGGTCTCGCTCCTCGCCGCGCGTCTCTTCCACGGCGGGCCCGCCGAGACCGGCCCGGACTGGTCGCCGGTGGGGTGGGACGAGTATCCCGAGGAGGTCGTCGACCGGACCTGGCGCACGGAGGCGGCCCGCCTGCACCGCGTACTGGACACCCTGGGCGTCCGCCGCGCCGCCGAGGGTGTGGCAGCGGGCACGGACGGCCCGACCCTCGCCCGCGTCCTGGACCACCTCACGACCCCGGACCACGCGGTCACCGTCACCCCTGCCGCCGGCGCCGACGCGGACGCCCCCGTCGGCACCCCGCACCCCCATGTGCCGTACGGCGACGACGAGGCCCCGCACGTGTCGTACGGCGACCACGCCGCCGCCGCCGACGCCGCCGCCGACGACGAGGACGAGGACGACGAGGACGATCTCGCCGGTACCACCGCCCGCGGCGCCGCCCTGGCCGCCGGGCTCACTGCGCAGCTGGCCCGTGAGGAGGCCGAGGCGCCGCCCGCCGCGGTCGGGTCCCCCTCGCCGACCCCGCAACCGGGAGCCGGGGCCGGAGCCGGTCCCGACGCGGCCCTCTGGGACGACCGCGCGCTCCCCCTTCTCCCGCTCCAGCCCCCGCGCACCGGGCGCGAGATCCTCACCGCGCACATCACGGCGATGGTGTGCTGCGCGGCGATGGACACCGCCGGGGCGGCCCCCGGCCTCGACTGGCTCGACGGGCCCTCGCTCCTCTTCGACGGCGCCCGCACCGCGGACCTGGCGCCCAGCGTGCTCAGCCTCGTCGAGACCGGCGACCCGGGTCCGCTGCGCGCCTGGATGACCGACCTCGGCATACGTCCCGAGAAGCCGGTGCGCCTGGTCTGACCCCGGACTCCGACGAATCGGACCCTCCCATTCCACTTTCGGCCAGTTCGCGACGAACAGTGACAGCCCGCGTGCGAAATGTGATGTGCTGGGACCGATCGCGCACATGGCAAAGGCGTTCGTCATACGCACGACCACGGGGGCACGAGGGAGGGGACTGTCCCATGGGCTCCGAGCAGATCCGCCGTTGGGAGTCGGGAGCACTCGCGCACGCCGTGACGGACCCCTTCGGGCAGGGGCCGGTCCCCTGGCTGCGCGGCGGCGAGACGTACTTCGGCGACACCGGCCAGGTGGTCGCCTGGTACGCGGACCAGGACCGCACCGGGGCCGAGACCGGACCCCGCGCCGCGGACGACGTCCGCCGCCAGATCAAGGGCTTCACCGCGACGGGAGCCGCCGCCCCCGGCGAGGCCATCGACTTCCACGTCACCGTCGACCCGCCGCAGCAGTTCAGCGTCGACGTCTACCGGATCGGGCACTACGGCGGCGACGGCGCCGCCAAGATCACCACCAGCCCCCGCCTGTCCGGCATCGTCCAGCCCCCGCCGCTCGCCGCCGACCGCACGGTCTCCTGCCACCACTGGTGGCTGTCCTGGCGCCTGCAGATCCCCACGTACTGGAACATCGGCGCGTACGTGGCCGTGCTCACCACCGCCGACGGCTACCGCTCCCACGTCCCCTTCACGGTCCGCGACGACCACCCGGCCGACCTGCTCCTCGTCCTGCCGGACGTCACCTGGCAGGCGTACAACCTCTATCCCGAGGACGGCCGCACCGGTGCCAGCCTCTACCACGCCTGGGACGAGGAGGGCCGGCTCCTCGGCGAGGCGGACGCCGCGACGACCGTCTCCTTCGACCGCCCGTACGCGGGCGCCGGGCTGCCCCTCCACGTGGGCCACGCCTACGACTTCATCCGCTTCGCCGAGCGCTACGGCTACGACCTCGCCTACGCCGACGCCCGCGACCTGCACTCCGGCCGGGTCGACCCGGCCCGTTACCGGGGACTGGTCTTCCCCGGCCACGACGAGTACTGGTCCACCGCCATGCGCCGCACCGCGGAACGGGCCCGCGACCGGGGCACGTCCCTGGTCTTCCTCTCCGCCAACACCATGTACTGGCAGGTGGAGCTGGCCCCCTCTCCCTCCGGCGTCGCCGACCGCCTGCTGACCTGCCGCAAACGCAAGGGCCCCGGCCGGCCCGCGCTGTGGCGGGAGATCGACCGCCCCGAGCAGCAGCTGCTCGGCATCCAGTACGCCGGCCGTGTCCCCGAACCCCACCCGATGGTCGTCCGCAACGCCGGTCACTGGCTCTGGGAGGCCACCGGGGCGCACGAGGGCGACGAGATCGAGGACCTGGTGGCGGGCGAGGCCGACCGCTACTTCCCGCGCACCGCGCTCCCCGGGCACGACGAGCGGGTCCTGCTCGCCCACTCCCCGTACACCGACGTGGACGGCGTCCGGCGCCACCAGGAGACGTCGCTGTACCGGGCCCCGTCGGGCGCCTGGGTCTTCGCGTCCGGCACGTTCGCCTGGTCCCCGGCCCTGGACCGCCCCGGCCACGTCGACCCGCGGGTCCAGCGCGCCACCGCCAACCTCCTGGACCGCATCTGCAAACGGGACTGAGCCGCGCACCCGCACCCCGCCGCCCCGCCGGTCGCCCTCCCCCCGACGTACGGGACAATCGACGTATTGTTCAGAACCACGGGGAGGAACCGTGTCCGGATTCGTTGAAAAGCCCGAGCCGATCCAGGTTCCGGGTCTGGTGCATCTGCACACCGGCAAGGTGCGCGAGCTGTACCGGAACGAGGCGGGCGACCTCGTGATGGTCGCCAGCGACCGCATCTCCGCCTACGACTGGGTGCTGCCGACCGAGATCCCCGACAAGGGCCGGGTCCTGACCCAGCTCTCCCTGTGGTGGTTCGACCAGCTCGCCGATCTGGCCCCCAACCACGTCCTGAGCACCGAGCTGCCCCCCGGCGCCCCCGCCGACTGGGCGGGCCGCGCCCTGGTCTGCAAGTCGCTGCGAATGGTCCCCGTGGAGTGCGTGGCCCGCGGCTACCTCACCGGCTCCGGCCTGGTGGAGTACGACGAGACCCGCACCGTCTGCGGCCTCGCCCTGCCCGAGGGCCTCGTCGACGGCTCGGAGCTGCCCGCCCCGATCTTCACCCCGGCCACCAAGGCCGAGGTCGGCGAGCACGACGAGAACGTCTCCTACGAGGAGGTCGCCCGCCAGGTCGGCGCCGACACCGCCGCCGCCCTGCGCCAGGCCACCCTCGCCGTCTACTCCCGCGCCCGGGACATCGCCCGCGAGCGCGGCATCGTCCTCGCGGACACCAAGTTCGAGTTCGGCTTCGACGGGGACGACCTGGTCCTCGCCGACGAGGTCCTCACCCCGGACTCCTCCCGCTTCTGGCCGGCCGACCGGTGGCAGCCGGGCCGCGCGCAGCCGTCGTACGACAAGCAGTTCGTGCGGGACTGGCTGACCTCGGCGGAGTCCGGCTGGGACCGGAAGAGCGAGCAGCCCCCGCCGCCGCTGCCGCAGCAGGTCGTGGACGCCACCCGCGCCAAGTACGTGGAGGCGTACGAGCTTCTGACCGGCCAGAGCTGGTCGTAGCGGCGGAAGGCCGCACACGAAGAAGCCCCCCGGTCGGAACCGGGGGGCTTCTCATTCGGAGCGAACGACGAGGTTCGAACTCGCGACCTCAACCTTGGCAAGGTTGCGCTCTACCAACTGAGCTACGTTCGCACTGCGTGCCGTGGATTTCTCCGTGGCGCGACAGCCACTATACCCAACCGCGCTCCCTCGCGAGCCGCACCGCCGCGTGCCGGTTCTCCGCACCGAGCTTGCTCGCGGCCGACGACAGGTAGTTCCGTACGGTCCCCTCGGCGAGCGCGGCCCGCTCGGCGATCTCCGCGACGGGCGCCCCGTCGGCGGCGTGCTCCAGCACCTCGGCCTCGCGCGCGGTCAGCGGCGAGTCCCCGGCGGAGATCGCGTCGGCGGCCAACTCGGGGTCGACGTACCGGTTTCCGGCGTGCACCGTGCGGATCAGCTCGGCGAGCCGCTGGGCGCTGACCGTCTTGGGGACGAACCCGCGCACCCCCGCCGCCAGGGCCCGTTTGAGATGCCCCGGGCGCCCGTGACTGGTCACGATCAGCACCTTGCAGGCGGGCAGCTCGGCCCGCAGCGATGTGGCGACCTTCACACCGTCGGCGCCGGGCATCTGGAGGTCCAGTACGGCGACGTCCGGCGCGTGTGCCCGGGCCATCGCCAGGGCCTCGGGACCGGTGGCCGCCTCGGCGACGACGACCAGGTCGTCCTCCAGGGACAGCAGGGCCGCCAGGGCCCCGCGGATGAGGTGCTCGTCGTCGGCGAGCAGGACGCGCACGGTCGTCGTCACGACGCGACCTCCAGCGCGGCCCCGGCCGCGGTGTCCGGCAGCGGCACCTCGGCCGTCAGCCGGAACACGCCCTTGCCGACGGGCCCCGCCTCCAGCGTCCCGTCCACCGCGGAGAGCCGCTCCCGCAGCCCCGCGAGCCCGGAGCCGCCCGGACCCGCCGGGGGCCCTTCGCCCGTCGCCTCGGACACCCCGTCGTTCTCCACCGTCAGCACCGCACGTCCTTCCGACATCCGCACCGTCACCGCGACCTTCTTCGCGTCCCCGTGCCGCAGCACGTTCGTGGTCGCCTCCCGCACCACCCAGCCGAGCGCCGACTGCACCTTGGGGGGCAGGCCGGACGTGTCCCCGGTGACCTTCGCGGCGATGCCCGCCGCCGAGAGCACCCCCCGGGCGCCGGCCAGTTCGACCTCCAGGGCGGCCTCCCGGTAGCCGCGCACGACGTCCCGGACCTCGCGCTGCGACTCCTGGGCGATGCGCTGCACCTCGATCATCTGCTCCACCGCCTCGGGCCGCCCGCGCCGGGACAACTGGACGGCCAGCTCGCTCTTGAGCGCGATCACCGCCAGGTTCCGGCCCATCACGTCGTGCAGGTCCCGGCCGAACCGCAGCCGCTCCTCGGCGACGGCGAGCCTGACCCGGGTCTCCTTGGCGTCGTCGAGCGCGTAGACCGCGTTGAGCAGCCAGAGGGAGAAGATCGAGGTGACGGCGAGGAACCCGCCGGTCACCATCACCAGGCCGGCCAGCACGACCGACGCGAGCAGGGGCATCTCCAGCGGGAACGTCAGGAGCCCGGCGCCCACCGCGAAGGCCCCGACGACGGCGACCCTGCGCCGCCGCCCCCGCACCCCGAGCGTGATGACACCGGCTGCGTAGCACAGGACCCCGCCGTAGACCGAGCCCGCCGCGGTCTCCACCTCACCGGACGGTCCGCGCTCCGCGATCACGACCGCGGTGGCCGAGACGACGGCGGAGACGACGACGAGCGCCCACATCTGCCGCACGGGCTGCGGGCGCCGTCCGCGCGTCCAGTCCAGCGCCCGGGACGAGACCAGCATGCAGACCGCGGCGTGCGCGGTGACCAGCAGGCACAGCACGGTGGCGAGCCCCGCGCCGGTCCGGCCGTAGGCGGACACCCCCAGCGCGAGGATCTCGATGACCCCGAAGAAGTGGAACGACCACCGCGTGTACGTCTCCACCTTCTCCGGCGTGCTCTTGAGCCGCCACCATCCGCCCGGCCTGCGCATCCGTCCGCCACTCCCGCTCGACTCGCACGTCAGTGCCGCGGCTCCCACCGGAACCGCCGCCGTACAGCAAACACCGCGAGCACGGTCCAGGCCACCGCCGTCGCCACGGCGCCCAGTGTCTCGGCCGCCGACAGGTCGCCGGTCCAGCCGCCGCGCACCAGGGTGACGACGGGGGTCAGCGGCAGCAGCTCGCACACCGAGGCCACCCGGTCGGGCAGCAGCTCCAGCGGGAAGAACAGGCCGGAGGCGAGCATCGAGACGAACGTGAACGGCAGCGGCGTGACCTGCGCGCTCTCGCCGGTCCTGGTGAAGCTCGCGGTGACGGCCGCGAGCGCGGCGCACATCAGCAGGCCCAGCAGCAGGCCGACGACGCTCAGCAGGGGTGCGGACGGTGCCGGCAGGTCGAGCAGGACCGCGCAGCCCACCGCGAGCAGCAGGGACTGCACCAGCCCGCTGAGCACGGCCGGCAGGGCGGATCCGGCGAGGATCTCCGCGTCCCGCAGCTCGCCGGTGCGCAGCCGCTTGAGGACGAGTTCCTCGCGCCGGACGACGAACACGCCGACGAGGGCCGAGTAGACGGCGAACAGCAGGGAGAAGCCGATCGCGGCGGGCAGCACGAGCGTGCCGATGGTCAGCCCCGCCTTGCCGAGGTCCATCTCCTCGGCTCCCGCCCGCACGCTGAACGGCATCACGAAGGGGATGAACAGCGCGGCGAAGACGGTGCCCTTGTTCCGCCCGAGCAGGGTCAGCTCGGCGCGGGCGAGGGCGGTCATGCGGCTTCTCGGCGTGGTGGCCGCCGTCCGGGCGGGACCCTTCGCGCGGGCCGGTGCGTCCGTGGCGCTCATGCCGCGTACTCCTTCTTCGTCGTGTCCGTCGTGCCCGTCGTGTCCGTCGCGGTGCCGTCCGCCCTCGCCGCCACCTTCTTGGCGATGCTGAGGAAGGCCTCCTCCAGGGACGCCGAGCGCACGTCCAGGCGGCGCAGCTCCACCGAGGCCTGCGCGGCCCACACCAGCAGGCCGGTGGCCGCGCGCTGGAGTTCCCTGGTGCGCAGCTTCACCGTCCGGCCGTCGATCTCGTGGTCGCTCACGCCGAGTTCGCCGAGCGGCGGCAGGTCGCCCACGAAGTAGCCGTCGGGCAGTTCGAAGGAGATGTGGGACGGCTGTGCGGCGGTCACCTCGGCCGGGGTGCCGGTGGCGGCGATCCGGCCGTCGTGCATGATCGCGAGCCGGTCGGCGAGGTGTTCGGCCTCCTCCAGGTAGTGCGTGGTCAGCAGCACCGTCGTGCCCTGGTCGCGCAGGGCGGCCACCAACTCCCAGGTGTCCCGGCGGCCTTCGGCGTCCAGGCCGGTGCTGGGCTCGTCGAGGAAGAGCACCTCGGGGTCGCCGAGCAGCGCGAGCGCCAGGTCCAGGCGGCGCCGCTGGCCACCGGACAGCTGCTTCACGCGGGTGTCGGTCTTCGACTCCAGACCGACCAGCGCCAGCACCTCGGCCGGCGGCCGGGCGCCGCTCACGCACCCCGCCCACATCCGTGCCGTCTCGGCGACCGTCAGCTCGGAGGGGAAGCCGCCCTCCTGGAGCATGACCCCGGTGCGCGGGCGCACGGCGGCCCGCTCGGTGTACGGGTCGTGCCCGAGGACCCGTACCCGCCCGCCGGCCGGGGCGGCCAGGCCCTCCAGGAGCTCGACCGTCGACGTCTTGCCGGCGCCGTTGGTGCCGAGCAGGGCGAAGACCTCGCCGCGGCGCACGGAGAAGTCGATTCCGCGCACGGCCTCGAACCCGCCCCCGTACACCCGCCGAAGGCCGGTGACCTCAATCACGTGTTCGTGCTCGTTCGTCTGCATGCTTCGAGCATTCCGGCGCACCGGGCGGGACGACAGTGCGAGCCGTCATCACCGGACATGACAAATGTCAGAGCCGTTGGGGCACCCGGGACCGGATACACGAAAAGACCCCGGTCCTGGAGGACCGGGGTCTGATTCCCGAGCGGACGACGAGGCTCGAACTCGCGACCTCAACCTTGGCAAGGTTGCGCTCTACCAACTGAGCTACGTCCGCATGTGCTCCCGATCAGCAGTTCACTGATCGGTGCGAGCACCAGCCTACCTGATCCCATCGGGTCATCGGTACGGCAGTGCAGAGCGGGTGACAGGAATTGCACACTGCGCCTTCCCCCTGGAAGGGGGATGTTCTACTACTGAACTACACCCGCATGTTCCGTGAGCTGGGCCTTTCGGCCTAGCCCCTCGGCGTGCTCCAGACTTTAGCTGATCACCCGGGGTGCCGCGCAAGTCGGTTGCCGCGAGGGGCGGCTGAGCGGCCGTCGGCCGCTCCCGCCGGACGCCGGCCCACTGGAGGCCGGTTCACTGGACGCACGGCTCACCGCGCCTCGGCGAACGCCTCGTACACCTTCTTCGGGATCCGGCCCCGCGCGGGCACGTCCATCTTGTTCGCCTGGGCCCAGGCGCGGACCGCCGCCGGGTCGGGGGCGACCTCCGTCTGCCGGTAGGCCTTGCCGGACCGGGAGCGCTTGCGGCCGGCCGAGACGTACGGTTCGAGCGCCTTGCGCAGTTTCCGGGCATTGGCTTCGTTCAGGTCGATCTCGTACATCCGGCCGTCGACTCCGAAGGCGATCGTCTCCGCCGCTTCCGAGCCGTCGATGTCGTCAAAGAGAGTGACCACGACACGCTGCGCCACGAATATCGGTCCCTTCGTGCGGCATCTCCGCGATGACGTGCCCGAACGTGCCGAGACGCCGCGATGATGCCGACTGTTCGCCTGTAATTGGGCAAAGTATCGGCTAATGACATTTCATTTGTACAGTGCCCGGCATTGCAATGGGAAGACCGACTAAATCTGCCCGCGTGTCCGTCGGGCAATAGGTGTCCGCGCTCGATCCCGGATCTTTCCCGAAGCTTTTCGTGGCCGCCCCCTCCCGATGCCGAATCGTGACTGGGCTCACGTAGTTTCCTCCAAGGCTACGCGCGTAGAAATTTTGTACGGGTAGTCTGAAGGAACCTGCTCAGCACCACACACCGGGAGTGCCAGTGGCACGCGTCGTAGTCGACGTCATGCTCAAGCCGGAGATCCTCGACCCCCAGGGCCAGGCGGTGCAGCGCGCACTGCCGCGACTGGGTTTCGAAGGGATCTCGGACGTCCGCCAGGGAAAGCGATTCGAACTGGAAGTGGACGGGCCGGTCGACGACGCCGCCCTCGCCCGCATCCATGATCTTGCGGAATCCTTCCTCGCCAACACCGTGATCGAGGACTTCACCGTCAAGGTCGAGTCCGAAGACGTAGTCGCGGGGGCGGCGAAGTGACCGCTCGTATTGGCGTCGTCACTTTCCCTGGCTCTCTCGACGACCGGGACACGCAGCGCGCGATCCGCGTCGCCGGCGCCGAACCCGTCGCTCTCTGGCACAAGGACAAGGACCTCAAGCAGGTCGACGCCGTGGTGCTGTGCGGCGGTTTCTCGTACGGCGATTATCTGCGCGCCGGCGCCATCGCGCGCTTCTCGCCGGTGATGGACACCGTCATCGACCAGGCGAAGGCCGGGCTGCCGGTGCTGGGCATCTGCAACGGCTTCCAGATCCTCACCGAGGCCCACCTGCTGCCCGGCGGCATGCTGGGCAACGACCACCTGCACTTCATCTGCCGCGACCAGAAGCTGCGGGTGGAGAACGCGGACACCTCCTGGACCAGCGACTACACCGCCGGTCAGGAGATCCACATCCCGCTGAAGAACATGGACGGCCGCTACGTCGCCGACCAGCACACGCTGGACGAGCTGGAGGCCGAGGGGCGGGTCGCCTTCCGCTACCTGGACATGAACCCCAACGGTTCGCTCAACGACATCGCCGGCATCACCAACGCCGCCGGGAACGTCGTCGGCCTCATGCCGCACCCCGAGCACGCCGTCGAGTCGCTGATCGGTACGGGCCGTACCGACGGCCTGCCGTTCTTCACCTCGATCCTCAAGAAGCTGGTCAACGCATGAGCCGGACGCCTCTGGACACGGTCGAGCACGCGACCGCGACCCCCGACGTCGAGCTGCCCTGGGCCGAGCTGGGCCTGAAGAAGGACGAGTACGAGAGGGTCGTCGAGATCCTCGGCCGCCGCCCCACCGGCGCGGAGCTGGCCATGTACTCCGTCATGTGGTCCGAGCACTGCTCGTACAAGAGCAGCAAGGTCCACCTGCGCCAGTTCGGCGAGAAGGCCCCCGAGTCCGAGGCGATGCTCGTCGGCATCGGCGAGAACGCCGGTGTGGTCGACGTCGGCCAGGGCTACGCGGTCACCTTCAAGGTCGAGTCGCACAACCACCCGTCGTACGTGGAGCCCTACCAGGGCGCCGCGACCGGCGTCGGCGGCATCGTGCGCGACATCATCGCGATGGGCGCGCGGCCGGTCGCCGTCGTGGACCCCCTGCGCTTCGGCGCCGCGGACCACCCCGACACCAAGCGCGTCCTGCCGGGCGTCGTCGCCGGCATCGGCGGCTACGGCAACTGCCTGGGCCTGCCCAACATCGGCGGCGAGGTCGTCTTCGACGCCTGCTACCAGGGCAACCCGCTGGTCAACGCCGGTGCCATCGGCGTCATGCGGCACGAGGACATCCACCTCGCGAAGGCCTCCGGCGCGGGCAACAAGGTCATCCTGTACGGCGCCCGCACCGGCGGCGACGGCATCGGCGGCGCGTCGATCCTGGCGAGCGAGACCTTCGACGACGCGAAGCCGTCCAAGCGTCCCGCCGTCCAGGTCGGCGACCCCTTCCAGGAGAAGCTCCTCATCGAGTGCACCCTGGAGGCGTTCGCCGAGAAGCTGGTCGTCGGTATCCAGGACCTCGGCGCGGCGGGCCTGTCCTGCGCCACGTCCGAGCTGGCGTCGAACGGCTCCGGCGGCATGCGCGTCACCCTGGACGACGTACCGCTGCGCGACTCGACCCTCTCGCCCGAGGAAATCCTCATGAGCGAGTCGCAGGAACGCATGTGCGCGGTCGTGGAGCCGGAGAAGGTCGACCGCTTCCTGGAGATCTGCGACAAGTGGGACGTCATCGCCACGGTGATCGGTGAGGTCACCGACGGCGACCGCCTCGAGATCTTCTGGCACGGCGGCAAGATCGTCGACGTCGACCCGCGCACCGTCGCCCACGACGGCCCGGTCTACGAGCGCCCCTACGCCCGCCCCGACTGGCAGGACGCCCTCCAGGCCGACGACGCGGGCAAGCTGCCGCGGCCGGGCACGTCCGACGAGCTGAAGGACCAGGTCCTCAAGCTGGTCGGCTCGCCCAATCAGGCGTCCAAGCAGTGGATCACGCAGCAGTACGACCACTTCGTGCAGGGCAACACCGTCCTCGCCCAGCCCGAGGACTCGGGCATGATCCGGGTGGACGAGGAGTCCGGCCTCGGTGTCGCCATCGCCACCGACGGCAACGGCCGGTTCGCCAAGCTCGACCCGTACACGGGCGCGCAGCTGGCGCTGGCGGAGGCCTACCGCAACGTGGCCACGACCGGGGCGAAGCCCCTCGCGGTCTCCGACTGCCTGAACTTCGGCTCGCCGGAGGACCCGGCGGTCATGTGGCAGTTCGCGGAGGCCGTGCGCGGCCTGGCCGACGGCTGCCTCCAGCTCGGCACCCCGGTGACCGGCGGCAACGTCTCGCTCTACAACCAGACCGGCGAGGCCGCCATCCACCCCACCCCGGTGGTCGCGGTCCTCGGCGTCATCGACGACGTGGCCCGCCGCACGCCGGTCGCCTTCCAGGAGGACGGCCAGCTGCTGTACCTGCTGGGCGACACGCGTGAGGAGTTCGGCGGCTCGGCCTGGTCCCAGGTGATCCACGACCACCTCGGCGGCCTGCCCCCGAAGGTCGACCTGGAGCGCGAGCGCCTGCTGGGCGAGATCCTGATCTCCGCCTCCCGCGACGGCATGATCGACTCCGCGCACGACCTGTCCGACGGCGGTCTGGTCCAGGCGGTCGTCGAGTCGGCGCTGCTGGGCGGCAAGGGCGCGCGCCTGGTCGTACCGGACGGGCTCGACGCCTTCACCTTCCTGTTCTCGGAGTCGGCGGGCCGTGCGGTCGTCGCCGTCCCGCGCTCGGAGGAGCTCCGCTTCAACGACATGTGCGGCGCCCGCGGGCTGCCCGTCACCCGCATCGGCGTGGTCGACGGCGACGCGGTCGAGGTCCAGGGCGAGTTCACCCTCCCCCTGACCGACCTGCGCGAGGCCCACGAGGGGACCATCCCGGGGCTGCTGGCGTAGTCGCACGCTCGCTGCGCGGCAGAGGTCCCGTCCGGACACGTCCGGACGGGACCTCTGTGCTTCAGCGCACGTAGTTCTTGAGGATCGCCGTGTCGAGTTCGATGCCGACGGGGTCCGGCAGGACCAACGTCTCGCCGAACATCGTGACGCGGGCGTCCCGGTAGCCGCCGACCTGCCGGTCCGGGCTGCTGCGCACCGTAATCGTGCAGCTTCCCCGGTCGATCAGCAGGTACAGGGGGATCCCGGCTTGCCCGTACGCGGCCGGCTTGACGTACCGGGCCCGCCGGTCGGTGTCCGAGTCGTACGAGGTGACCTCGACGACCATGAGCGCCCCGGCCGCGTCGGCCCACTCCCCGTGCCCCGCGAAATGAGCCTCGGGTGCGAGCACGGCGTCCGGCCGCGCACGGCTCTGCCGGTGGGCGTCGACCCGTAACCCTTGTGTCTGGCACAGGTTCAGGTCGGGCCGGGTCTGCAGACAGCGTTTGACCAGCCAGGACACGACGGTGCAGTGATCCCCGTCCCTTGCCTTCCCGACCGCGAGGCGTCCGTCGAGGAACTCGAGGGTGACGGTCTCGGGGGCGCCGGAAGCGATCGTTTCGAACACTTCCACCGACATTTCAGGATGGTGTTCGGCCATGACCGTCATGGTGCTCGCACTCCGGCGCCGGCGAGGGTCGGTTCCCCGCCCAGACGCACGTACGAGTGATCCGCGTTCAAGGATTGCACGTAATTACGTACTTCCGTAATCTGTCGGAGTGGAGCAGCATCTCGAACAACGCGTAGCCGACCTCGAACGGCGCCTCGCCGCGCTGGAAGCCACCGACCGCCCCGCGCCTCGCGTCCAGGGGGGCGACCTCTGGGCCCTGGAAGGGCTAAAGGAGCAGCTCACGGAGCTGGAGGCGGAAGCCGGGGGTGTCCTCTTCACCGGCTCGGTGCGGTTGCCGACCGGGGAGCAGTACGCCTGGCAGCACGGCGCGCTGACCGAGGGGCTGCTGGACGCCGACTGGGCCGAGTCCGCCGAGGTGTTCGCCGCGCTGGGGCATCCCGTGCGGCTGCGGCTGCTGCGGGAGGTTCTCGGCGGGCGACGCACCGCCGCCGAGCTGGCCGAGCTGGACGGAATGGGCACGACCGGCCAGATCTACCACCACCTGCGCCAGCTCACCGGCGCCGGCTGGCTGCACACCACCGGCCGGGGCCGCCACGAGGTGCCGCCGGGGCGGGTCGTCCCGCTGCTGGTGGCGCTGTCGATCGCACGGAACTGACCGAGGGCGGTCAGGACCGACACGAGCAACGTCACGAGCAACGTCACGAGCAAGGGGAAGGACCAATGTCCGCACGCAAGCTCGCCATGATCACCTTCCGGGTGCTGCAGCTCGTCTTCCTGGCCCTGGTGGCCATCGGCGTCCTCTTCGACCCCGGGATCCCGTGGTGGTGCGTCTTCCTGCCGCTGGTCCTCGCCTACGTCCTGATCACCGTGGTCAACCGGTGGAACGGCGGCGCCCCCGACGCGTCCGGCAAGGCCCGCGCACCCGTCGAGACCGCACCGCCCGTCACCGGCCGCTGGTCCGCGCTGAACAGCCCGGCCGACCGCACCCCGAGCCACGGCGTCCACGCCTACGGACAGACCTTCGCCATCGACCTCGTCGCCGAACCCGAGCCCGGCGCCCGCCCCGGCTTCCGCGCCCTGTGGCCCCTCGCCCGGCGCCCCCGGGACTTCCCGGCGTTCGGCGCCCCGCTCCTCGCGGTGGCCGACGGCACGGTCGTACGGGCCGACGACGGCCGGCGCGACCACCTGAGCCGCACCTCGCTGCCCGCGCTGCTGTACCTGATGCTCGTCGAGGGCTCGGTACGGGAGCTGGCGGGGGTCCGCCACATCGTCGGCAACCACCTCGTCCTCGACCTCGGCGACGGCACCCACGCCCTGTACGCCCACGTCCAGCGAGGCTCCTTCGCCGTCCGCGAGGGCGACCGCGTCCGCGCCGGCCAGGTCCTCGCCCGGTGCGGCAACTCCGGCAACTCCACCGAGCCGCACGTCCACTTCCAGCTGATGGACGGCCCCGACCCGGACACCGCGCGGGGTGTCCCCTTCGCCTGGCGCGGCATCGGCGTCCCGCGCAACGGCGCGTACCTCGACGTGGCGGAGGCCGAGCGGGCCGGGCTTGACCTCGAGCGCGGTTGAGCTTCTAGGGTCGGCGACGTCGAGGTCGACGTACCGGAGACGGACCGGAGACGGACCGAAGGCGTACGGGAGGAGAGCGGTCATGAGGACGCTGGTGCTGGGCAGGACCGGGCTCAGGGTGACGGCGGTGCTGGACACGCTGCGCGCCGACGGGTTCGACGTGGAGGGGGTCACGACCGACGAGGAGGCCCGCAAGCTCCTGCAGTCGCGGGAGTTCGGCGTCATGGTCATCGGCGGGGGCGTGGGACCGGACTCCCGCGCCGCCCTCAAGGAGCTCGCGGGCGAGTGCGGAGTGCGGCGGGTGATCGACGGCGGGTTGACGGAGCCGTTCGACGCCTATGTGCGCCGGGTGTTCGAGCCGTTGATCCGGGAGGCCGCCGCCGAGGGGTGAGGCGCCCACTCGCGGGGCTCGCCTAGGCTCACCGCCATGCCGCCCGCCAGGAAACGCCCCCGCGCCTACGACCCCGTCCGCACCCGTGCCGCCGTCCTCGCCCAGTTCGGCCACGTGCGGGCGGCCGTCCGCACTCTCACCCCCGAGCAGCTCGGCCTGCCGACGCGGCTCGGGGACTGGACCGTGCGGGAGCTGGTCGCGCACGTCGGGATGGCGCTGACCGCCGTGGACCGGCTGATGGGCGAGCCGGAACCCGCGCGGCAGGACGGGCAACTGCTCGACTGGCCGTTCGCCATCGCCGCCGACGCGGACGCCATCGCGGGCACCGCCCGCCGGCTCGCCGCCGAGCACCCCGACCTCGGCGCCCACCTCGCCGAGGTCGAGCGGCGCTTCACCGAGCGGCTCGACACCCACCCCGGGAGCAGGCTGCTCCCCACCAGCGCGGGCGCCCTGCCGCTGGCCGACTACGTCGTCACCCGCACCGTCGAGCTGGTCGTGCACACCGACGACCTGAACACCGCGGTCCCCGGCCTCGACATCCCGTACGACCGGCAGGCGCTGGCCGCCGCCACCCGGCTGCTGGCCGACGCGCTCGCCGTGAAGGCGCCCGGCGGCTCGACGGAGGTGCGGATCCCGCCGTACGCGGTCGTGCAGTGCGTCGAGGGCCCCCGGCACACCCGGGGCACCCCGCCCAACGTCGTCGAGACCGACCCGCTGACCTGGATCCGGCTCGCCACCGGACGGCTGGCCTGGAAGGACGCCCTGGACGGGGCGAAGGTGAGCGCGAGCGGGGAGCGGGCCGACCTCGGGGCGCTGCTGCCGCTGCTGAGCTGAGCGGCGGCCGGGGAGAGGCGGAGAACCGGGCGGACGACGGAACCGGACCTTCCCCGTCTCCGTCGAATCGGCATGTACAGGCAGAAGCAGCAGCGCAGCATGACCCTCACCGCGGCGGCCGTCGTCGCGCTCGTCCCGCTCGCCGCGGCCTGCGGGAGCGAGCAGGCCGACGGCACCGGCGGTGGTTCCGTCGGCGCGGACGGACCGGGCGTCACCGGCGTCCGGTGGAGCATCGACAGCGTCACCGTCGACGGCACCACGCACCGGGCGCCGGACGCGGCACACGTACGGATCGACGACGGCGGCGAGGCCGCGGGCAGCACCGGCTGCAACAGCTTCAGCGCCCGCGCCGCCGTCGAAGACGCGGGCGACGGCGACGGCGACAGCGGTGACGACGGCCGACGTGTCCGGCTCAGCGACGCCATGTTCACCGAGAAGGCCTGCGCCCGGACGCCCGCCGGCTTCGAGAAGTCCCTCGGCCGCGCCCTCACCACCGGCCCCCTCACCACGGAGAGCGAGGGCGACCGCCTGACCCTCACCACTGCCGACGGCGACACCGTCCGGCTCAGCAGGTCCGAGGACGCGTCCCTCCACGGCACGAAGTGGGCCGTCGACGCCCCGGGCAAGAAGGACGGGAAGGGCCGCGCCCACCTCACCTTCGACCAGGACGCGAAGACCGTCTCCGGGCGGCTCCCCTGCAACCACGTCAACGCCAGGGCCACCGTCAGCGACGGGCGTATCACCCTCGGCGCCCCGTCCACCACCCGAATGATGTGCGAAGGCTCACTCATGGACGCCGAGAAGCGGCTGCTGGGCTTCTTCGACAGCAAGGTCGACTACCGGATCGATCAGGAAACCCTCACGCTGACCAGCGCAGACGGTGTCACGGTCCGCGCCGTCGCCGACCGGTGATCCACTGGTGAGCCCGCATCCCCAATTCGGACCAGTGGTCGACCTCGCCTACACTCGGAGGCGTGCCACGTGGTGACGGTCGACTCAATCACGATCTGCTTCCCGGCGAGAAGGGCCCCCAGGACGCTTGCGGCGTCTTCGGTGTCTGGGCTCCTGGCGAAGAGGTCGCAAAGCTCACGTACTTCGGGCTGTACGCCCTCCAGCATCGGGGCCAGGAGTCCGCGGGAATCGCGGTCAGCAACGGCTCCCAGATCCTCGTCTTCAAGGACATGGGCCTGGTGTCCCAGGTCTTCGACGAGACCTCGCTCGGTTCGCTCCAGGGTCACATCGCGGTCGGTCACGCCCGCTACTCGACCACCGGTGCCTCCGTGTGGGAGAACGCCCAGCCGACGTTCCGTGCCACCGCGCAGGGTTCCCTCGCGCTCGGGCACAACGGCAACCTCGTCAACACCGCCCAGCTCGCGGAGCTGGTCGCCGGCCTGCCCAAGCAGGAAGGCCGCTCCACCCGCGTCGCGGCGACCAACGACACGGACCTGATCACGGCCCTGCTCGCGGGTCAGGTCGACGACGACGGCAAGCCGCTGACCGTCGAGGAGGCGGCCGGCCAGGTGCTGCCCCAGGTGCGCGGCGCCTTCTCCCTCGTCTTCATGGACGAGCACACCCTCTACGCGGCCCGCGACCCGCAGGGCATCCGCCCGCTGGTCCTCGGCCGCCTCGAGCGCGGCTGGGTGGTCGCCTCCGAGTCCGCCGCCCTCGACATCTGCGGCGCCAGCTTCGTCCGGGAGATCGAGCCGGGCGAGTTCGTCGCCATCGACGAGAACGGCCTGCGAACGTCTCGATTCGCAGAAGCGAAGCCCAAGCACTGTGTCTTCGAATACGTGTACCTGGCCCGCCCGGACACCGACATCGCCGGCCGCAACGTCTACCTCTCGCGTGTCGAGATGGGCCGCCGGCTGGCGAAGGAGGCCCCCGCGGAGGCCGATCTCGTCATAGCGACCCCGGAATCCGGCACCCCCGCCGCGATCGGCTACGCCGAGGCCTCCGGCATCCCCTTCGGCAACGGCCTGGTGAAGAACGCCTATGTCGGCCGGACCTTCATCCAGCCCTCACAGACCATTCGCCAGTTGGGCATCCGCCTGAAGCTGAATCCCCTGAAGGAAGTCATCAAGGGCAAGCGGCTGGTCGTCGTCGACGACTCCATCGTCCGCGGCAACACCCAGCGGGCCCTGGTCCGCATGCTCCGCGAGGCGGGCGCCGCCGAGATCCACATCCGGATCTCGTCCCCGCCCGTGAAGTGGCCCTGCTTCTTCGGCATCGACTTCGCCACCCGCGCCGAGCTGATCGCCAACGGCATGAGCGTCGAGGAGATCGGCACCTCGATGGGCGCCGACTCCCTGGCGTACATCTCCATCGACGGCATGATCGAGGCGACCACCATCGCCAAGCCGAACCTGTGCCGCGCCTGCTTCGACGGCGAGTACCCGATGGAGCTCCCCGACCCCGAGCTGCTCGGCAAGCAGCTCCTGGAGACCGAGCTGGCCGCCGGGCCCGCCGGTACGGCCGCCGCCGACGCCATCCGTCGCCCGTAGCCGTCCCTTTCCCTGGCTTGCCCGGCTTCCCATGGTTTCCCTGGCCTCCCTGCCGTACGACACGAAGGTTCACATCGTCATGCCTGACACAACTGGTGCCAGCTACGCAGCAGCCGGCGTCGACATCGAGGCGGGCGACCGCGCCGTCGAGCTCATGAAGGAATGGGTCAAGAAGACGCGGCGCCCGGAGGTCCTCGGCGGCCTCGGCGGCTTCGCCGGCCTCTTCGACGCCTCGGCCCTCAAGAACTACGAGCGCCCGCTGCTCGCCTCCGCCACCGACGGTGTCGGCACCAAGGTCGACATCGCCCGTCAGCTCGGCGTCTACGACACCATCGGCCACGACCTGGTCGCGATGGTCATGGACGACATCGTGGTGTGCGGCGCCGAGCCGCTGTTCATGACCGACTACATCTGCGTCGGCAAGGTCCACCCCGAGCGTGTCGCCGCCATCGTCAAGGGCATCGCCGAGGGCTGTGTGCTGGCCGGATGCGCCCTGGTGGGCGGCGAGACGGCCGAGCACCCCGGCCTGCTGGGCGCCGACGACTTCGACGTCGCGGGCGCCGGTACGGGCGTCGTGGAGGCCGACCGTCTGCTCGGCCCGGATCGCATCCGTACGGGTGACGCGGTGATCGCCATGGCGTCCTCCGGGCTTCACTCGAACGGGTACTCGCTGGTCCGCCACGTCCTGCTGAACGAGGGCGGCCTGGCGCTCGACGCCCACCTGGACGGTGTCGGCCGCACCCTCGGCGAGGAACTGCTGGAGCCGACCAAGATCTACTCCCTGGACTGCCTGGCCCTCATGCGCACCGCCGAGGTCCACGCCTTCAGCCACGTCACCGGCGGCGGCCTCGCGGCCAACCTGGCCCGCGTGATCCCCGACGGCCTGCACGCCGTGGTCGACCGCTCCACCTGGACCCCGGGCGCGATCTTCGACCTCGTCGGCCGGACCGGCAAGGTCGAGCGCCTGGAGCTGGAGAAGACCCTCAACATGGGCGTGGGCATGATCGCGATCGTGCCCGAGGAGTCGACGGACGTGGCCCTGACGACCCTCGCCGACCGCGGCGTGGACGCGTGGGTGGCCGGCGAGATCACCGACCGCGCAGACCACCAGAGCGGCGCGGCACTGATCGGCGACTACGCCGCCTGAGGAGACGCAGGTGCCGCAGGTGCCCCGGATGCCGCGGGTAGCACAGAACCCGGTCGGTGACAGAGGTCACCGACCGGGAAGGTGTTCAGTGCAAGGTCAAGCGCCGCGTCGCTGTTGGGACGGGGACTGGCCGTCCTCGTCCTCGTCGTCGTCCTCATAGAGGTCGGCGTACTTTGCGTACACGTCGTCGTCCTGCTCATCGTCCTCGAATTGCTCGCCATTCGGCGGTTGCGAATTCGACGGCGATGCGCCCAGCTCCTCGGCCAGGCGGGAGAGATCAGTCCCACCGCTGTTGTACTTCAGCTGGCGGGCGACCTTCGTCTGCTTGGCCTTGGCCCGGCCGCGCCCCATGGCTCGACCCCCTCAACGACGGGGCTCGACGGCCCCAGAGTCTTGACACGCGTTCATGGTCCGGAACGGGCTCTCCGCAGAGAGACCGGTCCGTAGGGCTTCCACGGTACCTGAGCCCACGCCCATACGGTACGTCGCCCGCAGCACGTGGCCCTGCCCAGGACCGTCGAGGAGCCCCGTCCTCGCTGGTCAAAGGCGATTTTAACCACCTTTCGACGGTCGACCCGCCGGGATAAGTGAGAGTTCTCTCCAACTGCGCCCCGACGGGTACCGGTCAAACCCCGCGAAGCCCCCGCCGGGTCACCGTCCGCAATCGCCGGATCACGGCCTGGGACGGGCCTCCGCCATCCGCTGCTCGGCGATCCGGTCGGCCGCCGCGGCCGGCGGAATACCGTCCTCCTTCGCACGTGCGAATATGGCCAGCGTGGTGTCGTAGATCTTCGCGGCCTTCGCCTTGCACCGGTCGAAGTCGAAGCCGTGCAGCTCGTCGGCGACCTGGATGACACCGCCGGCGTTCACCACGTAGTCCGGCGCGTAGAGGATCCCGCGGTCGGCGAGGTCCTTCTCGACGCCCGGGTGGGCGAGCTGGTTGTTGGCCGCGCCGCACACCACCTTGGCGGTCAGCACCGTCACGCTGTCGTCGTTCAGCGCGCCGCCGAGCGCGCAGGGCGCGTAGATGTCCAGGTTCTCCACCCGGATCAGCGCGTCGGTGTCGGCGACGGCGACCACCGAAGGGTGCCGCTCGGTGATGCCCCGCACCACGTCCTTGCGCACGTCGGTGACGACGACGTGGGCGCCCTCGGCGAGCAGGTGCTCGACCAGGTGGTGGCCGACCTTGCCGACGCCCGCGATGCCGACCGTGCGGTCGCGCAGCGTCGGGTCGCCCCACAGGTGCTGGGCGGCGGCCCGCATGCCCTGGTAGACGCCGAAGGAGGTGAGCACGGAGGAGTCGCCCGCGCCGCCGTTCTCCGGGGAGCGCCCGGTCGTCCAGCGGCACTCGCGGGCCACGACGTCCATGTCGGCGACGTAGGTGCCGACGTCGCACGCGGTGACGTAGCGGCCGCCCAGCGAGGCGACGAACCGGCCGTAGGCGAGGAGCAGTTCCTCGCTCTTGATCTGCTCCGGATCGCCGATGATCACCGCCTTGCCGCCACCGTGGTCCAGACCGGCCATGGCGTTCTTGTACGACATCCCGCGCGCGAGGTTCAGCGCGTCGGCGACGGCCTCCGCCTCGCTCGCGTACGGGTAGAAGCGGGTACCGCCGAGCGCGGGGCCCAGGGCGGTGGAGTGGAGGGCGATCACGGCCTTGAGGCCGCTGGCACGGTCCTGGCAGAGCACGACTTGCTCATGACCCCCCTGATCCGAGTGGAACAGGGTGTGCAGTACATCAGCAGGTGCGCCGTTTACGTCGGTCACGGTGGTGACTCCTGTGTAGGTGCGGCGATGGGTGGCAGGCCCCGTGAAGGTGGCGGGGACTGTGGCACGAGATTAGAGCCTGGGGGTACCGGCCCGCCGCACAGTGCTCAGGATCACCTCCGCACGGAGTACGGGCGTGCGACGATTTGCAGAGATTCCCGCGCGTTTGTGATCCGTTTCCACGGGTTTCCGCAGGTTTTCGCGCCGGTGCGCGGGGGAGGGAGCAGGCGTGCCCAAGGTGTCCTCGGTGATCGTCCCGTACGCGGCGTACCTGCGCGTGTACGAGCCGCTGGCGGCCTTCCCCGACGAGGAACGCGCCCACTGGACCCGCTACGCCCGCCGTCCCGACCGGCCCTCCTACCAGGACGAGCTGCGCCGCTCCCTGGCCGACCTGCTGCCCACCCCGCCCGTGGCGGTGCCGGTGCACGAGAGCGCCGACGCCTTCGTGACCGAGGTGGACGGCGTGGTCTGCGTCTGCCCCTGGCGGACCCGGCTGCGCGGCTGGCAGGCCCTGGGCGACCTGGCCGAGGACTTCCCGGAGCCGGTCCTGGACGCCCTGATCCCACCCGTCGTACGCCGCCAGAGCGCGCAGGACTACGAGCGCTGGCTGGAGCGCAACCCGGACGCCCGGCCCTGGATCCGCACCGCCACCTGGCAGGTGCCGATCAACTGGTTCGTCCTGGTCTCCGACGCGGAGCGGGAGTACGAGGAGGGCGGCGACGACGAGGCGGCGACCGCACCGGTGCTGCGCTACCGCACGCCCATGGTGCAGGCCCGCCGGCGGGTGGCCCGGGGGCTGCGGGCCCTGCGGGAGGCCGTGGACGAGGGGCCGCTCATCGACGGCCTGGTGGACGTGGGGCGCTGGCTGGAGGAGTTCCACCCGCGTTCCCTGGTCGAGCTGGACTACGGCGGACTGGTGCACGCCCTGCCGGCCGGCGAGTTGGCGGCGGACCACTCCGCGGCCGACGTGGCCGAGGGGATCGAGGCGCTGCGCCACGGCGACGGGGTCACCGCGGGGGCGGCGTACGGGCGGCTGGTGGAGCGCTGGCGGGCGGTCCGGGACCGGCGCTCGGCGAACTGACGTTTGACGTACCGCCCGATGTGGGGTTTCGTCTTCCGCTCCGACACCCGCCCGGGGTGGGCTGATCTCCTGCCGACAAGGGACGTAGGTCCCGATCCGGGCGTATGCGTCAAGCGTGACGGACCGCACGTACATCACTCTTGCGCCGCTTCCCCCTCCTCATGCCAAAATAGGACAAGGAGCCCGGGGAGGGCTCCTTCCGTCCTGCCGTGATGCACTGTGGGTGGAATCTCAGCATTGCACGCTTTGGGGGGTCTGGTGACTCCTGATCGCCCCTGTGACTGATCGTCACAGAGGCGTGACTGTCCGCTATGGCATGGTCCATCGGCTTCCGTCGCTGATGAACACCTGGGAGGGCAATTCCATCGGTTTGGCCGACGCGGCTGGACAGATGGTGTAGTTGTAGTGCCGAGGACAAGCCGTTCGTCCTATAACCGACTCGACTCGCGTCCGCCATTTCGGGCAACGCGGGTCAAGGTGCAGAATTTAGAGGAATGAACCGAGAAGGTTCGGTTCTCCCGAGGAGGCCGCTCATGACCGCTCGCACCCCTGATGCCGAGCCGCTGCTGACCCCGGCTGAGGTCGCCACCATGTTCCGCGTCGACCCGAAGACGGTCACGCGCTGGGCGAAGGCCGGCAAGCTCACGTCGATCCGCACGCTCGGCGGGCATCGCCGCTACCGCGAAGCCGAGGTCCGCGCTCTGCTCGCGGGCATTCCGCAGCAGCGCAGCGAGGCCTGAACAACTGAATAACCGGGCAGAACGACAGGTCCCCCAATCTGTCGCGGCGCCTGGAACCACAGCTCCAAGCGACGCCGTCCCTGCCCCAACAGAGGTGCGTCGTTGATCGCGCTGGACTCCGCCGGGTCCAGCGCGATTTTTTTGTGCCCGGGCCCAGGCGTGTGCCCGGGTGCATGACCGGGTCCGCGTCCTGTCCTGTGTCCGGGCTTGTCGGAGTCTGGGGAGGGGTGTCGGATCGGCTGTGCGAGCACTGCGAAGGTGGTGCAATTGCACATATTAAATTGATCAGTTGTAGGGGAGCCGTAAGTGCCACGGTTCCAAAAACTCATGCGGTGACACCCGTCACACGCCGCGGCGGTTGTTGGATCCGACGCCGGTGCGCTAATGGAGGCGTGGCCTCCAGGAGGTCTGCGGGGCAAGGGCGTTGGGGTCGCGCGCTTTCATGCCGTGGGCGCGCTCCCGTCCTCGACGCCCTCTTGACGACCTGTCGGAGACTGTGGGGCCGGCGAGTCCAGTGCGAGCCGCAGGAGCCGGTGGCAGATCGGGCAGTGGCGCGTCAGGTGACCGTACGACGACGCGGCCGACAGATGCGCGCGGAGCAGGGCCCGCGTCTCGTGCCTGACCGATGTCGCCATACGCCACCTCCAGGGGCCACAGGGTGGTTGTGCCCTGTCTTTGAAGTACCGAGCGAAAGTGACGCCGTCAAGGCCGCGGGAGGGCGGCTCAGGGCCGCTGAGAGCTTCTGGCGACTCCTGATGCCCCTGAGGGCGACCAGGGAAGGCCAGTTGCCCGCACCCGACGCTGCGGGCAAAAGAAGAAGCCCCGCACCAGACGGTGCGGGGCCACCTTGACAGGGTGGCGAGCGCTTCGCGTGTGACGCCCCGCCATACGAAGAGGCCCCGCACCGATTGCTCGGTGCGGGGCCTCTCTTTACTGCGGTCCTGACGGGATTTGAACCCGCGGCCTCCACCTTGACAGGGTGGCGAGCACTCCAAGCTGCTCCACAGGACCAGGTTTCGCGGCGCTTTTGTTGTGTTGCGCTGCGAGAAGAGACTGTACAGGAGGGTGGGCCGCCGGTCGAACTCACCCTCCGTACGGGCTCCGTCACGGCGCGAGGGCGTCGATGGCCTTCACGATCCGCTTGTCGGAGACGGGGTACGCCGTGCCCAGCGCGTGGGCGAAATAGCTGACCCGCAGCTCCTCGATCATCCAGCGGACGTCCAGGACCTGCCGGGGCACCGGCCGCCCCTGCGGCATCTGCTCGAGGAGCCACGCGTACTCGTCCCGCATCTCGTGGACCTTCTCCATGCGGGACGTGTCCCGCTGCACGCCGGTCGGCATCTGCTGCAGCCGGCGGTCCGCGGCGACCAGGTAGCGCATCAGGTCCGGCAGCCGTCCGATCCCCGCCTCCGTCACGAAGCCGGGCTTCACCAGCGCGTCCAGCTGCCCCCGCACGTCCTGGAGGTTCGCCAGCAGCGCCGGGCTGCGTACGGCCTTCAGGCGGCGCTCACAGGCCTGCCAGGCCGCCAGCACCTGCTGCACCTGGCCCACCGTACGGACGGTCGTGTCGACGATCTCCGCGCGGACCTTGTCGTAGAGCTTCCGGTACGACTCCTCGTCCCAGGCCGGGCCGCCGAAGTCCGCGATCAGCCGGTCCGCCGCCGCCATGGCGCAGTCGTCGAACAGCGCCTGGATCGAACCGTGCGGATTCGCGGACAGGCCCAGCTTCTGCTGGTTGGTCAGCTTCTCGGACGCGAACTTCGCCGGGTTGACCGGGATGTTGCGCAGGATCAGCCGCCGCGTGCCCCTCCACATCGCCTGCGCCTGCTCGGCCTCGGTGTCGAAGAGGCGGACGGAGACGGTGTCCGCCTTCGGCCCGTCGTCCACCAGCGCCGGATACGCCTTGACCGGCTGACCGGCCCGGCGGGTCTCGAAGACCCGGGTCAGCGTGCCGATCGTCCAGTCCGTCAGTCCGGAGCGCTCCAGGGACTCGCCGCCGCTGCGCTCCGCGGTGGCCGCGGCGGCCTGCGAGAGCGCCTTGCGCGCCTTCGGACGCAGCCGGAGCTTCAGCGCCTCCAGGTCCTTGTCCTCGGCCAGCTTGCGGCGCCGCTCGTCGACGATCCGGAACGTGATCTTGAGGTGGTCGGGCACCTTCGACCAGTCGAAGTCCTCCGCGTCGAACGGCACCCCCACCATCCGCTTCAGCTCCCGCGCCATGGTCACCGTCAGCGGCTCCTGAAGAGGCACGGCACGGTCCAGGAACGCCTGGGCGTAGTTCGGCGCGGGCACGTAGTTGCGGCGGACCGGCTTGGGCAGGGAGCGGATCAGCTCCGTGACGACCTGCTCGCGCAGGCCCGGGATCTGCCAGTCGAAGCCCTCGTCCGTGACCTGGTTGAGCACCTGGAGCGGCACGTGCACGGTCACGCCGTCGGCGTCCGCGCCCGGCTCGAACTGGTACGTCACCCGGAACTTCAGCGGCCCCTGCCGCCAGGAGTCCGGGTAGTCGTCCTTGGTGACCGCCCCCGCCTTCTCGTTGATGAGCATCTCGCGCTCGAAGTCGAGGAAGTCGGGCTGCTCGTGCCGCTTGTGCTTCCACCACGAGTCGAAGTGCGCACCCGAGACGACGTGTTCGGGCACCCGCTGGTCGTAGAAGTCGTACAGCGTCTCGTCGTCGACCAGGATGTCCCGGCGCCGGGCCCGGTGCTCCAGCTCCTCGACCTCGGTCAGCAGCCTGCGGTTGTCGGCGAAGAACTTGTGGTGCGTGCGCCAGTCGCCCTCCACCAGGGCGTTGCGGATGAACAGCTCGCGGCTGATCTCCGGATCGATCCGCCCGTAGTTCACCTTGCGCTGCGCCACGATCGGCACGCCGTACAGCGTGACCTTCTCGTACGCCATCACCGCCGCCTGGTCCTTCTCCCAGTGCGGTTCGCTGTAGGTGCGCTTGAGGAGGTGGCCGGCGAGCGGCTCCACCCACTCGGGCTCGATCTTGGCGTTGACACGGGCCCAGAGCCGGGAGGTCTCCACCAGCTCCGCCGACATCACGAACCGCGGGGGCTTCTTGAACAGCGCGGAGCCCGGGAAGATCGCGAACTTGGCGTTGCGCGCGCCCACGTACTCGTTCTTCGCGCCCTCCTTCACGTCCTTCATGCCGACGTGGGAGAGCAGCCCGGCCAGCAGCGACACGTGCACCCGGTCGTCGGGCGCGGCGTCGTCGGCGTCGTTGAGGTGGATGCCCATCTGCCTGGCGACCGTGCGCAGCTGCGTGTAGATGTCCTGCCACTCGCGGATACGCAGGAAGTTCAGGTACTCCTGCTTGCACATCCGGCGGAAGGACGACGAGCCGCGCTCCTTCTGCTGCTCGCGCACGTACCGCCAGAGGTTGAGGAAGGCGAGGAAGTCGCTGGTCTCGTCCTTGAACCGGGCGTGCTGCTGGTCCGCCTGCGCCTGCTTCTCCGCCGGGCGCTCGCGCGGGTCCTGGATGGACAGCGCGGCGGCTATGACCATGACCTCGCGGACACAGCCGTTCTTGTCCGCCTCCAGCACCATCCGGGCCAGCCGCGGGTCGACGGGCAGCTGGGCGAGCTTGCGGCCGGTGTCGGTCAGCCGCTTGCGCACGTCCTTCTGCGCCGGGTCGAGCGCGCCGAGCTCCTGGAGCAGCTGCACGCCGTCGCGGATGTTGCGGTGGTCCGGCGGGTCGATGAACGGGAACTTCTCGATGTCCCCGAGCCCGGCCGCGGTCATCTGGAGGATGACGGAGGCGAGGTTGGTCCGGAGGATCTCCGCGTCCGTGAACTCCGGGCGCGCGGTGAAGTCGTCCTCGGAGTACAGCCGGATGCAGATGCCGTCGGACGTACGGCCGCAGCGGCCCTTGCGCTGGTTGGCGCTGGCCTGCGAGACCGGCTCGATGGGCAGCCGCTGGACCTTGGTGCGGTGGCTGTAGCGGGAGATGCGGGCGAAGCCGGGGTCGATGACGTACTTGATGCCCGGCACGGTGAGGGAGGTCTCGGCGACGTTGGTCGCGAGGACGATCCGACGCCCGGTGTGCTGCTGGAAGACGCGGTGCTGCTCGGCGTGCGAGAGCCGGGCGTACAACGGCAGCACCTCGGTGAACTTGTATCTCTTCTTCTCCAGCGCGTCCGCCGTGTCGCGGATCTCGCGCTCGCCGGAGAGGAAGACGAGGATGTCGCCCTTGCCCTCGCCCATCAACTCCTCGACGGCGTCGGTGATCGCCGTGATCTGGTCCCGGTCGGCGTCGTCGCCGTCCTCCTCGAGGAGTGGCCGGTAGCGCACCTCCACGGGATAGGTGCGCCCGCTGACCTCGACGATCGGCGCGTCGCCGAAGTGGCGCGAGAAGCGCTCCGGGTCGATGGTCGCCGAGGTGATGACGACCTTCAGGTCCGGCCGCTTGGGCAGCAGCTGGGCGAGGTAGCCCAGCAGGAAGTCGATGTTGAGGGACCGCTCGTGGGCCTCGTCGATGATGATCGTGTCGTAGGCGCGCAGCTCGCGGTCGGTCTGGATCTCGGCGAGCAGGATGCCGTCCGTCATCAGCTTGATGAAGGTGGACTCCGGGTTCACCTGGTCGGTGAACCGCACCTTCCAGCCGACGGTCTCCCCGAGCGGGGTGTCCAGCTCGTCCGCGACCCGCTCGGCGACGGTGCGCGCGGCGATCCGGCGGGGCTGGGTGTGTCCGATCATGCCGCGGACGCCTCGGCCCAGCTCGACACAGATCTTCGGGATCTGCGTGGTCTTCCCGGACCCCGTCTCACCGGCGACGATCACGACCTGGTGATCACGGATGGCCGCCGCGATCTCGTCCTTCTTCTGGCTGACCGGGAGCTGCTCGGGGTAGCTGACGGCCGGCACCCGCGCCCGGCGCTCACCGATACGCCGCTCGGCCTTGGCCACCTCCGTCTCGATCTCGGCGAGGACGGCGGCGCGGGCCTCCGGCTTGCGGATCTTCCGCGCACCCTCCAGCCTGCGGCCGAGCCGGTGTGCGTCGCGCAGCGACAGCTCGGTCAGCCGGGGGGCGAGGGTGCCGAGGGCGGGGGCAGGATGCGTAGACATACGGGTTCCAGGATCTCATCCTCGGGAAAAACCTGGCTAACGCTTTTGCCGCGGCGTCGGCCCAGGCAACGCAGGTAACTACAACAAGGCCCCGATCCGAAGATCGGGGCCTTTGCTGTGGCTGGGGCCGGGGTCGAACCGGCGACCTATCGCTTTTCAGGCGATCGCTCGTACCAACTGAGCTACCCAGCCGCGAGGTTTCACGTGAAACCTCAGCGGTCCTGACGGGATTTGAACCCGCGGCCTCCACCTTGACAGGGTGGCGAGCACTCCAAACTGCTCCACAGGACCAAGCTTCGTACGACAGTGTCGCACATGTACTGCGTGCCCCCAACGGGATTCGAACCCGTGCTACCGCCTTGAAAGGGCGGCGTCCTAGGCCGCTAGACGATGAGGGCTATCGGCCCGCCTGGGCGCTTCGCAGCGCGTCGGGGACGTGAGAAGCATATGGGATGGCGGGAGGTATCGCCAAAACGGTTTACGGAGTGCTGGGGGCGGGGCTGCCCGGGGCAGTGGGGGAGGCTCCCGGGCCGGAGGGGGACGGGCCGGTGGAGGAGGGAGAGGGGGTGGTCGCGGAGGGGGACGGAGTCGCGCCCGGCTGGTTCTCCTTCGGCAGATGGCGGCTGACCTCGGCCGTCGTCAGGCCCAGGCCGCCCAGCTCGATCTCGTCCCAGGCCTGGAGGCGTCGGCTGTCCCGGTCGAAGTAGAGGATGGACGCCTGGATGGGGTCGGGGTACTTGCCCTCGACGGCGCGCAGGCCACTGCCGCCGGTGGAGCCCTCGACGCGCAGCCGGGTGCCGTACTTCATGACCTCCATGTCCTCGTGGTGCAGGTGCCCCGCGAGCACGAGGGGCACGTCGCCGTCGACCTCGCGGGCGGCCGACGGCTCGTGGGCGACGGCGATGTCCACGGGGGTGCCGGCCGCGCTCTGGTCGCGCAGGGCGGAGGCGAGGCGGGCGCCGGCCAGTTCCTGGGAGGCCTCGGCGCCGTCCGCCTGGGAGCGGTCGGGGGTGTACTGCGGGTCCCCCATGCCGGCGAAGCGCAGGCCCGCGACGGTCCGGGCGTGGCCGTCGTCCAGGACGTGCACGTTCTTGAGGTGCTTCAGGTACTCCTGGGTGCCGCGCGAGTCGTGGTTGCCGCGGACCCAGACGTAGGGGGCGCCGAGGTCCTCGATGGGGTCCAGGAAGCCGTTCTCCGCGGCCGTGCCGTGATCCATCGTGTCGCCCGAGTCGACGATCACGTTCACCTTGTACTGCTCCACCAGTGAGGCGATGATCTTCCAGCTCGCCGGGTTCAGGTGGATGTCCGACACGTGCAGGACGCGGATCGTGGTCGGGTCGGGCTGGTAGGCGGGGAGCGTCGAGGTGACGTCGTAGAGCTTGGTCACGTTGGTGACCAGCCGTGCCAGCTCCTTCTGGTAGACGTCGAACTCGGTCACGATGCTGCGCGCGTTGCCGACCAGGGAGGGCGCGGAGGAGAGCAGGCCGGAGAACTTCGGCTCCAGGACGGAGTCGGGGTTCCAGGTCGCGTAGGCGGTGCCGCCGGAGGCGACCAGCAGAGTGAGCGCGAGTCCCCCGGCGGCGAGGGCGCGCCGGGGGCGACGGTAGACGACGAGGCCGAGGGCCGTGGCACCGGTGACGACGGCCACGCAGGAGCGGACGGCCAGGTCGAGCGTGCCGTGCTCGACGTCCTGGGCGACCTCGTCCTGGAGCCCGGAGAGGCGTTCGGGGTGGTCGACGAGGGCCTGGGCGCGGGCGGGGTCGAGCTGGTCGACGTTGACGTCGAGGCGGACCGGGGCGACGTGGCTGTCGAGCTGGAGGGCGCCCAGCGGCGAGACGTTGATCTTCGTGCCGCCGGCCAGCGACGGGCGCAGGGTCATCGTCGTGTTCATGGGGCCGACCGGGGCCCGGACGTTGCCGACGACCAGCAGTCCCAGCCAGGCACCGAGCAGGACGACGGCCACCAGACCGGCGGCCCGGGTCCAGGGGTGGGAGCGGGCGGCGAGTTCGGGGGCGGCGGACGTGGGCCGGCCACGGCGTGCGCGCCGGTCGCGGTAGCGGCGGGTGAGGATGCGCGGGACGTTGCGGATGGGGTTCATCACCTCGGCCAGGGCGTGCGGGGCTGCGGCGGGGACGCGGGCCATTGGTCCCGTATGCCCGTGGCCCGGGGCGGATATGCGGGTCGTACTCCACGGTCGTACCCGACAATGGTCCTGTGCTGGAGATGACGCGCGAGGAGTTCGAGGAACTGGTCGCCGAGGCCCTGGACCGGATCCCGCCGGAGCTGACGCGGCTGATGGACAACGTCGCGGTGTTCGTCGAGGACGAACCGCCGGCGGACGATCCCGAGCTGCTCGGGCTGTACGAGGGGACGCCGCTGACGGAGCGCGGGGAGTGGTACGCGGGCGTGCTGCCGGACCGGATCACCATCTACCGGGGGCCGACGCTGCGGTTCTGTGCGACGCGTGAAGACGTGGTCGCCGAGACCGAGGTGACGGTCGTTCACGAGATCGCCCACCACTTCGGGATCGACGACGCGCGGCTGCACTCCCTCGGGTACGGGTGACGCGCGCCCGGGTGCGGACGGGTGCCACGGGTACGGGTGACGCGCTCGGGTCAAGTCCGCCTCGCCGGGCGCGTGTCCTCTTGTGGGTGACGGGAGTTGGGCACGTCGACTCCTTGACCCCCGGAGGTGGCCGCCCGTGCGCCCCTTGTACGTACCCGTCCGTATGGCCGCCACCGCCCTGGCCGTCGTCGCCGCCGCCGGCTGCATGAGCGTCGGCGACGACGAGTCCGGCGGGGGCGCCAGGCCGTCCCACTCCGCCGGGGGGCGGGGCGGCGAGGTACCGGAGGGCGGCCCCGCGGTCTCCGGGGGGAACGCCGGGTACGGCGCGGCGGCGGCCGACGAGGGGCACGGCAAGGGGAAGAAGGCCAAGGGCAAGGGCAAGGGGCGGGACGAGGGTGACGGCAAGGGGAAGGGCGGCAAGGACGGCAAGGGCGGGGCCGGGTCCGCCTCGGAGCCCCCGGCCGCGGGCCCGACCGGCGCCCCGCCGCCGGACGGCGGCAATCACGACCCCGAGCCGACCCGGACGCCCCCGGCCGAGCCCACCCGGACGGCCGAGCCGGAGCCGACGCGGACCGAGGAGCCGCCCGCCTCCCCGACGCCGGACCCGACGGTGGCCGAGCCGTCCTCGTCGGCGCACGAGCCTCCCGGGACCCAGCTCGAGCAGCGGGAGCCGGCACCGGCGGCCGGGACGCCGGCGTAGGACGGTGACGGGCGGCGACGGGTCGCTGAGCTGGGCATGTGCTGCCGGTTTGCCTTCGAGGGTGGAGGGTGCGTATGGTGGTAGATCGTTTGATCCCATTTGCCCGGCGCCACCGCAGAGCGCGCCGTGTGGCGCGTACTCTCCCCTTGCCGTGGTGGACCGCATCGAGGCGGTCGTATTGCGAATCGCGATTCACGGAGTTGACGGGCGCGTGCCGACGAGAGACTCCGGAAGGTTTCGCATTCGCATGTCCATGACCAGTACTGACCACGTCGTCGTGCCCGGAAACGCCGAAGGCGCAGAGGGCGCGCCGGAGGCCGTCGAGGCCGTAGACGCCTCCGCGACCACCGAGTCCCCGGAGGCCGTCGAGGCTCCCGAGGCGGCTCCCGAGCCGACGTTCGCCGACCTCGGTCTGCCCGAGGGCGTCGTGCGCAAGCTCGCGCAGAACGGCGTGACCACCCCCTTCCCGATCCAGGCCGCGACCATCCCGGACGCGCTGGCGGGCAAGGACATCCTCGGCCGAGGCCGCACCGGCTCCGGCAAGACCCTCTCCTTCGGTCTGCCGACCCTGGCCACGCTGGCCGGCGGCCGCACCGAGAAGCACAAGCCCCGCGCCGTCATCCTCACCCCGACCCGCGAGCTGGCCATGCAGGTGGCCGACGCGCTCCAGCCGTACGGCGACGTCCTCGGCCTGAAGATGAAGGTCGTCTGCGGCGGCACCTCGATGGGCAACCAGATCTACGCCCTGGAGCGCGGCGTCGACATCCTGGTCGCCACCCCGGGCCGGCTGCGCGACATCATCAACCGCGGCGCCTGCTCCCTGGAGAACGTGCAGATCGCGGTCCTCGACGAGGCCGACCAGATGTCCGACCTGGGCTTCCTGCCCGAGGTCACCGAGCTGCTCGACCAGGTCCCGGCCGGCGGCCAGCGGATGCTGTTCTCCGCCACCATGGAGAACGAGATCAAGACCCTCGTCGACCGGTACCTGAAGGACCCGGCCCTGCACGAGGTGGACGCGGCCCAGGGCGCGGTGACGACCATGTCGCACCACATCCTGGTCGTGAAGCCCAAGGACAAGGCGCCGGTCACCGCGGCCATCGCCTCCCGCAAGGGCCGCACCATCATCTTCGTCCGCACCCAGCTGGGCGCCGACCGCGTCGCCGAGCAGCTGCGCGACGCCGGTGCCAAGGCGGACGCGCTGCACGGCGGCATGACCCAGGGCGCGCGCACCCGCACACTGGCCGACTTCAAGGACGGCTACGTCAACGTCCTGGTCGCCACCGACGTCGCCGCCCGCGGCATCCACGTGGACGGCATCGACCTGGTCCTGAACGTGGACCCGGCCGGCGACCACAAGGACTACCTGCACCGCGCCGGCCGTACGGCGCGCGCCGGCCGCACCGGCACCGTCGTGTCCCTGTCCCTCCCGCACCAGCGCCGCCAGATCTTCCGGCTGATGGAGGACGCGGGCGTCGACGCCACGCGCCACATCATCCAGGGCGGCGCCGCCTTCGACCCCGAGGTCGCCGAGATCACCGGCGCCCGGTCGATGACCGAGGTCCAGGCCGAGTCCGCGGGCAACGCGGCACAGCAGGCCGAGCGCGAGGTCACCCAGCTCACCAAGGAGCTGGAGCGGGCCCAGCGCCGCGCCACCGAGCTGCGCGAGGAGGCCGACCGCCTGGTCGCCAGGTCCGCGCGGGAGCGTGGCGAGGACCCGGAGACGGTCCTGGCCGAGGTGGCCGCGACCGTGGCCGAGCCCGAGGTCTCGCTGCCCGAGCAGTCCGGCGCCCGGGACGTGGAGAAGGCGGAGCGCGGCGGCAACGACCGCGAGCGCTCGTTCGACCGTAGGGACGACCGTGGCGGTTTCCGCCGCGACGACCGCGGTGACCGCGGTGGGCGTTCCTTCGACCGCCGTGACGACCGTCGGGACGACCGTGGTGGGCGTTCCTTCGAGCGTCGGGACGACCGTGGTGACCGTGGTGGCCGGTCGTTCGACCGTCGGGACGACCGTGGCGGTTTCCGCCGTGACGACCGTCGGGACGACCGTGGTGGGCGTTCCTTCGAGCGCCGTGACGACCGCGGTGACCGTGGCGGGCGTTCCTTCGACCGCCGTGACGACCGTCGGGACGACCGTGGTGGGCGTTCCTTCGAGCGTCGTGACGACCGTGGTGACCGTGGCGGGCGTTCGTTCGACCGTCGGGACGACCGTGGCGGTTTCCGCCGTGACGACCGTGGTGGCCGTTCCTTCGAGCGCCGTGACGACCGCGGCGAGCGCGGCGGGCACCGTGGCAGCGACCGCCCGTTCAACCGCGACCGTCAGGGCGACCGCCCCGGCTTCCGCTCCGGCGGTCACGACCGTCCGTACGGCCGCCGCGACGACCACCGCGGTGACCACCGTGGTTCGTCCTTCGGCCGCCGTGACGACAAGCCGCGCTGGAAGCGCAACGGCTGACGCCTGAACATCTGAGACGAGCGCCGTGGCCTCCGCCCCACCGGGTGGAGGCCACGGCGCTTCGCGTTGCGGTCCGGTTTCGGCCACCGAGTGACGCATGTCACGCCCACCGCTAGGGAATTGCTGGGGGCATGACAGATGACGCCAAGGCGAGTGGACTGTCGGACGAGGAACGGCTGGCCCAGCTCGGCTACACCCAGGTTCTGGCCCGCCGCATGTCGGCGTTCTCCAACTACGCGGTCTCCTTCACGATCATCTCGGTCCTGTCGGGCTGCCTGACCCTCTACCTCTTCGGCATGAACACGGGCGGCCCCGCCGTCATCACGTGGGGCTGGGTCGCCGTCGGCCTGATGACGCTCTTCGTCGGCCTGGCGATGGCCGAGATCTGCTCGGCGTACCCGACCTCGGCGGGCCTGTACTTCTGGGCGCACCGCCTGGCTCCCCCGCGCACGGCGGCGGCCTGGGCCTGGTTCACGGGCTGGTTCAACGTGCTGGGCCAGGTCGCGGTCACCGCCGGCATCGACTTCGGCGCCGCGTCCTTCCTGGGCGCCTACCTGAACCTCCAGTTCGACTTCGAGGTGACGCCGGGCCGCACGATCCTGCTCTTCGCCGCGATCCTGATCCTGCACGGCCTGCTGAACACCTTCGGCGTCCGCATCGTCGGCCTGCTGAACAGCGTGAGCGTGTGGTGGCACGTCCTGGGCGTCGCGGTCATCGTCGGCGCGCTGACCTTCGCGCCCGACCACCACCAGTCGGCGTCCTTCGTCTTCGGCGAGTTCGTGAACAACACGGGCTGGAGCAGCGGGGCGTACGTCGTCCTCATCGGTCTCCTGATGGCCCAGTACACCTTCACCGGCTACGACGCCTCCGCCCACATGACCGAGGAGACGCACGACGCGTCCACGGCGGGCCCGAAGGGCATCGTCCGCTCCATCTGGACCTCCTGGATCGCGGGCTTCGTCCTCCTCCTCGGCTTCACCTTCGCGATCCAGTCCTACGACGGCGCCCTGACGTCCCCGACCGGCGCCCCGCCCGCGCAGATCCTCCTGGACGCGCTGGGCGCGACGGCGGGCAAACTGCTCCTCCTCGTCGTGATCGGCGCCCAGCTCTTCTGCGGCATGGCGTCGGTGACGGCCAACAGCCGCATGATCTACGCCTTCTCCCGGGACGGCGCGCTCCCGTACTCCCACATCTGGCACTCGGTGAACCCACGCACCCGCACCCCGGCCGCGGCGGGCTGGCTGGCCGCGCTGGCCGCCCTGGTCCTGGGCCTGCCCTACCTGATCAACGTCACGGCGTACGCCGCGGTGACGTCGATCGCGGTCATCGGCCTCTACATCGCGTACGTCATCCCGACGCTCCTCCGCGTCCGCAAGGGCGCCGCCTTCGAACGCGGGCCCTGGCACCTGGGCCGCTGGTCGCAGCCGGTGGGTGTGGTCGCGGTGACGTGGGTCGGCGTCATCACGGTGCTGTTCATGCTGCCCCAGGTCTCCCCGGTCACCTGGGAGACCTTCAACTACGCGCCGATCGCCGTCCTGGTCGTGCTGGGCTTCGCCGCCACCTGGTGGCTGGCCTCGGCCCGGCACTGGTTCCTCAACCCCGACCACGAACGCACCCGCGCCCGCGCGGCCGCCCGCGCGAACGCCCCCGAGCCGGTGGACCCGTAGCCCGCCCCAGCTCCCGCCGCCCTCCGACGCGGCCGGGACCCCGATACCCGATCGGTGTCCCGGCCGCGGCGGGCTATGCTCGGTGTGGCAACATCACGCAGCACCGCGCGACACACCGCCCGGGCCCTTAGCTCAATTGGCAGAGCAGTGGACTTTTAATCCATTGGTTGTGGGTTCGAGTCCCACAGGGCCTACCGAGGTCAGGGCCGTTTTGTGGCTATGACAAGCGGTTTCGTGGCCCCGGCCAGTCCTCCTGGCCGGGGCTACGCCATGTGTGGAGTCCGTCTGCGTGAGCGGGTGTGCCAACAGGCAGCGTGGCTTGTTCAGTCACCGCGTCCTTTCTTGTCGTCCGCCGCCGCACGCGTGGTCTCCTTTGTGGCATCGCAGGCGTTGGTGAGACCGTCGAGGCGGTCGGCAAGCTCCCGGAGCCGATCCGCGTGTGCCGTGAGGGACTCCGAGAGGCGGCGCAAATCGTCGGAACTGTGCGGATGCCAGTCGCCATCCAGCTCGACGTTCATGAAGGGGACGTGACCGGGTGGGCGCTCGGTGAAGGGGCGCTGTTCGAAGCACGCACGCAGAACCGCCGGCGTGCCACGGCTCGTTGAGACTGTGAATTCGTAGTCAGGGCTCGCGTGCGTGATGTCGACGCGGTAGCCGCCGGGCTGATGCTCTGTTTCGCTTCCGGTACACCAGTCGGGCTCCCAGACGGTGACGGGCCCGTGGTCGCACGTGGGGACAGTTACTGTCCGGGACGAATTGCCATGATCCGGCATGAGCGCGTTCCTTGGTTCGGCGGTCATCGGCCCAGGCCGGTGTTTGGGTGAGGACTCTGGCTCAGTCTTCGTTCAGGAGTTCAGCCGCGGCCTTTGGATCCATGAGGGTCGACCAGGCTTGCTCGGCGGGAAGAAGGGGGCGGCTGGGGAGGGCGTACTCGGGGTACCAGGCGGTGGGGTCGCAGCCGGGGACATGGCGCAGGATGACCGCGATGAGGTCGTCGGGTACGGAGCCGGTGATGCGCACCGCAGCATAGGTCTCATGGCCGTCGTCGGCGCGTACGAGGATGCCGAGGCGGAAAGCGGGAAAGTCGGCGGCGTGTTCATGCCCATCGTGCAGTGATCCACGAGCCAGCTCCCGGACAGCCGCAGCGAGATCGCGGACGAGCCGTGCACCGGCCTCGAGTTGGTAGCGATCACGGTCGTTCTGGTCAGGGAGGAGACGCCCGACGTACGTCGTGGTGCTCAGAGGCTGGCGGTTGTTGGCGTTGTAGTGGGCTCGTGCGGCCCTCGCGGTCGTCTCCAGGGCTGAGTAGAAGTCGTCCGGTGAACCGTCCTCGCGTTGCCCGGCAGCGATGAGCCAGGGCAGATCCTCGTCGGTCCAGACCGCTCCGCGCCAGCGTTGGACCTTGACTTTGAAGAGGACTTCATCATCGATCGAGCGGATGCGCTCATGCCCGGCCCCGTCGTCGGCGAAGTGTTCCCGGGCCTTGGACAAGATCGGATGATTCAGTTCGTCGAGCGGTTCCCGGGCTGACGGTAGCGGTAGTTTCAAGTCCTCGCGGAGCGCGCGGAGGGTAGGTCGAGCGGGCCGCACGGATCAGTCGTCCTCGCCTACTCCGCCGAGTTCCTTGATCCGCTCCGGTGACAGTCCGGTGAGCAGCGAGACGCTCGATTCCACGGATCCGTCCAGCTTGCGCATCTTCTCCAACATGCTGGCCCGAACCTCCTCACGGCGGATCTCCAAGTAGGTTCGGACGGCCTCGGCGACCAGGTCCTTCTTAGTCATCCCCAGAAAATGGGCGCCGTCCGCGATCAGCTCGTCTATGGCTGCATCGACCTTCAACGGAGCGGTCGTACGGGTTGTCCGACCGCGGGCTTCCTCTGTGATTCTCATGCTCACACCCTCTCTGGTACCAAAAGGTACTCCTATTCTTCTCTGCTCGCGAGCGGTGATTGGATAGCGAAGGGCCCAGGCCGTCGTCCGGGGCAGGAGGAGGTGACCGGCGCGGTCGCTGTCGTCGACATCAGCAATCTGTCCCCCGCGCCACGCTCGGACGCAGATGTAGACGACAGACTGCGCGCGGTAGATCGAGTGGTCCGCAAGGTCGGGAAGCAGCACTGATCATGCGACTTCGACCTGCAGCTGCGTCTGTGCCGGGGATGGCTGTTCCGTGACGGACGGGCTACCCGGCAGTGGGAGTGGGCGCTGCCGCACCTGGCTGGCTTCCACACTCGGCGTGATGGTCCGCGGGTCGAGCCGGAAGGTGAGCTGGTGTAGCCGTCGCAGGACGATGGCATTAGTGCTTCCGTGCGCCCCCGCATGCACCCTCCAGGCACCCCGCGCTCCCCTCCTACGGTCGTGCAACAGCGAGGGCCGGAAACGTCCGGCCCCGACGGGGAGCACGGTGCGGCAGGTGACCGCACTGACCTGACGTCGGCCGGATCTGCCCGCCTTGGGGATGGGGGCGGTATGGGGTCCCGTCGCAGGATCGATGACAGCTTCGAGCAGGCAGTACAGGCCGCCGTGTCGACGTTCGGGGCGGAGGTCACGCCAAAGCTGAGAGGCGGTGGGTGGCAGGAAGACCAGCTCCGGGGACCGCTGGAGAACATGATCCGGTCCATATGTCGTGGCTTGGGTCTGGACGTCACGCTCATTGGCGAAGTCCCGCTTGTCGACATGGGAGCCCGCCCTGACTATGCCGTTGAGGTCGGAGGCGCCCTCGTCGGTTACATCGAGCTCAAGAAGCCGGGCACCCAGGCCGACCCGTCCGTCTACACAGGCCGCAACGCCGAACAGTGGGCAAAACTACGGCTGCTCAACAACGTTCTGCTCTGTGACGGGAACGAATTCTCCGTCCACCAAGAGGGCCAACGGGTTGGTGAAGTGGCCCACTTGAAGGGCTCGGTTCTCACCTCTGGGTCCCGGCTTACCCCCGCCGACGGGACACTCGCGCGGGTGCTACGCGAATTCCTGACCTGGGAGCCGCAAACACCTCGCACCACGAGTCAGCTCATCCGAGCAGTCGCCGGGCTATGCCAACTTCTGTCGGAAGAGGTCGGAGAAGCGATCGCACAGGAGAAGAGCCGTCGACGTCCACTGGCATTCACGACGCTCGCCAAGGACTGGCGACACCTGCTGTTTCCGGAAGCAACCGACGCTCAGTTCGTCGAGCAATACGGTCAGGCAGTGGTGTTCGCACTGCTGCTCGCCAGGGTGGAGGAGATCAATTTCGAAGGCGAAACTGTGCATGAGATCGCCACGAAGCTCGGCAAGAAGCACTCGTTGATGGGGCAGGCCCTGGATGTCTTGGCCGGCGACTCTGTTGCTGGCCTGTCCACCACGCTGAACACATTGCTTCGTGTCATCGGCGCGGTCAGATGGGATGTGCTGGACGATGGCACCGGGGACGCCTACTTCCTGCTGTACGAACACTTTCTCCAGATCTACGACCCGGACCTGCGGATACGCACAGGCTCGTACTACACACCGCGTGGCGTCGTCTCGGCCATGGCCCGGCTCGTCGAGGACGTCCTGAAGCGGGAGGGTTTCCGTATCCCGTCCGGCTTCGCTTCTCCCGATGTGGTCCTTGTCGACCCAGCCATGGGCACCGGCACCTTCCTCCTGTCGGCGCTGGAGCTGGCCGCCGAGACCATCACCGAGGCGGAGGGCCCAGGCGCGGTGGGCCCACGCTTGCGAGAGATGGTGGGACGTCGGCTGGTTGGTTTCGAGATGCAGGTCGGTCCGTTCGCTGTCGCGGAACTACGCATGCACGCCATGCTCAAGCAGTACGGGTCCGCAGCCCCCGCCCGGGGACTCAGACTGTTGGTGGCTGACGCCCTGGACAGCCCGACAGCCGAGTTCAACTGGATCCCCCACACCTACCGGGCGCTCGCGGAATCCCGCCGGCAGGCCAACCAGGTCAAGCGGGACGAACGTGTCATGGTCGTCATGGGCAACCCGCCTCACGACGCCGTGAAACGGGGTGCTGGCAAGTGGGTGGAACGAGGGGAGCCCGAGGCGGACATCCCGGCCCCGCTGGGGGCCTTCCGGCAACCCGGCAACGGCAGGTACGAGTCGAAGATCGCCAACCTCTACGTCTACTTCTGGCGCTGGGCCACCTGGAAGGTCTTCGACGCACACGACGACGTGCCATTCGGTGTGGTCGCGCTGATCACGCCGAAGGCATGGCTCAAGGGGCGGGCGTTCGCCGGAATGCGGCGTTATCTACGCGAAACCGCCGACGAAGGCTGGATCGTCGACCTGTCCCCGGAGGGCCACCGCGCGGATGTCGCGACCCGGATATTCCCCGAGGTCGCCCAGGAATTGTGCATCGCGATCTTTGTGCGGTGGCGGGACAGCCCCAGGCCACGGACAGACCAGCAGACTGCAAAGGTAAGACACCTCAAGGTCGGCGGGCGCAAAGATGAGAAGATCGAACGCCTGACGACACTCAGGCTCGACGACCCCGAATGGCGCGAGTGCGCCACGGGTGAGACGGACGTCTTTCTGCCACCCGGCAGCGACCTGTGGGAGTCCTGCCCGCAGCTGAGAGATCTGATGCCGTGGTCGTCTCGCGGCGTCACGCCCGGGCGCATGTGGGTCTACGCGCCGGACGAGGACACACTTCATAAACGGTGGCAGCGCTTACTCGCCGCGGATACCGAGAGACGCGCCGAGATGCTCGGACGTTCTGGTGAGCGAGCACCTTCAGACAATGTCCCGCCCCTGCCAGGAGTTGAGTCTCACGGGCGGACACCGCTCGCCGCCGAGCACAGGACAAGCCCTCAAACGGTGCGCATCGGGTTCCGCTCCTTCGACCGGCAATACGTCTTGCCGGACAGCCGATTGATGGAGCGAGGCAGAGCGGACCTTTGGCGAGTTCGCAGCGACCGCCAGATCTACACCGTTGAGCAGAACGCCCACCCGGTGGTCAACGGTCCGGCACTGGTCTTCAGCGCCCTCATTACCGACATGGACTATTTCAACAACCGCAGCGGTTGCGCCCGTCCCCTCTACCGCAACGCCGCCGGCACGTTGGCCAACGTCATGCCCGGCCTGCTCCCTCTGCTCGCCGGGCGGCTCGGCATACCGGTCGTCGCTGAAGATCTACTGGCCTACATCGCCGCGATCGCGTCCCACCCGGAGTACACGGCTCGATTCCAAGAGGACCTTGAAGTCCCCGGCGCGCGGATACCCCTCACCGTTGACCTTTGCTTGTGGGAGCGGGCGGTTGCCATCGGCCAGCGAGTCCTGTGGCTGCACACCTACGGCGAGCGGTACGCCGATGAGACGGCCGGGAGGCCGTACGGCAGGGTGCTGCTACCACGCGACCGCCCTCGATGCGTCGAGGAGATCCCGGACGATGCGGAAGCCATGCCGGAGAAGCTGACGTACGACCCCGTGACACAGGATCTGTGGGTCGGCAGTGGACGGATCAGTCCGGTGCCTCGCGCGGTCCGGGAGTACGAAGTGTCCGGGATGAACGTTCTCGACAAGTGGTTCGGCTACCGACGGAGGAACCCCGCCGGCAAGCGACGCCTCGAACTGGACCACGAGGTGGCTCCGCGCTGGCTTCCCTCATGGACAACGGAGCTGCTGGAGTTGCTGAATGTCCTCGGCCTGCTCGTGCGAGAGGAGCCAGCACAGGCCGATCTCTTCAATGATGTGTGCGCCGGCCCACTGATCACGGTTACGGACCTGACCACAGCGGGGATCCTCCCCGTTCCCACAGAGGCAACCAAGGCGCTGAAGGCAACATCGGACGCGGGCGACGCACTATTCGACCTGTAAGCGAAGGAGCGGCCGCCGAACCACGTGCAACTGGTCCAAGCCGTCGCGAACCTGCGACTCGACTCGACCTGCTCGGGCACGAGTCCGCTCCCACCCCGGAGCATGCTGGGACTGCAAGAGCCAGCAGCAGTAGCGTCGCACCTACATCGCTGCTGAACGTGCTGCTCAGCCGACCTCTTCTGCGTGAGCGATGCGTGAGCGGACGGGACCGCATAGGCCATCACGGGGAAGACCGGGCCACGAGCCCCATCAGTCCTGAACAGGTGGTTCCGGACACCGAAGAACGGTCCTGAACCACCCAACAAGCTTTGGCCAGGACTTTTAATCCATTGGTTGTGGGTTCGAGTCCCACAGGGCCTACTCGTCGGACCCCGGCTCACGGCAGGACTGAGCTGGGGTCCCGTTCGTCTGTGCGGCGGCCTCTGCCAGCTCGGTGACGGTGCCCGACATGATCGTCCGGACGTGTTCGGTGATCTGCTCCAGGGGCCAGTCCCACCACGCCACCGCGAGCAGTCGTGCGATGTCCTGCTCCTCGTGGCGCCTGCGGATCAGACGGGCCGGGTTGCCGCCGACGATGCCGTAGTCGGGCACATCGCTCGTCACCACCGCCCCGGTGGCGATGATCGCGCCGTGGCCGATGCGGACGCCGGGCATCACGGTGGCGCCGTTGCCGAACCAGACGTCGTTGCCCACCACGGTGTCCCCCGGGTTCGGCAGGCCGGTGAGCAGGTCGAAGTGCTCGGCCCAGGAGCCGCCCATGGTGGGGAAGGGGAAGGTGGACGGGCCGTCCATGCGGTGGTTGGCGCCGTTCATGATGAAGCGGGTGCCGGTCCCCAGGGCACAGAACTTCCCGATCACCAGTTTCTCGGGCCCGTAGTGGTACAGCACGTTGCGGGTCTCGAAGGCGGTCGCGTCGTCCGGGTCGTCGTAGTAGGAGAAGTCGCCGACCTCGATCAGCGGGGACTTCACCAGGGGCTTGAGCAGTACGACCCGGGGCTGTTCGGGCATCGGGTGGAGCACGGTGGGATCGGCGGGGAGAGCGGGCATCGGCAAGGCGGAACCTCTCGGCGGACCACTAGTGCGACGGGTGTAGCGTTAAGAGGGTGACACGACCAGTCGTATCGATCAACCGGACAGCGGATCGCCGATGACGGACCCGACAGACCCGACGGACCCGGCGGACTCGGCGGAGTCGACGGATACGGCGCCGGACCGCCGTCCGGGCGGCCGTACCGCCCGCGTCCGCGCCCAGGTCCTCGACGCGGTGCGTGCCGAACTCGCCGAGGCGGGGCATGAAGGGCTCACCGTGGAGGGGGTCGCCGCCCGCGCGGGAGTGCACCGCACCACGGTCTACCGGCGTTGGCGCGACGTGGGCGGGCTGCTCGTCGACGTCATCGACGCCGCCGGCGAGATGGACTGGCAGCCGCCGGACACCGGCTCCCTGCGCGGCGATCTGACCGCGCTCAACCGGGAGATCCAGGAGTCCCTCGTCGTACGGCCGTCCTTCGCCGTCGCCCTGATGGCCGCGTCCTTCCACTCCGAGCAGGCCGCGCGGGCCCAGACGAGACTGTGGGCGGACCGGTACGCCCAGTGCGAGATCCTCGTGGCGCGCGCCGTCGAGCGGGGCGAACTCCCCGCACGAGCCGCGACGGACCTGGACGCCCGCGGCCTGCTGATCGCCGCCACGGCGCCGGTCTACCACCAGTTGGTACTCCTGCGCGCCGATCCCGACCCGCGGCTTCCGGAACGGGCGGCGGCGGCCGCGGTGCTGGCGGCCGCCGCGGGCGCCTTCTCCGTCCCCCGGACGGAGAACGCGTGACCGGGGCCCGTCGGAGCGACGGGTAGAGTCCCCCGGCATGAGCGCAACTCCCCCCGGCGACAGCCTGGTTGACCTGCGGCCCCGTCGCGTCACCCCGCGCCGTCTCGGTGCCGCTGCCGTGGTCTACGGCGTGTTCGTCGCGGGCTGGTACCTGGGGCAGCCCGTGACCCCCGAGTGCCAGGTCGACCGGGCGGCGATCGATCGGGCCGCCGAGCGGTACCGCCCCGAACCGTCTGCCACGCCCGCACCTGAGTACAGTCCCATCCCGGCACCGTCGGCATTTCCGGACCACAGCGCCCTCGCAGACATCCACACCGTGCAGTCCATGGCTGTCGACACCCTGACCGTCACCTCCTACGCCGTCGCCTGCACCAACGACATGGGTGAACGCCCTCGCCTCCGAGCCTGGTTCGAAGGTGACGGGGAGTAGAGCCGGATGTCCGTGCCCGCCTGGATGACCCTGCGCCGCCTGGGTGTCGTCACCATCCTGTACGCCGTGTTCCTGGCCGGATGGTGGCTGGGTGAGCCGGTGCGGTCCGACGACTGCCTGGAGGACCGGCCGATCGCCGGATCCGAAGCCCGTCCCGCACCGGTGGAACCGGCCGACCCCGGCCGGTACCTCGAGAACCTCGGCCTCGTCTCCGGTCTCCTCGACTGGGCCGACGACATGGACGGCTCCCGCGACGGTGAGTACGGTCCCGGCGACCGCGGGTACGAGCTGCGGTACGGGTCGGGACCGTATGCCGCGTCCGGCGCGGACCACACCTTCTGCTACTACACGAAGCGAGCCCGCCTGGTCGCGTGGGTCAACGGCGACTGGGGCTGACCCGGCCGGGCCGGCGAAGGGCCTGCGCCATCCAGGGCTGGAAGGGCAGGTGACCGGGGACGACCTGCCAGTCGTTGAGGGTCCAGACCAGGCGCCAGTACCGCTCGACGAGCGGGTCGTGCCCCGCCTCGAACCGCCCGGCCAGCCACGCCCGCAGCTCGGGGCCGTCCGGGCGGTCGAGTACGGCGGCGAAGCGCGCCACGACGGCGTCGACGACCGGGGCGGCCTCGTCGCCCTCGGGATCGATGCCCGCCGCCCTCGCCCCGGCGACCGTCTCCCGGACGAAGGGGATGAGCTCCGCCACCGCCTCGGGGGCCACCCCCGGCACCACGTCCTCGTCGGCGGGCGGGAGGGCCGCACGGGCCATGCGCTCGCGGAAGTCGTCGTCGGCGACGAGTTCGGCCAGCTCCACCCAGGCGGAGAGCTGGGCGTCGGAGGGCTCGTCGGGGAGTTCGGGCAGGGCGGTGCGCAGGGCGGCGGCGGCGTCGCGGGCGTGGGGCGTGCCGGCCTCCAGGGCGGCGATGAAGTCGCCGATCAGGCGCCGTCGTTCGTCGGAGGTGAGGCGGGCGATCCGGTGCATGAGAACTGTCTCCTCGGGGCTGGCGTCGCGCCGGGCAACGAGCCGCAGCACGCTGTGCCGCAGCCGCAGCGCGCGGATCTGCAGGGCGGTGGCGTCGGCGTGCGCGGCGGCGACCTCGGCGACGGAGAGGTCACCGTCCAGGACGCGGCGGACCGTGGCCAGATCGACGTCCAGCTCCCGCAGGACGCAGATGAGGCGGAGCCGGTCGAGGGCCGCGTCGCCGTAACGGCGGTAGCCGGCCGGGGTGCGGTCGGTGGGGGGCAGCAGTCCGGTGTCCGAGTAGAACCGGATCGTCCGTACGGACACGCCGGTACGGGCCGAGAGTTCACCGATCGAGTGCGGGGGCGTCGCGCCGTTCATGAGCCCACCCTGCGGTCTCCAGCCACTGGAGAGTCAAGGCGGGGCGTCAGCCGGAGGGCTTGTCCTCGTCGTCGGCGGCGGGCGGCCGCTCCACGACGAACGACCCCTTGCCGCGGACGGTGACGACGAGCCCCCGTTCACGGAGCTCCTGCGCGGCCCGGCGCGCGGTGAGTCGCGCCACGCCGTACTCGCCGACGAGACGGAGGTCCGGCAGCTCGCCGAGGGGGCGGCGCCTGTCCACGGACCACGGTGAACCGTAGCGGCGGCAGCGCCGCCTAGTGTGTGCCCGCCGGAACCCGCCGCCCGTCTGCCTCCCGGAGTGCCACCCATGCCGCTTCCCCACGTCCTTCTCTCCGCCGCCGTCTCCCTCGACGGCTACCTGGACGACACCGGCCCCGAACGGCTGCTGCTCTCCAGCCCCGCCGACTTCGACCGGGTGGACGAGGTGCGGGCCTCCGTGGACGCGATCCTGGTCGGTGCCGGGACGGTCCGGGCCGACAATCCGCGGCTGCTGGTGAACTCGGCCGAGCGGCGGGCGGCCCGGGTCGCGGACGGAAGGGCGGAGTACCCGCTCAAGGTCACCGTCAGTGGCAGTGGCGAGCTGGATCCGGCGGCGCGGTTCTGGCACACGGGCGGGGACAAGGTCCTGCTGACCACGGACGACGGCGCCCGGCGGGCCCGCGCGCTCGGGATCGGTGCCGATGTGGTGTCCCTGGGCCCGGACCTCGACTGGCACGCCGCGCTGGAGTACCTCCACGACCGGCGGGGCGTGCGGCGGCTCATGGTCGAGGGGGGCGGGACCGTCCACACCCAGTTGCTCCAGCAGGGACTCGTCGACGAGCTCCAGCTCGTCCTCGCGCCGCTCCTCGTCGGGGACCCGGCCGCGCCCCGGCTGTTCGGGCCCGGTGCCTACCAGGGCGGGCGGCTGCGGCTGGTCGAGACGCGGCGGATCGAGGACGTCGTGCTGGCGCGGTACCTGCCGACCGCACCCGGCACCGGTGACCGCGTCGCCGCCGCCGACCGGCACTGGCTGGCGCTCGCCTGCGAACTGGCCGAGCTGTGTCCGCCGTCGGACACCGCGTTCAGCGTGGGGGCGGTCGTGGTCGCCGCCGACGGGAGCGAGCTGGCGCGGGGGTACTCGCGGGAGGGCGGTGATCCGGTCGTGCACGCCGAGGAGGCCGCGCTCGCCAAGGTCGGCCCGGAAGACCCGCGGCTCGCCCGCGCCACCGTGTACAGCAGCCTGGAGCCCTGTGCCCGCCGGGCCTCGCGGCCCGCGCCCTGCGCCCGGCTGATCCTCGACGCCGGGGTGCGCCGGGTCGTCACGGCCTGGCGGGAGCCGGACACCTTCGTGGCGGGAGCGGACGGCAGCGGGGTGCTCACCGCCGCGGGTGCCGTCGTCGTCGTACTGGCCGAGTACGCGCAGCGGGCGAAGGCGCCCAACCGCCACCTGGAGGGGTAGGGAGAGCGGGGCGAGGAGATACCGATGTGCATTCCGCCCCCGGGATGACGTACAGTGGTGAACACAACGACGCGGGGTGGAGCAGCTCGGTAGCTCGCTGGGCTCATAACCCAGAGGTCGCAGGTTCAAATCCTGTCCCCGCTACTGAAGGCCGAGGGCCGGAATCCGAAAGGGTTCCGGCCCTCGGTGCGTTTCCGCAGGTGCCCCGTGTCATCCGGTCGGCCCCTCACCGCTCGCCGCCCGCCCCCGCCCCCGGAACCCTGGAGTCCGGGACGGCAAGCGGCGCGGACGTACGGGGCGGCGGGAGACGAGTGGTGCGGCCAGGTGACGTGGACGACGAGGGAGCGGCCGCCAGGGCCGGTGGCAGGCTCCCCGGCGATCCCGTGCCCGACCCGGGCCTCGGCGACGAGGCGCCGACCGGGCCGCCCCCGGGACCACCGCCCCGCCGGCGGGCCGGGTACGGGCGGACCTTCGTGCACGCGCTCCCCGTGCTGCTGATCGTCGTCGCCATCCTGTACGACATCTTCACCCCGAGGTACTTCACCGCCGGGCCCCTCTACACGGCCGCGCCCCTGATCGCCGCCCCCCTCTACTCGCGGCGCGGCACGGCGCTCACCGGCGTCGCCGTGGTCGCCGCGGTCATCGCGCTGCAACTCGGCAAGGGCGTCATCCACTACGTCGACTCCCTCACCGAGCTGATCACCATCGCGACGGTCGCCGTGCTCGCCGTCCTCGTGAACGGCATGGTCCGCCGCAGCAGCGAGCGCCTCGTCTCCGTCCGCGAGATCGCCGAGGCCGCCCAGCGCGCCGTCCTGCCCGAACCCGCCGAGCGGATGGCGGGCTTCGAGATCGCCGTCTGCTACGAGGCCGCGCAGGCCGACGCCTTCATCGGCGGTGACCTGTACGCCGTGCAGGACAGCGCCCGCGGCGTCCGGCTGATCGTCGGGGACGTGCGCGGCAAGGGCATGGGCGCGGTGGCCGCCGTCGCCGTCGTGATCGGCGCCTTCCGGGAGGCGGCCGAGCAGGAGGCGACGCTGGAGGCGGTGGCGCAGCGCCTTGAGCGGGCGCTGGCGCGCGAGGGCACCCGGCGCGACGGACTGGACGCCTTCGAGGGCTTCACCACCGCCGTCCTCGCCGAACTCCCGCACGGCGACGGCACCGTCCGCATCGTCAACCGCGGCCATCCGCCGCCCCTGCTGCTCTACGGCGACGGAACCCTCGGCCCGCTGCCCGCCCACGAGTCGGCGCTGCCGCTCGGCATGGGCGAGCTGGGCGTGTGGCCCGACCGGGCGGAGGAGGCCGCCTTCCCCGGCGGGGCCACGCTGCTGCTCTACACCGACGGGCTGACCGAAGCCCGCGACGCGAAGGGCGAGTTCTACGATCCGCAGGCGCGGCTGGCCGGCCGCGTCTTCCCGCATCCGGCGAGCCTGCTCGGCACCCTCGCCGAGGACGTGCGCCGGCACTCCGGGGGCGGCATGGCGGACGACATGGCGCTGCTCGCCGTCCGGCGTCCCCGGCCCGGCGATCATGATCATTGTCACGAGCCGTGACAGTACGACCCCCCTCCGCATAACAACTGATACACCGTCAGAAGAAAGTGCGGCGAAGAGGAATACTGAGGCCCGGTCAACTCGCCCGGTTTTCACCGGTCGTGAGGCGTACGTCCCGGCGGTATTCGGTAATGATCAAGAGGAACGGCTTGGAATCGGAGCCTCGCGTCTATTAACGTTCGATAACGCAGCGCGGTCGTCCCAGCCGTCACAGAAGGCGGCTCCGTGCGCACGCGCCGAATCCCGCAAGGGAACCGGGGAACCACCACATTGGGGTGAATCGGGCGTATGCCGTCGTGGAAACACGGTCGGCAGACACCCGTAGGAGACCTTCCTGCTCCGAACCCGTCAGCTAACCCGGTAGGCGAAAGGAAGGAAAGGAGTACGCCCACGTGGCGTCAAACCGGCCTGCCCCCGAGGCCCCGTCCGCGCCCAGTGGGCACGGCACCGACACCTTCGGCTACGACGGCTACCGCGCCGAAGAGGGTCCCTGGGAGGAGTGGAATCCCACCGCGGAGTCCATCCGTCCCGTACGCGGCCGGCACCGCGTGGCCAAGCAGCGCGGCGGACTCGCCCGCAGCTCCACCGTCCTCGGCGTCGGTGTCATAGCCGCCGTCGGAGCGGGCGGCATGGCCAGCGCGCAGACCGGCAAGCCCCCGGTGTCCATCTCCATGCCGGACCTGCCGAACGTCGGCTCGCTCCTTCCCGGCGACGACGAGAAGTCGGAGCCCGAGGGTTCCGCCACCCCGCTCAGCGGCATCACCCAGGCCGCCGCCGCCGACAGCGCGGAGGGCACCGACACCACCGGCGCCGGTGAGTCGCTGCGGGCCCGGATCATGGCGCAGGCCGAGCAGCAGCAGGCGCAGGTCGAGACCAAGGCCGCCGCCGAAGCCGCCGCCGCGGCCGAGAAGAAGGCCGCCGACGCCGCCGCCAAGGCGGAGAAGGAGGCCGAGGAGAAGGCCGCCGCCGCCAAGAAGAAGGCGGAGGAGGAGGCCGCGAAGAAGGCCGAGGCCGAGCGGCTCGCGAAGCTGGCCAAGCAGTACACGCTGCCGACCTCCTCGTACACGATCTCCTCCACGTTCAACCAGGCCGGCTCCCTCTGGGCCTCCGGTCACCACACCGGCCTCGACTTCGCCGCCCCCACGGGCACGCTGCTCAAGGCGGTGCACAGCGGCACCATCACGTCGGCCGGCTGGGACGGGTCGTACGGCTACAAGACCGTGCTCACCCTCGACGACGGCACCGAGCTCTGGTACGCGCACCAGTCCTCCATCAACGTCAGCGTCGGCCAGAAGGTCACCACCGGTGACGTCATCGGCCGCGTCGGCGCCACCGGCAACGTCACCGGCGCCCACCTCCACCTCGAGGTCCACACCGACGGCGGCACCGGCATCGACCCGATGTCCTGGCTGCAGAGCAAGGGGCTCACCCCCTGATCCGCGCCGCCCACGACGCGCCCCGCTGATCACCGGCGGTCCTGACGGCGACCCCCCGACGTCAGGGCTGCCGGTTTGCTGCGCTGCTGGTTTGCGGGGATTTTGCGTGCCTGCCGGAATCGCCCGCTCCGGCACGGTCGTTGACTCCCTACATGACTTCTCTGCGCAAGCTCGGCTCCTCCGACCTCGAGGTCTTCCCCCTCGCCCTCGGCGGCAACGTCTTCGGCTGGACGGCCGACCGTGACCGGTCCTTCGCCGTCCTGGACGCCTACACGGCGGCCGGCGGCAACTTCGTCGACACCGCCGACTCCTACTCCGCCTGGGTCGACGGCAACAGCGGCGGCGAGTCCGAGACCGTCCTCGGCCAGTGGTTCGCGGCCCGCGGCAACCGTGACGACGTCGTCCTCGCCACCAAGGTCAGCCAGCACCCCGAGTACCCGGGCCTGTCCGCCGCGAACATCAAGGCCGCGGCCGACGCCTCACTGCGCCGCCTGGGCACCGACCACATCGACCTCTACTACACCCACTTCGACAAGCCCGAGGTGCCGGTCGAGGAGATCGTCGGCGCGCTCGACGCACTGGTGAAGGCCGGCAAGGTGCGGCACATCGCCGCCTCCAACATCTCCGCCGAGCGGCTCGCGGCGTCCCTGGAGTTCTCCGACCGCGAGGGCCTCGCCCGGTACGTCGCCCTCCAGCCGCACTACAACCTGGTCTCCCGCGACACGTACGAGGGCGAACTGCGCGACCTCGCCGAGCGGGCGGGTCTCGCCGCCGTGCCGTACTACGCCCTCGCGGCCGGCTTCCTCACCGGCAAGTACCGGCCCGGCACGGAGGTGGACAGCCCGCGGGCGGGCGGTGCGGCCAAGCACCTGGAGACCGAGCGGGGCCGCCGGGTGCTGGCCGCCCTGGACGAGATCGCCGCGGCCCACGAGGCTCCCGTCGCCACGGTCGCCCTCGCCTGGCTGGCCGCCCGGCCGACCGTGGCGGCGCCGATCGCCTCCGCACGCACGGTGGAGCAGCTGCCGGCGCTGCTGGGCGTGGCCGAGCTGAGCCTGACGGAGGACGAGGTCGGGAGGCTGACCCGGGCGTCCGCCTGAGCGGGCGGTCCGCGCGCCGCGGACCTACGGCCGGTGGGGGCCGGGCGGGGCGTACGGGTGGTACGGCGGTGCGTACGGGTTGTGCGGGGCCTGTGTGGCGTAGGGGGCCTGCGGGGCGTAGGGGCTGGGTGCGGTACGGGGGCCGTATGCGCCGGCATGGGGACCGTAGGCGCCGTGCGTGCCGCCGTACGGATACGCCCACGGCGGCACCGGCACGGGCGGCGGGGCGGTGGCCCGGGCGGCGTAGTCCAGTGCCGGGCGGGCGAGGTCCCGCAGGTGCCACAGGGCGTCCAGCAGCGCCCGCTCCCGTACGGCGAAGTCGGCGCCCGCCCGGCCCCGGCGGCCCCGCTGCCGCAGGAACGCCACCGAGGTCGCGCAGGCCTCGTACCGAGCCACCGCCCGCGCCCCTTCCTTCCCGGCGTGCCGGCGGGCGTACTGCCGGGCAATGCGGCGGGCCCGCATCGAGCCGAGCGCGTACGGCTCCGCGGGCGTGAGCCAGCCGGCCATGACGTACGCGGGCAGCTCGGCCCGCACGGTGCCCAGTTCGCGCTGCCGGGTCCAGATCACCAGCCAGGTCAGCAGGCCGAAGGACGGCAGCATGAACGCCGCGTACACGGCGAAGAAGCCGTACTCGCCGAACGCGGCCGAGCCGTTCCACAGGGCGTGCACGCCCATCGCGAGCAGCAGCCCGGCCAGCGGGAGCAGCGCCCGGCGCAGGCGGTGCCGGCCCGTCGAGAGCGCGGCGATGCCGAAGCCGATGCCGGTGAGCACGGTGAACAGCGGGTGCGCGAACGGCGACATCACGACCCGGACGAAGAAGGTCGCCGCGGTGACGGAGGCGATGCCGCTGTCGCCGGTGAGCTGGTCGGTGCCGAAGGCGGTGCCCAGGTAGAGGATGTTCTCGGTGAAGGCGAAGCCGGTGGCGGTGACCCCGGCGACGACCACGCCGTCGACGATGCCGGTGAAGTCCCGTCGGCGGAAGAGGAAGACCAGGAGGACGGCGGCCGCCTTGGCGGACTCCTCGACGACCGGCGCTATCACCGTGGCGCCCAGGGTGTCGGCGCCGGCCGGGTCGGCGGTCGCGGTCGCTATCCAGCGGGTCGCGAAGCTGTTGGCGACGATCGCTATCAGCGCCGCCGCGCAGGCCCCCCAGGCGAAGCAGAAGAGCAGGTTCCGCCAGGGGCCGGGATCCACCCGGTCCAGCCAGCGGAACGCGGCTATGAGCAGCGGCACCGGCAGCACCGCCAGGCCCAGCCCCACCAGGAACCCCTGGGTGCCGGTCTGTTCGCGCACCAGGGCCAGGATCACCAGGCCGGAGAGCGCGAGCAGGGTGATCAGCGCGCCGTAGCGGACCCAGGTCCGCTGCCACCAGTGCGTATGCCGGTGCACATGGGTCGGATACGGGGGACAGGTGGCCACGGCAGGACCCTAACCGGTGGGGGGCGGCTCCTTGTGCTGTACGCGACGGAAGAGCAGGTCGTTCACCACATGTCCCTTGTCCAGTCCCTGGCCCTCGAAACGGGTCAGCGGCCGGTGCTCGGGGCGTGGCGCGAATCCGCCGCCGGGCACGGTGTTCTCGAAGTCGGGGTGCGCGGTCAGCACGTCGAGCATCTGCTCGGCGTACGGCTCCCAGTCGGTGGCGCAGTGCACCACGGCCCCCGGAGCGAGCCGGGCCGCGGCCAGGGTCAGGAACTCCGGCTGGATCAGCCGGCGCTTGTGGTGCCGCTTCTTCGGCCACGGGTCGGGGAAGTAGACGCGCAGCCCGGCGAGGGAGTCGGGGGCGAGCATCTCGCGCAGCAGGATGATCGCATCGCCGTTGGCCACCCGGATGTTGGACAGCTCCTGTCGCTCCGCGAGGCCGAGCAGGTTGCCCTGGCCGGGGGTGTGGACGTCGGCGGCGAGGATGTTGGTGTCCGGGGCGGCGGCGGCCATCCGGGCGGTGGCCTCGCCCATGCCGAAGCCGACCTCCAGGACGACGGGCCGGGCGTTGCCGAAGAGTTCGGCGAGGTCGACGATCCGCTGGCCGTCGATGTCCAGTCCCCACACGGGCCACAGCCGTTGCAGCGCGTCCGCCTGCCCGGCGGTCACCCGGCTCCGCCGGGGCTGGAAGCTGCGGATCCGCCGCTCGAAGTGCGAACCGGCGGGATCGGCCTTCGGCCCGTCGGGGAAGCGGGACTCGCCCTTGGCGCGGACGTGCCGCAGGGAAGGGGATGCGGCATCGGAGGTGTGGTGGGAGTCAGACACAATGCGTCGATTTTAGACCGCGCACGTGGTTGCGACTGCCTGTCGAAGTAGTTAGAGTCTATAACGTAAGCGATTGGTTGAAGCGCCAGTTGACGTGACAGTCGTAGCCGTGGGGAGAGCCACCGTGATTCACCACCAGATCCGCCTTGCCATGCGACCCGACGCACCCCGGGACAAGGTCGAGGAAGCTCTTGAGATGCTCCGCAGGATGGGGCGCGAGATCGACGCCGTCGCGTACTGGACGGTCGGGCGCGACGTGGGCGGCGACTTCGACTACGGAGCGATGTTCGCCGTCGAGGACATCGAGGCCTACCGGGCGTACATGCACGCTCCGCTGCACCGGCGGGTCGACGAGATCGGACTGCCGCTGGTGCGGCACATGGTCTCCCACGACCTGACCGACGACGAGGACCCGGCCACCGGCGACCGCATCCGGCAGATCCACGCCGAGCGCTTCGCGGGGGACCCGGCCCTCGTCGCCCTGATCGAGGGCCTCGGCTCGTACGAGGGCAGCAGCGCGCCCGGGCACGGCTAGCCAGTCCGCCAGTCCGCCGGGTGGTCGTCTCTAGTCCGCCAGCATCGCCAGCGCTCTGCGGGCCACCTCCCGGCCGATGGGCAGGGACGCGGTCGCCGCGGGCGACGGCGCGTTCAGGACGTGCACCGCGTGGGCGCCCTCCTTGATCAGGAAGTCGTCCACCAGCGTGCCGTCCGCGAGCACCGCCTGCGCCCGGACCCCGGCGGGTGCCGCGACCAGGTCGTCCTCCCGCACCGCCGGCAGCAGCCTGCGGACCGCCGTCGTGAAGGCGCTCCTGGACAGCGACCGGCGCAGTTCGCCCGCGCCGTACCTCCAGTGCCGCCGGGCTATCCGCCACGAACCCGGCCAGGCCAGGGTCGCGCCCAGCTCGCGGGGGCGCACCACGCCCCAGCCGTATCCCTCGCGGGCCAGCGCCGGCACCGCGTTCGGCCCGACGTGGACGCCGCCGTCGATCCCCCGGGTCAGATGCACGCCGAGGAACGGGAAGGCCGGGTCCGGCACCGGATACACCAGTCCCCGCACCAGCTCCGGCCGCGCCAGCTCGTAGTACTCGCCCCGGAACGGGACGATCCGCATGCCCGGGTCGTCCCCGGTCAGCCGGGCGATCTCGTCGCAGTGCAGCCCGCCGCAGTTGACCAGGGTCCGGGCCCGGAGCACGTCCCCGGTGCGGGTGCGCACGGCGACGCCGAGGCCGGGGCGCCGGTCGACGCGGTGCACCTCGGCGCCGTAGCGGATCTCCGCCCCGGAGGCGTGCGCGAGCTGCCGGGCCACGGCGCCGTAGTCGCAGATCCCGGTGGTGCCGACGTGTATGGCGGCCAGGCCGCGCACCTCGGGCTCGTACTCCTGGATCTGGGCGCCGCTCAGCTCGCGCACCGGTATGCCGTTCTCCCGGCCGCGCTGCACGAGGGCGTGCAGGCGGGGCAGCTCGGCGCGGTCGGTGGCGACGATCAGCTTGCCGGTGACGGCGTGATCGATGTCGTACTCGGCGCAGAACTTGACCATCTCGGCGGCGCCCCGGACCGCGTAGCGCGCCTTGAGGGAGCCGGGGCGGTAGTAGACACCGCTGTGGATGACGCCGCTGTTGCGGCCCGTCTGGTGGCGGGCGGGGCCCGGCTCCTTCTCCAGGACCGTGACCCGGGTGCCCGGTGCGGCGCGCGTGATCGCGTACGCCGTGGACAGGCCGACGATCCCGCCGCCGATCACCAGCACGTCGCAGTCGTACGCGGTGCTCCGAACGAGCCCGGTCCGCACTTCTTCCATTTCCCGGCCCACCTCCCGCTTCGATAGTGCACTGCGCCACTGACAATGCCCTCAAACCCGGAAGCGGGCGGTCCGTCAGGCCGGAGTCACCAGCAGGGGGCGGGCGCGCTCGCGCAGCTCCACCACGCGCGGCTCGTCGCCGTACGGCTCCAGACGGTGCAGGAGGTCCTTCACGTACTCGGTGGTGCGGGCCGAGGAGATGCGGCCGGCCACCTCCACCGCCCGCACGCCCTGCTCGCAGGCCGCGTCCAGATTGCCGGACTCCAGCTCGGCCACCGCCGAGACGACGAGTCTGAGACCGTGCGAGCGTACGAACTCCTCCGTCGGTTTCGACAGCGCCTGCTCGGTGAAGCGGCGGACCTGACGTGGTGCCTTCAGGTCGCGGTAGCACTCGGCCGCGTCGGCGGCGAACCGGTCGTAGGAGTAGAAACCCAGCCACGTCGGATCGCTGTCACCGGGACGGGCGCGCTCCAGCCAGCTCTCGGCGGCCTTCAGCGCCGCGCCGGCCGCCACCGCGTCGCCCGCGCGCGCGTGGGCGCGCGCCTCGACCAGGCGGAAGAAGCTCATGGTGCGGGCCGTGGCCAGGCCGCGGTTGCGCTCCAGGGCGGCCTGGGCCAGGTCCACGCCCTCGTCGCCGAAGCCGCGGTAGGTCGCCTGGAGGGACATGGAGGCCAGCACGTAGCCGCCGAGCGGGACGTCGGCCGCCGCGCGGGCCAGGCGCAGGGCCTGGATGTAGTACCGCTGGGCCGCCTCCTGCTGGCCGGTGTCGAAGGCCATCCAGCCGGCCAGCCGGGTCAGTTCCGCCGAGGCGCCGAACAGGGCGCGGCCGACCTCGTCGGAGTAGGAGCCGAGGAGCAGCGGGGCCGCCTCGACGCGTAAGCACTCGGGGACCATCGAGGAACGCCAGTCGCCGCCGCCGTACTTGGAGTCCCAGCGCCGGGCGTCCTCGGCGGCCTCGCGCAGCTTCTGCACATCACTGTGGCCGACTTTGAGCGGTGCGCCGGAGCCCTCGGCCGGGCCCACCTCGCGCGCCACCGAGCTGTCGGCCGGGGTTATCAGCCATCGGGAGGCGGGCGTCGCGTACGCGCTCACCGCGAACGAACCGGCGAGCGACTGCCAGATGCCGCCGCCGGTGCGGCGGCCGGCGAGGTCGAGACGGTACAGCTCGGTGGCGGACCTGACCGCCTGGCCGACGTCCCGCGGGAAGGCGAGGCCCACCTCGGGCGCGGGATCCGCGTCCGCCAGGCCGATCTCGTGGAGCGGCACCGGGCGGCCGAGCTTCTGGCCTATGGCCGCCGCGATGAGGTGCGGCGCGGCGCCTTGGGGCACCATGCCCTTCGACACCCAGCGCGCCACCGACGTCTTGTCGTAGCGAAGTGTCAACCCGCGTTGGGCGCCGAGGTCGTTGACGCGCCGGGCGAGTCCTGCGTTGCTGATTCCCGCGAGGGCGAGAACGGCGCCGAGCTTTTCGTTCGGCCCGCGTTGCTCCCTGGACATGCGCCACCCCTCGACACAGACGGCTGCCGCGCTGGCATAACCACGCGGCATTCGTAAACCCAGCGTAGTTCGCCGCATCCCAGGCGTTAAGAGGCATTGTTCCGGATGGCGGGATTGTGGTCCGTACTCAAGTGCGGTGTATGTACGGTCTGTTGCCGCGTGCTCCCGATGTGTGGCCGTGCGCCCGTGCGTGCGCTCTTCTCCGGCCACCGCGGGAGCGATTCCATGGGCGGTGCGTGGGTCGGCCCGCTGTACTGGATCCAGTGGGCTGGGGGACGCCGCCGCCTACATCCCCGCGGGCGGCGGACCGGTCCGGGGGGCGAGTCCCGTCCCCCGGACTGCGCGCCGCCGTTGTGCTGACGGGTGGTGCGCAGAGTTTGTACGGAGCGTGTTCGGGTGCGATCGCCTGACGCCGATTTGGCTGAAAATCACCGTTGGTGATTTCGGGGTACAACCGCCCTCACCATGGGAGTTGAGGGCGCGTTGGGGAGCCAAAGGGCGCGTTGCGGGGGCGCATTCGCGTCGTCTTCGCCGTGGGGAAACGGGAGTTGACGGTCCCGCGGCGATGTCCCGGCGTTCTCGCGTGAGTCTCCGCGAGGCGCACTCGCGGAGCACACGCGGCTCCGCCGACGCTCTGTGGCGCGCCCTTCATGGCAGCATGGGGAACCAGTTCGTACCGTGCACTGGTTGTCCCCAGCCTGTGGAGGCGTCGATGCGGTGGTTGGTGGGGTGGAGCAGCGCCGCCGTGGGAGTGGGAGCAGCAGCGGGGATCGCCGGAGCGGGCGGCTCCGCCGGGGCCACCGGCTACGACGGTGAGACCGTGCAGCCCGTGGGCGCCCAGCCGTTGTGGGGCGACCCCGACCCTCTGTGGGCGGTCGGCGACTGGCGTCCCGACGAGGTGCGCGTCGTCGCCGCCGACGCGCAGACCCGGATCGCCGTGCTCGGCATCTGCGGTGCGAGCGACGAGCAGTTGCGGGTCGCGCTGTTCGCCGCGCGCGGGGGCGCGCTGCGGCATCTGACGGCGTGGCCCGGCAGCTACACGGCCGTCGTCCAGGTGGGGCGGCGGGTCACCGTCTGCGGCGACCTCGCGGGCGCGCGGCCGGTTTTTCACACCCCTTGGTCGGGCGGCACCGCCTATGCCACCGCCGCGCTGCCGCTGGCCGACCTCGTCGAGGCCAACCTCGACTTCGGCCACCTCGCCGCGCTGCTCGCCACGCCCGACGTGCCGGCCGCGCTGGACGACTCCACCCCGTACGACGGCGTGAAACGGGTTCCGCCGGGGCACGCGCTGATTCTGCGCGCCGGGGCGCGGGAGATCGCCGGGTACGAACCGGTGGCCTCGCTCGCCGTCGCGGCGCCCTCGGCCGACCCCGACCGTGCGGTGGACGGCGTGCGGGACGCCCTGGTGGACGCGGTGCGCACCCGGCTCGCCGCGCCGCGGCACGTCCCCGGGGACGGCATCGACCCCGGGCCCGTCCCGGGCATGGGGCCCGCGGAGCGGCGGGCGGCGCGCGGGATGCCGGTGCCGGGGATCGGGGCCGATCTGTCCGGCGGGCCGGCCTCGGGCACGCTGGCGCTGCTGGCGGCCGGGCTGCCGGGGATGCCGGGGACCGTGCTCGGACACGGGACCGGAGCGGGGGAGCGGCTGCTGGCCGTCACCTTCAACGACCTCGCGGTCGGCGGGCAGGAGTCCGAGCTGGCGCGGGCGGGGGCGCTCGCGGCCAACCCGCGGCTGCACCACGTGGTGGTCACCGGCGGCGAGGACATGCTGCCGTACGCCGCGCTGGACGGGCCGCTGACCGACGAACCGGGCTCGTCCCTGGTCGCCGCCGCGCGGCACCGGGCGCGGCTGGCGGCGGGCAGCGCGGACCACTTCACCGGGTACGGGGCGCGGCAGGTGCTGGACGCGCACCCGGCGCGCCTTGCCGACCTGCTCATGGACCGCAAGCGGCGCCATCTGGTCCGGCCGGTCGCCGCACTGGCCAAGGCCGACGGGTCGGTTCTGGTCCCCGCGCGCGTGTACGGCGCTGCGCGGCGGCTGGCGCGTACGCCGTACCGGAGCGGTCTTGAGGTGCTCGCCGAGCGGTTGCTGCGCAGACGGTTCGACACGCCGGGCGACGGGGCGATGGACGCCTCTTTGGCCGCGCTGACCTGGGCCGGGGCGGGGCCGGCGGCGCGGTGGCTGACCGGAGAGGCGCTGGCTGAAGTATCGGTTCGCCTGCAGACGTCCTCGCAGCGGTCGGGGGTGGGCCCCGGGCAGCGTCCGGGGGACTTCCGGGCGCGGGCGGCGCTGGCTCGGCAGGCATCGGAGGTGCGCGTCCTTGAGCAGGCCGCGGAGATCCGCTTCCAGCGGCTGCACACGCCGTTCCTGGACAACCAGGTCGTGCGGGCCTGCCGGGCCCTGCCGGAGGCGCTGCGGGTGCAGCCGGGGGCGCGGGCGGCGATCCTGCGGACGGTGCTGGAGGGGGCGGGGGTGAGCGAGCTGCCGAGCGGGTGGGGGGCGCCCACGCAGGCGCTGGCGGCCTCCACGGCGCGGACGGGGCTGCGGGTCGCCGCGGACTCCCTGCTGGGGCTCTTCGACCGGCCGCTGCTCGCGGAGGCGGGGCTCGTGGAGGCGCGGGTCGTGCGCAAGGCGGTGCGGGCGGCGGCCGCGGGTGAGCCGCTGCCGCTGGACGGGCTGGCCGACCTCGTCTCGCTGGAGCTGTGGCTCGGCCGCCTGCTGGCCCGCCGCGGCACCTGCTGGACCGGCACCCCGGCCCGCCAACGCGCGGTACCCGCGGGCATCGCGCCGCAGCGGGGGGCGCTGGGCGGGACCGGGGCGGTTGTGCGGCGGGCCTGAGGCGGGTGTCCGCACCCCACCGGTGCGGCGACAATGACTCCGTGCGGTACAGAATCCTGGGCGTCACCCAGACGGAGGACCACGGCACCGTCGTCAACCCCGGCGGTCCCCGCCTGCGCGCGCTGCTCACCGCCCTCGCCCTGCGCCCCGGCGACGTCGTCACCCCCACCACGCTGATCGAGGAGGTCTGGGCGGAGGACGACGACCCCCCGCAGGACGCCCCCGCCGCCCTCCAGGCCCTGGTCGGCCGCCTCCGCCGTACCGTCGGCAAGGAAGCCGTCGCCTCCGCCCCCGGCGGGTACCGGCTCGCGGCGACCGGCGACGACGTCGACCTGTTCGTCTTCGAGCGCCTCGTACGCCGGGGCACCACCGCCCTCGAACACGGCGACGCCGCGACCGCCGCCCGGCACCTGGACGAGGCGCTCGCCCTCTGGCGCGGCCCCGCCCTGGCCGACCTCCCCGGCCACGCCGCCGGCCCCGACGCCCTGCGCCTGGAGGCGACCCGCGCTCGTATCGAGGCCGGTCTGCGTCTCGGCGACGCCCACGACGCCGTACCGCGGCTGCGTGAACTGACCACCGCGCACCCGTACGACGAACCGCTGCACGCCCTCCTGATCGCCGCCCTGCGCGCCTCCGGCCGCGACGCCGACGCGCTGGCCGCCTACGAGAGCGCCCGCCGCACCCTCGCCGACGGCCTCGGCACCGAACCCGGCCCCCGGCTGCGCGCCCTGCACGCCGAACTGCTCGGCGCCCGGGGCGCGCGGCGGCCGGCACCCGAGCGGGCCCCCTCCGACGGCCGCAAGGGCAACATCAGGCCTCGGCTGACCACCTTCGTGGGGCGGGAACTGGAGCTGGACGCCCTCCGTTCCGAACTGCCCGGGGCCCGCCTCGTCACCCTCACCGGGCCCGGCGGATCCGGGAAGACCCGCCTCGCCGAGGAGGCCGCCGCCGGGCTCGAACAGGCGTGGCTGGTCGAGCTCGCTCCGCTCGACCGGCCGGACGCGGTGCCCGGCGCGGTCGTCAACGCCCTCGGGCTGCGCGAGACCGTGCTGCTGACCGGCGACCGGGCGGCCGTGCAGGACGACCCCGTCGCCCTGCTCGTCGAGTACTGCGCCCCGCGCAGCCAACTCCTGGTCCTCGACAACTGCGAACACGTCATCGGCGCGGCGGCCCGGCTCGCCGAGACCCTGCTGACCCGCTGCCCGGGCCTCACCGTCCTCGCCACCAGCCGGGAACCCCTGGGCGTGCCCGGCGAGTCGGTGCGCCCCGTCGAGCCGCTCACCCCCGAGCAGGCGCAGCGCCTGTTCACCGCGCGTGCCGGCGCCGTGCGTCCCGACGCGGACGCGGTCCTGCGTGACGAGGAGGCGGTCGCCGAGATCTGCCGGCGCCTCGACGGACTGCCGCTGGCCATCGAGCTGGCCGCCGCCCGGCTCCGGCTGCTCACCCCCCGGGAGATCGCCGACCGGCTCGACGACCGCTTCCGCCTGCTCACCTCGGGCAGCCGTACCGTGCTGCCCCGCCAGCAGACGCTGCGCGCGGTCGTCGACTGGTCCTGGGACCTCCTCGACGAGGCGGAACGCACGTTGCTGCGCGAACTGTCCGTCTTCGCGGGCGGCTGGGACCTGGCGGCCGCGGAGGCCGTGGGCACCGGGCCCGCTGCGGACCTCCTCGGGGCCCTCGTCGACAAGTCCCTCGTCGTCGCCGACCCGGGCGCCGACGGCGCCGGCATGCGCTATCGCCTGCTGGAGACCATTCACGAGTACGCCGAGGAACGCGCCGCCGAGACGCCCGGGCTGCGCGCCGCCGCCGAACGCGCCCACCGCGTGTGGGCGCGCGCCCTGGCAGAGGAAGCCGACCCGCTGCTGCGCTCGGCCGGGCAACTGCCGTACATCTCCCGCCTGGAGACCGAGCACGACAACATCCGTGCGGCCCTCGACCGCTCCCTCACCGCGGGCGACGAGCCGGAGGCCGCGGCCCTCGCGCTCGCCATGGGCTGGTTCTGGTGGCTGCGCAACTACCGGCACGAGGGGGTCGGGTGGCTGGACCGGGTGCTGCGTCTCGGAGCCGCCCTGGACGCGGGGGGTGACCAGGTGCCGGCGGCGGACGTGCTCGCCCGGCGTATCGCCGCCGCCGATCCCGTCGGTGCGCTCCTCGCCGGGAGCGAGGGCGGCCCGACGCACCCGCTGCACTCCTTGCGCATGCAGGTGCGGATGATGCACATCCTCCTCACCTTCGAGACCGCGCCCAGGGAGGGGCTGCTGGACGAGCGCATGCGGAAGTACGTCCGGCGGGTGCGGGACCACTTCGCGGCGGGCGGCCCCGAAGCGGCCCGGGTGCCCGGTCTCGTCTGGCCGCTGACCGAGTTCTTCGTCAGCGACTCCGGCGACGTCCAGGGATCCATGGACGCCTCCGTCGCCAACTGCCGTGCCTACGGCGGCGAGTGGGAGATCGCCGCCAGCCTCATGTTCCGTACCCATGCGGTGGTCGACATCTCGGGCACTCCGGTGGGCGTCGACGCCGACCTGGCGGAGATGCGTGTGCTCAGCCGCCGTGTCGGCGACCGCCTCGTGGAGGCCCAGGTGTGCAGCGCCTTCGGCGAGGCCGCCATGGTGCGCGGCCGCTACGAGGAGGCCAGGGGCGAGTACGCGGAGGCGCTGCGGCTCGCCAAGGAGGTGGGGGCGTTCGCGGAGGCGCCGTTCCTCATCGCCCGGCTCGCCGAGATCGCCTACCGCGAGGGGGACCACGGCACGGCGCTGGGCGTGCTCGACGAGGCCGGTGCCGCGGCCGACCGGTACGGCGTGGTGGACTCCAAGGCCTTCGTTCTGATGCTGCGGGCCGGGCTCGCGGTGGTGGACGAGGAGTTCGCGCGGGCCCGCGTCCTGTGGGAGGCGGCCCGCGAGGAGTGCCTGCGCGGTACGCCGCCGCCGCAGTTCCTCGCGATGCTGGGGCTGGTGGACGCGCTCGTGACGGCGGGCGAGTCGGGCCCGGGCGCCGCCCTGCCGCTGCTGGCGGACGCTCTGCGGGCGGCCGTCGAGGAACGGTGCGCCGAGCTGGTCCTCGCGACCCTCGTGGACAGCGCGGCGGGCCTGCTGAGCGACCTCGGCGACCAGGCCCGTGCGGCGCGGCTGCTGGGCGCGGCCGGACACTGGCGCGGCGACCGTCCGCGCCCCATGCCGGACCGGACGCACGCCGAGCGGGCCGAGGCCGCCGCCCGCGGTGCCCTCGGCCCGGAGCTGTACGACGCCGAAGTGGCCGTGGGCGCCGGGCTCACGCCCCGGGACGTCGTCGGCGAGCTGGAGGCGGCGGTGCGGCGGCCGGTCCGGCAGGCTCCTACGCGCAGGTGAAGCGGGACTGGGCCCAGTCCGCGAGCGCCAACGAGTCGAAGGGGCTGTGCGGCTCGGTCACCAGCCGCAGCGTCTCGCGTCCCGTGATGTCCACGTGGACCGGTACCGCGGGGTCCCCGCCCTTGACCATCCCCGAGTTCCACAGCCGGACGTCGTCCGCGTACACCGAGAAGTGGACCTTGCCCAGCTTCATCGTCAGGTCGTCGACGCCGGCCAGCGCGTCGTAGGACGAGCACGCGCGGTTGAGGTCGATGGTGACCGAGGAGCGTCCGTTGACGGTGACGCCGTGGGCGTACGACACGTCGTCGACCGACAGGGCGGAGCGCTGCCACACCCAGCTGCTTCCGGCCAGCCGCATCTCGGGGCCGGTGCCGTCGCCGCTCACGTCGTACGCCAGCTCGCTCCACTGGTAGACGGTCGGGGCGGGCGGTGGTGGGGGTGGAGGAGGGGGAGGTGTCGGGGTGGGGGTCGGCTTCGGCGGGGGAGTCGGGGTGGGGGTCGGTTTCGGTTTCGGGGTGGGCTTCGGGGTCGGGGTCGGAGTGGGCGTGGGGGTCGGCTTGGGGGCCGCCACCGGCTCGGGTGGGCGGGGCGGTCGGGGCGAGGGCGTGGGGGTGTCCGGGGCGGGCTGCGCCACCGGTGAGGAGGCGGGCGGGGCGGCCTTCGGCGGCTTCTTGTCCGGGGTGTCGTCGCCGATCAGGGCCAGGGCCAGCGCCGCCGCCGCGGCCACCGCGACCACACCGGCCGCGATCCCCGCCTTCACCGGCGCGCCCAGCCCCTCGGAGGCCGCCGCACCGGCCCCGGCGCCCGCTCCGCCGGACGCACCGCCGCCGGCCGTGGCCGCCGCGCCCGCGGCTCCCGCCGCACCGGCGCCCGCGCCCCCGGCGATGAGCCCCGCCGCCTTCGCGTACCCGGCGACACCGAACCAGCCGATGACCGCGACGGGCACCACGGCGGGAATGCCGCTCGCGACCTCCTTGATCTGGGTCGCGGCCAGTCGGCACCTCGCGCACTCCTCCAGGTGTTTGCGCAGCCCGCGCTCGGCCCGGACGCGCAGTCTGCCGCGCGCGTACGTGCCGAGCTGGTCGGCGTAGCGGGCGCACTCCTCGTCGGTGGCGAGGGCATCGCTGACGTGGGCCTGGAGGTAGGCCTGCTTGAGCCCTTCGCGGGCGCGGCTGGCCAGGACACGGGTGCCGTTGGCGTCCAGCCCGAAGAGCATGGCCACCTCGCTCGGCGACTCGTCCTCGACCTCGGTGTGCCACAGCACGGCCTGCCACCGCTCCGGCAGTGACCGGAACGCCCGCATGGCCATCGACTGCTCGGCCTCGTGCATGGCGCGGACGTCGGCGCCCAGCTCCAGGGTGTCGTCGTCCGGCACCTTCGCGGTGTGCGCGGCCTGCGTGGCGAACACCGCGAAGTCCTCGACGAGTTGCTCCCGCCCGGCCGACCGGGTCCAGCCGGCGGCGACGCGCCGGACCGCGGTGAGCAGGTAGGCGCGTACGGCGTGCTCGGGTCCCGAACCGCCGCGCACCGCCTGGAGCATGCGGGCGAACACCTCGGCGGTGAGGTCGTCCGCGGTGTGGGCGTCGCGGCAGCAGGTGCGCGCGTACCGGCGTACCGCGTCCGCATGGCGCCGGTACAGCTCCTCGTAGGCCGTGTCGTCGCCCGAGCGCATCCGCCCGATCAGCTCGGCGTCGGACGCCGGAAGCTCGCGCGGCGGCGGCAGGACGCCGTCGTCGTACAGGTCGCGCGGCGGCGGCAGGACGCTGTCCTCGTGCAGCTCGCGCTGGGCCGGAACACCGGTCCCCGCAGGGCGCTCGTCCTCGGCGGGACCCTCGCGGCCGCCGTCACGGGCGCCGCCGTCCTCCACGGGGGCGGCGTCCCGCCCGGCATGGGGCCGACCGCCCTGGCCCGGCACCTGCGGCGAGTCGCCCGCCCGGGCGTCACCGTCCCCGGTGCGGCCGCCCCGGCTCTCGCCGGTCTCGGCGTCACCGGGACCGCTCTCGCCGTCACCGATTGACCCGTCCCGCCCGTCAACGCTCATCGCGGAAAGCCCCCGCCAACCTGCCCAGCCAGTCCGAACACCGGGTCAGCGTGCCATATTGGCTTTTGTTCAGGACCCCCCTGTGCCGACCGTCACTCGTCTGTGCGGACTTCACGTGCCGCGGTAATAACGCTCAGCCGTTCGGGGAAGGAGATACGGGCCCCCGACGGTGCCGCCGCCGTCTCACACCGGCCGCGACCGCAGCCCCTCCAGCAGGATGTCCAGCAACCGGGCCGAGGCCGCCGCCTGCTGGGCCGGGTCCGGCAGCGAGGGCGCCGCCGTGGCTATGACCAGCAGTACGTCCGACACCGACACGTCCGGCCGCAGCTCACCCGCCGTGCGCGCCCGCTCCACGAGCCGGCCCACGACCTCCAGCAGCGCCGCGGCACCGTCGTCGCCGACCACGGAGCCCGCGACGGAACCTGCGACAGAGCCTGCCGCCGGACCTGTGGCAGGGGTTGCGACAGGGCTCGCGGCGTCCGCGACGGAACCTCCGGCGGCGGCCGACGCCCTGGCCGCGGTGGGCTCCTCGGGCACCAGCCGCAACTCGCCGGTGCCCGGCTGTATCCGCTGCTGCGGCACCCGCGGATCACCGGCTGCCGCACCACCGGAACCGCCCACGCGACCGTCGGTGTCGGCGTCGTCCGACACCCCGACCCGCAGCACCTGCGGCGGCAGCAGCCGGCCGGCGCCCGAGGCGACCGACGTGCGCAGGAAGCGGGACAGCGCCGACCACGGCTCGTCCTCCTGCCCGAGCGCCGTGCGGGCCTGGTCGGTCAGCCGTGCCGTCTCTTCCTCGGCTATCCGACGCACCAGCACGTCCTTGCTCGGGAAACGCCGGTACACCGTGCCGACACCGACCCGCGCGCGCCGCGCCACGTCCTCCATCGGCGCGCCGTATCCCAGCTCGCCGAACACCTCACGCGCCGCGCGCAGCACGTGCTCCAGATTGCGCTGGGCGTCCACGCGCAAGGGCGCGCTCCGTGCCGCGTCCGCGCGTGCGCCGCCCGCCGCCGTACTCATCGCACCGCCGGGCGCGACGGCCGACGCGGACGACCAATGAGAATCCTGAACATGCATAGACAATCCCCCGGTAATGACGTCTCCCCCCGGAGACACTCCCCGCCATCGAAAGCCGGAGTGCGTGGAACGGGCCCGGTTGCGCGGCCCGCCCGTCGCGGACCCCATGAGCACATCCCCCTGCACACCGTGGGAAAGAACATAGTTGAGCGGGGGTCAATTCAGAAGGGGCACGTTCCGCACGGAGCGCCCCCCGATCGGAGCACGGATCGCACACGCCCCGAATGTGCCACCCTCCGAGCCCGCACTCACCCACGCTGACCTGCGTGATCATGCCGTGTGACGGTGATTCCCGCGGCTGGGCGCCCCGACGATCTCCGGTCACACAAATTGACGAGCCTGTGGACAAACGCAAGCGTCGGGTGCGTCATGGGATGGTGAAGGAACGTGCGCGCATTCTCGTTGTCGGCGGTGGCTACGTCGGGATGTACACGGCCCTGCGGCTGCAACGGAATCTCAAGGGCGAACTGCGGCGGGGCGAGGCCGAGATCACGGTCGTCACCCCCGAGGCCTACATGACCTATCAGCCGTTCCTCCCCGAGGCGGCGGCCGGGTCCATCTCCCCCCGGCACGTCGTCGTGCCCCTGCGCCGCGTCCTCGGCCAGTGCGACGTCGTCGTCGGCGAGGCCCGGTCCATCGACCACACGACCCGCACCGCCACCATCACCACCCTCGCCACCGACGAGGAGGAGACGGGCGCACGCCGGCTGACGTACGACGAACTCGTCCTCGCCCCCGGCTCCGTCTCGCGCACCCTGCCCGTGCCCGGACTCGCCGACCACGGCGTCGGATTCAAGACCGTCGAGGAGGCCATCGGCCTGCGCAACCACGTCCTGGAACAGATGGACATCGCCTCCTCCACCCGCGACCCCGCCATCCGCGACGCCGCCCTCACCTTCGTCTTCGTCGGCGGCGGCTACGCGGGCGTGGAGGCCCTCGGCGAGCTGGAGGACATGACCCGCTACGCCGCGCGGTACTACCACAACGTCACCCCCGAGGACATGAAGTGGATCCTCGTCGAGGCGTCGGGCCGCATCCTGCCCGAGGTCGGCGAGGAGCTGGGCCGCTACACGGTCACCGAACTGCGCCGCCGCAACATCGACGTACGCCTGGACACCCGCCTCGAGTCCTGCGCCGACCGCGTCGCCGTCCTGAGCGACGGCTCCCGCTTCCCCACCCGCACGGTCGTCTGGACGGCCGGGGTCAAACCGCACCCGGTCCTGGCCTCCACCGACCTGCCCCTCGACGACCGCGGCCGGCTCGCCTGCACCGCCCACCTGTCGGTCGACGGCGCCCCGCACGCGTGGGCGGCCGGTGACGCCGCCGCCGTCCCCGACGTCACCGCGCCCGAACCCGGCCGGGAATGCGCCCCCAACGCCCAGCACGCCGTCCGCCAGGCCAAGGTCCTCGGCGACAACGTCACCCACGCCCTGCGCGGCGAGCCCCTCGACACGTACGCGCACCGGTACGCGGGCTCCGTCGCCTCCCTCGGCTTCCACAAGGGCGTCGCACACGTCTACGGGCGCAAGCTCAAGGGCTACCCCGCGTGGTTCATGCACCGCGCCTACCACCTCAGCCGCGTCCCCACCGTCAACCGCAAGGCGCGCGTGCTCGCCGAATGGGTGATCGCCGGGCTCTTCAAACGAGAGATCGTCTCCCTGGGCTCACTCGAACATCCGCGGGCGGAGTTCGAACTCGCGGCCGGTGGAAAGCCTTCTCAGGAGCCCCCGCACAACCCGAAGGGGTCGTCCTGACCGGACTCAGGAACTCCCCAGGCCACTGGGGCGTCTGACGGATGTCGGCCAGGCGGGCACCCTGCCAGACTGGTCCACCACCGCGGGCGCGCCGCCGCTCGCCCCAGCGCGGCCCCCGGGGCCCGGGCCGCCCCGGCCCGCCCCGGTCCCCGGCCGCCGACAACTACACGAGGCAAGGATTCGTGAACTTCACGCGCTGGAGCGCCCGACTCCCCGGAACACAGCGCCGCGCCGCCGCGCGGACCGACACGGCCCTCTCCCCGGACCGGCGGGCGGACGGCTCCGTACCCGCCGCCCGCGCCGAACAGCTGACCGACGAGGCCCCGCCCGCCGCAAACACCCCCAGCGTTGACGAACTGCCCGTCCGCGACGTCCTCGGCCGCGTCCCGGCCCTCGTCGCCCTCCTGCACGGCCCCGAACACCGCCTCGCCTACGTCAACGACGCCTACGTCGCCGCCTTCGGCATCCGCGACCTCGGCGCCCGCGCGCGCGAGGCCCTCCCCGAGCTGGACGAGCCGGGCCTCTTCCCGCTCCTGGACCAGGTCCAGCGCAGCGGCAGGCCCCGCACCCTCAAGTCCCGCAAGGCCCCGGACGGCCGCTCCTACACCTTCACCTGCACCCCGGTCACCGCGGGGCACAACGGCGACGGCCGCGGAGTGCTCGTCTTCGCGACCGACGTCACCGACCACGCCGAGGCCGCCGGCCGCCTCCGCGCGAGCGAACGCAGCCAGCGCGAGACCGCCGTCACGCTCCAGCGCTCCCTCCTCCCGCAGGAGCTGGAGGAGCCCGACGACCTGCGCGTCGCCGCCACCTACCACCCCGGCGGCACCGAGGCAGCGGTCGGCGGCGACTGGTACGACGTGATCACTCTCGGCGGCGGCCGCACCGCCCTGGTCATCGGCGACGTCATGGGCCGAGGCGTCCGCGCGGCGGCCGTCATGGGACAGCTCCGCACGGCGGTCCGGGCCTACGCCCGCCTCGACCTGCCCCCGCACGAGGTGCTCCAGCTCCTCGACGGCCTCGCCGCCGAGATCGACGCCAACCAGATCGCCACCTGCGTCTACGCCATCCACGACCCCAACGAGGGCCGGCTGGTCTACGCGTCCGCCGGCCACCTCCCCATCCTGGTCCGCGACGAGGACGGCACCGTCCAGCGCGCCGACGAACCCACCGGCCCGCCGCTCGGCACCGGCGGCTGGATCCACACGTCCGGCTCGATCGCCCTGCCCCCCGGCTCCACGGCCGTCCTCTACACCGACGGCCTGGTCGAACGCCGCGACGAGGACCTGGACGAGGGCATCGCCGCCCTGGAGCGCGCCCTGTCCGGCGCCACCGGCACGCCCCAGGTGGTCTGCGACCGACTGGTCCGCTCGGCGGGCGTCACCCCGGACCACGACGACGACGTCGCCGTCCTGGTCCTCCAGCACCCCGCCCGCAAGGGCGCCGAGGCCGAGCTGTTCCGCAACGCCGCCCTGGAACTGCTCGGCGGCGTGGAAGCGGCCCCACGCGCGCGTGCCTTCGCCTCCGGTGTCCTCACCAGCTGGCGCTTCCCCACCGAGCTGCACGACCTCGGCGCCCTGGCCACCAGCGAACTGGTCGCCAACTCCCTCCAGCACGGCACCCCGCCGATGCGGCTGCGGCTGCGCCGTACCGACCGCCGCCTGATCATCGAGGTGACCGACGGCGACGACCACCTGCCCCGACGCCGCCGCGCGGAGCCGGGGGACGAGTCCGGCCGGGGCATCGCCATCGTCGCGACGATCGCCTCCAACTGGGGGTCCAGGCGGACCCCGGGCGGCGGCAAGGCGGTCTGGTGCGAGTTCGTCCTGCAGAAGCCCTGAGCCGACGGCGGAGCGGGCGCGGACCCCGGCCCCGCCGCGACCCGCCCGGCCCGCTCACGCCTCCGCGGCCACCACGGCGTCGGCCGGCGCCCCGCCCTGCGTGACCACCCGGCTCCTGGCCAGCGACGGCTGATTCTGTACATCGGTGAGCTGCCGCCCCAGCCGCACCGCCAGCACCGTGATGCCCAGCGAGAACAACAGGAACGCCACGATGTACGGCGCGTGCAGCGAGGCCCCGAGCGGCCCGCCGACCGCCGGACCGATCGCCAGGGCGAGCTGCTTCACCAGGGCGAAGGCGGAGTTGTACTGCCCGGCGAGACCGGTCGGAGCCAGGTCCGCCACCAGCGGCGCCAGCGTCGGCGACAGCATCGCCTCACCCAGCCCGAACAGCGCGTACGTCGAGATGAAGGCGGCCGTGGCCATCGTCTGGCTGCCGTGCCCCAGCCCGGCGTACCCGGCCACGGCCCACGCCACGGCCCAGATCAGCCCCACGGACGCGATGACTCGGGACCGCTTGCGCCGCTCCACGAACTTCAGCACCGCGAACTGCGCGATCACGATCATCAGCGTGTTCGCCGCCAGCGCGGTCCCCAGCGCGGACGTGGAGATCCCGGCCGCCTCGACGCCGTACGCGCTCAGCCCTGACTCGAACTGCCCGTAGCAGGCGAAGAACAGCACGAAGCCCAGGACGCACAGCTGCACCATGGCCCGGTTGCCGAGGAGCTGCTTCCAGCTTCCGCCGCCGGCCTGTCCCGGCGCCCCCTCGATCCGCGGCGCGCGCGGCGACCGCACCGTCGCCATGACGGCGACCAGCACCAGGAACATCGCCGCCTCGATGGCGAACAGCAGCGTGAAGGACGACGCGCTCGTGGTGTCGACCAGGTGACCGCCGATGAGCCCGCCGACGCCGAGCCCCAGGTTCTGCAGGAAGAACTGCATCGCGAAGGCACGCGACCGGGTCTCCGTGGTCGAGCAGTCCACGATCATCGTCGCGAGCGCCGGCTGCATCACGGCCTGCCCGGCTCCCAGCGCGGCGGCGGACAGCAGCACCGTGCCGGCCGAGGCCGACAGCCCGAGGCTCAGCGCACCGAGCGCGGCGGTGACCAGGGCGACCAGCAGCACCGGCAGCGGACCCCGCCGGACGATGGCCCGCCCGGCGAACGGCAGCACGATCAGCGCGGCCACGGCGAAGACGGCGAGCACGAGACCCGCCGTGACAGAACCCAGTCCCCGTACCTGCGCCACATAGACGTACAGGTAGGGGACCGTGAAGCCGAGTCCGAACGCGCTGAGTGCGTTGCCCACGTGGATCCGGCGCATCGCCGCGCCCATTGCCCTGGTCACGTTCACCCTCTCTTGATCTCTCGGATCGTCCGCTCCAGCCGTTAGAGCTGAAGACTTAGAAGCTAAAGTTCGAAGGTAAAGAGTACATACCGAAGGACTTCAAAGCAAAGGAGTCGCGTGCCATACTGCGGTCATGGGCGACACCTCCGGCGCCGGCGAGCCGACACTCGAAGAGCAGATCGCCGCCTACCAGCGCGAGTTCCAGGACCTCGACCCGCAGGTCGAGAAGATCGTCTCGGCGCTCTCCCGCCTCAACCGCCGTATGAACGTCGCGTACGGCCGCCAGACCGCCGAGCTGGGCATCGGCAACACGGACTGGGAGGTACTGAAGGCCCTCGTGCTCTCCGGCGCCCCCTACCGCCTCGGCCCCGGCGACCTCGCCAAGCGCCTCGGCCTCACCCCGGCCGCGATGACGCACCGCATCGACCGCATGGTGACGGAGGGCCTGGTCACCCGGGAACGCGACGAGACCAACCGGGTCCGCGTGATCGTCGCGATCACGGGGGAGGGGCGCGAGAAGTGGCTGGCGGCCATGCGCCTCGCCACGGTCTTCGAGGAGGACCTGCTCCAGGACCTCTCCGCCGACGACCGCACGGCGCTCGGCGAGGTGCTGACCCGCCTCCTGCGCAGGGTGGAGCACGCGCAGCCGGACGCCGGTGGCCGGCTCAGCGACCTCGATTAAAGATCTTGACAGCGACGCTTGACAGGCCCCCACGGGATCCGTAGTGTTCTCCGGGTTGCCACGGGACCGTAACGGTACTGCGGCAGCACCTCCCGCCGCAGCAGCGGCAATCAAACCACCAGCACGATCCCCAAGTGGGAATGGCTTCGGCGCGCCCGAATTCAATTCCGCTGGGCACTCGTCGGCCTGATCGACCCCGATTGGGAATCGCCGAGAGGGTCCGCTAAGGTTTGAAACGTCGGAACGGCCCAACAGCCGGGACGGCAACCCCCTCTGACGGGGAATCAGAGCCCGAAAGGATCTGATAGAGTCGGAACCGCCGGAAAGGGAAACGCGAAAGCGGGAACCTGGAAAGCACCGAGGAAATCGGATCGGAAAGGATCTGATAGAGTCGGAAACGCAAGACCGAAGGGAAGCGCCCGGAGGAAAGCCCGAGAGGGTGAGTACAAAGGAAGCGTCCGTTCCTTGAGAACT
>NZ_JBVKBZ010000004.1:566218-848873 GCF_055635195.1 Streptomyces sp. NPDC111628 | reverse complement strand
CCCCCAGCCTCCGGCCGGGGGGACCCCCAGAGCACGCACCTGACGCCGCGCGGCCGCCCTTCGGGCGACGACGCGAATGGTCAGACAGGCCCTAGACCTCGTGGTAGAAGCCGACGTTGACGCTGCGCGGCTCCGCGCGGTCGTGCACCACCACCTCGCCGCTGCCGCCGCTGGGCAGCGGCACGGTGCCGCCGTACGGCAGAGCCTGCCGGTGTTCGCCGATGGTCAGCCGGACCTCGCTGGACGGGTCCGCCTGGGAGCCGCGCAGCCAGCTCAGCCGCCAGGTGCCGTCGGCTCCGCAGCGGAATTCCAGGTGGACCCGGGAGACGAACAGCCAGTCGTCCGGCGTCGACAGCCGGCACACGGACTTGTCCCTGCCCACCCGCAGCACCGCGTCCGGCTCGCTGGGCGCGTCGGCCATCTGCATACCGGCCGTGGCACCCGCGTCCGCCGCGGTGACGGCGGCCATGGTGAGTTCGAGCACGTGCGCTCCTTCGAGGTCCCGTTGGCTTGTCGCCGCCGCATGATAGATCGGCCGGTGAAGTCGTGTCCGGCGTCCGGCACAATGGGGTCATGACCGAGCGAAAGCCACCTGGCGTCGACTTCGAGTCCTGGGTCGACAAACAGATTCGAGACGCGGACGCGCGCGGCGAGTTCGCCGAGTTGCCGGGGGTGGGCAAGCCCCTGCCCGGCGAGCTGGACAGCACCTACGACGAACTGTGGTGGGTCAAGCGGAAGATGGCCCGCGAGGGATTCTCCGTACTGCCGCCGACGCTGGCCCTGCGCAAGGAGGCGGAGGACGCCCTGGAGGCGGCGGCGAAGGCACCGTCGGAGCGGGTGGTCCGCCGCATCGTCGAGGAGATCAACGTCAAGATCCGCGACGTCATGTTCAAGCCGCCGCCCGGCCCTCCGCTGGGTCTGAAGCCCTACGACGTCGAAGAGGTCGTACGGCAGTGGCGGGAGGGCCGGGCGGAGCGGTGACGCCCGTCGTTCACAGGCGCATCAGCCGGTCCGCCAGCTCGCGGTAGTCCCGCAGGGCCAGGCGGAGTTGCTCGGTGTCCGTGCTCGGCGCGTCCGCGTCCCCGCCGGCCTCGTGCCACGAGGTGCGCAGGGTCCGGCGGCGGTGCGCCACGGCGTCCGCGAAGCGGGCGGCGATCTCCTCCAGGACCCGGTCGGCCTCCTCCACGGAGGCCCGCGGCGCGTCGACGAACCCGGCCAGGGCGTGGTGCAGCCGCTGCCCGAGCCGGTCGGACTCCCCGGGCGGCAGAAGCGAGCGGGCGCCCGCCGAACTGCCCGACGGCGCGCCTGCCGCACCGGCCACCGGAGCCGCTCCGGCGGTGACACCGGACTCGGTCGCCGTACCGGACTCGGCCGCCGCGCCGGGCTCGGCCGCCGTGCCGGGCTCGGGGGTCGTACCGGGCTCGGGGGTCGTACCGGGCTCGGGGGTCGCGCGGAGACCGGCGGTGGTGGCGGGCTCGGCCTTTGTGCCAGGTCCGGCCGGGGTGCCAGCTCCGGCCGGGGTGCCGGGTCGGACCGTTGTGCCGGGTCCGGTGGGCGCGCCGGGCTCGGCCGCCGTGCCGGGCTCGGGGGCCGTGCCGGGCTCGGGGGCCGTGCCGGGCTCGGGGGCCGTGCCGGGCTCGGGGGTCGCGCGGAGACCGGCGGTGGTGGCGGGCTCGGCTGCCGTGCCGGGCTCGGCTGCCGTGACGGGTTCGGTGGGGGTGCTGCGGTTGCCTGTCGCGTCGGGCATTGCTCAGCTCTCCTTCGGCCGGCGCTTGCCGAGCGACCACGTGTGGGGCGCGCGGGCGGCGGGTGCGGGCGAGCCGTCGGCTTCGGTACCGGCCCGCTGCCGACCGCCGTCGTGGCGGTCCTGCCGTACCAGGGCCTCGAACAGCGCGCGGGCCTCGACGACGGCCTCGCGCATCTCCTCCGTGCCCGCACCGCCGTCCCGCGCGTCGTCCACGCGCGCGTGGGTCACGCGGTGCACGCGGCGGTAGCCCTCGACGTGGTGGGCGTGGTGCACGGACAGCGCCGTGAGCTGCTCCTCGTACTGGCCGCCGTCCGGGAAGCCCCGGGCGCCGGCGAGTTCCGCGAGCAGCCGGTCCGCCTCGCCGACCGCCTCGCGCGGGGAGTCGACGAAACGCTCCTGGGCCGCGGCCCAGCGCGCCTCGAAACGCTCGCGCTCGGCGGGTTCGAGGGGCCGCGTGTGCAACGACCCGTGCCGCCGCACCCGTTCGGCCAGTTCGCGTTCGGCCGCCTTGGTGTCGCCGTCGTGCCGGGCCACGGCCAGGTCGTACTCGGGCCCGAAGCGCCGCTTCAGGCTTCCGCCGTGCTGGGGGCCCCGTGCGCGCAGGGCAAGGACAGCCGCGACGACGAGCACGGCCGCCACGATCACGATCAAAGCGATGATCACGCCTGTGGACATGAGTGCCTTCCGGGTTTTCGGCCTGCCGGCTCTCCCAACGGGCCGGTTCGCGGTTCGGGTTGCCCCGCAGTCCGCGCTCAAACGGCGCTCGGCGTGCACCAAAGGCGCACCGGTGGGAAAATACGCTTGCCCGGGACACCGGCCCCCGGCCGACAATGCGGGGCATGACCTGGACCGTCGACCCGGAACCGTACGACTCCCCCGTCGCCGCCGCCCTCTGGCGCGCGTACTACACGGAGGTGAGCGACCGCTGGTACCAACTGCACGAGGGGCGCACCACCGACGCGGCCGAGCTGGAGCGGGAGATCGCCGCCTACCCCGGTGCCGACCTCGTACCGCCCCGTGGACGCCTGCTGGTCGCCCGCTACGGCGGTGAACCGGCCGGCACCTCGGGCGTCCGGCTGCTGGACGACACCACCGCCGAGCTGACCCGGGTGTTCCTGTACGGCCCGATGCGCGGCCGGGGCGGCGCCGCGCTGCTCGTACGGGCCGCCGAGGACGCGGCACGGGCGCTCGGGGCGGTGCGCATGGTCCTGGACACGCGGGGCGACCTCGTCGAGGCCCGCGCCCTGTACGCGCGCCTCGGCTACACCGAGACCGAGGCGTACAACGAGGGTCCGTACGCCGAGCACTGGTTCGCCAAGCGGCTGCGCTCCGGCCGCGACTCCTGACGGCGGCGCTCAGCCCGCCCGCGCGGGCGCACGCCCCTCGTGCGGACGCTCCCGCTCCGAGCCGCACAGTTCCCCGGTCAGCTCCCGCACCAGCCGCACCAGGTCGGTCGGGCGGTCCGGGCCCCACCAGTCGCCGAGCAGCTCGGCGAGCGAGTCCTCACGGGCCAGCGCCAGCTTTTCGGCGACCTCGCGGCCCCGGCGGGTGAGGACCAGGTCGGGGCCCTCGCGGACGGCGAGGTGCCGCTCCTCCACCTGCCGGGCCGCCGCCATGACGGTGGCCAGCGGGACCGGGCTGCGCTCCGCGAGCTGGGCCGGCTCGACCCGCCCGTGCTTCCTGACCCGCAGCAGCATCCAGCTGGACGCGGGCAGCAGGTCGTAGCCCGCCCGCGCGGTGATCCGGCGGTAGATCTCCCGGCGGCCCTCCCGGGTGCCGAGCACCGACAGGGCGCGGCACACCTCGTCGTGCGAGGAGCGCTCCACCGGGTTGCTGGCCAGGGTCTGGGTGGCGTCCGGCGCCGTGACCGAGCCGCGCAGCCGGTCCTCCTTGAGGAACCAGGCCAGCAGGAAGGCGAGCAGGGCGACGGGGGCGGCGTACAGGAAGACGTCGGTGATGGAGGAGGCGTAGGCGTGGATCGCCTCGGGACGCAGCGCGGGCGGCAGGGCGCCGATGCCGCGCGGGTCGGCCTTGAGGGTGTCCACGGAGACGCCGGGCGGCAGGGCGGCGCCCCGGAAGGCGTCCGTGAGCTGGTCGCCGAGGCGGCTCGCGAAGATCGTGCCGAAGATGGCCACGCCGAACGACGCGCCGATGGACCGGAAGAAGGTCGCGCCGGAGGTGGCGACGCCCAGGTCCTCGTAGGGGACGGCGTTCTGCACGATGAGGACGAGGACCTGCATGACCAGGCCGAGGCCCAGGCCGAAGACGAAGAAGTACGCGCTCACCTCGCCGGTGGCGCTGCGCTCGTCGAGCTGGTGCAGCAGGAGCAGGCCGAGGGTGGTGACGGCGGTGCCCGCGACGGGGAACACCTTCCAGCGGCCGGTACGGCTGACGATCTGCCCGGAGACGGTCGACGACAGCAGCAGGCCGAACACCATCGGCAGCATGTACACACCGGACACGGTGGGGGAGACACCGCGTACGACCTGCAAGAACGTCGGCAGGTACGTCATCGCGCCGAACATCGCGAAGCCGATGACGAAGCTGATGACGGCGGACAGCGTGAAGGTGCGGACGCGGAAGAGCTTGAGCGGCAGGACCGGCTCGGCCGCCCTGCGTTCCACGGCCACGAAGAGCACGGCCAGGACCACCGCCAGCACCGCGAGCCCGATGATCTGCGGGGAGCTCCAGGCCCAGGTCGTGCCGCCGAGCGAGGCCACGAGGACCAGGCAGGTGGCGACGGAGGCGATGAGCAGGGTGCCGAGGTAGTCGATGACGTGCCGGGCGGCGCGGCGCGGGATGTGCAGGACCGCGGCGATCACGGCGAGCGCGACGATACCGATGGGCAGGTTGATGTAGAAGACCCAGCGCCAGCTGAGGTGCTCGGTGAAGACCCCGCCGAGCAGCGGCCCGAGCACGCTGGTCGCGCCGAAGACGGCGCCGAACAGCCCTTGGTAGCGGCCTCGTTCACGGGGCGGCACCAGGTCGCCGACGATCGCCATCGAGAGCACCATCAACCCGCCGCCGCCCAGGCCCTGGAGGGCGCGGAAGGCGATCAGCTGGCCCATGCCCTGCGCGATGCCGCACAGCGCGGAACCGACCAGGAAGATCCCGATCGCCAGCTGGAACAGCTTCTTGCGCCCGTACTGGTCACCGAGCTTGCCCCACAGCGGCGTCGCGGCGGTCGCCGCCAGGAGGTAGGCGGTGACCACCCAGGACAGGTGCTCGAGGCCGCCCAGATCGCTGACGATGGTCGGCAGCGCCGTCGACACGATGGTCTGGTCGAGTGCGGCGAGCAGCATGCCGAGGAGCAGGGCTCCGATGGAGACGAGTACGCCGCTGGAGACCTGCTCCCGCTCCCCCGGTGCGGCGGGTTGCGCCGGGTCCGGCTCCGACTCCGTCGCCTCGCGTACGTCTCCGGCCATCCCGACCTCCACAGGTGTCACGGTCCATCCTGGTCGGTGTGACCAGTTATGGCCGTTTCAGTCCTTCTGGAAGCCGGTATTCCGGGGGCGTGTGCGCCGAAGTATGGAGAAGATCTGCATAATCTCTGGAGTTCGCGAGGGGAGTCGCGAGGTCGCGAGGGGAGGGACGAACGCGTGGAGCAGCAGAAGGAGCCGTCGCAGGACCGGCCGGCGGGGGCCGCCTGCCCGGAGTGCGGCACACCCAGGGCGGCGGACAACACCCCGTCCTGCGCCTGCGGAACCAGGGCGTCCGACGCCCTGCGCGACGCACGCACGGCCCAGGCGGCAGCGGCGGAGGACTTCGACCCGCTGCGCATACGGCCGTACGTCGAGCTGGACGGGGCCGGGGAGCCCTCCGGTGCGCCCGAGGGGTCCGGTGCGCCCGGTGCGCCCGAGGGGTCCGAGGCGTCCGGTGAGCGCCCCGTCGCGCCCGCGTCCGACCCGGACGCGACCATGACGCTGCGCGCGGTCGATGTCGGTGCCGGTTCGCTCGACGGGGGCGCGAAGGCGACGCCCGCGCTGCCGACGCCCCTCGCCCCGTCGGCCGGCTCGCCCAGCGCGCACGACCTGCGCCTGTTCGAGGCCTCCGCCACCGCGCCCCTCCCGCAGGTCTCACAGACGGGCCCGGGCACGGAGGGCACGGGTGGCGGTGGCGGTGATGGTGGCGGCGCCGGACGGCCCGCACGCAGGCGCCGCAAGGGCGTACTGCTGAGCGCGGCCGGAGCGGTCGTGGTCGTGGTCGGCGCGGCGGGATTCGCGAGCGGGCTGTTCTCGTACGACACCCCGTCGCGGGACGGGGCGCTGCCGGACGAGGTCCGGGCGAGCGTGCCGGACCCGTCGACCGGCGAGGCGTCACCGAGCGCCGGACCGAGCACGACCGCCGCCTCGCCGACGCCCTCCGCGTCCTCTTCCCCGTCCGAGTCCGCGTCCCCGTCGGCCGAACCGAGTGCTTCGGCCTCGCCGTCCCCGTCGGCGTCGAGCGCCTCGCCCACGGCGTCCCGGTCGGCCGAACCGACGCAGAGCACGACCGCACCGGCGGACGAGGCCTCGCAGGAGTCCGGGGAGGACGACCACGAGGCCGTCAGTGGTCGCACGCTGCGCCATGGCGACCGGGGCCCGGAGGTCGTAGAACTCCAGCAGCGCCTGGCCGGGTTGGACCCGAGGATGTACTGGGGCGACATCAACGGCAACTTCAACCGCCAGGTCGAGGACGCGGTCCGCCAGTACCAGTGGTACCGCGGCCTCTACTCCGACGGGATCGGCGTCTACGGCCCGGAGACCCGCCGCAGGCTGGAGTCGGAGCCGCCCCGGCGCTGAGATGGGCCCCCGGTGCCCGTCAGCCGATGTGCAGCCGCAGCCCGCCGTCCGCGTCGGCCTCGACACGCACCCGCGTCAGGTCCTCGACGACCACGTCCGGCCCGTGGAACCCGGCGCGCGGTCCGACCCCGACGACCCGCATCCCGGCGGCGCGCCCGGCCGCGACACCGGCGCCGGAGTCCTCGAAGACGATGCAGTCGGCGGGGGCGATGCCCAGTTCGGCGGCGCCCTTGAGGAAGCCCTCCGGGTCGGGCTTGCTCGCGCCGACCGACTCGGCGGTGACCCGCACGTCCGGCTGCGCGAGCCCGGCGGCGGCCATCCGCGCGGTGGACAGGGCCACGTCCGCCGAGGTCACCAGGGCGTGCGGCAGCCCGCGCAGCGAGGCGAGGAACTCCGCGGCGCCGGGGATCGCGACGACGCCCTCGGTGTCGGCGGTCTCCTCGGCGAGCATGCGCGCGTTGTCGGCGTGGTTGTGCTCCATGGGCCGGTCCGGCAGCAGCAGCGCCATCGAGGCGTAGCCCTGCCGTCCGTGGACGACCTTCATGACCTCGTCGCCGTCCAGCCCGTGCCGGTCGGCCCAGCGCCGCCAGACACGGTCCACGGCGGCGTCCGAGTTGACGAGGGTGCCGTCCATGTCGAGCAGCAGGGCACGGGCGGGCAGAACGGTGGTGGCGGTGGCCGTCATCGGCAGACTCCAAGGGGCGGGGAGGAAACAAGGCGGCCCCGCCCGCCGGTCAGGGAGAACGGGCGGGAACCACTTTGTTCATCCACGGTACAAAATAGACCGGGTTCGCGCCACCGGCACGCGCCGCCCGCAGACACCACCGGCCGCTCAGCCGGCGATCGCCTCCCACAGGCTCCACACGCCGAGACCCAGCATGAGCACGGCCGCGATCTTCGTGATCAGCCCCAGCGGCACCCGCTTCATCAGGGCCTTTCCACCGACGATGCCGAGCCCGGCCACCGCCCACAGCGCGAGCACCGCACCGAGGCCGACGGAGAGCGGATCGTCGTAACGGGCCGCGAGGTTGGCCGTCATGATCTGCGTCAGATCGCCGAACTCGGCGACCAGGATGAGCATGAAGCCCGCCCCGGCGACCTTCCAGAAGGACTGGTCCTGCGGCTTGCGGACCTCCTCGTCCTCGTCGTCCTTCTTCATCAGCAGCACGGCGGCACCGCCCAGGAACAGCACACCGGTGATCGCGTGCACGAGCTGCTGGGGCAGCAGGGTCAGCACGCTGCCGGCCGCGACCGCGAGCACGACGTGCAGCAGGAAGGCGGCGGCGACGCCCGCGAAGACGTACGAGGCGCGGTAGCGGGTGCCGAGGACGAGGCCGGCGAGGGCGGTCTTGTCCGGCAGTTCGGCGAGGAAGACGACACCGAAGACGAGCGCCGTCACGGTCAGGCTGATCAAGATTCCTCAATCGGTCGGGGCCACCCCACCGAGAGTGCTGATTACGCGGAATTCACGACCTCCGCGACGCGCGACACCTCGGCACGGCAGCACACGGATCCACCCCTGCCGTACGGCACGGGCGTGCACTGCTTGCCGAAGGTCTCGCTGGCCTGCCTCGCGTGCGAGGCCTGCCTCCGGGCGCCGGCTCAGGCGGGCTGAGCAGTATGTCGACGGTCCGGCGAAGAGCTACTCCCCTTCTGCGCCGTCCATAGTACGCGACCCCCCGGCCGGAACCGAGGGCCGAAGGTCCCGCCCCGAACTCTTGTCACGAGTCTCGTCGCACTCCTGGACGCGCCATGCACACGTCACTAACTTCTAACCGACCGCACACCTGTGCGCCATGCGGCGTCGCGAGCATTCCCCTGCCCGCGTCCCAACACCCCCACACCTCAAGGGAGTTCGCATGCCGAAGTTCTACGCGCGTCGACGGCTCGGTTTCCTCGCCGCGTTCACCGGGCTCATAGCCTCCGCCGGGCTCCTCAACGGCCCGGCCGCCTCCGCCGCCCTCCCCACCCCGGTCAGCGCCGCCACCGCCCGCACCTACCTCGCCTCCCTCACGGTGGCCACCGAGGACCGGACCGGCTACGACCGCGACCTCTTCCCGCACTGGATCACCCAGTCCGGCACCTGCAACACCCGCGAGACGATCCTCAAGCGCGACGGCACGAACGTCGTCACCGACTCCTCCTGCGCCGCCACCAGCGGCAGTTGGTACTCCCCCTACGACGGCGCCACCTGGTCCGCCTCCTCCGACGTCGACATCGACCACCTCGTGCCGCTCGCCGAGGCCTGGGACTCCGGCGCCGACTCCTGGACCACCTCGCGGCGGCAGTCCTTCGCCAACGACCTGACCCGGCCCCAGCTCCTCGCGGTCACCGACAACGTCAACCAGTCCAAGGGCGACCAGGACCCGGCCACCTGGATGCCCTCGCGCAGCGCCTACCGCTGCACGTACGTGCGCGCCTGGGTGCAGGTGAAGTACTACTACGACCTCTCGGTCGACTCGGCGGAGAAGTCCGCCCTGCAGGGCTACCTCGCCAACTGCTGACGCCCCGTACACCGTCCGTTCGGCGCGGAACCTCCCCGCCGGCCTCCGTCGTTCCGTACCGTACGGGGCGACGGAGGAGAGGATCATCATGGCGGAACTGCGCCTGGGCCCATTGCTGAGGTACACCGACGGTGCGTGCGCGACCGTCTGGGTCGAGACGGACCGCCCCTGCACGGCCGAGGTGCGCTGCGCCGACGGCGCCCGGGGCACGGCCCGCAGCTTCCAAATCGCGGACCACCACTACGCCCTGGTCCCGGTCGGCGGCCTGACCCCCGGCACGGCGACGGAGTACGAGGTGCTCCTCGACGGCACGGGCGTGTGGCCGCCGCCGGACTCCCGCTTCCCGCCCCCGGTGATCGCCACGCCCGGGGACGACGACGGCATGCGCGTCGCCTTCGGCTCCTGCCGCTGGGCGGCGCCGCCCAGCGGGGGCAAGGGCAGGGTGGGTCCCGACGCCCTGGACACCCTCTCCGCCCGCGTCGCGGCCGATCCCGCAGGCGCCCGCCCGGACGTGCTGCTGCTGCTCGGCGACCAGGTGTACGCCGACGAGATCTCCGACGCCACGCGCGACTGGATCGCCGGCCGCCGGGACGTGCAGGCGGGCCCCGGCGACCAGGTCGCCGACTACGAGGAGTACACCCACCTCTACTACGAGTCCTGGCTCGACCCCGAGGTGCGCTGGCTGCTGTCCACCGTGCCGAGCTGCATGATCTTCGACGACCACGACGTCATCGACGACTGGAACACCTCCGCCGCCTGGCTCGCCGACATGCGGGCCACCGACTGGTGGCAGGAGCGGGTGCTGAGCGGGCTGATGTCGTACTGGGTGTACCAGCAGCTGGGCAACCTCTCCCCGGACGAGCTGGCCGCCGACCCGCTCTACACGGCCGTCCGCGAGGCGTCCGACGGCACCGAGGCCCTGCGGGAGTTCGCCGCCCGGGCCGACGCCGATCCGGCCTCCGTCCGCTGGAGCTACCGGCGCGACTTCGGGCGCACGCGACTGCTGATGGTCGACTCACGCGCGGCCCGCGTCCTGGACGAGGACCGCCGCACGATGCTCGACCCGGGCGAGGCCGCCTGGCTGCGCGAGCAGGTCATGGAGGGACGGGGCGACGGCGACAGCGACAGCGACAGCGACAGCGACAGCGACGGTGCTTACGACCACCTGTTGATCGGTACCTCCCTGCCCTGGCTGCTGCCCCACCTGGTGCACGACGTGGAGGCGTGGAACGCCGCGATGTGCGGCGGCGAGCGGGGCCCCCGCTGGGCACGGATCGGGGAACGGATACGGCGCGGCGCCGACCTGGAGCACTGGTCCGCGTTCCCCTCGTCCTTCGACGCCCTCGGCGACCTGATCGCCGATGCCGGTACCGGGCCGGGGGCGCCCGCGACGGTGAGCGTGCTGTCGGGCGACGTCCACCACGCCTACGTGGCCGAGCCGTCGTGGCCGGGGCGTACGCCCGACGCGCGGATAGCCCAGCTGACCTGCTCCCCCGTCCACAACTCGGTGCCGCTCTCGATCCGCCTCGGCTTCCGCTTCGGCTGGAGCGCTCCGGCGCGGGCCCTCGGGCGGCGCATCGCCCGGCACGGACGCTGCGCGCCCCCGGCGGTGGGCTGGCGCAGGACCGGCGGGCCCTGGTTCGGCAACCAGATCATGACGCTGACCCTGCGGGGGCGGTCGGCCCGGCTGCGCCTGGAACAGGCCCGCGCGAACCGGGACGGGACGAACGTCCTGCGGACGGTCACGGACCGGGAGTTGACGTAGCCGTACGGAGCTGTACGGCGTTGTTCCGGCATGAGTCGGCGAGGGCGCGGCGGGGTATGAATTGAGTCACTTCGGCGGGCCGCGCCGCGGGTGTGGGAGCGCTCCCACCTGGATCGGCGGCGGCGTCGAGCAGGTGACTGCACGTCAGGTTATGGCGGAATGTTGAACTTGCAAGTACTCATTAGGCTCACCTAACGTGGGCAGCCCACTCGGTTCCGTCCCCCACCGGCCCGCCCCGGCCGGCCAACCGAAGGAGCACCCCCGCATGCCCGCACGCCTCAACAGCACCAGCGCCCAGCCGTACGTTCTCGGCCTGTTCCGCATAGTCGTCGGCCTGCTCTTCGCCTGCCACGGCGCCGCCTCCCTCTTCGGCGTCCTCGGCGGCGCCGCGATGACGGGCGGCACGATCGACGCGGGCACCTGGCCGGGCTGGTACGCGGCCGTGATCCAACTGGTCGGCGGCGGCCTCGTCCTGCTGGGCCTCGGCACCCGCCCGGCAGCGGTCATCTGCTCCGGCTCGATGGCCTACGCCTACTTCAAGGTGCACCAGCCGAACGCCCTGTGGCCCATGGAGAACGGCGGCGAGGCCCCCGCCATGTTCTGTTGGGCCTTCCTGCTGCTCGCCTTCACCGGTTCCGGCGCCTTCGGCCTGGACCGTCTCCTCGCCCGGCGCGTGTCCGAGCGGGACGAGTCCGCCCCCGAGCGGCAGACGCCGGTCGCCGCCTGAGCGGACCGCCGCGGGCCCCCTCCTCCGTGTGAACGCCCTGCGTCGATCACACAAGCCCCCTGTGAACCCTCTGTCACACCCCGGGCGTACGCTGTATGGCTGTCATTGGCCGCTCCTGCCGTCCCCGCGTCTCGCGGCATGGCCCGGCCCACGGGGGAGTACCGGGGAGTTGTCGTGGTCGAAGGTCTGGGAAGTATCGGGTCGCTGGTCAGCAGCCCATGGATTTACGTGCTGGTGGGCGCCTCGGTGCTCCTCGACATCTTCCTTCCGGTGCTGCCGAGCGGGGTCCTGGTGATCACTGCGGCGACGGCGGCGGCCGCGGGTTCGGGAGCGGCGGCTGCCGGACGGGTCCCGCAGGACGTCCCCGACATCCTCGTCCTCACGCTCTGCGCGGCGACCGCGTCCGTCGTCGGCGACCTGGCCGTCTACCGCCTCGCCTGGCGCGGCGGGGCACGGCTGGACCGCGCGATCGCCCGTTCCCGGCGGCTGACCACCGCGCAGGAACGTCTCGGCGGCGCCCTGGCCCGCGGCGGCGGTGCCCTCGTCGTCCTGGCCCGTTTCGCCCCGGCCGGCCGCTCGGTCGTCTCACTCGTCGCGGGCGCGGCCCATCGCCGGGTCCGGGAGTTCCTCCCCTGGTCGGCCCTGGCCGGCCTGGCCTGGGCCGCGTACAGCGTCGCCCTCGGTTACTTCGGCGGCCAGTGGCTGGGCGCCACCTGGCTGGCGACGGGAGTGTCGCTGGTGGCGCTCTTCGGCGCGGGCGCGGGCGCGGCATACCTGATGCGCCGCCAGCCACGTACGACGGAGGCCTCGTAGCGACGGAGGCTCGTAGCTGCGTGAACCTCGACAGAGAGGCTCTCGAAGCAGCGAGGTTCTCGTAGCGCCGGAGGCCGCGTGACGCCGGAGGCCGCGTGGGTGCCGGAAGCCGCGTGGGCGCCGGAGGCCGCGTGGCGCCGGGCATCGACCGACTAACTCACGAGGGCGCCACGAGTCGGCGTCAGGAGGCCTTTCGCGCTCCGGCGCCTCCCCGTATCTCCAGGTCGGCCAGCAGCTCGGCCGTGGCCTCGGTGACGGCCTCGACGGCGCGGTCGAAGACCTCCTGGTTGTGCGCGGCGGGCGCACGGAATCCGGAGACCTTGCGTACGTACTGAAGGGCGGCGGCCCTGATCTCGTCCTCGGTGGCCTCCTCGGCCAGCACGGGCGGACGCAGGGTCTTGATGCTGCGGCACATGACGTCAGTCTCCCCTCTCGAGATCCACCCGCCAGTCGTTCGACCGGATCCAGTGGCCCTTCGGATACTCGAAGTCGACCTGCCCGAGGAGCGTGAACCCGGCCCCTCGGCAGACCGCGTTGGAGGCGGCGTGGTCGACGCCCGGGAAGGCGTGCAGATACCGGTGGGTCCCGGTGGCGCGGGCGGCCTCCCGCACCGCGCGGGCCGCCCGCACGGCCAGCCCCCGTCCCTGGAACTCCGGCAGCACGCCCCACCCGGTCTCCCACACCTCGGCGTCCCGCCAGGTCCGCTGCCAGTACCCGACGGAGCCGACGGTCTCACCGCCGTCCGTCAGCGTCACCCGGTACATCTGCCCGGGTCCCGGCTCCACGTACCGCCGGTGCCGGGCCAGGAGCCGCTCCTCGCTCTCCGGGCCGCCGAGGTGTGCGGTCATCTCCGGGCTGTTGGTCCTGCGCAGCAGCCACAGGTCCCCCTCCGCCCAGGGGACCAGGCACACCCGCTCCCCGCCCGGCGCGATCCGCTCGTCCATGCCGTCCATGTCTTTCACGGTAGGGCAGACGTCTGACAGTCGGGCCGGGCCGCGGGGCCACCCTTTCGCATGAACCACCGAAGGGAACGCGCGCCTCAAAATCGAACAGGCGTATCATTGAGGCGTGGCTACGACCTATGATTTCCCCAGTGATCTCCTCGCCGGTCAGGAGGAACTGCATCAGGTCCGGGCCGAGCTGTCGGCCCTGCTCAAGAGACTTCCCTGGTCCGTCGAACCACTCGACGGCTTCAGCGACGACAACGGCTGGCGCAAGGTCGAACGCCCGGCCTCCCCCGGCTGGTCGGCGGACGAGCAGGCCGAGGTCGAGAAGCTCCGGCAGCGCGAGCGCGAGCTGGCCGTGTTCGTCAGCACCCATCGCTACTGGTCCGAGACGACCGGCCCCGACCAGGTGAGCGCCCGGTCGGAGCTGAAACACGCGCATGAGGGCCCGCACGCGTAAGGCCCCCGGAAGATCTCCGGGGGCCTTGGCGCCGACGACGGCGTCGGTCCTGGTGGGCGCGGACGGTTTCGAACCGCCGACATCCTGCTTGTAAGGCAGGCGCTCTACCCCTGAGCTACGCACCCAGGACGAGTCGACAGCCTACATGGCCCGGGGCGCTGCCCGGCAAACGCGTTCCCGCCGTGCTCAGACGGGGTCGGGGGGGTTAACCCCACCCTCGATCCGGTAGCGGCCCGGATCCCGGCGCGAGCGCCCGCTCCGTACGGTCGAAGAGCCTCACCGAGAAGGCCTCCGCCGGCGCGGAAGGCCCCCGGGTGCGGCACCTCGTCGTCCGTTCCAGGGGGAGACCGTCATGCCCGCCCGTACCGTTCCCGTCCGCGCGTTCGCCGCCGTCGGCGCCGTCGCCGTCCTCGTCGCGGGCCTCAGCGCCTGCGCCTCCGCCTCGGACGACAACGACCCCGAGCACCGGTCGTTCGCCCTCCAGGGCCGTACGCTCACCGTCGACTCCGACGACTCCGCCCTGGAGATCGTCGCCTCGGACGACCACGCGTCCGGGAAGATCCAGGTCACGCGGTGGTTCTCCGGGTCGGTCGCCATCGGCTCGGACCCCGAGGTGACCTGGAAGATGGACGGCGACCGGCTGGTGCTGCGGATGCACTGCTCCGGCGTCGTCGCCGACTGCGCGGCCAAGCACCGCATCGAGGTGCCGCGCGGCATCGCCGTCAAGGTGAAGGAAGGGGACGGCAGCGTGCGGGCCAGCGGCTTCGAGGACGCGCTGAACATCCGTACCGGCGACGGCTCCGTGCACGTCACCGACTCCTCCGGGCCGCTGGAAGTGCGGACCGACGACGGTTCCGTACGTGCCGCGGTCTCCTCCCGCCAGGTGCGGACGCACACCCGCGACGGCTCGGTCCGGCTGGACCTCGACACCGTCCCGGACCAGGTGGAGTCCCGCACCGACGACGGCTCCGCGACGATCTCGCTGCCCCGGGCCACGTACAAGGTGTCCACCGACACCGACGACGGCGCGGTCGACGTGTCCGTGCCCACCGACGACGCCGGCACGCACGTGGTCGACGCCCGGTCCGTCGACGGCAGAATCACCGTGCGAACCGCGAACTGACCGGCCCGTGTGTTCGTCCCTAACGGGTGGGAGAATGAACCCGGGCAGGACGGACGACACGGGAGAGTGATGTGACGGCGACGCCATCGCAGCCGTACTCGCCGATGGTGGCGCGCGCCCAGCGCCTGCCGCACCGCTTCCGCCGGCGCCGGGCCGGCGCGGTCACCGGCACGCTCACCCTGATGGGTCTGCCCCTGCTCGCGGTGTTGGCGCTCCCCGCGGCGTTCGCCGGGGGCGGTACGCGGCGCTGGTTCGGCGGGCGGGCCGAGAGCCAGCGGGCGGAGGCCCAGACCGCGAAGGACGACGCGGCCGCCGCGTTCTACGAACTGGACACCGCCCAGCGGGACCTGCGGATCTCGATAGAGACGATCGCGGCCGTCGACTCCTCCCCCGCCGCCCGGCGTGCGGTCACCGACTTCGATGCCCTGGGCCGGCGCATCGACGAGGTCAGCCACCAGTACATCAGCGCCGTCGACGCCCACGACCTGGACCGGGACGACCTGGAGGCGTCCGCCGCCTCCCGCGCCCGCACGGAACTGACCGCCGCCAAGACCGAGCTCGGCCGGGTCAAACAGGAACTCGACCGCTTCGCCGAGAGCCTCGGCCCCCTGCTCGGCAAGGCGGAGACCCAGTTGGCCCGGCTGGCGCCCGCCGTCGAACGGGCCCGGCAGGCCCTGCTCGCCGCCTCCAACGCCCTGGACGCCGCTCGCGGCTCCGGTCTGAAGGCGGACGACCTTGCCACCCGTCTCGCCACCCTCGGTCCGGAACTGACCCGGCTGAACCAGGGCGCGGGACAGCACGGGGTGCCCCAGACCCTGGAGCGGGCCGAACGGGTCACCCGTGAGGCCGAGGCGGTCCGCGCCGAGGCGGAACGACTGCCCGAGCGCGCCGCCGAGATCGGCCACCGCCTGGTCTCCCTGCGCACCCGCGCCCAGGCGCTGACCACCCGCACCGAACAGGTCGAGCCGGTGCTGAGCGAGCTGCGGCGCCGGTTCACCGCCGCCTGCTGGCAGGACCTCCAGCACGTGCCGGACCAGGCCACCGAATCGGTCCGGCAGGCCGAGCGGAAACTGGCCGAGGCGCAGGCCGCCCGCGACGACCAGCGCTGGCCCGACGCCACCGCCCTGCTGTCGACGGTACGAGCGCTGCTGAACTCGACCGACGAGGCCGTATCGGCGGCCGGCGACCGGCTGCGGCAGCTGAACGCCGTGCAGAAGGACCCGCAGCAGGAGATCGAGCGCACCCGCTTCGCGATCCGCGACGCCCAGCGCCTGGCCATGGCCGGTCGCAACACCCCCGAGCCCCGTCACGCGCGTCCCCTGGACGAGGCCGTGGCCCGGCTGGAACGGGCGATCACCACGCTGGAGGGGCGGCACCCCGACTACTGGCACTTCCTGACGGAGACGGAAGCGGTCCGGCAGACGGTGGCCGATGTGGTCGCCCAGATCCGCGAGGAGCGCGGGGCCGGTCACTGATCACCGGGATCGGCCGACCGGGACCTGTGGGCGGCCGTGCCGGTTAATCTGTGCCCATGCCTCGCTACGAGTACCGCTGCCGCAGCTGCGGCGACACCTTCGAACTGAGCCGTCCCATGGCCGAGTCCTCCGCTCCCGCCGCCTGCCCGGCGGGCCACGACGACACGGTGAAGCTGCTGTCGACGGTCGCGGTCGGCGGCTCGGCCTCCGCACCGGCGCCGTCGCCGGGCGGCGGTGGCGGTGGCGGTGGGGGTTGCTGCGGCGGCGGCTGCTGCGGCTGAGCCCGGCGCCCTTCCGCTCCTGCCGGACCGCCCCCGGCCCGTGTCAGCTGCCCAGGTAGCGCAGCACCGCGAGCACCCTGCGTGAATAGCCCTCCCCTCCGGTCAGCTCGAGTTTGTCGAAGATCGCGTTGGTGTGCTTCTCCACCGCGCTCTGCGAGATGTGCAGCCGATGCGCGATCGCCGCGTTGGTGTGGCCCTGCGCCATCTCGGCCAGCACGTCCCGCTCCCGCACGGTCAGTCGGGCGAGCAGGTCGGTGTGCGTCGTCCGGCCGAGCAGCTGACGGACGACCTCCGGGTCGAACGCGGCGCGTCCGGCGGCCACCCGCTCCAGCGCGTCGAGGAACTCGTCGACCTGGACCACCCGGTCCTTGAGCAGGTATCCGACTCCTTCCGTCTCCCCGGTGAGCAGCTCGGTCGCGTACCGCTTCTCGACGTACTGCGAGAGCACCAGCACTCCGACCCCTGGCCACCGTCCGCGTATCTCCAGGGCCGCGCGCAGGCCCTCGTCCGTGTGCGTGGGCGGCATCCGCACGTCGGCGACGACCACGTCCGGCTGGTCCTCGGCGACCGCCTTCAGCAGCAGCTCGGCGTTGCCGACAGCCGCGAGGACCTCGTGGCCCTCCTCCGCCAGCAGCCGCACCAGCCCCTCCCTCAGCAGGGTCGAGTCCTCGGCGAGGATCACCCGCATGGCAGCTCCGCGGCGACGAGGGTCGGCCCGCCGGGCGGGCTGACCACGCTGAGGCTGCCGTCGAGGGCGGCGACGCGCCGGGCGAGCCCGAACAGTCCGCTGCCCGCGGCGTTCGCCCCGCCGCAGCCGTCGTCCCGCACGCTCACGTACATCCGTTTCTCCTCCGCTCTGACAGCGACGCTTATACGGTTCGGCGCCGCGTGCTTGACCGCGTTCGTGACCGCCTCGCAGACCACGAAGTACGCGACGGTCGCCACGGCCTGCTCGGGCTCCTCGGCCAGGTCGTACTCCACCCCCACCGGTACGGACGCCCGCTCGGCGACCGTCTCCAGGGCCGCGCGCAGCCCCGCCTCGTCCAGCGTGGTCGGGTAGATCCGCCAGGCCACCTCGCGCAGCTCGTCCAGCGCGCGGCGGCTCTCGTCGTGGGCCTGGCCCAGCAGACGGTCCCGGCGGCCGGCGTCCTGGCTGCGGCGGGCCCGGCCGAGCAGCATGCCGAGGGCGACGAGGCGCTGCTGCACACCGTCGTGCAGGTCGCGCTCGATGCGGCGCCGTTCGTCGTTCACCGCGTCGACCACGGCGGCGCGGCTGGCGGACAGCTCGGCGATCCGCCGCTCCAGCTCCTCCTGGTGGCGCGGGCCGAGGAAGTGCCGGGCCAGCTGCCCCTCCAGTCCCACCACACCGAATATTCCCTGCACGGTGAGGAACACGAGGAAGAAGCCGCCCAGACTGCCGAGGACCAGCGAACCGGGGTTGCGTATGCCGTCCAGCAGGAGCCAGCCGTACAGCCCGAAGGTGCCGTACGCCAGGCCGATGGCGGCCGTCAGCATCACGACCCCGCCCAGGACGCCCAGGGCCCAGTGGCAGGCGACGTACCGCAGCGCCCGCACGTCCTCGTACGCGGGCGTGACGCGCAGGTCGAGCCACATCCGCAGCCGGCCCCGCTCCAGCTCCGCCAGAATCCGCGCGCCCGCGAGGACCGGGCGCAGTACGGCACGGCGGCCCTTCGGCCAGGCGGCCACCGGCAGCAGGGCCACACCGGCCAGCAGGGCGAAGAGCAGCTCGACGGCGGCCGCGGCGGTCCCCAGGATGAGGCCCGCCCCGCACCGCACTACACGTCGCGCCATGACTCGCATGATCGCGAGGCTAGTCGGGCGCGGTGGGCGGGCACACTGCGGAAAACCGCAATTCCCGCCTGCGGTACACCGCAATCGATCATGCGGTCTTCCTCAGGGTCTCTTCAGCCGCGATTTTCTAGCGTGGTCGTCATGACAGCCATCGCAGCGCAGCCGGCCGTGGACAGCGGTGCGGCACCGCAGTGGATCAACGACCTCATGGACGCCCTCGGCGCCCCCGGTGCCGGTCTCGCCATCGCTCTGGAGAATCTCTTTCCTCCGCTGCCGAGCGAGGTGATCCTGCCGCTGGCCGGGTTCGCGGCGAGCTCCGGCCGGATGAGCCTGATCGCCGTCCTGCTGTGGACGACGGCGGGTTCGGTGATCGGCGCGCTCGCCCTGTACGGGATCGGTGCCCTGCTCGGCCGGGACCGCACGGTGGCGATAGCGGGGAAGCTGCCGCTGGTGAAGGTGTCCGACATAGAGAAGACGGAGGCGTGGTTCCTCCGGCACGGGACCAAGGCGGTGTTCTTCGGCCGGATGATCCCCATCTTCCGCAGCCTGATCTCCGTGCCGGCGGGTGTGGAGCGGATGCGGCTGCCCGTCTTCCTCGCCCTGACGACGCTGGGCAGCGCGATCTGGAACACCGTGTTCGTCCTCGCGGGCTACGCACTGGGGGACAACTGGTCGGAGGTCTCGGGCATCGCCTCCACCTATTCGAAGGTGATCCTCGCGGCGGCCGCCCTGGCACTGCTGGTCTTCGTCGTCATGCGGCTGCTGCGGCCGGGCGCCGGTCACCGTCGGCGGGGCCGCGGCGACGACGGGCGGCCGGACATACGGCCGCCGGCCGACGACGACCGCCCCGGCACCGGGGGCGGTGCCGGGGACGGAGAGGGCGGGTTCAGCGAGTCGGACGCACCGCGCGCAGGAACTCGCGGAGGATCCGCTCACCGGCCAGGACGCCGCGCTCGGGCAAGGCGCTGATCGTCGGAGCCGTCCAGCCGGAGTCGGCCAGTTCGCCGTGGCCCGGGCGCCAGCCGCGGTCGGCGGCCAGGAGCAGGTCGGCGTCGAGGAGCGAGTCTCCGGCGGCGAGGGTGAGTTCGGCGCCGGTGCGGCGGGCGACCTCGTGCACGGCGGCGCTCTTGGTGAGCGGCTTGGGCACGGCGTAGATCTTGCGGCCCTGGAGGGACACGGTCCAGCCGCGGTTCTCGGCCCACACGGCGAGTTCCTTCACCCAGTCCTGGGGCAGCAGGTCGCGTTCGACGACCAGGTAGGCGAAGAGGTCCTCGGCGACCCGGTGCTTGCGCACCCACAGCGGGTCGGCGGTGTTCGCCAGGTGGTCGCGGACCTCGGCGAGCGAGGCGCATTCGTCGGCCAGCCGTGCGGTCACTCGGGCGTGCCAGCCGGGGTCGGAGACGCCGTCCACCAGCAGGTGGCCGCCGTTGGCACAGATCGCGTACTTCGGCGCGGGGCCCGGGAGGTTGATCCGCTGGTACTGCTTGCGGGTCCGGGTGGTGGTCGGGACGAAGAGGGCCGAGTCGCCGAGGTCGGTCAGCAGTTGGGCGGCCGTCTCGGTCAGGTAGGAGAGGGGTCTGCTCTCGTAGACCTCCACGCACAGCAGGCGGGGTGCCCTCAGGTCGGGCATGGTCAGGCCGAGGGCGGCCGCGGAGTAGATGAGTGTGCGGTCGAGGTCGCTGGCGACGAGTACGGGCATCAGAGCGTCACCGCCTTGCCGTCGGCGCCGGTGGCGCCCCGCGTGTACTGGGGGTGGATCAGCCCGACACAGGTGTACGGGAGGTCGGCGACCTCCTCCACGGGCACGCCCCGCTGTTCGGCCAGCAGGCGGACGTGGTCCAGGTCGGCGCCGGCTCCGGCGCGGGCCAGCACCTTCCACGGGACGCGGCGCAGCATCACCCGCGTGGTCTCGCCGACGCCGGGCTTGACGAGGTTCACGTCGTGGATGCCGTACTCCTCGCTGATGCGCTCGACGGCGGCCCAGCCCTCCCAGGTGGGGGTGCGGTCGGCGGAGAGGAGGTCCTTCACCTGGGCGTCGACCGTGTCCGTGACGTCGGAGAAGCGGGCGGCGACGGCGTCGAGGAAGTCCGGTGACAGGTCGGCTGCGGCGAGTTCGCGGTAGAACTTCGCGCCGTGGAAGTCGTGCGGGCCGACCAGGTCGGCGCGGAGCACGGTGCGGGATATCAGGCCGGAGACGGTGGAGTTGAGGCAGGCGGAGGGGATGAGGAAGTCGTCACGGGTGCCGTAGGTGCGTACGCAGGAGCCGGGATCGGCCAGTACGGCGATCTCCGGGTCGAAGCCGGTGATGCCGTCGGTGGCCTCGAATTCGCGCAGGGCGGCGGCGAGTTCGCGGGTGATGGCGCCCTTGCCGGTCCAGCCGTCGACGAAGACGACGTCGGCGGGGTCGTGGTGGTCGGCCAGCCAGCGCAGCGCGTTGGCGTCGATGCCGCGGCCCCGGACGATCGACACGGCGTAGTGGGGGAGGTCGAGACCATGACGGAACTGCGCCCAGCGGCGCATCAGAACGCCGACCGGGGTGCCCGCGCGGGCGAGGGAGACCAGGACGGGGCGGGGCGACCGTTCCGCGAGCACGATCTCGGTGACGGCGCCGACGGCGCGCGCCAACCGGGCCGCGGACGTCTCGAGCGCCGCGTGGAACAGGTCCTGGTACTGCTCGCTGGGCTGGTACTCCACGGGCAGCGACTCGGCGTAGTGCGCGCCGCCGCTCTGGATCGCTTCCTCGCGCTCCTCGGTCGGCGCCTCCAGCGTCACCTCCGAGAGGTCCTGGAGCAGCCAGCCGACCTCGTCGGGCGCGTACGAGGAGAAGTCGGGGCCGCGCAGGGGCTCGGGCAGCATGGAGGGCCTTTCGGGGTCGTGCGGGGGGCTCGGGACGTACGACGGGACGACCGCGAGCAGCACGCGGGGGACGTGGGCGGCGAGCCGGGCCGGCAAGCCGTCCGGGGCGTGCAGCGCGGGGGTGTCGGCGGCCGAGTCGACGACGGCGACGACGGCGTCGAAGCCGCCGCCCGCGACGTTGTAGGCGTAGCGCTCGCCGGGGCCGTCGGCCGGGTCGTCGTGCGCGGGGAAGACCAGGCGGGTGCGGATGGCGTAGCCGGGGTCGTCGACGGCGAGGACGGGAGAGCGGGTGGTGGTGGAGTAGCGCACGTCGAGGTCGCCGCCGACGCTCTGTTCCAGCGCGTGTGCCAGGCGGAGGGGGGCGTACATGAGCTCCTCGAAGCCGAGCACGAGCACGCGTCGGGCACCGGCGGGGAGCGCCTCGGCGATCCGTGCCGCCATGGCGGGCAGGGCGGCCTCCAGCCGGTCCCGGTGGGCGGCGGTGAATCCGTGCCGTCCGCCGTCGGGCACGTCGTGCGGCCAGCGCAGCCGGACGCGCTCGACGGATCCGGACGGTGGCGCGGCCGGAGCGGGGCCGGTCGGCTGCGTGGCCGTCGCCTCGTGCCGGGCGACCAGTTCCTGCCCCTTCTCCAGCACGCCCGGCGGCAGCCGGACCGTGCCGGAGGCGGTGGTCACCAGGTCCACGCGGGCACCGATCTCCCGGGCGAAGTCGTCCAGCCGGCCGGCGTCCGCGGGCGAGCGCATGTCGACCAGGGCGACCACGACGTACCGCTTGCGGGGATAGCGCTCGTGCAGGGCGCGGACGGTGTTGAGCACCGTGTTGCCGGTGGAGAACTCGTCGTCGACGAGGACCAGCGGGCCGTCTCCGGCGAGCAGCGCCGGGTCCTCGGGCAGCAGGAGGTGGGAGGTCGCGTGCGAGTGGGACTCCTCGAAGCCGCCCGCCCGGGCGACTCCGGCGACCGGACGGCGGGTGGAGTGCAGGTAGGGCGCGGGGCCCAGGCCGTCGGCGACGGAGTGGCCGAGTCCGGTGGCGGTCTCCGCGTAGCCGAGGACGACCGCGCGTGCGGCCTCCTCGGCGCCGAGCAGGTCGCGGACGCGTCGGCCGAGGGCGACGCCGTGGCCGTAGACGACGGCGGGCGACTGCGGGACGTGCTTGCCGAGCACGTTGGAGACGAGCAGGTGCGCCCGCTTGGGGTTGCGGCGCAGGGCGAGCCCCAGCAGGCCGGTCAGCGCCTCGTCGCCGGTGAGTCCGACGCCGAGCCGCTCGGCGACCCAGCTGCCGGACCAGACTCCGGCGTGCCCCTCGGCGTGCTCTCCGGCGTGCTGGTCGGCGTGCCCCTCGGCGTGCGCCCGCTCCGTCATGTACTCGTGCCTCCCGTTGTCCGCCGCGGCGTGGGCCCGGCGTCGGTTGTGGATCGCTTGCGTCCGGTCGCCCGGCGGTCAGTCGGAGAGTCCGGCGGCGAGCAGCTCCACGAAGCCGATGTCCTCGTTCGCCACGCCGAAGATCTCGGCGCGCAGCAGGGTCCGCTCGGCCCAGGCGCGGTGCGGCTTCACCTCGTTCATCTTGTTCGTGTAGGCCGACCTCATCACGCCTCCGCCGCAGCGTTCGGGCCGCAGGATGTCCTGGGCGTCGCTGAACTCCTCGTGGCTGACCACGGACAGCGCGTGCACGGGGAGCACGTGCGAGGGATGGATGCAGGTCTTGCCCAGCAGGCCGTTGGCCCGGTCCAGGGAGATCTCGCGCAGCAGACCGTCCATGGAGTGCTCGATGAGCTTCTGGCGCAGTTCGACGGCCTGGCCCTCCAGGAAGGGGCTCTGGCGCAGTTGCGGTTTGAACATCCTCTCCTGGACGCGGAAGTACTCCCACACGGGCCCGGTCACCGTGAATCCGGTGCCGTCGGCGCGGGCGAGCATGTTGACCACGTCGGCGATCACGGAGGCCACGATCTGGACGTCGTAGGCCGTCATGTCGGGGCCCCGGCGCAGCCCGTAGGAGGAGCAGAAGTCGGTCACGCCGAGCCGCAGGGCCAGCACGCGGTCGCGGTACTTGTCGACCGCACGGAAGATGCCCTCCAGCGTCTGGACCCGGGACTCCCGGTACAGCAGGTCGGGGGACTCGAGCACGGGCATGGCGAAGAGCCTGCGGCCACTGGTGGTCTCGGCGGCGGCGAGCGCCTCCAGGAAGGGCATGCCGCGTTCCTCGGTGAACTTCGGCAGCACGAACCCGGACAGCAGCCGCACGGCGGGGCCGAGACGCCGTACGAGGTCGGGTATCTGCTCGGGGGTGCGGACCCGGACGAACAGCAGGGGAACGTCGTCGCCGGAACGTTCCGCCAGGTCCGTGAGCTGACGGACGAGGTTCGCCTCGCCGACGGGGACGTCGGCGTCGTCGATCGAGTCCTCCAGGCACAGCACCATCGACACCAGTCCGCGCGCGCTCTGTTTCAGGATGTCGTCGGCGAGGCTGGGCCGGGTGGCCGGACTGTAGAGCGTGGCGCCCAGGGCCGCGGACAGCAGCCGGGCCGGGGAGTCCGCCGTGAAGGAGCAGGGCTCCTGATGAAAGAGACGCTTCCGCACATCAGGGGCTATCTGTCCGAAATGACGCATTTAAACTCCCCCGGGTGTCTGGGCGACCTGGAATCGTCGAAAGGTGGCCGGTAATAGTACGTAGGTATTGATGTCGGAGGTTCCCACCGGGCATGAATTCCAGGTAACCCGGCCATGTCGGCGACGGCGACCCGAGGCGGGCGGACACAAGCCGAGTACCCGCCCCCGCGTTGTCGTGACCAGGACCGAGAGGGCAGGATGACGACATGACGCACGCGATGCTGAAGGGGTCGAACGTCCCGCTGCAAGCCACCACGGTACGCGCCGTGCTGCGCTGGACTCCCGGGCAGGGGGTTCCCGACGTCGACGCCTCCGCGCTGCTGCTGGGGCCGGACGACCGCGTGCGTTCCGACGAGGACTTCGTCTTCTACAACCAGCCACGGCACCCCTCCGGCCAGGTCTGGCGGCTCGGCAAGAAGCGGGTCGCCGAGGGCCTGACGGACACGATCCAGACGGACCTCTCCGGCGTCGAGCCCTCGGTGGGCCGGATCCTGCTGGTCGCGTCGGCGGACGGCGTGACCTTCGACCGCGTCCGGTCGCTGCGCATCCTGCTGCACGACGCCGCGGCCGACGCGGAACCGCTGGCGTACTTCGACGTCACACCGGAGACCGGCCAGGAGACGGCGCTGATCTGCGGCGAGCTGTACCGGCGCGGGGACGGCTGGAAGTTCCGGGCGCTGGGCGAGGGCTACTCCAACGGGCTCAAGGGCCTGGCGACCGACTTCGGCATCTCGGTGGACGAGTCGGAGGGGGCGGAGGACCCCATCTCGGCCCCCCGGCCCGACGCCGCGCCGACGGCCCCCGCAGCCCCTTCCGCCGCCTCCCCGTCCGCCCCCTCGCAGGCCACGCCCGACCAGCCGACACCCGCCCAGTCCACCCCCGCTCCGCCGGTGGTCGGCCCCGACCACCCGACGGCCGTGCAGCCGCTCCCGGGCCCTTCGCGCCCCCTGCCGCCCGAGCAGCCCACCGGCGTGCCGACACAGCCCGCGTACGGCTATCCGCAGCAGCCGGTGACGGCCCAGCCCGCCTACGGCTACCCCCAGCCGGACGCCGGCCGGCCCGGGTACGGGTATCCGCAGGCGCCCGCCGCGGCCGGGGTCACGGGAGCGCAGTCCGGCTACGGCTATCCGCAGCCGGTCACCGGGGCGCCCGATCCGGACTTCCGGCTGCCCCCGCAGGGCCCGCAGTTCGTCGGCCGGTAGCCTGCACGGACGGCGGCCGGTGGCCGGGGCTCAGCGCTCCGCCTTGCTCTTGTGCCCCCGGCCCCATTGCAGACCCCAGCCGTACAGCCGGTCCAGCTCGCCCTGGAAGCCGTAGACGAACTTCACCTCGCGGCGGACGAGGATCTCGTCCTTGACGTTCTCGATCATCACCACGGCACAGGACCGGGCCTGCGGATGCCGCTCGTCGAGGCCTATCTCGATGCGGGGCCCGTTGCTCGGGTAGAGCGTGACGACGGCGTGCGTCCGGTCGAAGGCCGGGGTCTGGTCGTAGATGTAGGCGAAGAGCAGCAGGCGCTTGATCGCGTCCTTGTGGTCGAGGTTGACGTAGAGCGTCTCGCCGGAGGCCGAGCCGAAGCGGTCGTCGCCGCTGAGCTTGACGTACGGCGGGGCGTTGACGTCGCCCAGGAAGCCGCCGAGCGGCTGGACCACCCCGCGGGTGCCGTCCTTGAGTTCGTAGAGGCAGCCGAGGTCGAGGTCGACGTTGACCATGCTCTGGCTGTGGCCGACCACCTCGGGCGGCTTGAGCGCCTTGAAGGGGTGCCGCAGCAGGCTCTCCCGCTGGACGCCCGAGATGTCGGAGGTCCGCATCCGCCAGGAGAGGTTGACGCGGAGGTTGCCGGTGGCCGCGCCCTGCTTGGTCAGGGAGACCTGACTGTGCCGTTTGGTCAGCTGTATGGAGTTGGTCGCCGCGCTGCCCGAGTCGAACTCGGACTCGCGGCCGCGCCACAGCCCGTCCAGGAAGCCCATCCCGCCCCACCTTCGCGTCACCGCCGACGGGGCGGCCCCGAGGAGTCGTCCTCGTCGGCCGCCCCGCTCAGAGCGTTCCTCGTCCGGGCCGGGTTCACACCAGGGGTGTGGGCGCACCGGGGGCGCGCCCGGGCCCGGGAGCCAAGGGTTTCACACCCCGGAGGAGACCTCCGCCTTCTCCTGGTCGCCGTCGCCCCCGGCCGCCGCCAGTGCGCGGTTGCGGCGCACCGAGGAGAAGAAGGACCAGCCGATCAGGGCGACGCCGACGAGGCCGGTGATGATCTCGTGGATCTCGTACTGGATGGTGACCAGCAGGATCACGGCGAGGGCGCCGATGGCGTAGTGGGCGCCGTGCTCCAGGTAGACGTAGTCGTCGAGGGTGCCCTGGCGGACCAGGTAGACCGTGAGCGACCGGACGTACATGGCGCCGATGCCCAGGCCGAGGGCCATCAGGACGATGTCGTTGGTGATGGCGAAGGCGCCGATGACGCCGTCGAAGGAGAAGGACGCGTCCAGGACCTCCAGGTAGAGGAACATGAAGAACGCCGCCTTGCCCGCCAGCTTGACGGCCGACTTGGGCTTGCCGGTGCGCTCGGCCTCTTCCTCGGCCTCGTGCTCCCGTTCCTCCTCCTCTTCGAGTTTGTCCTCGAAGTAGCCGGAGAGACCGCCGACGATCATGTAGGTGATCAGGCCCGCGATGCCCGCGAGCAGGACCGTCTCCGCCTTGTCGGCATGGGCGCCGCCGTGCTGGTGGGCGTGGGCGCCGAAGGTGATCGCGGAGACCAGCAGCACGATCAGGGCGATGCAGACCGACAGCATGTCGACCTTGCCCAGCTTGGCCAGCGGACGCTCCAGCCAGGCCAGCCACTTGATGTCCCGGTCCTCGAAGATGAAGTCGAGGAAGATCATGAGGAGGAACATGCCACCGAAGGCGGCGATCGACGGATGGGCGTCCGTCACCAGCTCCTGATAGCGGTCCTTGTCGGTGAGCGCGAGGTCGACGGCCTCGATCGGCCCGAGCGACGCGCTGATCGCCACGATCACGACCGGGAAGACCAGGCGCATGCCGAACACGGCGATCAGGATGCCGATGGTGAGGAAGATCTTCTGCCAGAAGGCATTCATCTTCTTCAGGATCCCGGCGTTGACCACCGCGTTGTCGAAGGACAGCGAGATCTCCATGATGGAGAGGATCGCCACGATGCCGAAGGCGGTCCACCCCCCGTAGAAGACCGCCGCGACCAGGCCGAGCGCGGTGACCGCGAACGACCAGCCGAAGGTTTTCAGAAGCACTGGCTACCCAATCGTGTGTGTACGGGGCTCCCCCGCGCCGTACTCGGCTTTACGAAACGTTGACTCCGAAGTCTAGAGCGATGCCGCGAAGCCCCGACGCGTACCCCTGCCCCACTGCACGGAACTTCCACTCGCCCTGGTAGCGGTAGAGCTCGCCGAAGATCATCGCGGTCTCCGTGGAGGCGTCCTCGCTGAGGTCGTAGCGGGCCAGCTCCTGGCCGTCCGCCTGGTTGACGACCCGGATGAAGGCGTTGCTGACCTGGCCGAAGGTCTGGCCGCGCTCGTCGGCCATGTGGATCGAGACCGGGAAAACGATCTTGTCGCAGTGGGCCGGCACCTTGGAGAGGTCGACCAGCAGCGACTCGTCGTCGCCGTCGCCCTCGCCGGTGAGGTTGTCGCCGGTGTGCTCGATCGAGCCGTCCGGGCTCTTGAGCTGGTTGTAGAAGACGAACCACTCGTCGCCGAGCACCCGGCCGCTGCTGCACACGAGTGCGCTGGCGTCGAGGTCGAAGGGTGCTCCGGTGGTGGAACGCGCGTCCCAGCCGAGCCCGACCAGTACCTGCGTGAGGTTCGGTGCGGCCTTGGACAGGGAGACGTTGCCGCCCTTGGCAAGCGTGACGCCCATGGTGATGGTCCCTCCCCGGGTGATGGTTCCTGGTTTCCTGCGCGTCCGGCGCCGCACGTAAACCGTGCGGCGCCGGACGTGTCGAAACAGTCGCTCAGACGTTCACGCCGAAGTCCTGGGCGATGCCGCGCAGGCCGGAGGCGTAGCCCTGGCCGATGGCGCGGAACTTCCACTCCGCGCCGTGGCGGTAGAGCTCGCCGAAGACCATGGCGGTCTCCGTGGAGGCGTCCTCGCTCAGGTCGTAGCGGGCGATCTCGGCCTCGCCGGCCTGGTTGACGACGCGGATGAACGCGTTGCGCACCTGGCCGAAGGACTGCTGGCGGTTCTCGGCGTCGTAGATCGAGACCGGGAAGACGATCTTCTCGATGTCGGCCGGGACCGTGGCGAGGTTGATCTTGATCTGCTCGTCGTCGCCCTCGCCCTCACCGGTGATGTTGTCGCCGGTGTGCTCGACCGATCCGTCCGGGCTCTTCAGGTTGTTGAAGAAGATGAAGTGCGCGTCGCTGGCGACCTTGCCGCCGCTGTTCAGCAGCAGTGCGCTGGCGTCGAGGTCGAAGTCGGTGCCGGTCGTGGTGCGGATGTCCCACCCCAGACCGACGATGACCGCGGTCAGGCCGGGGGCCTCCTTGGTCAGCGAAACGTTGCCGCCCTTGCTGAGGCTGACTCCCACGAGTCCTCCATTGGTGTCCAGGGGCGGGGTGCCCCGTAGTGCGTGGATATCGGATCAACGAGTTGATCCTAGTGACGGGTTCCCGCGCCCCGCAGTCCCCGGAGCCGACAAATCACGTGGTGTCGGCCCGGCGGACGCCGGTCACAGGGCGTCGAGCGCCTTCACGTACTCGGCGAGATCACGGGCGTCCGGCAGACCGTTGACCACGGTCCAGCGCACGACGCCCTCCTGGTCGATCACGAAGGTGCCGCGGACGGCGCAACCCTTGTCCTCGTCGAAGACGCCGTAGGCGCGCGAGACGTTGCCGTGCGGCCAGAAGTCGGACAGCAGCGGGTACTCCAGGCCCTCCTGCTCGGCGAAGACGCGCAGGGTGTGGATGGAGTCGTTGGAGACGGCGAGCACCTCGGTGTCGCGGTCGGCGAACTGCGGCAGGTTGTCGCGCACCTCGCACAGCTCGCCGGTGCACACACCGGTGAAGGCGAAGGGGTAGAACAGCAGCACGACGTTCTTCCGGCCGCGGAACTCGGACAGCCGGACGGTCGCGCCGTGGTTGTCCTTGAGCTCGAAGTCGGGGGCCTTGTCGCCGACCTGGATCGCCATGTCCCGTTCGTCCCTTCCGTAGGAAGATCTCCGCGAGAAGATCTCCGCGGGTGATTCGCTGGAAACACCCTACGCAGGGACGGTCGCGGACCCGCGGACGGGCCGACAGCCGTCGGCCGCCGACCCGCCCGGAGTCCGGAATGTCACGGAGCCCGGCCGGGCTACCGCTTGGACTTGGCGGCCTTGGGCGTCGCCAGCCGGCTGCCGCTCCAGTCCTTGCCGACGCTGACGCTCTTGGACGCCGTCAGTCCGGCGGTCGTCGAGGCTTCCGAGATGTCACTGGCCTCGACGTACCCGTCACGGCCGGTCTTCGGCGTGAGAAGGAGGATCGACCCGCCCTCTTCGATGTACGTGGTGGCATCCACCAGCGCATCCGTCAGGTCGCCGTCGTCGTCACGGAACCACAGCACGACGGCATCGGCCACGTCCTCGTAGTCCTCGTCCACCAGCTCGCCCTCGACGGCGCCCTCAATGGCCTCGCGGAGCTCCTGGTCGACGTCGTCGTCGTAGCCGATCTCCTGGACCACCTGCCCGGGCTGGAAACCCAGCCTGGCGGCAGGGTTCGTCCGCTCCTCCGCGTGGTCCGCGGTCGCGCTCACGGGTTGCCTCCTGATCATGTTTCGGTAGATGTCTTCAGCCACGCGCGTGCGCGAGGCTTGGCCGTAGTCCACACGGGCGGGACGGATCGCGCAAGTACCCGGCGTCTGGGACCGCCGAAACGGTGACGATCCCGGCCGTGTCGCCGCAACTCCAGCCATGCCGTCCAGCCCGAAGGTGACGTACACCACACCTATCTGCCCCGTTTGCGTATTTGGGAACCAAGTGTGGGTACGAGACTCGAATGAACGTGCCCCCGATCCTCATGGGAGAACCGGTTACCCCACGGTACAGATGACGATTGCCCCCGCGAGGTACACGATGGGGAACCGGCGGGGGAACCGGCGCAGAAACCCGGGAAGAACCCGGAGAGAAACCGGAGAGAACCCGGGAAGAAACCCGGAAAGACGGCCCTCTGACAGCGAAGGAACAGCGTGGCTTCCGCATCCGATCGCAGTGATCGCAGTCCGATCATCATTGGCGGCCTTCCCAGTCAGGTTCCTGACTTCGACCCCGAGGAAACCCAGGAGTGGCTGGACTCGCTAGACGCCGCCGTCGACGAGCGCGGCCGGGAACGGGCCCGCTATCTGATGCTGCGGCTGATCGAGCGGGCCCGCGAGAAGCGCGTGGCCGTGCCCGAGATGCGCAGCACGGACTACGTCAACACCATCCCGACCAAGAGCGAGCCGTTCTTCCCCGGCAACGAGGAGATCGAACGCAAGATCCTCAACGCCACCCGCTGGAACGCGGCGGTGATGGTCTCGCGCGCGCAACGGCCCGGGATCGGCGTCGGCGGTCACATCGCGACCTTCGCCTCCTCCGCCTCCCTGTACGACGTGGGCTTCAACCACTTCTTCCGGGGCAAGGACGAGGGCGACGGCGGCGACCAGGTCTTCTTCCAGGGGCACGCCTCGCCGGGCATCTACGCGCGCGCGTACCTGCTCGACCGGCTCAGCGAGGAGCACCTCGACGGCTTCCGCCAGGAGAAGTCCAAGGCGCCGCACGCGCTGTCCTCGTACCCGCACCCGCGGTCGATGCCGGACTTCTGGGAGTTCCCGACGGTCTCGATGGGCCTCGGCCCGATCGGCGCGATCTTCCAGGCGCGGATGAACCGCTACATGCACGCGCGCGAGATCGCCGACACCTCCAAGTCGCACGTGTGGGCCTTCCTCGGCGACGGCGAGATGGACGAGCCGGAGTCGCTGGGCCAGCTGTCCATCGCCGCCCGGGAGGGCCTGGACAACCTGACCTTCGTGGTCAACTGCAACCTCCAGCGCCTCGACGGCCCGGTACGCGGCAACGGCAAGATCATCCAGGAGCTGGAGTCGGTCTTCCGGGGCGCCGGCTGGAACGTGATCAAGCTGGTCTGGGACCGCACCTGGGACCCGCTGCTGGCCCAGGACCGCGACGGCGTGCTGGTCAACCGCATGAACACGACGCCGGACGGCCAGTTCCAGACGTACGCCACCGAGTCCGGCGCCTACATCCGCGACCACTTCTTCGGCGACGACCACCGGCTGCGCGCGATGGTCGAGAACATGACCGACGACCAGATCCTGCACCTGGGCCGCGGCGGTCACGACCACCGCAAGATCTACGCGGCGTACAAGGCGGCGCTCGAGCACAAGGGCCAGCCGACGGTCATCCTGGCCAAGACGATCAAGGGCTGGACGCTGGGCCCGAACTTCGAGGGCCGCAACGCCACGCACCAGATGAAGAAGCTGACGGTCGACGACCTCAAGCGCTTCCGCGACCGGCTGCACCTGCCGATCTCCGACAAGGAGCTGGAGTCCGGCCCGCCGCCGTACTACCACCCGGGCCGGGACACCGAGGAGATGCAGTACATGCACGACCGGCGCCTGGGCTGCGGCGGGTACGTGCCGACCCGGGTGGTGCGGTCGAAACCGCTCGCACTGCCGGACGACAAGACGTACGCGACCGTGAAGAAGGGGTCGGGTCAGCAGTCCATCGCGACGACGATGGCCTTTGTGCGCCTGCTCAAGGACCTCATGCGGGACAAGGAGCTCGGCAAGCGGTTCGTACTGATCGCGCCGGACGAGTACCGCACGTTCGGCATGGACTCGTTCTTCCCGAGTGCGAAGATCTACAACCCGCTCGGGCAGCAGTACGAGTCCGTGGACCGCGATCTGCTGCTCGCCTACAAGGAGGCGCCGAACGGGCAGATGCTGCACGACGGCATCTCCGAGGCGGGCTGCACGGCCTCGCTGATCGCGGCGGGCTCGGCGTACGCCACGCACGGCGAACCGCTCATCCCGGTGTACGTCTTCTACTCGATGTTCGGTTTCCAGCGCACCGGTGACCAGTTCTGGCAGATGGGTGACCAGTTGGCGCGCGGTTTCGTGCTGGGCGCGACCGCGGGCCGTACGACGCTGACCGGAGAGGGTCTCCAGCACGCGGACGGACACTCGCAGCTGCTGGCCTCGACCAACCCGGCGTGCGTGGCGTACGACCCCGCCTTCGGGTTCGAGATCGCGCACATCGTCAAGGACGGGCTGCGCCGGATGTACGGCGGCGACGAACAGCACCCGCACGGCGAGGACGTCTTCTACTACCTCACCGTCTACAACGAGCCCATCCGGCACCCGGCCGAGCCCGAGAACGTGGACGTCGAGGGCATCCTCAAGGGCATCCACCGCTTCAGCGAGGGCACCGGCGGCTCGATCCCGGCGCAGATCATGGCGTCCGGAGTCGCGGTGCCCTGGGCCGTGGAGGCGCAGCGGATCCTCGCCGAGGAGTGGAACGTGCGCGCCGACGTCTGGTCGGCGACCTCCTGGAACGAGCTGCGGCGCGAGGCCGTGGCCTGCGAGGAGCACAACCTGCTGCATCCGGAGGAGGAGCAGCAGGTGCCCTGGGTGACGCGGAAGCTGGCGGGGGCTCAGGGGCCGTTCGTGGCGGTGTCCGACTGGATGCGGTCGGTGCCGGACCAGATCGCGCGGTGGGTGCCGGGGACGTACCAGTCGCTGGGCGCGGACGGGTTCGGCTTCGCGGACACCCGGGGTGCGGCGCGGCGGTTCTTCCACATCGACGCGGAGTCGATCGTGGTGGGCGTGCTGAGCGAGCTGGCCCGGGAGGGGAAGGTCGACCGGTCGGTGCTGAAGCAGGCGATCGACCGGTACCGGCTGCTCGACGTGGCCGCGGCCGACCCGGGGGTGGCCGGCGGGGACGCGTAGGGCGTACCCCGGCCGGCGCGGCACATGGCCCACCCCCGACCGTAACGGGCGGGGGTGGGAACATCCGGGCGAAGGGTGACGCCGGGGGCCGAGCACGATCCCCGGCACCAAGAGGCCGGTGACCGCGCAGACGACTCCGGCGACTGCGAGCGTCGCGCGATCCTGCCCGGTCCATGACCACGTCCGGCCACGTGAGCGGGGGCACCTGCGCGACCCCTGTCCAAGACTCGCCGTCAACGCCCTGAACTCCTTGTGGAGTTCGAGTACCCCGGCGCGGAGTGTCATGCCTGCTTCGAACGCGCTGCCTGCGCGCCGCCCCCCTCCGGCAGCGCGCCGCAGCCGCACGCCCTCCGTGCCCTGCGGAGGACGTGACCCACTGTGACCTGCGAGGTCTGGTGGAGGGGAGGGTTCGCGGCCCCTGTCACCCTGATGGACGAAACGGGGGACGGGGCCGACGAACTCGGCGGGCCGGATCAGATGTGACCCACGCCCGCGCCCGACTCCGCGTTCTCGCCGCGCTTGGTCAGGAAGGCGACGAACACCGCCACGACCGCGACCCCGGCGGCGACCAGCGACGCCAGGCTCATGCCGGAGATGAAGGTGTCGTGGGCGACGTCCGCGATCTTCCCGGCGACCTCGGCGGGGGTGCCCGGCGCCACCGGCGGGACACCGACCCGGACCGCCTCGGAGGCGCCGTCCGCCTGCTCCGGCGTCAGCTCGGGCAGGCCCGCGTCCGCCCAGTTGCCCGGGAGGTCGCTGTCGACCTTGGAGGCCATCACGGCGCCCAGCACGGCCGTGCCGAGGCTGCCGCCGATCTGCATCGCCGCCTGCTGGAGACCGCCGGCCACGCCCGAGAGCTCCATCGGCGCGTTGCCGACGATGACCTCGGTGGCGCCGACCATGACGGGCGCCAGGCCGAGGCCGAGCAGGGCGAACCAGATCGACATCAGACCGCTGCCGGTGTCCGTCTCCAGGGTGGAGATGCCGAACATGGCGACGGCGGTGCACACCATGCCGCCGGCCAGTGGGATGCGCGGGCCGACCTTGGTGATCATCGCGCCGGCCAGCGGCGAGGCGACGATCATCATGCCGGTGAGCGGCAGCAGGTGCAGACCGGCGTCGACGGGGCTCATGCCGTGGACGTTCTGGAGGTAGAAGGTGACGAAGAACAGGCCGCCCATGAAGGCGATGGCCATCAGGACCATCAGGACCACACCGGCCGACAGCGCGACCGAGCGGAACATCGCCAGCGGGATCAGCGGCTCCTTCACCTTGGTCTCCCACACGGAGAACAGGACGAAGCCCACCACCGCCCCACCGATGTACAGCCAGGTCTGGCCGGAGCCCCAGCCCCACTCGGGGGCCTTGATCAGCGCCCAGACGAGGGCGAACATCGAGGCCGACAGCAGCACGATGCCGAGGATGTCGAAGGAGCGCGGCGCGTTCTCGGCCCGGTGGTCCAGCAGGATCATCACGCCGAGCACGACGGCGACGATGCCCACCGGCACGTTGATGAAGAACACGGACTGCCAGTTGACGTGCTCGACCAGCACGCCGCCGAGGATCGGGCCGCCCGCGGTGGAGGCACCGATGACCATGCCCCAGATGCCGATGGCCATGTTGAGCTTCTCGGCCGGGAAGGTGGCCCGCAGCAGGCCGAGCGCGGCCGGCATCAGCAGCGCGCCGAACAGGCCCTGGAAGACACGGAAGACGATGACCGCGGCGATGCTGCCGGAGAGTCCGATGGCGCCGGAGGAGGCCGCGAAGCCCGCCACGCCGATGAGGAAGGTCTGCCGGTGGCCGAAGCGGTCACCGAGCTTGCCCGCGGTGATCAGGGCGACCGCGAGCGCGAGGAAGTAGGCGTTGGTGATCCACTGGACGTCCGCGAGGCTGGCGTCCAGGTCGTCCTGGATGGCCGGGTTGGCGATCGCCACGATGGTGCCGTCCAGGGCCACCATCATGACCCCGACCGCGACGGTGACGAGGGTGACCCACGGATGGCCGCGCCATCCCTTGGCGGGCGGTGAATCCGCCGGTGCTCCGTCACCCGGCCCCGGCTTGCCGAGCGTGGTCTGACTAGTCATACCGCTGAGGCTAATGACAGCCTCTGACAGTTGACAAACCAATTCACGAGTCAGTAACTGACAGGACATCCCCCATCTAGCCTGAACTGGGGAAACCGTACGAAGGAGAGAACTTTTGAAGGTGGCCGGCACGTCGGCGCCCCCGGAGACCGCCCCGGCGGTCTCCCGTCCCGGCCTGCGCGAACTGAAGAAACAGCGCACCCGGGACCTGCTGCTGCGCTCCGCCCTCGCACTGTTCACCGAGCGCGGTTACGAGGAGACGACCGTCGACGACATCGCCGAGGCCGCCGACGTCTCGCAGCGCACCTTCTTCAGGTACTTCGCCTCCAAGGAGGACGCGGCGTTCTTCGTGGCACGGCTCGCGGAGTCGCACTTCGTCGAGGCCGTGCTCGCCCGCCCGCCCGAGGAGGCGCCCCTGGACGCGCTGCGCCTGGCGCTCGCGGAGAGCTGGAGCACCATCGGCGAGGCCGTCGAACAGCTGATCCCGCTCGAGCTGCACATGCGCTTCTACCGGGTGATCGAGTCGACGCCCGCGCTGCTCGCCGCCCACCTGCGACGCGCGACGGAGCTGGAGGAGGAGATCGCCCGGGTCGTCGCCGTCCGCGAGGGCCTCGACGTCGACACCGACCCGCGGCCCCGCGTGGTCGTGGCGGTCTTCGGCGCGGTGATGCGGGTCACCGAGCGGATCTGGTCGGCGCGCGACGACGCGAGCCTGGCGGCGCTGCGGGACCTGACGGCCGATTACCTCGACCAGGTGGCGCCCGCGCTCACCGGGAACTGGCGCCGCGCCGAAACGTGATCCGTGTCACTGGATTCACGCGAGACCGGCCCGTTCTCCTAGTGTGTCCTCCCAGTGACTTCCTTCGACACCTCCCCACAGCTGAACGTCTGGCGCGTACTGCTCGCCCTGGCCGTGGTGTTCGTGATGCTGGCGACCACCGGCTGGACCGCCCTGCGCGACCAGCGGGGCCCCACCGCCCTCGAAGCATCCGTCACGGCCTGGGAGCACGGCCGGATCGACGGACGGCGGCTGCCCGACGCCCAGGCGGCACCCGCCCGGCTGGCCCGCTTCTTCGCCTCGCTCACCGCATGGCAGCGCACCAGCCTGGCCCACCGGTATCCCCTGGCCGTCGGCAACATGAACGGCGCCCCCGCCCAGCTGCGCTACCTCGCCAACCGCTCCGCGCTGGAGAAGGCGCGGTCGGTGGAGCGGGAGCGCACGCACGACAAGCGGCTGTCCCCGGCCGGGCAGCGCGAGGCCGGCAGACGGATGCACAACTACGAGGCGCTGCTCGACCCCGGCCGGCACATCCTCGCCTTCGACCCGGCGGGCTCGGGCAGGGTCGCCGAGGTCTTCGGGAACCTGGACCGCGCCGAGCGCGTGTCCGTCGTCGTGCCCGGCGTGGACACCGAACTGCTCACCTTCCAGCGCACCGACCGCAAGAAGTACGCGGCGCCCGTCGGCATGGCCAGGTCGCTGTACGCGGCCGAGCGCGCGGCGAGCCCCGGCACCGGCACGGCCGTGATCGCCTGGGCCGACTACACCTCGCCCAGCGGCCTCGGCATGGAGGCGGCCACCGCGAACCGCGCCGCGCACGGGGCCGTACGGCTGAACGCGCTGCTGCGGGCGCTGCCCGGCAAGGCCCCCGTCTCCCTCTTCTGCCACAGCTACGGCTCGGTGGTGTGCGGCCTCGCCGCCGACACGCTCCCCGCGCGGGTGACCGACATAGCGGTGGCAGGCAGTCCCGGCATGCGCGCCGAGAACGCCTCCCACCTGGACACCTCCGCCTGCGTGTGGGCGATGCGGGACGCCGACGACTGGATCCAGGACGTGCCGTACCTGGAGGTCGGCGGTCTCGGGCACGGCGCCGATCCGGTGTCCGCCGGATTCGGGGCGCGGGTGCTGTCCGCGCGGGACGCGCAGGGCCACAGCGGCTACTTCGTGCCGGGCACGGACAGCCTGCGGAACTTCGCGGGGATCGGGGTTGGCGCATACCGCACGGTCGCCTGCGCCGACGAAGACGACACATGCCGGGCGGGTTTGTCCGTGGCTACGGCGGCCGGACGCGCGTAGAGGCGCAGAAACTCCGGTTTGCACGGGGAGGGGACGGGAAGGCTCGTGCCGCATACGATGAGCCGCATGGGTGACGTACTGGCCGGATTTCATGCCGCCTGGGAGTTCGAGTCCGACTCCGTGCTCATCCGCTACGAACGGGGGATTCGAACACCCAAGCTGTTCCAGGCCCTGGGGGAACGCCGGGTGCCCCTGGAGGCGATCGAGGGTGTGACGCTCACGCCCGGCAGGCGCGGCACCGTCGTGCTGCGCGTCGAACCGCGCGCGGGCGCCGATCCCCTGATCGAGGCGGCGGCCGGACAGCTGAAGGAGGGCGGCGACCCCTACCGGCTGGTGCTGCCCGCCGAACGGGAGACGCTCGCGGAGTACTACGCCGACGAGCTGCGGGCGCTGCTGAGCGACTCCGGCAAGACCGAGCGCTACCTGGTGGCCCCGCCCGAGGCGCCGCTGCACTTCAAGGCGTACGACGGGAAGGCGTCCTTCGACGGGAAGGCCGTGTCCTTCCGGTGGTCCTGGACGGGCGCGTCCTCGGCGAAGTGGAAGGCCGGCGACCAGAGCTTCCCGGTCGCCGACCTGGGCGGGGTGGAGTGGCGCTCCCCCGAGATGTTCGAGGGGTACCTGCGGCTGCTGCCGCGCGACGCCGACGCTTCGGCGGCCGGCGCGGCCGCGGGGGCCGCGCCGGCCGTCCCCCAGGCCGACCAGGATCCGGCGGCGGTCGTGTTCGGGCTGGGGTACGGGCCGGTGCACGAGTCGCTGCCGTTCGCGGCGGCGGTGCTGGCGGCGGTGCGGGAACGGGGCGCCGGGGCGCCCGTGCCGGTATCCGTGCCCGCGCCCCGGCGGGACCCTGCCGACATCGCCGAGCGGATCCGGCACCTCGGGGAGCTGCATCAGCAGGGGCTGGTGACGGACGAGGAGTTCTCCTCGAAGAAGGCGGAGTTGCTGGCGGAGCTTTAGCGTCTGCCGGGTTCTGTTTCGTTTTCGGCTGACCGTCGTGGTGGGTTGCTCGCGCAGTTCCCCGCGCCCCTTCAGGGCGCCTCTCTACTCCCGTCCGGCGGAAGCGAACGTCATGTCCGCGTAGCGGTCCCCCGCGACCTTCTCCGCGATCGGCTCCAGCTGGGACAGCTCGGCCTCCGTCAGGACGAGCCGGGTCGCCGCCGTGTTCTCCGCCACCCGTGCCGGCTTCCGGGTGCCCGGGATCGGGATCACCGGCAGGCCGTGGACCTGGGCCCGGTGCTGGACCCAGGCCAGGGCGATCTGGCCGAGGGTGGCGTCGTGGGCCTCGGCGAGGGCGCGGACCGGGGTGAGGAGGGCCGCGTTGGCCGCCGCGTTGTCGCCGGTGAAGCGGGGCTGCTGGCGGCGGAAGTCACCGTCGGTGAGGTCCTGCTCGGCGTTGGCGAAGGAGCCGGTGAGGAAGCCCCGGCCGAGCGGCGAGTACGGGACGAGGGTCACGCCCAGTTCGCGGGCGGCCAGTACCACGCCCGCCTCGATGTCCCGGCTGAAGAGCGACCACTCCGACTGCACGGCGGCGATGGGGTGCACCGTCTGCGCGGCCCGCAGCTCGTCCCCCGTGACCTCGCTCAGCCCGAGCTGCTTGACCTTGCCCTCGCGGACGAGGTCGGCCATGACGGCGACGGTCTCCTCGATCGGCACGTTCACGTCGCGCCGGTGCATGTAGTAGAGGTCGATCACGTCGAGGTCCAAGCGGCGCAGGCTCGCCTCGACGGCCTCGCGGATGTACGGCGCGTCGTTGCGGATGATCCTCTTGGTCGGCTCGTCCGGCGGGATCGTCAGGGCGAACTTGGTCGCGACGACGACCTCGTCGCGGTGGGCCTTGAAGAACGGCGCGAGGAACCGCTCGTTCTCGCCGGCGCCGTACGCGTCGGCGGTGTCGTAGAGCGTCACGCCCAGCTCCAGCGCCCGTTCCAGGGTGGCGCGGGAGGCCTCGGCGTCCGAGGGGCCGTATCCGAAGCTCATGCCCATGCAGCCGAGGCCCTGGGCGCCCACCTCCGGACCGCCCGTGCCGAGCCGTGCCGTCGGGATCCTGCTGTCGGTCATCGGTTCCTCTCCCCTTCACGGGCACGTCCGGCGTCCCCGTAGAAACTGATCTTGCGGTCGAGTACGGCGACGGTGTCCTGGAGTTCGGCGATCCGCGTCAGCACGTCGCGCCGGGTGGACTCCAGCAGTTCCCGCCGGTCGAGGTAGGTGCTCTCGCCCTCGCGCACCATCTCGGCGTACCGCACCATGTCGGCGACCGGCATGCCCGTCATCCGCAGCTTGCCGACGAAGTCGAGCCAGTCCAGGTCGCGGTTGCTGTAGCGGCGCTGCCCGGTGTGCGAGCGGTCGATGTGGGACATCAGGCCGATCCGCTCGTACCAGCGCAGTGTGTGGGCCGTCAGGCCGGTGAACGCGACGACCTCGCTGATGGTGTAGCGGTCCTGCCCGTCGGGGCGCGGGTGACGCGGGGGCGGGGCGGAGCAGATGTCCGTTCCGCCGGCGTTGCTGGTGGCGTTGCTGGTGGCGTTCGGCACGAGAGTCCCGGCCGTGGTCTGCATCACCGTCATGACCGTAACGCTATGACCTTCGAGTGCACTCCAGGCAAGCGGCACCGGTGAGAATCCGGCGGTGGGGAACCGGCGGTGGGAAATGCGCAGGACACACGCCCCGGCCGGTCACTAACGTGCGGGCATGAGTCTCGTACGCCGTGCCGTGGCCGAGGACGTGGGGGAAGTACTCCGTCTGCGTCAGGTGATGATCGATTCGCTGGGCCGGGCGCCGGCGCCCACCGACTGGCGCGCCGAGTCCCTGCCGACCCTGCGGGCGAGGCTCGCCGACCCGGACGGGGCGTTCGCGGCGTTCGTCGTCGAGCACCCGGAGCGGCCCGGGGCGCTGGCGGCGCTGGTGGCCGGCACGCTGGAGTACCGGATCGGGAGGGCCGGCAATCCGCACGGGCTGATCGGCTACGTCTTCAGTGTGGCGACGGACCCGGCGGCCAGGCGCCGGGGGTACGCCCGCGCCTGTATGGAGGAGCTGCTCCAGTGGTTCCGCGAGCGGGGCGCCGGGCACGTCATGCTGACCGCCTCCGCGGACGCCGAGCCCCTGTACGCGTCGATGGGCTTCACCCGGGACCCGGACCCCTCGATGCGGCTGTACCTGTGAGCCGCTTAGGCTCGGTGCCATGTCCCTGAAGAGCCTCGCGTCGATCGAGAACTGGCCGGTCCCCACCGCCGCGGCGGGCGTCGTACGGGCCGACGGCACCGTCCTCGGCACCCACGGCCCGGCCGCGCACCGCTTCCCGCTCGCCTCGGTCACCAAGCCGCTGGCGGCGTACGCGGCGCTGGTGGCGTACGAGGAGGGCGCGATCGAGCTGGACGAGCCCGCCGGTCCGCCCGGGGCGACGGTCCGCCACCTGCTCGCCCACACCTCGGGCCTGGCCTTCGACGAGCACCGGGTGACGGCCCCGCCCGGGGACCGCCGGCTGTACTCCAACGCCGGTTTCGAGCAGCTCGGCGACCACATCGCGAAGGCGGCGGACATGCCGTTCGCCGAGTACGCGCGGCAGGCGGTGCTGGAGCCGCTGGGCATGACGTCCACCTCACTGGCGGGCTCCCCCGCGAAGGACGGCGTGTCCACGGTGGACGACCTGCTCCGCTTCGCCGCCGAGGTCCAGGCGCCGCGTCTGCTGGACCCGCGGACGGTCGCCGAGGCGATGACGGTCCAGTACCCGGGCACGAAGGGCGTGCTGCCGGGCTACGGCCACCAGAACCCCAACGACTGGGGCCTCGGCTTCGAGATCCGCGACGGCAAGTCCCCGCACTGGACGGGCGCCGCCTCCTCCCCGCGCACCTTCGGCCACTTCGGCCAGTCCGGCACGTTCCTGTGGATCGACCCGGACGCCGCCCTGTCCTGCGTGTCCCTCACCGACCGCCCCTTCGGCCCCTGGGCGGTCGAGGCGTGGCCGCCCTTCACTGACGGGGTGCTGGCGGAGGCACGGGGCGCCTAGCCCCGGACCCCCGGGCCCATCTCCCACACCAGCACCTCCGCGTCCGTCACCGCCACCGCGTCCACCCCCTCCGCGTCCGTGACGCGGGCCGCGTCCCCCGCAGCCAGCACCTCCCCGCCCAGCGTCACCTCGCCCCGCACCACATGGACGTACACGTACGCCCCGTCCGGCACCGCCGTCCGTTCCCCCGGGATCAGGCGGCGTACGTGGAGCATCGCGCCGGCCTCGGGGACGGCGTACGGGGTGGAGTCGGCGATGCCTCGGACGATCTCGTAGGCGGGGTCGCCGCCGGGGTCGTGCGGGGCCAGCCACATCTGGACGAAGGTGAGGGGGACGGCGGCGTCGTTGCGCTCGACGTGCCGGACGCCGCCCGCCGCGCTGAGGCGTTGCACGTCCCCGGCGCGGACCACCGTCTCGTGGCCGGCGCTGTCGCGGTGGGTCAGTTCGCCCGCCACGACCCAGGTGACGATCTCGGTGTGGCTGTGCGGGTGCTCGTCGAAACCCGCGCCGGGCGCGAGGCGCTCCTCGTTGCAGGCCAGCAGGGCCCCGAAGCGCAGGTTGCCGGGGTCGTAGTGGGGGCCGAAGGAGAAGGCGTGGCGGGAGGTGATCCCGGCTGCCGGATCACCGCCCGGGTAGCGCTCGTCGGCGCGGCGTACGTCCATCACGTCGTTCACGGTAGCCCCGGCGGCACACCCGCCCGGCCCGATAAGGCAGTCTTGTCCCCGTGCCCGAACCCGAAACCGGTAAGCCCGACGCCCCCGCCCAGCCCGCCCACCCGCATACCGCGACCCTGAAGCGGCTGGAGCAGTCCTCCGGTTCGCTCGCCGCGCAGGCCATCGCACGCATGGACGAGACGCTGCCGTGGTACCGGGCCATGCCACCGGAGAACCGTTCGTGGATCGGGCTGGTCGCCCAGGCCGGCATCGCCGCGTTCACCGAGTGGTTCCGGCAGCCGGACGCGCCCCAGGCCATCTCCACCGACGTCTTCGGGACCGCCCCGCGCGAGCTGACCCGGGCGATCACGCTGCGGCAGACCGTGGAGATGGTGCGGACGACGATCGAGGTGATGGAGTCCGCGATCGACGAGGTGGCAGCTCCCGGCGACGAGTCGGTGCTGCGCGAGGCGCTGCTCGTGTACGCCCGGGAGATCGCCTTCGCGACCGCCCAGGTGTACGCGCAGGCCGCCGAGGCACGCGGTGCCTGGGACGCGCGCCTGGAGTCGCTGGTGGTGAACGCCGTGCTCAGCGGCGAGGCCGACGAAGGGGCCGTGTCCCGGGCCGCCGCCCTCGGGTGGAACTCGCCCGAGCATGTCTGTGTCGTCCTCGGCACCGCTCCCGACGGGGACTCCGAGCTGACCGTGGAGGCCATCCGGCGGGCGGCCCGGCACGCCAAGCTCCAGGTACTGACCGGGGTGCTCGGGGACCGGCTCGTGGTGATCGCCGGGGGCCGCAACGACCCGCTGGCGGTGGCGAAGTCGCTGATCGGGCCGTTCGCGCAGGGCCCGGTCGTCGCCGGGCCCGTGGTGCCGGACCTGCTGGCCGCGACCCGGTCCGCGCAGGCCGCCGCGGCCGGGCTGAAGGCGTGCACCGCCTGGCAGGACGCGCCGCGTCCGGTGCTCGCCGACGACCTCCTGCCGGAGCGTGCGATCGCCTCCGACCCCTCGGCCCGTGAGCAACTGGTGGAGGAGATCTACAGACCGTTGGAGGAAGCGGGTGCGGCGCTTCTTGAGACGCTCAGCGTCTATCTCGAACAGGCGAGCAGTCTGGAGGGCGCCGCCCGGATGCTCTTCGTTCACCCGAACACCGTGCGCTACCGGCTCCGACGTGTGACTGACGTCACCGGATGGTCACCCTCTGATGTACGGTCTGCGTTCACACTGCGGATCGCGCTCATCCTGGGGCGTCTGGCCGACGGAGATCCGCAACTCTAAGATTTTGTGCAGGGTCCACAAAACCCGCTCCTGTTCTTCGTCCCTGTCCCCACGGGCGGTCGTGGCCGTCCTCAAGAGAGAGTGTGAGAGTGCTCGTACTCGTCGCTCCCGGCCAGGGCGCCCAGACGCCCGGCTTTCTGACTGACTGGCTCGCCCTCCCCGGTGCCGCTGACCGCGTCGCCGCATGGTCGGACGCCATCGGACTCGATCTCGCCCACTTCGGCACCAAGGCCGACGCGGACGAGATCCGAGACACGTCCGTGGCCCAGCCGCTGCTGGTCGCCGCCGGAATCCTCTCCGCCGCGGCACTCGGTACGTACACATATGCCGCTGACGCGACGGGTGCCGAGATCGCGCCCGGCGCGGTCGCGGGTCACAGCGTCGGCGAGATCACCGCCGCCGTCTTCGCGGGCGTCCTCGACGACACCGCCGCGCTGTCCCTCGTACGCCGCCGCGGCCTGGCCATGGCCGAGGCCGCCGCGGTCACCGAGACCGGCATGTCGGCGCTGCTCGGGGGCGACCCCGAGGTGAGCGTCGCGCACCTGGAGAGGCTCGGCCTGACCCCGGCGAACGTGAACGGCGCCGGTCAGATCGTGGCGGCGGGCACCATGGAGCAGCTGGCCGCGCTGAACGAGGACAAGCCCGAGGGGGTCCGCAAGGTCGTCCCGCTGAAGGTGGCCGGCGCGTTCCACACCCGCCACATGGCTCCCGCGGTGGACAAGCTCGCCGAGGCCGCCAAGGCGCTGACGCCGGCCGACCCGAAGGTGACGTACGTCTCCAACAAGGACGGGCGGGCCGTCGCCTCCGGCACCGAGGTGCTGGACCGGCTGGTCGGCCAGGTCGCCAACCCGGTGCGCTGGGATTTGTGCATGGAGACGTTCAAGGAGCTGGGCGTCACCGCGATCATCGAGGTGTGTCCGGGCGGCACGCTGACCGGGCTGGCCAAGCGGGCGCTGCCCGGCGTGAAGACGCTGGCCCTGAAGACCCCCGACAACCTCGACGCGGCCCGCGAGCTCGTCGCCGAGCACACCCAGGCCTGACAAGGAGCGCGAGAGCATGTCGAAGATCAAGCCCAGCAAGGGCGCCCCGTACGCGCGCATCCTCGGCGTCGGCGGATACCGTCCGACCCGGGTGGTGCCGAACGAGGTGATCCTCGAGACGATCGACTCGTCCGACGAGTGGATCCGCTCGCGCTCCGGCATCGAGACCCGGCACTGGGCGGGTCCCGAGGAGACCGTCGCGGCGATGTCGGTGGAGGCGTCCGGCAAGGCGCTCGCCGACGCCGGGATCGACGCCGCGCGGATCGGTGCCGTGGTCGTCTCGACCGTGTCGCACTTCAGCCAGACCCCGGCGATCGCCACCGAGATCGCCGACCGCCTCGGCACGGACAAGGCCGCGGCCTTCGACATCTCGGCCGGCTGTGCGGGCTTCGGCTACGGGCTGACCCTGGCCAAGGGCATGGTCGTCGAAGGTTCGGCAGAGTATGTGCTGGTCATCGGCGTGGAGCGGCTGTCCGACCTGACCGACCTGGAGGACCGGGCCACGGCCTTCCTGTTCGGCGACGGCGCCGGCGCGGTCGTGGTCGGCCCGTCCCAGGAGCCGGCGATCGGCCCGACGGTCTGGGGCTCGGAGGGCGACAAGGCCGAAACGATCAAGCAGACGGTCTCCTGGGACCGCTTCAGGATCGGCGACGTCTCCGACCTGCCTCTCGACTCCGAGGGCAACGTCAAGTTTCCTGCGATCACGCAGGAGGGCCAGGCGGTGTTCCGCTGGGCCGTGTTCGAGATGGCGAAGGTCGCGCAGCAGGCGCTGGACGCGGCCGGAATCAGCCCGGACGACCTGGACGTCTTCATCCCGCACCAGGCCAACGTGCGGATCATCGACTCGATGGTGAAGACACTGAAGCTGCCGGAGCACGTCACGGTCGCCCGTGACATCCGCACCACCGGCAACACCTCGGCCGCCTCGATTCCGCTCGCGATGGAGCGGCTCCTGGCGACCGGCGACGCGAAGAGCGGCGACACCGCGCTCGTCATCGGCTTCGGGGCGGGTCTCGTCTACGCCGCGACGGTCGTTACCCTCCCCTAGGCACTCCGTGCCGGATCACCCCGGTCCGGAACGGAGAGCAGCACCGCCCGCCGCCGACGCGGCGGGCCGCCACACCCTCTGGACAACAAAGAAGGAGCGCCATCATGGCCGCCACTCAGGAAGAGATCGTCGCCGGTCTCGCGGAGATCGTGAACGAGATCGCCGGCATCCCGGTTGAGGACGTCAAGCTGGACAAGTCCTTCACCGACGACCTGGACGTCGACTCGCTGTCCATGGTCGAGGTCGTCGTCGCCGCCGAAGAGCGCTTCGACGTCAAGATCCCGGACGACGACGTCAAGAACCTCAAGACGGTCGGCGACGCGACGAAGTACATCCTCGACCACCAGGCCTGATCCGCCGATACTCGGGCATGGCCCGGGTAACGGGCAGATCCGGGCAGACTGCCCCGCCGCCCGGCGGTGGCGCCGTACGAATCCGTATCCCGTTGGAGAAAGAATTCCCGTGAGCTCGACCAATCGCACCGTGGTCGTCACCGGTATCGGCGCAACCACACCGCTGGGTGGCGACGCAGCCTCGACCTGGGAGGGTCTGGTCGCCGGCAGGTCCGGCGTCAGGCCCCTGGAGCAGGAGTGGGCCGCCGACCAGGCGGTCCGCATCGCAGCGCCGGCCGCCGTCGACCCCTCCGAGGTCATCCCGCGGCCGCAGGCCCGCCGCCTGGACCGCTCGGCGCAGTTCGCGCTGATCGCGGCGCAGGAGGCCTGGAAGGACGCCGGGTACGCCGGCAAGGCGGGCGAGAGCCCCGCCGAGGACGGCGCGGCCCACGTCGACCCCGACCGGCTCGGTGCGGTCATCGCCTCCGGCATCGGCGGCGTGACCACGCTGCTCGACCAGTACGACGTGCTGAAGGAGAAGGGCGTCCGCCGCGTCTCCCCGCACACCGTCCCCATGCTGATGCCGAACGGCCCCTCGGCCAACGTCGGCCTGGCCGTGGGCGCCCGCGCGGGCGTGCACACCCCGGTCTCCGCCTGCGCCTCGGGCGCCGAGGCCATCGGCTACGCCATCGAGATGATCCGCACCGGCCGCGCCGACGTCGTCGTCGCGGGTGGCACGGAGGCGGCGATCCACCCGCTGCCCATCGCCGCGTTCGGCAACATGATGGCGATGTCCAAGAACAACGACGACCCGCAGGGTGCCTCCCGCCCCTTCGACACGGGCCGCGACGGCTTCATCCTCGGTGAGGGCGCCGGCGTCCTGGTCCTGGAGTCCGCCGAGCACGCCGCCGCGCGCGGTGCCCGCGTCTACGCGGAGGCGGTCGGCCAGGGCATCTCCGCCGACAGCCACGACATCGTGCAGCCGGAGCCGGAGGGCCGCGGCATCTCCGCCGCCCTGCAGAACCTGCTGGACGGCAACGACCTGGACCCGGCCGAGATCGTGCACGTCAACGCGCACGCCACCTCGACGCCGGCCGGTGACATCGCCGAGCTGAAGGCGCTGCGCAAGGTCCTGGGCGACGACGTCGACCACATGGCGGTCTCCGGCACCAAGTCGATGACCGGTCACCTCCTCGGTGGCGCGGGCGGCGTGGAGTCCGTGGCGACCGTGCTCGCGCTGTACCACCGGGTGGCACCGCCGACCATCAACGTCGAGAACCTCGACCCGGAGGCCGAGGCCAACGCGGACATCGTCCGCGGCGAGGCCCGCAAGCTGCCGGTCGAGGGCCGTATCGCCGCGCTGAACGACTCGTTCGGCTTCGGCGGGCACAACGTGGTGCTCGCGTTCCGGTCGGTCTGAGCGACCGCCGTACGTACGTGAAGGGCCCCCACCGGCCGGTGGGGGCCCTTCACGCGCGTGTTCCCTCCGCGTGTGCGGACGGGCGGGGCGTCACACCACCTGGTGCAGCCAGCGGACCGGGGCGCCCTCGCCGGCGTGGCGGAAGGGCTCCAGTTCGTCGTCCCAGGGCTTGCCGAGGAGTTTGGCGATGTCCGACTCGAGGTCGGTCTCGCCGCGCTGGGAGCGCACCAGGGCGGCGCGCAGCCGGTCCTCGGGGATCATGATGTCGCCGTGGATGCCGGTGACGGCGTGGAAGATGCCGAGGTCGGGGGTGCAGCTGTAGCGCTCGCCCTCGGCGTTCGCGGAGGGCTCGGCGGTGACCTCGAAGCGGAGCAGCTGCCAGCCGCGCAGCGCGGAGGCGAGCTTGGAGGCGATGCCGGCCTGCCCCTGCCAGGAGAACTCCGAGCGCCAGGTGCCGGGCGCGGCGGGCTGCCGGATCCAGTCCAGGCCGACGCGCGTGCCGAGCACCCCGGCGACGGCCCACTCGACGTGCGGGCAGAGCGCGCGCGGCGCGGAGTGCACGTACAGGACTCCACGTGTCGTCACCGGAACCTCCGGGCTGAGCGGGACATCTCGGAACGGGTGGAACGGCCGTGACCGGGCGGGCCACGTTGATGGCGAGGCTACCGTGCGGCGGGGCAAGGAGTGTGACGTACCGTCGGTCCCGCCGCCGACAAACCTCCGCCGTTCACCCGGCAGGACGCTTGTACGGGTGTGAGCCGTTGCATCGCCGTCCTCGGGAACCCTCGCGCGGTGTCATGGGTTGAGCACGGTGGAGGCACGAGCCGAGGGAGGGGACCGGTATGGGGCGAGGGACGGACCAGCGGACGCGGTACGGCCGTCGCCGGGCGCGTGCCGCGCTCGCCGTCCTGACCGCCGCCGTCCTGGGCGTGGGCGTGGCGGGGTGCGACGCCGCGGGCGGTGACTCCCCCGCTCCCTCCGGCAGCCCGTCGAAGCGGACGAGGAGGGCGCCCGCCTGGGACACGAGTCCGGCGTCCGTCGCCGCCGTGGGCGACTCCATCACGCGCGGCTTCGACGCGTGTGCGGTCCTGTCGGACTGCCCGGAGGTGTCGTGGGCGACCGGCAGCAGCGCGAAGGTCGACTCGCTGGCCGTACGGCTGCTGGGGAAGGCGGACGCGGCCGAGCACAGCTGGAACTACGCGGTCACCGGGGCCCGGATGGCGGATCTGACCGCTCAGGTGACGCGGGCGGCGCAGCGCGGGCCGCAGCTGGTGGCGGTGATGGCCGGGGCGAACGACGCGTGCCGGTCCACGACCTCGGCGATGACGCCGGTGGCGGACTTCCGGGCGCAGTTCGAGGAGGCGATGGCCACCCTGCGCAAGAAGCTTCCCAAGGCGCAGGTGTACGTGTCGAGCATCCCGGACCTCAAGCGGCTCTGGTCCCAGGGCCGCACCAACCCGCTGGGCAAGCAGGTGTGGAAGCTCGGCCTGTGCCCGTCGATGCTGGACGACGCGGACTCCCTGGACTCGGCGGCGACCCTGCGGCGCAACACGGTGCGCGACCGGGTGGAGGACTACAACGAGGTGCTGCGGGAGGTCTGCGCGAAGGACCGGCGGTGCCGCACCGACGACGGCGCGGTGCACGAGTTCCCATTCGGCACGGACCAGTTGAGCCACTGGGACTGGTTCCATCCGAGTGTGGACGGTCAGGCCCGGCTGGCGGAGATCGCCTACCGCGCGGTCACCGCGAAGAGTCCCTGACCCGGCCGCTGACCTGGGCGTGTCCTAGAGTTTCGGACATGAGCGAACTCTTCGGCACACTTTCCGACGGCACCCCGGTACACCGCTGGACCCTGGAGCGGGCCGGCGTACGGGTACGGGTCCTGTCGTACGGCGGGATCGTGCAGTCGGCCGAGGTTCCGGACCGGGACGGGAACACCGCCGACGTGGTACTGGGGTTCGCGGACCTGGACGGCTACGTGGCGCACCCGGATCCCTACTTCGGCGCGCTGGTCGGGCGGTACGCCAACCGGATCGCGGGCGGGCGCTTCCCGCTGGACGGGCGGACGTACGCGGTGGCGCCCAACGAGGGGTCCAACTCGCTGCACGGCGGCGACCGCGGCTTCGACAAGCGGGTGTGGGACGTGCGGGCGGTCACGGAGGGCGTCCGCCTGAGCCGGGTCTCGCCGCACGGCGAGGAGGGTTTCCCCGGGCGCCTGGAGATGTCGGCGACGTACACGCTGGACGAGTCGGGCGCGCTGCACATCGCGTACGAGGCGGTCACGGACGCCCCGACCGTGCTGAACCCGACGAACCACAGCTACTTCAACCTGAGCGGCTCCGGGCACGCGGGCGGGCACGAACTGCGGCTGGCCGCCTCCCGGATCACGCCGGTCGACGCCGGCCTGATCCCGACGGGCGCCCTCGACGACGTGACGGACACGCGCTTCGACTTCCGGCGGGCGCGCAAGGTCGGCTCGGGCTACGACCACAACTTCGTCCTGGACAAGGGCGTGACCGAGGCCGCCGAGGAGGTCGCCGAGCTGTACGACCCGGCGTCGGGGCGGGTGCTCACGGTGGCGACGACCGAGCCGGGGCTGCAGCTGTACACCGCCGACCACCTGGGCGAGCCCTTCGCCCCCGGGGACGGCATCGCGCTGGAGACCCAGCACTTCCCCGACTCCCCGAACCGGCCCGGCTTCCCGAGCACGGTGCTGCGGCCGGGCGAGGTGTTCCGCTCGGAGACGGTGTACGGCTTCTCGGTACGCCGGTAGGTCACCCCGGGGCCGGGGGCTGAGCCCCGGTCCGGCCGTCAGGTCCCGGACCGGGGCTGCTCACGGGGACGGCGCACTCGCGGGCGTCCCGGGTCCGACGGTAATCGCCCGCGGTGATCCAGCGGTCCGCGAACGGGCGTCCGATCAGGAGTTCGTACGAACCCTTCACAAACAGCCACGAGTCGGTCGGTCACGCGCCATGGCGCGTACCCCCTCCGCCACGCGATACTGCCGCCGTTCCGGCAGCACCCCACGGCGACGGAAGGACCTGGACTCCCTTGAGACCCATACGTGTTCGGATCGGCGTACTCGGACTGGCCCTGGTGGCGGGACTCGCCGCCCCCACGACGGCGACGGCGGCACCCCGGGCGGGCGGCGCCGCCCCCGCACCGACCGTGGAGGAGCGGCGGCTCGACGGGGACGTGCCCCGGGAGATCCTGCGGCGTTCCGGATTCGCCGCGGTGGCACCGGCGTTCGCCCGGGGGCTCGGGCGGGCGGACTCCTACCGCGAGGCGCGTGCCGTCGTGGCGCGCGAGGGCTCGGCGCTGTGGCGACGGGCGGTGGACCGGGTGCAGGGGCGCGGGCCGGCCCGCGGGGACCTCAGCCGGGACGACGACCGCCCGCTGTACTGGGCACGGCTCGGGATGACGCGGGAGCTGCGCGCCTGGGAGCCCGGGTTCGGGCTGGGCGAGCGGCAGCGGGCCGCGCTGCTGACGGAGCTGGAGCGCACCTCGCGCGGCCAGGCCGACCTGCGCCTGCCACGCGGCCACCGCGGCGGGCACGGCAAGGGGCTCAAGCGGGTGCTGCTCACCGGCTTCGATCCCTTCACGCTGGACCGGGACATCCGGATCTCCAACCCGTCCGGCGCCGTCGCACTCGCCCTGGACGGCACGGTGATCGACACGCCGGACGGTCCCGCCCGGGTGGAGACGGCCGTGTTCCCGGTGCGCTGGGCGGACTTCGCCGAGGGGGCGGTGGAGCGGGCGCTGCGGCCGTACCTGCCGCGGGTGGACCTGTTCACCACCGTGAGCCAGGGCCGGGTCGGCCGGTTCGACGTGGAGCGGACCAACGGGGCCTGGCGGGGCGGCTTCCCGGACAACGACAACGTCTCCCGCACGGAGACGGTCCCGGTGGCCGACCCGGCCTCGCAGCCGCAGTGGACGACGACCACGCTGCCGTACGCGGCGATCACGGCGGCGGACACCGGTCGCTTCCCGGTGTACGACAACACGAGTGTGACGGAGATCCCGGCGGGAGGCACCGAGGCGGTCGTACGGCCCGACGGGCCCACGCCCGGGTCGACGGCCCGGGAGGGCGGCGGCGGGAACTACCTCTCCAACGAGATCGCCTACCGCGCGACGCTGCTGCGGGACCGGCTCGGGCTGCACGGCACGCTGCCGGGGGGGCACGTGCACACGCCGGTGCTTCAGTTCGGGGCCGGGAACACCGATCCGGCGACGGGGGCGGTCACCGACCCGGAGTTCGTGCGCAACAGGCTGGACATCGTGGCGCAGGCGCGGGCGATCGTGGCCGTGGCGGTCAGTGCCCCGGGGCCCGACCGGGGCTGAGTGAAGGGTCGGCGGTATCGCCGTCGGACGGGTCGTCGGCGCCGTCGCGGGTCTCCTCGCCCAGCAGTTCCCGGGCGAGGAGCGTGGCACCGGCGACGGCGCCCGGCATCAGGAACACGGCGACGAACGGCACCAGGAAGGACACGCCCAGCGGGGTGCCGAAGCCCCAGACCAGCATCCGGCGGGAGCGCAGGAGGGCGAGGCGTTCGCGCAGCTCGACGCCGCGGCGCTGGAGGGCGACGGAGGCCAGCTCCTCGGTGAGGAAGAAGCCGGTGACGAAGAAACCGACCACCGGGACCACGGTCTGGCCGACGACCGGGATGAAGCCGAGCGCGAAGAGCAGCACGCCCCAGAGCACGGCGCGCACGAGGATCCGCAGGCTGTCGCGGCCGGAGATCCACAGCTCGCGCCAGAGCGGCAGGTGGGACTCTGGTGCCGTGCCGTCCGGGGAGACGTCGCGGTCGACGCGTTCGGAGAGGGCCTCGTAGAAGGGCTGGCCGACCAGCAGGGTCACCGCGGTGAAGGTGAGGACGGACAGGAGCAGGGCGAGGGCGAACAGCACGGCGGTGAGGAAGCCGCGGAAGAGTCCGAGCCAGGGACTCGACCAGTCGTCGGCGAAGGGGGTCACCCACGCGACGAAGTCCTCGCCCCACAGCGCGAGCGCGACCAGCACGCCCACGTACAGGACCAGGGTGATCAGGCCCGGGACGAGTCCGAAGCCGTAGCTCCGGCCGTGCCGGGCCACCCAGCGCTGGCCCTTCAGCAGATGACCGAACCCCGCCCCAAGATCACGCATGGGCGGCACTCTACCGGTCGGCACGCCGGCCCGTTCCCGCTCCCGGACCCGGTTTCGGACCCGGTTCCGGTTCCGGTCCCGGTCAGACGAGCGTCACGGTGATGTTGCCGCGGGTCGCCTTGGAGTACGGGCAGACCTGGTGGGCCTTCTCCACCAGCGACCGCGCGGTGGCGGCGTCGACCGTCGGGATCTCGGCGGAGATCTCGACGATGATGCCGAACCCGTCGTCGTTCTTGCCGATCCCGACCTTCGCGGTGACGGTGGAACCGGAGATGTCGGCACCCTCCGCGCGGGCCACGACGCCGAGGGCGCCCTGGAAGCAGGCGCTGTACCCGGCGGCGAACAGCTGCTCCGGGTTGGTACCGGCGCCGTTGCCGCCCATCTCCTTGGGCGGGTTCACGACGACGTCGAGCTTGCCGTCGTCGGTGGCGACCCGGCCGTCGCGGCCGTTCTCGGCGGTGGCGACGGCGGTGTAGAGAACTTCGGACTGCTGGATGGGCATACGGGTGTCTTCCTCCTAGGTCCGCCGTGACTCGCGCCCACGATCACGACGGATTTCGGAAAGACGCTACCGCATGCCGGAATCTCCCGGAAGTCAGAGCTTGACGATCATCTTCCCGGTGTTGTCGCCGCGCAGGACGCCGAGGAACGCCTCCAGGTTGTTCTCGATGCCCTCGACGACGGTCTCGCGGTACTTCAGCTCGCCGGTGCGGACCCAGGGGCCGACCTCCTCGACGAACTTCGGCTGGAGGTCGTAGTGGTCGCCGACCAGGAAGCCCTCGATGCGGCCGCGGGTCTGGATGAGGCGGGCGAGGTTCTTCGGGCCGGGCGCGGGCTCGGTGTTGTTGTAGACGGAGATCGCACCGCAGATGGCGATGCGGCCGTTCAGGTTGAGGGAGCCGATGGCGGCCTCCAGGTGGTCGCCGCCGACGTTGTCGAAGTAGACGTCGACGCCGTCCGGGGCGGCGGCCCGCAGCTGCTGGCTCACCGGGCCGTTCTTGTAGTTGAAGGCGGCGTCGAAGCCGTACTCGTCGAGGAGCAGCTTGACCTTCTCGTCCGAGCCGGCCGAGCCGATGACCCGCGAGGCGCCCTTGAGCCTGGCGATCTGCCCCACCTGACTGCCGACGGCACCCGCGGCGCCCGAGACGAAGACGGAGTCGCCCTCCTTGAAGGAGGCGGTGCGCAGCAGTCCGGCGTAGGCGGTGAGCCCCGTCATGCCGAGCACGCCCAGGTACGTCGACAGGGGTGCCGCGTCCGGGTCCACCTTGACGGCGTTCTTCGCGTCCAGGGCGGCGTACTCGCGCCAGCCGAAGGAGTGCAGGACGTGGTCGCCGACGGCGATGCCCTCGGCGTTGGAGGCGACGACCTCGCCGACCGCGCCGCCCAGCATGGGCTTGTCCAGCTCGTAGGGGGCGGCGTAGGACTTGGCGGCGCTCATGCGGCCGCGCATGTACGGGTCGACGGAGACGTACAGGTTGCGCACCAGCACCTGCCCGGCGCCCGGGGTGGGGACCTCCGCCTCGACGAGCGCGAAGTCCTCGGGCTTCGGCCAGCCGACCGGGCGGGTGACCAGGTGCCATGCGCGGTTGACGGCGGGGAGGGCGGGGGAGTCGGTCATGGGGCACCTTTCCTGAGGCTTGCTCGGACTCGGTCGGGACCTGCTCGACCTGCTTGCCGAGAATGTTTCATGCTCTGAAACAACCATGCGGCTGAACATTTCAGCTTGTCAAACAAATGGGTACCCTGGTTTCCATGGCCACACCACGCGACACGACCCGCCGACCCGACGCTCTCACCCTTGAAGTCGTCGAACTGATCGGCGAGGTCGTCGCCCGCTTCCACGCGGACTACGAGGAGGCGGCGGCGGAGCGCGCCCTGACCGGGGCGCAGGCCAAGCTGCTGAGCCTGCTGTCGCTGGAGCCGCTGCCGATGCGGAAGCTGGCCCACAAGCTGAAGTGCGAGCCGTCGAACGTCACGGGGATCGTGGACCGGCTGGAGGCACGGGGCCTGGTCGAGCGGCGACCCGACCCCGGCGACCGACGGGTGAAGGTCGCGGCGGCGACGGAGGAGGGGCGCCGGGTGGCCCGGGGACTGCGGGAGTCACTGCGATTCGCGCGGGAACCGCTGGCGGGACTCTCGGAGGCGGAGCGGGTGGCGCTGCGGGACGCGCTGCGCCTGATGGTCGGAGAGGGCTCGCCGGAGGACTGACCCCCCTCACCTCATGTCGAACTCGTACTGCAACTCGCAGAGATGCCCGGCCTTCACCATGACCGTCACCTCGACCCGGGTCGCCCACGTCACCGTGGAGGTCGTCCACCCTCCTTCAGCACGCCTGCATCCCCGAGGGCCAGCCGGACCTCGTGCGCGAAGCCGACGGCGTCTTCGAGTCCGAACGCCGTGCGTTGCAGCACGAAACCATGCAGGAGCGCCATGACTACCCGCGATCCGCGCTCGGGGTCGAGCTCGGCCGGCACGGTGCCCGCCGACTGACCGGCGCGCAGCGCGTCCGCCACGCGCCCGCGGACCCGCTCGAAGCCTGCGTTGGCGCGCTGCCGCAGCCCGTCGTTGCGCAGGAGTTCGGCCCACGACTGGACGGCGCAGCGCAGGAGCTCGTCGACCGGAACGGTGTTGCCGGCCCCGTCCACCGCCTCGTCACCGCTCACCGAGGCCGTCGCCGCCTCGACCAGATCGGCGGCGGTGACGCCCTCGGCCGCCTCGACGACGCGCCCGATCGGATCGAAGATCAGCCGGAACGCCTCCCCGGCGATCTCCAGGATCAGTTCGTCCTTGCCGGTGAAGTAGCGGTACGGGGCGCCGACCGCCACGCCCGCTTCGGCGGCGATGTCGGGCATCGAGGTCTGATGGAAACCGTCGCGGGCGAAGCAGCGCCGCGCCGCGGCGATGATCTGCGCACGGTTCGCCTCCCGGCGAGCAGGGGTGATGCGGGGCACGGGCGGACCCTCCTTCAAACGTGAACGACCATTCGCCTTGACATTGACGTGTCGCGGTTCCAGTCTAAAAGTGAAAGCTCATTCGCGTAAACAGAAGGGGCCTGCCATGGCCGATCGAAGCCTCTCCGTGGGTGTCTACCGGTACGAGCACACCGAACCCCTCCTCGACGGGAGAGTCACGATCGAGGGCGTGAGCGCGAGGTTCGAGACCTCGCCGCTCGTCTCCGACCTCTTCCAGCGCATGGCCGAGGGCGATCTGGACATCGCCGAGTTCGGGCTGACCTATTTCCTGCGCGCCTTCGACCTGGACGACTCGCCGTTCCTGGCTCTGCCGATCTTCCCGAACCGCAACTTCCGCCACTCGGCGTGGTTCGTGAACACCGACAGCGGGATCGAGCGGCCGGAGGACCTGGCGGGCCGGACGGTCGGCGAGTTCGCGCTGTACGGCCACGACCCGGGCGTCTGGAACAAGGGTGTCCTGGCCGACGACTTCGGGGTGACGCCGGACCGGATGAACTGGGTGATCGGTGGCACCGACCACCCCATCCCCTCCTTCGACTGGATCCCCCAGCCCGTCCCGGACGGGGTGCAGGTCCGCCACACCGAGGGCGAGCAGACTCTGGGCGCCATGCTCGAAAGCGGGGAGATAGACGCCCTGCTCTCCGTCGACGTGCCGCAGGGGCTGCTCGACGGTTCGACGCGGAAGGTCCGCCGGCTCTTCCCCGACTACGAGGCCGTCGAGCGCGACTACTACCGTCGTACCGGCATCTTCCCGATGATGCACGTCGTCGCGATCCGCCGCGAGCCGGCCGCCGAGCCCGGCCTGGTGGAATCGGTCTACCGCGCCTTCAACCGGGCCAAGGAGATCGTGCAGGACCGGTACCGGGCCGGCGCCGCGAAGCAGCACATGTCCGTGATCACCCCCTGGTTCAGTGAACTCTTCGCCGAGAACCGCGCGCTGCTGGGCGAGGACTGGTGGCCCTACGGCGTCGGCGCCAACCGCAAGGCCGTCGACACCTTCCTGCGCTACCACTACGAACAGGGCCTGTCCAAAAGGCTGTTGACCTCCGAGGACATCTTTGTCCCTGGCCTGCTCGACACCTGATACCCGGCCTTCGATTCGAACCGCCCCTGCGTCGCCGTCCGCGGGCGACCTGGGACCATGCGGCATGCTCCCGGACGACTGGTACCTCACTCACGACGTCGACGACTTCCTCGGCCGAGCCGGCGGTCTTCTGTCCTCGCGTCCCGCCCTGCACAACACGGCACTGACGGACATCGAGAAGCTGCGGATACGCGGGGCGGCCGAACAGGGCGCCGCAGCCGCCGTCTTCGGCCGGCTCGAGGCACGTGGCGAGGTATCTGCGGTCTTCTATCTCACTCCGCAGGGCCGTCTGGGCCTCACGCCCCTCTCCGTCGAGCAGACCGACACCCTCGCCGCCCGCCTGGCGGGCCTCGGCCACTCCCCCGCCAACGTCGTCGCGGACCGTGACAGCGCCGGCGCCTTCGCCGAGTCGTGGCGGCGGCACACGGGCGCGGCTCCGGAGCTCTTCTGGCGGACGCATCTCTACCGTCTCGGCACGCTCACCGCACCGCAGCCGTCTCCCGAAGGCCGAGGGCGCCCCACGAGCGGCAAGGACCGTGCGCAAGTCGTCTGCTGGTGCCGTGAGTTCTGCGTCGACGTCGGGGAGCAGCGCTCCATCGACCTGATCGACGCCGGCTCCTGGGACGACTCGCGTTTCGGCGACCGGCACTTCACGTGGTGGGAGACCCCGGAGGGCGCCCCCGTGGCGATGGCGGCCGCGACCTCGGTCGTCGGCGGCATGGTCCGGGTGGACCCCGTCTACACCCCGGCCCGCTTCCGCGGCCGTGGCTACGCCGGAGCCGTGACGGTCGAGGTGAGCAGGTCCGCGCTGGCCGCGGGGGCCACGGACGTCGTCCTGTTCACGGACCCGGACAATCCCACCAGCAACGCTCTCTACCGGCGCATCGGGTATCGCCGCGTCGCGGACTTCGCCGGGTACAGGTTCTCCGCGTGAGCGGAACTCCTACGTGCACCACCACAGGAAGCGGTCGCAGGTCTCCGTGGGGGTCGGGTCCGGGGACTCCGGCGGGGTGGGGGTCGTCGTCGGGGGCGGATCGTCGTCGGACTCGGGGGACGACGGGTCCGGGTTCGCGGGGCCGGTGGGGTCCGGGGACGGAGGGCGGGAGGCCGACGGGGAGTCGGGTCCGGTCGCCGTGGGGGACTTCGTGGCCTCCGGGGACGCCGACGGGGACGCCGACACCGTTGTCGACGCCGATGCGTCGGGGGACGCGGAGCCCGAGGCCGTGGTCGTCCGCGCGGTGTCGTCGACCGGGACCGCCGACGCCTCGCCCACCTCCCTCGTCGCCTCGCCGTCCGTCGTCTCGCCGCCCGCCGCGGCCGGTTTCTCCGGGGAGTGCGGGGCGTCCATGCCGAGTTCGGCCAGGCTCAGTCCTCCGGCCGCCAGGACGAAGCCCGCGACGACGAGCAGGGTCCGGCGGCGGCGCCTGCGGTGCGCGGCGGCCTTGCGGTCACGGCGGCTGGACCGGGCGCCGGGAGCGGCGTCGTCCGCACCCTCGTCGGGGGTCTCGTCCGATGTCTCGTCGCGGATCTCGTCGACCGCCGTCGCCTTGTCGGCGAGCCTCGGTGGGGATTTCTCACCCGCCGTCAGGTGGTCCTCCGGCGATCGGAGTTCGTGGCAGGGCGTGCCGCAGCCCGGGCAGGCGAGGGCGCCGTTGAGGTGCCGTCGGCACGGGTGGCAGTAGTCCATGACGCGGGAAGGTTAAGTTCCGGGACGGGCGCGTTCCTAGAGGTCACTGTGAAAGTTGTGTGGGGAAGCACGCGGGGACCGCCTCTCCCCCGCTTGCGAAACTGCCGAAACCGTTATGTGTCCGACCCATTGACACTCCGAGCACCCCGTCCTTACTGTCACGCCAGCATTTCGAACGAGTGACGAAATATCGAACACAGCGAAGGGCAGCCGCCGTGCGCATCACCGGAATCAGCACACACGTGGTCGGGACGCCGTGGCGCAACCTGACCTACGTCCAGGTGCACACCGACGAGGGCATCACCGGAGTCGGCGAGACCCGGATGCTGGGGCACACCGACGCTCTCCTCGGCTACCTGAAGGAGGCCGAGGCCAACCACATTCTCGGTTCCGACCCGTTCGCTGTCGAGGACCTGGTCCGCCGCATGAAGTACGGCGACTACGGCCGCGCGGGCGAGATCGTGATGTCCGGCATCGCGGTCGTCGAGATGGCGTGCTGGGACATCAAGGGCAAGGCTCTCGGCGTCCCGGTGTGGCAGCTGCTGGGCGGGAAGGTCACCGACAAGGTCAAGGCCTACGCCAACGGGTGGTACACCACCGAGCGGACGCCTGAGGCGTACCACAAGGCGGCGCAGGGAGTCATGGAGCGCGGGTACCGGGCGCTGAAGATCGACCCGTTCGGCACCGGGCACTTCGAGCTGGACCAGCAGCAGACCAACTACGCCGTGTCGCTGATCGAGGCCGTGCGGGACGCCATCGGGCCGGACGCCGAGCTGATGCTGGAGATGCACGGCCGGTTCTCGCCGTCCACCGCCGTCCGGCTCGCGCGGGAACTCGCGCCGTTCAAGCCGGCCTGGCTGGAGGAGCCGGTCCCGCCGGAGAACCTCAAGGCGTTGAGGAAGGTCGCCGAGAAGGTCGACATCCCGGTCGCCACGGGTGAGCGCATCCACGACCGGATCGAGTTCCGCGAGCTGTTCGAGGACCAGTCGGTGGACGTCATCCAGCCCGACGTCGGTCACATCGGCGGCATCTGGGAGACCCGGAAGCTGGCCGCGACCGCCGAGACCCACTACACGCTGGTCGCCCCGCACAACGTGGGCGGACCGGTGCTGACCGCCGCCAGCCTCCAGGTCGGCTTCACCTCGCCGAACTTCAAGATCCTGGAGCACTTCAACGACTTCGCGGACGCGGAGATCAAGAAGGTCGTGAAGGGCGCCCCGCAGGTGGACCCGGAGGACGGGTGCTTCCACCTCTCCGACGCGCCCGGTCTCGGGGTCGAGCTGGACACCGACGCGGCGGCGGAGTTCCCGCAGCAGCAGGCGCGGTTCGACCTGTGGGCCGAGGGCTGGGAGAAGCGCGCCCCCAAGGGGGCCGGGGCATGAGTGACGCGGTCCTCGTCGAGGCGCCGGGGGTGCACCGGCTCGTGCCGCACGAGCCGCGTGAACCGGGGCCCGGCGAGGCGCTGGTGCGGGTGCACGCCGCGGGGATCTGCGGCAGCGACCGCGAGGTCTACCAGGGCAACCGGCCCGAGGGGTACGTGCGTTACCCGCTCACCCCGGGGCACGAGTGGTCCGGGACCGTGGAGGGGGTCGGCGCCGGGGTGCCGGGCGCGCTCGTCGGCCGGAAGGTCGTGGGTGAGGGCTTCCGCAACTGCCAGGTGTGCGACCGCTGCCACGCGGGCGAGACGACGCTGTGCACGGCCGGGTACGAGGAGACCGGGTTCACCCGGCCGGGCGCCATGGCCCCGACGCTGACCCTGCCCGCCCGGCTGCTGCACGCCCTGCCCGACGACGCCGATCTCACCGCGGCCGCCCTGCTGGAGCCCGCGGCCTGCATCGCCGCCGCCGCGCTGAAGGCGAACGCCCGGCCCGGCGAGCGCGTCGCCGTCGTCGGCACGGGCACGCTCGGCATGTTCGCCGTGCAGTTCCTGCGCGCCGCCTCCCCGGCCGAACTGCTGGTCGTCGGCACGCGCGGGGACCGGGAGGCGCTGTCGCGGCGGTTCGGCGCGACCGACTTCCGGACCAAGGACCGGCCGCTGACGGACGACTTCGACGTCGTGATCGAGACCGCCGGGTCCGCGGACGCCGCGCGTACGGCCGCCGCGCTGCTGCGCCGGGGCGGGCGCCTGGTGCTGACCGGCATCCCGGCGCCGGGCGCCGACGGCCTCGACCCGACCGACCTGGTCGTACGGCAGCTGGAGGTGCACACCGTCTTCGGGGCGCCGCCGGACGCCTGGGCGCACACGGTGCGGGTCTTCGCGGCCGGTCTGCTCGATCCGCGGCCGCTGGTGACGCACGAGCTGCCGCTCGCGGAGTTCTCCGAGGCCATCGAGCTGGTGGGCTCCGGCGACCCGAAGGTCGGCAAGGTGCTGCTGCACCCCGACGCCCTCCCCTGAGCCGTACGCCGGTGCGGGGGCGACCTGACGGCCCCCGCACCGGCGTACACCACCGGAACGGACGTCGCGCACCGACGCCACCCACGCCTACGGCCGCGAACTTCGTCCGACATATCGAACACTAAGGAACGCTTGTGACCGACGCTTCCGCCACGGCCGCCGCACGCAGGCCCGGTGAGCAGGCCCTCACCGCCCTCGGCCTGGCCGCGCCCGCCCCCGACCCCGCCGACGCCTCGCCGCACTCCTTCCCGGGCGGCGGCCGCTGGCGCACCGAGATCCCGTCCTGCGAGGGTCCGGAGGCGCTGGGGGTGGTGCTCAAGGAGTCCTCGCGCCTTGACGTGCCGATCCACCGGATCAGCCAGGGCAGCGGCGTGTGGATGCTGACCGACGCCGAGATCACCGAGATGGTCGAGGCCACCGCCGAACGCGACATCGAGCTCTGCCTGTTCACCGGCCCCCGCGGCACCTGGGACATCGGCGGCTCCACCCGGACCGACTCGGGCGGCGCGGGCCTTCGGGCACGCGGTCACGCCGCGGTCGCCGGGTGCGTCGAGGACGCCGTGCGGGCGAGCGAGCTGGGCGTCAAGTGCCTGCTCGTCGCCGACGAGGGCGTGCTGTGGACGCTGCACCGGGCCCGCGCGGCCGGCATCCTCCCCGCCGACACCACGCTCAAGCTCTCCGCCCTCGTCGGTCCGGTCAACCCGGCCTCGTACGCGGTGTACGAGCGGCTCGGCGCCGACTCCATCAACGTCCCCAGCGACCTGACGCCGGATCACCTGACCGAAATACGGCGGGTTTCGGCCGCGCCGATGGACATGTACATCGAGGCTCCCGACGACCTCGGCGGCTACGTCCGCATGTACGAGGTCGCCGAGCTGATCCGGCGCGGCGCCCCGCTGTACCTGAAGTTCGGCCTGTCCAAGGCGCCCGGGATCTATCCGTACGGCCACCACCTGCGGGAACTCACGCTGGCCACCGCGAAGGAGCGGGTGCGCCGCGGTCGGCTCGCCCTCGATCTGCTTGCCCGGCACGGGGCGGACGGCGACATGGCGCCGCTCGGCACCCGGCTGCCGGGACCGCTCAACCGGTTCGAGATCTCGTCATAACGTTCCGGAAACTCCCTTCTCAAAAGACGACACGACCGCGCACAATCCCACACACCTGCCTCGCCGATCCAGCCCTCACCTCAAGGATGATGACCATGCGCAACCGCAGAGCCGCACTCGCCGCGATAGCCTCCGCCGCCTCGCTCGCCCTCACCCTGACCGCCTGCGGCCAGAGCAGCGAGGGTGGCAGCGAGGAGGACAAGTCGGGCAGCGACGGCGCCACCGTCGGCATCGCGATGCCGACCAAGTCCTCCGAGCGCTGGATCACCGACGGCGCCAACGTCGAGAAGGAACTGAAGTCCAAGGGGTTCAAGACCAAGCTGGTCTTCGGTGAGGACGACCCGGACCAGCAGGTCTCGCAGATCGAGAACATGATCACGCAGGGCGTGGACGCCCTGATCGTGGCCGCGATCGACAACAAGTCCCTCGGCAACGTCATGCAGCAGGCCAAGGACGCCGACATCCCGGTCATCTCCTACGACCGGCTGATCCTCGGCACGGAGAACGTCGACTACTACGCCTCCTTCGACAACCAGAAGGTCGGCGAGCTGCAGGGCGGCTACATCGTCGACAAGCTGGGTCTGAAGGCCGGCAAGAAGGGCCCCTTCAACATCGAGCTGTTCGCCGGCTCCAACGACGACAACAACACCCGGTACTTCTTCAACGGCGCGATGAGCGTCCTGAAGCCGTACATGGACAAGGGCCAGCTGGTCGTCCGTTCCAAGCAGACCGACCTCAACCAGGTCACCACGCTGCGCTGGGACGGCGGCACCGCGCAGAAGCGCATGGACGACCTGCTCACCTCCAGCTACCGCAGCGCCCGGGTCGACGCGGTGCTCTCGCCGTACGACGGCATCTCCATCGGCATCCTGTCCGCCCTGAAGTCGGACGGCTACGGCTCCGGCAGCAAGGCCATGCCGGTCGTCACCGGCCAGGACGCCGAGATCGCCTCGGTGAAGTCGATCAAGGCGGGCCAGCAGACCCAGACCGTCTTCAAGGACCTGCGCGAGCTCGCCAAGGTCGCCGCGAACATGGTCGACGCGGTCCTGAACGACAAGAAGCCCGAGGTCAACGACACCAAGTCGTACGACAACGGTGCCAAGGTCGTCCCCGCCTACCTGCTGCAGCCGGTCAGCGTCGACAAGAGCAACTGGGAGAAGATCCTCGTCGACGGCGGCTACTACTCCGCGGACAAGCTCAACTAACCGGGCCCCAACAAGGATTGGAAGGCACGACCATGGCGGGACCCGTCCTGGAAATGCGCTCGATCGTCAAGACCTTTCCCGGTGTCAAAGCGCTGTCGGACGTCACGCTCACCGTTCGCCAGGGCGAGGTCCACGCCATCTGCGGGGAGAACGGCGCCGGCAAGTCCACCCTGATGAAGGTGCTCTCCGGAGTCCATCCGCACGGCAGTTACGAGGGGGACGTCCTCTTCGAGGGCGAGACCTGCCGGTTCAAGGACATCCGGGCGAGCGAGCAGCACGGCATCGTGATCATCCACCAGGAGCTGGCCCTGGTGCCGTACCTGTCGATCGCGGAGAACATCTTCCTCGGCAACGAGCATGCCAAGCGCGGACTGATCAACTGGAACGACACCCTCAGGCACGCCACCGAACTGCTGCGCCGGGTCGGTCTCGACGAGCACCCGGAGACCCGCGTCGCCGACATCGGCGTGGGCAAGCAGCAGCTGGTGGAGATCGCCAAGGCGCTGTCGAAGAAGGTGAAGCTGCTCATCCTCGACGAGCCGACGGCGGCGCTCAACGACGAGGACAGCGGCAAACTCCTCGACCTGATCCTTCAGTTGAAGGATCAGGGCATCACCTCGATCATCATCTCGCACAAGCTGAACGAGATCCGTCGGGTCGCCGACTCGGTCACGATCATCCGCGACGGGCGCTCCATCGAGACGCTCGACGTGAAGGCGGCGGAGACCACCGAGGACCGGATCATCAGCGGGATGGTCGGCCGCGACCTGGAGAACCGCTTCCCCGACCGGACCCCGCACCAGCCCGAGGAGGGCACGGCCCCGGCCCTGGAGATCCGCAACTGGACCGTGCACCACCCCATCGACCAGCAGCGCAAGGTCGTCGACGACGTCTCGATCGAGGTGCGGCGCGGCGAGATCGTCGGCATCGCCGGGCTCATGGGCGCGGGCCGCACCGAGCTGGCGATGAGCGTCTTCGGCCGCACCTACGGCCGGCACGCGGGCGGCACGGTCCTCAGGGACGGCCACGAGATCCGTACGAAGACCGTCCCGGAGGCGGTCAAGCACGGGATCGCCTACGTCACGGAGGACCGCAAGCACTACGGCCTCAACCTCATCGACACCATCAACCGGAACATCTCGCTGACCGCGCTGGAGAAGGTCTCCAAGCGGGGCGTGGTCGACGAGCACGGTGAGCAGCAGGTCGCCGAGGACTACCGCAAGTCGATGAACATCAAGGCGCCGACCGTCTTCGAGCCGGTCGGCAAGCTGTCCGGCGGCAACCAGCAGAAGGTCGTCCTCAGCAAGTGGATCTTCGCGGGTCCCGAGGTGCTGATCCTGGACGAGCCCACGCGCGGCATCGACGTGGGCGCCAAGTACGAGATCTACACGGTCATCGACCGCCTGGCGGCCGAGGGCAAGGCGGTCGTGTTCATCTCCTCCGAACTGCCGGAGCTGCTGGGCATGTGCGACCGCATCTACACGATGGCCGCGGGACGGCTGACGGGTGAGTTCTCGCGGGCCGAGGCTTCGCAGGAAGCACTGATGCGGCAGATGACGAAGGACAAGCAGGACCAGAAGTCCCGGAAGGACGAAGAGGTAAGCCGATGAGCACGGACGTGACCGCCAAGACCCCGGCACCGGCGCCGCCCGGCAGAGAGGGCTCGGCCTCCGGCGGCGGCCTGCTGCAGCTGATGCTCGACGGCATGCGCCGCAACATGCGCCAGTACGGCATGCTGATGGCCCTCGGTCTGATCGTGGTGCTGTTCGCGGTGTGGTCGGACGGCGACCTGCTGCTGCCGCGCAACGTCTCCAACCTGGTGCTGCAGAACAGCTACATCCTGATCCTCGCGATCGGCATGATGCTCGTCATCATCGCGGGCCACATCGACCTGTCGGTGGGTTCACTGACCGCCTTCGTCGGCGCGACGGCCGCCGTCCTGATGGTCAACCACGACCTGCCCTGGCCGGTGGCGGTGATCCTCTGCCTGGCCATCGGCGCCGCCGCCGGCGCCGTGCAGGGCTTCTTCATCGCCTATCTCGGCATACCGTCGTTCATCGTGACCCTCGCGGGCATGCTGCTCTTCCGCGGTCTGACGGAGATCTTCCTCAAGGGCCAGACCCTCGGCCCGTTCCCCAAGGACCTGCAGAAGATCGCCAACGGCTTCCTGCCCGAGGTCGGCCCGAACACCAACTACCACAACCTCACCCTGCTGCTGGGCTTCGCCCTGATCGCCTTCGTGGTGTACCAGGAAGTCCGCGACCGCAAGCGGCAGCTGGAGTTCTCCCTCGACGTGCCGCCGGTCAAGCTGTTCCTGCTCAAGCTGGTCGCGCTGGTCGCCGCGGTCCTCGTGGTCACGCTGCTGCTGGCCAGCTACAAGGGCGCGCCGATCGTGCTGCTCATCCTGGGCGTGCTGGTGGTCGGCTTCGGCTATCTGATGCGCAACGCGATCATCGGCCGCCACATCTACGCCATCGGCGGCAACCTGCCCGCGGCCAAGCTGTCGGGCGTGAAGGACAAGAAGGTCACCTTCCTGGTCTTCCTGAACATGGGCATGCTCGCGGCCCTGGCGGGTCTGGTCTTCGCCGCCCGCTTCAACGCGGCCTCGCCCAAGGCGGGCCTCAACTTCGAGCTGGAGGCCATCGCCGCCTCGTTCATCGGCGGCGCGTCGATGAGCGGCGGCGTCGGCACGGTCCTCGGCGCGATCATCGGTGGTCTGGTCCTGGGCGTGCTGAACAACGGCATGAACCTCGTCGGCATCGGCACCGACTGGCAGCAGGTCATCAAGGGCGCGGTGCTGCTGGCGGCGGTCGGGTTCGACGTGTGGAACAAGCGCAGGGTGGGTTCGTAACGGATCTCGGGCCCCGCCACTCACGGCGGGGCCCGCTTCTTCTCACGGAAGTACAGGAGCCGCACGTATGGAACTGAGCAGACGAACGGTCATCGCGTCGGCGGCAGCGGCCGGAGTGGCCGCCACCGCGGTCGGCGGCACGGCGCACGCCTCGGGAGGCAGGAAACCGGTGAAGGAGCTCTTCGGCAAGCTGGCCGACGGGACGAAGGTGTACCGCTGGTCGCTGGAGAACGGCGGCACGCGCATGAAGGTGCTGTCGTACGGCGGCGTCGTGCAGTCCCTGGAGATCCCGGACCGCCGGGGCCGCTACGCGAACGTGTCGCTGGGCTTCGACAACATCGAGGACTACGTCGCCCGCAGCCCGCACTTCGGCGCCCTGATCGGGCGGTACGGCAACCGCATCGCCAAGGGCCGCTTCACCCTGGACGGCAAGGAGTACCAGCTCTCCGTCAACGACGGGGAGAACTCCCTGCACGGCGGCGCCCTGGGCTTCGACTACCGGGTGTGGGACGTCGAGCCGTTCACCGAGGGCTCCGACACCGGCCTGGTGCTGCACTACACCAGCGTCGACGGCGAGATGGGCTACCCGGGCACGCTGAAGGCGAAGGTGACGTACACCCTCACCCGGCGCGGCGACTGGCGCATCGACTACGAGGCCACCACCGACAAGGCCACCGTCGTCAACCTCACCAGCCACGTCTACTGGAACCTGGCCGGCGAGGGCAGCGGCACGATCGAGGACCACGAGCTGTCGATCGCCGCGTCCCGCTTCACACCCACCGACGCGGGTCTCATCCCCACCGGCGAACTGGCCCGGGTGTCCGGCACGCCCTTCGACTTCCGCCGGTCCAAGCCGATCGGCCGGGACATCCGGGACGCCCACCCGCAGCTGGTCACCGCCAAGGGCTTCGACCACAACTGGGTGCTGGACAAGGGCATCACCGACCGCCCCGAGCACATCGCCACCCTGCGCGACCACACCTCCGGCCGCACCCTGCGCATCGCCACCGACCAGCCCGGGCTCCAGTTCTACTCGGGCAACTTCCTCGACGGCACCCTCACCGGCACCGACGGCTCCCTCTACCGCCAGGGCGACGCCCTGTGCCTGGAGACGCAGCACTTCCCGGACTCGCCGAACCACCCGTCGTTCCCGTCGACCGTGCTGCGGCCCGGCGAGACGTACCGGACGTCCACGGTGCACTCGTTCGACGCGTAGGCGAGGGCGGGGCGCGGGCACACTTTCTTCACACCCGTTGAACGGTGCCCCGTCCGTCTCCGTATACAGGGGCGGCCCGTGTCCCCGCGCGGGCCGCCCACTTACGGAGGTCCACTTGTCCGGCAACGTCACCTCGTTGTTCCGCAGCACCGCGGCGCACAGCCCCTCGATGGCGGCGCTGGCGCGGGAGAGCGGCGAGGCGGCGGGCGCCGGTCCGGTGGACTTCTGCATCCCCTGCAACCCGTACTTCCCCACCCCGGAGATGTTCGAGGAGATGGCCGGCCGGCTGCGCGACATCGTCACGTACTACCCGAGCAGCGCCGACACCATCACCGCCGAACTGTGCAGTCTGCTCCAACTCCCGCCGCAGTGCGTGGCGATGGGCAACGGCTCCACGGAGCTGATCACCTGGATCGACCACCTGCTGGTCCGGGAGTCCCTCGCCGTCCCCGTCCCCACCTTCGGCCGCTGGACCGACCAGCCCATGGAGACCGGCAAGCGGGTCGACATGTTCCCGCTCCAGGAGGCCGGCGGCTTCGCCCTCGACCTCGCCCGGTACGGCGAGTTCGTCCGCGCCCGGGGCACCCGGGCCGTGGTGATCTGCAACCCCAACAACCCCGACGGCGGCTATCTGCACAAGCAGGCGCTGGTGCAGTTCATGGACGCGATGGCCGACCGGGACCTGGTCGTGATCGACGAGTCCTTCCTGGAGTTCGCCGACGCGGAGGCCGAACCCAGCGTGGTCCAGGAGGCGATGCTGCGCCCCAACGTCGTCGTACTGCGCAGCCTCGGCAAGAACTTCGGGCTGCACGGCATCCGCTTCGGCTACCTCGTCGCCAACCCGGCGCTCGCGGGCCGGGTGCGCGCCATGCTCCCCAAGTGGAACCTCAACTCCTTCGCCGAGCACGTGGTGTTCATGCTGCGCGACCACGGTCCCGAGTACGCGCGGAGCCTGCACCAGGTGCGCCGCGACCGCCTGGAGATGGCCGCCCAGCTGTCCGCGCTGCCCGGCCTGACCGTCTACCCCTCCCAGGGCAACTTCCTCTTCGTCCGCCTCCCCGTGGGCGCGGAGGGCACCGCCGTGCGGGACCGGATGCTCACCGAGCACCGGGTGCTGGTCCGGGAGTGCGGCAACAAGATCGGCTCGTCCAGCCGCTTCCTGCGTCTCGTGGTGCGCCCCCAGGCCGACGTGCGTCGCCTGGTGTCCGGTCTGGAACAGGTGCTCTACGGGGCCGGGAGGGGAGCCGCCGTGCCCGGGCCGGCCACCGGGACCGGCTACAGCTCGGGCACGGCGGCGGTGGACCGCCTGATGTACGAGACCAACGGCTCCGGCATGCGCGCGATCACCGCTCAGACCGCCGGTGCCGGTGCCCCGGGGCTCGCCGCCGCTCCGGCCCCCGCCGCCGGCACCGGCATCGGCACCGGCATGCCGCTCCCCGCGGCGGTGCCGGTGGCTCCGGCGGCGGCCGCCGTGCCCGGCCCCGCGCCGGCGCCCCAGCCGGTGCCGGTCCCGCAGCCGGTGCCGTATCCCGGGCCGGTGCCGGTCCCCCACCCGGCACCGGCCCCGCAGCCCCTGCCGGCCCCGGCGCCCGCGCCCGCACCGGCCGCCGCGTACCCACCGCCGTTCGGGCCCACCCCGCCCGGCGTCCCGGCCCGCGGCGGTCTCACGGCCGCCCAGGTCAGGGGCACCAACGGCCTGGAGTCGGTCCCCGCGACGGGCTGGCCGAACGCGGCCGGGATGGGCCAGACGGGCTGACCCCCGGCGGCCGCCCCTACCCGGCCGGGGTGTCCGGCGTCGGCGAGGTGTCCGACGGGCTCGGGCAGGGTGCGCCGGTCGGGGAGGCCGTGGGGTCGGGGGACGCGGTTCCCGGTTCCGCCGAGCAGTCGTCCGTAGGAGTGGGCGAAGGGCTCGGACCGGTCGGGTCCGGCGAGGGTGCCGGGCTGTCGGTGGGGGTTCCGCCGGGGGACCCGGTGGGCGTTTCGGTGGGGGTGTCGGTGGGCGGCTGGGAGGGGTCCTGGCTCGGCGACGGCACCGTCGAGGGGGACGGCCCGGGGCTGCCCGGCGTGGTACCCGGGTCCGGGCCGATGACGATGCCGCCGTCCCCGCCGCCACCGCCGTCCCCGGGGCCACCGCCGCCCTCGCCGTCGACGGGCTCGGTCGCCGGGGTGTCGCCGCCCGCCCCTGGACTCTTCGGGACGACGCCCTTGCCGTCGGGGACGGTGTGGACGCCGCGGCTGTAGAACTCCAGCCAGTACCTGACCAGGCGGAGATAGGTGCGGGAGTTGTTGTAGCTGAGGACCGCCCGGTCGAGGTCCGCCGCCCGGCCCAGGTCCCGGTCGCCGACGCACAGGTAGTGTCCGGCCGCCAGCGCCGCGTCGAAGATGTTGTTCGGGTCGGCGCGGCCGTCGCCGTTGCCGTCCGCACCCCAGCGGGCCCAGGTCGACGGCAGGAACTGCATCGGGCCCACCGCCCGGTCGTAGACCGTGTCGCCGTCGTGGGCGCCGCCGTCGGTGTCCCGGATCAGGGCGAAGCCCCGGCCGTCGAGGGGCGGCCCGGTGATGCGGCGCAGGGTCGTGCCGTTGCCGTCGACCGCGCCCCCGCGTGCCTGTCCGGACTCGACCTTGCCGATCGCCGCGAGCAGTTCCCAGGGCAGCCGGCAGCCGGGGTCCGTCCTGCCGACGGCCGTCTCGGCGGCGCGGTAGGCGCGCAGCACGGTGGCCGGGATGCCCGACTGGGCGCGGATCTCCGGCCCGAGTGCGGGCGGGACCGGTCCGCCCTTCCGCGTCCTCAGGGGCGGGAGTTCGGTGTGGTAGGAGCCGTCGCCCGGTGGCGCGAGCGCGGCGAACGGGCCGTCCGCGGTCGGCAGGCCCAGGTCGTCGGCGGCCGGTCCGGCGTGGCTGTCCTCGGCGTCCCGGGTGAGGCCGGGGGCCTGGGAGGCGGTGAGGGCCGCCATGGCCGCCACCGCGAGCGCGGTCGTGCGCAGTCCCTTGCGGGCCCGGCCGGAGTACAGGCGTCGGGCACGGCGTACGGACATGGTCGTCACTCCTGTCGGATCCGGAGGTGATGCGGGCGAGGTGACGCGGGCGAGGTGACGCGGTCGGGGGTGCGGTCGGCCGGGCGGTTCACCGGCCGAAGGTGTCGAGGGCGGAGACCAGCCAGCGTCCGTCGCGGTGCACGACGTCGACGGCGAGCATGGCCGCCGCGTACACGCCCTCGTCCCGCGCGGCGGCGTCGCCCTCTCCCGCCTTGCTCTTGTTGTCGGTCGCGGCCTTCTTGCCGGTGGTGGCGACGCTGCTCTGGTCGGCGTAGACGAGGACCCGGGCCCGGTCGCCGTCGATGCGTTCGACCGCGCTCTCGGTGACCGTCGTGGTGATCACCGCCTTCTGCTCGTCGGCACGCGTGCGGACGTCGGCGAGCAGGTCGCGGTGCTGGTCGACGGCCTTGCCCGTCAGGAGGTCCCGCGCCGCCCTGTCGAGGGCGGCGGGGTCGGCGTGGTCGTAGGAGAAGAGGCGGTCGACGGCCTTGGCCACCTGGCCCTTGATCTCGCTGGTGCGGGCGAGGTCGGTCAGTGCGGTGTTGCCGCGGGCGGGTTCGGACCTGAGCCCCTCGGCCTCCGCGTGCGCCCAGCCCGCGAAGCCGCCGAGGAGGACCGTCAGCGCGCAGAGCAGCCCGAGGACCGCGGGGCGGCGCGACCGGGCCGGGGTGGCCTTCTCGTCCCCGGCCGTGGGCGGGTCGGCGGTGACGGCGTCGGCGGGCGTCAGGACGGCCGTGGCACCGCGCCCGCCGGTCCGGACCGGCGGGCGTTCCGGGCGCCCGGCGGGGGCGGCGGGGGCGGTCTCGCGGGCCTGGCGGCGCCGCTGGCGGTTGATGTGGTGACGGGTCGTCGACATGGTGCGGTGTCCTCCTCGCTGCGGCCGGCTCTCGCGGTACGGGACCGGCTCAGCCGGTCGACGTCCCGCCGACGGGCGCCTGGCCCAGGGCGCTCAGCTTCCACCGGCCGTCGGTCCGGGTGAGTTCGCCGAGCATGCGGCTGTCCTTGTCGGTCTTCGCTCCGTCGGCCGCCTTGACGGTGACGCGCAGGGCGACCAGCACCCGGGCGCGTCCGGCGCGGTCGTCGAGTTCGGTGACGGCGCCGGACAGCACCCGGGCCGTGCTGACCGTCTTCGCCTCCTTCACCTGGGCGGCGAACTCGTCGCGCCCGGAGGCGAGTTGGTCGTGCAGTTCGCCGGTGGTCGACGACTCCCACAGGTCCAGGCCGTGGTTCAGCTCGCGGTGGTCGAGCGTGTTCAGGTTCTGCACGGCCTGCTCCCCGGCGGAGAGTGCCGCGTCCCGCTGCGCGGCGTACGCGGCCTGCTCGTCGTGGGCCGCCCGGTACCAGTCCTGACCGGCCCAGGCGGCGAAGCCGCCCGCGACGAGGGTGAGGACGAGGGCCAGGGCCAGGGTGGGCAGCGGCCGGGAGCGACCGACGCCGAGGAGGCGGACCGCGCCTTTCATGGGGTGCTCCAGTCTCCCGCGCATGGTCAGCGGGCCTTGATGTCGACGATCCGCCAACGGTCGTCGTCGAGCCGTGCGGTGACGGTGAGCTGGGCCGCCGCGGTGGTGGCCCCGGCGTCGCCCTTGCCCTTGCCCTTGCCCGTGTCTCGGTGGGCGGTCTGGTCGAGGAAGACCAGCAGGCGGGCCCGGTCGCCGTCGAGTTCGATCACTCCGGTGCGCACGGCCCGGGTGCTCAGGGTGACGCGCTGCTCGGTGAGGTCGTCGCGGACCCGGGCGAAGAGGGTCTCGTACTGGCGGGCGGCGCGGCCGTCGAGGACGGTCCTCGCGGAGCGTTCGGCGGCCGCGGTGCCGTCCGGGGTGTAGGAGAAGATCCGGGCGAGGGCGTTGCCGACCTCGCCCGCGACGCGGGAGGTGGCCTCGGTGTCGGTGAGCGCCTGGTTCCGGGCGGGTGCGGCGGACCGCAGCTGGTGGGCCGCGTAGAAGAATCCGCAGCCGCCGAGGACGAGGACCGCGGCAGTCCCGGCCAGCGCCGCCCTCCGCAGACGCCCGTTGCGCCCGCGCTTCTCGACCGTCGCGTCTCCGGCGGGCGCGTCGGCCGAGGCGGTCTCGGCGGGCGCGTCCGTCTCGGCGGGCGCGTCCGCGGGGCCGGTGTCCGTGTCCGGGGCCGGGGCCGTGTCCGGGGCCGTCTCCGTGCCGGGCTCCGGCGGAGCGGTCCTGCGCAGCAACCACGTCGGTGTCATCACTCCTCCCCCTTCTCCTGCGCCACCGGTACGGCGCTCAGTGCCCGTACCTTCCACTCCCCCTCGCCCGTGCGGGCCAGCACCGCCTCCAGGCGCTTGCGGTCGGTGGACGGCTTCTTCGCCCCGCCGGGGGTGACCTCGACGCGCACGGTGGCGATGAGCTTGGCCGTGCCCGACCGTGTGTCGAGCGCGGTGACGGCGGCCTCGGTGACGGTGCCGCGCGCCGAGGTCCCGGCCGCCGCCTCGGTGTCGCCGAGTTCCTTGCGCAACGGCCCCGTGGAGACCGCGCGCCAGTCCCCGATGCTCCGCTCCGCCCGCTGCCGGGTGGACGCGTCGAGCGTGGTGAGTACGGCGATGCCCTCGCGCCCGTCGGCGAGCGCCTCGTCCCGCTCCCGCCCGTACGCGAGCCCGTCGTCGGTGCGGGCCTGCGCGTACGTCCACGCGCCGGTGCCGCACAGGCCGAGGGCCAGCGCGAGCCCCGCTCCGGCGAGGATCCGGGGCCGCCTCATCGCGCACTCCCGGCGGCCGGGGCGAGCAGGTCCGTCAGGTCGGCCGGTGCCTCACCGCTCTGTCCCGGCAGGGCGAGCGCGCCGGGGAGCGCCGGGGGGCCGCCCCCGGCCGGGGTGGTCCGGCCGCTGCCCGAGGGCAGGGAGCCGGGTGTGGCCGGGTCGGGGACCGCGCCGCCCTTCGGGGCGTTGGCCGAGCCGCGCACGTTCTTCCCGCCCGACGCCGGGGCGGTGCAGGCGGCGTCGGTGTTGAGGGCGGGCGCGGTGCCGAGGTCGAGGCCGTTGCGGTAGCGGGTGGTGCCGTAGCCGTCGGTGCAGGGCAGGGGGCTGAAGAAGGTGACGGCCAGGCCGAGGTCCAGCTTGCCGCCGTCGACGGCGGTGGCACCGGCGGAGACGGCCGCCGGGTACTTCACGAGGAGTTCCTCGATGCCGCGCTGCCGGGTGACGGCGACCTCGGAGGTGGTCAGGAGGTTGGCGAGGACGACGCCGAGGCTCGGGTCGAGGTCCCGCAGCAGGCCGCTGACCTGGGTGGCGGCCTCGGGGGTGACGGCGAGCAGGCGGCGCAGGTCGGCGTCGGAGCCCTTGAGCGCGGCGGCCAGGTCCTTCGCGCCGACGGCGAAGTCGCGGATGGCCCGCGCCTCCTGGGCCTGGGTGCGCAGGACGGTCTCGCCGTCGTTGATGAGCAGGGTGGTGGACGGCAGGGCGCGGTCGGCGGCCTCGACGAAGTCGCTGCCGCTGTCGAGCAGCACCTGGAGGTCGTCGCCGTGTCCTTCGAAGGCCTTGCCGAACTCGTCGACGACCGTGCGCAGGTCCTCCAGCGGGACCGAGCTCACGAGGTCGTCGACGCTGGTGAGGACGTCGGTAACGGGGGCGGGCACCTCGGTGTCGGTCTGTTCGATGCGGGTGCCGTCGGCGAGGTAGGGGGAGCCGTCGCTCTCGGGCCGCAGGTCGATGTACTGCTCGCCGACGGCGGAGAGCCCGGCGACCACGGCCTTGGTGTCGGCGGGGATGCGGGGCGCGGACTTCTTGATGCGGAGTTCGGCGACGACGCCCTCGGCGGTGAGGTCGATCGGGCCGACGCGGCCCACCGAGACGCCCCGGTAGGTCACGTCGGAGTGGGTGAACAGTCCGCCGGTGCGCGGGAGTTGTACGTCCACGGTGTAGTAGTCGGCGACGCCCACATAGCGGCCCAGGTCGGCGTAGCGGATGCCGAGGAAGGAGAGGGCGAGGACGGCGATGAGGAGGAAGGCGAGGTTCTTCAGCCGTACGGCGAGGGTGATCACCCGTGTTCACCTCCGGACGCGGACACGGAGGGCAGCGGCAGCGGCGAGGCGGAGCCCGGCTTCCCCGAGGACCGCTTCCCCGAGGACCGCTGCTTCGCGGCCGCGCCCGCCCCGTCGTCCTCCATCAGGGTCGTGGACGGGGACGGGCCGGGCGTGCCCCCGTCCACCAGCGGCGGGATCACCTCGGTCCCGGGCACGGCGACCATGCTCAGATAGGTGTTGAGGTAGTCGCCCTTCACCCCGCGCAGCACCTCGTCGGTGAACGGGTACGTCAGCAGCACCTGGAGCGAGTCGGGCAGGTCCGTGCCCGCGTCGGCCAGGGCCCTCAGCGTCGGTGCGACGGCCTTGAGGTCGGCGATCATGTCGTCCTTGCTCGCGTTGATGGTGGAGACGGCGACGCCGGACAGCGTGTCGAGGGAGCGCAGCATGGTCAGCAGGGAACCGCGCTGCTTCTCCAGCGTCTTCAGCCCGGGCGAGAGGTCGGTGAGGACGGTGCCGACGTCGTCCTTGCGGGTGGCGAGGGTGGAGGAGAGCCGGTTGACGGCGTCGAGGGCGTCGGTGATGTCTCCGCGATGGTCGTCGAGGTCGCCCACCAGGGTGTTGACCCGTTTCAGCATCGAGCGGACCTCGGGTTCACGGCCGCCGAGCGCGGCGTTGAGCTCCCGGGTGATGGTCTTGAGCTGGTTGACGCCGCCGCCGTTGAGCAGCAGGGACAGCGCGCCGAACACCTCCTCGACCTCGGTGTTGCGGCTGGTGCGGGCCAGCGGGATGACGCTCCCGTCGGTCAGCCGGCCGGTTCCGGTCTCCTTGGCGGGCGCGACCAGCTGGACGTACTTCTCGCCCAGCAGGCTGGACTGTTCGAGCCGCGCGGTGGCGTCGGCGGGCAGCCGCACCTCGCCGTTGATCTCCATGGTGACGCGGGCCGACCAGTCGTCCTCGCCGAGCTCGATGCCGGTGATCCGGCCGACGGCGACGTCGTTGACCCGTACCGCGGAGTGCGGGACGAGGCTGAGCACGTCCTGGAGTTCCGCGGTGACGGTGTAGGGGTGGTCGCCGAGGTCCGCGCCGCCGGGCAGCGGCAGGTCCTCGATGCCGTCGAAGCCGCTCGGTACGACGGTGACCCCGCCGACGGTCAGGGCGAGGGCGAGTCCGACGGCGACCAGTCCGCCGGCGGTGAGTCCGGCCACCCGGCCCCTGGGCAGCGTTGCGCGCCTCATCGCCCGTCCCCCTTCTCCGTCCCGGCCACGGGCAGCGGCAGCAGCGGGCCGCCGCTGCTGATCTCGTTGAGGTTGGCGCGGCCGTCGAGGGTGCGGGTGTCGGGGTTGTAGGCGTTCACGACGTTGTCTGCGGCCAGCGGTGCCACGTCCAGCGCCTCGGCCAGCGAGGCGCGTTGCTCGACCAGGGTCCGCGTGATGGGGACGAGCCGGTCGACGTTCTTCTTCAGCTCGCCCCGGTTGTCCTCGATGAAGGTCTTGACCTGGCCGAGGGCCTTGCCGAGCTCCTCCAGGGCCCCGGTGAGGTCGTCCTTGTTGTCGGCGAAGAAGCTGACGACCTCGTCCAGGCGTTCCTGGGCGGTGCGCACGCCGGTGTCCTTGTTCTTCAGCATGGTGGTGAAGGTCTGGAGGCTGCTGAGCGTCTTGAACAGATCGCCGCTGCTGCCGTCGAGGGTCTTGGCGGCCTTGCCGAACTCCTCGACGCTGTCGCCGATGGCCTCGCCGTTGCCGTCGAGGTTGTCGGCGCCGGTCTTCAGCAGTTCGGACAGGGCGCCGTCGGAGTTGGCGCCGTCCGGGCCGAGGGCTTCGCCGAGGTCGGTGATGGAGTCGTAGATCTGGTCGATCTCGACGGGGACGTGGTTGCGGGAGGCGGGCAGTACGGCGCCGTCGGCGAGGGCGGGGCCCTTGCGGTAGGCGGGGGTGAGCTGCACGTAGCGGTCGGCGACGACGCTCGGCGCGACGACGACGGCCCGCGCGTCCCTGGGGACCTTGATCCCGTCGTCCAGGCGGAGGCCGACGCGGACCCTGGTGCCCTCGGGGTCCACCGACTCCACCTCGCCGACGCGCACCCCGAGGATGCGCAGGTCGGACCCGGCGTAGACGCCGATGGCGCGGTCGAAGTACGCGGTGACGCGGGTGCCGTCGGCTTCGAGGACCCGGGCGGCGACCAGGCCGCCGGCGGCGAGCACCACGAGGGCGAGCACCCCGGTGAGGATCTTTCGGCGTCGGGTCATCACGCACCGCTCCCCTGGGCCGCCGCGGGCTGTTTCGGCGGCAGGCATCCGGTCGAGGGCTGGGAGGTCTCGGGCAGGTAGTCGCGGGGCACGACGCCGCACAGGTAGCTGTCGAACCAGCGGCCGTTGCCCAGGGTGTTGCCGACCAGGCGGTAGTACGGGCCGACCAGCGCGAGGGTCTCGCCGAGCTGGGTGTTGTTCTTCTCCAGGACGCTGGTGACCCGGCCGAGCGCCTTGAGGGTGGGGCCGAGCTGCTTCTCGTTGTCCTTGACGAGGCCGCCGAGTTCGGTGCCGAGGTCCTGGCTGCCCTTGAGCAGGGCACTGATGGCGGTGCGCCGGTCGCGGAGTTCGCCGAGCAGCGGGCCGCCGTCCTCGATGAGGGTCTCGAAGCTGGACTTGTTGTTCTCCAGCGTCTTGGTGAACCGCGCGCTGCCCTTGAGGAGTTCGGAGAGCTTCGCGTCGCGCTTCGAGATCGACTTCGACAGGTCGGACAGGCCGGTGGCCGCCTTGCGCACGTGCGGCGGGGAGTCCTTGAAGGTGTCGGAGATGGTCGCGAAACTCTCCGCGAGCCGTCCGGTGTCGATGTCGTCGACGGTGCCGCTGAGGTCCTGGAAGGCCTGGGTCACGTCGTAGGGGGAGGTGGTGCGGGCGAGCGGGATGCGGGCGCCGGGGTCCTGGCGGCCGGAGCCGAGCGGGTCGAGCGCCAGGTACTTGTCGCCGAGGACGGTCTTGATGGCGATGGCGGCGGTCGTCCGGTCGCCGAGCCAGGCGTCCTCGACCTCGAAGGTGACCTTGACCTTGGCGCCGTCGAGCGCGACGCCGGTGACCTGGCCGACCTTGACGCCGGCGATGCGCACCTCGTCGCCCTCGTCGAGACCGGCGGACTCGGAGAAGTCGGCGCTGTAGGTGGTGCCGCCGCCGAACGGCAGCCGGTCGACGTTGTAGACGAGGAGGGCGATCAGGGTGAGGACGAGCAGTCCGGCGACGCCGACGGCGACCGGGTTGCGCTCCTTGACCGGCTTGACCAGCGGCTTCCCGCGTGAGCGCGTCATCCGCGGCACCTCGATTCGGTGATCGCGATGCCGGTCGGCGGCTTCGAGCCGTCGGAGGTGGTCACTCCGCTCACGCGCGCCTCGCAGAGGTAGAGGTTGAACCACGAGCCGTAGGAGGACAGGCGGGCCAGGGCGGACATCTTGGCGGGGCTCTTCTCCAGGAAGTCCTCGATCTGCGGGGTGTGTTCGCCGAGGCCCGCCGAGAGCCGGCCCAGTTCGCGGATGTCCTTCTTGAGGGGGGCGCGTCCGTCCTCGAGGAGTCCCGCGGTGACGGTGGTCAGGTCGCCCATGGCGGCGACGGCCTCGCCGAGGGGTTTGCGGTCCTGGTTGAAGCCGGTGACGAGCTTCTGGAGGGTGACCACGAGGTCGTCGAAGCCGTCCTCGCGGTCGTTGAGGGTGTCCAGGACGGTGGTGAGGTTCTCGACGACCTCGCCGATCACCTTGTCCTTGGCGGCGACGGTCGTGCCGAGCGAGCCGACGTGGCGGATCAGGCTGTCGACGGTGGCGCCCTCGCCCTGGAGCACCTGCACGATCGACCCGGCGAGTTCGTTGACGTCCTTCGGGGAGAGGCCCTCGAACAGCGGCTTGAAGCCGTTGAAGAGCAGGGTCAGGTCGAGCGCGGGCGTGGTGCGCTCCAGCGGGACGGTGCCGCCGTCCGGGAGGGTGCCGGTGAGGTCGCCGCTGCCGCGGCCGAGCGAGACGTAGCGCTGGCCGACCATGTTGAGGTACTTCACGGCGGCGGTGGTCGAGCGGGGCAGCGTGCGGTCGTCGCGGACGGTGAAGGTGACCTGCGCGGTGCGCCGGTCGACGACGCGTACGTCGGTCACCTCGCCGACCGTCACCCCGGAGATCCGCACGCTGTCTCCGTCGACGAGCCCGGTGACGTCGGTGAACAGGGCCTTGTAGGTGCCGGTGCCGGTGCCGGAGTCGACACTGGTGCCGGCCACGCTCAGGCCGAGCACGGTGGTGGCGAGGGCGGTGACCACCACGAAGACGAGGGACTTGACCAGCGGTCCGGTCAGCGGACGGCGCCGGGTGTGCGCGTGGTCGGCGCCGGTCATCCGAGGGTCACCTCCGTACCGCGGTAGACGGGGCCGACGAGCAGGCTGCTCCAGTCGGGCAGGTCGCCGGGGCTCTTCCCGGCGGCGGGGGCGAGGAGTTCGTTGACGAGGTCGTTCTCCTGCGGGGAGTTGGCGGGCCCGAGGTCCTGCTCGGCCGCCGGGGAGGCGGCCCGGGCGGTGGGCCGGGGCAGGGCGCCGAGATAGGGCACGGAGGGGCAGCGGGGCCCGCCGCCGGAGTCGTACACCGGGGTGTCGCGGCCGGGCCGGTAGGCGCCGCGCGAGGCGACGCTGGTGACGTCGACGTGGATGCCGGGCCGGTCGGTGCCCTTGCCGAGCGCCTTGTCCATGGCCGGCACGAACTCGGCGAGGGTGCGCAGGGTGCAGGGGAAGGCCGGGGAGTACTCGGCGAGCAGTTCCAGGGTGGGGCGGCTGGTGTCGCCGAGCCGGATGATGTTGTCCTTGTTCTTGTGCAGGAAGGCCGTCACGTCCTCGGCCGTCCGGGTGGTGGCCCCGAGGGTGGCGGCGAGTTCCGCCTCCTGCTCGGCGAGGGTGCCGCTGGTGGTGGTGAAGTCGGTGAGCGCCGTGATGATGTCGGGCGCGGCGTCCGCGTAGACATGGCTGACCTTCACGAGTTCCTTGAGGTCACGGTTGAGGGCGGGCAGGTTGGGGTTGAACTCCGCCAGGTGCTCGTCCAGCAGGGTGAGCGTGTCGCCGAGCCGCTCCCCGCGGCCTTCGAGGGCCTGCGAGACGGCGGACAGGGTCGCGGAGAGCTTCTGCGGCTGGACGGCGGTGAGCATCGGCAGGACGTCGTCGAGCACCTGCTGGAGCTCGATGGCGTTCGCGGACCGGTCCTGGGGGACGACGGCCCCGGCCGCCAGGGGCTCGGGCGAGGGGTTCGCGGGCGGTACGAGGGCGACGAACCGCTCGCCGAACAGGGTGGTGGGCAGCATCTGCGCGCGGACGTCGGACGGTACGTCGTCCAGCGCGCCGGGCTTCAGAGCGAGGGTGAGCCGGGCTCCTTCGCCGGTGGCGTCGATGGCGCGGACCTCGCCGACGACGACGCCGCGCAGCTTCACCTCGGCGCCGGGGTGCATCTGGTTGCCGGCGCTGCCGGTCTCGACGACCACCGGGTCGGAGTCGGTGAACTTCTTGTCGTAGACGGCGACGGCCAGCCAGATCAGCAGGGCGGGCACCAGCACGAACACGACCCCGGCGAGCCGGCGGCGCAGTGTGTGTCCTTCCGGTCCGCTCATCTCACCCCGCCACCTTCACGGTCGTGGTCGCGCCCCACAGGGCCAGCGACAGGAAGAAGTCGGTGACGCTGATCAGCACGATGGCGTTGCGCACCGACCGGCCGACGGCGACGCCGACACCGGCCGGGCCGCCGGAGGCGCGGTAGCCGTAGTAGCAGTGGGCGACGATCACCATCACGCTGAAGATCAGCACCTTCAGGACGGAGAGCAGCACGTCCGTCGGGGAGAGGAAGAGGTTGAAGTAGTGGTCGTAGGTCCCCCGGGACTGCCCGTTGAACAGGACGGTCACGTAGCGGGAGGCCAGGAAGGAGGAGAGCAGCCCGATCGCGTAGAGCGGGATGATGGCGACGACGCCGGCGATGATGCGGGTGGTGACGAGGTAGGGCATGGAGCGGATGCCCATGCCCTCCAGCGCGTCGACCTCCTCGTTGATGCGCATCGCGCCGAGCTGGGCGGTGAAGCCGGCCCCGACGGTCGCGGAGAGGGCGAGTCCGGCGACGAGGGGCGCGATCTCGCGGGTGTTGAAGTAGGCGGAGACGAAGCCGGTGAACGCGGCCGTGCCGATCTGGTCGAGGGCCGCGTAGCCCTGGATTCCGACGACGGTCCCGGTGAAGAGCGTCATCGCGATCATCACGCCGATGGTGCCGCCGATGACGCCGAGGCCGCCGGAGCCGAAGGCCACCTCCGCGAGGAGGCGCTGCACCTCCTTGAGGTAGCGGCGCAGGGTCCGCGGGACCCACAGCAGGGCCCGGACGTAGAAGAGCAGTTGGTCGCCGGAGCGGTCGAGCCAGACGAGCGGGGAGGCCATCGGACCTCAGCCTCCCTTCGGCGGGACGATCTGGAGGTAGACGGCCGTCATCACCATGTTGACGAAGAAGAGCAGCAGGAACGTGATGACGACGGACTGGTTGACGGCGTCGCCGACGCCCTTGGGGCCGCCGCGCGGGTTGAGGCCCCGGTAGGCGGCGACGATGCCCGCGATGAACCCGAAGATCAGCGCCTTGAGTTCGCTGATGTACAGGTCGGGCAGCTGGGCGAGGGCGGAGAAGCTGGAGAGGTACGCGCCGGGAGTGCCGCCCTGCATGATGACGTTGAAGAAGTAGCCGCCGAGGATGCCGACGACCGAGACCAGCCCGTTGAGCAGGACCGCGACGCCCATCGCGGCCAGCACCCGGGGCACGACCAGCCGCTGCACGGGGGAGACGCCCATGACCTCCATGGCGTCGAGTTCCTCGCGGATCTTGCGGGAGCCGAGGTCGGCGCAGATCGCCGAGCCACCGGCGCCCGCGATGAGCAGCGCGACGATGAGCGGGCTGGCCTGCTGGACGACGGCGAGGACGCTGGCGCCGCCGGTGAACGACTGGGCGCCGAGCTGCTCGGTCAGGGAGCCGACCTGGAGCGCGATGACGGCTCCGAAGGGGATCGAGACCAGGGCGGCGGGCAGGATGGTCACGCTGGCGACGAACCAGAACTGCTCGACGAACTCGCGGAACTGGAAGGGTCTTCGGAAGACGGCCCGGACGACTTCCGCCGCGAGCGCGAAGAGCCGCCCGGTCTGCCGCAGCGCGCCGGTGATCACGCGCCGCTCCCGGCGGCGGGCATCGGCAGGGTGGCCGCCTCGGAACTCTTCGCGTAGGTGTCCCGGATGGCGGACCGCGCGGCGGGCGGCAACGAGTCGATCATGCCCATGACACGCTTGCGCCGGCGGGCGACGGCCTGCCGCGGCGGCAGGCCCGGCGACGGCTCCAGCTGCGGCACGATCTCCCGGGGTGCGGCGGGGGCCGCGGGGGCGGCGTCCGCCTCGGCGGCGAGGGTGGCCGCGTCCTTCTCCTCGGACATCCCGATGGGGCCCTCGCGCCGGCCGCCCAGGAACTGGGATACGACCGGCTCCTCGCTGGTGAGCAGCACCTCGCGCGGGCCGAAGGTGACGAGTTCGCGCAGGAAGAGCATCCCCATGTTGTCCGGCACCGTGGCGGCGATGTCGAGGTTGTGGGTGACGATCAGCATCGTCGCGTCGAGCTGCGCGTTCAGGTCGATCAGCAGCTGGGAGATGTAGGCGGTGCGGACCGGGTCGAGGCCGGAGTCCGGTTCGTCGCACAGGATGATCTGCGGGTCGAGGACGAGCGCGCGGGCCAGTCCCGCCCGCTTGCGCATGCCTCCGCTGATCTCTCCGGGAAGCTTTCCCTCCGCGCCCAGCAGCCCGACGACCTCGATCCGCTCCATGACGATGCGGCGGATCTCGGACTCCTTCTTGCGGGTGTGCTCGCGCAGCGGGAAGGCGATGTTGTCGAAAAGGGACATGGACCCGAAGAGGGCGCCGTCCTGGAACATGAGGCCGAAGAGTTTCCGGGTCTCGTAGATGTCTCTTTCCGGACTGTTCACCATGTCCACCCCGTTGATGAGGACACGGCCCTTCTCGGGTTTGAGCAGCCCGATGAGCGACTTGAGGAAAACGGTCTTACCGGTTCCGGACGGGCCCAGCATCACGCTGACCTCTCCCGCCGGAAGAGTGAGTGACACGTCCCGCCAGATGCTCTGCTTACCGAAGGACTTGGTCAGGCCCTCGACCACTACTTCGATTCCCATATCACCTCCAGCGGACGCCAATCGGATACGCGCTGCGGGCCCGCACGTTAAGTCGCCCCGAAGCGCACTGACAACGGGTGCGGCACGGATCTCCGGCGCCCCCGCGGAACTTGTCACCGCGCTGACAACCTCCCCGCCCCGCACTTGTCTCCGGGGAGACAGGGCAGGGTCTCGCGGTTCCGGGGGGTGTGGATCCCGCGGGACCCCGCCGGCGGACACCCCGGCCCGATGGAGGGTGGGCCAAAACGCGTCCGCCATGGCTCCGGCCGACGGGGGCCACCGACCTGGAACCGAGCACCGCACCGGCACGTTACGGCCGAGTAACCTCGGCGGGCAACACCGGTTCCGGAGTTTTCCGGGATACCGACTTCGGCCATCCGGAACCTGTCAGGGAAGTCACAAGAACCCATCGGCAACTTGTCATCGGATGAGTAACGGAACCCCCTTGCGTGCGACGGTGACGGGGCGGGAGCACCGCGAGCCGAACGGTTCGACCTTGGCATCGGATGACTAAGCCGAATCGCGTTTCACTCACCCCGGAAACAGCTTGTTCCACTTTTCAAAGAATCATGGACGGCCGCATTGTTCGGCTATGTTTCCGACGAGTAACGTCACGGCCCAATCCGGTCAACCCTCAAGGAGAGTCCGAGTCATGAAGAAGAGCATGAGAAGGTCGGCCCTCGTGGTGTGTGCGGCCGCGTCGGCGCTGGGTCTTGCCGCCGCCCCGTCCTCGGCGGTGCCCTCCACGGTGTGGACCGTCAACCCGTCGCCGGCCGACTTCGAGGCCGTGAACGTCGGCAACATCGTGCTGACCGCGACCATCCCGATGACCTGCACGGTCTCGACCGCGGACGGGAGCATGGAGAGCACCACCGGCAACCCCGGGAACGTCGCCGACATCGACACGATGAACTTCGGCGCGTCCGGCGCGCCGTGCACCAGTGTCCTGGGCAACGTCACCACCACGTCGGTCACCCCCTGGGACGTCGTCGCGGTGGACTACGACGCCTCCACCGGTGTCACCACGGGCTACGTCGGCAGCGTGGTGGCCAACGTGACCGCCGGCGCCTGCAAGTTCACGGTGTCGGGCCAGGCCTCGGCCACCTACACCAACTCCACCGGTGTCCTGGCGGTCAACAGCACCGCCGGCGAACTGACGGTCAGCAACCCGGTCAACTGCGGTGCGATCGTCACCCCCACCACCAAGCCCACCTTCAAGGGCAACTACGCCGTCACCGAGACGGGCACCGGCGTCATTCCGACCATCGTCGGCTCGAACCCGCCCGCCTAGGCGTCCGACGGCTCGCCTCCGCCCGGCCGGCACCCCGGCCGGGCGTTCGCGGGCCGGACGCCGGGCCCCGGGAAGACCGGCCACCCGTCCGAGCCATCCGAGCGGAGTCGCATGAAAGCCACGTCAGCCGCCGCCCCGCGGCCGTCCCGGGCCCGTGCCCGGACCACGTCGATCGCCGCGTTCGTGGTGCTCGCCGCCCTGGTCCCCACCACCGCCTCGGCCTCGGGCACCCAGGAGGTCGAGGCGGAACTCCCCTACGTCTGCACCCTGCCCTCGGGGCAAGTGCCCGCGACGGTGCGGGTCTCGGCGGAGTTCCCCGAACGGGCCGAGGCGGGCGAGGCGTTCACGCCGTCCGACGTCACCACCACCGTCGAACTCCCGGCGGAGGCGGTCGCGGACCTCACCGCTCGCGACGCGGCTGAGGTGCGGGCGGCCACCCGGCTCGCCGTCGGCGTCGCCCAGAACGCGGCCACGGCAGCGGCGACCTGGCGGGGCAGCGCCGAGCCCGTCGCGCTGCCCGGGTCGGGACCGCTGACGCTGGTGACGCGGGGAGACGTCCCCTCGGTGGCCGGCCGGAGCGACGGCGACCTGACGTTCTCCGCCGGCGCCCTCGCGATCGACCTGGCGCTCGGGGCGGCGGACCCGGCCACCGCGGACCCCGGCTCGCTGACCGTCGACTGCACCCTCGCCGAGGACGCGCCGGAGCAGGGTCTGCTGGCGACCGTACCGGTCGGCGCGGGCGGGTCCGGGGCGAGCGGCTCGCCCTCCCCGTCCGGATCCGCGTCGTCCTCGGACCCGGCCGGGGACGGGCAGCCGGAGACCCCGGGGAGCCAGGCGAAGGAGCGCCAGTCCGAGCGGTCGCCGGAGGTGCTGGAGAACACGCCGGGCGCCGCGGCGGACCGCGACGACGTCCCACCCTGCCGCTACGACGAGCAGCATCCGCCCACGGACGTGTCACTCAACGCGTACGTCACCGGCTACGCCAACGTGAACAAGATGAAGGGAGCGGCCTACCTCCCGCCCTCCTGCGTGCTGATCGAACAGGGCATTCCCGTGCCCGGGCCCCCCGACCCGAACTACCTGATCTTCGACACCCTGTCGTACGCGAACTTCCACTACCAGGAGCGCAGGCAGACTCCACCCTTCGAAGCGACCTTCCTGTCCTTCGACTTCGCCCCGGTGAAGGCCACCATGGTGCTGGAGCAGACGGACACCATGCGGATCGACTCCCGCATGAAGATGAGCATGACCGACTTCTCCACGACCACGGACACCTATGTCCGGGCCCCACTGGTCCTGCACGTACTGGATCTGGAGGTCAACGGGACACCCCTGGACGTCGGTTCCGAGTGCCGGACCGAGACGTCCCTCATCTCCGAGGACCCGGACCCCGCGAACTTCCCCGGTGACCACCTGGTGCTGTACGGCCGGGGCGAGCTGCTCATCGGCCAGCCGGCCACCGGCTACCTGCTCCTGAGCGGCGGCGTGCTGTCCGGCGAGGCCACCATCCCCGCCTTCACCGGCTGCGGCACCGACGGCGAGGATCTCGACCGCCTGCTCACCGCCTCCGTCTCCGGTCCCGGCAACCTGATCAAGCAGGTCCAGGGCCAGACGTGCGCGATCGCCGCCCCCGTGTTCCCGAGCCCGACCAACGAAGGCCAGTGCACCGAGGACCTCCAGCCCTACGAGATCCCCGTCGCCGAGCACTGACCCGCCCCGCCCCGACTCCCCGAAAGGCCACCACCATGCGCCCGATCTCCACCCGCACCCGGCTCGCCACCGTGTCCGCGCTGACCGCGCTCGGCGCCTTCGCCTCGCTGGGCACGGCGACCGCCGCCGACCCGGCGCTGAACGGCGAGTGGGCCCCCTTCACCCGCTGCCCCGTGGACGCCCCCGCGATGCTGGCGGCCGACGGCTTCGAGAAGACCCCGCAGTGCGTGGTGTCCACCTCGGCGAGCGGCTCCATCAAACTGGGCGACACCACGGTGACGACGGGCAGAACCAACCTCCAGATGGGCATCGTCCAGAACGCGGACGGCACCAGCAGCGTGGTCGCCCCCGCCTCCGGCGCGCTGGTCGCCGAGCCCGCCACCGTGCCCGGCGGGCTGCTCGGTCTGATGTGCCCGAGCGACATATTCGTCATCACGGGCATCTGCGAGTCGCTGGAGAACTCCAGCCTCAACAAGATCACCGCGACCATGGAGTCGGCCGGCGCGCCCTACGCCTTCGACCAGACCGCGGGCGTCCTCACCGACCTGCCCATCGTCGCCCTGCCGGTCCGCATCCACCTGGAGAACCCGCTGCTCGGCGACAACTGCTACATCGGGACGGCCGCCAACCCGATCGTGCTGCGCCCGGAGAACCGCAACTACCCCGAGTTCGGCATGACCTTCTTCCAGGGTGACGGCACCGCGGACGCGGCCGGCGAGATGAGCCGGATCAACCTCACCGGCGCCACCCAGAACGACAGCACCTTCGCGGTGCCCGGCGCCACCGGCTGCGGCCTGAACGTCGGTCTGATCAACCTCGCGGTGAACGCGAAGACCGGGCTGCCCTCCGCCGCCGGGAACAACAGTGTCACCCTGAACGACACCCGGACCCACCTCACCGGGCTCAACGCCCCCGGGACCGTCGTCCCCGACGCCGGCAAGGTCCTGGCCGAGAACTGGCACTCCGCCGTCGAGTAACAGCCAAAGGCACACACAACCGGGACACGATTCCTCCCCAAGAGATGTACAACACAACAAAGTTGATTTACCTTCAGCTTTGCCAGACCGGTGAACGCCCAGTGGACCGGTCCAGGCTCCGCCCGCCGAGGGCGGGGCCCGGTCGGCCCACCCCACCGGACATGTCGACGGCAAGGGATCACTCATGCCCTCAATCGCGCGTCCTTCGGTGCTCGGTGAACCGCTCGACCCCCTCCCCAAGAAGTTCGCGGCCTTCATGCGTCCGCTGCTCCCGGGGCTGCTGAACGAGATACGCACCGAGGTCACCCGCAGCTATCCGGTGTACGGCAGGCTGCTCAACGGCCCGGACGGGGACGCGATCCGCCAGGGCGTCGAGCAGGCGCTGACCGCCTTCGTGGACCGGGTGGCCGACCCCTCCAGCAGTTCGGAGCTGCGGGACGAACTGCTGCGCAGGTTCGGCCGGGTGGAGGCCTACGAGGGCCGGGACCTGGAGGTCCTGCAGGGCGCCTACCGGCTCGGCGCCCGTATCGCGCTGCGCCGGGCCAAGACACTGGGCCGGCAGTACAGCCTCTCCCCCGCGCTGATCCTCGCCTTCGCCGACGCCCTCTTCGCCTACGTCGAGGAGCTGGAGGCGATCACCCGCGAGGGCTACGCGGAGGTCCGGGAGCGGGCCGCCTCCGAGGAGTCCGCGTTACGAAGACAGTTACTGCACTTCCTGCTCGCCGCCTCGCCGCTGCCCCGGACGGCCGTCTCCGAACTGTGCAAGGCCGCCGCCTGGGAGCTGCCCCGGTCCTGCTTCCTGGTCGCGCTGGACCCTCCGGCGCCGGAGCACATCCAGGCGGGGCTCGACCGGGACGTCCTCGCCGACCTCGACATACCGCAGCCGCACCTGCTGGTGCCCGGGGACCTCACCCCCGCCCGCCTCGACATGATCCGCACGGCCCTGGCCGGCACCCGCGCCGCGGTGGGCCTGACCGTGCCGGTCGGCCAGGCCGCCGACTCCGTCCGCTGGGCGCGCCGGGTGCTGCAGCTCGTTGACGACGATGTCATACCCGACGCCCCGCTGATCCGCTGCGAGGATCATCTGACGACCCTGTGGCTGCTGTCCGACTCCGCCCTGGTCGACCGGGTCGCGGCCCGTGAACTGGCCCCGCTCGACGAGTTGCCGGCCCGGCGGCGCGACCGGCTGGTGGAGACCCTGCGCGTGCACGTGTCCACCCGGGCGCCCGCGGAGCAGGTCGGCGAGCTGCTGGGCGTGCACGCGCAGACCGTGCGCTACCGCCTGCGGACCCTGGACGCCTACCTGGGCGACCGGCTCGCCGACCCCGACCACCGCTTCGCCATCGAGGTGGCCCTCCGCTCACTGCACCTTCGGGGCCACGACGACCCGGAGTGACGACCGGGGCCGGCGCGCGCGTGGGTACCGGCGGGCGGCTCAGTACGCCACGGGCCAGCCGCTGCTCCAGTCCAGGAGGTTGATGCCGAGCTTGGGCGTGCCGTTGTCGTTGCCGTCGTAGTAGTGGTAGACGATCAGGTCGCCGTCCACGTCGTTCATGATCGACTGACCGCCGGGACCGATGACGCTGCCGTGCGACTCCAGCACCGGTGTCCCGCCGCCCGCCGTCATCGCGACGCCGTTGCGGTCCCGGTAGGGTCCGGTGACGCTCGTCGCCCGGCCGACCTTCACCTTGTAGGTGGAGCTGGTGCCGGCGCAGCAGGTGTCGTAGGAGGCGAAGAGGTAGTAGTACCCGTTCCGCTTGACGACGTACGGGGCCTCGACGGCCTTGCTGCCGGTCGGGCGGGAGGCGAGGGAGCGGCGGGCGGTGTCGGAGGCGAGCTGCTTGCCGGTGGCCGGGTCGATCCGGATCATCTTGATGCCGGTCCACCAACTGCCGAAGGAGAGCCACCACGTGCCGTCGTCGTCGACGAAGAGGTTCGGGTCGATGGCGTTGTAGTCGCTTGCGGAGTTCGACGTGTGGACGATGCCGTAGTCGCTCCAGCTGCCCGGCGCTCCGGTGGTGGAGCCCGCGAGGCCGATGGCGGAGGTGTTGGAGCCGAAGGACGAGACGGAGTAGTACATGAGGTACTTGCCGCCGTGGTACGAGATGTCCGGCGCCCAGGCCTCCGGGACGGACGAGTACCGCGACCACCAGCCGGGCCGGGAGCCGAAGGCGTCGGCGCCCGCGGAGAAGGCGGTGCGGTCCGAGGACGCCTTGCTGCTGATGCCGCCGCCGGTGGCGTAGAGCCGGTACTGCCCGGACGAGGTGCGGATCATCGTCGGGTCGTGGGTGACGACGGAGCCGGTGACCCGGCCGGGGTTCGGGTAGGCCGACGCCGTGGAGGGGAGGAGGGCGAGCAGGGCTGCGGTGGGGAGAGCGAGGAGTGCGGCTCGTCTGCGACGCATGGGGGACTCCTGTCCGTTCGGTACTGTTCGGTATCACGAACAACATTCGCGATGTCGGACGTGGCGCAGTGACGGAACCTAGAATCGAAGCGCTTGCGCGTCAATGCCCCGGGCGGCGACGGCGGTTGATGTCCGGAAAACTGCGGGTGTCGAAGGTGACCGGCGGGTGAATTCGAACCGTGGAGTCACCGGAGCCGCGCCCCCTCGCGCCGCTCCCCCGCCACCATGGCCTCCCGTGTCACCGTCCTGAGGGGGAGCCGGACGTGAGTCTGTCCTGGGGGTCCTTGGCCGCCGTCCTGGGTCTGGCCGTGCCCGTGGCGGCCGCGCTGTGGGAGTTCGTGCTGGCGGGCCGCAAACGGCTCGGCTACCGCGTCCAGTTGGACACCACGATCCGGGACTCGGCCGCCTCGGGGCCCGACACCACGGTGCTGCAGCGCATGCAGTGGGACGGTACGAACCTGCGCGACCCCTCGGTCGTCCTGCTGCGGATCGAGAACGCCGGCTGGAGCCCCGTCGTCGCCGCCGACTACGTCGCCCCCGCCAACGACCCGGTGGGCATACGCGTCGCCTTCCCCGGCCGCCGCGTCGTGGGCATGACCGTCACCGAGCGCAGCCCCCAGGTGCCGCCCACCTTCTTCGTGCCGGGGGCCGAGGGCTTCGAGACCACCGGCCGGGTCGTCAAGCTGCCGAAGGTGATCCTCAACCGCCGGGCGCACTACAAGGTCCTGGCGGTCCTGGACCGCGAGGAGGGCTTCACCGAGCCCGAGTTCCCCGAGCCCGAGGTCACCGCCGGGATCGTCGGCGGGGTGCGCGGCGGGAACATCAGGAAGACCGCGTACTACCCCTTCGCCTCGCGCCAGGTCCGCTGGCTGCTCGCCTCGCTCATCCTGGTCAGCGCCACCCAGTCGGCGTTCACCCTGGCCGGGGGCGAGGACGCCGCCGCGCCGCTGGACTGCGCCGCCGGGACCCTGCACCTGTCGGGTTCCACGGCCTTCGCACCGGTGCTGCGGGAGGCCGCGGAGCAGTACGAGCGGACCTGCCCGGACGCCCGCATCCCGCTCACCGCCACCTCCTTCAAGGGCAGCGTCGACGGGCTCGACACCCTTGCCGCCGCCGGCGCGGGCGCCGGGCTCCCGGACGGCCGGGGCCTCGGCGACAGACTGACCTTCAGCGACGGTCCGAAGTCCGACGGGCGCCCGCGGCTGCTGCCGAGGCCCGTCGCGCTGTCCCTGTTCACCCTGGTCGTGCACAAGGAGGCAGGCGTCGAGGACCTGTCCGTGAAGCAGGTACGGGACATCTACGCCGGGCGCGTCACCGACTGGAGCCAGGTGGGCGGCAACGACGTCCCCATCCATCTGGTCAGCCGGAACCCCGGCTCGGGCACCCGGACCACGCTCGAACAGCAGGTCCTCGACGGCCGCCCCCTGCCGGCGGTCACCACGCCCGACTGCGCGGGGCTCGACCGCGACCGGCCGGGCCGCTGCGAGGTGGGCGGCACCGGGACACTGCTGGACACGGTGGCGTCGACCCCGGGGGCCCTGGGCCACAGCGAGGTCGGCGCCGCCGCCGCGCACGACGACGTCCGGCAGATCCGCATCGACGGCTACCCGGCCACCCTGGAGGGCGCCGACCAGGGGGCGTACCCGTACTGGCAGACGGAGATCGCCTACACCTACGGCGAGCCGCCGGCCGACTCCTTGGCGGCGGGCTTCCTGCGCTACCTCGCCGACGAGGTCGGCAAGGACATCGTCCGCTCCAAGGGCCACCGCCCCTGCGCCGAGCTGGACAAGCCGCTGCTGTGCCGGCCGGACGGCGCGTCCGCCGCGAGGTGACCCCCTGGGCGGGGGCCCGCGGCGGCCCGGTCAGGACTCCGGGCACTCCTTCCACGCCAGGTGGTACACCGTGCTGATGTCACCGTCCGTGGAGTCCATGGTCATGAAGCTCACCTCGTCGGGGTCGGAGGTCCCGGTGCTCACCCGCAGCTCGGTGTTGATGTTGAAGTTGCGCTGGACCCCGCACGGCGCCCAGACCAGCTGCGCCCAGTCGGTGCTGTCGGTGGCCTGCCAGTTGTCGTTGTAGGGGCCGCCGAAGGGGTGGGTGCGGTACTCCGTGTTCGGGGAGCCCTGGAAGTAGTACGAGGCCCGCTGGGTGCCCCTGGCGCCGGGCTGGAGGGCGGCGAAGCCCCGGTAGTCCGCGCTGGCGACGGCGTAGGTGAAGCCCTGCGGGACGTGGACGAGCAGGTTGAGCTGGCAGTTCTTGCGGAAGTCGGTGGGCGCGGAGTCGCCGCCCGCCTGGGCGAGGTAGTCGCTGTACGTGACGGTGAACGCCGTGTTGTCCTCGGAGACGGCGACCGCCGCCGTGCCCTGCGGACAGCCGGAGCCGTTCACGGTGGCGACCTTGATGACGATCTTGTCCGGCGGCGGGTCCTCGAACCCGCCGGAGGACTGGTGCTGCTGCGCGGGCAGCACGGAGGTGAGGAGCGCGGCGATCGTGCCGCTCAGGAGCAGGCCGGTGGCCATGGGTCTCCCATTCCGGTCGGTGGGGGGTGGATGTGGTTGAATGCGTCCGCCATCTACACATGGTGTGCACATGACATTCACGGAACGGTCGCATCGTAGGGAGCCCCGCCGGGGGCGGACAGACACTCTCCCGGCCATTCACACCGGCCGGTTCCCACCACCCGGCCGAGGGCCGGCGGGTTCTCCGCCGCCCGGGCCACGGCCTACGGGTTCTCCCACGCCGCGGGTTCCGCCGCCAGCTGCCGCACCGGGTCCGGCAGCGCGTCCGCCGCGAGGTCCGCGATCGTCACACCCTCCAGGATCCTGCGCACATTGGCACGCAGTGCCACCCACAGCGGCAGCAGGGGCCCCGCCGTGCCCGTGTACACCAGCTCCGTCGGCCGCTCCCCGCGCACCGAGACGATCGGGCCGTCCACCGCCCGGATCACGTCCGCCACCGTGATCTGCGACGCCCCGCGCGCCAGCCGGTACCCGCCGCCCCCGCCGCGCCGGCTCTCCACGACGCCGCCGCGCCTGAGGTCCCCGAGGATCCCCTCCAGAAACTTGTGCGGAATGTCCTGGACGGCTGCCACGTCCTCCGCCTTGACCGGGGAAGCGTCCTGCCGGACGGCCAGTTCCAGTACCGCCCGTACCGCGTAGTCCGCACGCGCCGAGATCCTCATGCCGACCATTGTGGCGTCCGCTGGGACAATGGCCCGGCACAGGCGGTCCCGCGCAGGCGGCGGGGCCGGAGACACGCGCGCTACAGGAGGGGCTCCCTTGGAGCTCAGCAGGCCCAGCAGGCTCGGCAGACGAGCGTTCAGCGCCCTCGCGGGCACCACCGTCCTCGGTCTCGCGCTGGGCGGCAGCACGGCGCTGCCCGCCTCCGGCGCTCCGGGCCCCGCGCCCACCGGGCCGCCGCCCGGCCCGCCCGGCGCCGACGGCGCCCGTCACCGGGTCGCGCTGGACCGGCACTCGCTGCTGGTGGACGGCAGGCGGCTGGCCCTGTGGTCCGGCGAGCTGCACCCCTTCCGGCTGCCGAGCCCGTCCCTGTGGCGGGACGTGCTCCAGAAGATGCGGGCCTACGGCCACAACGCGGTCGGCGTCCGGCTCGCCTGGAACCAGCACTCCCCCGCCCCCGGCGCGTACGACTTCACCGGCGTCCGCGACCTCGACCTGTTCCTGCGCACGGCCGCCGAGTGCGGCCTGTACGTCGTCCTGCACCCCGGCCCGTACATCGGCGCCGACGTGGACGCCGGGGGCCTGCCCGGCTGGCTGACGACCGTCGGAGGCCGGGCCGGGAGCACCGACCCGGTGTACCGGCGCCACGCCGACGAGTGGCTGGGCCGGGTCAACGCCGTCGCCGCCCGGCACCTGTTCACCCGGGGCACCGGCACGGTGCTGCTCTACCGGGCGGACTACACCGGGCGCGCCGACCTGGACCGCCTGCGCAAGCGGATGCGCGCCGACGGCATCGACGTGCCCCTGCTGCACGGTGACACGCCGCTCGCCCGTCAGGAGCCGGGGCCGGTCCGGGACGCCGCCGAGGCGCGGCGGGTCCACTTCGACCGCCTGGCACGGGGGAACACCCTGGACGACGTCCGCATGGCGTTCGGCGGCACCTCGTGGGGCTGGCTGCCCGCGCCCTCGGCGCCCTCACCGACGTACGACCCCGCCGCGGCGATCGACGAGGCGCGGCGGCCGACGGACCAGCTCGCGCCGCTCCACCAGCTCGGGCACCTGCTGCGCCACGTACCGGACTTCACCGGGATGACCGGGGCGGCGGCGGTCCGGACCACGGACGCCCGGGTCCGGGTACGGCACCTGGCCAACCCGGACACCGGGGCGCACGCCTACGTCCTGCGCAACGACTCCGCCGCCGACGTCACCTCCACCCTCCCCATGGGCGGGACCGACGTGGAGGTCACCGTGCCCGCCCGGGACGCCAAGCTCTTCGCCACCGGCCTGCGCCTGGGCTCGGGACGCAAGCTGGCGTACGCCACCGTGCAGCCCATGTTCGCCATGAGCGTCGGGAAGCTGGACATCGCCGCGTTCGTGGGGCGGGCCGGCGAGACGGCGCACCTGGTCCTGGACTGTCCGGACGAGCCGTGGCCGACCCGGCTGGACGAGGAGGCGGCCTGGGTCTTCGACCGCGGGCAGCTGCACGTGACGGTGCCCCTCCAGGAGGACCGCCTGACCCGGGTGCGGGTGCGCAGCGGCGACACCGACCGCACCCTGCTGCTGATCGTCGCCGACGACGCCGCCTCGCTGCGGCTGTGGCCGTACGAGACCCCGTCGGGCCGGGTCCTGGTGCGCGGACCGGAGCTGCTGCGCGAGGCCGCCCTGGACGGTGCGACGATCCGGCTGACCGGTGACACGGTCGCCGAGCGCGAGCTGGAGGTGTGGGCGCCCCCCGGCATCACCGACATCGCCTGGAACGGCGAGGCGGTGCAGTCGGGCCTGGGCCGCGCCCTGAGCCTGATGGCCGTGTGGCCGGTGCCGGGCATGCCCGACCTGGTGCTGCCCGCGCTGGACGGCTGGCGCCGGCGCACGGAGAACTTCGAGTCCCGGCCCGACTACGGCGACGAGGGGTGGACGGTCGCCGACCGGCGCACGACGCACAGCACGACCCCGGTCCCCGACGGCCGGCCGGTGCTCTTCGCCGACGACTACGGCTTCCACTACGGCGACGTCTGGTACCGCGCCCGCCTCACCGGCGCCACGGGTCTGGAGCGGGTGTCCCTCGCGTACAGCACGGGCGCGCACGGCCTGCTGATGGCCTGGCTGGACGGGGTGCCGCTGGGCAGCCACCAGCCCGGCGGGGCGGGCGACGGGAAGGGCACGTGGACCGGCACGGCCGAGTTCGGGCTGCCGGAGGATCTGCGCGCCGGTGCCCTCCTGTCCGTCCTGGTCCGGCGCACCCAGCACGGCCAGGACGCCTACCGGACGGCCCGCGGGCTGACGTCGGCCGCCTTCGAGGGCGACTCCCCCGACGTGCGCTGGCGGATCATGGGCGCGGCCGCCCCCGACCCGGTGCGCGGGCCGCTCAACAACGGCGGGCTGTACGGAGAGCGCCACGGCTGGCACCTGCCCGGGTACGACGACGGCCGGTGGGAGCCGGTGTCCCCGGCGGCGCTGCCCGGCGGGGACCCGCGCCAGGGCGTGACCTGGTACCGGACCACGTTCCGCCTGGACGTCCCGCCGGACATCGACGCCTCGGTGGGGCTGCGCCTCGACGGCCCCCCGGACCGCGGCACCGGTGCCCACCGCGTCCAGGTCTTCCTGAACGGCTGGAACCTGGGCGCGCACGTGGGCGACCGCACCGGCGCCCCGCACACCTTCGTCCTGCCGAACGGCATCCTGCGCACCCGTGCCGCCGCGAACACCCTGGCCCTCGCGGTCCTGTCCGGCGGCGGCGCGCCCTCGGGCCCCGGCTCGGTGCGCCTGGAACTGCTGGGCGGCGCGGCCGGAGGAGTGCCGGTGAGGCCCGTCCCCTCCCCCGGCCGGCGCGACGGCTGACCCGGGCCCGACCCGGGCCGGGGTCAGCGCAGCCGGATCACGTTCCAGGACAGCGGTTCCAGGGCGGCGGTGAGCCGGCCGTCCCTCAGGGAGGTGCCGTCCACCGGGTGCGGGACGACGCGCTCGGGCTCGGCGAGGGTGTTGCGGGCGTCGGGGTCGGCGTCCGCGAGGGCGCTGTGCTCGACGACCTCCGTCAGCTCCAGACCGCTCAGGGCGACCTCAAGGGGCAGGGCCCCGGTGCGCGAGCGGTTGACGGCGAAGACGGTCACCGAGCCGTCCTCGGCGCGCACCGCGGTGGCGTGCAGCAGGTCGGCCTCGCCGTACTTGCCCGTCTCGTAGGTGGGTGAGTCCACCCGGACGTCGAGCACCTCGCCGCGGCCGTACTTCGAGGCCTGGGAGAAGGGGAAGAACGTCGTCTGGCGCCAGGCCGGGCCGCCCGGCTCGGTCATGATCGGCGCGATGACGTTGACGAGCTGCGCCAGGCAGGCCACGGTGACGCGGTCGGCGTGCCGCAGCAGGGCGATCAGGAGCGAGCCGAAGACGACCGCGTCCATGACGCTGTAGTTGTCCTCGAGCAGGCGGGGCGCCTCGGGCCAGTCCAGTGCACTGACCTCGGCCTGCGTCTTGGTCATGTACCAGACGTTCCACTCGTCGAAGGAGAGGTCGATCTTCTTCTTCGACTTGAGGCGGGCGCCGACGTGGTCACAGGTGGCGACGACGTTCTCGATGAACGACTCCATGTCCACGGCGGAGGCGAGGAAGGAGTCGACGTCCCCGTCGTGCGGCTCGTAGTAGGCGTGCAGCGAGATGTGGTCGACCAGGTCGTAGGTCTCCTTCAGGACCGTCGCCTCCCACTCGGCGAAGGTCTCCATGGACTGCCCGGACGACCCGCACGCGACCAGTTCGACGCCCGGGTCGATCTGGCGCATGGCGCGGGCGGTCTCGGCGGCGAGGCGGCCGTACTCCTCGGCGGTCTTGTGGCCGGTCTGCCAGGGGCCGTCCATCTCGTTGCCCAGGCACCAGAGCCGGATGCCGAAGGGGTCCTTGTCGCCGTGCTCGGCGCGCAGGTCGGACAGGGCCGTGCCGGAGGGGTGGTTGGCGTACTCCTGGAGTTCGAGGGCCTCGGCGACGCCGCGGGTGCCGAGGTTGACCGCCATCATGGGCTCGGCCTGCGGGCCGATCTTCTTGAGGAAGGCGATGTACTCGGAGAGGCCGAAGCGGTTGGTCTCGGTGGAGCGCCAGGCGAGGTCGAGGCGGCGCGGGCGGTCCTCCGCCGGGCCGACCGAGTCCTCCCACTTGTAGCCGGAGACGAAGTTGCCGCCGGGGTAGCGGACGGCGGTGACGCCGAGTTCCCGGACCAGCTCCAGCACGTCCTGGCGCAGGCCCTCGGCGTCCGCGGTGGGGTGCCCGGGTTCGAAGATGCCGGTGTACACGCAGCGTCCGAGGTGTTCGACGAAGGAGCCGAAGAGACGGGGGTTGACGGCGCCGACGGTGAAGGCGGGGTCGAGGGTGAAGCGGGCGGTGCGCATCGTTTCCTTTCGGTGGTTGTACGTTGTCTGCGGGTGCGTCGTGGCTTGTCGCGCAGTTCCCCGCGCCCCTTTGGGGCGCTCTACTGACCGGCGAGTCCTGTGTGCGCTACGCCCGCCACGATCTGGCGCTGGAAGAAGACGAAGACGACGATCAGCGGCAGGCCGGCCATCAGGCCGCCGGCCATGAGCTGGGCCCACTGGATGCCGTAGGAGTTCATGACGGTCGCGATGCCGTTCGGCATGGTCATCAGGTCGGGGTTGTTGGTGACCATGTAGGGCCACAGGAAGTTGTTCCAGGAGCTGATGAAGGTGAAGATGCCGACCGCGGCGAGCGAGGGGCGCGACAGCGGCACGATGATCGTGAAGAAGACGCGCCAGCGGCCCGCGCCGTCGATGAAGGCGGCCTCCTCCAGCTCGCGCGGGATGCCCTGGAAGAACTTGTAGAGGATGTAGACCATCGCGGCGGGCGCGCACTGCGGCAGGATCATGCCCCAGTAGGTGTCGACCATCCCCATCTGCTGGACGGTGGTGAACAGCGGGACGCCGAGCACGGCCGGGGAGACCATGAGACCGGCCATCACCACGCCCATCAGGAGGCCCTTGCCCCGGAACTCGGTGCGGGCGAAGCCGTATCCGGCGAGCGCGCTCACCAGCAGCACGATCGTCGTCACGCAGACCGACACGACGAGGGAGTTGACGAACCAGTCGGTGATGTTGCCGGTCTCGAAGAGGGCCTTCCAGGCCTGCCCGGTCCAGTCGTCCGGCAGCCAGTGGGTGGGCACCTCGACCGCCTCGGTCTCCGACTTGAGCGAGGTGAACAGGGCCCACAGGAGCGGGGCGAGGAACACCGCGGAGACGGCGGTGCCGAGGAGCGTGAGCACGATCTGGCCGGGGGTCCAGCTCCGGCGGGGGCGGGTGCGGATCGGCGGTGTGGCGGTGGTCATCGGCCGCCCTCCTCACGGTTGCGCAGCAGCCACATCCGGGCGAGGGCGACGGCCGCGATGAGCACGAAGAAGATGATGGAGATCGCGGAGGCGTAGCCCACGCGGTAGCTGGTGAAGCCCTGTTCGAGCGTGTACTGCACGAAGGTGCGGGTCGAGTCCTCCGGGCCGGGTCCGAAGTCCTGTATGACGACGGCCTGGTCGAATACCTGGAGCGAGGCGAGGATCTGGAGGGCGACGACCAGGCCGGTGATGTTGCGCAGCATCGGCAGCGTGATGTGCAGGGTGCGGTGCCAGGCGTTCGCGCCGTCCAGCTTGGCGGCCTCGTAGAGGTGGGCGGGGATGCCCTGGAGCGCGGCGAGGTAGAGCAGGAAGCTGAAGCCGACGGTCCACCACAGGGTGGTGATGACGACCGCGAGCATCGCGTACGACTTGTCGGTCAGCCAGGGCGTGTCGAGGCCGAAGACGTGATTGACCATGCCGGTGCCGGGGTTGAACAGCCACTGCCAGAGGTTCGCGGCGACGGTGGAGGGCAGCAGGAACGGCAGGAAGAAGCAGAGCCGCCACAGCCACTTGCCGCGCTCGATGTGGTGGGCCAGCATCGCGAGGAGGAAGGCGAGGACGGTGATGCAGGGCACGACGAGCAGCGTGAAGTACGCGCTGTGGCCGAGCGCGTCCCACATCAGGGGGTCCTTCAGGGCCTCGCGGTAGTTGTCCAGGCCGATGAAGTTCGCGCTGTCGCCGGAGATGTTGGCGTCGGTGAAGCTGAGGTAGAGGCCGCGCAGCAGCGGCCAGACCACGAAGAGCGCGAAGAGCGCGAGGAACGGGGCGACGAACCAGCCGCCGTGCTGGAAGCCCTGCCTGCGGCGGACGCCGGCGCTGTCGGCGGCGGTCCTCGCCCGCGCCGGGCGGACGATCGTTTCGGCGCTGGTGGCGGTCATGCGGCGCTACCTCCCTGCGCGGCGGTGCGGCCGTCCATGGGGTTCTTCATGGCGAGCAGTTCGGTGAGCGTGCCCTTCATCCGGCGGGCGGCGGCCTCGGGCTTCGCGGAGCCCGTCGTCGAGGAGACGACGACCGGGCCGACCCGCTGGGCGAGGATGCCGGTGGACCCGGCGAACCACACCTTGGGCTCGGTGGCCTGGTGGTCCATGGCCGAGACGTACTCGTTCTGCGGTTGCAGCTTCTGGTAGGCGGCCGTGGACAGGGTCGGCGTGTAGGCGGGGATGTGGCCGCCGGCCGCCCACTGCCGGGCGTGCTTGACGACGTAGGCGGCGAGCCGGTGCGCGCCCTCGTTGGTGGCGCCGCCGCGGTCGGCCTGGTGCGGCAGGACGAAGGAGTGGGACTCGGCGTGGGTGGCCCGCTTGCCGAAGACGGGCGGCAGCGGGGTGGCGCCGTAGTCGACCTTCGCGGTGTCGAAGACGGGCACGGACCAGTTGCCCTCCCAGGCGAACGGGGAGCCGTTGACGAACTGTTCGGCGCCCGCGTTGCCGCCGAAGGAGGGGTTGGCGTACCCGTCGGCGACGTGCTTGCGCAGGAACTCGAGGACCTGGGTGGCCTTGTCGGTGTCGAAGGTGACCTCGGTCCTGGCGTCGTTGAACCAGGTGCCGCCGAGCTGGGTGTAGAAGGCGACGAAGAACCACCACTGGAAGTTCTGGTCGTTGTGCCACAGGCCGATGGTCTGGAGCCCCTTCGCGGTGGCCTTCCTGGCCTCCCCCAGCACGTCGAACCACTCTTCGGTGGAGTTGACCGGCACGATCCGGCCGTCCTCGCCGAGCAGGCCCGCCTTCTTCAGCACGTCCTTGCGGTAGAAGCAGAGCTGGACGTGGATGTCGAGCGGCAGCGCGTAGAGCTTGCCGTCGATGACGGCGCGCTTCCACAGCTCCGGGTTGAAGTCCTTCTCGCGCACGCCGTACTTGGCGAGCAGCGCGGGGTCCCAGGGGTCGAGGAGGCGGCCGGGCGAGAAGCCGGTGACGCGGCCGAGGTGCATGACGCCGAGGTCGGGCGCGCGGTTGCCGGCGGCGGCCATGGCGAGCTTGGTGTAGAAGGGGCTGCCCCACTGGAGGGTGGAGTCCTTCACGTCGATGCCGGGGTTGTCCCCGCGGAAGGAGTCCAGCATCGCGATCATGTTGTAGCCGTCGCCGCCGCTGAAGAGGTTCCAGTAGCGGACCCGGGTGTCCGCTCCGGAGGCGAGCGCGTCGGCGCCGGTGCCGAGCGCCGCGAAGCCGAAGCTGCCCGCGACCGTCAGGCCGCCGGCCGCGGCCAGAAAGTGCCTGCGATTCAGGCCAGGTCGTCCCATGCCCTGCCCCATCTGTCGTCATTCGAGGAATGTCGTTCGATATTTCGGATGTCGCTCGTAACTTCGAACGGGAAGGTAGGTGGGAAGCGCTTGCGCGTCAATGGTTCGGGCAGGATCGGGCCGGTCTTCACAGGGGGCGGGGGGCCTCGGGAGGGCACCGTCTCGGCCACCTGGCGACCGACTGGGCCCCGGGAACTGGCCCAGAGGCCGCCCGTCTTGGCATATTGCAGGGGTGACCGAAGGACGGCCGGGGGAACGAGGAGACAGCGGTGCGTACCAGGAAGGAGATGCGTCGTCTCGCTGACGCTCTCATCGACCCCATCGAGGTGGCCGTGCCGGCCGACCCCGAGGTGCTGTTCGAGGCACTCGTCGCCTCCGTCAGCGCGTGGCGGGGACGGGAGGTGGTCGTGCACCGGGCGGCGTTCCCGCCGCACACCGCGAGCGGGCTGTGGCTCGAACGCGAGAGCCACGACGACGTGGTGGTCGACGAACGCGCGGCCGTCTGGCACCAGATCGTGATCCTCTGCCACGAGGTGTGGCACATGAGCCGCCGCCGGGCGGAGGGTGGGGCGGAGGCCGACGACGGGCCCCGAGCGGTGGCCGCGCGCACCGACTTCTCCCTGGCGGAGGAACAGGAGGCGGACCGCTTCGGCATGCTGATGGGCAGTCGGCTGCGCACCTGGCTGGACGCCTCCACCGACTCGGTGTTCGCCGCGGAGGGCGGTGGCCCGGCCAGCCCTCAGAGCCTCGCCGGACGCATCGGGGCCGCGCTCAACTACCGCGGGACGACCGGATGAACAGCCTGATCAACTACCTGAGTTGCGCGGCGCTCTGGCTCGGCCTCGCGGTGCGCGCCCCCGACCTGCTGCGGCACCGGCACGATCCGTATCTGCGGGCCATCTGCGCGGTGCTGGGACTGGCCGGGCTCTGCTTCCTGCTCGGAGCGCCGCCGACGGTCGGCGCCGTCAACCGGCTGAGCGGCGTGCCCAACCTCGCGGCGCCGGTCACCTACGCGGCGATCACCGGATACTGCGCCGCCTCCCAGGTCCTCGTCGTCCACTGGCGCGGCGGCCCCCGGGTGCGCCGCACCGCCCGCCGGTGGACGCTCGCCTACGCCGTCGTGGTCCTCGGCATCGCGGTGACCTTCGCGCTCGGCGACGCGCCCGTGGAGCGCCGCACCGATCTGGACACCTACTACGCGACGACCCCGTACATCGCCCAGATGATCGTGCTGTACCTGGTCGCGCACCTGAGCGCGGCGACCGTCACGACGGTGTCCGCGCTGCGCTGGGCCCGCCAGGTGCACGGCGGGCTGCGGGCCGGCCTGACGCTGATCGGGGCCGGTTCGCTGTGCGGCGCCGGCTACAGCGCCACCAAGCTCGTCGCGGTGGGCGCCCGCTGGTCCGGGCACGACTGGTCGGCGCTCGGCACCACGGTCTCCCCGGCCGCCGCGGGCCTCGGCGCCCTGCTGGTGGTCGTCGGGGTACTGGTGCCGCTGGTGACGCCGCGGGTGTCCGAGTGGCGGCGGGCGGGGCGCGCGTACGCCCGGCTGGGGCCGTTGGAGGAGACGCTGGACGACCTGCTCGTCCGCCGGGCCCTGCGGCTGCCGCGCCCGCGGTTCGCCTCGCCCGCCACCCTCCTGATGTGGCGCCGGACCAGCATCCACAACGCGCTCGGTCACCTGGACGCGTACTGCGACCGGGACCTGTTCGACCGGACCCGCGCCGACACGCTGGCGGCGACGGGCGATCCCGAACTGGCCGGGGCGAGTGCCTGGGCCGCGGTGATCGTCGACGCGCTGCGGCACGAGGCCGGACCGGGGAAGGTGTCGCCGCCCGCCACGGGCACCGGTCGTCCCCTGGCCCCGTCGCCGGACCCGGCGGCCCTCGCGAGGATCTCCGACGTGCTCGCCGGCGCCGTGCGGGTACCGGCCGCGTCCACGGTGCCGACCGGCAGGACGACGGCGGGCACCGCGTGACGGCGGGCGGCGGCACCGAGGGTGGCAGGGGCGGCCGCGCGGGCACCCGGCACGGCCGGGACGCACAGGTCCCGCACGAGAGGAGTGGTCGGACGTGAGTCTCGTCGTCTACCTGGCGGCAGTGGTGTTCGGCATGACCTCGGTGCTGCTGTTCCGCCGCCCCCGGACGGCCGTCCGCAATCCGCTGACCCTGTCCACCTGCGTGGCCATCGTCCTCGGTGCCCTGGTCTTCGTGTGCGCCGCCCCGGCCACCCTCGGCACCGTCAACGAACTCACCGGCGTCCCCAACTTCGGGGCCCCGCTGACCTACGGCATGCTCTCCGCCTACAGCTGCGCGGTGCTGGTGCTGCTGATCAACTGGCGGGGCGGCCCCCGGCCGGTGGTGCGGCGCGCGGTGCTGCGCAGCATGGCGGCCTACGGTCTGCTGGTGGCCGCCATCGTCGTGCTGTTCCTGCTCGCCGACGCGGACACCGAGCGGCTGACCGACCTCGACACGTACTACGCGGGCACCCCGTTCATGCGGGAGATGATCCTGCTGTACCTGCTCGGGCACAGCGCGGCGATGCTGGTGATGTGTGCCGTCTGCGTCAAGTGGAGCCGTGAGGTGCGCGGCCTGCTGCGGGTCGGGCTGCGGCTCATCCTGCTGGGCGCACTGCTGGACCTGGTGGGGTTCCAGCTCACCAAGTACACGGCCGTGGTGGCGCGGTGGACCGGTCACAACCTCGACTTCCTGTCCACCAACGTGGCCCCGCCGATGGCGTCGCTGGCGGCGCTGGTGTGTTCCGTGGGGTTCGCCCTGCCCAGGCTGCTGCCTTCCGTACACGCCCACTGGCGGGGGCTGGACGACTACCGGCGGCTGGGTCCGCTGTGGTCGCTGGTGAAGTCGGTGTCCACGGCTCCCCGGCAGCCGTCCGTCTGGTGGCGGCTTCCCCGGGCCCGGCTCCAGTGGCGCGAGGTCTCCATCCACGACGCCCTGCTCACGCTGGCGCCGTACTTCGACCACCGGGTCCGCGAGGGGGCGCGGGACGCCGCCCTGCGCGCGGGCCGCTCCCCGCACCAGGCGCGGCTGGCGGCGGAGGCGGCGATGCTCGCCGACGCGGCGCGGCGGGCCACCGCCCACGAGGAACCGCCCGACGCCGCCGGTTCCTACCGGCTGCACGCCACCGAGGTACCGGGCGCGAGCGGGCTGGTGGAACTGTCGCAGGCACTGCACCACCCGCCCGGCCGGGCCGCCGGACCCGGCGGCACGGGCCCGTCTTCCCTGTCCGGACCCCTGACCGAACCCGAGGAGCCCCATGTCGCCTAGAGCAGTCGTCGTCGGTGCCGGACTGGCCGGGATGCTGGCCGCGGCCGTGCTGGCCGACGCGGGCGTGGCGGAGGTCGTCGTGCTGGACCGCGACGAGCTGCCCGACGGGCCCCGGCAGCGCCGGGGTCTTCCCCAGGGCCGGCACGCGCACCTGCTGATGCCCGGCGGGCTGACGGCGATGGAGGAGACGGTGCCCGGCGTGAGCCTGCGCAAGCGGCTGCTCGCCGCCGGGGCGCACGAGGTGTCCCTCAGCTCGGGCCTGCTGGCCCGCAGCCCCGAGGGCTGGCTGCGGCGGTGGCGGCGCCCGGGGCCCGTCATGCTCACCTGCACCCGGGCGCTGGTGGACTGGACGGTACGGGCCGCGGTGCTCGAACACCCGGCCGTCGAGGTGCGCCGGGCGGCCGTGCTGGGCCTGACCGGGTCCGCGGGCCGGGTGCGGGGCGTGCGGGTCTCGGGGTCCGGCGGGGAGGAGGACCTCGACGCCGACCTGGTCGTCGACGCGAGCGGACGCGGTACGCGGATCCTCACCTGGCTGGACGGGATCGGGCTGTCCGGCGTCCGGACGCGGACCGTGGACTCGGGGCTGGTCAACGCCTCGCGCGTGTACCGGGTACCGGCCGGGGCGGAGCGGTTCCCGCTGACGGTCGTGCACGCCGATCCGTACGTCTCCCGGCCGGGCCGGAGCGCCATGGTCATGCCGATCGAGGGGGACCGCTGGCTGGTCAGCTGCGGCGGCACGCGCGGCGGTGAGCCGCCGGCCGATCCCGAGGGCTTCCTGCGGTACACGCTCGACCTGCCGGACCCGATCGTGGGCCGGCTGATCTCCGGCGCCGAACCGCTCACCGACGTGCACCTGAGCCGGTCCACCAGCAATGTGCGGCACTACCTGGACAAGGTGCCCGACTGGCCGGAGGGCCTGGTGGTCCTCGGCGACGCGCTCGGCACCTTCAACCCGGCCTACGGGCAGGGCATGTCGGTGGCCGCGTTCGGCGCCCGCGTACTCGGCCGGGAGCTGGACCGGGCCGACGGGCTCGGCACACCCGGCCTGGCCCGGCGGGTGCTGCGGGGTGCGGCGCGCCCGGTGGACGCGGCCTGGGCCATGGCCGTCGGGCAGGACGTCCTCTACCCCCGAACGCGCGGCGGCGGGCGGCCGGGGATCGCCGACCGGGCGGCGACGGCGTACACGCGCCGTATGACGCGGGCGGCCACCGGTTCCTTCGCGGCGGCCTCGGCGCTCTGGGACGTCACCAGCATGCGCACACCGCCGACCCGGATGTTCCGCCCCACCGCGGTGCTGGCCGCCCTCACCGGCTCGCCCCTGCCCGCTCTGACGGGTCCCCCGCTGACGCCCTCAGAGCGCGAGGTGCTCGACGGCCTCGACCGCACGGGGGCGTGAGCGGGTCCGCCGGGCTCCTCATCCCGCGAACGCCGGCTGCGCCACCCCCCGTCCCGCGCCCGGCACCACCAGCAGGGAGCCCGCCAGGGGGTGCGGGTCGGGCAGGCCGACGCGGGCCGTGGTGAGGTACAGGTCGGTGAGGTCCGGGCCGCCGAAGGCGCAGGCCGTGACCCGGGGGACGGGGAGGGCGATCACCCGGTCCAGGTCGCCGGACGGGGTGTAGCGGCGTACCGCGCCGCCGTCCCACAGGGCGACCCACACGCAGCCGTCGGCGTCGACGCACAGGCCGTCGGGGAAGCCCGCGCCGTCCTCGATCGCGGCCAGGGGGCGGCGGCCCGCGACCCGGCCGTCCGCGGTGACGTCGAAGACGTCGATACGGCGGGTCGGGGTGTCGGCGTAGTACATGAGCGTGCCGTCGGGGCTCCAGCCGGTGCCGTTGCTCACCGTCACGTCGTCGAGGACGGTCTCGGCCGTCCCGTCGCCGGTGTACCGGGTCAGCGTGCCCCCGCCCGGCGCCTCGTCGTAGCGCATGGTGCCCGCCCACAGGCTGCCGTCGGGGGCGACGGCGGCGTCGTTGCCGCGGCGGCCGGGGACGGGCTCGCGGTGCAGCCAGCGGAAGGTGTCGTCCGCGTCGAGGAGACCGATCCCGTCCCGCAGGTTGAGGACCAGGCCGCCGCCCGCGCGGGGCTTGACGGCGCCCACGTGCTGGTCGGTGCGGCGCACGGTGCGCCGGCCGGTGGCCGGGTCGTGGGTGTGGACGCGGGAGTTCAGGATGTCGAGCCACAGGAGGCGGCCCGTCGCCGGGTCCCAGGTGGGGCCCTCGCCGAGGGACGCCTGGGCGTGGACGGCCACCTCGAAGGCCGTGCCGGTCCCCCTCATGCCGCGCTCCGGTGGCCGAGCCGCTCGGAGAGGTCGGCGGCGCCCTTGACGGCGAGCTGCTCCAGTTCGGCGCGGCGCTCCTCGCTCCAGCGGATCATGGGCACGGAGATGGACAGCGCGGCGACGACCCGGCCGGTGCGGTCGCGGACCGGGGCGGCCACGCAGGACACGTCCGGGTTGGACTCGCGGCTCTCCACCGCCGTACCGCGCTCGCGGATCGCCGCCAGGGCCTCGCGCAGCGCGGCCGGGTCGGTGATGCTGTTCGGGGTCATCGCGGTCAGCTCGGCGCCGTCGGGGAAGCGCGCGGCGACCTCCGGCTCGGGCAGGGAGGCCAGCAGCATCTTGCCGACGGACGTGCAGTGCGCGGGCAGCCGGCGTCCGGCCGCGGACACCATGCGCACCGCGTGCGTGGAGTCGACCTTGGCGATGTAGATGACGTCGGTGTCCTCCAGGATCGCCACGTGCACCGTCTCGTCGCAGGTCTCGGCGACGGTCCGGGCTACCTGCTGGCCCTCCGCGGCGAGGTCGAGGTGCTCGGCGTAGCGGGCGCCGAGCTGGTACGGGCGCACGCCGAGCCGGTAGCGTCCGGACTGCCCGGCGACCGGGACGATGTACTTGCGGGCGGCGAGCGTGGTGACCAGCTCGTGCACGGTGGTGCGCGGCAGCTGGAGCCTGCGCACGATGTCGGGGGCGGAGAGCGTGCCGTCCCCGTCGAGGAAGAGCTCCAGTATGTCGAGAGCCCGGGTCACGGCCGGCACGAGGCGTCCCATGTCCAGCCCCCTCCCTAGGTGTGTTCGAGATTTCAACAGGCGATCGGAATAACGAACACAGGCTACTCATATCGCGTTTGCCTGGGCAATGGGCGGGTGATGATGGTGGCCATGCCGACCGGAAAGCAGCCCCCAGCTCCCTTCACCCCGCGCGACTTCCAGCTGGTCCTGCTGCGCCGCATGGCCGACCACAACCCCGGACCGGTGGAGGACGCCCGCCGGGAGCTGGGCGCCTCGGTCGCGGAGATGCGCGAGGCCAACAGGCGCTGGCAGGCGATGCTCCACTCCCCCCGGTCCCGCTCGGCCGCCTCGCGGTACCGCTCCGTCCTGGGCGAGCCGGAGTCGGTGGCGCCGCGCCGGATCGGCGACCTGGAGTGCGAGGCCCGGCAGTGGGTGCTGCCCCTGTGGCCCGGCCTGCGTTTCGAGGTGCTCGTGGCGGACAAGGGCGTCGTCTGGAACGAGTGGCTGGTCCGCGCCCCCGGCGCACAGGGGCCCGAACTGCGCACCCTGGACGACCTCACGCCCTGGTCCTGCACGGTGGACGAGGCGGCCCGCGCCTTCGCCCCCGCCCGGCCGCTCCAGGGCTCGGCGCCGACCCGGTGGGGGCTGGCCTTCACCGCCCCGGACCGGGAGGGCGTACGGCACGAGGTGGTCGCGGAGTTCACCTGGGGGCTGTTGCAGCGCACGGCGGTCGGCGGCTGACGCGGGCCCGGCGGGGGCGGGCGGTCAGCGCTCGTCCTCCGGGTCCCAGTCCAGCAGGCGGACCTTGGCGACCGTACGGACGTGGCGGCGCATCGCGGCGGCGGCCTGCCGGGGCTGCCGGGCGGCCACGGCGTCCAGGATCGCGCGGTGCTGGGCCAGGGAGCGGCCGGGGCGGCCGGGCTGACGCAGGGACTCGGTGCGGCTCTCGGCGATCTGGTGGGCGATGGACCGCATGAACTCGGCGAGCAGGCTGCTGTGCGCCGCCGCCGTCACCGCCGCGTGGAAGAGCCGGTCGCCCTCGACGCCGTGCCCGTCCCGGTCGATCTCCTCGGCCATCACGGCCAGCGCGGACCGCATGGCGGCGAGGTCGTCCTCGGTGCGGCGCTCGGCGGCCAGTTCGGCGAGCTTCGTCTCCAGCGCCTCCCGGGCCTCCAGGACGTCCGGGAGGCGTCGGCGGCGTTCGACCATCTGCTCGACGGGTTCGACGTCGAGGCTGTCCCGGACCAGATAGGTCCCGCCGCCGTGCCGCGCCTCCACCAGGCCCTGCACCTCCAGGACCACGATCGCCTGCTTCACCGAGGCACGGCTGACCCCGAGGCGCTGGGCCAGGTCCCGCTCGGGCGGCAGCCGGTCGCCCGCCCGCAGGCCGCCGTCGGTGACGTACTGGCGCAGCCGCTCCAGCACCTGTTCGTACAGGCGCTGTTTGGTCATGGGACGCAGGGCGTCGGTCATGAGGTCCCCCCTCTCGACGGGAGCGTAGCACCGGCGCCGTCGGTGGCCCGGTGGCCGAGTGGCTAAGCCAATTGTTGCGCGACCCCTTGACGCCTGCTCCTGCCGGGCCCACGCTGACCAGCCAACCGCACCATTCCAAGTGGCTCAGCCACTCAGCCACTCCACATCGGCAGTCAGGTCAGCACTCGGGAGCCCCCGCATGTCCCCCGAACTCATCTCGATCCTCGTCCTCGTCGTGGTGTTCGTCATCGCCACCACCCGCTCCGTCAACATGGGCGCGCTCGCCTTCGCCGCCGCGTTCGGGGTGGGCACGCTCGTCGCCGACCTCGACGCGGACGGCATCTTCGCCGGGTTCCCCGGCGACCTGTTCGTCGTCCTCGTCGGCGTCACCTACCTGTTCGCGATCGCCCGCGCCAACGGCACCACCGACTGGCTGGTGCACGCGGCCGTCCGGCTGGTGAGGGGCCGGGTCGCGCTGATCCCCTGGGTGATGTTCGCGCTGACCGGCGCGCTCACGGCGATCGGCGCGGTCAGTCCGGCCGCGGTCGCGATCGTCGCGCCGATCGCCCTGAGCTTCGCCACCCGGTACTCGATCAGCCCGCTGCTGATGGGCACGATGGTGGTGCACGGCGCGCAGGCCGGCGGGTTCTCGCCGATCAGCATCTACGGCTCGATCGTCAACGGCATCGTGGAGCGGGAGAAGCTCCCCGGCAGCGAGATCGGCCTCTTCCTGGCCTCGCTGGTCGCCAACCTCCTCATCGCCGCCGTGCTGTTCGCGGTGCTCGGCGGGCGGAAGCTGTGGGCGCGCGGGGCGGTGACGCCGGAGGACGGCGGCGCCCCCGGCAAGGACCCCGGGCCGACCGGCACCGGAGCGGGCGGCGGCACCGACGCGGCCCCCGGCAGCGGCGGCGGCGCCCCCACCGCTGTGGCCGTCCGCCCCGACCAGGAGACCGGCGGCACCGAAGGCACCGGCATCCGCCTCACCCCGGCCCGCATCGCCACCCTGGTCGCCCTGGTCGCGCTGGTCGTGGCCGTGCTCGGCTTCGACCTGGACGCCGGTCTGACCGCGGTCACCCTCGCCGTGGTGCTGAGCACCGCCTGGCCGGACGACAGCCGCCGCGCCGTCGGCGAGATCGCCTGGTCCACGGTGCTGCTGATCTGCGGTGTCCTCACCTACGTGGGTGTGCTGGAGGAGATGGGCACCATCACCTGGGCCGGTGAGGGCGTCGGCGGCATCGGGGTCCCGCTGCTGGCCGCGCTGCTGCTCTGCTACATCGGCGCGATCGTGTCGGCCTTCGCCTCCTCCGTGGGCATCATGGGCGCGCTGATCCCGCTGGCGGTGCCGTTCCTCGCGCAGGGCGAGATCGGGGCGGTCGGCATGATCGCGGCGCTCGCGGTGTCCGCGACGGTGGTGGACGTCAGCCCGTTCTCGACCAACGGCGCGCTGGTGCTGGCCGCCGCCCCGGACGTGGACCGGGACCGCTTCTTCCGCCAGCTGATGATCTACGGCGGGATCGTGGTGGCGGCCGTGCCGGCGCTGGCCTGGCTGGTGCTGGTCGTGCCCGGTTTCGGGTAGGTCCACCTCGCGGATCCGATGCGATCCGGCAGCCTTGAACGACAGCTCTCGGGCAACACCCTTCGGGCAACAGCTCTCGGGCAACAGCTAAGGAGTACGACGCGTGTCCTCTCTCTTCCCGGCCCTCTCCCCGGCCCCGACCGGCGCTCCGGCCGACCGGCCCGCGCTGCGGTTCGGCGAGCGCTCCCTGACGTACGCGGAACTCGCCGCCGCGGCGGGCGCCACGGCCGGTCGGATCGGCGGCGCCGACCGGGTCGCGGTCTGGGCCACCCCGGCGATGGAGACCGGCGTCGCCGTGGTGGCGGCGCTGCTGGCCGGGGTCGCCGCCGTACCGCTCAACCCGAAGTCCGGCGACCGGGAACTCGCGCACATCCTCTCCGACAGCGCACCCTCGCTCGTCCTGGCGCCCCCGGGCGCCGAGCTGCCGCCCGCCCTCGGCGCCCTGGGGCGCGTCGACGTCGACGTGCGGGCCCGCGGGGCGGTCCCCGAGGACGGTGCCGACGACGGCGACCCCGCGCTCGTCGTCTACACCTCCGGCACCACGGGACCGCCGAAGGGCGCCGTCATCCCCCGGCGGGCGCTCGCGACGACCCTGGACGCGCTCGCCGACGCCTGGCAGTGGACCGGCGAGGACGTGCTCGTGCAGGGGCTGCCGCTGTTCCACGTGCACGGGCTGGTCCTCGGCATCCTCGGCCCGCTGCGCCGGGGCGGGTCCGTGCGGCACCTGGGCAGGTTCTCCACCGAGGGCGCGGCGCGGGAGCTGAACGACGGCGCGACCATGCTGTTCGGGGTGCCGACGATGTACCACAGGATCGCCGAGACGCTCCCCGCCGACCCGGAGCTGGCGAAGGCGCTCGCCGGGGCCCGGCTGCTGGTGTCGGGGTCGGCCGCGCTGCCGGTGCACGACCACGAGCGCATCGCCGCCGCCACCGGGCGGCGCGTGATCGAGCGGTACGGCATGACGGAGACGCTGATGAACACCAGCGTGCGCGCCGACGGCGAGCCGAGGGCCGGGACGGTGGGCGTACCGCTGCCCGGTGTGGAGCTGCGGCTGGTGGAGGAGGACGGCACGCCGATCGCGGCGCTCGACGGGGAGAGCGTCGGCGAGATCCAGGTGCGCGGCCCGAACCTGTTCACCGAGTACCTCAACCGCCCCGACGCCACCGCCGCCGCCTTCACCGAGGACGGCTTCTTCCGCACCGGCGACATGGCGGTGCGCGCCCCCGACGGCTACGTCCGCATCGTCGGCCGCAAGGCCACCGACCTGATCAAGAGCGGCGGGTACAAGATCGGGGCCGGGGAGATCGAGAACGCGCTGCTGGAGCACCCCGGGGTCCGGGAGGCCGCCGTCACCGGCGAGCCCGACCCCGACCTGGGGGAACGGATCGTGGCCTGGATCGTCCCGGCCGACCCCGCCGCGCCGCCCGCCCTCGGCACGCTGGCCGACCATGTCGCCGCCCGGCTCGCCCCGCACAAGCGGCCCCGCGTCGTCCGGTACCTCGACGCGCTGCCCCGCAACGACATGGGGAAGATCATGAAGCGGGCGCTGGACCGTGACTGAGCGCCTGACCGCGCGGGAGTTCCTCGCCCTGGTCACCGACGACGCCACCTTCACCGAACTCCCCCACGCGGACGGCCCGTGGCAGCCCGACGGCCCGCTCGGCTGGCCCGGCTACGACGCCTCGCGGGCCCGCGCCGCCGAGCGCACCGGCGAGGCGGAGTCCGTCGTCTGCGGCACCGGCCGCGTCGAGGGCACCCGGGCCGTGCTCGTCTCCTTCGAGTTCGGCTTCCTCGGCGGCTCGCTGGGGCACCGCACCGGCGACCGGCTGGAGGCGGCGTACGCGTACGCCCGTGAACACCGGCTGCCGGTGGTGCCGTTGGTGGCGACCGGCGGCAGCCGGATGCAGGAGGGGATGCTCGCACTGACCCAGCTCCAGCGGGTGGCCCGGCAGTCGGCGCTCACCCGCGCGGCCGGTCTTGCGCAGATCGCGGTGGTGCGGGACCCGGCGACCGGCGGCGGCTGGGCGACGCTGGGCGCGGGCGCCGACGTGGTCCTCGCCCTGCCCGGCGCCCAGGTCGGCTTCGCCGGGTCGCGGGTCCGGCCGCCGGACGCGGACCCGGCGGCGTACACGGCCGAGGCGCAGGTGGCGGCGGGCAGCGCGGACGCGGTCGTACCGCCCGGGGAGCTGCGCGCGACGCTGGGGCGGTGGCTGCGGCTGCTGACGGCGCCGTCCGACGCACCGGCGCCGGTGCCGGAGCCGCTGGGCGCGCAAGACCTGCCGGCCAGTGGCTGGGACGCGGTGCGCCGGGCCCGTGCCGCCGGACGTCCGCACGCCGGGGCGTACCTGGACGCCTACTTCACCGACCGCGTCGCCCTGTCCGGCGACCGCTCGGGCGGCCGGGACCCGGAGGGCATGCTGTGCGGCTTCGGCGCGCACGCGGGGCGGACGGTCGCGTACGCCGCCCAGACGGGCACGGCCACCCGGCCCGCCGGGTACCGCACCGCGACGCGGCTGGTCCACCTCGCGGACCGGCTCGGCATCCCGGTGCTGACCCTGGTGGACACGCCGGGCGCGGCCAACGACGCGGAGGCGGAGCGGGCGGGGGCGGGTCCGGCGATCGCGGACCTGTTCGGCGCCGTGGCCTCGGTGCGCACGCCGGTCACCACGCTGGTGATCGGCGAGGGCGGCTCGGGCGGGGCGCTGGCCCTGGCCGCGCCCGGCAGCACGTGGGCCACCCCGGACAGCTACTTCTCCGTCATCGCGCCGGAGCACGCGGCGGCGATCCTGAAGCGCCCGCCGCAGGAGGCGGAGGCGACGGCCGGTCAACTGCGGCTGCGCCCCCAGGACTTGGCGGCGCTTGGCGTGATCCGAACAAGCGAGCAGGTGTTCCCTGGAACAGGTGATCGTCGCTCTGAAGAGCGCATGTGACTGCAGGGACCAACGATACTTACGGTGCGCAAGCAACGGGCTGCAGACCGTAGTTGGCGCACATGTCCCCAGTAGTCCCCGCGGGTCCCGGTCTCAGCGGGTCCCGCACCTGAACAGCGCAAGGAGCTGCACGATCATGAACCTTCTCACCGACATCCTCGCCGGCCTCGTCCACTTCGTCGGCTGGCTGGTCTGACGGTCCGAGAAACCGACGGCGCTGCCTCCCCGTCCCAGGGAGGCGGCGCCGTCCGCGTGTCGGCACACGAAATGCGCTCGTGGGTCTACCGCACGGCCACCGCCCGCACGATCTCCTGGGTGACCGAGCCGCCCCGGTCGTCGCGCGCCGAGGCCCGCAGCGAGACGTGCTCGGCGTCGCGCGGCACGCTCAGCGTCCCGTGCCAGGAGGCCTCCCCGTCCCCGCCGCGCAGCCGGACCTGGTGCCAGGTCTTCCCGCCGTCGTAGGACGCCTCCAGCTTCCCGCCGCCGAGCGTCCCGGTGTCCGGGGCGCCCGCCACGTAGGCGGCGTCTAGGCCGACCCGCAGCTTCTTCCCGCCGCGCACCTTGCCCGCGAGGTCGGTGTCGACGTCGAAGGAGAGGTTGATCAGCGGCAGGAAGGTCCACCGGTCGTCCGGTGTGGCGGCCGACCGGAAGGTCCACTCCGCGTGGCCCTTCGTCGCCAGCGGCCAGCGTGCCGCGTCGAGCGCGGTGTCGGTGACGAGCTTGTACGTGTGCTCGTCGGCGGGCATGTCCCACGCGTAGGCGGCGGAACTCGGCCCCTGGTCGACCAGTTCGCCGTCCAGGTACACCGACGTGGTCTGCGACATGCCGCTGCCCTCGCTCCACACGTCGCCGAAACCGGTGTGGTCGGGCCCCGAGTCTCCCCAGCCGGGCGCGTTGAACTGGAGCTGGTTCCCGGAGCGCTGCTGTCCCCAGCCGAGCCCGGTGCCGAGGTAGGGGTGCCACACCGGCTTGAACCAGTTCAGCTCCGCCCGCGAGCCGCCCCGGTACTGGGAGAGTCCGCCGCGCTCCTCCAGCGCCTCACCGGCGCTGGTCACGGTCTCGTGCCACAGCTGGCCGGGTCCGGTGGACACGTACTCGGTGCGTTCGGCGGGGTAGTCGATCCGCTCCCGGAAGCCGAGGCCGATCGGGAAGGTGTCGGTGATCGAGTACCGGAACTCGCCGCCGCTCGCCGGTTCGGCGGCGTGGTACCTGGTGTGCAGCACGGCGAGGTCGCGGTGCCCGGGCTCGTAGGTGAGGTCCCGGTCGGGTACGGCGCCCTCGTGTCCCTCGGACAGGTCGTACACGTAGGGCGTGTTGCGGGTGCCGGTCATGTCGACCCGTCCGGCCTCGTGCAGCCGGCGGGCGTCGGCCGCGGAGACCGTGGCGATCTGGAGCGGCCGGTCGGCGTTGTCGTCGGTGCCCCACCACGCCATCAGCCGTCCGGGGGTGTCGTCGGTCACGAACAGCGCCTTGACGCCCGCCTCCTGCGCGGCCCGGGCGAGCGCGGTCGGTTCGGTCCCCTCGGTGAGCTCGGCGAGGACCGCCTTGCCGCGTACGCCGGCCGGGAAGGGCCCGGCACCGACGGCCCCGACGTCGACCAGGGGCAGCCGGGTGCGGCCCTCGATCAGGGTGCCGCCGGACTGGACCGTGGCCTCGCCGACCCCCTTGACCTCCAGGAGCGGCTTGCCGAGCCGCCACACGGTGCGGTACTCGAAGTCGCCCTGGGCGACCCTGCCGGTCGGCGCGGCGAAGATGCTGTCGTACGTCAGCGGCACCTGCACGGCGCCGAACAGGTCGGAGCCGTTGGCGCTGCGGTCGTACTCCATGAGGAGCTGCCGGGTCTCGGTGCGCCTGCGGACGTCGGCGCTGATCTCGCGCAGCTCGCGGCCGTCCAGGGTGATCTCGCGGTCCCGGTCGACGACGACCTCCGGTGCGGCGAGGAAGCCGAGGCCGAGGGAGTCGGCGCCGTGGCTGCCGCGCACGTCCAGGAAGGACGACAGGCTGTACGTCCCGCGCGCGAGCCGCAGCTCCAGGGTGCCGGACTCGCCGACGTGCGCGGGGAAGGGGTCGACGCCCTCGGTGAGCTGCTGGACGGTCAGGTCGGCCGGGGTCGCGGCGCCGGAGCGGTCCTTGACGTGCACGGTGAGCGTGTACCGCTCGTCCTCCTTGACCAGCCCGAACGCGGTGTGCGCGAGGGTCTTCCCGCTCGCGTCGGCCGCGACGATCTGCCCGCCGGTGGTGCCGACCGGCGCCTTGGACCCGTCGCCGGTGACGGTGGTGGCGGCGGTGCCGTGCGCGGGCACCGTGAGGGAGGTGTCGGCGAGGGTGGCGACGCCCTCGGGGGCGCCCCGCACGGACAGCTTCAGCTCCACGGCCGCGTCGGAGTCGTTGGTGTAGGTGACCGCCTTGGTGACGGGTTCGTTGGCCTCGTACGGCCAGGAGTAGAAGCCCAGGTCGGCGCTGCCGGTCGCGGTGACGTCGGCGGCGACGGCCTCCGGCACGCTGACCCGGCCCGCACCCAACTGGTAGGCGGAGGCGTCCAGTTCCTTGGACGTGGACATCAGCGCGTCCTTGAGCCGCGCGCCGGTCCAGTCGGGGTGCTCCTCGGCGAGCAGGGCGGCCACCCCGGCGATGTGCGGCGTCGCCATCGACGTACCGTCCATGGACGTGTAGTCGCCGCTGCCCTCGGCGAGGCGCGAGCGGGCGGCGAGGATGCCGACGCCCGGGGCCGACAGGTCGGGCTTGAGGGCGTTGTCGCCGTAGCGGGGTCCGGCGCTGGTGAACCAGGCGGCCTGGTCGGCGGAGTCGACGGCGCCCACGGTGAGGGCGGCGTCGGCCGCGCCGGGCGAGCCTATGGAGGAGGGGGCGCCGGTGTTCCCGGCCGCGATCACGAACAGGGCGCCGGTCTCGCGGGAGAGGGTGTTGACGGCCTCGGCCATCGGGTCGGTGCCGTCGCTGGGTTCGGTGGAGCCGAGGCTCATGGACACGATGTCGGCGTCCACGTCCCGGGCGGCCCACTCCATGCCCGCGATGATCTCCGACTCGCTGCCGAAGCCCTCGTCGTCGAGGACCTTTCCGACCGCGAGCGTGGCGCCGGGCGCCACGCCCTTCTCCTTGCCGTCGGAGGCCGCGCCGCTGCCGCCCACGGTGGAGGTGACGTGGGTGCCGTGGCCGTGCCGGTCGGCTACCTCCTCGCCGGGGATGAAGCTCTTGCTCTGCGCGATCCGCCCCGCGAGGTCGGGGTGCCCGGCGTCCACGCCGCTGTCCAGCACGGCCACGGTGACGCCCTTGCCGGTCAGCCCGGCCTCCCAGGCCTCGGGCGTGCCGATCTGCGCGTTGGACTCGGCCATGTCCGCGGTGACCCGCCCGTCCAGCCACACGCCGTCGACACCGGCGCCGCCACGGGTGAATTCGCGCCAGAATGCACGCCCCTTGTCGGCCTCGACGGCGGCCCCGCGCACGCTGGGCAGCGACCGCGTCCGCTCGGCCCCGCGCGGGGTGGCGGCCCGCGCGCCCTTGCCGTACGTCACGATCAGCGGCAGCTCGCCGGTCTCGCTGTCGGCGAGCCCCTGCTTCAGCAACTCCCCGACGTCGAAGAGCCGTTGGTCGAGGCTGCCGTCGCGCAGGTACGGCAGGGCCTCGTCCGGTACGACGGTGGTCCGGCCGCCGGAGCTGCTGGTGCGCACGGCGCCGGTGGCGCCCTCGGGCCGCTCGACCGCGACGGTCTTCCGGCCGCCGCCGAGGTCGGTGACGGTCACCCGGTCGCCGGTGACGAGGGTGACGGTGCGGGCCGCGTCGGCGGCGGGGGCCGTGCGGGCGGCCGCCGTTCTGGATCGCGCCGGGTCGGGGGGCGGATCCTGCGCCGCCGCCGTCCCGGCCGGCAGCAGCGCAATCACGAGTCCCGCCGACAGGAGGGTCGCCCCACGTCTGACTGGTCCTGTGCTCATCCACGTCTCTCTTCGTGTCGTCGTAGAGTGCGGTGAAGAGTGCTGTGAGCAGTCTCAGGGGGCCGCTGGGGCACGGGAGTTGATCGGGCGCGGCGGTTAGTCGCCCTGGCGGCTTTCCGCCAGCGGCGGGACGGGCCGGTGGCGCGGAACGGGACACGGCCGAGTACCGTCCGTCACAATGGTGCTGCGCACGGACACGTACGGCACACGGGGAGCGAGCGGCGTCATGGACGGGTTGGTCGAGTTCAGGACCGAGGACGGCGTGCGGGTGGTCGTCGAGGGCGTCGAGGACGAGGACGGGGCGCGGCTGGTCTCGCGCGGCGACGGTCCGGCCCGCGCGGCCCGCACCTTCGAGGACTCCCTGGACGGGGTGCGGGCGGCGGCCGCGTCCGCGCTGCGGGTCTTCCGGGACGGCTCGCTCAAACCCGACGCGGTCGAGCTGGAGTTCGGGGTGAAGCTGAGCGCGGAGGCCGGCGCCGTCATCGCGAAGGGCTCGGCCGAGGGTCACCTGGTGGTGAGACTGAGCTGGTCGCCCGAGCCCTCCCCGGCGGTTCCCGAGCCACGGCCCGCCGCCGCGCGTAACGGGCCGCGGCCGTCCCCGGCGGGTCCCGAGACGCCGGACGCCGCCGCACTGTCATGAGCGGTGCCGCGTGGCACGCCCGCGTCGAGTGCGGCAGGGAGGTCGGCGCCGGATTCCTCGTCTCCGCCCGCCGGTTGCTCACCTGCGCCCATGTCGTCCGGTGGGCCGACCGCGCGCCGGTGACGGTGACCTTCCCGGGCCGCCGGGAGCTGGGCGAGCTGTCCGGCACGGTCGTCGTGCACGGCGGCTGGCGGGAGGGTGCCGCCGACCTCGGCGACCTGGTGGTACTGGAGCTGGACCGGGAGGTGCCGCTCACCCCGGCCGTCTTCGCCCGGCCCGGCACGGAGCGGACCGCCCCCGTCCCCGAGCTGATCGCCTACGGCTTTCCCAAGGGGTACGACGAGGGCATGCTCGCCTCCTACCGTGCCCTGCCCGGCCCCCTCATCTCCGACGAGTGGGTCCAGTTGGAGGCCGTCACGGCGCACGGGCAGCCGCTGGCCGCCGGGTTCAGCGGCGCGGCGCTGACCCTGGCCGACGGCACGGTCGTCGGCATGGTCTCCGCCGTGGCCGGGGCCCGGGACGTACGGGTCGGCCGGATGCTGCCCGTCGAGGTCATGGCGCGCTACTGGCCGGAGCTGGGCGAGCTGGTGCCCACCCCCGGCCACCGGGCGGACGCCCGCAGGCGGCTGTACGCGCTGGTGCGCCGCGCCGAGGAGAACGGCCTGGACTGCGACCCGAACCGGCTGTACGTCTCCGCCATGGACGCCTTCGACCCGCCGCTGCCCCAGGGCGGTTTCGGCTCGCTGCGGGAGGCCGCCGCCTACGTGCAGTGGGAGGTGCCGGACCCGGCGGCCGTGGCCCGCTTCGCCGACCGGCTGACCGAGCGGCTGCACGCCCCGCCCGATCCGGCGCCACGCGCCGCGACCTGGTCGCCCATCGTCGTGGAGATCGACCGCAGCGGTGCCGGTGCCGACCAGGTCACCGTCGAGGTGTCCGCCTACCGGAACGGCCGGCGCCGCCCGGTGGGTTCGCGCCGGCTGGCCCGCGGCGCGGTGCGGTCCTTCGTCCAGGAACGCATCGACGAGGCGTTCACCCAGCTCGATCCCGGCGCCGACGAACTGCTCACCTTCGTACTCCCGCGCGAGTGGCTGAACGAACCGGTGGCGCACTGGGAGTGTGGAGTGGACGACTCCACTCCGCTGGGCTGCGCCTACCCGCTCGTGGTGACCGACCGGTACCGCCACCGCAGCGGACGCCTCCGCCACCAGCTGCACAAGAAGTGGCGCAGGCTCGGGTCCGGCACGGGCGGCACGCTGCACCGCGTGGACTGCGCCACCCGGGAGCGGCCGGCCGGGCTGCGCAAACGGCTGCGGGACGAGGCGGAGCTGGCCGGTTTCGCCACCCCGCCCTCGGCGGCGCCGGAGTACTTCGAGGTCGGCCTCAACCTGCCCGTCCCCGTGCTGTTGTGGCCGCTGCGGGAGTGCCCCGGCGAGGAGGGACCCGACGGCCGCTGCTCCGGCACGGCGTTCCTGGACGAGCTGGCGGCGTCGGTGGCGGGCGTGCCGCCGGCCGAGCTGCCCCGCCTGGTCATGGAGCTGCGCGAGACGGCGGACGCGGCGGAGGTCCCGGAGGAGCACTGGGCGCGTGACGTCCAGCTCCTGTGGGACGACCCCCGCTGTTTCGCCGAGCCGCCCGCCCTGCTCCACTCCCCGGTCGGCTGAACCGCCGCCGCGCCCATGCACCGACGCACCACGCCGAACCGCGACCGCGCCGAACCGACCCGCGCACCGACCGCCGTACGAACCACCACCGCTCCGACCACCATCGTTCCGACCACCATCGCGCCGACCGTGGTACCCACCACCGCACCGACCGCCGCACCGACCGCCCGGAGAGAAGAACCCATGCCCCTGTGGCCCGTCTACACCGGCGCGCCTGCCCCCCACGACGGCATCACCCGGCTGCCTCCGCCCCCGCCCTGGCGGGCCTTCGACGGCGGCCCCGTGCTCGATCCGCCGGACCCGGACGGCGACACGGCGGCCGCCTCCCCGGACCGCACCCACCGTGCCGCGACCTACCAGGCCACCGAGGACACGGTGCAACTGGTCAACGCGGCCCTGTACCTGCGCCGTCCGCTGCTGGTCACCGGTCCGCCCGGCACCGGGAAGTCGTCCCTCGCCTACGCGGTCGCCCGTGAACTGCGGCTCGGCCCCGTCCTCCGGTGGAACATCACCAGCCGCAGCACCCTGGGCGACGGCCTCTACACCTACGACCCGCTCTCCCGCCTCTACGCGGCGCGCCACACCACGCAGCCGCCCGACGCCCCGGCCGCCGCCACCGGCGTCGAGGACCACCTGCGGCTGGGCCCGCTGGGCACCGCGCTGCTGCCGTACGCGGGGCCGCGCGCCCTGCTCATCGACGAGATCGACAAGAGCGACCTCGACCTGCCGAACGACCTGCTGCACGTCCTGGAGGAGGGCCAGTACGAGATCCCCGAACTGGTCCGGGCCGCCCGGGACGTGCCCGACGGTCACGCCGAGGTCCTGATCGACGGCACCGACCAGCGGGTGCCGGTGGAGCGCGGCCGGGTCCGCTGCAAGGCCTTCCCCTTCGTCGTCCTCACCAGCAACGGCGAGCGCGAGTTCCCGCCCGCCTTCCTGCGCCGCTGCGTCTCGCTGCGGCTGCGGCAGCCCGACGACGACCACCTCGCCGAGATCGTCCGCGCCCACCTGGGCGAGCCCGACGGGTACGCGCGCCGGCTGATCCACCGGTTCCTGTCCCGGGTGGGCAGCGGCGAACTGGCCACGGACCAGCTGCTCAACGCCATCTACCTGGCCCGTTCCTCCGGACTCGGCGCCGACTCCCTGGACGAGCTGGCCGAGCAGCTGATGCCCTACCTCGGCCGGTCCGCGCAGCCCGACGCCTTCTGATGCCCGCCGACCGCCCGGGCACACCGGACCCGCCGCCCCTGCCCCGCCTCGCCGACCTCCTCGGCCGGGCGGCGGCCACCGGTGCCCGCCCGACGCCGCTGGAGCTGGCCGAACTCCTGTGGCTGGCCGGTCGGATGGAGCCCCCTGCCCAGGACCCGCCGCACGGCCCGGCGTCCGGGACGCGGGCGGCGAAGCCGCCACCGGCCCCGCAGGGGCACCGGGAACAGGACCACGAAGGGGAACCGCGACAGGACGGGGAGCGGGACCGGAAGCCGGAGCGGGACCGGCACGCGGACCACGAAGGAGACGGGGACCAGGACCGGGGGCCGGAGCAAGGACCTGGGGGCGAGGGGCCGGTGTGGCCCACGCCCCGCTCCGAGGCCCCCCGCACCCCCTTGCGCCTGCCGTCCCCGGCCCCCGCCCCGGGCACCTCGGCGGCGCAGCCGCACAGCGCCCTGCTCGCACCCGCACCGCCGATGCTGCGCCACACGCTGGCGTTGCAGCGCGCCCTGCGTCCGCTGAAGCGCCGTGCCGACGCGCCCGTCGGCCACGAGGTGGACGAGGCCGCGACCGCCGACCGCATCGCGCGCCTCGGCGCCGGCCCCGAGTGGTGGCTGCCCGTGCTGCGCCCCGTACGGGAACGGTGGCTGCGCCTGCACCTGGTGCACGACGCGGGCCCCACGATGCCCGTCTGGCAGCCCCTGGTGCGCGAGTTGCAGGCCGCGCTCGCCCAGTCCGGCGTCTTCCGCACCGTCACCCTGCACCGCGCGGACCCCGACGGCACGGTACGCGGCGACGGCGCCCAGATCCCCGCCGACGGCCGTACGGTGATGCTGCTGATCAGCGACTGCATGGGGCCGCAGTGGCGCGAGGGCCCGGACGGCACCCGGTGGTTCGCCACGCTGCGCCGCTGGGCGCGCCGCACCCCCCTGGCGGTTCTCCAGCCGCTGCCCGAGCAGTTGTGGCGGGACACCGCCCTGGTGCCGGTCCCGGGCCGGCTGTCGGCCCCGCACCGGGCGGCGCCCAGCGCCTCGCTCACCTTCACGCCGTACGACGGCGCCGCGCCCCGCGCCCCCGGCGGGACCGTGCACGTCCCCGTGCTGGAGCCCGGGCCCGAGTGGCTGGCGAACTGGGCCGCACTGGTCGCGAGCCCGGGCGGCACCCCGTACCCGGGCGCGGCCGCGGCGCTGCACCGCCCGCTGCCGGCCGACGCCGACGACCGCACCGACGTCGCCCGGCTGTCGCCCGGGGAACTCGTCCTGCGCTTCCGCGCCAGCGCCTCCCCGCAGGCCTACCGGCTGGCCGGCCACCTCGCGCTGGGGCGCCCCGACCTGCCCGTGATGCGGCTGGTGCAGGCCGCCGTCGAGCCGGACCCGCGGCCCCAGCACCTGGCCGAGGTCATCCTCGGCGGACTGCTGACCACGGTCGCCGGGCCGCCCGGCTCCTACGCCTTCCGCCCCGGAGTGCGCGAGCTGCTCCTGCGCGGGCTGCCCCGCACCGCCCGCAACCGCACCCACGACCTGCTGCTGCGCACCGGCGGCCTGATCGACGACCGGGCGGGACGCTCGCCGGGCGAGTTCCGCGCGCTGATCCCCTCCCGGGAGGGCACCGAGCGGGCCGGCACGAGCGAGTCGTTCGCGACGATCAGCGAGGAGAGCGCCCGGCAGCTGACCGTGCGGGAGCGGCCCGCCGCCCCCTCGCCCTTCCCGCCCGGCCTGGGCGCCCGTTACCGGCCCACGCGACGGCTCACCCCGTCCGGGAGGATCTGGCTGGCGGAGGACACCGGACCGGACCGGACGGCACCGGAGCGGACCGCGGCCGACCGGACGGCGGCCCACTCGCCGCAGGCGAACCGGACGGTGGCGATCCGGCTGCACGACCCGGACCCCGGCCCGGCCGCGCGCCAGGCGTTCCTGCGCAACGCGCACCGGCTGACGCGACTCTCCCACCCCAACCTGGTGACCGTGCTCGACGCGGGCATCGAGGGCGACGTCCCGTACGTCGTCATGGAGCACCTCGACGGCATAGCGCTGGGCGCCCTCACCCGGTCCGGGGACGGACGGCTGCCGGTGCCGCTGACGGTGTCCGTGGGGGCCCAGCTGGCACGGGCGCTCACCGCCCTGCACCGGGCGGGTCTGGCGCACGGCGGCCTGGAGGCGTCCCGGGTGGTCCTCCTGCCGGACGGCACGGTCCGGCTCAGCCTCTTCGAACCGGGTCTGGCCTCGGGCCCGGGGGCACGCTCGGCGGACCTGCGGGCCCTGGGCGAGGTCCTGCTGCGGTTGACGTCGGGGACCTCGCGCCCGACCGTCCCGATCGACTCCCGCCGCCTGGACCTGCTGCCCACCGCCCTGCGGATCCACTACGCGCACGCCTTCGACCAGCTGCTGTCCTCCTCCTCGGCGGCCCAGGCCCGGGGCCTCGAACTGCTCGGGGACCCGGCGCTGCTCACCCGCGCGGGCGAGGCGTACGCGCCCCGCCGGTACCGGGCCCTGGGCCCGCTGCGGGTCGGCCTCCCGGACGGACCGGCCGACCTGCCGCGGGACGTGCGCGCGCTGCTCGCGATGCTGCTCCTCAAGCACGGCCGCACGGTGACCCACGAGGAGCTGCGGTGGGGCCTGTGGGACCCGGGCAACGAGCCGCGCAACCCGCGGGGCGAGACGACCCGGCTGGCGAAGCGGCTAGGGGAGATCCTGGGCCCGGGCGTCCTGGCCACGGCCGCCCACGGCTACGCCCTGCACACCAGCGCCGACGAGCTGGACCTGGTGCGCTGCGACGAGCTGGTACGGCGCGCCGACGCCGCCCGGCTGGAGAACGGGCTCGCCGAGGCGCACGGCCTGGTCTCAGGGGCGCTGTCGCTGTGGGGCGACGCCGAGCCCCTCGCGGGCGTGCCCGGCCCCGCCGCCCGTACCGCCCGGTCCCGCCTGCTGCGGCTGCGGCTGGCCCTGCACACCAAGCGCGCCGAGCTGGACCTGGTCCTCGGCGAGTACGACCGGGCCGCCACCGAACTGTCCGGCCTGCTGCGCGCCCACCCGCACCGGGAGGACTTCCGCCGCCTCTACCTGATCGCCCTGCGCCGCCAGGGCCGGGGCGAGGAGGCGCTGGAGGTGTACGAGGAGTACGAGCTGTCCGGCGGCCGGAGCCCGGCCCTGACGGCACTGGGCCGGGAGCTGCGCGAGGAGTACGCCGAACCGGTGGACGACGCGCCCCCGTGGACCGAGTACGGGCAGCGCCCCGCGGAGCCGGACGCCCCCGAGTCGATGGTGTCCGCGCCGGACGAGTTGCCGGAGGGCCCCTTCCCCACGGAGGACGGCCTCTGGACGCCCCTGCTGGACGACGACGCCGAGCACGACACGGCCCGGGCCCCCGCGGACCGGGACGCGAGGGAGGAACGGGCGGAGAGCCGGGCGGCGCTGCGGGAAGCGCTGCGCAGCGAGGGCCTGGAACCGGAACCGGAGCTGGATCCGGACGAGGATCCGGGACCGGAGGAACGGGCACTGGAGGTAGGGGAACCGGCGGAACGGGAACCGGCGGAACCGGATTTCGAGGAGCCGGGGATCGACTTCGACACCGGTTTCCGCGCCTGTGCCCGGTACACGCTCGCCGACGGCCCGGTGGACCGCGACGCCCGTGCGGCACTGCACGGCGTGGTCACGGACCTGCTGGCGGCCGGCGGGACGGACGCCGCCGCCTACGAGCTGGTGGACGAACCCGGTGGCCCGTACGTACTGCTGGCGCCGCGGGCCGAGGCCGCCCCGCTGCTGAGGGCGACCGTCGAGGGTCTGCCCGGCCGGCTGTCCCGCCTGGCCGGCCTGCGGTTGCGGATCGAGTTCTGGCAGGTGGAGTTCGCGCTGGACGGGACCGGGGAGCAGTCACTGGGCCGTGCCGACGCCGATGCGGTCGGCGCGGTCCTGGACGCCTCCTCCGCGCAGGCGGTCGTCGCGGTCTCCGACTCCCTGTACTACGACGAGGTGCGCGAGGAGGGGCAGGACGGGCCGGCCTTCCCGCCGGACCTCTTCCGCCCGCTGGCCGACGACACCGGCTGGTACCACCTGGTCGAAGGCGGCGGGCGCCCCGGTCCGGCGGCGGGCCTCCGCTGACCCGGCCGGACGCGGTCCGCCCGGGCCGCGCCGGGCACGCCCCTCGTTCAGCGGCCCCCCGCCCGGCCCCCTCCAGCGGGCGCCCGCCCGCGCGGCCGCGCACGATCGGTGCCTAAGAGGCCGGCCACCGGGCGGCCCCGCACGGTCCGCGCTCTCGGGAGGATTCGCCATGACCGCCAGTACTGCCAACACCGCCAGTCTGGAGGCGCTGCGCCGCTGCCACTTCGCCGTCGACCTGGGCGCGGCGCGGACCCGCGTGTACGTGAAGGGTGCCGGGCTCGTCGTCGACCAGCCGTCCGCCGCGGCGGTCAACACCCGCACCGGCGCGCTCATCGCGGTCGGCGAGTTCGCGGAGAAGATGACCGGCCGCACCCCCGGCTACATCCGCGTCGTACGGCCCGTCTCCGGCGGCACGGTCGTCGACATCGAGATGGCCCAGCGCATGCTGCGCCACCTGCTCGGCGACCGGATCCGCCGCGCCCTGCGCCGCAAGCCCCGGCTGCGGGCCGCCGTCTGCACCCCGCACGACGCGGACCCGCTGTCCCAGCGCGCGGCGATCGAGACACTGGTCGGGCTCGGCGCGCGCCGGGTGGAACTCGTCGACACGCTCATCGCGGCGGCGGTCGGCTGCGGACTGCCCGTGGAGCAGCCCGAGGCGACCATGATCATGGTGTGCGGCGCGCACGCCACGCAGGTCGCGGTGCTCTCCCTGGGCTCGATCGTGACCGCGGTACGCATTCCGGTGGGCGGCGAGGCCGTGGACCACGCGATCGTGCAGCTGCTGCGCCACCAGCACGAGCTGGTGCTGCCCAGCCAGTCCGTGCGCCCGCTCCAGCTCGCCCTGTCCGGCAACGGGCTGACCCCGCAGGGACCGGCGTCCACCGAGATCCACGGCCGGGACGTGGCGACCGGGCTGGCCCGCACTGTGCAGGTCGACACCGCCACGGTGCGCAACGCCATCCAGACGCCGCTGACGGCGGTGCTCGACGGCATCGGCAAGGTGCTGCGGGACTGCCCGCCGGACCTGGTCGCGGACCTCGCCGACCGCGGGATCATGATGGTCGGCGGGAGCGCGCTGCTGCCGGGCTTCGACCAGATGCTGCGTCAGGCCACCGGCATGCCGGTGCACATCGCGGAGCGGCCCGACGTGTGCGCGGTCCAGGGCCTCGGCAGCATGCTGGAGGGCCGGGTGGAGCCGCTGGTCCTGCACCCGACGACCGCCGGCTCCGACGCCCGCTCCGACGCACACTCCGACTCCGACTGATCCGCCGCCCGGCGGCGACCGGGGAACCGAGGAAGCCCGACGCATGACCGCGCAGCCCGCGCCCCGACTGGCCCGTCTCCTCGATGCCCTCCTGGACGTCGGCACCGCCCTGGACCTGCGCGGCGTCCTGCAGCACATCGTGGACGGCGCCGCCGAACTGACCGGCGCCGACCGCGCGGCCCTGGTCGTCGCGGACCCGGAGGCGGGCGGCCTCGCCGAGATCCGCACCCCGGGTCCCGACCCCGTACCGGAGACGGCGCCCCTGCTGCGGGTGCCGGTCCACGTGCGGGACGAGGAGTTCGGCGAGCTGCGGCTGGCCGGGCGGGCCGGGGCCGCCCCGTTCACCGTCGAGGACGAGCAGCTGCTGCGGGTCCTGGCCACGCAGGCCGGTGTCTCGATCGGCAACGCCCGGCTGTACGAGACGGCCCGGCAGCGGGAGCGCTGGATCGAGGGCGCGGCCGCCGTCACCACCGCGCTGCTCACCGAGGAGGGCGCGGGCGACGCCCTGACCACGGTGGCCGAACGGGCCCGGCTGCTCGCCGACGCCTCCGCCGGTGTCATCCTGCATCCGACCGCCGAGGGCGGCATGGCGATCGTGACCGCCTCCACGCCCGACGACCCGGACGGCATGGTCGGCGCGACCATCGCGCCGGGCAGCCCCGTCCTGGAACAGCTCCTGGGCGGCGAACCGGTGTTCATCGAGGACTCGGCGACCGATCCGCGCATGACGACCCACGTACGGCACCGGTTCGGGCCGAGCATGATGCTGCCCCTGCAGGCGGGCGGCCGGCTCATCGGCACCCTCGCCCTGCCCCGCCGCCGCGGCGGGCGCCCGTACACGGACCTGGAGCGGCTGCTCGCGACGCAGTTCGCCTCGCAGGCGGCGCTCGCCCTCGTCCTGGCCGACGCCCGGCGCGGCAGGGAGCGGCTGGCGGTCTACGAGGACCGCGACCGCATCGCCCGCGACCTGCACGACCTGGTCGTGCAGCGGCTGTTCGCCACCGGCATGATGCTGGAGTCCACCCAGCGCCGCCCGGGTGCCGACGACGTCCGTGACATCCTCGGCCGCGCGGTGGACGAGCTGCGCTCCACGGTCCGTGAGGTCCGCACGGCGATCCTCACCCTCCAGCAGCCCCCGGCCGGTCCCCCGGCGGGCCTGCGCGGCCGGGTCCTGCGCGAGACCGCGGCCGCCGCCGCCCGGCTCGGCACCGCGCCGTCCACGCACTTCGGCGGACCGGTCGACGCACGGGTGCCCGACCGGGTCGCCGATCGCCTGCTCACCGCCCTGCGCGACGCCCTGGCCGCCGCGTCGGCGCGCCCCGGCGTCTCCCGCGTCGAGGTCACCGTCGAGACGCCCGCCCCCTCGCCGGACGGCCGGGACGGGGTGCGCCTGCGGGTCGCCGACGACGGCGCGGGCGCCGGGGGCGAGGGACGGGGGACGACGCTCACGTGGTGGGCGCCGCTCCAGGTCCTGCCGGGCGGCGGATGGTGCCGGCCGCCCGGAGGGGGTACCCGTGCCGTGACCCGCCCGGCAGGAGGAGGTACCACGATGAGCGAGCCGACCCCGTCCCAGGCCGAGGGCGAACGCGACGACGAGCCGGACACCCCCGACGTGCCGCACACCACTCCCTCCCAGGCGGAGGGCGAGCGGGACGACGAAGGCGAGAACGCGTCAGTTGTTCAGCCGCCCGAAACGGGCTGCTGAACAACCCGGGACACGCTCAAATCGACGGCGCAGGCCCTTCAGATCACTCAGCGGCTCAACGATCAGGGCGGGCGCTTCGTGGGCGGGAGGACGGGTACGGCCCCCCGCCGGAGCGGCAGCCCCGCGCCGCGTGTCCCACGGGAGGAAGACGTATGGCGGCAGGCGCCATGGCTGAGCGCCGTACGGGGGCGCACGGAAGGGCCGCGGCCAGGCACCGGAAGCCGGCCCGGTGACGCGTCCGCCGACGTACGACCCGGTGGTCGAGGGCCGTACGCTGCCGCGGGCCCGCCCGCCCGGTCCCTTGCCGACGCCGCCGCCGGGCAGGGCGCTGGTACTGGTCCCGGACGCCGGGCCGATGCGCACGGTCCGTGCGGGAGAGCCGGTGCCCGAGCTCCGGGCGGGCGTGTACCGGCGGATGTTCCTGGTCGACACGACGGAGCACCGGCTGGTTCTCGATCTGCGACTGGCCGGACGCGGGGCGTCCGCACCGTTGCACTGCCGGGTGGAGCTGATGTGCCGGGTGGCCGACCCCGGCGCCGTGGTGGCGCGGGGCATCCGCGACATGAGCGCCCTGTGGCACGGCCCTCTTCGCGAACGGCTGCGGAACGTGTCGCGCGAATACGGCGCCGACCGGTCCCGGGAAGCACTGCAGGACGCGTTGAACACCGCCCTGCGGGACTTCACCGGGGACGCGGACATCCGGCTGTACGGAGCCCGGGCCGAACTGCTCCCCCGCCGGGAACCGTCCGCCGGACCCGGGGGAAGCCGCGTGCGCGGAATACCGCACCGGCGGCCCGCGGCGGCGCCGGGGCTCGACGGACCCGGCGTACTCCCGGGCGAGGTGGTGGCACGCAAGGAGGAGCCGCTGCCACCGCCCAGGCCGTCCCGCCCGCCCGACGTGCCGCCGCCGCCCCGGCCGCCCGACGTGCCGCCACCTCCGGTGTCCGCGCCGGAGCGTCGCGTGAGCAGGGTGCGGGGCGCCGGGACGACGGACGACGGGCGGCGTGACCGCCGGGACGGTGGACGGACGTGATCATTCCGCCCAGGCCCACCCTTCCGCCGGGCCGTCCTCGCTCCCCGTCCGGCCATCTGACCTGGTCGGCCGCCGAGGGCAGCCTCCAGGCCCTCGTCGTCTGGACGGAACGCCGCCCCGGCCACGGTGAGGACGCCGAACCGCTCGCGGCGTACCACCGGCCCACCGGGAACGGCTTGCTGGCCGTCTTCGACGGCTCCGGCGGCTCCGGAGCGGCCCCTGCCTGGCGCGGGCCCGACGGCGCGACGTACACCAGTGCCTGGGCCGGTGCCCGGGTCGCCCGGCTCGCCACGGAGTGCTGGTTCCAGCGCGTCGCGGCCTCCGAGGAGGCGGACTCCCTGCCGCACCTGAAGCACTGCCTGCGGACCATGCTGCACGCGGCTCCGACGGGAGCACGGAGCAAGATCACCGGGTCCATGCGCCGCGTACTGCCCACGACCCTGGCCGCGGTCCGGTACCGGGCCGGTGACGGGGGCGTCCACTGGCAGGCCGTCTGGGCCGGCGACTCCCGGTCGTACGCCCTGCTCCCCGTCGGCGGACTGCACGCGCTCACCCGGGACGACACCCGGGAGGACGACGCCCTCGCCCAGCTCCGGCAGGACCCGCCGATGACGAACGTGATCTGCGCGGACCGCGACTTCACCCTGTCCGCCCACCGCGGCGAGTTCCGCGAGCCGTGCGTCCTGCTGGCCGCCACCGACGGCTTCTTCGGCTACGTGCACACGCCCGCGCAGTTCGAGTGCCTGCTGCTCGAAACGCTCGGCCGGGCCCGGGACATGGGCGAGTGGGCCGAGCTGTTGCGCCGGGCCATCCAGCCGGCCACCGGCGACGACGCGTCGCTCTCCCTCGCGGCCCTCGGCTTCGCGGACTTCGGCCGACTGCGGCGAGCCTTCGCCGAGCGGCACGCGGAGGTCGTCCGCAGCGGGTACCTCGACGTCCCGCCGGGCGACGGCCCGGAGGCGGTGCGCCGCTGGCAGGACCGGACCTGGCGGACCTACCGACCCTCGTACGAGAAGTTCATGCCGGAGGTGCGTGAGTGAAGCCGGGTGATGTGATCGGCGGGTACCGGGTCGTCACCGAGCCGACCAATGCCGACGGCGGCAAATGCGTGTGGGCCTTCGCCGAGAAGGACGGCAAGGAGTACTTCCTCAAGCGCTTCCTGGAACCCAAGCGTCCCCGCGAGGGCTCCGCCGGCAGCGCCGCGAGCCGGCGCATCAGGCTGGAGACGTGCCGGGAATTCGAGGAACGGCACCGGAGCATCATGAAGCTGCTGCGTCCCGACGCCAGCGGCGCGGGCAACCTGGTGCTCGCCACCGACTTCTTCCACGCGGGCAGCACCTACTACAAGGTGACCGAACGCATAGACACCGCGGGCCTGGCGGATCCGCACTCGCTCGGCACGAAGCAGAAGGCGGTCCTGCTGAGGACGCTGGCGATCAGCCTGCGGCTGCTGCACGACATCGACGTGGTGCACGGCGACCTGAAGACGGCCAACGTCCTGGTCCAGAAGCGGAAGGCCGCCGCGTTCCACACGGCCAAGCTCATCGACTTCGACGACTCGTATCTCTCCGGCCGTCCTCCGGCCCGCGAGGACATCGCGGGTGACTCGCTGTTCGGCGCACCGGAGTGGCGGCGCTATGTGCGCGGCGACGAGTCCGTACAGCCCCGGGACCTGACGACGGCCGCGGACGTGTTCGCGCTGGGCCTGATGACGCACCTCTACCTGACCGGCTCGCTGCCCGCGTACTCCGGCCGCTACGGATCCCCGGCGGACGCGGTGAACGCGGCCGAGCCGCTGGTCGCCGACGAACGGCTCGGCACCCCGGCGCAGGAGCTGATCGCGGCCATGACGGCGGCCGGCCCGAAGGACCGGCCGACCGTCGCCGCGTTCCTGGAGGCGCTGACGGACACCGAGCTGTGCACACTCCACAGCACGCCGCAGCCACGCCCGGCCGCCTCCGGTCCGGGCCGGGAGCGCGCCGGTTCCGCGACGTCCGAGGGACCTCGCAGGAGCCGGGTGCAGTTCAACCCGCCGGACCGCTCCGGACACCGGCCGCCGGCCGTGACGGACGACGGACCGAAGAAGTCCAGGGTCAGGATCAATCTCGGTCGGCACCGGGACGACCTCCCCGGCAGCCGTCCCGCCCCATGACCCGGTTCACTCCCCCCTCCTTCCCCTCCATCCCCCTTCCCCCTCCGAGACCGAGGAGCAACGCGTGAGCGCGGAGATCGAGAAGTACCACGGCAACCTGCAGTACGCCGTCGACATCGTGATGTGCATCGACGCCACGGGCAGCATGTATCCCGTACTGGACATCGTGAAGAACAACTCGCTCCGGTTCCATCAGAGGCTGAACGAGGTGATGGCCAGGAAGAGCAAGGAGATCAGCCAGCTGCGGCTGCGGCTCATCGCCTTCCGGGACTTCGGGGACGATCCCTCCGACGCGATCGAGCAGACGGAGTTCCTGCGCCTGCCCCAGCAGGTGGCGGAGTTCGAGAACTTCGTACGGAACCTCGAGGCGGGCGGCGGCGGGGACATCCCCGAGTCCGGTCTCGAAGCGCTGGCCCTGGCCATCAACTCCCCCTGGGAGACGGGGCTCGACCGGCGGCGCCACGTCATCGTCATGTTCACCGACGCTCCCGCCCACCCGCTCGGCACGGTGGGTGTCACCGCGCAGACGTATCCGCGGAACATTCCGCGCTCCATGGACGATCTCTTCGAGCAGTGGGGATACGCCCGCAGTCAGACGGCGGTGATGGAACAGTCGGCGAAGCGGCTCGTCCTCTTCGCTCCCGAGGAAGAGCCCTGGCAGGAGGCGATCGGGGAGGAGTGGGACCTCACGCTGCACTTCCCCTCCAGGGCCGGGGAGGGGCTGGAGGAGTTCGAGATGGACGAGATCATCGAGACGATCGCGAACAGCCTGTGAGTTTCCGGCTGCGGGGCGACGGCGTCCGGCTGGACTTCGACGGACGGCGGTGGCTGGTCTTCTCCTGGAGCCGCCGGGACGGCAGCGCGGGCGGTGTCGGCGGCCGGCTGTACATGGAGCCCGAGTGCTGTCTCTCGATCGCGGGCCGGCTGGACGGACACGACGGGAGCCTGCGGCTGGCGTTCCGGTTCCGGCCCGCCGGGGCGGGCGCCGGCGACCTCGTGGCGGAGATCGTCGTGGGCGCCGACCAGGCGGAGCCCGCCTGGCAGTTCGCGCGGTGGTTCGCCCACACGTACCGCGTCCAGGACGTCTCCGCCTCCTGGTGGGACGAGGCCGAGCCGTCCGCCGCCGAGCGGGAGGAGAGCCGGGACTGGCTCGGCTCGCCCGTCTCACCGGTGACACGGGACCTGTTCCGCTCGGTCATGGCCCGCTTGACCGTCGCGGACGCGTGAGTTCAGGGAGGCATGGTGGCCGGGCCGACCTGGCAGTGCTCGGACTGCGACACGTACAACGACGCCGCGGTGCGGGTGTGCGACGTCTGTGAGACGCCGCGCGCGGCGATACGCAGGGACGCTCCCGAGCCGCCTGCCGGAAAGAAGGCGGTACCGAAACCGGCCGTACCGAAGAAGGCGGCAGCGAAGAAGGCGGCAGCGAAGAAGTCCGTACCGAAGAAGGCGGCCACCACGAGAAGGCCGCCCGCCGCAAAGAAGACGCCCGTCACGAAGCCGCCTCTCACGAGCGGCCGGAGAACGCCCCCCGACCTGCGCTTCGACATGACGGGACGAAGCAGCCCCACCGTGCGGGGACTCGTCTGGGACTGCCCCCTCTGCGCACACCGTGTGGTCGACGGCCTGAGGTGCGACAGGTGCGGCACGCGGTGGTCGGTCACCGCCCCGCCCCTTGCCGAGGAGGCCCTGTTCGGAAGCACCAGCGCCGCTGCCGCACGGACACCCCCCAGGGAAGCGACCCGTGGGGAGTTGGTGGCGGGGTGCGGCTGCCTGCTGTTCCTCGCGGCGGCCATCATCACCCCGATCGTTCTGCTGATCCTCAACTGGTCGGCCGTGACCTCGTTCGTGACCGGCTCCGACTCCTCGAAGCCCTCCCCGGCGCCCTCGGCGAGCGGCCCCTGCCCGAAGCCGATGGCCGAGATGCTGCCGGAGGGTTCCGGGGCGCGACTCGTCGCCGCCTACAGCAGGGACGACCTGGAGGAGCGGTACGCCTTCTGCCGGACCGGGTCGGGAAAGGTCTTCTACTTCGCCAGGATGAAGGACGGTGAACCGTACGGCGACCCCACGCAGGCGAGGGAGTCCGAGCAGGGCTACGTGGTGGACTTCCGGCCGCAGGGGACGAGTTACCACTTCCGTGACGGTGAAGTGACGGCCTACGACGAGGACGGCAAGGAGATCTGGCAGGGCGAGCTCGTCCCCGAGGCGACCGTCGACTGAAGCGTGCGGGCATGAGAACGACTTAACGGTGTCAAGAAATTCTCGCACTGCCAAAGACACTTACGGCGTGGATAGCGTCAGGGCCGGCGACGGGGCAGCGGCTCCGCCGCCCCCACCACCAGCGCGGGCCAAGGGTTCACGCCGTGAGAACGCAAGGAGAGAGTGCGTGTTTGACCGCATAGCCGAACTGGCGATCCGCCGGTCCCGGCTGGTACTCGTCGTCGCAGCCGTGGCCGTGGTCCTCATGGGAGCTCTGGGCGCCGGCGCGTTCGGCAAACTCCTGCCCGGCGGCTTCGACGACCCGTCCTCCCAGTCCAGCAGGGCCAAGTCGGTCATCACCGACAAGTTCGGCGGGGAGTCGAACCTGGTCCTGCTGGTCCGTGCCCCCGAGGGCGGCGTCGACGCCGCGACCGCCCGGCAGCAGGGGAAGGAGCTGGCGGCCGGCCTCAAGGAGGAGGAGACGGTCGCGAACGTGATCTCGTACTGGGACACGGGCAACCCGGACCTCCGTTCCGAGGACGGCGAGCAGGCGATGGTGCTCGCCCATGTGAAGGGCGGTGACACCAAGGAGCGGGAGAACGCCAAGGAGATCATCGACGAGTACACCGGCGCGAAGGACGGCGGGCTCACCGTCGAGGCCGGCGGCACCGCGGCCGTGGGCGACGACATGAGTACGTACTCCTCCGAGGACCTCGTCCTCGCCGAGACGATCGCCCTGCCGCTGACCCTCCTGCTCCTCCTGTTCGTCTTCGGCAGTGTGGTCTCGGCCCTGCTGCCGCTGGCCATCGGGCTCGTCGCGATCGTGGGTACGTTCGCGGAACTCTTCCTCCTCGGCAGCGTCGCCAGCATCTCCATCACCGCCACCAACCTGACCACCGCCCTCGGTCTCGGCCTCGGCATCGACTACGCGCTGCTGATGGTCAGCCGGTTCCGCGAACAGCTCGCGAAGGGCGCGAGCGTGGACGACGCCGTCCGGCACACCGTGCACACCGCGGGCCGTACGGTCGCCTTCTCCGCCGCCACGGTGGCGGTCGCGCTCGCGGCGCTCCTGGTGTTCCCGCAGTACTTCCTGCGTTCGTTCGGGTACGCCGGCGTCGGTGTGGTCGCCATCGCCGCCGTCAGCACCCTGTTCGTGATGCCGGCCCTGCTCAACGTGCTGGGGCACCGGGTCAACAAGGGGCAGTTGCCGTGGGCGAGGAAGACGGAGCGGCAGGACGCCTCCCGGGTGCCCTTCTGGGGGCGGCTGGCCCGCACGGCCATGCGGCGCCCCGCCCTCACCGCGCTGCCGGTGCTCGCGGTGCTGCTGCTGGCGGCAAGTCCGCTGCTGGGCATCTCCATCGGTATCGCGGACGAGCGCTCGCTGCCCGAGGGCGCGGCGAGCCGCCAGGTCTCGGCCCAACTGGCGGAGAACTTCAACGGCAGTGACGCGGCGGCCGTCCACGTGGTCATGGACGAGTCCGTGGGCGCGGCACCGCTGGGCTCGTACGCGGGCGAGCTCTCCCAGCTCGACGGTGTCGTCCGCGTCGAGGCGTCCACCGGGACCTACACCGGCGGGCGGGCCGCGGCGCCCGGTCCGCGCAACACCGCGCTCGGCCGCCCCGAGGCGCAGCGGATCAACGTGGTGAGCGACCTGGCCCCGATGTCGGACGCGGCCCAGGATCTGGTCAAGGACGTCCGGGCGGTCGCGGCACCCGAAGGGACCGACCCCTTGGTGGGCGGCAGGGACGCGGCGCTGGTCGACTCCAAGGACTCCATCACCGGCCTGATTCCGCTCGCCGGGGGCCTGATCGCGGTCACCACCTTCATCCTGCTGTTCCTGTTCACCGGCAGCGTGGTGCAGCCGCTGCGGGCGCTGGTGCTCAACATCGTCAGCCTGGGAGCGGCCCTGGGCGTCATGACGTGGATGTTCCAGGACGGCCACTTCTCCGACCTGTTCGGCTTCACGCCGCAGCCGATGGAGGTGTCGATGACGTTGCTGATGTTCTGCATCGCCTTCGGCCTCTCGATGGACTACGAGGTGTTCGTCACCAGCCGGATCAAGGAACTGCACGACGAGGGCGCGGACAACGAGACCGCGGTCGTCAACGGCCTCGGGCACACGGGACGCATCGTCAGCGCGGCGGCCTGCCTGCTGGCGGTGAGCTTCTTCGCCTTCGGCACGGCCGGGATCAGCTACATGCAGATGTTCGGTCTGGGCAGCGGACTGGCCATCCTCATCGACGCCGTCGCCGTCCGCGGGGTGCTCGTGCCCGCCGCGATGCGCCTGCTCGGCCGTTCGGCCTGGTACGCCCCGCCGTTCCTGCGGAAGGTGCACGACCGCTTCGGCCTCAGCGAGGCCGGCCACGAGCCGGCGCCGGTGGCGGAGCGCACGTACGAGAAGGACCCGACGGGAGTCTGACCACGCGGGGCACCCCCGGGCACGGCTGCGTTGCCGAACGCGACGCGGCCGTGCCCGCCCCTGTCGTCCTGGCTCAGTAGTCGCGCCACTCGTCCTGCACGTATTCGAGCACCGCCGGATCCATCAGGGTGCTCGGCCGTACGTCGGTGCGGCGGCGGTCGACGGGGAACACGGTGGCCGCCTTCAGCACCGCCCCGTCCAGGTAGCGGAGTTTCGGCGTGTCCGGGGCGAGCCGCAGCGGCGGCGCCTCGGTGCCGGGGCGGGCGAGAACGAAGCCCCAGTTGCCGAAGCTCGGCACGTCGATCTGGAACTCCGTCGTCGCGTACCCGGCCGTCTCGATGGTCTTCGCGATCGACCAGTAGGTCTTGGGGGCGAAGAACGGCGATCCGCTCTGCACCATGACCTGGCCGTTGGGCGCCAGCACCCGGCGGAGCAGGTCGTAGAACTCCACCGAGTACAGCTTCGCCAGCGACGCCGAGTCCGGGTCCGGGAAGTCGATGATCACCGTGTCGTACTGCTGCCGGGCCTCGCGCAGCCAGGTGAAGGCGTCCGCGTTGACGACCTTGGCCCGCGGATCGTCCAGCGAACCGTGATTGAGCTTGCGCAGCGGCTCGAAGGTGCGCGCCAACCGGGTCATCGCCGGGTCCAGTTCGACCAGGGTGACGTGCCGGACGTCCTTGTGGCGCAGCACCTCGCGCAGCGCGAGCCCGTCGCCGCCGCCCAGGACCAGCACGTTGGAGTGGCGGCCGGACAGCGCGGGGTGGACCAGCGACTCGTGGTAGCGGTACTCGTCGACGGAGCTGAACTGAAGGTCGCCGTTGAGGAAGAGCCGCACGTCGGGCTCCCCGGTGAAGGCGGTGGAGCGGGTGACCACGATGTCCTGGTACTGCGTGGTCTCGGAGTGGATGATCGGGTCCGCGTACATGTGCTGCCGCGCCGTCACCTCCAGGTCGTCCGCCAGTACATACGTCGTGCCGAGCGCGGCGAGCACCACGGTGACGCCGGCCAGCAGCCCGGCCTTGACCAGCCGGCCGGTCTGGCGGCGGAAGATGAACACCACGACGATGACCCCGGCGACCGCGTTGACCACGCCGACCACCAGCGCGCCCTTCAACTGGCCGAAGGTCGGCAGCAGGAAGAGCGGGAAGCACAGGCCGCCGACGAGGGCGCCGATGTAGTCGACGGCGAACATGTCGGCGACGGCGCTGCTGGCCTCCTGGGTGCGGATGCGCTGGAGCAGCGTCATCAGCAGCGGGATCTCGGCGCCGATGAGCAGGCCCACCACCAGGGACACCACGATCATCGCGGGCATGTACAGCTGGAGCCAGGCGAAGGCCGCGTACAGCATCAGCACCGACAGGCCGCCGACCAGCGCGAGCACTCCCTCCACCACCGCGAAGGCGACGACGGGGCGGTGGCGCAGCGGTTTGGCGGCCAGCGAGCCCACACCCATGGCGAAGACCATCACGGAGATGACCACGGAGGTCTGGAGCACCGAGTTGCCGATGAGGTAGCTGCCCAGCGCGGTCAGGGCCAGTTCGTAGACGAGGCCGCAGGCGGCGCAGAGGAAGACGGCGAGCAGCAGCAGGAACCGGGCCCCCCGGGTGTGGTGGCCGGCCGGGGGGCTCGGGGGCGCCGCGACGGCGCGGTCGTCCAGGGCGGAACTCATGGGGGTGGCCTCGCGGTGGTCCTCGTAATGGTCCTGGGAGGGGGTGCTCCTAGGAGAGGGCCGCGCCGACCATGGCGGCGGTGCCCAGGTACATGCCGGCCTGGACCCAGGCGGCGGGGTGCGGGCGGCGGTCGTCGCCGTCGTCGAGGGCCACCGCGCCCATCTGGCCCGGCGTCAGCAGGCCGATGACGATGCCCACCAGCGTCATCACCAGCACCCCGGCCAGACCGTAGAGGAGCGTGCTGAACAGGCCGTATCCAAGGCCCTCTTCGGACTCGCTGGCCCGGATGGCCGACATGATGACCAGCCCGACGGCGACGGACTGGCTGCCGAGGAGCACGGCCGCGCCGCGGTTGCGGTCCCGCCACACCACGTGGAAGAGCTTGCCGGGCGTGACGAGGTCGAGGGCGACGAAGCCGACGGCCATCACGGCGAGGCCCACGACCCCGTAGAGCAGGGCCTGCCCGGCCGACTCGAAGATCTCGGTCACTGCGTTGCCTTTCTGGAGGGCGTCGTCAGGGTCGGGGGGCGCCGGGCGTCATTTGCCGGAGCCGGGGCCGCCGCCGCGGAAACTGCTCGGGTTGGGCCAGTAGGTGAGGTGCTGGTGGTGCCGGCGGTAGCCGTTGCGGTAGTCCTCGATCTCGATCGTGCTGCCGTTCCGGTACGGCGAGACGGTCACCATGTCGTCGCCGTAGCGCAGGAACTCCTTGCCGTCGCCGGATGCCCGGTCGAGGGCGTCGCGGTGGCCGTCGATCGCGTCGGCGACCTTGGCCGGCGAGCTGGTTTTGTCGAGCCACCCGCTCCCGCCGGCGGAGTACGTCTTGCCGATCCAGCTGCGCGGGACGCCGTCCTCCCCGTCGCTGGAGCAGGCGGAGAGCAGGACCGTGACCAGCACGGCCGCCACCGCCCCGGGAAGGAGTCGGGCGCTGTTCATCGAGCCTCCAGCCGGCTGTGCGTCGATACGATGTGCCCGTCCTGCGGATAGCTGTGCCAGGTACGCCAGGCCAGCCCCGGGCCGGATCCCTCGTCGCACGCCTCGACGACCACCGCCGTCACTGCTTCCGGAGACCCGGGGAAGACCCCGCACAGGCTGTGCTCCGCCTCGTCCGCGCGGCTCAGGGCGTCCGCGACCCGGGCGCTGAACTCCCGCGGGCCGAGGCATGCCGTGACGGCGCTGAAGTCGTACGTCCACCCCGCGGGCCGCCGGGTGAGCGTCGTCGGCAGTCCCCTGACCGCCTCCGGCAGGCACGCCACGGTCTCCCGCACCGGGCCCGCGAAGACCTGATGGGACGCGCCGAGCAGCCTCAGTCGCACGGCGAGCCCGCCCACGGACACCTCGCGTTCGGCAAGCGCCGGCAGTTCGGCCAGGTCCAGGGAGAAGCAGAGCTGATCCGCGGCCGTATCCAGGTAGGCAGCTTGCAGAGATACGGCATGCATGCGGCCCCCCGGTCCGATAGTGCTACGAGCGGCGCCGAGTATGACACATGCGTGCGCGATGGCCGGAAGGCGGCCCTGGAACAGTCCCGGGTTCGTGCTTACAAGAGCGATCCATCCCTATATGCGCGCCACTTCACCGGCCGCCGCGGCAACAACAGTTGGTACGACGCCGCGTACACCGATCCCTCGACCGTCGCCCCCCTTTACGACGACGAGATCAACCCCGGCGCGGCGGCATGGTTCAGACCGTCAGCCACTCGTCTCCTCGCTCGCGCGCATCTCCGGATACAGAAGTGAGAGGGGAACGCGGCCGGATCGTGGGTCAACGTCGATACCGATACGGCGCCGTGGTCGACGACTTGGGTGCGGGAGAAGGTCGAAGGTGTCGACCCTCCGGGTCCAGTCCGACGGATCAGTGCCAACCTTCGCAGCCTTCAGGGCAGGGGCCGGGACGGTGTCACCTCTTTCGTGTGGACGACGACGTCGAACCAGCTCGCGAGTGACCCGCCCGACATGTGGTGGGCCGCATCGTCCCGGGGATCGTAGAAGGGGCCGATCAGCCGCGTGCGCGTCGGAGCCTCCAGAAGGCGGCGGACCGGCTGGGGTTGCGATGTGCCCAGATTCAGGACGTATCCCGCCCTGTTCTCGGCGGCCGCATGCAGCAGGCTGTCGACGAAGTCCGGTCGTGGAGCGGGCAGTGGTTGGCCGATGGAACCATGCGCCATGGTCAGGCCCACGGACCGGTAGTCCAGTCCCAGTCGTTCACGCAGGTATCCGCCCATATTCTGGTGCGACTCCAAGGGCTCGGAGGGGGACACGGTGCGCGGGGCGCCGACGGCGGTGTGCGCCATACCGCCCCAGTAGACGACCTTGTCGCCGGTGAGCTGCTGCCACCAGTTCACACCGTCGGCCAACGTGCGTTCCAGTGCGGCCAGACCGTCGAGCCGTGTGGCGTGCCGCACCCGTTCGGCAGGGAACCGCGCGAAACGTACCGGGTCGCCTGGGTGACGCTCGTTGTAGGACCGCATCCAGTGGACGAGACCGACGATCTCGGCGGTCTGCCAGAACGGCCGTGCCTTTCCCAGCAACGCACGCGGGTCTCCCTCGCCGGTGGCGACATAGACGTCCAGGCCGAGGCGACCAGGGTCGTCGCCCTCCAGGGCAAGGGAGCGGAACCCCTCTTCTTCCACCAGAAGCCGCACGATGCGATGTGCGACGTCCGACAATTCGTGTGTCTGTCGGGCAGCTGCTCCAAGCGCCACGATCTTGGCGTCCCGTACCAGCGGGGCGAGCGGCCGCAGATCGTCCAGTGGCTCGTCAGGCTTCCTGTTCACGAGCACATGGGAGTTCTTTCTGATCCATTCGGTCACTGTCTCCATTGGCCTGCCCTTCACCCCGAGCTCCGCCTCTTGCGGACCGATTCAGGAGATCGTCCGACCTCAAGCCTGGTGGAGGTCAAGAGCCTGTGGTGTCGAGTCGGCGCTCGTCTCTGGAGCGGCCTGTAGTGACTCAGGAGCGGATCGGTCCGGAAGTTCTTCAAGGCGTTGATCGTCCTCTCGACTCCGTTTCTGCGCAGGTCGGCCGGCGTCGCGGGCATTGCGCCGGCGGCGATGCTGCTCTTCCCTGCGAGGCGAAGGACGCCGATGGCGAGGTTGCGCCAGGTCGCCATGGCTCGGGGTGCGGAGCCGGTTCGCAGCTGGGAGGCGTCCTCGGCGAACGTCACGTCTCGGACGTGGTGCAGGGCTTCGATCTTCCAGTGGCTGCGGATCGGCTGAGCAAGCTCGGCGGGTTGGGGAGGGCGACGCCGTGGCCGTATTCACATGCCGGGACGGCGCTGCGGCGCAAGGCGTCCGCCGGCTGCCGCGTCCGGTTCCTCGTCGGCGACCCGGACAGCGACCTCACTCGGGCACGGGAGCGTGAGGAAGACGTGGCGCTGAGCTTGTCGACGCGGATCCGGGTGACGCTCGGGCACGCCTACCTGAGCGTCTTCCGTTTCGACGACGACATGATCGTGACGCCGCTGCTGACGCACAGCGTGGGCCACGACGCGCCGACGCTGCACCTGCGACGCCACCAGGACGACGGCATGTTCGACCGGTTCGCCGCACACGTCGAGGAGCTGTGGACGCGCGGCACGCCAGTGTGGGAGGGCTCCGATGGGCAGGCGTGACTACGAGGACGATCCGCACGCCCCGGCGGCCATGTGGGCCTGCCGGGCGGGCGCATGGAGATCGGGGAGACGCTCCCCGGGTGCGCGGTCCGGGAGACCCGCGAGGAGACGGGCCTCGACGTCGAGGTGGTCGGGATCGTCGGCACCTACTCCAACCCGGGGCACGTCTTCGCCTACGACGACGGCGAGGTACGCCAGGAGTTCTCCGTCTGCTTCCTGGCGCGGCCGGTCGGCGGGCAGCTGGCCGTGTCCGACGATTCCACCGAGGTCCGCTGGTTCGACCCGGCCGAAAGCGGCCCCGCCCTCCCGGAGGAGAGCGGGGCCGCGGCTACTTGAGGAAGGCGAGGAGGGCGACGACGAGGGCGCCGATCCCGGTGAGGGCCGACGAGGCCCTACGGCCGCTCACGCATCGCTCACGCAGGCGCCCGGAACGAGTGAGCGCCCTACCTGGCCCAAACCAGCCAGGGCGCTCGGATCGCTGGTCGCGACGATTCTTCGAACGAGTGTCCAGGTGGGGCGGGTGGGACTCGAACCCACGGCCGACGGATTATGAGTCCGCTGCTCTAACCGGCTGAGCTACCGCCCCATAGCGGCGTGTCGCGTACACGTGTGCGCGCCGTCTGCCGCAGCATAGCCGCTCATACGATCTCCTGCCTCGGATGGTCGGCTTCCACGGCTGCCTTCATGACCTTGAAGACTCCGCAGCGTGCCGCGTGGTTCCCGGGACTTGAGAACACGTGAGGGGCACATGAAAAAGGACCCCGAAGGGTCCTCGTTCACGGTGCTCCCCCGACTGGACTCGAACCAGTAACCTGCCGGTTAACAGCCGGCTGCTCTGCCAATTGAGCTACGGAGGACCGAGCTCCCCGGACTGGACTCGAACCAGTAACCTGCCGGTTAACAGCCGGCTGCTCTGCCAATTGAGCTACCGAGGAATGTCGGTGTCGCATCGAACGCGTCTGCCTGGGTATTCGCCAGGGGGCGCGCGCTCGCTGCGACACATACATTAGCGCAAGCAGGGGGGTGCTCCGCCAATCGGTACTCGCCAGCACCCCCGGAGCCAGTGAAGGGAAGGGTGGCCGCCATGCGTTACCGGCTCACGTTCGTCGTCGGACTAGCGGTGGGTTACGTGCTCGGCACGAAGGCCGGGCGGGAGCGATACGAGCAGTTGCGGAAGTCCGCGCAGCAGGTCGCGCAGAACCCGGCCGTGCGCAACACCGCCGAGTCCGCCGCCCAGCAGGGCAGGCACTTCGCCGACAAGGCGTACCACGTGGTGAGCGACAGGGTCGGCGACCGGATGCCCGACTCGGTGGCCCACCGGGTCCGCTCGCTGCGGGAACGCGGCAGCAACGGCAGCGGTCCCGACGACTGGGGCACCAGCAACACCTGAGGTCCCGGTACGGGGACCTCGGCCGGTGCGGCAGAATTTCGGGTATGGGGATAGTCGCCGGGTTGGACAGTTCGCCCGATTTCACTCGTATCGTCGTCTGCGATTCGGACACGGGTGCCGTGCTGCGCCAGGGCTACGCACCGCACCCGCTGGAGAGCCCCGAGGGCGGGGGCCGGCCCGCGGACGTCGATCCGCAGGCCTGGCTGCTGTCCCTCGGGGAGGCGGCCGGCGGCGGGCTCCTCGAGGGCGTGCAGGCCATCGGCGTGTCGGCGCAGGCCAACTCGGTCGTACCGCTGGACACGCAGGGCAACACCGTGCGCCCGGCCATGGTCGGCGGCGACAAGCGCTCCCAGGTGGCGGCGGCCGACCTGATCGACGCGCTCGGCGGGCGTGAGGCGTGGGCGCAGGCCGTGGGTTCGGTGCCGCAGACCGGGCAGCCGGTGACGAAGCTGCGCTGGCTGGCGCGGAGCGAGCCGGAGGCCGCCGCGCGGACCGCCGTACTGCTCCAGGCGCACGACTGGCTGGTGTGGCAGCTGCTCGGGCGGCCGGTGAGGCGGACCACGGACCGGGGCGGGGCGTCGGGCACCGGGTACTGGTCGGCGGCGACCGGCGGCTACCGGCCGGATCTGGTCGAGCTGGCGCTCGGGCACCAGGCGATCCTGCCGGAGGTGATCGGCCCGGCCGACGCGGCCGGTACGACGCCGGAGGGGCTGCTGATCTCCGCCGGGACCGGTGAGACCCAGGCGGCCGCCTTCGGGCTCGGGATCGGCCTCGGTGACGCGGTGGTGTCGCTGGGCGCCTCCGGGTCCGTGATGGCCGTGCACACCGAGCCACTCGTCGACCAGTCCGGGATGATCACCGCCCTGGCGGACGCCACCGGCATGCACCTGCCGGTCGTCACCACCCTGAACGCCGTACGGGCGCTGCGCGGCACCGCCGAACTGCTCGGCGTGCCGGACCTGGAGAGCCTGTCCGAGCTGGCGATGAAGTCGACGCCCGGCGCGCACGGGCTGGTGCTGCTCCCCTATCTGGAGGGCGAGCGGACGCCGAACCTGCCGCACACCGCCGGCACGCTGGCCGGGCTCAGGCGCGAGTCGATGCGGCCGGAGCACCTGGCGCGGGCCTCGTTCGAGGGCATGCTGTGCGGTCTCGCCGACGCCCTGGACGTGCTGCGCGGCCGGGGCGTGGACGTACGGCGGGTGTTCCTGCTGGGTGCGGCGGCCGAGCTGCCGGCCGTGCAGGCGGCGGCGCCCGCGCTGTTCGGGACGCAGGTCGTCGTGCCGCAGCCCGCGGACTACGCGGCGATCGGCTCGGCCCGGCAGGCGGCCTGGGCGCTGGGCGTCTCCCAGGGCACCCTCGACCCGCGCACTCCCCCGGTCTGGCAGGGCGCGGTGGCGCAGGTGCTGGAGCCGGGCGCGGAGCTGGCGGTGGGGCAGGCGGTGCGCCAGCAGTACGTGTCGGTGCGCGAGCAGACGCACCCGGGCGCGCTCTGACGCCGGGGCTTACCGCTCGTAGGCCGGAATTTGCCGCGCTCTTGGGTTAATCGGTTGAGGTAACGCGGGTGGAGTGTCCGACGATAGGGGCCAGGGGCAACCAACCGCGGCCCCTGTCGCCGACTCCGAGAGACTCAGTGTGCTCATACGACTACTGCGGACCTATCTCAGGCCCTACAAGAAACCCATCGCCCTGCTGGTGGCGCTGCAGTTCCTGCAGACCTGTGCCTCCCTCTACCTGCCGACCCTGAACGCCGACATCATCGACGAAGGCGTCGTGAAGGGTGACTCGGGCTACATCCTGAGCTACGGCGCCCTGATGATCGGCATCTCGCTGGCCCAGGTGGTCTGCAACATCGGTGCGGTCTTCTACGGGGCGCGCACCGCGGCCGCCCTCGGCCGGGACGTGCGCGGTGCCGTCTTCGACCGGGTGCAGTCCTTCTCGGCGCGCGAGGTGGGCCACTTCGGCGCGCCCTCGCTGATCACCCGGACCACCAACGACGTGCAGCAGGTCCAGATGCTGGCCCTGATGACGTTCACGCTGATGGTGTCGGCGCCGATCATGTGCGTGGGCGGCATCGTGATGGCGCTCGGCCTGGACGTGCCGCTGTCCGGGGTGCTGCTCGGGGTCGTGCCGGTGCTGGCGGTCTGCGTCACGCTGATCGTGCGGAAGCTGCGCCCGCTGTTCCGGAAGATGCAGGTGCGCCTCGACACGGTGAACCGGGTGCTGCGCGAGCAGATCACCGGCAACCGCGTCATCCGCGCCTTCGTGCGCGACGAGTACGAGCAGCAGCGCTTCCGGAAGGCCAACACCGAGCTGACCGACGTGGCGCTCGGCACCGGCAACCTGCTGGCGCTGATGTTCCCGGTGGTCATGACGGTGGTGAACCTGTCGTCGATCGCGGTGGTGTGGTTCGGTGCCCACCGGATCGACAACGGCGGGATGCAGATCGGCGACCTGACGGCGTTCCTCGCCTACCTGATGCAGATCGTCATGTCCGTGATGATGGCCACCTTCATGTTCATGATGGTGCCGCGCGCGGAGGTGTGCGCCGAGCGCATCCAGGAGGTCCTGGAGACCGAGAGCAGCGTGGTGGCGCCGGTGGCGCCGGTCACCGAGCTGCGCCGGCACGGGCACCTGGAGATCCGGGAGGCGGGCTTCCGCTACCCCGGTGCCGAGGAGCCGGTGCTCAGGCACATCGATCTGGTGGCGAAGCCGGGCGAGACGACCGCCGTCATCGGCTCGACCGGCAGCGGCAAGTCGACCCTGCTGGGGCTGGTCCCCCGGCTCTTCGACACCACCGACGGCCAGGTGCTGGTCGACGGGGTGGACGTGCGGACCGTCGGCCCCAAGACACTGGCCAAGGTGGTGAGCCTGGTGCCGCAGAAGCCGTACCTCTTCGCCGGCACCGTCGCGAGCAATCTGCGCTACGGCAATCCGGACGCCACGGACGAGGAGCTGTGGCACGCGCTGAAGGTGGCGCAGGCCAAGGACTTCGTCTCCGAGCTGGAGGGCGGACTCGACGCGCCGATCGCGCAGGGCGGCACCAACGTGTCGGGCGGTCAGCGCCAGCGCCTCGCGATCGCCCGGACACTGGTCCAGCGCCCGGAGATCTACCTCTTCGACGACTCCTTCTCCGCCCTCGACTACGCCACCGACGCGGCGCTGCGGGCCGAGCTGGCCCAGGAGACCGCCGAGGCGACCGTGGTGATCGTGGCGCAGCGGGTGTCGACCATCCGGGACGCGGACCGGATCGTCGTGCTGGACGAGGGGCGGGTGGTCGGCGTGGGCCGGCACCACGAGCTGATGGCGGACAACGAGACCTACCGGGAGATCGTGCTCTCCCAGCTGACGGAAGCGGAGGCTGCCTGATGGCTGGGCCTGCGGGTCGCATGATGGCCGGGGGCGGCCCCGACCAGCGATCGATGGACTTCAAGGGGTCGAGCAAACGGCTCGTCTCCCAGTTCCGGCCGGAGCGGGCGACGCTGTTCACGCTGCTGGCGTGCGTGGTCGTCAGCGTCGGCCTCAACGTGGTCGGGCCGAAGATCCTCGGCCGGGCCACCGACCTGGTCTTCGCCGGCATCGTCGGGCGGGACATGCCGTCCGGGGCCACGAAGGAGCAGGTTCTGGCCAACATGCGCGAGCACGGTGACGGCAACGTCGCCGACATGCTCCGCAGCACGGACTTCACCCCGGGGCAGGGCATCGACTTCGGCGCGGTCGGCGAGGTGCTGCTCCTCGCACTGGCGACGTTCGCGGTGGCCGGTCTGCTGATGGCGGTGGCCACGCGGCTGGTGAACCGGGCGGTGAACCGGACCATGTTCCGGCTGCGCGAGGACGTCCAGACGAAGCTGTCGCGGCTGCCGCTGTCGTACTTCGACAAGCGCCAGCGCGGCGAGGTGCTCAGCCGCGCCACCAACGACATCGACAACATCGGGCAGACGCTCCAGCAGTCGATGGGCCAGCTGATCAACTCGCTGCTCACCATCATCGGCGTGCTGGCGATGATGTTCTACGTCTCCTGGATCCTGGCGCTGGTCGCCCTGGTGACCGTGCCGCTGTCCTTCGTGGTGGCCACGCGGGTGGGCAAGCGGTCGCAGCCGCAGTTCGTGCAGCAGTGGCGCTCGACGGGGCAGCTGAACGCGCACATCGAGGAGATGTACACCGGGCACGCGCTGGTGAAGGTGTTCGGGCGCCAGGAGGAGTCGGCGAAGCAGTTCGCCGAGCAGAACGACGCGCTGTACGAGGCCGGGTTCAAGGCGCAGTTCAACAGCGGGATCATGCAGCCGCTGATGATGTGCGTGTCCAACCTGAACTACGTGCTGGTCGCGGTGGTCGGCGGGCTGCGGGTGGCCTCGGGCCAGCTGTCCATCGGCGACGTGCAGGCCTTCATCCAGTACTCCCGGCAGTTCTCGATGCCGCTGACGCAGGTCGCGTCGATGGCGAACCTGGTGCAGTCGGGCGTGGCGTCGGCGGAGCGGGTCTTCGAGCTGCTGGACGCCGAGGAGCAGTCGGCGGACCCGATCCCGGGCGCCCGGCCCGAGGACCTGCGCGGCCGGGTGGAACTGGACCACGTGTCCTTCCGCTACGACTCCGAGAAGCCGCTGATCGAGGACCTGTCGCTGAAGGTGGAGCCCGGCCACACGGTCGCCATCGTCGGCCCGACGGGTGCGGGCAAGACCACACTGGTCAACCTGCTGATGCGGTTCTACGAGGTCTCCGGCGGGCGGATCGCCCTGGACGGCGTCGACATCGCGAAGATGTCCCGGGACGAGCTGCGGGCCGGGATCGGCATGGTGCTCCAGGACACCTGGCTGTTCGGCGGCACCATCGCGGAGAACATCGCGTACGGGGCCTCGCGGGAGGTCACCCGCGGGGAGATCGAGGAGGCCGCGCGGGCCGCGCACGCCGACCGGTTCGTACGGACGCTGCCCGACGGCTACGACACGGTGATCGACGACGAGGGCACGGGGGTGAGCGCGGGCGAGAAGCAGCTGATCACCATCGCGCGGGCGTTCCTGTCCGACCCGGTGATCCTGGTGCTCGACGAGGCGACGTCGTCCGTGGACACGCGGACGGAGGTGCTGATCCAGAAGGCGATGGCGAAGCTGGCGCACGGGCGGACGTCGTTCGTGATCGCGCACCGGCTGTCGACGATCCGGGACGCGGACACGATTCTGGTGATGGAGGACGGGGCGATCGTGGAGCAGGGGGCGCACACGGAGCTGCTGGCCGCGGACGGCGCGTACGCGCGGCTGTACCAGGCGCAGTTCGCGGAGGCGGTGGCCGAGGTGGGGTGAAGGCGGGGTGGGACGGGGGGTCAGTCCAGGTAGCCCCTCAGCTGGTCCGCGTAGGCGTGGTCGCGGAGTTTGTTGAGGGTTTTGGACTCGATCTGGCGGATGCGTTCGCGGGTGACGCCGAAGAGGCGGCCTATCTCCTCCAGGGTGCGGGGGCGGCCGTCGGCCAGGCCGTAGCGGAGCTGGACGACCTTGCGTTCGCGTTCGCCGAGGGTGGAGAGCACTGCCTCCAGGTGCTGGCGCAGCAGCAGGAAGGCGGCCGACTCGACGGGGCTGGCGGCGTCGCCGTCCTCGATGAGGTCACCGAGGGCGACGTCGTCCTCCTCGCCGACCGGGGCGTGCAACGACACCGGCTCCTGCGCCAGCCGCAGCACCTCGCCGACCCGCTCGGGCGCCAGGTCCAGGTGGGCGGCGACCTCCTGCGGGGTGGGCTCGTAGCCGCGCTCCTGGAGCATCCGGCGCTGGACGCGGACGACCCGGTTGATCAGCTCCACGACGTGGACGGGGACGCGGATGGTGCGGGCCTGGTCGGCCAGGGCGCGGGACATGGCCTGGCGGATCCACCAGGTGGCGTAGGTGGAGAACTTGTAGCCCCGGGCGTAGTCGAACTTCTCGACCGCCCGGATCAGGCCCAGGTTCCCCTCCTGGACCAGGTCCAGCATGGTCAGCCCGCGCCCGACGTACCGCTTGGCCACCGACACCACGAGCCGCAGGTTGGCCTCGATCAGCCGGCGCTTGGCGAGGCGGCCCATGACGACGAGCCGGTCGAGGTCGAGGGCGAGGCGGCTGTCCAGGTCGGGGGTGCGCCGCAGCTTCTCCTCGGCGAACAGCCCGGCCTCCACCCGCCGGGCGAGGTCGACCTCCTCGGCCGCGGACAACAGCGGGATCCGGCCGATCTCGCGCAGGTACTGCCGGAACAGGTCGGAGGAGGGCCCGCCGGACTCCGTGCGGGTGGGCGGCGGCGGTTCCGGGTGCTCGGGCACGTCCGCGGGGGCGCCGGGGTGGGGCAGGGCCGCTCCGGCACCGGGCTGCGCGGGCATCGCGACGAGCACACCGCGCTCCGCGTCCGGCTCCGCGCCGCCGGCACCGGTGTCGGTCTGGGTGAGGGTCTGGGTCTGCACGGGGGCGACCTCCAGGATGGACGCGGCCGGCGGGGGCCGGCGGCGGTACGTCGGGGGCGGAGCCGGCTCGCTCGCCGCTGTCCGCCTCGCACGCGTGCACTCAGGTACCGCCCCCAGTGTGGGGTACGACACATCGCCGCCACGAGGGGCGTGCGGTGACTTTTTGCGTCCGGGGCGTGACCGCACGGTTACCCGCGGGTGTTCCCGGGGCCGGTCCTAGAGCGCGGCGGCGCCGTGTTCGCGGAGGTTCTGGTCGTACTGCTGGAGGATCCACAGCTCGTTCTGCACGGCGGCCAGTTCGGCGGGGTCGCCGTGGCCGGAGAGGCGGGTGAGGCGGCCGGTGATGTCGCGGATGCGGCGTTCGACGGCGCGGCGGCGGACCGTGACCAGCTGGGCGCCCGCGTAGACCTCGTCGACGCCCTTCACGCCGCGGTGCAGCATGATCGCCTCGACCGCGAGTTCGGTGACCATGGCGCGGACGGCGTCGTCGGGGGCGGCATCGCGGACCCGGACCAGGTAGTCCTGCGGGTCCTGGACGCCGAACTCGGCGCCGCCCGCTTCCATGATCGCCTCGCGTACGGCGGCGTAGGGCGGGGCGGTGAACTCGTCGACGCCGTACGCGTCGAAGGCCGGGGAGACCAGCTCGGGGCGCTGGAGGGCGAGCTTGAGCAGCTCGCGTTCGGTGGCGAAGACCGGGTTGCGGAGGTTGAGGGCCGGGCCCCGGGGGGTGGCCGTCATGGGTCCGGCCTGCTGCTGCGGGGCGCCGCCGCGCTGCCGCTGGTCGGGGGCGGGGCCCTTGCCGCCGCGGTCGCGGGCCCAGCGGGCCAGCTGGGCGATCCGCTTGACCACGAACTGGGTGTCGAGGATGCCGAGCATGCCGGCGAGCTGCACGGCGACCTCGTGCTGGGCGCCGCTGTTCTTGATCCGGGCGACGACCGGCGCGGCCTCGTCCAGGGCGGAGGCGCGGCCGGCGGGGGTGTCCAGGTCGTAGCGGGCCACGATCTGGCGCAGCGCGAACTCGAAGAGCGGGGTGCGCGGCTCGACCAGGTCGGCGACGGCGTCGTCGCCCTTGGCCAGGCGCAGGTCGCAGGGGTCCATGCCGTCGGGGGCGATGGCGATGTAGGTCTCGGCGGCGAACTTCTGGTCGTCCTCGAAGGCGCGCAGGGCCGCCTTCTGTCCGGCCGCGTCGCCGTCGAAGGTGAAGATGACGCGGGCCGAGCCGTTGTCCATGAGGAGACGGCGCAGGATCTTGATGTGGTCGCCGCCGAAGGCGGTGCCGCAGGTGGCGATGGCGGTGGTGACCCCGGCGAGGTGGCAGGCCATGACGTCCGTGTAGCCCTCGACGACGACGGCGCGGGACGCCTTCGCGATGTCCTTCTTGGCGAGGTCGATGCCGTAGAGGACCTGGGACTTCTTGTAGATGGCCGTGTCGGGGGTGTTCAGGTACTTCGGGCCGTTGTCCGCCTCGTAGAGCTTGCGGGCGCCGAAGCCGACGACGTCGCCGCCGATGTCGCGGATCGGCCACATCAGCCGGCCGCGGAAGCGGTCGATGGGGCCGCGGCGGCCCTCCTGGGACAGGCCGGAGAGCAGCAGCTCCTTGTCGCTGAAGCCCTTGCCGCGCAGGAAGCGGGTGAGGTGGTCCCAGCCCTGGGGGCTGTAGCCGACGCCGAAGTGCTCGGCGGCGGCCTGGTCGAAACCTCGGTCGGCGAGGAAGGCGCGGCCGGTGTCCGCCTCGGGGCCGGTGGCGAGCTGTTCCGCGTACCACTGCGCGGCGATCTTGTGGGCCTCGACCAGGCGGATGCGCTCACCGCGCTGGTGGGAGGGGTTGTACCCGCCCTCCTCGTAGCGCAGCGTGATGCCGGCCTGGCCGGCCAGACGCTCGACCGCCTCCGAGAAGGTGAGGTGGTCGATCTTCATCACGAACGTGATGGTGTCGCCGCCCTCCTGGCAGCCGAAGCAGTGGAAGAACCCCTTGCTCGGACTGACCTGGAAGGACGGCGACTTCTCGTCGTGGAACGGGCACAGCCCCTTCAGGTTGCCGCCGCCCGCGCCTCGCAGCTGGAGGTACTCCGAGACGACGGCGTCGATCGGGACCGCGTCCCGTACCGCCTTCACGTCCTCGTCGTTGATCCGTCCTGCCACGCGTGAAGTCTACGGGGCGGCACCGACATGTCCGGGCCCCGGCCGGGCGGGCTCCGCCCGGAGGTGCAACCCGCCGCGCAGCGGCTGTCCGACGCGGCACTCCCGTGGTTCGGCCGGGGGCCCGGGGGTTGGCCCCGGGAATTGGGGTCGGGGGAGCACCGACAGCTACGCGACGAGGCTTTCGAGGGATACGTGCGGGTTCGCCAGGGCCTCCGTGTCCACCGGGGACTTCGAGCGGATCAGCTGCTGGATCGGCTCCGTGACGTCCCACACGTTGACGTTCATCCCGGCCAGCACCCGGCCCTCCTTCACCCAGAAGGCGATGAACTCGCGTTTCGCCGCGTCCCCGCGGATCACCACCTGGTCGTACGACCCGGCCGGCGCCCAGCCGGAGTACTCCATGCCCAGGTCGTACTGGTCGGTGAAGAAGTAGGGCACGCGGTCGTGGGCGAGGCCCTTGCCGAGCATCGCGCGGGCGGCGGCCGGACCGCCGTTCAGGGCGTTGGCCCAGTGCTCCACGCGCAGGCTGGTGTCGAAGAGGGCGTGGTGGAAGGAGGCGACGTCACCGGCCGCGTAGACGTCGGGGTCGGAGGTGCGCAGGTGGTCGTCGACGACGATGCCGCCGCCATGGGCCCGGTCGGCGATCTCCAGCCCGGCGGCCTGGGCGAGCGCGGTGCGCGGGGCGGCGCCGATCGCGGCGAGCACGTCGTGCGCGGGGTGCTCCTCGCCGTCGTCGGTGCGGGCGGCCAGCACCACACCGTCCTGGCCGACGATCTCGGTCAGCTTCACGCCGAAGCGGAAGCGGACGCCGCGCGACTCGTGCAGTTCGGCGAAGACGGCGCCCAGCTCGGGACCGAGGACACCGTGCAGCGGGGTCGGGGCGGGCTCGATGACGGTGACCTCCGCGCCGTACTCGCGGGCCGCGGCCGCGACCTCCAGGCCGATCCAGCCCGCACCGGCGATCACCAGGTGTCCGTTGTCCCGGCCGAGGGAGGCGAGGACGCCCTTCAGGCGCTCGGCGTGGGCCAGGCGGCGCAGGTGGTGGACGCCCGCGAGGCCGGTACCGGGGACGTCCAGGCGACGGGGCTCGGCGCCGGTCGCGATGAGCAGCTTGTCGTACCTGACGTGGGTGCCGTCGTCGCCGTAGTGGACGGTCTTGGCGGCGCGGTCGATCGCGACGACGGTCTGGCCGAGGTGCAGCTCGATGTCGTGCTGTGCGTACCAGGCGGGCTCGTGCACGAAGACGCTGTCGCGCTCCTCCTTGCCGAGGAGGTAGCCCTTGGACAGCGGCGGGCGCTCGTAGGGGTGGTCGCGTTCGTCGCAGACGAGGATCACCCGGCCGGTGAAGCCCTCCGTGCGGAGCGTCTCGGCCGCCTTCGCGCCCGCCAGGCCGCCTCCGACGATGACGAATGTCTGATCCGCGTCGACCACTTGTTTGCCTCCTCGTCAGGGTGCCGCCACATGCGAGCGTCCCGCACGTGGCGTGGTGCGGGAAGGGGCAGTGACCCGATCAGGCCACGGAGTGCCGCGATCCGGGCCGTGTTCGGGCCATGCCTGTCCCGCCGCCAGTCTCATGGATGCCCCGTCAGGCGGGCGTGAAGCGAGCGGGCCGAGGCGTCGGTGAGGGAGGCGATCTGGTCGACGACCACCCGTTTGCGGGCCCGGTCGTCGGCGGCCGCGTCGAACAGGGCGCGAAACTGGGGGTCCAGCCCGTCCGGCGCGCGGGCGGTGAGCGCCTCGGCCAGCTCGGCGACGACGATCCGCTGGTCGGCGCGGAGCCGCTCCTGCTCGGTGCGCTGCATGACGTAGCGGACGGCGACCGCCTTGAGGACCGCGCACTCCACGCGGGTCTCGCGGGGCACGACCAGCTCGGCGGTGTACCGGGTGAGCCGGCCGTCCCCGTACGCGGCCCGGGTGGCGGCCTCGGCGGCCAGGCAGAATCGGCCGATGAGCTGGCTGGTGGCGTCCTTCAGCCGCGCCTGGGCGACCGCCGAGCCGTCGTATCCGTGCGGCCACCAGTCCTGGGCGAGGAGGCGGTCGAGGGCGGCGGCCAGTTCGGCGTGGTCGGTGCCGGCCGGGACGTACCGTCCGACGGCGGCGTCGAACACGGCCTCGCGCTCGGGGTCGGCGAGCAGGCAGTTCGGGTCGATGTGACCGGCGTGCAGACCGTCCTCGACGTCGTGCACGGAGTACGCCACGTCGTCGGCCCAGTCCATGACCTGGGCCTCGAAGCAGGTACGGGCGCCGGGCGCGTCCTTGCGGAGCCACTCGAACACGGGCCGGTCGTCGTCGTACACCCCGAACTTGGGCGAGGCGGGGACGGCGGGGTGGGCCCCGCGGGGCCACGGGTACTTGGTGGCGGCGTCGAGCGTGGCGCGGGTGAGGTTGAGCCCGACGGAGCCGTCCTCGGTGAACCGCTTGGGCTCGATGCGGGTGAGGAGCCGGAGCGACTGGGCGTTGCCCTCGAAGCCGCCGCAGTCCTCGGCGAAGGCGTTGAGCGCCTGTTCGCCGTTGTGCCCGAAGGGCGGGTGGCCCAGGTCGTGCGCGAGGCAGGCCGCCTCGACGAGGTCCGGGTCGCACCCGAGGGCGGCGCCCAGCTCCCGGCCGACCTGGGCGCACTCCAGGGAGTGCGTGAGGCGCGTACGGGGGCTGGCGTCCCAGACGGGGCTGCCCTCCCCCGGCGCGACGACCTGCGTCTTCCCGGCCAGGCGGCGCAGCGCGGCGGAGTGCAGGATGCGGGCGCGGTCGCGCTGGAAGGCGGTGCGGCCGGGGCGTTTGTCGGGCTCGGGGGCGTAGCGGGCCACTGACGTGGGGTCGTACGGGGTGAGGGGTGCGGTGCCTTCCATGTCGTGAACAGTATGCGGAAGGTGTGACAGGTGGGGGCCTACTCGTCTGCCGGGTGCGGTTATCGGGCGAGTGCGGGTTCGGTTGTGGCTGGTCGCGCCCACGCGGCGGAGCCGCAAGTCGACTCGCCCCGCGCCCCTTGAGGTCCGATGGTCTCGCCGCCCGCTTCACGTGCCTGGTCGTAGCGGTGCAGGAGCAGGTGGGCCATCGACGGGTGGGTGCCCAGTGGAGCCGACGTGATCCATGGGGCCTGGGCCGCGCACTGGGTCGCGAAGCGGCCCGGGGCCGTGAAGCAGGAGGCGACGGCCACCCGGCGGCAGCCCCGGGCCGTCAGGGTGCGTACCGCCTCCGGGACCGTCGGGGTCGCCGCCGAGGCGTACGCCGGGACGACCGGGACGCCCAGGCGGGTGGCGAGGAGTGCCGCCGTGCGGGCGGTGTCGGCGCGGGACTCCGGGTCCCGGGAGCCCGCCGAGGCGAGGACGACGGCGTGGTCCGGGCCCGCGTGGGTGGGCCAGCCGGCCTCCGTGAGGCGGGCCTGGAGGGCGTCCGCCAGGAGGGGGTGCGGGCCGAGCGGGGCGGCCACGCGGGTGCGGGCCGGGGAGGCCGCGGCCATCTCCGGGATGTCCCGTTTGACGTGGTAGCCGCGGCTGAGCAGGAGGGGGACGAGGACCGCCGCCCCGTCGCCGAGGGCGGTGAGCGTGTCCGGCAGCAGGGGCTCGTTCAGCTCGACGTGGCCGAGGTGCACCGGCAGGGCGGGGCGCAGGGCGCGGACCCGGTCGAGCAGGGCCCGTACGGTGCTGAGCGCGCGCGGGTCGCGGCTGCCGTGGGCGACGACGACCAGGGCGGGGGTGCCGCCGGTGGCCGCTGCGGTCCTGCAGTTCGTCACTGTCGTCGCCGTCATGCACCAAGGGTGACGGCCGGAGATTGCCTCCCCGTTGCGTCGGTGTCACGGGGATTTTCCGTCGGTTCACACGGCGCGGGACCGTCCGTGTGAGCGGCCGGTGAACCGGGCGGCGCGCGCGGGCGTCCCTGACGGCAGGAACCGACCGGGGAGGGGACCGTCCCAATGCGCCGCCCGAGACTTCGCAGACCGCGCCTGCCGCGCACCCGGAAGGGGCGGCGGCGGCTGGTCCAGGCGGTGATGGCCGGGTGCGTGCTGGCGCTGCTGCCGAGCGCGTGGCTGCACCTGGCCACGGACGACCGGCTGCGCACCGCCGCCGACGTGCCGCGCACCGAGGTCGCGGTCGTCTTCGGGGCCGGGCTGTGGGACGGGGAGCCGTCGCCGTACCTGGCGCACCGGCTGGACGCGGCGGCGGAGCTGTACCGGGCGGGGCGGATCGAGGTGGTGCTCGTGACCGGGGACAACAGCCGCGAGGAGTACGACGAGCCGGACGCCATGCGCGCCTATCTGGTCCGGCACGGGGTGCCCGACGGGCGGATCGTCAGCGACTACGCGGGCTTCGACACCTGGGACTCCTGCGTCCGCGCGAAGAAGATCTTCGGTGTCGACCGGGCGGTGCTGATCAGCCAGGGCTTCCACATCCGCCGGGCGGTCGCGCTGTGCCAGGAGGCGGGGGTGGCGTCGTACGGCGTCGGGGTCGACGACGAGCACGACGCGACCTGGTACTACGGGGGCGCCCGGGAGATCCTCGCGGCGGGCAAGGCGGCGCTGGACGCGGTCTTCGAGCCGGACCCGCACTTCCTCGGGCCGAGGGAGCCGGGGGTGGCGCGGGCCCTGGCCGACGCCGGATGACGCGTCCCTCACCGCGGCCCGGCGGGGGCGGGGAGGCCGCCGTCCCCGCCGTGTAACAGGGCGCCGCCCGGTCGCGTAACACGGAAGCCGCAGGCTGGGCGGCATGCAGAGCACCGGCACGCGGAACCCCGCCACCACCCCCACGCACTGCCCGTACTGCGCGCTGCAGTGCGGGATGAACCTGACGCCCGTCGAGGGCGGGACCGTCGAGGTGTCCGAGCGGGCGGACTTCCCGGTGAACCGGGGCGCGCTGTGCGGCAAGGGGCGTACGGCGGCGGCGGTGCTGGCGCCGGGGGCGCGGCTGACCTCGCCGCTGGTGCGGTCGGGCGACGGCACGCTGGTGCCGGCCGGCTGGGACGAGGCGCTGGACCGGATCGCCGGGAACCTGGAGCGTACGCGGGCGCGGTACGGCGCCGACGCGCTCGGGGTGTTCGGCGGGGGCGGGCTGACCAACGAGAAGGCGTACGCGCTGGGCAAGTTCGCCCGGGTGGTGCTCGGGACCTCGCAGATCGACTACAACGGGCGGTTCTGCATGTCGTCGGCCGCGGCGGCCGGGACGCGGGCCTTCGGGCTCGACCGGGGGCTGCCGTTCCCGCTGGAGGACGTCCCGAAGTCCGGGTGCGTGATCCTCGTCGGGTCGAACCCGGCGGAGACGATGCCGCCGTCCCTGCGCTACTTCACCGAACTGCGGGAGAACGGCGGCACCCTGATCGTCGTCGACCCGCGCCGGACGAAGACCGCCGAACAGGCCGACCTGCACCTCGCGCCCCGGCCCGGCACCGACCTCGCCCTCGCGCTCGGCATGCTGCACCTGGTGGTCGCCGAGGGCCGGGTCGACGAGGCGTACGTCGAGGAGCGCACGTCCGGCTGGGAGGAGGCGCGGGCGGCGGCGATGGCGCACTGGCCGGAGTACGTGGAGCGGATCACGGGGGTGTCCGTTCCCGAACTGCGGGAGGCGGTACGGCTGTTCTGCGCGCCCGAGGCGGCGATGGTGCTGACCGCGCGCGGGCCCGAGCAGCAGGCCAAGGGCACGGACACGGTGGGTGCGTGGATCAACCTGTGCCTGGCGACCGGGCGGGCCGGGCGGCCGCTGTCCGGGTACGGCTGTCTGACCGGGCAGGGCAACGGACAGGGCGGGCGTGAACACGGGCAGAAGGCCGACCAGTTGCCCGGGTACCGCAAGCTGACCGACCCGGCGGCGCGGCGGCACGTGGCCGAGGTGTGGGGCGTGGACCCCGACGCGCTGCCGGGGCCGGGGCGCAGCGCGTACGAGCTGCTGGACGCGCTGGGGACGGACGTCCGGTCGCTGCTGGTCATGGGGTCCAACCCGGTCGTGTCCGCGCCCCGGGCCGCGCACGTCGAGGGGCGGCTGCGGTCGCTGGACTTCCTGACGGTGTGCGACGTGGTGCTCTCCGAGACGGCGGAACTGGCGGACGTCGTCCTGCCGGTGACCCAGTGGGCGGAGGAGACGGGGACCACGACGAACCTGGAGGGGCGGGTACTGCTGCGACGGCGCGCGATCACGCCGCCGGACGGGGTGCGCGGCGATCTGGAGGTCCTGCACGCGCTGGCGCGGCGGCTCGGCGTGGAGAAGGGGTTCCCGACCGATCCCGAGGAGGTCTTCGAGGAGCTGCGGCGGGCGAGCGCGGGCGGCCCGGCGGACTACTCCGGGATCGACTACCGGCGGCTGGCGCAGGAGAACGGCGTCTTCTGGCCGTGCCCGGCGCAACCCGCGGCCGACGGCACGCACACCGCCGACGCCGGTGCCGGCACCGGCACCGGCACCGGCACCGGCAGGGACACCCGCCCGGGCATCGGCAACAGCACCGCCACGGGCAGCGGCGGCACCGGCCTCCGCACCGCGCCGCACCCCGGCACCCCGCGCCTCTTCCTCGACCGCTTCGCCACCGACGACGGCCGGGCCCGGTTCGCGCCCGTCACGCACCGGCCGAGCGCCGAGGAGCCGGACGAGGAGTACCCCGTGCTGCTGACCACCGGCCGGGTCGTGTCGCAGTACCAGTCCGGGGCGCAGACCCGGCGGGTGGCCGAGCTGAACGCCGCCGCCCCGGGCCCGTTCGTGGAGCTGCACCCGCGGCTCGCGGCACGGCTGGGGGCGGCCGAGGGCGACCCGCTGGCGGTGGTGTCCCGGCGGGGTCGGGCGGTGGCACCGGCCCGCATCACCACGGGCATCCGGCCCGACACCGTGTTCATGCCCTTCCACTGGCCCGGCGAGGGCCGCGCCAACACCCTGACCAACCCGGCCCTGGACCCGACCTCGCGGATGCCGGAGTTCAAGGTGTGCGCGGTGCGGGTGGAAACGGTGACGTTCTAGCGGCGTCCTGGCGGCGTCATTCTCTCCTCTCATGATCTCCACGTGAGCGCTATGGACATGTCATGTCCGGGGTTCTTGAATCCGGGTCAGCAACAGCGCCGCGCCGAAAGGCGCGCCCGTACCGAGGAGATCGATGAGCCGAATACGGCACGTCAGAGGTTCCCGTCTCGTCCTGGCCGGTACCGCCGCCACCACCGCGACCCTGCTGATCGCCGCCCTCGCCCCCGGCGCCGCGGCCGCCGGCCGTCCGGCCCGCGCCACCGCCCTCGACCACGCCGCGGCCGCCCTGTCGGAGCACGCCGCCGCCCTGGGCCTGACCGGCGACCAGGACACCGAGGTCCGCGACGTCATCGTCGACGAGGACGGTACCCAGCACGTCCGCTACGACCGCACCTACCACGAACTCCCCGTCCTGGGCGGTGACTTCGTCGTCCACCTCGCCCCCGACGGCGACTTCCGCGGCGCCGACCGCGCGACGGACACCCCGCTGTCCCTGCCCTCGGTCGCCCCGAAGCTGTCGGCACCGAAGGCCGCCGACCTGGCCTCGAACGCGTTGCGCGCGGCCAATCCGGGCGAGTTGCTCAAAAAGCTCACCGCCAGGCCCGAGCTGGTCGTCGACGCCCTGCACGGCGCACCGAGGCTGGCCTGGCGGACCGACGCGGCGGCGCTGGACTCCCTCGGCAACCCGGTCGCGCGCACCGTGCTGACCGACGCGGGCACGGGCGCCCGCATCGACGCCTGGGACACCGTCGAGTCGGCGTCCGGCGACGGGAAGTCGCTGTACGGGGGCACGGTGCCGCTGGAGACGACGCCGTCCGGAGCGTCGTACCGGCTCAAGGACCCGACGCGCGGCGGCACGTACACGGGCGACGCGGAGAACGGGACCGACCTGTGCATCCTCACCATCTGCCTGTCGCGGGCGCCCGCGACGCTGTTCACCGACGCCGACAACCACTGGGGCACGGGGGCCGCGGACGACCGCGCCTCGGCCGCGGTGGACGCGCAGTACGGCACGGACGCCACCTGGGACTACTACGAGGACGTCCACGGGCGCAGCGGCATCGCGGGTGACGGCAAGGGCTCGTACAACCGCGTGCACTACGGCAACAAGTACAACAACGCCTTCTGGGACGACGGTTGCTTCTGCATGACGTACGGCGACGGTGACGGGACGACCTTCGGGCCGCTGGTCTCGCTGGACGTCGCCGGGCACGAGATGTCGCACGGGGTGACGTCGAAGACGGCGGCGCTGACGTACTCGGGCGAGTCCGGCGGCCTGAACGAGGCGACCTCGGACATCTTCGGCGCCCTGGTGGAGTGGCACGCGGACAACCCCGCCGACCCCGGGGACTACAGAATCGGCGAGAAGGTCGTCCGGGACGGCTTCGGCCGGGACGCCCTGCGCTACCTGGACCGGCCGAGCCGGGACGGCAGCTCGGCCGACTGCTGGAGCACCTCGCTGGGCGACCTGGACGTCCACTACTCCTCCGGCGTCGCCAACCACTTCGCCTACCTGCTGGCCGAGGGCAGCGGTGCGCGGACCGTGGGCGGCGTGGCGTACGACTCCCCGACCTGCGACGGCTCCACGGTCTCCGGGATCGGCCGGGACAAGCTGGGCGACATCTGGTACCGGGCGCTGACCGTCTACATGACCTCGTCGACCGACTACGCGGGCGCCCGCGCCGCCACCCTGAGCGCGGCCGGTGACCTGTACGGCACCGACAGCGCCGAGTACGCCGCGGTCGGCGCGGCGTGGAGCGCGGTGGACGTGGGCTGACCCCCGGTCGTCCGGCGCCCGTCCCCGCCGCGCTCGCTTACGCTTGCGGCGAGAGCACGAACGAGGGGACGGAAGCCGATGAGCCTGAGGCAGTTCGAGTACGCCCTGGCCGTCGCCGAGGAGGGCTCGGTGACGGCCGCGGCCGAGGCGCTGCGCGTCGCCCAGCCCTCGGTGTCCCAGCAGATCCGCGGGCTGGAGCGGGACCTCGGCGTGGAGCTGTTCTCCCGCACCCCGACCGGTCTGGTGCCCACCGTGGCCGGCCGCGCCTTCCTGCGGGACGCGGAGATCGCGGTGAACGCGGCGCGCCGGGCGCGGGCGACGGCGCGGGCCGGCTCCGAGGAGCTGGCGGGCGAGCTGGTCGTCGCGGTGCAGATGGGCCTGGGCGCCCGGCAGCTGCCGGGCGCCCTGAGCGCGCTGCGCCGCCGCTTCCCGCGCCTGGAGGTCACCGTCTTCGAGGAGCCGAACCCCACCGAGCTGGAGCGGCTGGCCCGCGGCGGCGTGCTGGACCTCGCCATCATGGCCGGACCGTGCGAGGAGGGCCTGTACGACGGCCACCACCTCGGCGACGAGGAGTTCGTCGTGGTGCTGGCGGCCGGACACCCGCAGCTCGCCGCGGACCGGGTCGCGCTGCGGGACCTGGAGCACGAGCCGTGGGTGCGCTTCGATCCCGCCAGCGCGCTCGACGGCGTCCTGGTGGAGGTGCTGCGGGAGAACGGGCTGGCCCCGACCACCGTCGCCCGCCTCTCCCAGACCGCGACGGCCGTGCGCTGGGCCGCCCACGGGCTCGGGGTGACGTTCGTCCCGGCCTCCGCGGTGCCCCCCGGTCACGAGCACCTGGTGCGCCCGGTGTCCCCGGCCGTGTCCCAGCCCGTCGTCGCCGCGGTCCGGCCCGGCGCGGGCCCGGCGGAGACGGCGCTGCTGGAGTTCCTGCGCCAGGAGACCTGGTACCGGTTCGCTCAGAGCTGGGTGGCCCCGCCGTCCACGGCCAGCTCGGCGCCGGTCGTGTAGGTCGCGTCGAAGGCGAGGAAGGCCGCTGCCCGGGCGATCTCCTCGGGGGTGCCGAAGCGCCGCATGGGGTTGTCCGCGACCCGTTCCGCCTTGAACCGCTCGGCCTCCTCGGCGGTCATCGCCGCGTCCAGGGCTCCCGTGTCGACGGGTCCCGGACTGACCGCGTTGACCCGGATGCCGCGGGGCAGCAGCTCACGGGAGAAGCTGCGGGCCATCGAGCGCAGCGCCGCCTTCCCGGCCGCGTAGACGCTGGTGTCCGCCATGCCGATGACATTGGCGACCGAGGTGGTGAGGACGACGCCGGCGCCCGTGTTCAGCAGCGGGGCGAGCCTCTGCACGGTGAACCAGGCGCCCTTGACGTTGATCGCGAACAGCTCGTCGTAGGCCTCCTCGGTCGTCGAGTCGAGCGGCGTGAGGGTCGCGATACCGGCGTTGACGAACAGGGCGTCGACCGTGCCCAGTTCGGCCTTCACGCGGTCGGTGAGGGCGTCCAGGTCCGGCAGCGCGGCCACGTCGCCCCGGACGGCCACCGCGTTCTCGCCGAGCCGCTCCCGCGCGGCGTCGAGCGTGGCCTGCGAACGGCCGGTGATCACGACGCGGGCCCCGTCGGCCACCAGCAGTTCCGCCATCGCGAGACCCATTCCACTGCCGCCACCCGTGATCACGGCATTCTTATTGCTGTACCTACCCATTTCCGGATCCCTTTTCCGCAGGCTTTCCAGCTTCACTTTTTTTCAGCTGCACTTTTCCAGCTCCACCCCTTTGGGGGTCAGCCCCTGGGATATTCCCCGCCGTCCACCGCGAGGCTGGTTCCGGTCACCCAGCCCGCGCGGTCGGACACCAGGAACAGCACCGCGTGGGCGATGTCGTCGGGCAGGCCGTCGCGCCCCAGCGGGGCGGTGCCGCTCGGGGCCGGTCCGGCGTCGAGACGCGCCCAGTGCTCCCGGGTCTCCTCTCCGCCGGGGGTGGAGGTCCGGCCGGGACTGACGGTGTTGACCCGGACGCCGGAGGGGGCCAGCGTCGCGGCCAGTCCGGCGCTGTAGTTGTCCAGCGCCGCCTTCGCCGCCTGGTAGTGCAGGAACGGGGGTGCGGGGGGAGCGACCGCGGCGGAGGAGATGTGCACGATCGCCCCCGAGCGCCGTTCCCGCATGCCCGGTACCAGCAGCGAGTTCAGCCGGACCGAGGCGAGGAGGTTGAGGTGCAGGGTGTCCAGCCACTCCTCGTCGGGGATGACCAGGCCGTCCTTGTGGGGCCGTGCCCCGCCCGCGTTGTGGACCAGGATGTCCACCCCGCCGAGCGCCTCGTGCGCGGCCCCGGCGAGCGCCTGTGCCCCGGCGAGGGTCCGCACGTCCGCCTGCACGAAGCGCGCCCCCTCCGGCGCCGGGACCGTCGCCGACCTGGCGGTCGTCACCACCTCGGCGCCGGCGTCCAGGAGCCCGCGGACGATCGCCGCTCCGATTCCGCGCGTGCCGCCGGTGACCAGGGCCCGCTTTCCTACGAGTTCCTTATTCTCCGACGCGTTTTCCTGCACGGCCATGGCATTTTCCCTTTCGCCTTCGCATGATGACTCCCACACGGTAGGTCCGGAAATCGAAGGGAGGCAAAGACGAAATTGCAGCGGCTGCCATAGGAAGCTCCTATGGCAGCCGCTGCGGTGTTTCCGTGACGTCTCACGCGCCGTCGTAGGGCCGCTTCTCCTTCGCCTCCCGCAGGGCCCGGCCCCACCACACCAGCTGGTCGAGCATCGTCTTGGCCGCCGCGTCCGGCCCTGACGGGTCCCTGAGCCTGCCCTCGTCGTCGAAGGACGCGCCCGCGTTGTGGAAGGAGACGGTGTCGCGGACGGTGACGGCGTGGAGTTCGGCGAAGACCTGGCGCAGGTGCTCGGCGGCCCGCAGGCCGCCGGCCAGACCGCCGTAGGAGACCAGGCCGACGGGCTTGGCCCGCCACTCGGTGAAGTGCCAGTCGATGACGTTCTTCAGACCCGCCGGGAACGAGTGGTTGTACTCGGGGGTCAGCACGACGAACGCGTCGGCCTCCGCCAGTTTCGGGGTGATCTCCGCCAGTGCGGCGGTCGCTTCCGGGGTCGGGGCGAAGGTCGTGGGCAGCTCGGTCCCGGCGACGTCCACCACCTCGGGGACCAGGTCGTCGTGGGCCCGGAGGTGGTCCAGGAGCCAGTCGGCGACGACGGGGCCGAAGCGGCCGTGGCGGTTGCTTCCGACGAGCAGGGTGACGCGGAGCGGTGCGGTCGTGGTGTTCACGGTGGTCGTGCTGGTCATGGTGTCCATGCGGGAGAGCCTCGTACCTCAAGTTTGCTCAAGGTCAAGCCGCCTCGCTCCCGGGCCCGTTCGGAGGCACCGTCACCCGTTCACACCCGCCCGGGGAGCGGGCCCGGGCCGGTGCCACTTTCCTCAGTAGGGCAGGGGCCACCGAAGAGCTCAAAGGAGCACCGATGCGACGTACCGCCCGCCTGCTGACCGGTACCGCGCTCGCCGCCGCGGCCGTCGGTCTGACCACCGCGGCCACCGCGGCCCCGGTGTACGCCGGGGATAGCGTCGCCACCGGCGGCCTGACGGTGTATCCGTCCTCGGTCGTGCCGGGCGACCGGGCCGTGGTGACGACCGCGGTGTGCGGAGAGGGCGGCTCGGCGGCGGGTGACGCCAGCGCGGTCGGCGCGGGCGCGTTCCCGCTGGCGCCGGGCACCGGCGAGGGCGGGGCGACGGGTCACTTCGAGGTGCCGCCGAGCGCCCAGCCGGGGACGTACGAGATCGTCGCGACCTGCGGGGACGACGAGCGGCGGGTGACGGGCGACCTGGTGGTCACGCTGACCTCGGCCGCCGAGCAGGTGTACCCCAGAGGAAGCGTGAAGACGGGGGTCGGCGGCGCTCTTGGCCCCGATCCCGTGCAGACCGCGGCCGGCGTGGCGGCTCTCGCCGTCGCCGCCGCGGGCGGTACCTGGCTCCTGCATCGCCGGGCGAGAGGCGACGGGATCTGACGGGCACCCTCCGCTGCCCGTCCGCCGGTACCGCACTTCCCCACCCCCTCCGGGTCCGACGCCCCTCGCGGCCCGGAGGGGGCCGGGGGTCCCAGGGATCCGAGGGAGAGGGGACGTCATGCGCAGGGTCAAGGACACCGCGATAGCGGCCGTCACCGCGGTCGCCCTCTGTTCGGGGGCGTGGCTGCTGCTCGGCGGCGACCGCACCGACGCCCCGCCGCAGCCGTCGGCCGCGCAGGCCCGCACCACCGGCCAGGCCGACCGGGGTGACCGGGGCGCCGCGGCACCGGCGCTGCCGCCCTCCCCGCCGGACCGCGTCCGCATCCCGGCGATCGGCGTGGACGCCCCGCTGACCGGCCTGGGCCTGACCGGCACCGGCAGCCTGGACGTGCCGCCCGCCGAGCAGAAGAACCTCGCCGGCTGGTACGAGGCGGGCACCACCCCGGGCGAGAAGGGCACCGCGATCGTCGCCGGGCACGTCGACAACGCCGAGGGGCCCGCCGTCTTCTACCGCCTCGGCGCCCTGAAGAAGGGCTCGGCGATCGAGATCGACCGGCGCGACGGCGGCGTCGCCGTCTTCACCGTGGACGCGGTGGAGGTCTACGCCGCCGACGCCTTCCCCGACGAGAAGGTCTACGGCGCCGCCGACCGCCCCGAACTGCGCGTCATCACCTGCGGCGGCCCCTACTCACGCAGTACCGGCTACCAGGGCAACGTGGTCGTCTTCGCCCACCTCACCGGGAGCCGGTGACGCGTTCAGCACGTGCGCCTTCCCCCACGCGCCGAGCGGCACCAGCGCCTCGTTGAGCGCGACGCCCCGGGCGGTCAGCGAGTACTCGACGCGGGGCGGCACCTCGCCGTACTCCTCGCGGTGCACGATGCCGTCGGCCTCCAGCTCCCGCAGCTGCGCGGCGAGCACCTTCTCGGTGACGCCCGGCAGTGCCCGGCGCAGCGCGCCGAAGCGGTACATGCCCTCGCCGAGGGCCCAGAGGATCAGTACCTTCCATTTCCCGCCGATCACGTCGATCGCCGCGTCGACCCCGCAGTGGTACGCCCCCGGCCGCCGTGCCGTCCCCATACCCGTCACCCCGTCCCTGCCCGCTGCCTGCACGCTTCCGCCGGGGTAACCACCCACTCCGAAGTACGTACTTGAGCGGTCACCGGCCCCGTCGGAACCTGATCACCATGACTGACAAGACACCCGCCGCCCGTATTCCGCTCACCGTCCTCGGCACCGGCGCCATGGGCACCGCCCTGACCCGCGCCTGGCTCGCCGCCGGCCATCCCGTGACCGTCTGGAACCGCACCCCGGCCCGCGCCGGGGCCCTCGCCGCCGAGGGGGCGACGGTCGCCGCGAGCGCCGGTGAGGCGGTGGCCGCGAGCCGCCTGGTGATCGTCTGCCTGCTCGACGACGCCTCGGTCGGCAAGGCCCTGGACGGGGCCGGGCTGACCGGGCGGGACCTGGTGAACCTCACCACCGGGACGCCCGCCGAGGGCCGCGCCCGCGCCGATTGGGCGCAGGAACGCGGAGCCCGCTTCCTGGACGGCGGGATCATGGCCGTACCGCCGATGATCGGGTCTCCCGACTCCGGCGGATACATCCTCTACAGCGGCTCCGCCGAGCTGTTCGACGAGCACCGGGACGCACTCGCCGTGCCGGCCGGTACGCGCTACGTCGGTACGGACCCGGGATTCGCGGCGCTGCACGACGTGGCGCTGCTGAGCGCGATGTACGGCATGTTCGCGGGCATGGCGCACGCCTTCGCCCTGATCGGCCCGGAGGACATCGCCCCGGAGGACTTCGCACCGCTGCTGGTGTCCTGGCTCGGCGCGATGTCCGGCTCGGCTCACCGGGCGGCCGGGCAACTGGCGAGCGGCGACTACGGCAAGGACGTCGTCTCCAACCTGGCGATGCAGGTGGCGGGGAGCGCGACCCTGCTGCGCACGGCGGAGGAGCAGGGGGTGAGCGCGGAGCTGCTGACGCCGTACCTGACCCTGATGGAGCGACGGCTCGCCGAGGGGCACGGGCAGGAGGACACGACCGGGGTGGTGGAGCTGCTGAGCCTGCGCCGGGCGGCGACGGACCGTGCCTGACTAGGCCACCCACTGCTCCCACGCCAGGTTCACCACGAGCGCGAAGACCACCGTCAGCAGGACGACGCGGACGAAGCCGCTGCCCTTCTTGAGGGCGGTGTGGGCGCCGAACATGCCGCCGGCCAGGTTGAAGGCGGCCATCAGGACGGCCAACTGCCACAGCACCGCGCCCTGCCAGGCGAAGGTGGCGAGGGCGCCCGCGTTGGTGCAGCAGTTGACGATCTTGGCGGTGGCGGAGGCGGTCACCAGGTCCAGGTGGAGCAGGGCGGTGAGGGCCAGGACCAGGAAGGTTCCGGTGCCGGGGCCGATCAGACCGTCGTAGAAGCCGATGCCGAGGCCCGCCAGACCGATCGCGGCGAGGATCTGGCGGCGGGTGGCCGGGCCGGTGGCGGGCGCGGTGCCGAAGGCGGGGCGGAAGATCACGAAGGCGGCGACCGCGAGCAGCACCACCATGATCACCGGTTTCAGGACCTCGGTGCTCATCCCGGCGGCGAAGAAGGCACCGCCCGAGGACCCGGCCAGCGCCGCGAGGCCGATGCGTACGGCGGTGCGCACGTCCACCGGCGCCTTGCGGGCGTAGGTCACCGCCGCGCCGGTGGTGCCGACGATGGCGACCGCCTTGTTGGTGCCGAGCGCGTGCGCGGCCGGGGTGCCGGAGGGCAGGCCGAGCAGGAGCGCGGGCAGGAGCAGGAGGCCGCCGCCGCCGACCACGGCGTCGATCCAGCCGGCCGCGAGTGCGGCGAGGCAGAGCAGGACGACCGTGGTCAGCGATATGTCGGGCATGATCGCGACCCTATGGACGGGATGGATGTGCCGTCCATCAAGATGAGGGACTTCTGAGGTTCACGCCCCGGCGTCGACGACGGCACGGACGACGGCGGCGACCTCCTCGCGCTCGGTGGGCCGCGGGTCGACGGAGTTGTGGATGGAGAATCCCTCGACCAGCGCGTCCAGGGCCCGTGCGGTGAGCGGGTCGAAGTGCCTGGCCAGGGAGGACCGGCTGGCCTGCATCCAGGAGCGCATGACGGCGCGCACCTCGGGATTGCGGGTGGCGAAGGCGTAGAGCTCGTAGCTGAGCAGGAGGTTGCGGTCGGTCCCCCAGACCTTGCCGCAGATGATCTCGACGACCGCCTCCTCGGCCTCCTGGCGGGTCCGCGCGGCCTCCAGAAGGGCGCCGTATCGAGTGGAGACGGTCTCCGCGAGCCGGGTGAACGCGTCGGTCAGCAGGTGCTGCATGTCGTCGAAGTAGTAGGTGAGCGACCCGAGCGGCACGCCCGCCGCCTCCGCGATCTTGCGGAAGGTCACCTTGATGGCGCCGTGCTCCGCGACGACGTCGAGCGCGGCGTCGAGGATGCGTTCGCGGCGCCGGGGGTCGTTGGGGCCACGAGTGCTGCCTGTCATCGCCGTTGTCCGCCTTGTCTGCTCGGTCTACTCGGTCTGCTCGGTCGTCTCGGTCTTCTCGGTCTTCTCGGTCGCCGATCCGGTGTGTACATTTGTGCATACTCGGTGGGTGGCGCGGGATCGTCGCCCGCCCGTGACTCATTGTCTCCAACACCGGCGGAGCCCTTCCTTGACAGACCGTGCCGTGCGCCGTCGCCGCCGGGCGCTGTACCTCTTCTTCTTCCTCAACGGCATCGCCATGTCCTCATGGATCACGCGCACCCCGGACGTCCGTGACGGTCTGGGCGTGTCCACGGGGCAGATGGGGCTGGTGCTGTTCGGTCTGTCCGTCGGCTCGATGGCCGGCATCCTCTGCTCCGGCCGTTTCGTGTCGCGGTTCGGGACCAGACCCGTGACGGCGTTCGGCACCCTGTTCGTCGTCGCGAGCGTGGTCGTGGTGGGCGCGGGCAGCGCCCTCGGCTCCGCGCCCCTGGTCACCGCGGGGCTGTGCCTGTTCGGCGTGGGGGTCGGGTCGGGCGAGGTGGCGATCAACGTGGACGGTGCCGACGTGGAGAGGATCACCGGCAGGGCGGTGCTGCCCACCCTGCACGGGTGCTTCAGCCTGGGCACCGTCATCGGCGGCCTGGCCGGCATGGCGGCCACCGCCGCGGCGTTCCCCGCCCACTGGCACCTCCTGGCGGTGGCCGCGGTGACGGCCGCGATCTTCGGGTACGCCATCGGTGCCGTCCCGGCCGGGACCGGCGTCCGTGCCGCGGCGCCCGCCTCGGACTCCGCGCGGCCCGCGGGCCCGCAGGTGTGGAAGGACCGGCGGCTCCTGATGATCGGGGTCATCGTCCTGGCCATGGCTCTGGCCGAGGGCGCCGCCAACGACTGGCTGCCGCTGCTCATGGTCGACGGCCACGGTCTCGACGCCGCCGTCGGCTCGCTCGTCTTCGTGGGGTTCGCCGCCGCGATGACCCTGGGCCGCTTCGGCGGCACGTTCTTCCTCAATCGGTACAGCCGGGCAACCGTCGTGCGGGCCAGCGCGGTCTCCGGGGCCATCGGTCTGTGCCTGGTCATCTTCTCCGACAACGCCGTCGTGGCCGCGGCGGCCGTACTGTTCTGGGGACTGGGCGCGTCCCTGGGCTTTCCGGTGGCCCTGTCGGCGGCGGGCGACTCGGGGCCCGACGAGACCGCCCGGGTCGGCCTGGTGGCGACGATCGGCTACATCGCGTTCCTGGTGGGACCGCCCACCCTCGGCTTCCTGGGCGATCACTACGGACTGCGTCCGGCGATGGTCGTGGTCCTGGCGTTCGTCGCCACGGCCGTTCTGGCGGCCCCTGCCGCCGGTACCCGCGCCTCCCGTCACCGCACGTCCGAAACCGGCGTCGGCGCCGAACTCGCCGTGGAGCGGCCGGGGCAGCGCACCGAGGGGTGACCGGGTGACCGGCGCACGTCGTCGGCGGCGGCTGCTGCCGGAGCCCCTCACACGGGCCGGCCGGCCCCGCTGAGGGCAGCGTTCCCCGTGGGAAACAGAAGGGATGCCACCGGGTAACACCCGCACCGCACGCTCGATGCCATGACCTCGAATACGCGTGTGGTGGTGATCGGCGCCGGACTCGCGGGCGTGACGCTCGCCCGGCGGCTCGGTGAGCTGGGCACGCCCGCGCTGACGGTCGGCGACGAGGAGCACCGCCCGTACAACCGGGTACTGCTCGCCGAGGTGCTGGCCGGACGGTACGGCGCCGAGGTGATCGCCCTGCCGGCGCCCGCCGGGCTGCTGCGCGGCCGGGTCACCGGCATCGACCGGGCCGGGCGGACCGTGCGCTGCGCCGACGGGTCCGTGATCGCCTACGACACGCTGGTCCTGGCCACCGGCTCCAACGCCGTGCTGCCGCCCCTGCGCGGCCTGTTCACCCCGGACCACGTGCTGCCCGAGGGCGTACACGCGTTCCGGACGATGGACGACTGTCTCGGGTTGTCGAAGGCGGTACGGCCGGGGGTGCGGGCCGTCGTGATCGGCGGCGGGCTGCTCGGCGTGTCCGCCGCCCGTGCGCTGGCCGTGCGCGGCGCCCAGGTCGTCCTCGCCCAGCAGTCCGAGCGGCTGATGGAGCGACAGCTCGACCCGGCGGCCTCCGCACTGGTCCGGCGCCACCTGGAGGGGCTCGGCGTGGAGGTGCACACCGAGTGCCGGGTACGGGACGTGCGCAGCGTCGGCGGGGCGGTGCGGTCGGTGGAGATGGGCGACGGGTACGCCCTCGGCGCCGACCTGGTGGTGCTCGCCTGCGGGGTCCGGCCGCGGGTCGGGCTGGCGCGGGAGGCGGGGCTGGCGGTCGGCAAGGGCGTCCTCGTCGACGACGAGCTGCGCACCTCCGACCCGCACATCCGCGCGATCGGCGACTGCGCCCAGCACGCGGACCGCGTGTACGGCCTGGCCGCGCCCGCCCTCGAACAGGCCGGGGTGCTGGCCGAACTGCTCGCGCAGGACGGGACCGCCGCCCGGCACTACACCGGCACCCGCGCACTGACCCGGCTCACCCTCACCGGGGCGGACAGCCCCTTCGACCCCCTCGACCTCGCCGCGTTCGGCGAGACCGACCCCCGCCCCGGCGACGACGTCGTGCAGCTCGCCGACGCCACCCGGGGCACCTACCGCAAGGTCGTCGTCCGCGACGACCGGCTGGTGGGCGGGGTCCTGGTCGGCGAACTCGGCACCGTCGGCGCGCTGGCGCGCGCCTGGGAGGGAGCAGAGCCGCTCCCCTCCGACGGCGGCCCCCTGCTCCACCTGCTCACCCAAGACGGAGGCTCCTGATGACCGCCACCCCGGGGAACCCCCCGACGATCGTGCTGGTCGGCCACGGCATGGTCGGCCAGCGCTTCCTGGAGGCCCTCGCCGAGCGCGGCCTGACCGGCACGCACCGCGTGGTCGTCCTGTGCGAGGAGCCGCGCCCCGCCTACGACCGCGTCCGGCTCACCTCGTACTTCTCGGGGAAGTCCCCCGAGGACCTGTCGATGACCGACCTCGCTTTCCTCGACGAGCACGGCATCGAGCTGCGCGTCGGGGACCCGGCACAGACGGTCGACCGGGAGGCGCGCAAGGTGACCGCCCGCTCCGGGCTGGTCGTCGAGTACGACGTCCTCGTCCTGGCCACCGGCTCCTACCCGTTCGTCCCGCCGGTGCCCGGCAAGGACGCCGAGGGCTGCTTCGTCTACCGCACGATCGAGGACCTCCTCGCCATCGAGGCGTACGCGAAGAACGCGACGACCGGTGCCGTGGTCGGCGGCGGGCTGCTCGGCCTGGAGGCCGCCGGTGCGCTCAAGGGGCTCGGACTCACCTCGCACATCGTGGAGTTCGCGCCCCGCCTGATGCCCGTGCAGGTCGACGAGGGCGGCGGCGCGGCGCTGCTGCGCACCATCGAGGAGATGGGCCTGTCCGTCCACACGGGCGTCGGCACCCAGGAGATCGTGACCGGCGAGGACGGCGCCGTCACCGGCATGAAGCTGTCCGACGGGTCCGAACTCGCCACCGATCTGGTGGTGTTCAGCGCCGGTGTCCGGCCCCGCGACCAGCTCGCCCGGGACTGCGGTCTCGCGGTCGGCGAGCGCGGCGGCATCAGCGTCGACGAGCGGTGCCGGACGGTCACCGACGAGCGCGTGTTCGCGATCGGCGAGTGCGCGCTGGCCGCCGACGGGCGGGTGTACGGGCTGGTGGCGCCCGGGTACGAGCAGGCCGAGACGGCGGCCGCCACGATCGCCGCCCAGGAGGCGTCCTTCACGGGCGCCGACCTGTCCACCAAGCTGAAGCTGCTCGGCGTGGACGTGGCCTCCTTCGGCGACGCGCACGGCACCGCCGAGGACTGCCTGGACGTCGTCTACTCCGACTCCCGCGCGGGCCTGTACAAGAAGCTGGTCGTCGCCCGCGACGGCACGCTGCTGGGCGGCATCCTGGTCGGCGACGCGGAGGCGTACGGCACCCTGCGCGCCTTCACCGGCTCGGTCCCGCCCGTCTCCCCCGAGTCGCTCGTACTGCCCGCCGGTGCCGGTGCCCCGGACCGGCTGGGCCCGGCCGCGCTGCCCGACGACGCGGTGATCTGCTCCTGCCACAACGTCACCAAGGGCACCATCCGGGGCGCCGTGACGGAGCACTCCTGCACGACCGTGCCCGAGGTGAAGAAGTGCACCAGGGCCGGTACCGGCTGCGGCTCCTGCGTCAAGGTGCTCGGCCAGCTGGTCACCGCGGAGCTGGAGGCGAGCGGCGTCGAGGTCGACAAGGGCCTGTGCGGCTGCTTCGCACAGACCCGCGAGGAGCTGTACGAGATCGTCGGCGCCCTGCGGATCACCTCCTACCGTGAGCTGCTCGACCGGCACGGCCGGGAGGGCGCGCGGGGCGGTGAGGGCTGCGAGGTGTGCAAGCCGGCGGTCGGCTCGATCATCGCCTCCCTCGCCCCGGCGATCGGCGCGAGCGGCTACGTCCTGGCGGGCGAGCAGGCCGCGCTCCAGGACACCAACGACCACTTCCTGGCCAACCTCCAGCGCAACGGCTCCTACTCCGTCGTGCCGCGCATCCCGGGCGGCGAGATCGCGCCGGAGAAGCTGATCGTCATCGGCGAGATCGCCCGGGACTTCGGGCTCTACACGAAGATCACCGGCGGTCAGCGCATCGACATGTTCGGCGCCCGCGTCGAGCAGCTGCCGCTGATCTGGGCGCGGCTGGTGGACGCCGGTTTCGAGTCGGGGCACGCGTACGGCAAGTCGCTGCGCACGGTGAAGTCCTGCGTGGGCCAGACCTGGTGCCGCTACGGCGTCCAGGACTCGGTGCGGATGGCGATCGACCTGGAACTGCGCTACCGGGGCCTGCGCTCCCCGCACAAGCTGAAGTCGGCGGTCTCCGGGTGCGCCCGCGAGTGCGCCGAGGCCCAGTCGAAGGACTTCGGCGTGATCGCCACCTCCAACGGCTGGAACCTGTACGTCGGCGGCAACGGCGGGGCCACCCCGCGCCACGCGGACCTGCTCGCGCAGGACCTCTCGGACGCCGAACTGGTCCGCCTGATCGACCGGTTCCTGATGTTCTACATCCGCACCGCCGACAAGCTGGAGCGCACCTCCACCTGGCTGGAGCGCATCCCGGGCGGCCTGGACCACGTACGGGACGTCGTCGTGCACGACTCGCTCGGCATCTGCGACGAGCTGGAGTCCCTGATGCGGGCCCACGTCGCGCACTACCGCGACGAGTGGGCCGAGACGATCAACGACCCGGAGAAGCTGGCCCGGTTCGTGTCCTTCGTGAACGCCCCCGACACCCCCGATCCGGTCGTCGGCTTCGTGCCCGAACGCGACCAGATGAAGCCCGACCTGCCGCTGCTGGACATCGGCCGGCGGCCCACCTCCGCGGACGACCTCCTGGAAGGAAGCACCCGGCGATGACCCTGGCACCCGAGACCCTCGCCCCCGACACGACCGGCCTGAAGGTCCGGCTGCGGCTGACCGACGACTGGTTCACCGCCTGCGACCTCGGCGCCCTGCTCCCCGGCCGGGGGGTGGCGGCCCTGCTGCCCGACGGCGGCCAGGTGGCCCTGTTCCGGGACCGGGACGGCGCGCTGTACGCCATCGACAACCGGGACCCCTTCACCGGCGCGGCCGTCCTCTCCCGCGGTCTGACCGGCACCCACCGGGGCCGCCCGTTCGTGGCCTCCCCGCTGCTCAAGCAGCGCTTCGACCTCGCGACCGGGGAGTGCCTGGACGACGAGGCGATGCGGGTGGAGACCTATCAGGTGAAGGCCGTCAAGGCGGCCTGAGCCAGGTTTTCTTGACCGATCGTTTCAGATGGTTCTAGGCTGCGGATCGTGGCCAGGACCAAGGAGTTCGATCCGGACGCCGCGCTGCGGGCAGCCCTGGAGCTGTTCTGGCGGCGCGGCTACGAGGCGACGTCGATGACCGACCTCGTCGAGCACCTCGGCGTCGGGCGCGCCAGCATCTACGCGACCTTCGGCAACAAGCGCGAGCTGTACCTGAAGGCGCTGGCGCGCTACGAGCAGGGGCTGCTCCCGGACCTGTTGGCGGACCTGTCCCGGCCGGGCCCGGCCCTGCCGGGCGTGCGCGCCCTGGTGCGGCGCTATGCCGCCGAGGCGAGTGCCGACGACTCGCGCCTGCACGGCTGTTTCGTCACCAACACCGCCGCCGAGCTGGCCCCGCACGACGCGGTCGCCGCCCGGCGGGTCGAGCGCAACTGGGACCAGCTGGAGACCGTGCTGCACACCTCGCTGGCCCGGGCCCGCGCCGAGGGCGAACTGCCCGCCGGGCGCGATCCGCTGACGCTCGCCCGGATGCTGCTGGTGCTGCTCCAGGGCATGCGGGTGGTCGGCAAGGCGTCGCCGGACCCCGCCAGGGTGCGGGACGCGGCGGAACAGGCGCTCGCGCTGCTCGACTGAGACCGGCACGCCCCCTCTCCGGAGGGGTGTTCCCACGGCCACATACTGAACCGATCGGTCAAGAAAAAGGGGAGATTCATGACCAGCCAGCGCTTCACCGGCAGGACCGCCCTCGTCACCGGCGCGGGCTCCGGCATCGGACGGGCCGTCGCCCTGGCCCTGGCCGCCGAGGGCGCGCACGTCGTCGTCGCCGGGCGCGCACGGGGGCCGCTCGACGAGACGGCGGCCCTGATCGAGGGGGCGGGCGGCAAGGCGCTGGCCGTCGCCGCCGACGTCACCCGGCGCGAGGACGTGGACGCCCTGGTGGCCGCCACCGTGGACCATTTCGGCTCCCTCGACGTGGCCGTGAACAACGCGGGCGTCTTCCGCGGCGGGGTGCCCGTCGCGGACCTGTCCGAGGAGGACTGGCACACGCAGCTCGACATCAACGTCACCGGCGTGTTCCTCGCCCTGCGCGCCGAGGTCCGGCACATGCGCACCCAGCCGGGCGGCGGCACGATCGTGAACATCGCCTCCACCTTCGGGGCGCACAAGCGCAGTCCGGGCGCCACGGCCTACGCGGCGACCAAGGCGGCCGTCTCGGTCCTCACCCGGGGCGCCGCTCTGGACCACATCGGGGACGGTGTCCGCATCAATGCCGTCAGCCCGGGCGCCACGGCGACCTCGATGTCCCTGCGGCCGGGCGAGACGGAGGCGGGGCGGGCCGAGCGGATGCGCGAGGAGACGCCGCTGGGCCGGGTGTCGGCGGTGGCGGAGGTCGCGGCGGCCGTGCTGTACCTGGCCTCCGACGACGCGGCGTCGGTGGTGGGGACCGACCTGGTGGTGGACGGCGGCCAGACGGCCTGAGCGCCTGGGGCCGCCCCGGCGCCCCTCAGGGCAGCAGTGCCTCGTAGATGACGCCCGTCAGCCGTTCGGAGGCCGCCCACAGCCGCTCCCCCGCCGCGTCGTCGGTGGTCCAGGACGCCCGCCAGGACGGTGCGGGCGTCCCGCGCCACATCGCGAAGGACGGGCCGGTGAAGGAGTCGGAGGGGACGCCGGGCGCCGTCGCCGCGTACAGGACGGGCAGCGCGCCGTCCTCGGCGGACTGGGCGACGACCCGGCCCGCGAGCCGCACCATCCGCTCGGCGATCCGGCGCCCCTCGGCGCGCGGGCCGGCCATCGGCAGGCCGGTCTCGGCGTATCCGGGATGGGCGGCGACTGCGCGGACGTCCGAGGCGCCCTCCCGTGCCGCGAGCCGGCGCGCCAGCTCGTGGGTGAAGAGCAGGTTGGCGGACTTCGAGCGGGCGTACGCCGTCCAGCGCCCGTACCGCCGCACGCTGTTCAGGTCCCGCGGGTCGACCCTGGCCAGCGCGTGCAGGAAGCTGGAGACGGTCACGATCCGGGCGCCGGGCGCGGCCAGCAGGGAGGGCAGCAGCAGCCCGGTGAGCGCGAAGTGCCCCAGGTGGTTGACACCGAACTGGGTCTCGAAGCCGTCCGCCGTCGTGCCGTGCGGCAGCGCCATCACCCCGGCGTTGTTGACGAGGAGATCGACCCGCTCGTACGGCAGTCCGTAGGCGAACTCCCGGACCGAGGCCAGGTCCCCGAGGTCCAGCCGCGCCGGTTCCACGACGGCGGCGGGCACCTCGCCCAGGAGGCGCTCCACGGCCGCGCTCCCCCGCTCCTCGCTGCGGCAGGCGAGCACGACGGACGCGCCCTTGCGCGCCAGCTCCCGGGCGATCACGTAGCCGAGGCCGCCGTTGGCCCCGGTGACGACGGCGACGCGCCCGTCCAGGTCGGGGATGTCACCCGTGCTCCAGCCGGTCATCCGCGGCTCCTTCCCCGGTCCTGACCCGTCTCACCGTACGCGCCCGGCGGCCCTGAGCGGAGAGCTACCGTCCGGTCACGTCACGTTCTCATCACGAGTCCTTCATATCCCCACCACATCTTGGTCACCTCAATAGCTTCGTCACCTCATATCCGCTCTTCCACACCATTCCCGGGACTCTCGATGAAGCTGCTCCGCAAGCCCGCCGCCGTCACCGTCGCCGCCCTGGCCCTGGCCGCCCTGCCGGCCGCCGCCGCCCAGGCACACGACGGCACCCACCCGTTCAAGAACTGCTCCGAGGCGTACGAGAACGGCTACTCCAACATCAAGGAGGGTGACGAGCACTACGGCGAGCACCTGGACCGCGACAAGGACGGCGTCGGCTGCGACAAGCCGCCGGCCGGCTTCGTGCCCGCCGACGACAAGGACACCGGCGCCAAGGACACGGACGACGCGGCGGGCGCCGGGAGCGGGGAGAGCGGCGGCACCGAGGCCGCCGGGCAGCAGGGCACCGACCTGGCCGAGACCGGCGGCGACGACAGCACCCCGTACCTGGCGGCGGGCGGCGCGGTCGTCGTGCTCGCGGGCGGCGGACTGCTGCTGGCCGCGCGCCGCCGCCGGAGCGACGGCGCGGCCTGAACCGCCCCGCGCCCCCGGCCGGCCCCACGTCGTGCGCTCCTGGAGCCCCGTCCGTTCAGCGGCGGGGCTCCGGCGCCTTGAGGCTGAACGCGGCGCTGCGCAGCCAGCGCCGTGCGGCCCGGGCCACCGGGCGCTCGACGAACCGCTGCACCACGTAGGACAGCGCGACCAGGGCGGCGACGGTGACGCAGACCACGACCCACGGGTGGGCCCGGTCGCCGAAGTGGTGCATGACGTTGACACCGATGGCGTCGTGCAGCAGGTACAGCGGGAAGGTCAGCGTGCCCGCGACGGTCAGTCCGCGCCAGCGGATGCGGCTGGTCCAGCCGAGCGCCACGGCGGCGACCAGCAGGAAGAACACCGTGATGATCAGAACCAGCCAGCCGCGCCCGGGCTGCCACACGTCCCAGTCCAGACGGCCGCCGCCGGGCGTCAGCAGGTAGTGCAGCGCGAGCAGCCACGACATGGCGACGATGCCCCACAGCAGCGGGGTGGGGCGGTAGCGGTACATCAGGTAGAAGGCCATGCCCGCGATGAAGTAGGGCGCGGACGGCGGGTTCACCAGCAGGGTGAGCAGGTGGATGTCGGCGCCGGGGGCCAGCACGGCGGCGACCGTCCACAGGCCGCAGTAGATCACTACCCGCTGGTACGTCAGGCCCTTCCACACCACGACCGCGAAGGTGAGGTAGAAGCACAGCTCGGGCCAGAGCGTCCAGTAGACGGAGTCCAGGTTCTCCACGCCCAGCGGCGTCTGGAGCATCGTCAGGTTGGCGAAGATCACGCGCGGGTGCGGCTGCCCGAACGGGTCACCGGCGAAGTAGATCACGCAGGCCGTGATCGCGATGGCCACCCAGTACATGGGGTACAGCCGGGTGACGCGGGAGATGAAGAAGTCGCGCGGGGTGCGGCCCCACGCGCTCATGCAGATGACGAACCCGCTGATCAGGAAGAAGAGTTCGACGCCGAGCCGGCCGTAGGCGAAGTAGCTCTGGGCCTCGGGGAAGACGCTGTCGACGGGGCGGCCCCACATGGTCTGCATCGTGGAGGGCACCTGACCGACGAAGTGGAAGAAGACCACGGACAGGGCCGCCAGGAACCGCAGACCGTCCAGGGCGGCGAGCCGGTTCCGGGCCACGGGGGGCCCGGCCTCGGGGACTCTCTCCGCCGCGCCGGTCCGGGGGCTGGGCACCTTCCCCGCCGCTCTGTCCCCGCTCCCGTCCCGGTGGGCCGTACCGGCCGGTTCCCTGTGATCCGTCTGGGTCATCCAACCACCGTTCCGGGTGTCGGCCGCTGTCCGCTGCCAGGGCCCTCCGAGTCTGCTGACAGCTTGCTGCTGCTCAGCGGACAGGAATTCACACCGTTGCACGTGTCACAAAAGGCGGCACCCCCGCACGGGTGCCGCCTTTTCTCGTGGACCGGAGCCGCCGCCGATCGGTGAGGGTGGTCGGGTGACAGACGGCGGCTCCGGGGCCTTCGACCCCTTTCCGGGGTTACCGGTGGTCGCTGCCCTTCGACCGCGACGCCGCCCGGCCGGCCTCCAGGCGGGCCACCGGGATCCGGAACGGGGAGCAGGAGACGTAGTCCAGACCCACCTCGTGGAAGAAGTGGACGGACTCCGGGTCACCGCCGTGCTCGCCGCAGACGCCGAGCTTCAGGTCGGGACGCGTGGCGCGGCCGGCCTTCGCGGCGGCGGCGACCAGGGAGCCGACGCCGTCCCTGTCGATGGTCTCGAAGGGGGAGACGCCGAAGATGCCCTTCTCCAGGTAGGCCGTGAAGAAGCTGGCCTCGACGTCGTCGCGGCTGAAGCCCCACACGGTCTGGGTCAGGTCGTTGGTGCCGAAGGAGAAGAACTCCGCGGCCTCGGCGATCTGCCCGGCGGTCAGCGCGGCGCGCGGCAGCTCGATCATCGTGCCGATCGACAGCTTGAGCTTCGCGCCGGTGGCGGCCTCGACCTCGGCGATGACCTGGTCGGCCTCCTCGCGGACGATCTCCAGCTCCTGGACGGTGCCGACCAGCGGGATCATGATCTCGGCGCGCGGGTCGCCCTTGGCCGCCTTGCGTTCGGCCGCGGCCTCGGCGATGGCGCGGACCTGCATGGTGAACAGGCCGGGGATGACCAGGCCGAGGCGGACACCGCGCAGGCCAAGCATCGGGTTCTGCTCGTGCAGCCGGTGCACGGCCTGGAGCAGGCGCAGCTCGTTCTCGTGCGGCTCCTGCCGGGACTCGGCGAGCGCGACGCGCACCGACAGCTCGGTGATGTCGGGCAGGAACTCGTGCAGCGGCGGGTCCAGGAGGCGGACGGTGACCGGGAGGCCGTCCATCGACTCGAAGAGCTGGACGAAGTCCTGCTTCTGGAGCGGCAGCAGCTCCTTGAGGGACTCCTCGCGCACCGCCTCGGTGTCGGCGAGGATCAGCCGCTCCACCAGCTCGCGCCGGTCGCCGAGGAACATGTGCTCGGTGCGGCACAGGCCGATGCCCTGGGCGCCGAACCGGCGGGCGCGCAGCGCGTCCTCGGCGTTGTCGGCGTTGGCCCGCACCCGCAGCCGGCGCTTGCGGTCGGCGAAGGCCATGATCCGGTGCACGGCCTCGACCAGCTCGTCGGCGTCCTCGGCGCCCGCGTGCATGCGGCCCTCGAAGTACTCGACGACCGGGGAGGGCACGACCGGCACCTCACCGAGGTAGACCTTGCCGGAGGAGCCGTCGATGGAGATCACGTCGCCCTCCTCGACGACGTGCCCGCCCGGCACGGTCATCCGGCGGCGCTTGGTGTCGACCTCCAGCTCCTCCGCGCCGCAGACACAGGTCTTGCCCATGCCGCGCGCGACCACCGCCGCGTGGGAGGTCTTGCCGCCGCGCGAGGTCAGGATGCCCTCGGCGGCGATCATGCCGTCCAGGTCGTCGGGGTTGGTCTCGCGGCGGACCAGGATGACCTTCTCGCCGGACCGGGACCACTTGACGGCGGTGTACGAGTCGAAGACGGCCTTGCCGACCGCCGCGCCCGGCGAGGCGGCGATGCCCCGGCCGACCTTCTCGACCTTCGCCTCGTCGTCGAAGCGGGGGAACATCAGCTGGGCGAGCTGGGCGCCGTTGACCCGCTGGAGGGCCTCGGCCTCGTCGATCAGGCCCTGGTCGACGAGCTGGGTGGCGATGCGGAACGCGGCGCCCGCGGTGCGCTTGCCGACGCGGGTCTGGAGCATCCACAGCTGGCCGCGCTCGATGGTGAACTCGATGTCGCACAGGTCCAGGTAGTGGTTCTCCAGCGTCTCCATGATCTGCATCAGCTGGTCGTACGACTTCTTGTCGATCCGCTCCAGCTCCGCCAGCGCGACGGTGTTGCGGATGCCCGCGACGACATCCTCGCCCTGGGCGTTCTGGAGGTAGTCGCCGTAGACGCCCTGGTGGCCGCTCGCGGGGTCCCTCGTGAACGCGACACCCGTGCCGGAGTCGGGGCCGAGGTTGCCGAAGACCATGGAGCAGACGTTGACGGCGGTGCCGAGGTCGTGCGGGATGCGCTCCTGGCGGCGGTAGAGCTTGGCCCGCTCGCCGTTCCAGGACTCGAAGACCGCCTTGATGGCGAGGTCCATCTGCTCGCGCGGGTCCTGCGGGAAGTCCCGGCCGGCCTCGGTCTTGACGATCTTCTTGAACCTGGTGACGAGCTTCTTGAGGTCGGCGGCCTCCAGCTCGGTGTCGACCGCGACCTTCTTGGCCGCCTTCGCCGCCTCCAGCGCCTCCTCGAAGAGGTCGCCGTCGACGCCGAGGACGGTCTTGCCGAACATCTGGATCAGGCGGCGGTAGGAGTCCCACGCGAAGCGGTCGTCGCCGGCCTGCTTGGCCAGTCCCTGCACGGACTTGTCGGAGAGGCCGATGTTGAGGACGGTGTCCATCATGCCGGGCATGGAGAACTTGGCCCCGGAGCGGACCGACACGAGGAGGGGGTCGTCGGCCTGGCCGAGCTTCTTGCCCATCTTCGCTTCGAGGGCGTCGAGGTGCGCACTCACCTCGTCACGCAGTGCCGCGGGCTCCTCGCCGCTGTCGAGGTAGGTCTTGCAGGCCTCGGTGGTGATCGTGAAGCCGGGAGGAACCGGGAGACCCAGGTTGGTCATCTCGGCGAGGTTGGCGCCCTTGCCGCCGAGGAGGTCCTTGAGGTCCTTGTTGCCCTCGGTGAAGTCGTAAACGAACTTCGCTGCGTTCGCTACCTGGGGATCTTTGTTTTCCGACACGGGTCTCGACTCCTCGAGGACGCGGTGGCTGCCCTGACGGCGAGGAATGTACCCAGATCAAAGGCCTGTGGGTACGTCCACGTGTGCGTCATGCGCCTGTAACCACCCGTCCGCCAGCGGATCGAAAGTCAAGGCTTGGCAAGCGACCGACCGCTTGTGTTTTCACTTCTTGAACGCATGAACTCTCGTACGCCGAACTCTCCGCTCACCTGAGCGCCATTATCCACGTTTGAGTTCGCTCGATGAACGATCAACACATGGCACTCAGTGCCACACCTTGGAGAAGTGGAGCCGCCCAAGATCCGCTCATCTGAGCGCCACTCCTATCAGAGGTGGCGAGAATCACGCTCCCACACGCCGCCGGATTTCACCATGCGGACCCGTGAACGGACCGCCGGCGCCGGACGTACGAGAGTGCGGCGGGTCCCGGCCCCCTCGCCGGGGCCCGCCGTCCACCGGGTTTCGCACGGAAGGACCTTCGGGTGCCCGTCATCACGCCTTTTCGCCGGCTGCCACAGCCCCCCGACGACGCTCCCGACGACCCCGACACCCCTGGCACACCCGGGCCCGCCCCGCTGAAGGCGCTCACGGCCCTCCGGGCCCTCCTCGCCCACCGGCGTGCGTGGCGCACCCGGCACCCGCGCGCCGCCCTCGTCGTCCGCCGGGTCACCACGGCCCTTTCGGCCATTCTGATTCTCGGGGCGCTGCTGCTGCCCAACACCCTCGTCGCCGTGGAGCCCAACCGCTTCGCACGGATTCCGGTGGAGGCGGTCGTCGCGGCGGTGCTGCTGCTCTGCCTGCCCCGGGTGCCACGCCTGGTGGCGGCAGCGCTGTTCGGGACCGCCCTGGGCGCGCTGACCGTGCTGAACCTGCTCGACATGGGCTTCACCGAGTACCTGGGCCGGAACTTCAACCTCGTCCTGGACTGGGGCCTGCTCGACGACGCCCAGTCGTTCGTGGCGGACTCGATGGGCGGGGCGACGGCGGCCTGGGCCGCGGTGGGCGCCGCCGTGCTGGCGGGCTCGCTGCTGGTGCTCATGGCGCTGGCGGCGGTCCGGCTCGGCGAACTGCTCGCCGCGCACCGGGAGCGGGCGGCCCGGGGCGCGCTGATGGCGGCCACCGTGTGGATGACCTGCGCCTCACTGGGCCTGCAGACCTTCGGCGTGCCGGTGGCCACCACCAGTGCCTCCCGGGCGATGGAGGCGCAGGCGCACCGGGTCGTGGACACGCTGCGGGACGAGGCGGCCTTCGCGAAGGAGGCGAAGGCGGACCGCTTCGGCGCCACACCCGGCGCCGAGCTGGTGCCGGACCTGCGCGGCAAGGACATGGTCTTCACGTTCATCGAGAGCTACGGCCGCAGCGCGATCGAGGATCCCGTGATGGCACCGGGTGTCGACCGGACCCTGGACACGAGCACCGAGGCGCTGGCGAAGGCGGGCTTCCACGCCCGCAGCGGCTGGCTGACCTCGGCGACGTACGGCGGCAGCAGCTGGCTCGGCCACTCCACCTTCCTGTCCGGCCTGTGGGTGGACAACCAGCAGCGCTACCGCACCGTCACCGCCGGCGACCACCTCACCCTCACCAAGGCCTTCCGGAAGACCGGCGACTGGGACACGGTCGGGATCATGCCGGGGGTGCAGAAGGCCTGGCCGGAGGCGGACTGGCACGGGCTCGACAAGGTCTACGACGCGTTCGACATGGGCTACCGGGGGCCGAAGTTCAGCTGGTCGACGATGCCCGACCAGTACGCGCTCGAGGCCTTCCAGCGCCTGGAGCACGGCAGGAAGCGCGACAGGCCGCTGATGGCGGAGGTCATCCTCACCTCCAGCCACCAGCCCTGGGCGCCGATCCCGAGGATGGTCGGCTGGGACGAGGTCGGCGACGGGTCGGTGTACGACGGCATCGAGGCGGCGGGCGTGAAGGCGCCCGACATCATCACCGACTCCGCCCGCTCGAAGGAGGAGTACGGCAAGTCGATCCAGTACTCGGTCACCAGCCTCACCCAGTGGCTGGAGCGCTACGGCACCGACGACACCGTCCTCGTCTTCCTCGGCGACCACCAGCCGCTCGCCCGCGTCAGCGGGAACAGGGCCAGCCGGGACGTCCCGGTGTCGATCGTCGCCAAGGACCCGAAGGTGCTCGACGCGATCGACGGCTGGAACTGGACGGAGGGGCTGAAACCGGCGCACGACGCCCCGGTGTGGAAGATGAGTTCCTTCCGCGACCGCTTCCTGACGGCGTACGGCTCGACCCCGCACCCCACGAAGGGCTGACCGGGGCCGGGGGCCGTCAGCCGCCGGAGGTGTCCAGCTCGGCGTCCGCGCCGACGCCCGCGCAGTCGTACGGGTCCTTGAGCCAGCCGTCCGGCAGGACCACCCGGTTGTTGCCGGAGGTGCGGCCGCGGGGGCCGTCGGCTCCGGCGGGCCAGGGCTGGTCGAGGTCGAGTTCGTCGAGCCCGGCGCGCAGTGCCTCCAGGGAGGAGGTGATCGCGAGCCGCTTGCGCATCTCGGAGCCGACGGCGAAGCCCTTGAGGTACCAGGCGACGTGCTTGCGGAAGTCGATGACGCCGCGTGCCTCGTCGCCGATCCACTCCCCCAGCAGGGTCGCGTGCCGCACCATCACGTCGGCGACCTCGCGCAGGGTCGGCCGTACGAAGGCGTCGGTGCGGCCCTCGAAGGCCGCGACCAGGTCGGCGAAGAGCCACGGCCGTCCCAGGCAGCCGCGTCCGACCACCACGCCGTCGCAGCCGGTCTCCCGGACCATGCGCAGCGCGTCCTCGGCGGACCAGATGTCGCCGTTGCCGAGGACGGGGATCTCCGGGACGTGCTCCTTGAGGCGGGCGATGGCGTCCCAGTCGGCGGTGCCGCCGTAGTGCTGGGCGGTGGTGCGGCCGTGCAGGGCGATGGCGGTGACGCCCTCCTCGACGGCGATGCGGCCCGCATCGAGGTAGGTGAGGTGGTCGTCGTCGAGGCCCTTGCGCATCTTCATCGTGACGGGCAGGTCACCGGCGCCGGTGACGGCCTCACGGACGATGGCACGCAGCAGGTTCCGCTTGTACGGCAGCGCCGAGCCGCCGCCCTTGCGGGTCACCTTCGGCACCGGGCAGCCGAAGTTCAGGTCGATGTGGTCGGCGAGGCCCTCCTCCGCGATCATGCGGACGGCCTTGCCGACGGTCACCGGGTCGACGCCGTACAACTGGATCGAGCGCGGGGTCTCGGTCGCGTCGAAGTGGATCAGCTGCATGGTCTTCTCGTTGCGCTCGACCAGCGCCCGGGTGGTGATCATCTCGCTCACGAACAGGCCCTTGCCCCCGCTGAACTCACGGCACAGGGTGCGGAACGGCGCGTTGGTGATCCCGGCCATCGGCGCCAGCACCACGGGCGGCGCGACGGTGTGCGGGCCGATGCGCAACGGCGCGGCGGTGGCGTGGGGGGCGGACGTGGTGAGCGTGGGCATTCCCCCATTGTCACGCACGCGGGGCGGTGCCCGTCGCGCCCTGTGGACGAAGACCGTGCATCGGTCATTAGTTAGACGCACTATCGAAGTAGGCGTAGGCTGGAGTTCATGCCCGAGCTCACCCATCGCCGCCGCATGCTCGTGCTCGCCATCTGCTGCATGAGCCTGCTGATCGTGAGTATCGACAACACGATCCTCAACGTCGCCCTCCCCTCCATGCAGCGCGACCTGCACGCGAGCACGTCGGGCCTGCAGTGGGCCATCGACGCGTACACGCTGGTACTGGCCGCGCTGCTGATGCTGTCCGGCTCCACCGCCGACCGGATCGGCCGCAAGCGGGTCTTCATGACCGGCCTGGTGATCTTCACCCTCGGCTCGCTGCTGTGCTCGCTGGCCCCCGACCTGTCCTCGCTGATCGTCTTCCGGATGATGCAGGCGGTGGGCGGTTCGATGCTCAACCCGGTGGCGATGTCGATCATCACCAACACCTTCACCGACCCGCGCGAACGCGCCCGCGCGATCGGCGTCTGGGGTGCGGTGGTCGGCATCTCCATGGCCGCCGGTCCCCTGGTGGGCGGGGTGCTGGTGGAGTCGGTCGGCTGGCGCTCGATCTTCTGGGTCAATCTGCCGGTGGGCCTGGCTGCCCTCCTGCTCACCCTCCGCTTCGTCCCCGAGTCCCGCGCGCCGAAGGCCCGGCGCCCCGACCCGCTGGGCCAGCTGATGGTGATCGTGCTGTTCGCCTCCCTGACCTACGCGATCATCGAGGCGCCGAACGCCGGGTTCGTCACCGTGCTGCCCTTCGCGGTACTGGCGCTCGCCGCGCTGCTCGGTCTGCTTTTCCACGAGCCGCGTCGCGCCGACCCCCTCATCGAGCTGCGCTTCTTCCGGTCGGCGCCGTTCAGCGGGGCCACCGTCATAGCGATCAGTGCGTTCGCCGCACTGGGCGGCTTCCTGTTCCTGTCCACGCTGTATCTCCAGAACGTGCGCGGACTGAGCGCCCTGGAGGCCGGCCTGTGGATGCTGCCGATGGCCGTCCCGACCTTCCTGTGCGCCCCGCTCGCCGGCCGGCTGGTCGGCAGCCGGGGACCGCGCCTGCCCCTGCTGATCGCGGGCGGCGCGCTGACCGTGAGCGGGACGCTGTTCGCCGCCTTCGAGGCCGAGACCTCCGACGTCACGCTCTTCGTCGGCTACGTCCTGTTCGGCATCGGCTTCGGCTTCGTCAACGCGCCCATCACCAACACCGCGGTCTCCGGCATGCCCCGGGCCCAGGCCGGGGTCGCCGCGGCCGTCGCCTCCACCAGCCGCCAGCTGGGCCAGACCCTCGGCGTGGCGGTGGTCGGCGCGGTGCTGGCGGCGGGCGTGGGCGCGTCCTCGTACCGCGAGACCTTCGTCTCCGCCGCCCGCCCCGGCTGGTGGATCCTGGCCGCCTGCGGCCTCGCGGTCCTCGTCCTCGGCGCCGTCACGAGCGGCCGCTGGGCCCACCGCACGGCGGAGCGGACGGCGGAACGTCTGGAGTCGCCGGAGGTGCGGGAGGCGGTGCGGGCGGGGACGTGAGCGTCCCCCGCGGGCGGAGGCCGGTCTCGGCGCCCCGTCTCAGCGCACCGCCTGCGGCAGCCGTTCCGCCACCTTCGGCCAGTACTTCATCACCGCGTCCTCCATCCCCGGCAGCGCCCGCTGTCCTGCCAGCGCCAGCACGATGGCCGCGGCCACGCCCGTCCAGGCGACCGGGCCCAGCGGGGTGCAGCCGAAGAGGCGGCTGGCGCCCGGCGTCTGGACGAGAGCGACCAGGGCGGCGGCCGAGCCGAGGGACGTGACCTGGACCAGGCGGCTGTCGCGGCGGTCGGCGAGGGTCTGGGCGAGCTGGGTGCCGACGACCGCGCACAGGGCCATGGTCGTCGAGCGGCGCCGCGTACCCGGCGTGAAGCGGCCGAACAGCCAGGCCGCGGTCGCCCCGAGCGCCGTGGTCAGGGCCCGGTGCCGGATCTGCCGGAGCAGGGGCTCGCCCAGCACCGCCGTGCCCAGCGGCGCGCCCGCGTCGGCGGCCTCCTGCTCCGGGTCCCCGGTCTTCGTCACCGCCACGGCCATCGCCGGGAACAGGTCGGTGAACAGGTTGACCAGCAGCATCTGGCGGGTGGACAGCGGGGCGGCGCCGCCCAGCACCGTGCCGAGGATGCCGAAGCCGACCTCGCCCGCGTTGCCGCCGATCAGGATGGCGATGGCGTCGGCGACGCTGTGCCACAGGGCACGTCCCTCGCGCACGGCCTCCACCAGCACGAGCAGGTCGTCGCCCGTGACCACCAGGTCGGCGGCGTTGCGGGCGGCGGCCGAGCCGCGGGCGCTGATGCCGACGCCGATGTCGGCGGCCCGGATCGCGGCGGCGTCGTTGGCGCCGTCGCCGACCATGCCGACGACCCGCCCGGCGTCCCGCAGCGACTCGACGACCTGGAGCTTCTGCTCGGGCGCCACCCGGGCCACGACGTCCGCGTCGCGCAGCATCCGGGAGCGGGCGGTGCGGTCGGCGGCGGCGAGTTCGTCACCGGTGACCACGACCGCGTCCTCGGGCCAGCCCAGGTCGACGGCGATGGCGTGGGCGGTCTGCGGATGGTCGCCGGTCAGCACCACGGGCCGTACGCCCGCCTCGCGCAGCCCGCGCACCAGCGCCGGGGAGGTCTCGCGGGCCACGTCGGCGAGCGCCAGCAGTCCGGCGAACTCCAGCTTCGACGGCGGCTGTTCGAGCACGTCGGCGGCCTTCTCGCCCTGCGTCAGGGTCCGCCGCGCCACCGCGATGATGCGCAGTCCGTGTCCAGCCAGCCGCTGCGCCGTCTCCAGGGCGTGCGCGGGCAGGCCGGCGCAGGCGGGCAGCACCGTCTCCGGCGCGCCCTTGACCACCAGCACGGCGGGGCCGGTCCCGTCCTCACGTCCGACGGCGGCGGCGTAGCCGCGGGAGGTCTCGAAGGGCAGACCCTCCTCCTGCGTCCACCCGGGATCGTCCCCGGCCGCGTCCAGGACGGCCTCGTCGGTGGCGTGCGTGGGCCGGGCGCCGTCGCCGTCCAGCCGGGGGCAGGCGCGCGCGGCGGTCCGTACGGTGTCGGCGGTCTCCGGGTCGCCCGCCCGGCGGACCGTGCCGTCGGTGCCCGCGACCCGGGACAGCCGCAGCCGGTTCTCGGTGAGGGTACCCGTCTTGTCGAAGCAGACGGTGTCCATCCGGCCGAGCGCCTCCAGCGTGCGCGGGGTGCGCACCAGGACGCCCCGGCGGCTCAGCCGGCGGGCCGCCGCGAGCTGGGCCACGGTCGCCACCAGCGGCAGTCCCTCGGGCACGGCGGCCACCGCCACCGACACCCCACCGGCGACGGCCTGCCGGATCGGCGCCCCGCGCAGCAGCGAGAGCCCCGTCACCGCGGCGCCGCCCGCCAGGGTGAGCGGCAGCGCCTTGCGGGTCAGCTCCTGGAGCCTGGCCTGCACTCCGGCCGCCGACGGCGTGCGGGCCGCCAGCGCGACCGCGCGCGCCGCCTCGGTGTGGTCGCCGGTGTCGACGACGACGGCGCGGGCCCGCCCGGCCACCACGGTCGTGCCCTCGAAGACCATGCAGTACCGCTCCGCCACCGGGGCGCGGGGTGCCGGGTCCACGCACTTGTCCACCGGCAGCGACTCACCGGTCAGCGCGGACTCGTCCACCTCCAGACCGTCCTCCCACAGCAACCGCGCGTCGGCGGGCACCACGTCGTCCGCCTTCAGCTCGATCACGTGGCCCGGATGCAGCTTGGCCGCGTCCACGATCCGCGGCTCGCCCTCCGTCGCGAACTCCGCGGTGTCCGGGTCGAGTTGCTCCTCGGTGACCCGGGCCTTCTGCTTCTGCTCCGCCAGCAGCCCGGACAGCGCCCGCTCGGCGCGCAGCCGCTGGAAGCCGCCGACCAGCGCGTTCAGGTCGAGGGCGCCGACCACGAGCAGCGCGTCGACGACCGATCCGAGGATCGCGGAGGCGGCCGAACCGACCGCGAGAACCGGGGTGAGCGGGTCGTCCAGTTCGCCGCGTACGGCCCGGGCCAGCTGCCACGACCAGCGGACCGGGGCCAGCACGGGCACCCGGCCCGCCCGGTCGGCGGCCGCCCGCAGCCGGGCCGTGGCCTGCTCCACGGTCGGCTCGGGTTCGCGCTCCCGCTCCAGCCGGTCCCGTACGTCCTCCGGGTCCAGCGCGTGCCAGGCGACCCGGGCCCGGGGGTGCGGGGCGCGGGCCGTCGCCACGCCGATCGCCGCCCGGGTGCCGGACAGCAGGGCCAGCGCCGCGCTCGCGTCGACCGGCGCGTGCCGCATTCCCAGCAGCGACGACACGCCGCCCCGGCTCCTGCCGCGCGCCTCGCCGACCGCGACCAGCAGTCCGGACAGCGCGGCCCCGGACCGGGCCAGTGTCTGCGACCGGCGCCCGACCGCACGCGCGACCGGCACCGCCCGCAGCACCCGCCACACGTCGGCGAGCCCCTGCGGCGCGAGCACGTCCGCGCCCCACGCCACCGGGCAGTCCCCGTCGGCCAGCGCGACGGCCACGTCCCCGGCGAGCAGCCCGGCCGACACGGACCCGTCGTCGCCGGGCAGCGGCCGTACGACGGTGACGACGCCGCCCTCTTCGCGCAGTCCGGCCACGACGTCCGCGAGCGGGCGTCCGGCGCCGACGACCTGGTCGGCGAGGCCGGTGAAGTCGGCCAGTGCCGGGTCCTCGACCATGACCACCCGCAGCCCCGCGCGCCGCGCCGCGTCCAGCACGTCCTCGGTCCACGGGTCCGCGCCCGCGTCCGGCACCCGCAGCGCGCTGGGGTGCAGGACGACCGTGCGGGCCATCTCCAGCTGCCGCAGCCGCCCGGGATCGCGCACCAGCACACCCGTGCGGGACAGCGCGGCGCTCAGTACGGCGTGGAAGGCGGCGGGCCCGTAGCGGGCGGCCTTGGGCGAACCGGCGAGCACCGCCTCCGCCGCCTCCGCCAGGTCGTGCTTGACCAGCAGGGTCGCGGCGGCGCCCGCCACACTGCCCGCCGAGGCGTGGGCGGCGTAGTCCTGGGCCCGGGAGGTGCGCGGCGGCGGACGCAGGGCCGGGACGGCGGGCAGGCTGTCGCGGCCGGGGACGCACAACCGGTCGTGCACGACCTCGAAGGCGGCCCCCCGCGCCACCGCCTCCGTCAGCTGGCACACGCGCAGCGCCCCGTCGAGCACCAGTGAGGTGGGGCTCTGCCCGGCGCCGTGGACGGCGGCGTTGGCGGCGGCCAGCGCCACGTCCATGCGGTGGTCGCCGAGCCGCTCGCGCAGCCAGGCGCGGAAGGCCGGGTTCTCGCGCAGCAGCGTCGCTACGGCGGTGACCAGGCGGGGTGAGGGCGGCAGCCGCAGCCGCGCGCCGGTCACGGCGGCGGCGATGCCCAGCACGTCGGCGCCGAGCGCGGCCGCGGCGACGCGCACCGGGGCCGGGTCGCCTGGGTGGTCCGGCTCGTCCACCAGATCGTCCGGGACGTTCGAACCCGTGGCGGCGGACTGGTCCGCCCGGGTGAGTCCGTGGCGTTCGGCGAGTTCGGTGGCGTGGTCCACGACGCGGTCGGTGAGCGTGTCCCCGGTCGCGGTCACCACCAGTCTGGCGAGACCGGTGTCCCAGTAGGCGAGCAGCACGTCCGGGTGCTCGGCCAGTGCCGCCGCCACCCGCCGTCCCACCCGCTCCGTACCGCCCGCCCGGCGCACCTCGTCCCCCGCGACCGGCCGCAGCGCGAGGTGCGCCCGGGGTCCGGCCCGCCAGTCCCGCGATCCGCCGGGCAGCGCGGCGCGGGCCACCCGTGCCGCCCGTGCCGCGAAGTCGGCGCCGCGCACACCGGCCCGCGCGGTGCCCGCCGCCGCCCCGGCCGCGGCGCCCACCGCGGGCGCGGTGCCGCGCGCGAGCAGCCGGGGCCCGGCCAGCACGAAGCCCGTGACGGCGTCCTGGGAACGCGTGAGCAGTCCGCCGGCCATCGCTCTCCCTCAGCCGGACGTGCGGGTGCGCGACGCGGCGGCCGTCTTGCGGCTGCGGCTCCCGCTCCGGCTGCCGCCCGAGGAGGAGGGCCGGCTCGAGGACGCCTTGGTCCCCGACTGGCTCTTGGCCCGGGTGGGGGACGCGGTCTTCTTCGCGGCGGACTTCTTGGCGGGCGACTTCCTCGCGGCGGCGGACTTCGCCGCCGTGGACCTGGTGGCCGCGGACTTGGCGGCCGTGGACCTGGTGGTCGTGGACTTGGCGGCCTTCCTGGCGCCGGTGGTCCGCTTCGCCGCGGCCGACTTGGCGGGGGTGGCCGTCCCGGCCGTCTTCGCCGCAGCCGTCTTCCCCGTGGCGGCCTTCGTCGCAGCCGTCTTCGCCGTGGCGGCCTTCGTCGCAGCCGTCTTCGCCGTTGCGGACTTCGCCGTGGCCGCCCTGCTGGTGGTCTTCCTGGCCGACGTCCGGGCAGGCTTGGTGTCGGCGGCACCCCGGGCCCCGGCCGCTCCCGTGTCCCCGCCCTTCGCCGCGCTCCCGTCGCCGCCCCGCCCGTCCTGCCCGCGCGGCTGCGTCAGCCAGGCCACCGCCGCCCCGGTGACCGCGACCGGCCACTCCACCAGTCCGGCGACGCCCAGCGCCCCGGCGCCCGTGTAGACGAGCACGCGCCGCCCGCGCGGCGACACCGCCCCGATCCTGTCCAGCGCGCCCTCGGCGGCCCTGCCCACCGTCCCGGCACCCGGCACCTTCCGCACCGCCGAAGCGGCCGCGTGCAACGGCCGCGGGAGTGTCCGCGCCGACTTCTGCTCAGCCATGACTGTTCGTCCTCGCCCTGTCCGTGCTGTGGGAACCCCGGGCTGTGCAACCCTGGGAAACCCCGGGAACATCACCTTCCGCATTTCCCCGGGTTCCCGCACTTCGGGCGCTCATCCCGACGCGGTCGGCTCCCGCTCCAGGGCGATCGCGTGCAGCTTCTCCAGCCGCTCCCGGGACTTCTCGTCGGCCGGTGCGTAGGTCACCATCCGGGGCCCCGGTTCCGGTCCGAGCCACAGGTCGGTGTGGTCGACGCGGATCCGGCCGACGTGCCGGTTGAGGAACTCCTTGCGCTTGCCGCGGTGCGCGACCACCTCGTGCCGCTCCCAGGCCTCGCGGAAGGCGGGCGACTGGGTGCGCAGCCGCTTGAGCAGCATCTTCCAGGCGGGCTCGGCGAGATGACCGGCCATCGTGGCGCGGAACCGGGCCGCCATCAGCCGCTGGGTCTCCTCCAGATGGACGATGGAGGACCCCCAGTCCTCGTGGGTGAAGCAGAGGACCATGCAGTTGCGGTCCTCGGGCGGCACCGCGGCCAGGTCGCACAGCAGCAATCCGTACGTCCGGTTGTGGGCGAGGATGTCGTACCGGCTGTTCTGCACGCAGGCGGGGTACGGCTCGAACTGCTCCAGCAGGGCCCGCACCCCCGGCGTGATGGCCGGGCAGTCGGTCGCGGGCGTCGGGTCGACGGACCCCGCCAGCTGGAAGAGGTGGGCGCGCTCGGTGGGGTCGAGCAGCAGGGCGCGGGCGAGGGCGTCGAGAACCTGCACGGAGACCTGGATGTCCCGGGCCTGCTCCAGCCAGGTGTACCAGGTGACGCCGACGGCCGAGAGCTGGGCGACCTCCTCGCGCCGCAGCCCCGGGGTCCGGCGGCGGCGTCCGCGGGGCAGCCCGACCTGCTCGGGCGCGATGCGCTCGCGGCGGCTGCGCAGGAAGGCGGCGAGTTCGTGGCGCCGGATCTCCGAGCCGGTGTCCCGGGGCGGGACCTGCGCCACCGTCTCCTGACCCGTCATCATCGTCATGCCTCCAGGGTGCCGCGCCCGGAAGCCTGTTGCCAGGTACTCCTACTACCAGCATAAGAAGACTCTGGTACCACTCTGGAAAGAGTCGCAGCCTCGACCACGTGACCGAAACCATCACTTCACGTCCCGTCCGTCCGGGCACCCCAAAAGCGCCGCCCGCGCTCGGCGGCCTCGGGCTCTTCACGGTGCTGCTGGCCGCGGCACTCCCGCTCGTCGACTTCTTCATCGTCAACGTCGCCCTGCCCACCATCGGCGCGGACCTCTCCGCGAGTGAGGCGGTCCTGGAACTGGTCGTCGCCGGATACGGGGTGGCGTACGCCGTACTGCTGGTCCTCGGCGGCCGGCTCGGCGACCTCTTCGGCCGGCGCCGCCTGTTCCTGGGCGGCATGGCGGCCTTCGGGCTGACCTCACTGGCCTGCGGCCTGGCACCGGACGCCTGGTCGCTGGTGGCGGCACGGGTGGCGCAGGGCGCCTCGGCCGCCGCGATGCTGCCGCAGGTGCTGGCGACCATCCAGGCGACCACGTCCGGTCCCCGGCGCGCGAAGGCCATGGGCCTGTACGGGGCCACGGCCGGCCTGTCGATGGTGGCCGGCCAGATCCTCGGCGGCGTCCTCGTGGCCGCCGACATCGCGGGCACCGGCTGGCGTTCCGTCTTCCTGGTGAACGTCCCGGTCGTCCTCGTGGGCCTCCTCCTCGCCGCCCGCGCGGTCCCGGAGACCCGCTCCGCGCGCCCCGAGCCGGTGGACGTCCCCGGCACCTTCCTGCTGGCCGCCTCGATCCTGACCCTGCTGGTCCCGCTGACCGAGGGCCGGGCGGCGGGCTGGCCGCTGTGGACGTGGCTGTCGCTGGCGGCGTTCCCGTGCGCGGCGGCGGCGTTCTACGCGGTGGAGCGCCGGGCCGACCGGGCCGGCCGTACGCCCCTCGTCCCCCCGAGCCTGTTCGCGATCGTCTCGCTGCGCCGCGGCCTCCTGCTCATCGTGCCGTTCTCGATCGGCTTCAGCGGCTTCATGTTCGTCATCGCGGTGGCGTTGCAGCAGGGCGCGGGCCTGGGCCCGGTGGCCGCGGGCCTGGCCCTGGCACCGCTGGCGGTGGTGTTCTTCCTCTTCTCCCTCGCCGGTCCCCGGCTGGTCGCCCGCTACGGCACCCGCGTCGTGCCCACCGGCGCCGCCCTCCAGGGGGTGGGCCTGGCCCTGATGACGCTGGCCGCGTGGCGCTCCTGGCCCGACCTCGGCCTGGTGGAACTCCTGCCGGGCGCGGCGGTCGCGGGGGCGGGCCAGGCGCTCCAGCTCCCCGTCATCTTCCGGGTCGTCCTGTCGGAGGTCCCGGCGGTACGCGCGGGCGTCGGCAGCGGCGTCATGATCACCACCCAGCAGTCCTCGCTGGCCCTGGGCGTGGCCACCCTGGGCACCCTGTTCCTGTCGTTGACCCCGGACAAGGGCATGCGGGACGCCCTGGTGACGACGCTGCTGGTCCAGCTGGCGGCGGTGGCGCTGACCGGCCTGCTGGCCCTGCGCCTGCCCCGGACGATCGACTGACGCCCCGCTGAGCCGTACCCGCTTCTTGGTCCAGACCTCTTGACGAAAGGTCTGGACCACAGCACTGTCATGCCTACGACATTCGAGCGAGCTCCCTCACCGATCCCCCACCGGGAGGCCCGGCATGATCCGCCGCAAGATCCGTCTACTGGCCGCCGCACTGGCGGCCACCGTTCTGGTCCCGCTGGGAGTCGCCACCGCGTCGGCGGCCCCCGGGGAGGCCGCCCCGGCCGGCGCCGCCGCCGACACCTGCGCCGTGAAGTCGAAGCCCACCGGCAAGGTCCTCCAGGGCTACTGGGAGAACTGGGACGGCGCCGCCAACGGCGTCCACCCGCCCTTCGGCTGGACCCCGATCACCAACCCCCAGATCGGCGCCCACGGCTACAACGTCCTCAACGCGGCCTTCCCGGTGATCCTCTCCGACGGGACGGCCCTGTGGGAGGACGGCATGGACAGCGGCGTGAAGGTGGCGACGCCCGCCGAGATGTGCGCGGCCAAGGCGTCCGGGCAGACGCTCCTGCTCTCCATCGGCGGCGCGACGGCCGGTATCGACCTCAACTCGACCGCGGTCGCGGACCGTTTCGTCGACACGATCGTGCCGATCCTCAAGACGTACAACTTCGACGGCATAGACATCGACATCGAGACCGGCCTGACCGGCAGCGGCAACATCAACCAGCTCTCCGCGTCCCAGTCCAACCTGATCCGCATCATCGACGGCGTGCTGGCCCGCATGCCCTCGAACTTCGGCCTGACGATGGCCCCGGAGACGGCGTACGTCACCGGCGGCAGCATCGTCTACGGCTCGATCTGGGGCGCGTACCTGCCGATCATCAAGAAGTACGCGGACAACGGCCGCCTGTGGTGGCTGAACATGCAGTACTACAACGGCAGCATGTACGGCTGCTCCGGCGACTCCTACTCGGCCGGCACCGTGCAGGGCTTCACCGCCCAGACCGACTGCCTGGACAAGGGCCTGGTCATCCAGGGCACGACGATCCGGGTGCCCTACGACAAGCAGGTCCCGGGCCTGCCCGCCCAGCCCGGCGCGGGCGGCGGCTACATGGCACCGTCGCTGGTCTCCCAGGCCTGGAACCACTACAACGGCTCCCTCAAGGGCCTGATGACCTGGTCCCTGAACTGGGACGGCTCGAAGAACTGGACCTTCGGCAACAACGTGAAGTCCCTACAGGGCCGCTGAGCCGAGAAGACCGAGCGGAGAAGCCCGAACCGAGACCCCGGACCCCCGAAAACCCGGGCCCCCGAAAACCCGAAACGCCCACCCCCCTCCCGACCGAGTCGGGTGGTGGGTGGGCATAGGCCGGGGGTCCAGGGGGCGGAGCCCCCTGGTACCTCAACCGGAACGGACGTTCAGCAGCCAACCAGCCGAGAGGCGAGGTACCCCTCGATCTGGTCCAGCGACACGCGTTCCTGCTTCATCGTGTCCCGCTCCCGCACAGTCACCGCGTTGTCGTCGAGCGTGTCGAAGTCGACGGTCACGCAGAACGGCGTCCCGATCTCGTCCTGACGCCGGTACCGGCGACCAATCGCCCCCGCGTCGTCGAACTCGATGTTCCAGTTCTGCCGCAGCGCCTGCGCGAGCCCCTTCGCCTTCGGCGACAGCTCCGGGTTGCGGGACAGCGGCAGCACGGCGACCTTCACCGGGGACAGCCGCGGGTCGAGCCGCAGCACCGTGCGCTTCTCCAGCTTGCCCTTGGCGTTCGGCGCCTCGTCCTCGATGTACGCGTCGAGCAGGAACGCGAGCATCGCGCGCCCGACACCGGCAGCCGGCTCGATGACGTACGGCGTCCAGCGCTCCTGGGCCTCCTGGTCGTAGTAGGAGAGGTCCTGGCCGGAGGCCTTGGCGTGCGAGGAGAGGTCGTAGTCGGTCCGGTTGGCGACACCCTCCAGCTCGCCCCACTCGCTGCCGCCGAAGGAGAAGCGGTACTCGATGTCGGCGGTGCGCTTGGAGTAGTGGGAGAGCTTCTCGGCCGGGTGCTCGTACCAGCGCATGTTCTCCTCACGGAGACCAAGGCCCGTGTACCAGTTCCAGCGCTGCTCCATCCAGTATTCCTGCCACTTCTCGTCCTCGCCCGGCTTGACGAAGAACTCCATCTCCATCTGCTCGAACTCGCGGGTGCGGAAGATGAAGTTGCCGGGCGTGATCTCGTTGCGGAAGGACTTGCCCATCTGGGCGATGCCGAACGGCGGCTTGCGCCGCGAAGTGGTCTGCACCTGGGCGAAGTTGGTGAAGATGCCCTGGGCGGTCTCGGGCCGCAGGTAGGCGACGGAGCCGCTGTCCTGGGTCGGGCCGAGGTGGGTGGAGAGCAGACCGGAGAACTGCTTGGGCTCGGTGAAGGTGCCCTTGTTGCCGCAGTTGGGGCAGTTGAGGTCGGCGAGGCCGTTCTCCGGAGCCTTGCCCTTCTTCTCCTCGTACGCCTCCTCCAGGTGGTCCGCGCGGAAGCGCTTGTGGCAGGAGGTGCACTCGGTCAGCGGGTCCGTGAAGGTGGCGACGTGACCGGAGGCCACCCAGACCTCGGGGGCCAGGATCACGGAGGAGTCGAGACCGACGACGTCCTCGCGCGAGGTGACCATGTAGCGCCACCACTGGCGCTTGAGGTTCTCCTTGAGCTCGACACCCAGCGGTCCGTAGTCCCAGGCGGCCTTCTGACCGCCGTAGATCTCACTGCAGGGAAATACGAAGCCACGGCGCTTGCTCAGGCTGACGATGGTGTCGATCTTGTCGGCGGCCACGGTGCTCTCTTCATTACGACGACGGGCGACGAAGCGAGATGCTTCCAGAGAATGCTTCAGGTTACCGGCGTGGGCAGCCCCACGGCCAAATCGGGGCCTCCCAGCTGCGGAATCGCCCGCTTGTTGACAACGGTTTCCATATTTGTTGAAAATGGGTGTCATGAACGTACGACGACGCCGCATATCCGGCATAGCAGTCACCGCGGCCACCGCCCTCGGCCTCGGGACCCTCTCCGCCTGCTCCAGCGACAGCTCGGCAGCGGGCAATACCGACAAGTTCGACGTCGTCGCGTCGTTCTACCCCATGGAGTACCTCGCCGAGCAGATCGGCGGGGACCACGTGAACGTCACCACGCTCACCGAGCCCGGCCAGGAGCCGCACGACCTGGAGCTGAGCGCCAAGCAGACCGCGCAGATGGGCGAGGCGGACGCGGTGCTCTACCTCAAGTCCCTCCAGCCCGCCGTGGACGAGGCGATCGCCCAGTCCGACGTGAAGACCAAGATCGACGCGGCCACGCTGACGAAGCTCGAGGACCACGGCAACGTGGAGCACGACCACGGCGGCGAGGAGCACGCGGACGAGCACGCCGAGGAGGAGCACTCCGAGGGCGGCGAGCACGCGCTCGACCCGCACGTCTGGCTGGACCCGGTGAAGTACGCCGAGATCGCCCAGGGCGTCGCCGAGTCCTTCGAGAAGGCCGACCCGGACCACGCCGACGACTACCGCAAGAACGCCGAGGCGCTGGCGAAGAAGCTGAGCGGCCTGGACACGGCGTACAAGGACGGCCTGAAGAACACGGCCACCAAGGTCTTCTTCACCAACCACGCCGCCTTCGGCTACCTCGCCGAGCGCTACGGCCTCACCCAGGAGGCCATCAACGGCCTCGACCCGGAGAGCGAGCCCAGCCCCGCCCGGATCAAGGAGCTCCAGGAGGAGGCCAAGGCCGACGGCGTCACCACCGTCTTCTACGAGACACTGGTGTCCGACAAGACCGCGAAGACCCTCGCCAAGGACGCGGGCCTGAAGACGGACGTCCTCGATCCGCTGGAGGGCATCACCGACAAGTCCAAGGGCGAGGACTACGTCGGGGTCATGGAGGCCAACCTCAAGGCGCTGGAAACCGCCCTCGGCGCCAAGTAAGCAGCCCGGCCGGGCAGCCCGACCGGGCGGCCCGGCCCGTTCGATCGTTACGGAGGACATCGTGAGCGACGAGTCCGTCATATCCCTGCGTGGCGTCCGCGCCGAGCTGGGCTCACGCCCCGTCCTGCGCGGCATCGACCTCACCGTGCGGCGCGGCCAGGTGGTCGCGCTGCTCGGCGCCAACGGCTCGGGCAAGTCCACGGCCGTACGCACGATCATCGGCCAGGTGCCGGTGACGGCCGGCGAGATCGCACTGTTCGGCACCCCCAGGCGCCGCTTCCGCGACTGGGCGCGGGTCGGCTACGTCCCGCAGCGCACCACGGCCGCGGGCGGCGTCCCCGCCACGGTGACCGAGGTGGTCTCCTCGGGCCGGCTCTCCCGGGCCCGCTTCGGCGTCCTGCGCAAGGCCGACCACGAGGCCGTACGCCGCGCCCTCGACCTGGTCGGCATGGCGGACCGCGCCAAGGACTCGGTGAACGCCCTCTCCGGCGGCCAGCACCAGCGCGTGCTGATCGCCCGCGCGCTCGCCGCCGAACCCGAACTGCTGATCATGGACGAGCCGATGGCGGGCGTCGACCTGGCCAGCCAGGAAGTACTGGCCGAGACCCTGCGCGGGCAGGTCGCGGCCGGCACCACCGTCCTCCTCGTCCTGCACGAGCTGGGCCCGCTGGAGCCGCTGATCGACCGGGCCGTGGTGCTCCGCGACGGCTGCGTCCTGCACGACGGCCCGCCGCCCGAGGCGGTCGGCCAGCACGCGCTGCCCGGCCACGACCACGTCCACCCGCACGCACCGGCGGGCGCCGAACCGATCCGCACCGGCCTGCTGAGCTGAGAAGGCGACGACCATGGAAATCCTGAACTACGCCTTCATGCAGCGGGCGCTGCTCGCGGCCGTCCTGGTGGGCATCACCGCCCCGGCCATCGGCATCTACCTGGTCCAGCGCCGCCAGGCCCTCATGGGCGACGGCATCGGCCACGTGGCGATGACCGGCGTCGGTCTCGGCTTCCTGCTCTCCTGGTCCCCGGTGTGGATGGCGACCCTGGTCTCCGTCCTCGGCGCGGTCCTCATGGAGCTGATCCGCTGGTACGGCAAGACCCGCGGCGACATCGCCCTCGCCATGCTCTTCTACGGCGGCATGGCGGGCGGCGTGATGTTCATCAACCTCGCGCCGGGCGGCTCCAACGCCAACCTCACCTCGTACCTCTTCGGCTCCCTGTCGACGGTCTCCGAGTCCGACGTGACCGCGATCTGCCTCCTTGCCGCCTTCGTGGTCCTCGTCACCGTCGGGCTGCGCCGCCAGCTGTTCGCCGTCAGCCAGGACGAGGAGTTCGCCCGGGTCACCGGCCTGCCGGTGCGCGTACTGAACCTGCTGACGGCCGTCACGGCGGCGGTCACGGTGACGGTCGCGATGCGCGTCGTCGGCCTGCTGCTGGTCTCCGCGCTGATGGTGGTCCCGGTGGCCGCCGCGCAGCAGCTCACCCGCAGCTTCGCCGCCACCTTCGCGGTCTCCGTCGCGCTCGGCGTGTGCGTGACGATCGGCGGCACGGTCACGTCGTACTACCAGGACGTGCCGCCCGGCGCGACGATCGTGCTGCTCACCATCGGCGCGTTCATCGCGCTGAGCGTGCTGGCCGCCCCGCTGGCCAGGCGACGCGCGCGGGCACTGGCCGCCGCGCGGCCCGCCGCGGATCCGGCGGAGTGCAAGATTCCGGCCACCAGGGGGGCCGCCGACGAGGTCGGCGTCTGACCGCGGGCGAACCGGGCTGGCACAATGGCCCGGCAAGCCGCGAAGACGTGAGGAGGAATCCAGTGACCACCGCTGGACCGCCCGTGAAGGGCCGCGCCACCCGGCAGCGGGCTGCCGTGTCGGCCGCCCTTCAGGAGGTCGAGGAGTTCCGCAGCGCACAGGAGCTCCACGACATGCTCAAGCACAAGGGCGACGCGGTCGGGCTCACCACGGTCTACCGCACCCTGCAGTCCCTCGCCGACGCCGGCGAGGTCGACGTCCTGCGCACCGCCGAGGGCGAGTCCGTCTACCGGCGCTGCTCCACCGGCGACCATCACCACCACCTGGTCTGCCGCGCCTGCGGCAAGGCCGTCGAGGTGGAGGGCCCGGCGGTGGAGAAGTGGGCCGAGGCCATCGCCGCGGAACACGGCTACGTCAACGTCGCGCACACGGTGGAGATCTTCGGCACCTGCGCCGACTGCGCCGCGGCGGGCGCCTAGGGGGCCTCGGGCCCGGCCGGCTGCGTCCCGGCCGGCCCCGGCCGCTCCCCCCGCTTCCGCGACTCCCGCAGCTCCTTCAGTTCCTTCGGCGGTACGGCCAGGTGTGCCGCCGCGAGGAGCAGCGCCACGGCGGCAATGACGAACAGCGCCCGCCCGGTGCCCAGCGGCACCAGCAGCAGGGTGCCCAGCACACCGCCCGCGAAGATCCCCGCCACGGTGGCCGTCCACCGCGTCCTGGCCAGCCGCTGCCGGGGCGACATGCCGCGCAGCGCCGCGCGCGGCTCCTTCAGTACGTCACTGACCAGCCGGGCGATGGCGGTCTGGCTCAGCAGCGTCGGCATCCCCGGCACGTCCAGGCGCAGCGCGGTGGCGGCGCGCAGCCCCATCGCCAGCGCGACCGCCCCGACGACCAGCAGGTCGGACCCGCCCACCGCGGCGGCTCCGCCACCGTGCCGCACCACCGCCACGGCCCCGCCGAGCGCCAGCAGCAGGCCCTCGCCGGCCAGCCCGACGGCGAACCACGACCGCCCGCGCGCCGCGACCCGCATCAGCACCACGGCCCCCGCACCGGCCCCCACCAGGAACGCCCCGATGGCGGTGGCGGGCCGCGCCACCGGCACGTCGCCCTCGCCGGCCAGCGCGAACGCCAGGAACAGCACGTTGCCGGTGGCGAGCGCGCAGAAGACCTTGCCCATGGTCAGGAAACTGACGGCGTCCACGGCGCCCGCGAGCACCGTGAGCACCGTCATCACCGCGGTACGCCGGGGGTCGCGCGGGGCGGCGGAGGACTCGGACATGCGGTCAGCATGCCCCAGCGGAGGCCACTACGCCTGCTTGCCCTCCATGGCGAGCAGCTCCTCGTTGGGGATGGCCCCGCCGAAGCGGCGGTCCCGGGAGGCGAACTCCAGGCAGGCCCGCCACAGGTCCCGCCGGTCGAAGTCGGGCCACAGGACGTCCTGGAAGACCATCTCCGCGTACGCGCTCTGCCAGAGCAGGTAGTTGGACGTGCGCTGCTCCCCGCTCGGCCGCAGGAAGACGTCCACGTCCGGCATGTCCGGGTAGTACAGGTACTTCGCGAGCGTCTTCTCGTTCACCTTCGACGGGTCGAGCTTCCCGGCCCGCACGTCCTCCGCGAGGGCCTGCGCCGCGTCGGCGATCTCGGCCCGCCCGCCGTAGTTCATGCAGAAGTACAGCGTGAGCCGGTCGTTGTCCTTGGTCTGCTCCTGCGCGACCTGGAGCTCCTTGGCCACCGACTTCCACAGCCTGGGCATCCGCCCCGCCCAGCGCACCCGCACCCCCAGCTCGTCGAGGGTGTCGCGGGACTTGCGGATGAAGTCGCGGTTGAAGTTCATCAGGAAGCGCACCTCTTCCGGCGAGCGCTTCCAGTTCTCGGTGGAGAAGGCGTACAGGGAGATGTTCCCGACGCCCATCTCGATCGCGCCCTGGAGCACGTCCATGACCTGCTCGGCACCGACCTTGTGCCCCTCGGTGCGCGGCAGCCCGCGCTCCTTGGCCCAGCGCCCGTTGCCGTCCATGACGATCGCCACGTGCCCCGGAACCAGGTCACCGAGCTTCGGGGGCCGCGCGCCGGAGGGGTGCGGCTCCGGCGTCCTGTACTCCCGGCGCTGCCGCCCCAGAATCCCGCGTACGGCCATATCGGTTCTCTCCTACTTCTACTTCTCGACGTACCGCAGGGAGCGAAGTCCCCGCTCCAGGTGCCAGTGCAGGTAGGCGGAGACCAGTCCGCTCCCCTCCCGCACGTACCGCGGTTCGGCCGCGTCCGCCGTACCCCAGTCTCCCGCAAGCAGCGCCCCCAGCAGTTCCAGGGCCTGCGGCGAGGGTACGACGCTGCCGGGCACCCGGCAGTCGACGCAGACGGAGCCGCCCGAGCCGACCGAGAAGAACCGGTTGGGACCGGGCAGACCGCACTTCGCGCAGTCCCCGAAGGTCGGGGCGTACCCGTTCACGGCCAGCGAGCGCAGCAGGAACGCGTCCAGCACCAGCGTCGGCGCGTGCTCGCCCCGGGCGAGGGTCCTGAGCGCGCCCACGAGCAGCAGGTACTGCTGCACCGCCGACTCGCCCTCGTGGTCGGTGAACCGCTCGGCCGTCTCCAGCATGGCGGTCCCCGCGGTGTACCGCGCGTAGTCGGTGACGATCCCGCCGCCGTAGGGCGCGATCGTCTCACTCTGCGTGCACAGCGGCAGCCCGCGCCCGACCAGCTCGCTGCCCTTCGAGAAGAACTGCACGTCCACGTGCGAGAACGGCTCCAGCCGCGCGCCGAACTTCGACTTCGTGCGCCGCACCCCGCGCGCCACGGCGCGTACGCGCCCGTGACCGCGCGTGAGCAACGTGATGATCCGGTCCGCCTCACCCAGCTTCTGGGTGCGCAGCACGATGCCGTCGTCGCGGAACAGACTCATGCCGCCCATTCTCGCGCATCCTTCAAGGCACCTCGCCACGGCTTCGGGCGTTGGTGTACGCCGTCGCCGCGCTGAGCCGCTCGGACGCGGTGGCGTGGCGTACGTCACCCGGCTCGGCGTCCCACTCCCGACCTCCGCCGTACGGCCGCATCTGCACGTACGGCCCTTCGTGTCCCATGACGATCCCGACCCGGCCACTGCGGATGTCCACCGCGTAGACCCCGACGGGCGGCGTCGTAGTCACCGCAGCACCGCCGCGAGGCGCTGCGCGGTCTCCACGGAACACCGGCCCAATTCGACAAGCGGGCAGGGTGCCTCCCGCGCAAGACTCACCGGGTCGAGCCCGAGTGAGGGCAGAATAATTCCTGCCTCCGCGAGCGCCGCGCGCAATTCTTTCACCGTGTCCTCCGCTCCTTCGACGCAGAGCGCCGAGTGCCGTGCTTCCACCGCTTTCCCCTCCCTTTACGGTTTCACTCTTCGTGTCCCCAGAATGCCGCGACGTGCCTACACTCGGCAGGAGTACGTGCACTACAAGTGCGGGTCAGCGCATGGGGGTTGGTTATGGCCAATGGTTCACGGCAGGCCGCGTGGGAGTTCTTCGGAACGGAACTGAAACGGCGGCGGGAGGACGCCGGAATCACCCAAGTAGAGCTGGGCGCACGCGTATTCGTCTCCGGCGGCTACATCGGCCAGTTCGAACAGGCAATTCGCAAACCGCAGTTGGACGTGGCCCAACGGATCGACGAGACACTACAAACCGACGGTATTTTCGAGCGGCTGTGGAAGAAGCTCATCAAGGACCAGCCGTATACGGAGTACTTCGCGCACGCGGCGGAGCTGGAACGACTGGCGACGAGTATCTGCGAGTGGGCACCCGCAGTGGTTCCGGGGTTGTTGCAAGCCTCGGGGTACGCCCGAGCGCTCTACCTGGCCAGCAATCCGCTGTCGCCGGACGAATGGATCGAGGAGATGGTCAGCCTCCGCATGGACCGCACCCGGCTCCTCAAGGACGCCACACGCCCCCTGTATTGGGCTCTGCTGCATGAGGCCGTACTGCGCGTCCCGGTCGGCTCCCCCGTCGTGATGGCCCAGCAACTGGAGCATGTCACGGAGCTGGTGCGCGCTCGCAAGATCCTGGCCCAGGTACTGCCGTTCTCCGCCGGAGCCCATCCGCAGATGGGCAAGGCAATGAAGCTCATGGAGTTCGAGGACGCCCCGCCGACCGTCTATACAGAGGGCGTGCTGTCGGGCAGTCTGCTGGACGATCCGGCAGTAGTGAAGCGGGCACAGGCGGATTACGATCTTCTCAGGGTCACGGCTCTGCCACTGGAGGCGTCCCTGGACATGATCGAGGCGGCGGCGGAGGGCTACAGACGATGCGCGGGTACGACCTGACCAACGCTTGCTGGCGCAAGAGCAGCTACAGCGGAGGAAGCGGCGGCGAGGACTGCCTCGAAGTCACCGACACAGTCCCCGGCGTCATACCCGTCCGGGACAGCAAGGTGGCCGACGGCCCAGTCGTCGTCATCGGGTCGGCGGCCTGGACGGAGTTCGTACGCACCGTGGGGGCCGCCCGCTTCCTTGCCGGTGTCGTGCCTCCGCGACCCGAGTAAGCGGCGCCCTGCGGGCCCCCCTTGACCACGATGTTGGAGGCACACCATGTCGTACCCGGAGCCGCGCTACCTCGGTGAGAAGGGCGAAATCAACGCCGTGTTCAGGGCGGCCGACACCCCGCCGGACATCGTCTCCCCCGGCGGCACGACCACCCACTACCTCGCGAGTCACGCCTCCACCGGTGGTGAGTTCGGGCTGTACAAGGTGGACATGGGGCCCAAGGCGCCCGGCGCCAGGACGCACTTCCACCGGGGCATCTCCGAGTCCTTCTACGTCCTGTCGGGAGAGGTGGAGCTCTACAACGGGGAGCGCTGGGTCACCGGCCGCCAGGGCGACTTCCTCTACGTCCCCGTCGGCGGGCTGCACGCCTTCAAGAACGACAGCGACGACCCCCTGTCCATGCTGATGCTCTTCTCGCCGGGCGCCCCGCGCGAGGAGTACTTCGAGCACATCGCCGAGTTCGCGCAGCGGGGCGGCGAGGAACTGCGCGAGTTCCAGGTCCGGCACGACAGCTACTTTGTCGAGGACTGATGGGCGAGTACGCCGTTGTTCAGTCCCGTGGGCCGGGTGGCTGAACAACTCGTCCGGCGCTTGGGTCATGGGTGTAAGCACCCTCGCCGCACCGAGACGGGACCCCATGATCACGCGCCGAGTCGCCATCGCCCTGTCCGCAGCCGTCACGACGATCCTGACGCTGTCCGCCTGCGGCGGCGGTGACGGGAAGGCGGCCGACGACGGGAACCCGGCCCGGGCGTCCTCCGCCACCCCGTCGGACTCGGCACAGCCGTCGGCGGCCGCCTCCTCGGCCAAGCCCGCGACCCCCGCGGAGCTGCTGCCGCCCTTCCGCATCGCCTACGGCATGAGCAGCTCCCCGATGTGCAGCCACGTCGCCTGGGACGACCCGGGGTGCGGAGAGGACCTCACCGCCGCCGGGCAACTCGCCGCCGCCATGGCCAAGAGCATCAAGCGGGACTTCCCCGACGGTCAGTACACCGACGTCGAGGACTCCGCGGGACAGGTGGTGAAGGCGGTGAACACCGTCCGCAAGCTCGGTTGCTACGAGATGGGTTCCACGCCGCCCAAGACCGACGTGGCCAAGCTGCGGGAGCTGTGCCCCTCGCTCAGCACCGTCGCCTCCCTGAGCTGGCTCAACTTCGAGAGCAACGTCGGCTCCTTCTAGCGGCCGCCGCTGCCCGTGCCCGGCGTGACCAGGCCGGACTCGTAGGCCACGATGACCAGTTGGGCCCGGTCCCGGGCCCCCAGCTTGCCCATGATGCGGCTGACGTGGGTCTTCGCGGTGAGCGGGCTCAGGCCCAGGGTGTCCGCGATCTCCGTGTTGTTGAGGCCCCGGGCCACCAGGGCGAGGACCTGGCGTTCCCGGTCCGACAGGCAGTCGGGGCCCGGTCCGGCCGACTGGAGGGCCGACGGGCTGCGCAGGAAGCGTTCGATCAGGCGGGCCGTCGGACCGGGTGAGAGGAGGGCGTCGCCCGCCGTCACCGTGCGGATGGCGTCCAGGAGTTCGGCGGGCTTCGTGTCCTTGACCAGGAATCCGGAGGCGCCCGCGCGGAGCGCCTCCACGATGTTCTCGTCGGTGTCGTAGGTGGTGAGGACCAGTACGCGGACCCCGGCGAGGTCCTCGTCGGCGGCGATCAGCCGGGTCGCCTCGATGCCGTCCAGGTCGGGCATCCGTACGTCCATGACGACCAGGTCGGCGCGTTGGGCGCGGGCCAGCTCCACGGCCTGGCGGCCGGTACCGGCCTCGCCGACCACCTCCATGTCCGGGGCCGACGCCACCAGCAGGGCGAACGCCGCACGGACGAGGTTCTGGTCGTCCGCCAGCAGCACGCGTATCGTCATGCGGTTCTCTCCGAGGTCAAGGGGGCGGTACGGGTCGGGGCGGGGGTCGGCAGTACGGCCGTCACCTCGAAGCCGTCGGCGCCCCGGCGCGGTCCGGCGTCGAGTGTGCCACCCACGCTGCGGGCCCGCTCGCGCATGCCGACGAGGCCGAAGCCCGGGGTGCCCGCCGGGTCGGGTCCGGTGCCGTCGTCGGTGACGGACAGGCGCAGGGCGCCCCGCTCGGCGTGCACCGCGACGCGGACGGACGGTGTGGGCCCCGCGTGCCGTACGGCGTTGGTCAGCGCCTCCTGCGTGATGCGGTAGACGGCGGCTCCGACCGCGGGCGGGACGTCGTCGGCGCGCACCGACAGCTCCACGTCCGCTCCGGCGAGCCGGGCGCTCTCCGCCAGGTCGGGCAACCCGCTCAGGCCGGGCAGCGGGCCGCGGGCGTCGGGGACGCCGGCCGTGTCCTGCGCCCTGAGCACCTCGAGGGTGGTGCGCAGTTCGCCGCGCGCGGAGCGGCAGGTCTCGGCGATGTCGTCGAGGGCCTTGGCGACGGACTCCCGGTCCAGGCGTTCGGGGTCGGCGGTCAGGACGTGGGCGGCGACCGAGGTCTGCACGCCGATGAGGGTGATGCTGTGCGCCAGCAGGTCGTGCAGGTCCCGGGCGACGCGCAGGCGTTCCTCGGCGACGCGCCGCCGGGCCTCCTCCTCGCGGGTGCGTTCGGCGCGTTCGGCGCGCTCGACGATGGAGGCGACGTACTGGCGGTAGACACGGACGTCGATGCCGCAGAACAGGACGGCGACGGCCCAGCCGGTGATCCGGAGCAGCTCGATCATGCCCTCGGGGTTGGTGAGGGCGTTCATGGTCAGCCCGACGCCGATGACCAGGGAGCCGATGACCAGGGTGCGGCGCACGGTGCCGGTCGTCGCGATGCTGTAGAGGGCCACCATGGTCGCGGGCACGGGCGCGGAGTGGTTGTAGTCGAGGGCGTGGAACGCGGCGATCGGAGCGGCCACCAGGCAGAGCGTCAGCAGGGGCCGGTGCCTGCGGCCCACCAGCGGCACATGGCCGGCGAGCAGCAGCACCCAGCCGACCGCGCCCGGGCGGCGGCCGTCGTCGGTGAGCAGCGCCAGACAGGCGGCGCCGGTGAAGAGGGCCGCGGCGAGCACGGCGTCGTTGCGGGTGCCGTGCGGGGCGGCGCGCGGGTCGCGGTTGATCACGGCCATGATCCGCTCGCCGGCACCGGGCCGGGACGCGGTCGGAGTGGTTGCCTGCACGCGTCCATACTCCGCGACGGACGCGCCCCGCCGGGAGGGGAGGGGCGCGCTCCGGTCGCCGGGCACCTCAGACACCGACGGGCTCCCGCAGGTCGTCCGGTGCGGGCCGGCCGGGCTCCCGGGACAGCCGCCCCGGCCACCACACCCGGCGGCGCAGGGCGACGCTCGCGCTGGTGACCAGGTAGGTGCGGACGAGGAAGGTGTCGAGCAGGACGCCGACCGCGATGACGAAGCCCAGCTCGACCAGCTGCACCATCGGCATGCTGGTGAGCACGGCGAAGGTGGCCGCGAGGACCAGCCCGGCCGAGGCGATGACGCCGCCGGTGGTGCGCAGCGCGGACAGGGCGGCCTCGGTGGGTTCGGCGCCGTTCAGGGACTCCTCGCGCATCCGGTGCATCAGGAAGATGCCGTAGTCGACGCCGAGGGCGACCAGGAAGACGAAGGAGAGCAGGCCGAGTCCGGGGTCGGTGCCCTCGAAGCCGAAGAGGGGATCGAAGACGAGGCCGCCGATGCCGAGGGCCGCGCCCCACACGGCGACGACGGCGGCGACCAGGATCAGCGGCGCGACCAGCGAGCGCAGCAGCACCGTGAGGATCAGCAGGACCGACAGGAGCACGATCGGTACGACGATGGCGGTGTCCCGGGCGTTGGTGTCCTCCAGGTCGATCTGCTCGGCGCTGGGGCCGCCGACGTAGGAGCCGTCGAGCTTGTCGCGCAGGGTCTCGATGGTGGCGGTCTCGGCGGCCGACTGGGGCGGCGCGGAGGGCATTACGGTCAGCTCGGTCCAGCCGCCGCCGCTGCGGCCCGCCTCGGCGCTCTCGACGCCCTTGGTGGCGCGGATCTCGGTGAGCGCGGCCTCGGCGCGGTCGGTGGGGCTGATGACACTGATCGGCTGGGTGCCGGACTCCGGGTAGGCGTCGGCGAGGGTCTCCATCGCGGCGATCGCGTCGGGGCGGGTGGTGAAGGAGTCCTCCTGCTTGAGGTTGCCGGGCAGGGCGAAGGCGCCCAGCGCGAGCGCGCCGAGCAGCACGGCGCCGCCCACCAGGACGGTGCGGGGCCTGCGCTCGGCGGAGCTGCCCATCGCGGCGAACAGCGACCGGCGTGCCTTGGGGGTGCTGCCGTAGCGGGGCACCAGCGGCCAGAAGACGCGGCGGCCGAGCAGGACGAGGAGCGCGGGCAGCAGGGTCAGCATGGCGGCCAGCGCGCACAGCACGCCGACGGTGCCGAGGGGACCCATGCCCCGGCTGGAGTTGAGGTCGGCGGCGAGCAGGCACAGGAGTCCGGCGGCGACGGTGCCGGAGGAGGCCAGTACGGCGGGGCCGCAGCCGCGCAGGGCGGCGAGCATGGCGTCGTACGGCCGCTCGATGCGGCGCAGTTCCTCGCGGTAGCGGGAGACCAGCAGCAGCGCGTAGTCGGTGCCGACGCCGAAGACGAGGATGGTCATGATGCCGCTGCTCTGGCCCGAGACGGCGGTGCCGAAGGTCTGGTTGAGGCCGTAGGCGACGCCCATGGAGAGGTAGTCGGCGAGTCCGGCGACGGCGAGCGGGACGAGCCACAGGAAGGGGCTTCGGTAGATGAGGATCAGGAGGAGGGCGACCACCGCGGCGGTGGTGTAGAGCAGCGGGCCGTCGAGGGAGTTGTAGACCTCGGAGGCGTCGGTGGCGAGCGCGCCGGAGCCGCCGACCTCGACGCCGAGCCCGTCGGCCCCTTGGGCGATGTCCCGCACGTCGTTGACGAGGGCGTCGCGCGCCTCCTCGTCCGTGCCGGGCTCGGTGGAGGCGACCGGGTACATGAGGGTGGTGCCGTCCTTGGACGGGATGCCCGCCGGGCGGCCGGTGAGTTCGTGCGCGGCGGCGATCTCGGCGACCTGCCCGGCGGCGGTCTCCCGGTCGGCGGCGGTCAGTCCGGCGTCGCGGTGGTAGACGAGGACCATCTCGGTGGCCTCGCCGCCCGGCAGCCGCTCCTGGATCTTGGCGACCTGCGTCGAGTCGGCGCTCGCCGGCAGGTAGTCGACGGCCCGGTCGCGCTGCACGTCGCCGAGTTTCGCCGCGAACGGCGAGGCGATCGCCAGCACGGCGATCCACAGTCCTAGCACCAGCCAGGGCACGGCCCTTCGCCGCCCCGCGCCTGTCGTTGTGGCCCCCATCTGACGGGCCTCCCTCCGGTGGATGTCTGGGTGGGTCTCCAGACTTCCGGCGGCGGGGCGGCGACGCGTCGGGCGTGAGGGCGAGCCTTCGGCTACTGCCCGGGGAGACGCGGGGCCGTCGTTACTCCCCGGGGAGTACGGCGGCGGTCAAGCCTGGTCGACCACCCATTTCCCGTCCTCCTCGTCGTCGACGCGCACCTCCAGTTCGCGCAGGCCCATGCCCGCGTCCCAGAGTTCCCTGAAGCGTTTGAGCCGGTCCCGTACGTAGTCCTGGCGCGCGGTGAGCCGGGTGCGGATGTTGACGTCCCGCAGGTCCTGCTCGATCTCGAACGACACCTCCTCGTCGTAGAGGATGAAGTCGTTGGTGGTGCCGCGCTGGAGGTGCGGGGGCAGTTCCGGCAGGACCGCCGCGCGGACGTCGATGCGGCGCAGTTCCTGCTCCTCGCACAGTCGCAGCAGCCGGTCGTCGAGTTCGCGGGCGCTCTCCAGCAGGAACAGGCGGCGCACGGCGACGCCCTGTTCGTCGATGGCCGCCTGCTGGGCGTCGAGGTAGCGTCCGGCGGGCTCGCTGTTCCAGAACTGCCGGTCGACGGAGGTGCTGGTGGCGAGGATGGACTGCTCGGCGGCCTTGGTGAGGGTGAGCATCCAGTCGTGGTTCTCGCCGGGGCACTCGGCACTCAGGTTGGTGAGGTCCGCCATGTGGCCGACCACCCGGGACATCTCCATGTGCACGAAGGTGTGCAGGATGGAGGGGCTGGGCAGCAGGACGTCGGCGAAGCCCTTGGCCAGGTCGGGCACGCTGTCGATGCGGACCGTGTCCAGGGTGCGGGCGGCCTCGGCGGGGCCGTGGTCGACCTGGGCGACGTGCGTCTCGACCAGCTGTTTGACGTCCTCGGTGTGCCGGGTCAGGCCCGACTTCAGCTCGGTGTCGTAGCGGCTGAGGCCCTCGCGTACGGCGGTGGTGTTCTCGGCGAGCGCGTCCTCCACCCGCCGGGTGTGCTCCTCCAGCCGGGTGTGTTCCTGCTCCGCCGTCCGGTCCGGTCCCGGGCGTGGGGCCAGGCCGAGGACGTACTGGACGGCCAGTGCGGCGGCGGCGCAGAGCACGGCGGCCACGAACTGCCGCAGGGTGCCGTCGTCCGGGTCGAGGAGGGCCGCGACGCTCCAGAAGAGGCCGCCGACGACCACGGCGACCAGCAGCATGCGGGTCCAGGGGGACTCGCCCCTCGGGTCGATCGGGTTGGTCGTGCGGGGCGTGTCGTCGGGTCGGGGTGACTGTGCCGTGCTCATCTCGCTCTCTCCCCCCGTTGGGATACGCGTCGGATCGTGCGGGGATGTGTGTGCGGTGACGGGCGTGCGGTGGTGCGCGTGCCGGACGGCGGGATCGGTCAGGGTGCCGGTTCCACCTCCCGGTGGGCTGCGGGAATGGCGTGCAGGGTGAGCTGGTCGCGGATGCGCTGCACCAGGGCCTGCCACTGCCGGGTGAAGCCGGGACGTTCCTCCAGCGGGTCCCACAGCGCGGCCAGTTCGCGGCCGACCCGGGCGCCGGGCATCCACAGGTGCAGGAGGTGGTCGACGGCCGGACGCAGGGTCCGTACGACGGCGCCCGCGTCGTGGGCGGCCCCGGCGCCGAGGCGGAGGCCGTCGAGCATGCGGACGACGGTGGTGAGCAGCCAGTCGTGCAGGGCGAGGTCGTCGCAGAGCGCGGCGAGTTCGGCGCCGGTGACGGTCTCGGGCACGCGCAGGCGTACGGTGCGCAGTTCGTCCTCGGCGAGGGTGAACCGTTCCAGCGAGGGGCCTTCGCCGGGGGCCGCGGGCAGGGCCGCCCAGCGCAGCCGGGTGGGGCGGGAGCGGAAGGGCGGGCGCTGGTCGAGCAGGGGGTGGCGCAGCACCCGGGTGAGCAGGCCGTCGGCGATGAGTCCGACGTCGAGGTCGCCGTGGCGGGGGCCGCCGAGGACGCCCTGTGCGACCGCCTCGTGCGGGAGCTTGCCGAGCGGTTCGACGACGCCGGGCCGCACCAGGTACTCGCCCCAGGGCCGCCGCTGGTCGGGGCCGGTGCCGGGCAGGCGGCAGTGCGCGGAGGTCTGCAGGACGCGGCCCTCGGTGAGCGCGGCGTGCGCGGTGACGGTGCCGACGGCGCGGATGCGGGCGCCGTTGGCGCTGGGCAGCGGGCAGTCGACGCCGGTGAGGGTGTCGGGGGAACGCGCGTAGAGGCCGGGGCGTTCGGAGAGCAGCACGCGTTCGTCGGCGCGCAGGCCGAGGAGCTGGGCGGCGGAGCGGATGTCGAGGGCCTGCCGGGCGGGCAGCAGGCAGGTACGGATCTCGCCGCAGGCGAGGACGGCGGGCGGGGTGCTCTGCCGCGGCGCCATGTCAGGGCCCCGAGTAGTACACGTAGGAGATGCGGTCGGCGACCGAGTCGGGGACGGCCATGCGTTCCTTCCCGGAGCGGTCGGCGACCTGCGCCAGTGCTCCCGGGTCGACCTCGATCTGGTCGAGGATCACGCGGACGGCGTGTTCGACGGGGAGGAAGCGGGTGGGCAGGACGGAGCAGGTGCGGTAGGCGGCGAAGGGGTCCGCGCGCTCGTTGAGCTTCAGCAGGGTGGGCAGTTCGTCCCACTTGTCGGGGAAGCCGCCGGCGGTGTGCGGCTGGGGGGCGAGGACGGCCTCGCCCTCGTTGCGCAGGAGTCCGAGGCGGGCGAGCTGCCAGACGGCGGCGAGGAAGGGGCAGGACCACAGGCGCTGCCCGTCGGCGTCGTCGCTCCACAGCTCGACGTCGAGGAAGACGGAGTGGCGGCGGGCGGCGGTCTCGTGCGGGGGCTGCCAGGCCGCGGCGCGTTTCATGGCCTGCGGGGCGCGGGCGACGGGGCTGCGTTCGCCGTTGGCGAGCCAGCCGGTCTGCGCGGCGGGCGGGCGCAGGCCGTAGCTGCCGGGCGGCGGGGACTCGACGATGCGGGCGGCGACGGCTTCGGCGACGGGCACCTTGCCGGTGACGGCGCAGCCGGACTCGCGGGCCAGGTAGTCGACGTTCAGTCCGGCCCGCTCGGCCTCCGCGAGGAGCATGGGGACGACATCGGCGGGGGTGGAGAAGCGGGTGAAGTAGTCGTCGATGAGGAAGCAGGTGCTGATCCGGGCCCGCTTGCCGCCGGCCCGGGCGGTGGCGGCGGTGCGGGCCGCCTCCACCCAGGGCCGTACTTCGGCGAAGTGCGCGCGCAGCCGTTCGGGTCCGGCCTCGAAGTCCTCCATGTAGAGGTGGCCCAGCTCCACGGAGAGGTGGGCCAGCGGCACGGACTGGGTGCGCGGCTCGGCGGCGGTCTCGCGGAACACGGGCTCCGTCACAGCCGCCCCCAGTGGGTGTCGTCCGTCAGGCGCCGGGCGATCTCCTCCAGCGCCTCCAGGGTCTCCTTGTTCGCTATCTGGGTGGAGAGGACGTCTTCCTCGGTGATGAGCTGCTCCTGCCACTGGAGGATGGGTTCCAGCGGCACGATGCCGAGGACGACGCTGTCGCCGATGCGCTGTTCGGCGGCGAGCCGGCGCAGTGCCTCGTCGCAGGCCTGCATCCAGGTGGCCTGGGCGGTGGAGCCCTGGGACCACAGCGGCGACTCGGGGTCGGGCACGGCGGCCCGCACGAAGCGGATCGCGGCGCGCAGGGCGTCCTCGTCGTGACCGCGGTCGACGCCGCCGCCGATGATGCCGTGCTCGGCGTGGACGAGTCCGGAGGCGGCGATCACGTGCTGGCGGGTCCAGCGGTGGAAGACCAGCCAGCGGAAGGGGACGTTGCGCATCCGGGGGTGGGCGGTGGCGTCGAGGACCATGTCGACGGCGTAGCTGCGGCCGGCGCTGAGGTCGACGAAGGTGACGTCGAACTCGTTGTTGAGCTTGAGCAGCAGGTCGACGCAGCGCTCCAGGGCCTCCTCGCCGGTGGCGAACTCGCCGCCGCCGGCGTCGCCGGGGAACAGCACCAGGCGGCCGGACTGGTTGGGGCGGGCGCGCAGCAGGGGGTGCTCGGTCTCCCGCCAGACGTCGATGCGGACCGGTTCCGCGGTGTCGCCCTCCAGGTAGGAGTGCAGGCCGCGCTCCTCGGTGCCGCGCATGGCGCTGGGCACGTCGAAGACGGCGGCGGCGGTGGGCGAGCCGAAGTCGAAGTCGACGTAGGCCACGTGGTCACCGGTGAGGGCGCGCTGGTAGGCCAGGTTGGCGCTGGTCACCGAGCGTCCCGTGCCCCCCTTGTCGGAGGCGGCGAAGACCAGCACGCTCACACCTCCTGGGCGGCGGCGCCCCTGGCCTGGGCCAGGGTGTCGAGTTCCTGGAGCACGGGCAGGGCCAGTGCGAAGGCGGTCGCGGGCCGTTCGTCGACCAGGCCGCGGGCGTGGTCGAGGCGGCTCTCGATGCTCCGCATGGCCCTGGCTCTGGCTCCGTCGGCGGCGGCGGACGCCTCCAGCTGCTCCCGGCCGAACAGGTGGGTGGCCTCACTGAGCAGTTCCCGGGCCAGTTCGGCGAGTTCGGGGCTGCGGATGGGCTCCTGCTCGTACAGGATGCGGGCGGCGACGAGGCATTCGGTGACCCGCTCGGTGATGCTCCAGGACATGCGCAGTCCGGCGTCCTGGGCGTCGGGGTAGACGGCCTGGATGTTGTCCCAGAGGCCGGCGCCCTCCTCCTCGTCGATGCGCCGCTTCCACAGGTGTTCGAAGGACTGCTCGGCGAGGCGGAGCAGGCGGTCCTGGGCGCCGATGTTCCGGGAGAGTTCGGCGAGCTGGATGATCCGCTTGAGGAGCTGGGCGGAGAAGTCGGTCATCCGCCACAGGAGTTGGCCGCCGGCGCGCTCGGAGCCGGCGAGCGGCATGGTGACGCCGGGGGTGTGCAGCAGGAGGGTCGGGTCGTTCTTGGTCATGCGGCTGGTGACCCGGCCCCGGTCGGCGAGGCGCTCCATGATGGCGACGGTGCGGGTGAGGTCGTCGTCGGTCGCCTTGCGGCGGACCAGGTCGTGGACGAGGATCGCCGCGACGGTCAGGGAGAAGTACTCGGACTCCAGGCGCAGGCCGGTGGTCTGCCAGGGCAGGTCCTCCAGGGGCCAGCGCTCGCCGCCGAAGCGGGCGATCGCGGACCAGTACTGCTGGCTCAGCTCCCAGCGCAGGCGCAGCATCTCGGCGAGCTTCTGCTGGTCCTCGTCGAGCAGACCGAGGGTGAGGGTGCGGTCGGAGAACAGGTCCTGGATGCCGTCGAGGGCGACGACGGTGAAGTACACGTAGGGCAGCCGGTCGGCGATGCCGTCGGGCTGGCCGGGGACGTCGACGTTCAGGTCGGTGATCTGGGGGGCGTCCTTGACGATGCCCCAGGCCCAGCCGCACTCGAAGAGCTGGCTCTCGTCGCGGATGCCCTCGTCGACCTGGATGCCTCGGGAGAGGCTCTCGATGATGGTGGCGCGCAGCGGGCGTAACCGGCGGGAGAACTGCTGGAGGACGATCCGGTCGGACTGCCCGCCCTGGCCGATGACCTGGATCAGCCGCTTGCCCTGCTCCGACTCGGCGTCGAAGACGTTCACGGAGAAGGACCGCAGCAGGCTGACCATCGCGGAGGTCAGCCGGGCGTTGGTGGCCTCCCGCAGTTCGGCGATGGCCTTGAGGACCTCGGGCCGGGTGGTGGTGCCCTCGTAGACCTTGAGGAAGCCGAGGGTGGCCAGGCAGAGCGTGACGGACATGGAGTAGGAGTCGACCACGCCCAGCTGGCGCTGTTCGTGGCTGACCGTGCCGCCGGGCTCGGAGGGGCGGAAGTAGTGGCCGCCGGAGAAGACGGGACTGTCGTCCGTGCCGGTGTGGGTGCGCATGAACTGGGTCAGCGCGGCGATCAGGTTGGGCGGGATCTCCAGCCGGCTGCCGACCCGGTCGAGGGCGCGCAGGACGTCACGTTCGGTGGTGTCCGGCTGGTCGAGCCGGAAGGCCGGGACCTCGGTGGCCGGATACAGCAGGCAGAGCAGGCGTTCGGCGTCCGCGACGCTGCTCAGTCCGTCGGTGTCCCCCCGGACCAGCTTCCCGTCGTCGAACGAATGACGGGCCATGGCCTGCCAGATGTCCAGCAGGTGCTGGCGTGGCTTGATCTGCATCCCCGCACCCCTCGTACAGACCTCGTTGCCCTGTGTTCGGCATGTCCCCGTTGCGATGGTCCCCGTTGAGCATGTCCCCGTTCCTACGGGGCGGCAATCGCGGAATTGCGCCGTCCCAGGGCGAGGAGCATTCCCTCGTGCCCCGGCCGCACCGAGTGGTGCAGATCGTGGATCTCCAGCTCCTCGGTGAACGGCTCCAGGCTCTGCCCGACCGTTTCCTCGTTCACCCGGTAGGCCGGGTAGTCGTGGGCGCCGACGCGGTAGCCGACGGACTCCTTCATGAAGGCGGCGGCGAACGGCGCCCCCTCGCCGAGCGCGTTCATGAAGCAGCGCACGCCCCGGTGGAACTCCTCGGGCGCCTCGGACATGGAGTCGGCGACGAAGAACATGGTCCCCAGCGACCAGCGCCGGTCCCCGCCCTCCAGGTCGAACAGGTTGCCGCGCTCCACGTCGACGATCTCGCTGACCCGTGGTCTGGGCTCCACGGCGGCGTAGGCGTCGACCTCGCGCAGCACGTCCCAGAAGGGGTCCCAGGCGATGTCGTACCCGGCCGGGGCGACCTGCTTCTCCAGGTATTCGACGTTCGGGTGGGCGTACTCCAGCAGGAGCAGCTTCTCGCACCAGGGCAGCATGGACAGGGCGGGATACAGGTTCGCCCCGGCGCCGACGTCGATGCCGCGCGCGGAGCGCGGGGGGGCTCCCTCGAAGCAGCGGGTGAAGTAGTCGCGCATCAACCGGACGATCAGCAGGTCCACTTCGAGTGGTGTCCGGTAGTTGTTGTCGACGTACACCTCTGGATCGAACTTCGACCAAGGCGCGTCGGCGTTGCGATCCATAGTCACCCTGCCACGTTCCATTCGAATTTGGACAAATCCCCAGTACTGTTCACGGTAAGTGACAAGACCACTACGGACCAGTACGGGAATACGCCATCCTCATCCGCCCGGCGCACGTCGGGCGCATGGTCGCACACCCGAACTCGCCCTTGCATGAGGGAAGTTGGACGCTCACTCTAGCCAGAAGCAGACACTGGCCGCCACATGAGTCCTTCACTCGTCCGTGTGCGGCGCGGATGCCCAAGAGTTGACGCAGACCAGGGGGTTGCATGACCGCCGAACCGCTGGAACGTTCCCTCGACCACCACGACCCGCTCACCCGGCCCGGACTGCCACCGGACGACCTGCCACTGGACCTGCGCACGGCACGGGAGCCCGACCTGCCGGAACTGCGGCGACTGGACGAGGAGGTCTTCCAGGACTTCGCCTATCCCGGGTTCCTGCTGCGCCAGCTCTTCGACATGTACGAGGAGCACTTCCTGGTTCTGGACGACGGCACGGGCCGGCTGCGCGGTTACGTGCTGGCCGCCACCCGGACGCTGGGTGCGGACAGCTGGATACTCGGGCTGTGCGTGACCCCGGACCGGCGTCGCCACGGGCTGGGCCGGGAGCTGATGCGGGAGGTCCTCGACCGGTTGCGCCGGGACGGCATACAGGTCGTCCGCCTCACGGTGGAGCCCGCCAACCTCGCCGCCATCTTCCTCTACCGTTCGCTGGGCTTCCGCCCCGAGGAGCCCGACGGCGGCCTGCGTCCGGACTACTTCGGCCCGGGCGTGCACCGCCAGATCATGCGGCTGGATCTCGCACCCGGCTAGGAGGGCGTGCCCGCCGAGTCCAGGAGGCGGGTCACGTCGTCGGAGCAGAGGGTCAGGGCCGCGCCGACGGTGGCCAGGGCGTCGCGCTCGGCGGGGGTGTAGGGGCCGTCCGCCAGGGCGATGCGGGCACCCTGCAACAGGATCGACTCGCGGCCGACGGCGGCGAGGTGCGGGGCCAGCGGGTCCAGCGCCTCGTGCAGTTCTATCGCCAGGCCCGGCACGCAGGGTTCGCCGCGGACCCGGCCGGTGTCCGCCTCAAGCGCCTCGACGAGCGCGTTCAGCTGCTCCTCGGTGCAGTCCTCGAAACCGGCCGCGCGCACCGCGACGGTCGCGGTCTCCAGCGAGGTGCGGGAGCAGGTGCCGCCCGCGGTCAGGACCGCGAGGGCGACGGTGTGCACGGCGTCGCGGAGCATCGCGGAGAAGCGGGTGGTGGTCGGGTGGTCGAGGACGTCGGTGCCGTAGTGGCGGCGGCAGGCCGCGCACTCGACGGTCGGCGCGGACTCGCCGCGGGGCAGCACGGGCACGCCGAGCAGGGTGAAGCGGCGGCGGCCGGTGAGCCGCGTGTAGTTGCGGTCGCCGCCGCAGCCGGGGCAGAAGAACTCGCCGTCGCCGACGGACGTCCACGCGGTGCGGGTGCCCAGGATGCGTGGCAGCCGGGCAGCTCGGCTGTTTCGTCCCCGTCCAGGCAGCACGTCGCACCTCCGTAACGGCGCGACAGCATCGTCGCGCTGGCGTGATGTTAGCCACATCACCGACGTGGAGTCAGTACCCAGGACGAGACCTTTCCGTGACCATCACAGATATATGGCCGGTATATGACGGGGTCCCGCCCGCCGTTTTCCGGCGAGCGGGACCTCAAACCACCGATTCGGCTGGTCAGCGGGTTGCGCGGTTGACGGCGGAGACGATCGCCTTCAGCGAGGCGCGCGTGGTGTTCGCGTCGATTCCGATGCCCCACAGCACCTTGTCGCCGATCGCGCACTCGATGTAGGAGGCGGCCTGCGCGGAGGCGCCCTCGCTCATCGTGTGCTCCTGGTAGTCCAGCAGCCGTACGTCGATGCCGACGCCCTGCAGTGCGTGGAAGAACGCCGAGATCGGGCCGTTGCCGGTGCCGACCAGGGTGGTCTCCGCGCCGTCGACCGTGGCGTCGACGGTGAGGGTGTCGACGCCGTCGCGGTCGGTCGTGGTCTGCCCGTTGGCCACCTGGATGCGGCCCCAGGGGTTGTCCGGGTTGGGCAGGTACTCGTCCTGGAAGACGTCCCAGATGGCGGTCGGGGTGATCTCGCCGCCCTCGGCGTCGGTCTTGGCCTGGATCAGCTTCGAGAACTCGATCTGCATCCGGCGCGGCAGGTCCAGGCTGTGGTCGTTCTTCAGGACGTAGGCGATGCCGCCCTTGCCGGACTGCGAGTTGACCCGGATGACCGCCTCGTAGGAGCGGCCGACGTCCTTGGGGTCGATCGGCAGGTAGGGAACCGCCCACTCGATGTCGTCGACGGTGACGCCCTTGGCGGCCGCGTCGGCCTCCATGGCGTCGAAGCCCTTCTTGATGGCGTCCTGGTGGGAGCCGGAGAAGGACGTGTAGACCAGGTCGCCCACGTACGGGTGGCGCGGGTGGACCTCCATCTGGTTGCAGTACTCCCACGTGCGACGGATCTCGTCGATGTCGGAGAAGTCGATCTGCGGGTCGACGCCCTGGGAGAACAGGTTCATGCCCAGGGTGACCAGGTCGACGTTGCCGGTGCGCTCGCCCTGCCCGAACAGGCAGCCCTCGATACGGTCGGCGCCGGCCATCAGCGCCAGCTCGGCCGCGGCCACCGCCGTACCGCGGTCGTTGTGCGGGTGGACGGACAGGCAGACGTGCTCGCGGCGGGACAGGTTGCGGCCCATCCACTCGAAGCGGTCGGCGTGCGTGGACGGCGTCGAACGCTCCACCGTGGCGGGCAGGTTGAGGATGATCTCGCGGCCGGGTCCGGGCTGGTAGGTGTCCATCACCGCCTCGCAGACCTCCAGGGCGAAGTCCAGCTCGGTGTCGGTGAAGATCTCCGGGCTGTACTGGTAGCCGAACTCGGTCTCCGGGCCCAGCAGTTTCTCGGCGTACTCCATGACCAGGCGGGTGCCGTCGACCGCGATCTGCTTGATGTCGTCCTTCGAGCCCCGGAAGACGACCCGGCGGAAGACGGGGGCGGTCGCGTTGTACAGGTGGACGGTGGCCCGCCTGGCGCCCTTCAGGGACTCCACCGTGCGCTCGATCAGGTCCTCGCGGGCCTGGGTCAGTACGGAGATGGTGACGTCGTCCGGGATGGCTTGCGGGTCCTCGATGATGGACCGTACGAAATCGAAGTCGGTCTGGCCGGAGGCCGGGAAGCCGACCTCGATCTCCTTGTAGCCCATCTTGACCAGCAGGTCGAACATGGCGCGCTTGCGGACCGGCGACATGGGGTCGATCAGGGCCTGGTTGCCGTCGCGCAGGTCGGTGGAGAGCCAGCGGGGAGCGGTGGTGACCCGCTGGTTCGGCCAGGTGCGGTCGGCGATGTCGACCTGGTCGTAGCCGCGGTACTTGCCGGTCGGCATGGGGCTGGGCTGCTGGCGGTTGGCCATGATGGCGTGGGCTCCTCGTGATGTCCGCGGATCTCGGCGGTGTCCGCGTCGTCCGCGTGTCCGGAAGGACGGCCGACGGCACCACCAAGCTCCGCGGGGAGGGAGTCGGCCTCTACAGGCCCTCGCCGCGGCAGCTAAGGAGAAGCAGCCCGAATCGCATGATGCCCAGCACCCTAGCCGAGTCACGCGGGTCACGCGGGTCCGTATCAGTATGCGGGACCGGGGTGAGAAAGGGGACAAAAAGTGCCGTATACCACTTCCGATCGAGCCGCGGGGACCCCTTTCCACCCCTGTGCACCGATCGTGGTTGCGGGTAGTGACAGCACGGTCACTCAGTGCGAGAGTGCCGGACATGACGACACACGGGGGCTTCCAGCCCGTCTTCTGCACGATCGTCCCGCCCCACGTCCTCGACCGGCTCGCCCGGAACACGGACCCCGTGCTCGCCGGGCCCGCCCGCCGCACCATCCAGCGCGACGCCGTCGAACGCACCCGCCGCGGACTGACCACGGTCGTCGGCGCCCCCGCCGTGGCCCCGCGCGCGGACGCGGAGCCCGGGAAGCCGCAGCGCACGATCTACGACGCCGGGCACGGCACCGACCTGCCGGGCAGCGAGGTGCGCGCCGAGGGCGAGGAGCCCGGCCAGGACGCCACCGTGAACCGCGCCTACGCGGGCCTGGGCGCCACCTTCGAGCACTACCTCAAGGTCTACCGGCGCGACTCCATCGACGGCGCGGGTCTGCCGCTGGACGCGACCGTGCACTACGACCGCGAGTACAACAACGCCTTCTGGAACGGCGAGCAGATGGTCTTCGGCGACGGGGACGGGGAGATCTTCCTCGACTTCACCGTCGCCCTGGACGTGATCGGCCACGAGCTGACCCACGGCGTCACCCAGCACACCGCCAACCTGACCTACTACGGCCAGCCCGGCGCCCTCAACGAGTCGGTCTCCGACGTCTTCGGCTCCCTCATCAAGCAGTACGCGCAGGGCCAGACCGCCGCCGAGGCCGACTGGCTGATCGGCGCCGGGCTGCTGGCCCCGCGGGTGACGGGCGAGGCGCTGCGCTCCATGAAGGCGCCGGGCACGGCCTACGACGACGACGTGCTGGGCAAGGACCCGCAGCCCGCGACGATGGACGACTTCGTGCGCACCGGCCGCGACAACGGCGGCGTGCACATCAACTCCGGCATCCCCAACCACGCCTTCTACCTGCTCGCCACCGCGCTCGGCGGGCACGCCTGGGAGCGGGCCGGGCAGGTCTGGTACGACGTGCTGACCGGCGGCGAACTGGCCCAGGACGCGCTGTTCGCGGACTTCGCGACCCTGACGGTGAAGGCCGCCCGGGAGCGCTACGGCGACGGGGACGAGCTGGAGGCGGTCGGCAAGGCCTGGGAGCAGGTCGGGGTGCGGACGCCGTAGTTCCGTACTAGACACGGGTCCATGCGGATTCAGGTGAGGCGCACAGGAGGCTTCGCGGGCATCGAACGCCACGCGGAGGTCGAGACCGCGGGACGCCCCGACGCGGACGAGTGGCACGCGCTGGCCGAGCGGGCGGTCGCCGACGGCCGGCGCACCCCGCCGGTCGGGGTGCCGGACGGGTTCAGCTACCAGCTCACCGTGGACGGGCGGACGGTGTACGCCGCCGATCCCCGGCTCACCGACGAGCAGCGATCGCTGATCTCCCGGGTGCTGAAGGAGGGGGCGTAACCCCGCCCGCGTGCACGGGCGTTGACTTCCCTTACCGGGGGTACGGATGATCCGCGCATGGCGACTGACGCGATGCCGGCGATCCCGATGCCGCGGTTCCCTGACGGCTTCCTGTGGGGCGTGTCCACGTCCGCGCACCAGATCGAGGGCGCGGCCGGACTGCGGGGACCGTCCGTGTGGGACGCCTTCACGGCGGAACCGGGCCGGGTGAAGGACGGTTCGACGGCGGCGGTGGCCTGCGACCACTACCACCGCTACCGCGAGGACGTGGCGCTCCTCGCGGGCCTCGGCGTGGACTCGTACCGCTTCTCCGTCTCCTGGCCCCGGGTGGACTCCCCCGGCGGCCTGGACTTCTACGACCGCCTGGTGGACGAGCTGTGCGCGGCGGGCGTGCGGCCGGTGCCGACGCTCTTCCACTGGGACCTGCCCGCGGGCCTGGACTGGCTGGAGCGGGACACGGCGGCCCGGTTCGCCGAGTACGTGTCGGTCGTCGCGGAGCGCCTAGGCGACCGGGTCGGCAAGTGGATCACCCTCAACGAACCCGCCGAGCACACCCTGCTCGGCCACGCCCTGGGCGTCCACGCCCCCGGCCGGGAGCTGCTGTTCGACGCCCTCCCGGTCGCCCACCACCAGCTCCTGGCGCACGGCCTGGCGGTACGGGCCCTGCGCGCGTCCGGTGCCACGGACGTCGGCATCGCCAACTCGCACGGCCCGACGTGGGCCGCCTCCGACGACCCGGCCGACCGGGAGGCGGCGGACTTCTACGACCTCCTGCTGAACCGGATGTTCGCCGACCCGCTCCTGACCGGGCGGTACCCGGAGGGCATCGGCGACCTCATGCCCGGCTCCTCCGGGGAGGTCGAGGCCGACCTGGAGATCATCGCCGAGCCGCTGGACTGGTACGGGGTGAACTACTACGCGCCGACGCGGGTGGGTGCCCCGCAGGGCGCGGAGATCGAGTTCGGCGGGGTGACGCTCCCGGCCGAACTGCCCTTCTCGGTGCGCCGGATCGAGGGGCGTCCGGTGACGGACTTCGGCTGGCCCGTGGTCCCGGAGGGGCTGACGGAGCTGCTCACCGGCTTCCGCGACCGCTACGGCGACCGCCTCCCGCCGGTCGTGATCACGGAGAACGGCTGCTCCTACGAGGGCGTCGACGACCGGGACCGCATCGCCTACCTCGACGGGCACCTGCGCGCCCTGCACCGGGCGGTCACGGCGGGCGTGGACGTGCGCGGCTACTTCGTGTGGTCGCTCCTGGACAACTTCGAGTGGGCCGAGGGGTACGCCCGCCGCTTCGGACTGGTCCACGTGGACTTCACGACGCTCGCGCGCACGCCCAAGGCTTCGTACGGCTGGTTCCGGGATCTGCTCGACGGACAGCGGCGGGTACCGGTCGGATAAACCCCTCGGTGCTGTCGGCGGGGAGTCGTACGCTGGAGTCAGCAGACACACCCGTCACGCGGCGGACGCCGCAGAGGAGGACGAGCAGGCCTAGAGCGCCGGCCCATGACTCAGACACCCTCAGCCCACACCCCCGCACAGGGGCAGGCGAGCGCACGGATCACCGTCCCCGCCCAGCACCCGATGGTGACCGTACTGGGCTCCGGAGACTCCCTCCTGCGCGTGATCGAGAAGGCCTTCCCGGCGGCCGACATCCATGTCCGGGGCAATGAGATCAGCGCCGTCGGCGACACCCATGAGGTCGCCCTCGTACAGCGCGTGTTCGACGAGATGATGCTGGTGCTGCGCACGGGGCAGCCGATGACGGAGGATGCAGTGGAACGCTCGATCGCCATGCTCAAGGCGAGCGAGAACGGGGAGAGCGACGGCCAGGAGACCCCGGCCGAGGTGCTCACGCAGAACATCCTGTCCTCGCGCGGCCGCACGATCCGCCCCAAGACGCTGAACCAGAAGCGGTACGTCGACGCGATCGACAAGCACACCATCGTCTTCGGCATCGGCCCCGCGGGCACCGGCAAGACCTACCTGGCGATGGCCAAGGCGGTGCAGGCCCTGCAGTCCAAGCAGGTCAACCGCATCATCCTGACCCGCCCGGCGGTCGAGGCCGGCGAGCGGCTCGGCTTCCTGCCGGGCACGCTGTACGAGAAGATCGACCCGTATCTGCGCCCGCTGTACGACGCGCTGCACGACATGCTCGACCCGGACTCGATCCCGCGGCTGATGGCGGCGGGGACGATCGAGGTCGCGCCGCTGGCGTACATGCGCGGCCGTACGCTGAACGACGCGTTCATCATCCTGGACGAGGCGCAGAACACCAGCCCCGAGCAGATGAAGATGTTCCTCACCCGGCTCGGCTTCGAGTCGAAGATCGTGATCACGGGTGACGTGACACAGGTCGACCTGCCGGGCGGCACGAAGTCGGGTCTGCGGCAGGTGCAGGAGATCCTGGAGGGCGTCGAGGACGTCCACTTCTCCCGGCTCACGTCCCACGACGTCGTCCGGCACAAGCTGGTGGGCCGTATCGTCGACGCCTACGAGCAGTACGACAGCAGGAACGGCACCGAGAACGGCGGCCACAACGGCGGCCGGACACCGAGACACGGTGCCAAGGCCAAGGGGAAGTAGACCAGCACGACCATGTCGATCGACGTCAACAACGAGTCCGGAACCGAGGTCGACGAGCAGGCGATCCTCGACATCGCCCGCTACGCACTCGCGCGGATGCGCATCCACCCGCTCTCCGAGCTCTCGGTGATCGTCGTGGACGCCGGCGCCATGGAGCAGCTGCACATCCAGTGGATGGACCTGCCGGGTCCCACCGACGTGATGTCCTTCCCGATGGACGAGCTGCGTCCGCCGTCCAAGGACGAGGAGGAGGCGCCGCAGGGGCTGCTCGGCGACATCGTGCTCTGCCCGGAGGTCGCCGCCAAGCAGGGCACCGAGGCGCCGACGGAGCACTCCATGGACGAGGAGCTCCAGCTCCTGACCGTCCACGGGGTGCTGCACCTGCTCGGGTACGACCACGAGGAGCCCGACGAGAAGGCCGAGATGTTCGGTCTGCAGGCCGCGATCGTGGACGGCTGGCGTGCGGAGAGGGGCCTGACCGGCCCGTCCCCGGCCCCGACGGTCTCATGAGCCTCCCGCTCGTCGCCGGTGCCGTCGCCCTGGTGGTGGTCGCCTGGCTGGCCGCGTGCGCGGAGGCGGGGCTCGCGAGGGTCTCCAGCTTCCGCGCCGAGGAGGCGGTACGGTCCGGGCGCCGGGGCGGGGAGAAGCTCGCCCAGGTCGCCGCGGACCCGACGCGCTACCTGAACGTGGCGCTGCTGGTCCGCGTCGCCTGCGAGATGGCGGCCGCCGCGCTGGTCACGTACGGCTGCCTCAGGGAGTTCGACGGCACCGGCGAGGCGCTGATCATCGCCATCGCGGTGATGGTGCTGCTCTCCTACGTCGCCGTCGGGGTGTCCCCGCGCACCATCGGGCGCCAGCACCCGCTGAACACGGCGACCGCGGCGGCGTACGTGCTGCTGCCGCTGGCCCGGATCATGGGCCCGATCCCGTCGCTGCTGATCCTCATCGGCAACGCGCTCACCCCGGGCAAGGGCTTCCGCCGGGGTCCCTTCGCCTCGGAGGCCGAGCTGCGGGCGCTGGTGGACTACGCCGAGGCGGAGTCCCTGATCGAGGCCGAGGAGCGCCGCATGGTGCACTCGGTGTTCGAGCTGGGCGACACGCTCGTGCGGGAGGTCATGGTGCCGCGCACCGACCTCGTGGTCATCGAGCGCTACAAGACCATCCGGCAGGCCCTCACCCTCGCCCTGCGCTCCGGTTTCTCCCGGATACCGGTGACCGGCGACAGCGAGGACGACATCGTCGGCATCGTCTACCTGAAGGACCTGGTCCGCAGGACGCACATCAGCCGGGACGCGGAGAGCGACCTGGTCTCCACCGCGATGCGCCCGGCGTCCTTCGTGCCGGACACCAAGAACGCCGGTGACCTGCTGCGCGAGATGCAGAAGGAACGCAATCACGTCGCCGTCGTCATCGACGAGTACGGCGGCACGGCGGGCATCGTCACCATCGAGGACATCCTGGAGGAGATCGTCGGCGAGATCACCGACGAGTACGACCGGGAGCTGCCGCCGGTGGAGGAGCTGGGCGGGGACCGTTTCCGGGTCACCGCCCGCCTGGACATCGGCGACCTGGGCGAGCTGTACGGCCTGGACGAGTACGACGACGAGGACGTGGAGACGGTCGGCGGTCTGCTGGCGAAGGCGCTGGGCCGGGTCCCGATCGCCGGGGCTTCGTCGATCGTCGAGCTTCCGGACGGCCGTGAGCTGCGGCTGACGGCGGAGGCCGCCGCGGGCCGCCGGAACAAGATCGTGACGGTGCTGGTGGAGCCGGTGGGCGCGGCGAAGCCGGCCGAGGAGGCCAGGTCCGAATGACCCCCGGGGAACTGCGCGACTTCTGTCTGTCCTTCAACGCCGCGGTGGAGGACTTCCCCTTCAATCCGGAGACCTCCGTCTTCAAGGTGCTGGGGAAGATGTTCGCGCTGACCTCGCTGGACGGGCGCCCGCTCACCGTCAACCTCAAGTGCGACCCGGACGACGCGATCCGGCTGCGCGACGACCACCCGGGGCTGATCGTCCCCGGGTGGCACATGAACAAGCGGCACTGGAACACGGTGACGGTGGGCGGCGGACCGGAAGGCCGACCCGAAGGCGGCCCCGGCGGCGGACTCCCGGACCGCGTCGTCCGGGAGCTCGTCGAGGACTCGTACGACCTCGTCGTCGCCGGTCTACCGCGCGCGGAGCGGCTCCGCCTCGACCGTCCCTGAGCCCGCCGCCCGGTTGGCGCGCAGCCCCGCCGCGACCAGTACGGCCGCCGCCAGCACGATGACCGCGTCCAGGACCAGCACCGTGTGGACGCCGGACCCGAGGTCGGTGGCGGTGGTGGCCAGCACGCCGAGCAGCGGGATGCCGACGGTGATGCCGACCTGCTGGGTGGAGGTGACCAGGCCGGTCGCCAGGCCCTGCTCCTCGTCGGGGACGCCGGAGGTGACGGTCAGGCCGTAGGAGATGATCGCGCCCAGGTGGCACATGCTGGCCAGGGACACGGCGGCGGTGGCGAGCACCACCGACCAGCCGCCCTCGCCCAGCGCCAGCAGGGACAGGCCGATCGCGCCCTGTCCGGCGAGCGAGCCGACGAGGGTGCGGCGGGCGCCGAAGCGGCCGATGACGCGGGGGGCGAGGGAACCGGCCACCACCGACAGCACGCCCTGCACCCCGAAGACCAGACCGGTCTCGAAGGCGCTCAGGTGCAGGATCTCCTGGAGGTACAGGGTGAGCACGAAGACGACCGTCGACATCATCGAGAAGGTGACCAGCCCGCCCAGGTTGCCCCACGCCACCGTGCGGCGGCGCAGCATCGGCAGGGAGACCAGGGGCGCCGCGTTGCGGGACTCGACGGCCACGAAGGCGGCCAGGAGCAGCAGGCCCGCGGCGAGGGTGACGAGGACGTCGGTGCGGCCGAAGCCGTCCTCGGCGGCCGTGGTGAGGGCGTAGATCAGGGCGAGCAGGCCGCCGGTGACGGTGACGGCGCCGGGGACGTCGAGACGGGGCCGCTCCGGGGTCCGCGACTCGGGCAGCAGGCGGGGCGCGAGGGGCAGCACGATCAGGGCGAACAGGGCGAGCAGGCCCATCGTGGAGCGCCAGCTCAGCAGGTCGGTCAGGACGCCGCCGGCCACCATGCCGACGGTGAAGCCGAGCGAGAGCAGGGTGCCGGAGATGCCGAGGGCGCGGGCGCGGGCGGGGCCCTCCGGGAAGGTCGTCGTCAGCAGGGACATGCCGGTCGGGACGATGGCCGCGGCGCCGAGGCCCTGGAGGGCGCGTCCGGCGAGGAAGGAGGCCGGGTCCCAGGCGAGGGTGGCCAGCAGGGAGGCGGCGCCGAAGAGCGCGAGCCCGGCGAGGAAGAGCCGGCGGCGGCCGTAGAGGTCGCCCATGCGGCCGAAGAGCAGCAGGAACCCGCCGGACGGCAGCGCGAACGCGGTGACCGCCCACTGGAGGGCGGAGGTGCTCATGCCGAGGTCCGCGCCGAGCACGGGCAGGGCGACGTTCAGGACGGAGAAGTCGAGCGCGACCATGAACTGGGCCGCGCAGAGCACGAACAGGACCAGCCGGTCGCGGGGTGAGAGCCGGGGAGCGGACGGTCCCGCCGGCACGGGGGCCGGGGTGGAAGTCGGGGTGGTGGAGTCGATCGCCATGGACATGAGCCTCGGGCCCCCGGAATAGTTGTGGGGAGACGCCGATTGTTCTGGTGGTGCCACCACCAGGCACCGGCAGGCAGCACAGGCATGGCTACGGGGGGAGTGCGTTCGTGCCGGACGTGATCACGAGGACCGGGACCGCGGGCCGGGACCGGCGCCGCAGTGAGCTGCGGGAGTTCCTGATGAGCCGCCGGGCGCGGGTGTCCCCGGCCGAGGTCGGTCTGCCGGACGGCGGGGCGCGGCGCCGCACGCCGGGGCTGCGCCGCGAGGAGGTGGCCGTACTCGCCGGGGTGGGCGCGTCCTGGTACCAGTGGCTTGAGCAGGGCCGCGACATCTCGGTCTCCCCGCAGGTGCTGGACGCGGTCGGCCGGGTGCTGCGGCTCAGCAACACCGAGCGCCGCCACCTGTACGTCCTTGCGGGGCTGAACCCGCCCGCGGCCGAGGTGGAGCCGTCGAAGCGGGACATGTGCGAGGGGCTGCGGCGCCTGATCGACACGTGGATGCCGTATCCGGCGCACATCATGGACCGGTACTACAACTGCGTGATGTACAACGACGCGGCGGCGATGGTGCTGGGCATGCGGCCCGAGACGACGTGGAACTGCATCGTCGACTACTTCACCGACCCGCTGTACCGCTCCCGGGCCCGCAACTGGGAGCACAACGCGCGCACGGTCGTCGCCCAGTTCCGCGCCACCTGTGCGGCCAATCCGGACGACGAGGGCTTCCAGCAGGTGCTGGCGGACCTGAAGGGGGCCAGCGCCGAGTTCGCCGCGCTGTGGGAGGAGCGGGACATCGAGGACGCGGGGCAGATCCGCAAGGAGCTGGACCACCCGCTGGTCGGCCTCCTCAGCCTGGAGTCCACGGCGCTCCAGGTCCCCGCCCGCCCCGATCTGACCATCGTGCTGCACACGCCGCTGGAGGAGGCGAACACGGCGGCGAAGCTGGAGTGGCTGTCCTCGCCGGAGGGCCGGCGCGGGGCGATGTACCCGGTGGCGGGGTGAGCGGCCCGGCGCCCGGCGGGGCTCCGTATGCTCACTCCATGACCACCGACACCCCCGGCCTCGACCCCGAGGACCGCAAGATCGTCACCCTGGCCCGCTCGGCCCGCGCCCGCAACGGCGTCCCCGAGGGCGCGGCCGTACGCGACGAGACCGGCCGCACGTACGTCGCCGGGACCGTCGCGCTGGACTCCCTTCACCTCAGCGCGCTGCGTACGGCGGTGGCGATGGCGGTGGCCTCCGGCGCGAAGTCCCTGGAGGCGGCGGCCGTGGTGACCGAGTCGGAGGCGGCGTCGGACGAGGACCGGGCGGCGGTCCGGGACCTGGGCGGCCCGGAGACACCGGTGCTGGTGGCTTCGCCGGACGGGACGGTCCGGGCCACGGTGAGCGCGGGCTGACGAGGGCCGCGGGTCAGTCCGCGGTGTCGGGGTCGGTCACGGCCTCCGGCGTGACGAAATGCTGGTAGGTCAGAGCCCACACCCCGGTCTCGCGCCGAACCGCCCTCATGGTGGACAGCGGGTCGTCGTCCCAGCCTTCGATCAGCGAGTCGGTAGCCGCCTGGCACGACCGTTCGAAGGCCACCGCGCCCTCCGCACCGTCCACTCCCGCTTCCAGGAAACCCACCGTCTCGACGGCCCACGCTGACATCTCGTCCCGAGTCACGGCCTCGTGCCGGGCGAGACGGGCGAGCGCGGCGCCGGCAAGGTCCTGGTAGCCCCTGAGGAACTCCTCGGGGAGCCGCAGTGCCCGAGCCCGCGTGCCCAGCACGCGGTTCGCGTCCTCGGCCGCCCGCCCGACCCCGGGATGGATGTCGGAACCGCGCAGACGGCGCCACACGGCACTCAACCCGCCGTCCACGCGGTAGTAGAGGGACCGGAGACCGTCGTCAGGGCAGGCGGCGAAGACCGCGCCGCCGATCCGCAGGGCCACGGAGGCCTGGTGGGCCAGGGCGGCGTCGTGAACCGGACTCTGCACGTACGGCTCCTCTCGGACGCCCCCGGGATGGCGGCAGCGGAAGCATAGACATCGGCTCCGCACCGCCGTGCCACTGGGCTCGGTCACGTGGCCGGTACGGCGGGGCTCTGGGGATCAGGGACAATGGGCGCCATGAGCGTTCGTACCCAGTCATCCGAAGAACCGGCCGAGACTGTTCACCGGGCCGGCTTCGCCTGCTTCGTGGGCCGTCCCAACGCGGGCAAGTCCACCCTGACGAACGCTCTGGTCGGGCAGAAGGTGGCGATCACCTCCAACCGCCCGCAGACCACCCGGCACACCGTGCGCGGCATCGTGCACCGCGAGGACGCCCAGCTGATCCTGGTGGACACCCCGGGGCTGCACAAGCCGCGCACGCTGCTGGGCGAGCGGCTCAACGACGTGGTGCGCACCACGTGGGCCGAGGTGGACGTCATCGGCTTCTGCCTGCCGGCCAACGAGAAGCTGGGCCCGGGTGACCGCTTCATCGCCAAGGAGCTGGCGGGGATCAGGAAGACCCCGAAGGTCGCGATCGTCACCAAGACCGACCTGGTGGACTCCAAGACGCTGGCCGAGCAGCTGATCGCGGTCGACCAGCTGGGCAAGGAGCTGGGGATCACCTGGGCGGAGATCGTCCCGGTGTCCGCCACGGCGAACCAGCAGGTCGACCTGCTCGCCGACCTCCTCACCCCGTTGCTGCCCGAGGGTCCGGCGCTCTATCCCGAGGGCGACCTGACCGACGAGCCCGAGCAGGTCATGGTCGCCGAGCTGATCCGCGAGGCCGCGCTGGAGGGCGTACGGGACGAGCTGCCGCACTCCATCGCGGTGGTCGTCGAGGAAATGCTCCCGCGCGAGGACCGCCCGGCGGACAAGCCGCTCCTCGACATCCACGCCAACGTCTACATCGAGCGCCCCAGCCAGAAGGGCATCATCATCGGCCCCAAGGGCAAGCGTCTGAAAGACGTCGGCATCAAGTCCCGCACCCAGATCGAGGCCCTCCTCGGAACCCCGGTCTTCCTGGACCTGCACGTCAAGGTCGCCAAGGACTGGCAGCGGGACCCGAAGCAACTGCGGCGGCTCGGGTTCTGAGCGCGCCCGGGTCGGGGGCGGTCAGGGGGTCGGGGGGCGGAAGCCGATGGTGGGGACCGCGCGGCGCAGGGGCCACGGTGCGGGTGTCGCCAGGTCGTCGGGGAGCAGGCCGGCCAGGAACGCGTAGCGGCTGAGGGCGGCCGGGTCCTGGTCCTCCAGGGACTGGACCTTGCGCCACCAGGTGGCGATCTCGCACCAGCCCGGCGCCGACAGCGAGCCCCCGAACTCCTGGACGGAGAGGGCGGCGGTCAGCCCGGCGAAGGCCAGCCGGTCGGCGAGCGGCCAGCCGGCCAGGGTGCCGGTGACGAATCCGGCCACGAACACGTCCCCGGCGCCGGTCGGGTCCAGCGCCTCGACCTCGATGGCCGGGACCTCGGCGCTCTCCCCCGTACGCCGGTCCACCGCGTAGGCGCCGTCCGCGCCGAGGGTGACCACGGCGAGCGGCACGTGCTCGGTCAGGGCGTGCGCGGCGGCGCGGGGGCAGGTGGCGCCGGTGTAGCGCATGGCCTCCTCCGCGTTCGGCAGGAAGGCCTCGCAGTGCGCCAGGTCGGGCAGCGCGGCCAGGTCCCAGGCGCCGGTGTCGTCCCAGCCGACGTCGGCGAAGACGCGGGTGCCGCGGGCGGCGGCCCGGGCGATCCAGGGAGCGCTGACGCCGGGGGCGAGGGAGGCGACGGCGGCGCGGGCGCCGGGCGGGCAGTCGGGGGACGGTTCCTCGGGCGGCGGCTCGTGGCCGTGCGAGACCATCGTGCGCTCCCCCTCGTACGCCATGGAGACCGTCACCGGCGAGTGCCAGCCGGGCACGGTGCGCGAGGAGGCCAGGTCGATGCCCTCGCCCCGGGACAGGGCGTCCCAGCAGTAGTCGCCGTAGTGGTCGTCGCCGAACGCGGCGGCCAGCGAGGTGCGCAGGCCGAGGCGGGCCAGCGCGGTCGCCATGTTGGCGATGCCGCCCGGGCTCGACCCCATCCCCCGGGCCCAGGACTCGGTCCCGCGCACCGGGGCGGAGTCGAGCCCGGTGAAGATCACGTCGAGGAAGACGGTGCCGGTCAGGAACACGTCCCAGGGCGGGTCCTGCGGTGTGCGCAGGTCGGCGAGGGGATCGGCCTGGGGGTGGCGGTGCGAACCCTCGGGCGGGACGTGGCGGTGCGTTCTCTCGTCGGCCGGCATGACGGGCACGTCGGTCGCGTCGGGCACGTCGGTGGACACGGTGGACGCTGTCACGGTGCGCTCCCTGGCATGGTGCGGACCCCGCCAGTGTGCACCACGCCACCGACAGTGCGGTGGTGCCGGCCGCGTGGCGTCAGGCCGGGGCCGGTCCCGGGTGCGCGGTCCGGGCGGCGCCCGGAATGGTCTCCGGTGCCGGGGGCCGCCGCCGCCCTGGCCGACGGGCTCGGTTCACCAACGGGGGACGGACGGGGTGACCCATTCCGGGTCGGCGACCCGCATCGCCGCCGCGTCGTCGCGGTCGCGGAGCGTGCCGTCGTCGTCGAGCCAGCGCCGGTGCAGGAACGCCAGCCGCTCGCGGTCGAGTTCGACGCCGAGGCCGGGGGCGTCGGAGACGGCGACCCTTCCGCCGTCGAAGGTGAGCCGTTCGGTGAGCACGTCCTCGGACTGCCAGGGATAGTGGGAGTCGCAGGCGTGGTGGAGGTTCGGCACGGTGGCCGCGACGTGCGTCATGGCGGCGAGGCTGATGCCCAGATGGGTGTTGGAGTGCATGGAGACGCCGACGCCGAAGGTGCGGCAGACGGCGGCCAGTTGCTGGGTGTTGCGCAGCCCGCCCCAGTAGTGGTGGTCGGAGAGCACGACCTGCACGGCGCCCTTGGTGAAGGCCTCCTGGATCTCGGCGAACGTCGTCACGCACATGTTGGTCGCGAGCGGCACCCCGGTCCTCGCGGCGACCTCGGCCATCGCCGGGGTGCCGAGCGCGGGGTCCTCCAGGTACTCCAGGACGTCCCCGAGTTCCGCCGCGACCTTGACGGAGGTCTCCACGGACCAGGCGCCGTTGGGGTCCAGGCGCAGGGGGTGTCCGGGGAACGCCTCGGCGAGGGCCCTGATCGCGGCGATCTCCTCGTCGGGCGGGAAGACGCCGCCCTTGAGCTTGAAGGAGGTGAAGCCGTACCGCTCGGTGAAGGCGCGGGCCTGGGCGACGACTCCGGCCGGGTCGAGGGCGGCGCCCCAGTCGTCCTTCTCGCTCGCCACGCCCCCGGGGTGGTCGGCCCACTTGTAGAAGAGGTACGCGCTGTACTCCACGGCGTCGCGGACCTTGCCGCCGAGCAGGGCGTGCACGGGCAGGCCGAGCGCCTTGCCGAGGGCGTCGAGGCAGGCGACCTCGAAGCCGGAGACGACGGACAGGCGCAGCTTGTCGGCGGTCTGGACGCCGCGCAGCCCACCGACGTCCACCTGCCCAAAGACCCGGGAGGAGTCGACGGCGACCTCGTCGGCGAGGGTGAACAGGCCGTTGAGGTCAGAGACCTGACGGCCGATCAGCGTGTCGGCGAACGGGCGGGCCAGTTCCAGGTACTTGGCGTCGCCGTAGGTCTCGCCGACGCCGGTGACGCCGTCGGCGGTCTCCACCTCGACGATCAGGCGGGGGGTGTACGGCTGGTGCACACCCTGGGTGTTGAGCAGCGGCGGGTCGGCGACCAGGATCGGCGTCAGGTGGACGGCCGTGATGGTGAGGTCGCGGGTCACAGGGCGGCTCCTACGAGGTCGAGTCCGGTGGTGAGCAGGGTCTTGAGCGCGGCGAGGTCGGCGGGCGCGGGGTCGGTGAGGGGGGCGCGGACGGGGCCGACGGGGCAGCCGCGCAGCCGGGCCGCCGCCTTCACGAGGGACACGGCGTATCCGGGTACGCGGTCGCGCAGTTCGACGAGCGGGACGTAGAAGTCGCGCAGCAGCTTGTCGACCGTGCCGGTGTCGCCGCCGTGCAGGGCGGCGAGGAAGGCGTTCGCGATCTCGGGCGCGAAGGCGTGCACGGCCGAGGAGTAGGCGGGGACGCCGACGGCGGCGTAGGCACGGGCCTGGACCTCGGCGGTGGCGGCGCCGTTGAAGAACAGGAAGTCATCGGGGGCGGCGAGGACCGAGCGCTGGAGGCGGTCGAGGTCGCTGTGCCCGTCCTTGAGGCCGATCACGCCGGGGACGCGGGCGAGGCGCCGGACGGACTCGGCGGTGTAGGCGACCTGGCCGCGCTGGTAGGCGATGAGCGGGAGCCGGGTGCCGGCCGCGATCCGCTCCACCTGGGCGACCAGGCCGTCCTGCGGGGCGGCGGTGAGGTAGTGCGGCATGACGAGGAGGGCGTCGGCCCCGGCCTCCTCGGCGATGCGGGCGAACCGCAGGGCCTGCGCCCAGCCGTAGCCCGTCCCGGCGACGACCGGGACCCGGCCCGCGCTCTCCTCGACGGTGATGGCGACGACCTGGCGGTACTCGTCCTCGTCGAGCGAGAAGAACTCGCCGGTGCCGCAGGCGGGGAAGACGGCGCCGGGGGCGGTGGTGAGCCGTTCGGCGACGTAGGCGCGGTAGCCGCCGGGGTCGAGCGAACCGTCGTCGCGGAAGCTGGTCAGCGGGAAGGACAGCACGCTCGCCGCCATGCCTTGGCGCAGCCGCCGGACGACGGCTGCCCGACCGGTGTCGGGGTCGGGGCTCACACTCGTCATCTCCATCACTCCCACTGTCTCCCTATGTAGATGGTGTCTACGTATGGAGATGGAGGTTAGAGAGGTGACCGTTGGGCGTCAATGGGTCGTGGGCATCCGTTTACGATCGGCCCATGTCGGAGACTGGGGACGCGACGCCGGGCGGCGTCCGCGAGGTGAAGTCCGCGGCGCGCACGGTGGAACTGCTGGAGGTGCTGGCCGCCCGCGGGGACCGCCCGGCCCGGCTCCAGGAGCTGGCGGACGGGCTGGGCGTACCGCGCAGCTCCATGTACGCCCTGCTGCAGACGCTGATCTCGCGCGGCTGGGTCCGCACCGACGTCACCGGCTCGCTCTACGGCATCGGCATCCACGCCCTGCTCACCGGCACCGGCTACCTGGACTCCGACCCCCGGGTGCGGGCGGTGCGGCCGTATCTCGACGAGGCGTCCGAGGCGCTGGGCGAGACCATCCACCTGGGGCGGCTGGACGGGCGCGACGTGGCGTACCTGGCGACCCGGGAGTCGCACGAATACCTGCGCACCATCAGCCGGGTGGGGCGCCGGCTGCCGGCCCATGTGGGCGCGCTGGGGAAGGCGCTGCTGGCGGAGCGGCCGGACACGGAACTACCCGAGGGGCCGTACGAGGTCTTCACCCCGAACACCCACACCAGCAGAGAGGCCCTGGCCGCCGATCTCGCCCGGACCAGGGAGCGCGGGTACTCCGTCGACCGCGAGGAGGGCGTGACCGGCATCGTCGGTTTCGGCTTCGCGCTGCGCTACGACGCCCCGGCGCTGGACGCGGTCAGCTGCTCGGTGCCGGTGGCCCGGCTGACGCCGGATCACGAGGCGCGGATCGTGGCGGTGATGCGGGAGATCAGGGCCAAACTGGAGGCGACGGTTCCGGCCGGAGGCGGCTCGGTCCACTGGCGTTAGCGCTCGCTGCTACCCAGCCTCGAAACCCCCAAACAGACATGTGACCTAGATCACATCGACTCGCCTGTTTCGGGACTCCTTCCGCTTGATACAAATTGCCCGCGCGCCCCTCTCGGTCGACGGGTCGTCGCCCCCTCCCTCCCCATCGTCCCTTTCGCATGCCCTGGGAACGCCCGTGTTCGCCCCCCGCACCACCCCCTGGCCCCTCGTCGCCCTGTTCACGGCCGGGTACCTGCCTCCGTACCTGCTGCCCACCACCGTCGGCAGACTCGACACCAGCCTTCCGCTGTCCACCACCCAGGCGGGCGCCGTCGGCAGCGCGCTGCTGCTGAGTTCGGCGACCGCGGGCTTCCTGCTGGCCTCCCGGGTGCAGCGGTTCGGCGCCCGGGCAGCGGCCCGCCTCGGCCTCGTACTGGCCGTCCTCGGCTACGGCGCCGCCGCGCTCACCACCGCCGTCCCGGCCGTCGTCCTGGGCGCGGTCGTGGGCGGTTTCGGATCGGGGACGGCCATGACGGTCGCCGCCACCCGGATCGCCGCCGAGAAGGATCCCCACCGCGCCTCCACGATGGGCCTGCTGAGCGTGTCCGCGCTGGCCGGTGCGGTGTACCTGACGGTGCCCCACCTCGGCCGGGCGCACGGGCTGCCACTGGCCGCGATCGCCCTGACGGCGCTGGCGGTGTGGCCGCTGACCGGCCGCCTGCCGGGTCCGACGGCCGTCTCCCCGGCCGCACCCGGCACCGAAGCCACCGCCCCGCTCCCCCACCGCCGTTCGGGACTCGTCCTCGCCGTCACCGTGCTGTGCTGGTCCCTGGCGCAGAACTCCCTGTGGGGCGTCAGCGGCCGGATCGGGCTGACGCAGGCCGGCCTCGGTGACGCCACGCTCGGCGTCGTCTTCGCCGTCGCGCTGGGCGCCGGCCTGGTGGGCGTGCTGGTGGCGGGTGCGCTCGGGCCGCGGCTGGGGCGGGCGATGCCCGTCGGCGCCGGCACGGTGCTCATCGCGGGCTGCATCGCGGTGAGCGCGTCGGCGACGACCCCGACGGCCTTCGCCACCGGGGAGATCGCCTGGAACACCGTCTACCCGGTCGTCCTGTCGTACCTGATCGGCCTCGCCGCCTCGCTCGACGCGCGCGGCCGGTGGGCGGTGCTCGTCGGCTCGGCGTCCTCGCTGGGCACCGCGGCCGGGCCGCTGGCCGGCAGCGTCCTGTCGGCGCAGGCCGGTTACGCGGGGATGGGGATGATCCTGGCCGCCGGGCTGCTGCTGGTCGCCGCGCCGCTGACCGCCGTCGCGCTGCACACCGCGGGGCGCCCGCTGCTGCCCGGCGCGATCCGCCGCCGGGGCGGCACCCCGGCCGCGCTGGTCGCCGCCGCCACGGGAACGCCGAGCGGTGCGGTGCCCGAGGTCGGTGCCGTGGAGCAGCCGGTCGTGGAGATCGACGTGGAGGTCCCGGCGGTGGCCGTCCAGGGCGCCTACGAGACGGCGGGACCCCGGCAGGCGGCGGCCGCACCGGGGTCCGGGCCGGGCTGAGACCCGCGCGCGGGAACCGCTACGCGGCGGGGAACTCGTACGCGTCGACCTCCGCGAGGTACCGCGCCCGCAGTTCCTCGTCGTCCTCCAGGAAGGAGGCGAGGAACGAGTTGCGGGCCAGTTCCCGCAGCCGCTCCCCGGTCAGGCCGAGGGCCTGGCGCACGGCGTCGAAGTTGTCGCCCGCGTAGCCGCCGAAGTAGGCCGGGTCGTCGGAGTTCACCGTGCACATCAGGCCCGCGTCGAGCATCGCGGGCAGCGGGTGGTCGGCGAGGGTGTCGACCGTGCGCAGCCGCACGTTGGACAGCGGGCACAGGGTGAGCGGGACGCGCTCGCGCACCAGCCGCTCGACCAGCGCCGGGTCCTCCACCGAGCGCAGCCCGTGGTCGATCCGCTCGACGCCGAGGACGTCGAGGGCCTCGACGACGTACGCGGGCGGCCCCTCCTCGCCCGCGTGCGCGACCCGGCGCAGGCCGAGGGCGGCGGCGGCCTCGTACACCTCACGGAACTTGACCGGCGGGTGGCCGACCTCGGCCGAGTCCAGGCCGACCCCGGTGATGCGGTCCAGGTAGGGCTTGGCGGCGTCCAGCGTCCGCATCGCGGACTCGGCGGACTCGTCGCGCAGGAAGCACATGATCAGGCGGGTGGAGATCCCGTGGTTCTCCCGGCTGCTCGCCAGCGCCCGCCACAGCCCCTCCACGACCGTGCCCATCTCCACGCCCCGGGCGAGGTGGGCCTGCGGGTCGAAGAAGATCTCGGCGTGCCGGACGCCCTGAGCCGCGGCACGGGCGAGGTAGGCGTCGGCGAGGTCCTCGAAGTCCCGCTCGGTGCGCAGGACGGCCATCAGTTCGTAGTACAGGTTCAGGAACGACTGGAGGTCCTCGAAGCGGTACGCCTCGCGCAGCGCGTCCTCGTCCGCGTACGGCAGGGACACGCCGTTGCGGGCAGCGAGCGCGAAGGCCAGCTCGGGCTCCAGGGTGCCTTCGATGTGCAGGTGCAGTTCAGCTTTGGGCAGGGGCATCAGAGCATCGTACGACCGTTTTACCGGCGTTTCGGAACCGGTACGCGGGTGAGGTCCCGGGCCACGGTCAGCTCGCCCCCGTAACCGGCCGCGCGCGCCTGCCGCTCGAACTCCTCGGGTTCGGAGTAGCGCTGGCTGAAGTGGGTGAGGACGAGGTGCCGTACGCCCGCGTCCCGGGCGACCCGCGCGGCCTGACCGGCGGTGAGGTGGCCGTGGTCGGTGGCGAGGGTCTCGTCCTCGTCGAGGAAGGTGGACTCGATGACCAGCAGGTCCGAGCCCTCGGCGAGCGCGTACACGCCCGCGCACAGCCGGGTGTCCATGACGAACGCGAACCGCTGGCCGCGGCGGACCTCGCTGACCTCGTCGAGCGCGACGCCGCCCAGCGAGCCCTCGCGCTGGATGCGGCCCACGTCGGGCCCCGTGATGCCGTGCGCGGCCAGGCGTTCGGGCAGCATGCGGCGGCCGTCGGGCTCGGTGAGCCGATAGCCGTACGACTCGACGGGGTGCGACAGCTTGCGGGCGTCCAGGGTGTAGGTGGGGGTGACCGCGAGGGGGCCGTCGGCGGCGACCGGGGCCTCGGTGAGGGCGACGGTCTCGCGGTAGGCGGTGGCGTACCGCAGGCGCTCGAAGAACCGCTGCCCGGAGCGCGGGTAGTGGGCGGTGATCTCGTGCGGGACCCGGTCCAGGTTGATGCGCTGGATCACCCCGGCGAGGCCCAGACTGTGGTCGCCGTGGAAGTGGGTGACGCAGATCCGGTTCAGGTCGTGGGCGGCGACCCCGGCGCGCAGCATCTGGCGCTGGGTGCCCTCGCCGGGGTCGAACAGGATGCCCTCGCCGTCCCAGCGCAGCAGGTAGCCGTTGTGGTTGCGGTGCCGGGTCGGGACCTGGCTGGCGGTGCCGAGGACGACGAGTTCACGTACGGACATGGTGGGTGGTGGTCCGGTCCTGTCCGGGTTATCCGGGGGGCCATTCGAGGCCGCGGCCGCCGAGCACGTGGGCGTGCGCGTGCCAGACGGTCTGTCCGGCGCCGCTGCCGGTGTTGAAGACGGTGCGGTAGCTCTCCAGCTTCTCGTCGTCGGCGACGGCCTGGGTCTCGCGCAGCACGTCGGCGGCGAGCTGCGGGGCCTCGGCGGCGAGGGCGGCGGCGTCCTTGTGGTGGGCCTTGGGGATCACCAGGACGTGGGTGGGGGCCTGGGGGTTGATGTCCCGGAACGCGACGGTGGTGTCCGTCTCGCGCACGATCGTCGCGGGGATCTGCCCTGCGACGATCTTGCAGAACAGACAGTCGTCCTGTGGCTCGCCAGTCACTTGGCTCTCCTCACACCGGTGATCTTCCAAGGGGCATGGTATCCGCGCAGCTGCGGGCAGGCGCCGCAGGTCAGGGCAGCGCCGGCGGCGTCTTCGCCGGGGTTTCCTCCAACGCGGCCAGCGCCAGCGCGATCGCCTCGTCCAGTTGGGGGTCGCGGCCCGCCGCGTGGTCCTGGGGGCGTTGGGGGACCTCGACGTCGGGGTCGACGCCGTGGTTCTCCACGCCCCAGCCGTAGCCCTCCAGCCAGAACGCGTACTTCGGCTGCGTGATCAGCGTGCCGTCGACCAGCCGGTAGCGGCTGTCGATGCCGATGACGCCGCCCCAGGTGCGGACCCCGACGACGGGGCCGATGCCCAGCGCCTTGATCGCCGCGTTGACGATGTCGCCGTCGGAGCCGGAGAACTCGTTGGCGACCGCGACGACCGGCCCGCGGGGCGCGTCCTGCGGGTAGCTGGTCGGCCGCATCCCGCGCGGCAGGTCCCAGCCGACGATGCGCCGCGCCAGCTTCTCCACGACCAGCTGGGAGGTGTGGCCGCCGCGGTTCTCGCGGACGTCGACGACCAGGCCCTCCCGGGCCACCTCGACGCGCAGGTCGCGGTGGATCTGGGCCCAGCCGGGCGCCTGCATGTCGGGGACGTGCAGGTAGCCGAGCCGGCCGCCGGACTTCTCGTGGACGTAGGCGCGGCGGTCGGCGACCCAGGCGTGGTAGCGCAGCGGCTCCTCGTCGGCGAGCGGGACGACGACGGCGTGCCGCACCTCTCCGCCGCCGGACGGGGAGATGGTCAGCTCGACCGGCTTGCCGGCCGTGCCGACGAGCAGCGGGCCCGGACCGGTGACGGGGTCCACGGCCTGTCCCGCCACCGCGACGATCGCGTCCCCGGCGCGCACCGCGACCCCGGGCGCGGCGAGCGGGGAGCGGGCGTCGGGGTCGGAGGTCTCGGACGGCAGGACACGGTCGATGCGCCAGGCGCCGTCCTCGTGGCGGGAGAGGTCGGCGCCGAGCAGGCCCTGCCGGGCGCCGGAGCCGTGGCCGCCGCGCGGGGTGACGTAGGCGTGCGAGGTGCCCAGTTCGCCGTGCACCTCCCACAGGAGGTCGACCAGGTCGTCGTGGGTGGCGACGCGGTCCAGGACGGGCCGGTAGCGGTCCAGGACGCCGTCCCAGTCGACGCCGTTCATGTCGGCCCGCCAGTAGTGGTCGCGCATGATGCGGCCGGTCTCGTCGAACATCTGCCGCCACTCGGCGGCCGGTTCGACCCTCTGCCGGACCCGGCCCAGGTCGACGGTGATGTTGGTGTCGCTGTCCTCGTCGCCGGAGGCCCGCCGGTCGCTGGGTACGACCTTGAGCCGCCCGTCGGTCCACAGCAGCACCCGCTTGCCGTCGCCGCTGACCTCGAAGTGGTCGGCGTCGCCGCCGAGGTGCTCGACGCGCTGCTGGGCGAGGTCGTAGCGCTCCAGCTCGGTGTTCGGGTCGGGGTCCTCGGGGTTGGCGCGGGAGGCGCCGAGGACGCCGGTCAGCGGGTGGCGCAGCCACAGGACGCCGTCCTTGGCGGCGCGCAGCCGGGAGTAGCGGGCGGCCTCGACCGGGAAGGGCACGATGCGGTCGGCGAGGCCCTCGATGTCGATCCGGGTGGTCGGGGTGCCCTCGCTGTCGGGGGTCTCCTCGCGGTCCGGGGTCTCGAAGGGGCGGCCGTGGCGCTGCGGGCCGAACGGCGAGGGCGTGGTCGCGGCGAGGGTGATCAGGTACGGGCGGGCGCCCTCGACGAAGGCCAGGTCGAAGACGTGCTCGTCGTAGACCGGGTCGAAGGAGCGGGTGGAGAGGAAGGCGAGGTGCTTGCCGTCCAGGGTGAAGGCGGGCGAGTAGTCCTTGAAGCGCAGCGGGGTCGCCTCGCTCACCGACAGGTCGGTGGTGTTGGCGAGCTTGAGCTGGCGCAGCGGCTCCGGGCCGGGGTGGGACCAGGCGAGCCAGGAGGAGTCGGGCGAGAAGACCAGGCCGGAGGCGTCGCCGTCCTCGCTGCGGTCGACCTCGCGGACCTCGCCGCTCTCCCGCTCGACGAGCAGCACCCGCCCGTCGTGCGAGGCGACGGCGACGCGGCTGCCGTCGGGGGCCACGGCGAGGTGCAGCACCCGGCCGAGCTGCCCGGCGGCCAGGCGCCGTGCGGTGGCGCCGGGGGCGAGCCCGGTGGCGGGCGCGAACTCCAGGGCGTCGTCGCCCTCGGCGTCCGTCACCCACACCACCCACTCCTCGCCGTCGGCGCGGAAGGTGCGCGGCAGCCGGGTGCGCACGCCGGGCGTGGCCGCGAGCGCGCGTGCCGGTCCGGAGCGGTGGGTGACCCAGTGCACGCCGCCGCGTACGGCGACGGCGCTGCCCCGCCCGGTGTGGTCGGGGGAGGCCGAACCGAACCAGCGGGCGGCGTTGACCGGGTAGGACTGGAGGTCGACGCGGGCACCGCCGAGCCGGATGTCCAGGCGGCGCGGTTCGGCGCCGTCGAGGTCGTCCAGCGTCCACAGTTCACCGGCACAGGCGTAGACGACGCGGCTGCCGTCGGTCGCGGCGTGCCGGGCGTAGAAACCGTCGAGGGGCGTGTGCCGGCGCAGGTCGGAGCCGTCGGCGAGGGAGGAGTAGAGGGCGCCGGTGCCCTCGTGGTCGGAAAGGAAGGCGATCCGGTCGCCGACCCAGAAGGGGTACTCGATGTTGCCGTCGAGGCCGTCGTGCAGGCGGACGAACTCGCCGTCGTCCTCGCGGTCGATCCACAGCTTGCCCGCGGTGCCGCCCCGGTAGCGCTTCCACCAGGCGGCCTCGCGGCCCATCGGCGCGGACAGCAGCACGGTGTGCGGACCCTGGGCGACGTCGCCCACGGGTCCGTACGGCAGGGTGGTCGCCGGTCCGCCGTCGAGCGGGACGGCGCGGGCCCAGCTGCGGCGCAGGCTGGCCTGGCCGTAGGTGCTCAGGGCGAGGACGCGGCCCTCGGCGGTCCAGCCGCGTACCTGGGTCCTGATGCTGCCCCAGTGGGTGAGGCGCTTGGCGGGGCCGCCGTCGACGGGCGCGACGTGCACCTCGGGGGCGCCGTCACGGGTGGAGGTCCAGGCGACCGTGGTGCCGTCGGGCGAGATGCGCGGGTGGTTCACCGGCACGTTGTCGGCGCTGACCCGCCAGGCCCGGCCGCCGTCGAGCGGGGCGAGCCACACGTCGTCCTCGGCGGTGAAGGCGACCAACTCGCCGTGCGGGTGCGGAAAGCGGAGGTAGGCAGGCGCTGCGGGCTGAGTCACCCCCATACCCTATGCAGGGGCGCGGCCCGCCGACAGAGGTTTGGATCACTTCCCGGCCATGGGCCCCGTCCGGCTACTTGCCCTCGACCGGCCGGCAGTGCGGGTCGTCCGGGCACCAGATGGTCCGGGTGACGGTCACGGTGGGCCCCGGCCCGTTCTGGGAGGGCCGGTTCGCGGGCGGGGCGCTCGTGGCGTCGCAGTTGCCCAGCCCCTTCACCCGGAACCACTCCTTGCCGTCCACCTTCGCGGTCAGGTTCCCGCGCACGCAGGCGCCGTTGACGACCCGGGTGACCTTGCCGTCGACGGTGATGTCCTTGCCGTCGTCGGTCCTGCCCTCGCAGTGCACGGAGGCGACCGCGTTCTCGCTCGCCGAGGCGGTGGTGCCCTGGTCGCCGTAGGAGGCGGTGCAGGTGAGCCAGCGCACCTCCGCCTTCTGCCGCTGCAGTTCGCGGGTCACGGTCTGGTCGGTCGTGTAGGCGACCGTCGCGGAGCTGAGTCCGCCCGGCTCGCACGCGACGAGACCGCCGACGGCGACGGCCGAACCGACGGCCAGCGGAGCCATGCGCCAAATCCGTCTCAACGCCCCCATGGAGGGCAGCCTGCCACCGCTCCGGAACCGGCGGTAGGGCGCATACGGCCACTCCTCGCCACTACCGTGGGCGCCATGGGCAACGACCGCAGGCAGCGCAGGCTCGTCATGGACGAACGCACCACTTACCTGTGGAGTCACCGGCAGAAGCGGGGGCGCGACGACGTCTGGCGGGACGCCCTGACGCTCTACCGGGACGGGGTCCGGGTCCGGTTCGTCTTTCTCGCGGGCGCGCCCGACTCGGGCCGGTGGACCACGGAGGGCGGCTACTGGTACGAGGGCTGCGTGGGCGACAACCGCGGCAACCTGCTCAACCTGCGCGAACCCGGGGTCGTACGGGCGCTGGTCGAGGAGGCCGGGCGGCGCGGGCTGCTGCCCTGGGACGGGCCCGGGGGCCGGCCGGTGGAGCTGGACGGCTGGGAGCTGTTCCCCGCCGTGGTCGCCGCCACCGACGGCTGACCGGGGCCGTCGGGACCCGGCAATCCGGCGCCGTCAGGACCAGCGGCCGGTGCGGGCCAGGAGTACGGCGGTCGCGGCGGTGCCCGCGGTGGAGGTGCGCAGGACGCTGCGGCCCAGGCGGTAGGGGTTCGCACCGGCCTCGGCGAACAGGGCCAACTCCTCCGGGGACACCCCGCCTTCGGGGCCGACCACCAGCACGATGTCGCCGGTGGCGGGGAGTTCGGCATCGGACAGGGGGACGTCGCCGCTCTCGTGGAGGACGGCGGCGAAGCCGGCGTCGGCCAGAAGTGAGGCAACCTGCTTGCTGCTCGCCGCGTCCGCGACGTCGGGGAAGCGGACCCGGCGGGACTGCTTGCCCGCCTCCCGGGCCGTCGCCCGCCACTTGCCGAGCGCCTTCAGGCCGCGCTCGCCCTTCCACTGCGTGATGCACCGGGACGCCGCCCAGGGCACGATCGCGTCGACCCCGACCTCGGTCATCGTCTCGACGGCCAGCTCACCGCGGTCGCCCTTGGGCAGGGCCTGGACGACGGTGATGCGGGGCTGCTCGGCCGGCTCCTCGCGCACGCCGCCCGGGACGGTGACGACCAGGCGGTCCTTGCCCTCGGCGGCCTTCACCGAGCCCTCGGCCCAGTGGCCGCGCCCGTCGGTGAGGACGACGTCCTCACCCGCCCGCAGCCGCTTGACGGAGACGGCGTGGCGTCCCTCGGGCCCGTCGAGGACGTACTCCCCCGCGGGCAGGTCCTGCGGCCGCAGGGAGTCGACCACGAACACCGGTGCCGTCATCGGGCGCCGCCTCCCGTCGCATAGCCCGACAACCCCGACAACGCTGTCCCGGCGTCGGCGAGTTCGGCCGTCAGCACCTCCACCAGCTGTCCCGCGGGCAACTCCCGGGCCATCCGGTGGCCCTGTCCCGCCCAGAGCGCCATGCCCTGCGCGTCGCCCGTCTTCGCGGCGGCCTTGCGCACCGGCGAGGTGAGGTGGTGCACCTCGGGGTAGGCGGCGGGGGCGTACCGGCCGTGCTCGCGCAGGAAGCGGTTGACCAGGGCGCGGGCGGGGCGGCCGGAGAAGGCGCGGGTGAGTTCGGTGCGGACGAAGAGCGGGTTGGTCAGCGCCTGCTTGTGCAGGTCGTGCGCGCCGGACTCGGGGGTGGCGAGGAAGGCGGTGCCCAGCTGGGCCGCGCTCGCGCCGGCCGCGAGGACCGCGGCGATCTGGCCGCCGCGCATGATGCCGCCGGCGGCGAGGATCGGCAGACTCACCGCCTCCCGGACCTGGGCGACCAGCGACAGCAGACCGGTTCCGGAGCCGCCGGTCTCCGGGTTGTCCCGGTGGGTGCCCTGGTGGCCGCCTGCCTCGACGCCCTGGGCGATCACCGCGTCGGCCCCGGACTGCTCGACGGCCCGGGCCTCGTCCACGGTGGTCGCGCCGACCAGGGCGAAGGTGCCCACGCGGTGCAGGGAGTCGACGACCTCGCGGCTGGGCACGCCGAAGTGGAAGGAGACCACCGGCACGGGGTTGTCCAGCAGCACGGCGAGCTTGGTGTCGTAGCCGTCGTCCCGGCCGCAGTCGGGGTCGCCCAGCTCGGTCTCGTACCAGGCGGCCTCGCCGGCCAGCTGGTGGGCGTAGACGTCGACGGCGGCGGGATCGGCCGTCTCCGGCTGCGGGAGGAAGAGGTTGACGCCGAAGGGACGGCTCGTGAGCCCCCTCAGCTGTTTGATCTCCTGGTACATCCCGTCCGCGGTCTTGTACCCGGCGGCCAGGAAGCCCAGCCCGCCCGCCTCGGACACCGCGGCCGCGAGCCGTGGCACGGAGACGCCGCCCGCCATGGGCGCCTGCACGATCGGGTAGGGGAAGAGATCGGTCAGTGCGGAGGACATGACGGCATGTTGTCACGTCCTCCACACAAGTCCGAATCCGGGCTTCCGTTGGCATACGCCAGGAGCATCCGCATCCCCGGAGGGGCCCTCAGCGCCCGTTGAAGGCGTCCTTCAGCCGCGAGAACAGCCCTTGCTGCCCCGGCTGACTGTGCCTGCCCGGGGGCGACCCCCGGACCCCCGGCAGACCCCGGCCGCCGGCCGCACCCGCGCAGCAAACCGACGCCCGCCAGGCTCTCCGTCAGCGCCCGTTGAACGCGTCCTTCAAGCGCGAGAACAGCCCCTGCTGCCCCGGCTGGAACTGCCCCGTCGGGCGTTCCTCGCCGCGGAGCTTGGCCAGCTCGCGCAGGAGGCGTTCCTGTTCGGGGTCGAGCTTGCCCGGGGTGGTGACCTCGACGTGCACGATGAGGTCGCCGCGGCCGCCGCCGCGCAGGTGCGTGACGCCCCGGCCGTGCTTCGGGATCGACTGGCCGGACTGGGTGCCCGGGCGGATGTCGACCTCCTCCATGCCGTCGAGGGTCTCCAGCGGCACCTTCGTGCCGAGGGCCGCCGCCGTCATCGGGATGGTGACCGTGCAGTGCAGGTCGTCGCCGCGCCGCTGGAAGGTCGAGTGGGGCAGCTCGTGGATCTCGACGTACAGGTCGCCGGCGGGGCCGCCGCCGGGGCCGACCTCGCCCTCGCCCGCGAGCTGGATCCGGGTGCCGTTGTCGACACCGGCCGGGATCTTCACGGTCAGGGTGCGCCGGGAGCGGACCCGGCCGTCGCCCGCGCACTCGGGGCACGGGGTCGGGACCACGGTGCCGAAGCCCTGGCACTGGGGGCAGGGGCGCGAGGTCATGACCTGGCCCAGGAAGGACCGGGTGACCTGCGAGACCTCACCGCGGCCGCGGCACATGTCACAGGTCTGGGCCGACGTGCCGGGCGCCGCGCCCTCGCCGTTGCAGGTGTTGCAGACGACCGCGGTGTCGACCTGGATGTCCTTGGTCGTACCGAACGCGGCCTCGTCCAGCTCGACCTCGATGCGGATCATCGCGTCCTGGCCGCGGCGGGTGCGCGAGCGCGGCCCGCGCTGCGACGCCGTGCCGAAGAACGCGTCCATGATGTCCGAGAAGTTCCCGAAGCCACCCGCGCCGAAGCCGCCCGCGCCACCGCCGGCGGCCTGCGAGAGGGGGTCGCCGCCGAGGTCGTAGACCTGCTTCTTCTGCGGGTCCGACAACACCTCGTAGGCGGCGTTGATCTCCTTGAACCGCTCCTGGGTCTTCGGATCGGGGTTGACGTCCGGATGCAGCTCGCGGGCGAGCCTCCGGAACGCCTTCTTGATCTCGTCCTGGGAAGCGTCGCGGCGCACGCCGAGTACGGCGTAGTAGTCCGTGGCCACCTACGACTCCGCCAGGATCTGTCCGACGTACCGTGCCACTGCGCGTACCGCTCCCATCGTTCCCGGGTAGTCCATGCGGGTCGGTCCGACCACGCCGAGCTTGGCAACCGCCTCGCCGCCCGAACCGTAGCCGACCGACACGACGGACGTTGAGTTGAGTCCCTCGTGGGCGTTCTCGTGACCGATTCGGACGGTCACGCCCGGATCCTTCGCCTCGCCGAGCAGCTTGAGGAGCACGACCTGCTCCTCCAGCGCCTCCAGCACCGGCCGGATCACCAAGGGGAAGTCGTGCCCGAAGCGGGTCAGATTGGCGGTGCCGCCGATCATCAGCCGCTCCTCGTTCTCCTCGACCAGCGTCTCCAGGAGAGTGGAGAGCACGGTGGAGACCGTACCGCGATCCTCGGCGTCGAAGGGCTCCGCCAGATCTTCCACCAGAGACGGCACATCCGTGAAACGGCGCCCCGCGACCCGGCTGTTGAGCCGCGCCCGCAGATCGGCCAGCGACGCCTCGCCGAACGGCGCCGGGCAGTCGACCATCCGCTGCTCCACCCGCCCGGTGTCCGTGATCAGCACGAGCATCAGGCGCGCGGGCGCGAGCGAGAGCAGCTCCACGTGCCGCACGGTCGAACGCGTCAGCGACGGATACTGCACGACGGCGACCTGCCGGGTGAGCTGCGCCAGCAGCCGCACCGTGCGGGCCACGACGTCGTCGAGGTCGACGGCGCCCTCCAGGAAGTTCTGGATGGCACGCCGCTCGGGCGCGGTCATCGGCTTGACGCCCGCCAGCTTGTCGACGAAGAGCCGGTAGCCCTTGTCGGTCGGGATGCGCCCCGCGCTGGTGTGCGGCTGTGCGATGAACCCCTCGTCCTCCAGGGCCGCCATGTCGTTGCGCACGGTGGCCGGGGAGACGCCGAGGCTGTGCCGCTCGGTGAGGGCCTTGGAGCCGACCGGTTCCTCGGTGCCGACGTAGTCCTGGACGATGGCGCGCAGCACCTTCAGCCTGCGTTCACTGAGCATCGGCGCGCACCTCCACCTGTCGTCCGCCCGTTTCCGGCCTGTCTGTCCTGGCACTCATGGCTCGCGAGTGCCAGACTTCCCCGGCCCAGTGTACGGCCGTGGGGTACACCCCCGGCAAGGCCGGGACCAAGCCGTTAGCGTCGTCGCCGTGACGGTGACTTGGGAAGAGCTGGGCTGGGAGCGGCTGGCGGACGGGGTGGGACGGTGCCGGCTGCCGGGGTGGGACTGCACGGCGGGGCTGGTGCTCGGCGCGGGCGCGGCGCTGATGGTGGACGCGGGGTCGAGCCTGGACGAGGGCGCCCGGTTGCGCGAGGCGGCGCGGCGGCTCGGCGGCCGCCGTGTGACACATCTCGCGCTGACCCACCCGCACTTCGACCACGTCTTCGGCGCGGCGGCGTTCCCGGACGCCGAGGTGTACGGCGCGTACGGGGCGGCGGGCACGGGCGCGCTGTTCGCGCCGGGCGGACATGGGCGGGAGGCGCTGCGCGCGGACGCGGTGGCGGAGGGGCTGGACGCGCGGGCGGCGCGGGAGGCGGCCGAGGCGCTCTCCCCCGTCCGGCACGAGGTCCGGGGCGAGCACCCGCTCGACCTGGGCGGTGGACGGCGGGTCCTGCTGGCCGACGTGGGCCCGGGGCACACCGGGCACGATCTGGCGGTGCTGGTGCCGGGCTCCCCGAACGTCCTGTTCTGCGGGGACCTGGTCGAGGAGTCCGGCGCGCCGCAGGCGGGGCCCGACGCCGTACCGTCGCGCTGGCCGGCCGCACTGGACCGGCTGCTGGCCGTGGGCGGCGACGACGCACTGTACGTCCCCGGTCACGGAGCGGTGGTGGACGCGGCGTTCGTCCGGGCCCAACGGGACGCGCTGGCCGCCCGGTTCGGCGTGTCGCGCTGATCACCGCGCGGGCGTTCCTCGTATCGTCGGCAGAATGCGCCAGTACTCCGCCGACCTGACCCCTCCGTGGAAGAAACCGCAGCCCGTTCCCGAGGTGTCCGCCGATCCCGGCCTGGTGGTCGAGGAGCCCGGCACCGGGTTCTGCGGCGCGGTGATCCGCTGCGAGGCGGGCACGGTGACCCTGGAGGACCGCTTCGGCAAGCACCGCGTCTTCCCGCTGGAACCGCGCGGCTTCCTCCTGGAGGGCCGCGTGGTGACGCTGGTCCGCCCGTCCTCCTCCGGTCCCGCGCGGTCCGCCCCTTCCCGTACGGCGTCCGGTTCGGTCGCCGTCCCCGGCGCCCGCGCACGGGTGGCGCGCGCCGGGCGCATCTACGTCGAGGGACGGCACGACGCCGAGCTGGTCGAGAAGGTCTGGGGCGACGATCTGCGCATCGAGGGCGTCGTCGTGGAGTACCTGGGCGGCGTGGACGACCTCCCGTCGATCGTCGCCGACTTCGCCCCCGGCCCGGACGCACGGCTGGGCGTCCTGGTGGACCACCTGGTGCCGGGTTCGAAGGAGTGGCGCATCGCGGAGGCGGTCACGAGCGAGCACGCGCTGGTCGTGGGCCACCCGTACATCGACATCTGGGAGGCGGTGAAGCCGGCATCGGTAGGCATCGACGCCTGGCCACGCGTCCCCCACGGCCAGGACTGGAAGACCGGCGTGTGCCGGGCCCTGGGCTGGCCGTCGGAGAACACCGGCGCGGTGTGGCAGGCGATCCTGGCACGGGTCGGCTCGTACAAGGACCTGAAGCCGGAGCTGCTGGGGAGGGTGGAGGAGCTGATCGACTTCGTGACGGCGTGACTTTTTCACCCAGCCGGTGATTCCAGCCCCTCCGGCGTTTGAGGAGCGGGGGTCCGGGGGCAGAGCCCCCGGGGTCGGGACGGGAAGGGGCGGCGGGGGCGAGGAGAATCCCGGTCAGTCCACCAGGTCCCGCACCACCGCGTCCGCCAGCAGCCGCCCGCGCAGCGTCAGCACGGCGTTTCCCGCCTCGTACGGTCCCTCCTGGAGCAGCCCGTCGGACAAGGCCCGCCGCGCCGCCGTGAGCCCTGCCTCCCGCAGCAGCGACAGCGGGACGCCCTCCCGCAGGCGCAGCTCCAGCAGGATGCGCTCCACGCGCCGGTCCTCGTCCGTGAGGATCTCGCGCCCCGCGCCCGGCGACTTACCCGCCGCCAGCGCCCCCGCGTACGCCCCGGGGTGCTTCACGTTCCACCACCGCACGCCCCCCACGTGGGAGTGCGCGCCCGGCCCGGCGCCCCACCAGTCGGCGCCCCGCCAGTACAGCTCGTTGTGCAGGCAGCGCCCGGCGTCGGAGGTGGCCCAGTTGGACACCTCGTACCAGTCGTAGCCCGCCGCGGACAGTGCCTCCTCGGCGATCAGGTACCGGTCGGCGTGCACGTCGTCGTCGGTCATCGGGACCTCGCCGCGCCGGATGCGGCGGGCGAGCTGGGTGCCCTCCTCGACGATCAGGGCGTACGCCGAGACGTGGTCGGGTCCGGCGCCGAGCGCGGCGTCCAGGGAGGCCCGCCAGTCGTCGTCGGACTCGCCGGGGGTGCCGTAGATCAGGTCGAGGTTGACGTGGTCGAAGCCGGCCGCGCGGGCCTCGGCGACGCAGGCCTCGGGGCGGCCGGGGGTGTGGGTGCGGTCCAGGATCTTCAGGACGTGCTGCTTCGCGCTCTGCATGCCGAAGGAGATCCGGTTGAAGCCGCCCTCGCGGAGCGCCGCGAGGTACGCCGGGTCGACGGACTCGGGATTGGCCTCCGTCGTGATCTCCGCGTCGGGCGCCAGGCCGAACTCGTCGCGGACCGCGCGCAGCATCCGTACCAGGTCACCGGCGGCCAGCAGGGTGGGCGTACCGCCGCCGACGAAGACCGTGCGGACCTCGCGGGGGTCGTCGCCGAGCACCTTGCGGGCCAGGCGTACCTCGTCGACGAGGGTGTCGGCGTAGTTGTCGCGGGAGGCGAGGACGCCGCCGGTGCCGCGCAGCTCGGTGGCGGTGTAGGTGTTGAAGTCGCAGTAGCCGCAGCGGGTCGCGCAGTACGGCACGTGCAGGTAGAAGCCGAGGGGGCGGTCGGCGGCCCCGGCGAGCGCGGACGCGGGCAGGGCGCCGTCGGCGGGGACGGGCTCGCCGTCGGGGAGTGCGGAGGGCATGCGTTCCATTGTCCCGCACCCGGCCGGATCCCCTGCCCGCCCCGTTCACTGCGCCCGTTCACTCCGCCTGGAGCACCAGCAGGGCCAGGTCGTCCTCCGGGGGCCGCGGCCCGAACTCGTGCACCAGCCGCCTGATGCGCTCGGCGACCAGCTCGGCGTCCAGGCCCGCGCACCCGGCCAGCGCCGCGGCGAGCCCGTCGCCGTCGTCGAACTGGCGGGAGCCGCTGCGCCGCTCCGTGATCCCGTCGGTGACGCACAGCAGGGTGTCGCCGGACCGCAGCTCGAAGGTCTCGCTGACGTACGTGGCGTCCTCGACGACGCCGAGCAGGGTCTGCGGGCACGCGACGGCGGACACCGTGCCGTCGGGCCCGAGGAGCAGCGGCAGCGGGTGTCCGGCGGACGCGAGGGTGCAGCGGACGCCGCCGTCGAAGGGGACCAGCTCGCCGTAGAGCAGGGAGAGGAAACGGGTCTGCGGTCCGTCGCCCGGGGCAACCGGTGGGCCTCCGGCGGCGACCAGCGCGCGGGCGGCGGCGTCGGCGGCCTCGGTGGCGTCGTCGAGGAGGAGCTGGTTGAGGCGGTCGAGGACGTCGGGAACGCCGTACTGCTCGCGGGCCAGCAGGCGCAGCCACGGCCGGGCGAGGCCGATGACGACGGCGGCCTCGGGGCCCTTGCCCTGGACGTCGCCCACGGCGAAGCACCAGCGGCCGTCGCCGGCCGGGAAGAGGTCGTAGAAGTCGCCGCTGGGGCCGCCCTTGTCACGCGGTTCGTAGACGAGGGCGCTGCGCACACCGGGGATCTCCGCGACGGCGCCGGGCAGCAGGCCGCGCTGCAGCACGGCGCTGATGGTGGCCTGCCGGGCGTACTGGCGGGCGGCGCCGATGGCGAGCGCCACCCGGCGGCTGAGATCCTCGACCAGGCCGGTGATCTCGTCGGGGAAACCGGTGGCACCGGGGACGCCCGGGGTGTCGGCCCGTCCGATGACCAGGGTGCCCAGCGGCCTGCCGCCCGCGACCAGGCGGTAGGCGAGCGCGGTGCCGTGCGTGCCGTCCGGGCCGAGCGCGTCGCCGGGCCAGGGGTGGCCGACGGGACCGGAGCGCCACGGGTCGCGCGGGCGGGGCGGGTCCTTCTCCAGGGCGGCGTGCAGCTCGTCGAGGCGGCCCTCGCCCGAGTGCCACACGCGGGCCAGCCGGGCGCCGACGGCCGCTCCGGTGTCGTCGGTCCAGGCGCCGCGGCCCAGGGACTCGTCCTCCAGCCACACCCCGCACCAGTCGGCGAGCCGGGGCACGATCAGCTGGCCGGTGAGGGAGGCGACCAGGTCCTCGTCGAGCTGCCCGGCCAGCAGGTCGGATGCCTCGGCGAGGAAGGACAGGGCGCCGCGGCCCAGCCACTCGCGGTCGCGGATGCCGCGCCGTGCGGTGCCGGTCACGCCGTCCGGCAGGTCCGGCCACCGCGGCGGCCCCGACCGACGGAAGGGTCCGTCCCGTCGACCGGGGCTCGCGTCCACGCCGGCGTCCGGGTCCACGTCGGTATCCGGGGCCGCTTCGGGGCCGGGGTCCGCTTCGGGGCCGGGGTCCGTTTCTAGGCCGGGGGCCGCCGCCCAGTGGTCCGGGCCGGGTGTCGGGGCGTCCAGTGCCCGCGGGCAGCTCTGGGGCCGCCGGTCGTCGTGGCCGTCCGGACCGCCGTACTGGCCGCCCGGGCTTCCGTCCCGGCCGTCCCGTCCCTCCCCCGGCGGCCACGCACCCGGCGCGTCGGTGCGTCGCGCCCCGCGCCCCGCGGCGTACGCCTCGGTCTGCCCGGCGTCGTCCGTGCCCACGGCCGACAACCGCGCCCACACCGTCTTGGTGCCCGGGCGGTAGGTGATCCCCCAGGCCTCCGCGAGCGCGGCGACCAGCCGCAGGCCGCGCCCGTACTCGGCGGAGTCGTGCGGCGTCTCGGGGTCGGCGCTCCTGGGCGCGCGGGACGGGTGCTGGTCCGTGGCCTCGACGACCAGCGTGCCGGTCTCCTCCACCTGGAGACCCACCTCGACGTCGGTGCCGGCGTGCACCACGGCATTGGTGACCAGCTCGCTGACGACGACCAGGGCGTCGGCGGTGAGGTGCTCGGTCAACTGCTCCGTGCCGGGCAGAGCGAGCGCGGACCAGTCGGCGAGCGCGGCCCGCACCATCGCGCGGGCGGCGCCCGGCGCGAGGGAGCTGCCGAGCAGGGTCACGCGCGCCCGCGCGCACTCCTCGAAGCCCTCGGCGGATGCCTCGGCGGCTGCCTCGGCGGTGTGTGCGGGCACCGCGCTGGCGCGGGAGGCGGTCTCCCGCTGCGTCGGAATGGCCCCCATGGACGTCTCCCCGGGCAGTTCGTGCGAATTTCTCGCAGTCGATGCCGACAGAGTGACAGACCGGCCCCGCCCATAAGCACGGAGTTACCGAAGTGGGCCGCCACGGGTGAGATCCGTGCTAGGCGAACGTTCGAAGACGGCCGGAAGCCGATCGGAAACCGGACGTCTTCGAACACCCGCGGTTTCTGAGCGGTAGACGACGGTGGCCCCGGGCCTACGCCTCGCGCGAGCCCTCGTACATCTCCTCGATCAGGTTCTTGTACTCCCGCTCCACCACCGGCCGCTTCAGCTTCAGGCTCGGGGTGATCTCGCCGTGCTCGACGTCGAGGTCGCGGGGCAGCAGGCGGAACTTCTTGATGGTCTGCCAGCGCTGGAGGCCCTCGTTGAGTTCCTTGACGTAGCCGTCGACCATCTCGACGGTGGCGGGCGCCGCGACGATCTCGGCGTACGGCTTGCCGTCCAGGCCGTTCTCCTTGGCCCACTCGGTGATCGCGATCTCGTCGAGGGCGATGAGCGCGGTGCAGAAGTTCCGGTCGGCGCCGTGCACCAGGATGTTGGAGACGTAGGGGCAGACCGCCTTGAACTGGCCCTCGACCTCGGCCGGCGCGATGTACTTGCCGCCGGACGTCTTGATGAGGTCCTTCTTGCGGTCGGTGATGCGCAGGTAGCCGTCGGGCGACAGCTCGCCGATGTCGCCGGTGTGGAACCAGCCGTCGGCCTCCAGGACCTCGGCGGTCTTCTCGGGGAGCTTGTGGTAGCCCTCCATGATGCCGGGGCCGCGCAGCAGGACCTCGCCGTCGTCCGCGATGCGCACCTCGGTGCCGGGCAGCGGCTTGCCGACGGTGCCGGTGCGGTAGGCCTCGCCGGGGTTGACGAAGGAGGCGGCGGAGGACTCGGTGAGGCCGTAGCCCTCCAGGATGTGGATGCCGGCGCCGGCGAAGAAGTAGCCGATCTCGGGCGCGAGGGCGGCCGAGCCCGACACGCAGGCGCGCAGGCGGCCGCCGAAGGCCTCGCGGATCTTGGCGTAGACGAGCCGGTCGGCGACGGCGTGCTTGGTGCGCAGGCCGGTGGGGGCGCTCGCGGTGCCGGTGCGCTTGAAGTTGTCCTGGGTGACCTTGGCGTACTCGCGGGCGGTCCCCGCGGCCCACTGGAAGATCTTGTACTTGGCCCCGCCGCCCGCGCGGGCCTTGGCGGCGACGCCGTTGTAGACCTTCTCGAAGATGCGGGGGACGGCCGCCATGTAGGTCGGCCGGACCACCGGCAGGTTCTCGATGATCTTGTCGACCCGGCCGTCGACGGCGGTGACGTGACCGGCCTCGATCTGGCCGGAGGTCAGCACCTTGCCGAAGACGTGCGCGAGCGGCAGCCACAGGTACTGCACGTCGTCCTTGGTGACCAGGCCGGTCGCGGCGATCGCCTTGGCCATGTACGACCAGCAGTCGTGCGGCAGCCGGACGCCCTTGGGCCGGCCGGTGGTGCCGGAGGTGTAGATGAGGGTGGCGAGCTGGTCCTTGGTGAGCGCGCCGACCCGCTCCTTGATCAGCTGCGGCTCCTGCTCCAGGCGGGCCGCGCCCCGGCGCTCCAGCTCGTCGAGGGTGAGGACCCACTCCTCGGAGGTGTCCGCGCCGGTCGCGTCGACCACGACCACATGGGTGAGGTCGGGCAGCTCCGCCTTCTTCTCCTTCGCCTTGGCGAGCTGCGCGGCGTCCTCCGCGATCAGCACCCGGCTCTCGGAGTCGGAGAGGATGTACGCCGATTCGTCGGCGTTGGTCTGCGGGTAGACGGTGGTCGTCGCCGCGCCCGCGCACATGATGCCGAGGTCGGCGAGGATCCACTCCAGCCGGGTGGCGGAGGCCAGGGCCACCCGCTGCTCGGGCTGCACGCCCAGCTCGATCAGACCGGCCGCGATCGCGTAGACCCGCTCGGCGGCCTGGGTCCAGGTCAGCGACTTCCAGTCGTCGGGGCCCTCGCCCGAGGCGGGCGGCACCGGGTAGCGGTACGCCTCGGCGTCCGGCGTGGCGGCCACCCGCTCCAGGAAGAGTCCCGCCACGGAGGGCGGACGGTTCTCGATCAGTGTCTGTGTGTCGCTCACGACATCCTCCGGGCCCGCGACGGTGCGGCTGGCTCGTTGCGGCTGGCTCAGGTGTGGCTGGTTCACTCTCGGGCGGTGTTCAACGGTGCTGAGGCGGTGACGCGGACCGTTGTCCGATCACTTGTTTAACTCACGAGTAACTACGGGGCAGGCATCAGGGTAAAGGGCGACCGGCCCCCGCGTAAGAGCCCGCGCCCTGTCATTTCCTACAGACGCCTGCCCGTGACATGCGAAGAGACCCGCCGCACTTTCGTACGACGGGCCCCTCGGCGTCCGTTTCGCCCGGACTTGGCATGCGGCGTGGCGGTTACTTCTTGCCCTTGCCCGATCCCGCGCTGTCGTCGCTGGACAGGACGGCGATGAAGGCCTCCTGCGGAACCTCCACCGAACCCACCATCTTCATCCGCTTCTTGCCTTCCTTCTGCTTCTCCAGCAACTTCCGCTTGCGGGAGATGTCACCGCCGTAGCACTTGGCGAGGACGTCCTTGCGGATGGCGCGGATGGTCTCGCGGGCGATCACCCGGGAGCCGATGGCGGCCTGGATGGGCACCTCGAAGGCCTGCCGCGGGATCAGCTCGCGCAGCTTGGCGACGAGCCGTACGCCGTACGCGTACGCCGCGTCCTTGTGGGTGATCGCCGAGAAGGCGTCCACCTTGTCGCCGTGCAGCAGGATGTCGACCTTGACCAGGCTGGAGGTCTGCTCGCCGGTGGGCTCGTAGTCGAGGGAGGCGTAGCCGCGGGTCTTCGACTTCAGCTGGTCGAAGAAGTCGAAGACGATCTCCGCGAGGGGGAGGGTGTAGCGGATCTCCACCCGGTCCTCGGAGAGGTAGTCCATGCCGAGCAGGGTGCCGCGCCGGGTCTGGCACAGCTCCATGATCGAGCCGATGAACTCGGTCGGCGCGAGGATCGTGGCGCGCACGACCGGCTCGTACACCTCGGTGATCTTGCCCTCGGGGAACTCGCTCGGGTTGGTGACGGTGTGCTCGGTGCCGTCCTCCATGATCACGCGGTAGACCACGTTGGGCGCGGTGGCGATGAGGTCGAGGCCGAACTCGCGCTCCAGCCGCTCGCGGATCACATCGAGGTGGAGCAGGCCGAGGAAGCCGACGCGGAAGCCGAAGCCGAGCGCGGCGGAGGTCTCCGGCTCGTAGACCAGGGCGGCGTCGTTGAGCTGGAGCTTGTCCAGCGCCTCGCGCAGCTCGGGGTAGTCGGAGCCGTCCAGCGGATACAGGCCGGAGAAGACCATGGGCCTGGGGTCCTTGTAGCCGCCGAGCGCCTCCTCGGCGCCCTTGTGCTGGCTGGTGACGGTGTCGCCGACCTTGGACTGGCGGACGTCCTTCACGCCGGTGATCAGGTAGCCCACCTCGCCGACGCCGAGGCCGTCGGCGGAGAGCATCTCCGGCGAGTTGGTGCCGATCTCCAGCAGCTCGTGGGTGGCGCCGGTGGACATCATCCGGATCCGCTCGCGCTTGTTGAGCTGGCCGTCGATGACACGGACGTACGTCACGACGCCGCGGTAGGAGTCGTAGACGGAGTCGAAGATCATCGCGCGGGCGGGGGCGTCCTTGACGCCGACCGGGGCCGGGACCTCGGCGACGACCTTGTCGAGCAGCACGTCGACGCCGAGGCCGGTCTTGGCGGAGACCTTGAGCACGTCGTCGGGGTCGCAGCCGACCAGGTTGGCCAGCTCCTCGGCGAACTTCTCGGGCTGCGCGGCCGGCAGGTCGATCTTGTTCAGCACGGGGATGATCGTGAGGTCGTTCTCCATCGCCAGGTACAGGTTGGCGAGGGTCTGGGCCTCGATGCCCTGGGCGGCGTCGACGAGGAGGATGGTGCCCTCGCACGCGGCCAGCGACCGCGACACCTCGTAGGTGAAGTCGACGTGCCCCGGGGTGTCGATCATGTTGAGGATGTGCGTGGCGCCCTTGTCGTGGGTCGGGGCCCACGGCAACCGCACCGCCTGGGACTTGATCGTGATGCCGCGCTCGCGCTCGATGTCCATGCGGTCGAGGTACTGGGCGCGCATCTGCCGCTGCTCGACCACACCGGTCAGCTGGAGCATCCGGTCGGCGAGCGTGGACTTGCCGTGGTCGATGTGCGCGATGATGCAGAAGTTGCGGATCAGCGCCGGGTCGGTACGGCTCGGCTCGGGCACATGGCTGGGGATCGCGGGCACGCAGGGTCCTGATTCTTGAGGCGTCCGCAGTGTCTGCGGTCTCGGGTCTCGGGTCGGATCGATACGTAGCCTCCATGGTCCCACGGGTGGGGAGCCGGTATGGGTTTGGGACCCTCCGCGACCCGCTGGTAGTGTGGGTGGCTGTGTCTCTTGCCCTCTCAGCGCGAGGCACTCCTTCAAGAAATCACCGGCACGGGACCCTCGCGGCCTCGTGCCTGAACCTGCAAAGGCTCATTCGTGGCGAACATCAAGTCCCAGATCAAGCGGAACAAGACCAACGAGAAGGCCCGGCTGCGCAACAAGTCGGTCAAGTCCTCTCTGAAGACCGCGATCCGCAAGGCCCGCGAGGCCGCCGCCGCGGGTGACGTGGAGAAGGCCACCGAGTTCCAGCGCGTCGCTTCGCGCGAGCTCGACAAGGCCGTCTCCAAGGGCGTCATCCACAAGAACCAGGCCGCCAACAAGAAGTCGGCGCTGGCGCAGAAGGTCGGCGCTCTCAAGGGCTGACCCCTTATCTGGATTTATCTGGTGTGACCGCCGGAAGGACCCAGAGCGGGCCCTCTCTCATCCGCTCCCGTCCGGCACCCAGGATCCGTGCGCGGCCTGCGTTCGCCACGCGGGCATGGATCCGCGAGCTTGATCCGAAGGCCCCGGTGGCCGTCCTTCCCCAGGACGGACACCGGGGCCTTCGGTCCGTCCGGGTGAGAAGGCCGAGCGCGTGTGCTTACGAGAGGCCGGGCGAGTGGGCCTGCGAGAGGCCGGGCGAGTGGGCCTGCTACGACCGGCCCCGTGAACGCGCCGCCCGGGCGATGATCACCACGGCCTTCTCCAGGGCGTACTCGGGATCGTCCCCGCCGCCCTTCACGCCCGCGTCGGCCTCGGCCACCGCGCGCAGGGCCACGGAGACGCCGTCCGGGGTCCAGCCGCGCATCTGCTGCCGGACGCGGTCGATCTTCCAGGGCGGCATGCCCAGCTCGCGGGCGAGGTCGGCGGGGCGTCCGCCGCGGGCGGAGGACAGCTTGCCGATGGCCCGCACGCCCTGCGCGAGCGCGCTGGTGATCAGCACCGGCGCCACTCCGGTCGCCAGCGACCAGCGCAGCGCCTCCAGCGCCTCCGCCGCGCGTCCCTCGACCGCCCGGTCGGCGACCGTGAAGCTGGAGGCCTCCGCCCGTCCGGTGTAGTACCGCCCGACGACCGCCTCGTCGATGGTCCCCTCGACGTCGGCGGTCAGCTGGGACACCGCGGAGGCCAGCTCCCTGAGGTCGCTGCCGATCGCGTCGACCAGGGCCTGGCAGGCCTCGGGCGTGGCCGACCGTCCGGCCGTGCGGAACTCCGCGCGCACGAAGGCCAGCCGGTCGGCGGGCTTGGTCATCTTCGGGCAGGCCACCTCGCGCGCCCCGGCCTTGCGGCCGGCGTCGAGCACGCCCTTGCCCTTGGCGCCGCCCGCGTGCAGCAGGACGAGGGTGATCTCCTCGGCGGGGGCGCCGAGGTAGGCCTTGACGTCCTTGACCGTGTCGGCGGACAGGTCCTGCGCATTGCGTACGACCACGACTTTGCGCTCGGCGAAGAGCGAGGGGCTGGTGAGCTCGGCGAGGGTGCCGGGCTGCAGCTGGTCGGGGGTGAGGTCGCGTACGTCCGTGTCGGCGTCGGCGGCCCTGGCGGCGGCCACCACCTCCTGCACGGCACGGTCGAGCAGGAGGTCCTCCTGGCCCACGGCAAGGGTCACCGGGGCGAGAGGGTCGTCGTTCGCAGTCTTCCTGGCCATCGGGACAAGCATCGCACGCACGACTGACAACGCCGGACGGGCCGCTGCCGGCCGGGCTGCCCCCGGACGGGCGCTACGGCTCCTCGCGCCAGCCCTCCCACTCCCCGGCGAACGCGTCCAGTTCACCGGCATCCAGCGCTTCCCGCTCGTCGTGCAGGAGGACGAGCCACTGGGCGTCCTCGGCGTCGTCCTCGCCGGCCAGGGCGTCCCTCAGGATCCGCGGTTCCTCGTCGGTCCCGAACCGCTCCCCGAGTGCCTGGGCGGCCTCCTCCGCGGCGTCCCGGTCGGGCAGCACCAGTACATGTCTCACGTCGCTCACGGGTGCCATTGTCGGTCAGCCCCGGGCGCGGTCAGCCCTTGGGCACCGTCTGCACGTCGAGGTCGATGCGGATGCTGGGGCCGACCACGGCGATGCCGCGGGCCAGCATGGTCTGCCAGCTCACCGTGAAGTCGTCGCGGTGCAGTTCGGTGGTGGCGCGGCAGGCCGCCCGCGTCTCGCCCTCCATGCCGTTGCCGAGTCCGAGGTACTCGGTGTCCAGGGTGACCGTGCGCGTCACGCCGTGCAGGGACAGCGCCCCGGTGACGGCCCAGCGGTTGCCGCCGCGGTGCGTGAACCGGTCGCTGTAGAACTCCAGGGTCGGATAGCGCTGCACGTCCAGGAAGTCGGCCGAGCGCAGGTGATCGTCGCGCATCTTCACGTTGGTGTCGATGGAGGCCGCGTCGATCACGACGTGCATCGCGGACTGCTCCATGTCGTCGGCGATGCGCACCGCGCCGGCGAAGGAGTTGAACCGGCCGTGGATCCGGGCCAGCCCGATGTGCCGCGCGGTGAAGGCGATCGAGGAGTGGGCCGGCTCGATCTCCCAGTCACCCGGCGCGGGCAGCTCCGGCGGCTGGGCCACCTGCAGCGTCACGTCCCCGAGCGAGGCCAGCGTGTCCTCGGCGACGGTCACGGAGGCCCGGTACGGGGTGTAGCCCTCGGCGGACACGGCGAGCCGGTACTCCCCCGCGGGCACCGTCGCCACGAACGACCCGAAGGGATCCGCACCGCCGCCGACCACCTTGCGCCCCATCGCGTCGCTGACCGTGAACTCCGCGTTCGGCACCGGATCGTTGACGGGGTCCAGGACGCGGCAGCTCAGCACCCCCGCGTCCGGCGGGGTGTGCACCGCCGCCAGGGGACCCGTCCGTTGCATCCGCTTCGTTCGGCTTCCCAGCAAGCGGCCGATCATTTGCGACACCCTCTGCACGACATCGAAAACTAGTTGACGGAGAAACATTCGATCACCGATGTGGCTTTCGAGGCAACACGGGACCACATCGCGGGAAACCGTCGCATGTGCTGGGAGTGGGCAGGAGTGGACCTGTGTGCTCCGGTTTCGCCGCACCGGGCGGGATTTCTCACAGCCGGGACACAGGCGGCACCGGTGGCACGGGAGGCAGCTCGTCGAGGCGGATGCCGAAGTGGTCACGGTAGGCCGCGAAGACCTCCTCGTCCGTCTTCAGCTCCTGCTCCTCCCGAACACCGTCGGCGGCCGTCGCCGTGAGCCGGCGTCCGCTGAGCGTGATCCTGCCCCCGTCCTCCGTGAGCCGCGAGCAGACCGGTGACTGGAGGAAGTGCGACCGGGGCGAGGTGCTGTGCCACCAGGCGCCGGACACGAAGTCGTCGAGCACCCTGGGACGCGTTTCCACCCGGTAGACCAGCTTTCCGTCCCGCAGTACGTCGAGGTCGCCCCGCTCCCCGGCCGGGTCCGGCCCCGCCTCGACCACGCGGAACGTCCCCCCGGGATCCACCTGCCCACCCCGCTCCGCGAACGCCAGCGGACCGTGGCTGTGCGCCCCGAACCCGACGTCCGCCAGCCAGTCGCCCCCGTCCGCCGTCCGCGCCAGCAGAGCCATGTGGTCGTACGGGATCCCGAGCCGGCCCCCGTCGCCGTACACCCGCGCCGCCAGCAGCGTGACCTCGTACCCGAGGGCGGTGAGCAACGCCGCGAAGAGCCCGTTGAGTTCGTAGCAGAAACCGCCCCTGTCCCCACCCACGACCTTGTCCCACAGCCGCTTCTCCTCCAGCACGATCTCCTCGCCCAGGTGGACGGAGAGGTTCTCGAAGGGCACCGTCCGCAGATGGCGCAGGTGCAGCGCACGCAGTGCTTCGAGGGTGGGCTCCGCGGGGTACTCGGCTCCCAGCCGGCGGAGGTAGGCATCGACCTGAACTGAATCCATGTCCTCAGTCTCCCGCCACCCGCAACTCCCTCCCCGTACCCGCGACCGCCACCGACCCGTCCCGGTCCGTGCGCAGCACCGTCGCTCCCCGGGCGCGCAGTGCCGCGACCGTGCCGGGTGCCGGGTGGCCGTAGGTGTTGTCCTCGCCGCAGCTGATGAGGGCCAGGCGTGGGGCGACCCGGCGCAGGAACGCGAAGTCCTGGTGGGCCGAGCCGTGGTGGGCCACCTTCAGCACGTCGACGTCTTTCAGCGCCGCTGCCGCCGGGGAGCGGGCCAGCTCCCGCTGGGCCGGGGGCTCCAGGTCGCCGAGCAGGAGCAGGCGTATGCCCGCCGTCCGGACCAGGAGGGTGACGCTGGCGTCGTTGGGGCCGCCCTCCGTGCCCGGCGCGGTGGTGGCCGGTGGGCTCGGCGGGGGCCAGACCACCTGCCAGGACAGCGGGCCGGAGCGTCGCTGCTCACCGGTGGCCGCCTGCCGCACCGGGATGCGCCGGGCCCTCGCCTGGCTGCGGACGAACTCGGCCTGGTCCGCAGGTTCTTCGAGGGCGGTCGTCTCGATCGCGCCCACCGAGCGGCCCCGCAGCACCCCGGGCAGCCCGGCCACGTGGTCGGCGTGGAAGTGGGTCAGCAGGACGAGAGGCACGCGGGTGATGCCGAGGGCGCGCAGGCAGTGGTCGACGAGGGTGGGGTCGGGGCCCGCGTCCACGACCACGCCCGTCCCCTCTCCCGCCGCGAGGACCAGCGCGTCGCCCTGGCCCACGTCGCACATCACCATCCGCCACCCCGGTGGGGGCCAGCCCTTGATCAGTCGGGCCAGCGGCGGCGGCTGGAGCACCGCGAGCAGCAGCATCATCGCGCAGACACCGCACCACCAGGGATGCCTCAGCAATCGCCGGCCGGCGAGCAGCACGCCCACCATGACGAGGGCGAGCAGCGCCGCCCCGGCCCAGCTGCCCGGCCAGTCCACCCCCGCGCCGGGCAGCGCGGCCCCGGTGCGGGCGATCCCCGCGATCCACCCGGCCGGCCAGCCCCCGCACCAGGCCAGGCTCCTGGCCAGGGGCATCGCCGCCGGTGCCGTCGCCAGGGCCGCGAAGCCGAGCACGGTGGCCGGGGCCACCGCGAACTCCGCCAGCAGGTTGCACGGCACCCCCACCAGGCTCACCCGCGCCGACAGCACCGCGACCACCGGCGCGCACAGGGCCTGCGCGGCACCCGCGGCGGCCAGCGCCTCCGCGAGCCGGGGCGGGACCCGGCGCCGGCGCAACGCCGCGCTCCACCGGGGAGCGAGCGTGAGCAGCGCCCCCGTGGCCAGCACCGAGAGCAGGAAGCCGTAACTGCGGGCCAGCCAGGGGTCGTAGAGCACCAGGAGCAGGACCGCCGTCGCCAGGGCCGGCAGGAGTGATCTGCGGCGTCCGGTGGCCAGGGCGAGCAGGGCGAGGGACCCGCAGGCCGCCGCCCGCAGCACGCTCGGGTCGGGCCGGCACACGACGACGAAGGCCGACGCGAGCAGCCCGCCGAGCAGCGCGGTCGTCCTCAGACGCAGGCCGAGGCGGGGGGCCAGTCCTCGGCGCTCACTGCGCTGGGCCAGGCCCGGCGGGCCGAGGAGCAGCGCGAGCACGATCGTGAAGTTGGCGCCCGAAACGGCCAGGGTGTGTGTCAGGTCGGTCTCCTTGAACGCCGCCTCGAGCTCCGGTGTGACGCGTGAGGTGTCCCCGACGACCAGGCCCGGCAGCAGCGCTCTCGCGTCCGTCGGCAGGTCCTCGGTCGCCTCGCGCAGGCCCTCCCGCAACCGTCCCGCCAGGCGCTGCGCCGCCGACGGCTCGGCCAGGACATCGGGTGGCCGTCGACCGGCGCGTACCCGCAGCACCGCGGCGATCCGGTCGCCGCGCTCTCTCGGGGGCGAGAGCCGTGCGGTGACGCGGAGCCGTGTGGTCGGCAGCAGGGTCAGCCAGCGGGCGGGCGCGGGCCGTGTGCGGGACCGCTCGGCTCGCTCGCCGACGTCGACGAGGACGAGCACCGGCGTCCGGGTCGTCACCGTCGTCCCGGACGCCTCGCCCACCCGCCGCACGTCGGCCTCGATGAGCACCGTGGGCGGCACCGCGCGGTTGCCCCGGACTCGCGGCCGGGTGAGGCGGGGGTCGGCCGTGACCTCCACCTCCGCGGTGACGGTGGCGTAGTGCCGGGCCGCCTCGGGGACGGGCCCGCGGCGCAGGTCCGCGCCGTGCAGTGCGGCCGAGGTGGCGGACGCGGCGACGCAGAGGAAGAGGGCGGCGGCCGCCGTTGCGTGGGGCCGTTCACGCACCGGCCCCAGCAGCAGCGCTCCGGCCAGGAGGAGAGCGCCCGTCACCACGCCCACCGCCCAGCCCGCCGGCACGTCCAGCACCAGTGCGGCCGTCGCCCACGCCGCGAGGGCGGGCGGTACCAGGCGCAGGTCGGCGGGGCCCTCCTGCCGGGGGTGGGCCGCGCCCAGCCGGTGGCCGGAGGCGGCGTGCACGGGGGCGCGCGGGGGCCTCGCAGGGGGCTGGTCGGACCCGGCGAGCCCGTCCGGCCGGTCCGCTCCGGTCAGGTGCCTGCTCATGGCCGTACGAGGTCCCGCAGGTCGGCGAAGCGGCGCTCGCCGATGCCGTTGACCTCGCGCAGTTCGTCGACCGAGCGGAAACCGCCGTGCTGGGTGCGGTAGTCGATGATGTGCTGGGCGAGGACCGGGCCGACGCCCGGGAGGGTGTCGAGCTGGTCGGTGGTGGCCGTGCTGAGGGAGACCGGTGCCGCGGGCCCCGCCGCCCCCGCCGGCCCACTCGGGGCGGGACCCGCTCCCGGCCGGGGCGCGGGCACGGGCGCTCCGACGATCACCTGCTCGCCGTCCACCAGGAAGCGGGCACGGTTCAGCCCGTCGGTCTTCGTGCCGGGCCGCACGCCCCCGGCGGCTCGCAGGGCGTCGGCGACGCGGGAACCGGCCGGGAGGCTGTGGATACCCGGTTTGCGGACCTTGCCGCCGACGTCCACCACGATCTCGGGCCCGGCCGTGGCCGTCGGCGCGGCCGTGGAGCCGGACTCGCCCGTCGTCGCGCGGTCCGCGGCCGTCGGCCCCGGATTCCCGGCTCCGTATGCCGCCGCCTCCCGCACCACCTCGGGGGCCGCCACCGACTGGGTGCGGCCGGACCAGAAGTGCTGCACCGCGAAGACCGCCGCGACGAGGAGCAGCACCGTGAGCGCGGCAACGCTGCGCCGCTCCAGGCCGCATCGGGTCTGCAGCCACAGCGGCATCCGCTCCCGCAGTGCCTGCCCGGTCCGCTCCCGCCAGGTCGGCGTGGCACCGCGGGAGTCACCGATGTCCCCGTCGGCGGGGGTCTCGGGGCCTGGCAACGGCGGTCCCTTTCCCGCCTCCCCCTGCACCCCCTCGTGTCCAGCCCGGTCGGATTCCTCGACGCGCTCCCCGAACAGCGTTTCCGCCCTCCGCCGCAACTCCTCCGGCGGCGCGTGCCGGCGGCCGTGGCGGGCGTGGGAGCGGGGGCGGGCGTGGGAGCGGGAGCCGGGTGCGCGACGGTGCACGAGGCGGCCGTCGGAGGCCGGGGCGCGGCCCGGTCCGCTGGTCGCGGACGTGGTGCGTGAGCGTGATCGAAGAGCCATGCGACGAGGATCGGGCACCTGGACGCCCTCGCGATGATCATGGTCAATTCCCGGGGACTACCCCCGGGTTGTGGACAACTCCGGCCCTCACACGCGTTACCGGGCAGCCCTCACCGCGACGAAACCACGACCCCCAGCAGCCCCGGCCCCGTGTGCGCGCCGATCACCGCGCCGACCTCGCTCACATGCAGGTCGGCCAGCCCGGGAACCCGGTCCCGCAGGCGGTCCGCCAGGGCCGACGCCCGGTCCGGGGCGGCGAGATGGTGGACGGCGATGTCGACGGGCGCGCCTGCGGCCCGGTCGGCGGCGATCTCCTCCAGCCGGGCGATGGCCTTGGACGCCGTCCGGACCTTCTCCAGGGGTTCGATGCGGCCGCCCGCCAGCTGCAGCAGGGGCTTCACGGCGAGGGCGGAGCCGAACAGCGCCTGGGCCGCCCCGATCCGGCCGCCGCGGCGCAGATAGTCGAGGGTGTCGACGTAGAAGTAGGCGGAGGTGCCCGCGGCGCGCTTCTCCGCGGCCGTGACGGCCTCGTCCACCGTGCCGCCCGCCTCCGCCGTCTCCGCGGCGGCGAGCGCACAGAACCCCAGGGCCATCGCGATCATCCCGGTGTCCACGACCCTGACCGGGACGGGCGCCTCACGCGCCGCGACGACGGCCGCGTCGTGGGTGCCGGAGAGTTCGGCGGACAGGTGCAGGGAGACGATGCCGTCGGCGCCGGACTCGGCGATCCTGCGGTAGGTCTCGGCGAAGAGCTCGGGGCCGGGGCGGGAGGTGGTGACCGGCCGCCGTTTCTGCAGTGCCTGGGCCAGGGAGCGGGTCGAGATCTCGGTGCCCTCCTCCAGGGCCCGGTCGCCCAGGACGACGGTCAGGGGTACCGCGGTGATGCCGTGCCGCTCCATCGCCCGGGCCGGGAGGTAGGCCGTTGAATCCGTGACGATAGCGACATGGCGGGACATGAGCTGGAGGTTACCTGGCGTAGTGTCCGGGCGGCAGTCCGGCCCCGGCGACCGGGCGTTCACAGGGGCGCGACCGGGTTGGCGGGGTCGTCAGGTCGTGCTCTCCGGGCGGGCCTTCTTCTGCCAGGGGTACACGGGGCTCGCGGCGGGCGGGGTGATGGCGGGACGCGCGGTTTCTTCCTCCGCAGGCCCCTGCGCCGGGGAGTCCGGCCAGGTCTGCCGGGCGGACGCGGCGTCCGCGGGCGGGGCCTCGGGCCAGGACGGCGGCGCGGCGGACGGCCCCTCCCCCGGGCCGGTCCCGGCCGCCGCCTCCGCCTGCGTCTTCGTCTCCGTCCAGTGCCGCAGGGCCCCGGCCTCCACATCGATCTGTGCGCTCAGCGAGTCCAGGTCGTCGTCCGCGAAGCGGTGGGCACGGTCCCGGGCCGCCCAGCGCAGGGCGTCCGCCGACCGGGTGATGCGCTCGGTGCGCTCGCGCAGTCCGGGCAGGCGCTCGGCGAGGGTGGCGCGGTCCGGCTCGGACTCCAGTCGCCGCAGCTCGCCGTCCAGCTCGAAGCCGTGGGCGCTGAGCCGCTCGAAGAGGGCGAGGGACTCCTTGAGGGATTCGTCCTCGGCCACGCGCGCGTGCAGCGCGTCCTGGGTGGCCCGCATGGAGGTGCGCAGCGTCAGCCGCAGCTGTGCCAGCTCGGCCGCCGGGCCCACCTGGACCAGCGACCTGGCCCGCAGGGTGTGGTCCTCGACGGTGCGGCGCGCCTGGGAGATGCCGCGGTCCACGCTGCGCTTGGCGGCGCCGACGGCCTTCACCGTGGCGTAGACACCCAGCACGACGGCGAGCAGGAAGAGCAGGGCGAAGACGGTGAGCGCTGCTTCCACTGGGCTCCTCCTCCGAGCGTCCGGCCCGCGGGCCGGCCGGCCACGGCGCGGCACCCGTCGTGCCGCTCTTCCACGGTAAACGCAACGGGCAGGCCCAGGGTTCCGCAAGAACCCCGAACCTGCCCGCACCCGACCCGTAGGGGGCGCCGGGGCGCCCCGGTCACCGCCTACGCCGGGACGATGTTCACCAGTTTCGGTGCCCGCACGATCACCTTGCGGATCCCGGCCCCGCCCAGCGCGGCCACGACCTTCTCGTCGGCCAGCGCGGCCTTCTCCAGGTCGTCCTCGGAGATGGAGGGGGCGACCTCCAGCCGTGCCTTGACCTTGCCCTTGATCTGGACGACGCAGGTCACGGTCTCGTCGACGACGTAGGCCGGGTCGGCGACCGGGAAGTCCTCGTGGACGACGGAGGACTCGTGCCCCAGCTTGCGCCACAGCTCCTCGGCGACGTGCGGGGCCAGCGGCGCGACCAGCAGCACCAGGCGCTCGGCGACCGATCGCGGTACCGGGCCCCCGGCCTTGGTCAGGTGGTTGTTCAGCTCGGTGACCTTGGCGATGGCGGTGTTGAACCGCATGCCCTCCAGGTCCTGACGTACGCCGTCGACGGCCTTGTGCAGGGCGCGCAGGGTTCCGGCGTCGATGTCGCTCTCCGCGACGTCCGCCACGGACAGCTCACCGGTGTCCTCGTCGACGACGTTGCGCCACAGCCGCTGCAGCAGCCGGAACTGGCCGACCACCGCGCGGGTGTCCCACGGCCGCGACACGTCCAGCGGGCCCATCGCCATCTCGTACAGGCGCAGCGTGTCGGCGCCGTACTCGGCGCAGATCTCGTCCGGGGTGACCGCGTTCTTCAGGGACTTGCCCATCTTGCCCAGCAGCCGGGAGACCTTCTCGCCCTGGTAGTAGTAGGCGCCGTCGCGCTCCTCCACCTCGGCGGCCGGTACGGCGATGCCGCGGCTGTCCCGGTAGACGTAGGCCTGGATCATGCCCTGGTTGAACAGCTTGTGGAACGGCTCGGCCGAGGAGACGTACCCCAGGTCGAACAGCACCTTGGACCAGAAGCGCGCGTACAGCAGGTGCAGTACGGCGTGTTCGGCGCCGCCGACGTACAGGTCGACGCCGCCGTGCGGCAGGCCCTCGCGGGGGCCCATCCAGTACTGCTCGATCTCGGGGTCGACCAGCTGCTCGCTGTTGTGCGGGTCCAGGTAGCGCAGTTGGTACCAGCAGGAGCCGGCCCAGTTGGGCATGGTGTTGGTCTCGCGGCGGTACTTGCGCGGGCCGCGGCCGTCGCCCAGGTCCAGGGTGACGTTCACCCAGTCCTCGTTGCGCGACAGCGGGGTCTCGGGCTTGGTGTCGGCGTCGTCCGGGTCGAAGGTGCGCGGGGAGTAGTCCTCGACCTCGGGCAGCTCCAGCGGCAGCATCGACGCGGGCAGGGGGTGGGCGATGCCGTCCTCGTCGTAGACGATCGGGAAGGGCTCGCCCCAGTAGCGCTGGCGGCTGAACAGCCAGTCGCGCAGGCGGAAGTTGACGGTGCCCGCACCGGCGCCGGTGCGCTCCAGCCACTCGGTGATGCGTTCCTTGGCCTCGACGACGGGCAGGCCGTCCAGGCTGACGCCGTCGCCGGAGGAGCCGGTGCCGGACGCGCCGGTGCTGGACGAATTCATGATCTTCGCGTCGTAGGAGGAGAAGGCGTCCTCCCACGTCGCGGTGTCGGTGCCGCGGCCGTCGGTCGGCTCGACGATGCAGCGGATCGGCAGCTCGAAGGCGCGGGCGAACTCGAAGTCGCGCTGGTCGCCCGCCGGGACGGCCATGATCGCGCCGGTGCCGTAGCCCATCAGCACGTAGTCCGCGATGAAGACCGGGACCTGCTCGCCGTTGACCGGGTTGGCGGCGTAGGCGCCGATGAAGACGCCGGTCTTGTCCTTGGCCTCGGCCTGCCGCTCGACGTCGGACTTGGAGGCGGCCTGCGCGCGGTACGCGGCCACCGCCTCGGTCGGGGTGGCGTGACCGCCGGTCCACGCGTCGCGGGTGCCCTCGGGCCAGGCGGCCGGGGTGAACTTCTCGACCAGCGGGTGCTCGGGCGCCAGCACCATGTAGGTCGCGCCGAACAGGGTGTCGGGGCGGGTGGTGAAGACCGTGATGCGCTCGCCGTCCACGGGGAAGTCGACGCGGGCGCCCTCGGAGCGGCCGATCCAGTTGCGCTGCTGCAGCTTGATCGCCTCGGGCCAGTCCAGCTGGTCCAGGTCGTCCAGCAGCCGGTCCGCGTAGGCGGTGATGCGCATGTTCCACTGGCGCAGCTTGGACTTGAAGACGGGGAAGTTGCCGCGCTCGGAGCGGCCGTCGGCGGTGACCTCCTCGTTGGCCAGCACGGTGCCCAGTCCGGGGCACCAGTTGACCGGCGCGTCGGAGGCGTAGGCCAGGCGGAACTCGCCCAGGACGTCGGCGCGCTCGGCCTCGCTCAGGGCGTCCCAGGCGCGCCCGGGGTGGCCCGGGACGGCCCGCTCACCGGAGGCGAACTGCGCGACCAGCTCGGCGATCGGGCGGGCCTTCCTCGCCTCGTCGTCGTACCAGGAGTTGAAGATCTGCAGGAAGATCCACTGGGTCCACTTGTAGTACTCGGGGTCGATCGTGGCGAACGACCGGCGCTTGTCGTGGCCCAGACCCAGCCGGCGCAGCTGGCTCTGCATGTTCTTCATGTTGGCTTCGGTGGACACGCGCGGGTGCGTGCCGGTCTGCACGGCGTACTGCTCGGCGGGCAGGCCGAAGGCGTCGAAGCCCAGGGTGTGCAGGACGTTGTGGCCGGTCATCCGCTGGAAGCGGGCGTAGACGTCGGTGGCGATGTACCCCAGGGGGTGGCCGACGTGCAGGCCCGCACCCGAGGGGTACGGGAACATGTCCATGATGAACTTCTTGGGCCTGGCGACCAGCTCCGGGTCGCCCGCCAGGTCACCCTTGGGGTTCGGCGCGGCGTACGTCCCCTCGGCGTCCCAGAAGTCCTGCCAGCGTGCCTCGATCTCGGCGGCCATGGCAGCCGTGTAGCGGTGCGGCGCGGCGTCCGCCGACACAGGGGCATTCGCCGCGGGGTTCGTCTCGCTCATGATCCTCAAAGCTCCATCGATCGTCTCTGCCAGCGGCTGCGACCTTCATGACCAGCGGCTGCGAGGGCCGGGAAATGAAAAATCCCCTCGCACAGGAGGGGACGCCGCGCCGATTCCGGCCACCGGACTACGACCGGGGTCGGGACTGATCAGCGCGGCTCGCTAAGCAGAAGGCGTACGGCACGCATGGCGTCAGGGTACCGCAGTCATCGATCGGGCCGCGACGGGCTTCCGCGCCCCGTGCGGCCGACCGGAATCCGGGGCCCGGCAACCGGAAACCGGAAACGAACCTGAACCAAGGTCAAAGGTTACTTCGCGTAACGACCACTAAGGGACACCAGCACGAGCGCGCAGTCATTTGATAACAACGCAATAACTCAAACCTCCTACCCACGGGTATGGCGCCACTTAGAGTGCGGCAGCGGGACCGCTTTCCCGAACCGCTCCGGAGTTGCCCCCATGAACCCTCCCCCGATCCACCCTCGCCACACCAGTCCGCCGCCTTCCCTCACGTCCCTGACGTGGGGAGGCCCGTCGTGGTGACGAACGACAGCACGGTGGACGACACCTTCGCCCAGTTCCTGAACTTCGGCGCCGGTGTCCTCTCCCTCGTCTTCCTCAGCTGCTCGGTGATCTGGGGTCTGCTCGCCCAGGACCGGATCGTCCTCGACACCCGGCAGCGGATCCTGGCCCAGGCGGTGCACCGGGTCACCGCGGTCGCCTCGGTCGTCTTCCTGCTGGTGCACATCGTGGTCAAGCTGGTCCTGGACCACACCACCTGGGTCGCCGCGGTCCTCCCGTTCGGGCTGCTGGCCACGGAGGACGAGGCGTTCGGCGGCCGGGCCGTCCTCATCGGCTTCGGCACCCTGGCCAGCATGCTCATGATCTTCGTGGGGGTCACCGGAGCCCTGCGCAACCGCTTCGCCTCCCCCGCCCCCGTGGCGGCCCGCTGGCGGGCCATGCACATGCTGGCCTATCCGGCGTGGTGCCTGGCCCTGCTGCACGGGCTCTACGCGGGTCGCGCCGCGAAGCCGGTCTTCGTGGTCCTGTACGCCCTGTCCGTGGTCGGCGTCATGGCGGCCCTGGCGCTGCGCGCGGCGCCCCGCCCGGTCAAGCGCAAGGTCGCCGACCGGATCGCCGGTCTCCTCGGGGCCGGGGAGCGGCCCGCCCGCGAGGAGGACGAGGAGGAGGCGGAGAGCCGGCCGAGGGCCGCCGCCGCCCTGCCCGGCTACGAGCGCGCCGGGCGGTCCCGGTCGCGCAGCGCGTCCCCGTCCGCCCCGCTGTACGAACCCGCGGAGCGCCTCAGCTCGCCGGAGCCCCCGAGCGGCTTCGCGGCGGCCTACCGTGCCGTGTCCGGCCCCTCGGGCGCGGGCCGGCCGCCGCTGACGGCCGACCCGGCCGCCTCCGCCCCGCTGCCGTCCGACCTGTGGCCCACCGAGGCGATGCCGGTCGTGGACGGCGGCGGCAGCACCTCGGGCAGCTGGCCGATACCGTCGCCGCCCCCGGTCGGCGAGGCGCCGCCGTCGGTCTACGACCCGCTCAACGACACCGGACACACCATCCCGGTCTACGGCACCACACAGGCGGCGGACCACTCCGCGGCCTACTCCGCGCAGTACTCCGCTCCCCCCGCCTCGGGCTACGGCTCGAGTGACGTGTACGACACCCGTGAGACGAACGCGGTCTACGACACGTACTACCCCAGCGACACGTACAACAGCGGTCCCGCCCCTGAACCAACCCCCGGTGCGCCGTCGCCGTCCCACGACTTCGACGCGCCGGGTTCCGGTGAACCTTGGAACACGCCTTCCGGAGGCTTGAATTGAACGAGGCCCTGCCCGACGTCCCGGAGGTCCGCGTGGTCGGGCTTCCCCAGCTCACGTCGGGCTTCGACCTTGTCGAGCGGCTTGATCTGCCGATGCACCTCAAGGTGCACGGCCCGCTCGAACCGATGGGCGGGGAGCAGCTCGCGCAGCTCTCCGAACGCATCAACCTGAAGGGCCGCGGCGGCGCGGGCTTCCCCTTCCACAAGAAGCTGCGCTCGGTCGCCGAGGCGGCGATCAAACGCGGCGTACGGCCGGTCGTGGTCGTCAACGGAAGCGAGGACGAACCGGCCTGCCGCAAGGACACGGTGCTGATCAACCGCGCCCCGCACCTGATCCTGGACGGCGCGCTGCTGTGTGCCGAGGCGATGGGCGCCCGCACCCTCGTCATCGGGGTCACCCGCGAGTCCACGCAGCGCTCCATGGAGGCCGCCCTCGCCGAGCGCGGACTGAGCAACGGCCGACGGTCCGCCCTCCGCGCGCGCGTGCAGCGCAATCCGGTGCGCATGGTGACCGGTGCGGCGGCCTCGCTGGTCCGCTCCATCGACGGCGGCCCGGCGATCCCGCCCGGCCGCAAGGTGAGCGCCTCCAGGAGCGGCGTCGGCGGCGCGCCGACCCTGCTGTCCAACGCCGAGACCTTCGCCCAGCTGGCGATCGCCGCCCGCATCGGCCCGGAGCGCTACGGCAACACCGGCCTGTACGACGAGCCGGGCACCGTGATGCTCACCGTCTCCGGCGCGGTGGCCCGCCCCATGGTGATCGAGGTGCCGACGGGCGTACCGCTGCGCTACGTCCTCCAGCTGGCCGGCGCTCCGCCGGTGCCGCAGGGCGTGCTGACCGGCGGCTACCACGGCAAGTGGATCGACGCGGCGACCGTGGACGAGGCGATCGTCTCCCGCAACTCCCTTCAGCAGGTGGGCGGCTCGCTCGGCGCGGGCGCGATCCTGCCGATCGGTCAGGACACCTGCCCGCTGGGCGAATCCCTGCGGGTGGCGCAGTGGCTGGCCGAGGAGAGCGCCGGCCAGTGCGGCCCCTGCTACCTGGGCCTGCCGGCCGCCGCGCGGGGACTGGAGGACATCCTGAACGGCGGCGGTCCGGCCGCCCTGGAGGCGGTCAAGCAGGTCGCGCGGAACGTGAAGCGGCGCGGTGCCTGCTCGCACCCGGACGGCTCGGCGATGTTCCTGGAGTCGACCGTCAAGGCGTTCACGGACGACCTGGCCGCCCATGTCCTCGGCAACGGCTGCGGTCGGCCCGTGGAGGGCGTCCTGCCGCTCTTCGAGGGAGGCAGGGCCCCGACCGGCGTCCCCGGCGGCGGGGAGGAGAACGGCCCGAGCCGCCAGAAGATCTTCGTCGACTGGACGCTGTGCCGGGGGCACGGGCTGTGCGCGGACATCCTCCCGGAGGTCTTCCAGCTCGGCGCCGACGGCTTCCCGACGGTCGCGCAGGCCGAGGTGCCGCGTTTCGCGGAGGCCAAGGCGGTGCGTGCGGTGCGTCGCTGCCCGGCGCTGGCCCTGCGTATCGAGGAGGACACCCGCGGGCAGGCGCCGTCCTCGCGCACCAACCTTCCGGTGCTGTCCCAGGGCCGGGGCCGCCGGGCGCTCGGCCGCTGAGACCGCGGACGGCGAAACCCCCCGGATCAGTGATCCGGGGGGTTTCATCGAACTGTGGAGCTAAGGAGAATTGAACTCCTGACCTCCTGCATGCCATGCAGGCGCTCTACCAACTGAGCTATAGCCCCTTGTCCTTCGTCCGCCCGGTCTCCCCGGCGGCGACGCCAACATTACACGGTCCACCGGGGCGAACACCAAATCGTTTCCGTTCCGCCCGCTTCGCCCTACGCCGTCACGAACGAGTAGAACCGTTTGAGCGTGCAGTGCTCCTCCAGCAGCCGGCCGTAGATCGGCTCGCCCTCGAGTTCGCGGTACGTCTCGATGGGGTCGCCCTTTATGATCAGCGCCCGCGCGCATTCCTCGCACCAGTACTGGTAGTCGGGGTTGACCGGCTCCATGTCGCGCACGATGGGCGTGCCGCTGCCGCACCAGTCGCACTTCCGCCTGTGTGCACCCATCGATCAGCTCCAGCTGTGGCCGCAGGCCGTGCACACGTAAGAGATTCCGCCGTTGTCGCCGAGGACTTGGGCCACGTGCCCGGAACCGCAGGAGGGGCAGCTGAGGCGGGTGACCGTGTTCCTTGCCATCGCTCCGCCGAGGAGGTGACCGACCTCCTCGAGGATGCTCCCAGGCATCGCCACTCCCTCCCGTCGGGCCGCGGTCCCCTTCCGGCCGTTTGATTCTGCCACGGCCGGGCCGACCCGGTCAGCGACGCCTCAGTACCGTTCCGGACACGGAGTCCCACCGACGTATACGCCCGTGGGACGCGTGTTGCTCAAGCGGGCGGAGACGAAAAATCCCGCCCCCCGAAGGGGACGGGATTCGTCCGTGGGTTGTGGAGCTAAGGAGAATTGAACTCCTGACCTCCTGCATGCCATGCAGGCGCTCTACCAACTGAGCTATAGCCCCTGGTGCCACGCGACCCGAGCCGCATGGTCCTGCTCTTCGTCCGCTCCGCTCGGCGGGGCGAACAAGAAGAACTTTAGCCTGCGACCTGCCGGAAAGTGAAATCGCCGTTCAGACGTCGTCACCGATCACCGGTTCCGGCAGGGTGCCGGCGTTGTGCTCCAGCAGGCGCCAGCCGCGGGCGCCCTCGCCCAGCACGGACCAGCAGCAGTTGGTCAGGCCGCCGAGGCTCTCCCAGCTGTGCGGTTCCAGGCCGAGCAGGCGGCCGATGGTGGTGCGGATCGTGCCGCCGTGGCTGACCACCACGAGGGTGCCGTCCTCGGGGAGCTTCTCGGCGTGCCGGAGCACCACGGGGGCGGCGCGGTCGGCGACCTCGGTCTCCAGCTCGCCGCCGCCGCGGCGCACGGGCTCGCCGCGCTTCCAGGCCGCGTACTCGTCGCCGTGCCGGGCGATGATCTCGTCGTGGGTCAGGCCCTGCCAGACGCCCGCGTAGGTCTCCCGCAGGCCCTCCTCCAGGGTCACCTCGAGGCCGGTGAGCACCGACAGCTCGGCGGCCGTGTCCGCGGCGCGTGCGAGGTCGGAGGCGACGATCGCGTCGGGCCTCAGGTGCAGGAGCAGCCCGGCCGCGCGGCGGGCCTGCTTCACGCCGGTCTCGGTCAGCTCGACGTCCGTGCTGCCCTGGAACCGGCGCTCCACGTTCCACGCGGTCTGGCCGTGCCGCCACAGGATGACGCGGCGGCCGCGGCCCGGCCTGCCCGCCGTCACCTCACCGGTGGCGCTCACCGCCAGTCCTCGTCGGTGCGCGTCGCCTCCTCGGCGGCCTGGAGCTTCGCGTGCTCCTCCGCCTTGCCGCGGGTCTCCTTGGCGTCGGTGGGCAGCTCCAGCTCGGGGCAGTCCTTCCACAGCCGCTCCAGGGCGTAGAAGACGCGCTCCTCGCTGTGCTGGACGTGGACGACGATGTCGACGTAGTCGAGCAGGACCCAGCGGGCCTCGCGGTCGCCCTCACGGCGCACCGGCTTGGCGCCCAGCTCCTTGTTCAGCCGCTCCTCGATCTCGTCGACGATCGACTTGACCTGGCGGTCGTTGGGCGCGGAGGCCAGCAGGAAGGCGTCCGTGATCGACAGCACGTCGCTGACGTCGTAGGCGATGATGTCGTGCGCGAGCTTGTCGGCCGCCGCCTGGGCGGCGGCGTTGATGAGTTCGATGGAGCGGTCGGTCGCGGTCACTGCCTGGCTTTCGGGTCGGCGGTCGGTTGACCTCAAGGGTCTCACGACCGCCGACACGGACCCACGCGGAAAACCGTCCGCCGCGCTCCGCCCCCTACGACGCCGGCTTGTAGTCCTGCCCGAGCACCACCGAGACCCGCGCGTTCGCGGAGACCTTCCCCTGGGAGACGGAGTCGGTGGGCAGGCCCAGGGTCTTGGCGACCTGGACGGCGTTCTCCTTGTCGGCGGCCTCGGCGTAGACGACCTCCGAGGTGGCCTCGGTGCCGGAGGCGGTGCCGCCGGACACGAAGGTGAAGCCGCCGTTGAGGAGGACGACGCGGGCCTTGCCGGTGCGGTCCTCCTGACCGGTGGCGTTGCGGACGGAGACGCTGACGGCGGCGTCCTTGTCGGGGCTCTTGGCGGTGCCGCCGAGGACGTCCTTGACGACGCTGTCACTGGCCTCGGCGCTGAGCCCGCCGCCGTCCTGGACGGGCAGCAGCGCGGTCTTGAAGTCGCCGCCCTTGGCACGGTCGGAGAGCCCGGCGAGGAAGGTGCCGAGGTCCTTCTCGGTCAGCGGCGGGTCGAGGATCATGCCCAGGGTCTGGACGGTGGTCGTCGCCGCCTGCGGGTCGGAGGACAGCTTGCGCAGCACCCCCTGCATGACCTGCCCGAAGCGCTGGAGCTGGGCGTTGGCCTCCTCGCCCTTGGCGCTGTACGTGGCGTAGGCGACGGCCATCTTGCCGCTGAGGGTCTGGCCCTCGCCCTTGTGCACGAGGGGGGCCGCGCCCTTGTCCTTGGACTCCGGGTCGGGGACGTCGGCGTCGGTGTCGACGTCGACGTTGCCGACCAGGTCGACGAGGATCTGGAGGTAGGGCGTGTCCAGCCGCCAGGTGCCCTCGATGTCGGTGCCGAGGGCGGAGTCGAGGGCGGTACGGGTGGCGTCGGGGCCCTGGTCGTCGACGGACTTGGCGAGGGTGGTGGTGCTGCCGTCGTCGCCGGTCAGGGCGAGCGCGTTGGGCACCAGCACGGCGGTTCCCTGCTTGGTGGTGGTGTTGTTCACGAGCAGCGCCGTGGAGGTGCCGCCGCCCTTGGTGTCGTGCAGGTGGACGGCGATCACGTCGCGCTTCTGGGCACCGGCCGTCGTCGCGCTGCCGGTCTTGTCGTCGGAGGAGGAGAGGCCGGGCAGCTTCCCGGCGTACCAGAGGTAGCCGACGCCGCCGACCGCGACCAGCGCCAGGACGACGACCAGGGCGACGATGCGCGAGCGGGCGCGCCTGCGGGCCTCCTCGCGGCGCTCGGTGCGGTTCTCCGTGAACTTCATCCAGTCGATGACGTCCTCGGAGTCGCCGGCCGGCTCCTCGACGAAGGCGAACTGCTCGGTGCGGTAGTCCCCGCCGGGTTCGGCCGCCTCGGGGTGATCCGTGCGCTCCCGCTCCCCGGGCGGGCCCGCCTGCTGCGGGATGTGGGCGGTCTGCTCGGCGACCCGGGGCTGCGGGCCGCTGGTCGCGGCCCGGCCGTACGGGTCGTACGGCGGCTGGACCGGCTGCTGACCGGTGTCGTAGCCGCCCTGGGAGCCGTAGGGGTCGTAGGGCTGCTGGACGGGCTGCTGGGTGCCGGTGGCGTACGGATCGTAGCCGTAGCCCTGCCGGCCGTACTGCTGCTGCCCCGGCTGCCCGTACTGCTGCCCCTGTTGTCCGTACTGCTGCCCCTGCTGCTGCCCGTACGGGTCGTACTGCTGCTGCTGGCCGGGCTGGGCGTGGGCCTGTCCCTGCCCCGGGGCATGTCCCTGGGCCTGGCGGTACACGGGGCGGCCGTACTCGTCGTAGCCGACGAGTTCGTACTGGTCGTCGCCGTATCCCGCGTCGTATCCGTCGTTCACCGGTGCCCCTCTCGGCTCACTCGCCGCGGTACAGGTGGCGTTTGTCGATATAGCGCACGACTCCGTCGGGCACCAGGTACCAGACGGGATCGCCCTTGGCGACTCTCGCACGGCAGTCCGTGGAGGAGATGGCGAGGGCGGGGACCTCGACGAGCGAGACGCCGCCCTTGGGTAGTCCGGCGTCCGTGAGGGTGTGGCCGGGCCGGGTGACGCCGATGAAGTGGGCGAGGGAGAACAGTTCCTCGCTGTCGCGCCAGGTGAGGATCTGGGCGAGGGCGTCGGCCCCGGTGATGAAGAACAGGTCCGCGTCCGGGTTGAGGGCGCGCAGGTCGCGCAGGGTGTCGACGGTGTAGGTGGGGCCGCCGCGGTCGATGTCGATGCGGCTGACGGAGAACTGCGGGTTCTCGACGGTCGCGACGACCGTCATCAGATAGCGGTCCTCGGCCGCGGAGACCGCGCGGTGGCTCTTCTGCCACGGCTGCCCGGTCGGCACGAACACCACCTCGTCGAGCTGGAACTGCGCGGCGACCTCGCTGGCGGCCACGAGGTGGCCGTGGTGGATCGGGTCGAAGGTGCCGCCCATGACGCCCAGGCGTCGCTTGCCGGCCGACGGGCCGTCGGCAGGGCCGTTCACCGGGCCCTGGACCGGGCCGGTGGCGCGGGCGGGCACCGCGTTCTGCGTGCCGCGCGCCGGCGCGTGCGCCGGGCCGGTAGGCGTGTCGTGCTCTCCCATGCGAGCAGACCCTACCGGCCCGCCCGGAGTGACCCGGTCGCGCCCACGGAACCCCGGGCTCAGCGGTCGCGGTTGAACCGGGTGGTGATCCACAGCAGGAGCAGCAGGATGACGAACGCGCCGATGCCGGTGACGTAGGGGCTGAGGCTCTCGTGGTTGCCGCCGTGCTCCTCGCCGCCCTCGGCGGCGAGGGTGACGAACTGGGCGGCGCTGAGGGGAAGGCTCATCTTCGGCAGGACCTATCCGGTGTGGGCGGGACTGGACGTCCGCTCATCGTATGCGGGCGCGCGAGGACCGGGGCGACCGGGGAACCTTCGGATCTTCTCAGTCGTCCTTCTGCTTGTACCCCCGCAGCAGGAACCACGCGGTCAGCACACAGCCCACCACCATGACGATCAGGACGATCCGGAGCAGATTCCCCGGCCCCTGCTGCTCGGCGGCGGTCGCGGCCCCGGCGAGCCAGTCGGCGTGGGGGATGTGCTGCATGGCGTGGACTCCTTCGACGTACTGCCCGTCCACGGTATCTCCGCCTAGGCTGGGCCCGGCTCCGGGGGCGCAAAGGGCCGCACAAGGGTTCGCAAAAACCATACGTACGTCCAGGTCACACATACGCGCATGGGGGAAGAGATGTCCGACGGCCACCACAACGGGCACGAGAACGTGCCGAGCAGGCAGCGCAGGCGCTTCCCCGGGATCTCCTCGCGGGCGTACGAGCATCCGGCCGACCGCAGTGCCCTGGTGGCGCTGCGCAAGCTGAGCGGTTTCGACACGGTCTTCAAGGCGCTGAGCGGTCTGCTGCCCGAGCGGAGCCTGAGGCTGCTGTTCCTGTCCGACTCGGTGCGCGTCTCGGACCGGCAGTTCGCCCATCTGAACGTCATGCTGCGCGACGCCTGCTACATCCTGGACCTGGAGAAGGTCCCGCCGATGTACGTCAACCAGGACCCGACTCCGAACGCGATGTGCATCGGTCTGGACGAGCCGATCATCGTCGTGACCACGGGCCTGGTCGAGCTGCTCGACGAGGAGGAGATGCGGGCGGTCGTCGGGCACGAGGTCGGGCACGCCCTGTCCGGGCACGCGGTCTACCGGACCATCCTGCTCTTCCTGACCTCGCTGGCCGTCCGGGTGGCCTGGATCCCGCTGGGGAACGTGGCGATCATGGCGATCGTGACCGCGCTGCGCGAGTGGTTCCGCAAGTCGGAGCTGTCCGCCGACCGCGCGGGACTGCTGGTCGGCCAGGACCTCCAGGCCTCCATGCGGGGCCTGATGAAGATCGCGGGCGGCAACCACCTGCACGAGATGAACGTGGACGCGTTCCTGGAGCAGGCCGAGGAGTACGAGGCGGGCGGCGACCTGCGCGACTCGGTGCTGAAGATCCTGAACGTGCTGCCCCGCTCGCACCCCTTCACCACGGTGCGGGCCGCCGAGCTGAAGAAGTGGGCGGCCTCCCGCGACTACCAGCGGGTCATGGACGGCCACTACCCGCGGCGCGACGAGGACAAGGACACCTCGGTGCGGGACTCCTTCCGGGAGTCGGCGTCGCACTACGCCACGCATGTGCGCAGCTCCAAGGACCCGCTGATGAAGCTGGTCAACGACATCGCGGGCGGTGCCGGCGACCTCGGTGACCGGATGCGCCGGGGCTTCGGCGGCTTCACGGGCTCCCAGCCGAGGCCCCCCAAGGACGGGGACGGCTCGGCGAACGGGCAGGCAGGCCCTGAGGGGCCCGAGGCGCCCGAGGCGCCCGAGGGGTCCGGTGGCGACGGCCCGGAGTCTCCGCGAGACCGCTCCCCGCGCGACGGCGCCTGACCCCGGCGCGCCCCCGCTCACACCTTCGGCCGGGCGTTCTCCGCGAGGCTGCCGCACAGCGCCGTGGCGTTGTCCGAGGTGTACGGGTCGGTGCCGGCGGGGACGCCGGGCCCGGCCTCCTGGCCGGCCAGCAGCGGACGGAGGTGGTTCGCCGCGTCCTCGGCGCAGGAGAGCGGCCCGGCCTGGACGTAGGAGGCGACGAGCTGGGTCTGGTGCAGCCGCAGGTCGTCCCGGTCGAAGCGGAAGTGCAGCTCGCGCCGGAGGGTGAACAGCGACACCTCGCCCCGGGCGTCGTCGGCCGGCCGCAGCGCGTAGACCATGGTGTGGTCGGCGGTGACCTCCAGGGTGGACGCGTCGCTCTCCACGACCCGCAGGTTCCCGTCCACCCGGATCTCGGGGTCGGCCAGCTCGGCCCGGGCCGGGTCGAAGCGGACCAGCCACCCCGTGGGGGCGTGCCGGCCGTCCGAGGCGGGTTTCTCGAAGCTCTGGTCGAACTGGTGGAGCTGGTCCGGGTCCAGCAGCACCCGCACCGAGCGCACCTCCTCGCCGCCGAGCACCTCCGGGTCGAGCGCCGAGCGGACGATGTAGTTCTTCGCGGTGGTGAGCGCGTTGAACACCTGGTCCTCGGAGAAGTGCGCCGTGCGCCGGGCCCCCGGCAGCGGGATGCCCTGGGCCGCGGTCCTGAAGTGAGCGGCGGGGCTGTGCGCGTACAGGAACGCGGCGTCGTCGGCGCCGGGCACCCTCTCCCGCGGGGCGAGCGGGACGACGGTCATCCGCACCGGCTCGGCGGCCCGCTGCCCGGCGGGACTCTGGTAGGGGTGCCGTACGCCCATGTAGACGGCGGTGCCGAAGGCGACGGCGATGAGCAGGACGAGGATCAACGCCTGCCGGGACAGTCCGGCCCGGCGCAGGGGCGGGCGGCGGCGTACGGCGGGCGCGTGGTCGGTGATGCGCTCCTGGGCGGAGAACTCCTGGAGCCGGGCAGCGCGCACGAACGACTCGTCGAAGACGACGGATCGGTACTCGTCCTCTCCGCCTCCGGGGGCGCCCTCGGGCGTTCCTCCGGGCGGATCGCCAGGCCCTGCCATACCTTCAGAGTGGGTCTGCGGAAGGTCGCGTAAACGCGCTGCCACAGGTCAAGTTGGGACAGCCTGCCGCCACCCCCGGAGGCAGCTCAGGGGCTGCGCGGGATCACCGACACGGCCGGCTGGGAGTAGTCGGCGGAGGCCGAGGGGGTCACGGTGCCGCCCTGCTCCGGGCCGGTGGAGGCGGGGGGCGGCACCTGCTGCGGGCCGCCGCCGGAGGACGCGCCGCGGTAGACGGCCACGAAGGCCAGCGCGACCATGCCGATGCCCATCGCGAGGGCGAGCAGCCAGGCGACGGGGCGGTGCCAGCGGACCTGCTTGCCGTAGGCCGGGGGAGCGCCGTAGGGGCGGTCGAGGAGGTCGCGGTCGTCGTCCGGGTCGTCGAGGTCGGGATCATGGCCGAAATCGCCGTACCCGTCGTCGTAGCGATCGGTCCCACGGCGGCCGCGGCGGGCGGCCTCGGCCTCGGTGGCCTCGGCTCTGGCCTGCGCGGCGGCCAGGAGGCGCTCGACGGCGGTCGGCTCGTGCACCGCGGCCGCCGCCACGAAGGCCTCGTCGAAGACCACGGAGGCGAACTCTTCGTCCGACACCCCGCGGTCGTGGTCGTCGTCGGGCTCCCAGCCGTCCGGGAACGGCGTGCCCCCCACGTCCTCCGGCACGGCTCCAGAGTAGACCTGGGAGGTCGTTTTGGGCAGACGGCGGGGAAATTCATCCGGTGGGTGAGATGCCCCGATCGGTACTCCCGCGGGCCGCGCGCGGGCGGCCCGCGGCGCGCCCGCGTCAGCGCCGTACGTGCCCGTCGCCGGTGACGATGTACTTCGTGCTGGTCAGCTCCGGCAGCCCCATGGGGCCCCGGGCGTGCAGCTTCTGCGTGGAGATGCCGATCTCGGCGCCGAAGCCGAACTGGCCGCCGTCGGTGAAGCGGGTGGAGGTGTTCACCGCGACAGTGGTGGAGTCGACCAGCTGGGTGAAGCGCCGGGCGGCCTGCTGCGAGGTGGTCACGATGGCCTCGGTGTGGCCGGAGGTCCACAGCCGGATGTGCTCGACGGCCCGGTCCAGGGAGTCCACGACGGCGGCCGCGATGTCGTACGACAGGTACTCCGTCTCCCAGTCCTCGGGGGTCGCCTCGACGACGTTCGCGCCGGAGTCCTTGGCGTGGGCCATCACCCGCTCGTCGGCGTGCACGGTGACTCCGGCCTCGGCGAGCGCGGCCAGCGCGCGGGGCAGGAACTCGGCGGCGACGTCCTGGTGGACCAGGAGGGTCTCGGCGGCGTTGCAGACGCTGACCCGCTGGGCCTTGGAGTTGATCAGGATGTCGACGGCCATGTCCAGGTCGGCGTGGGCGTCGACGTAGACGTGGCAGTTGCCGGTGCCGGTCTCGATGACGGGGACGGTGGACTCCTGGACGACCGTGTTGATCAGCGAGGCGCCGCCGCGCGGGATGAGCACGTCGACCAGGCCGCGGGCCCGCATCAGCTCGCGCACGCTCTCCCGGCTCTCGCCGGGCACCAGCTGCACGGCGTCGGCGGGCAGCCCGGCCCCGCCCACGGCGTCGCGGACCACCCGGACCAGGGCGGTGTTCGACTGGTAGGCGGAGGAGGAGCCGCGCAGCAGCACCGCGTTGCCGGACTTCAGGCACAGGGCGGCGGCGTCGACCGTCACGTTGGGCCGGCCCTCGTAGATGATGCCGACCACGCCGAGCGGGACCCGGACCTGGCGCAGGTCGATGCCGTTGGGGAGGGTGGAGCCGCGCACGACCTCGCCGACCGGGTCGGGCAGCGCGACCACGTCGCGCACGTCGGAGGCGATGGCGCGGACCCGCTCCGGGGTCAGGGTCAGCCGGTCGACGATGGCCTCGCTGGTCCCGGCGGCGCGGGCCTTGGCCACGTCCTGGGCGTTGGCCTCGACGATCTCGCTCGTACGGACCTCCAGCGCGTCCGCGACGGCGAGCAGCGCGTCGTCCTTGGCGGCCCGCGGCAGCGGCGCGAGGTCGGCCGCGGCGGACTTGGCCCGGTAGGCGGCCCGGGTGACGGGTGACATCGAGTCGTACGGCGAGAGCGTGGTCATGGGGGGAAGCGTAATGGGCCGGGTGGGAGCGTCCATGACTCGTCCCGAACCCCGAGACACGAGCCTTCCGTGCCCGCACCGGCGCCTCACCTCAAGCATGCGCTACTCAGAGTGACGGCGCCGCTCTGCCCCGCCCGGCCCGTGCACTCCCCCTTCCTACAGCCATCCCATCTGCGCCGCCTTCAAACCGGCCTCGAACCGGCTTCTGGCGTTGAGCCTCTCCATCAGTGAGGACATCTGCCGTCGCACCGTACGCAGCGAGACACCCAGCCTCTTGGCGGCGGCGTCGTCCGTCAGGCCGCTGGCCAGCAACTTCAGCAGCAGCTTCTCACTCGTGGTGAGTCCGCACGCGGTTCGTCCGTTCCCCAGCGGGACGGCGGTCTCCCAGGCCTGGAAGAACAGCGCGCACAACGTCGCGACGACCGCCGGCTCACGCGTGCACAGGGCTCCGCGGCGGGTGTTCTCTGGATCCAGCGGCACCACGGCGGTCTGGCGGTCGAAGACCAGGAAGCGAGGCGGCAGGAGAGGCGCGGTCCGCACCTGGCCGCCCGCCTCGGACGTCCAGCGCGCGTAGTCCAGTGTCGCCGGATCATTGCGGACACTGTCCTGGTACAGCGTCAGCAGTTCGACACCGCGGTTCATCGCCTCCTCGTCCAGGGGACGCGAGGCGTCGAGACTCGCCTGCGACTGGGCACCGCCGGGCATCACGGCCAGACACTCGCCGCGCAGGTCCTTGGCGAGCAGTTCCAGGCGCTCCTGGATGGCGTCGAGTCCGAGCAGCACGTCGGCGCCAGGTGTGCCGTCGTCCCGGGGGCGGCGTTCGGCCCGATCGGCTATCACACGGGCGGCTTCGAGCTTCGCAGCCGTCAGACGCTGCTGCTGCCTCAGCACGTCCTGCTCCTGTCTTCGGAGCATCACGTCGAGGGCGACTTCCAGACTGAGGACGCGCAGCCGGCCGGGCTGCTCCCGGGACTCCCGCAGCAGCGTGAGCTCCGCCAACCGGTCGAGGCAGGCGCGCACTTCCGGCTCGGGCAGCTCCAGTTCCCGGCACAGGTCCCGGACTCCCAGTCCAGGCTTGGAGAGCATGAGCTGGTAAACCGTTTCCGCTTCTGAGTCCAACCCCAGCATTTCGAGCATCTGTCCCCCCAAGTGCAGCTGAACGCCCCCGAGTTCCTCGCCACAGACACATGATCTTCGCATTGGCTTCACATCCTCGCAACCGTGGGGTGGCGGTCGAGGAGGGGCCTGAGCGGCCGAAGTTGCACCAAGATGCAAGGCCAGATGGTGACAGCCCGTACCTCTGCCCCTGGCCACACGAGCCGGGCAGAGTGATGTTCGCCGGAGCAGCGAGGGGCGCCACGAGACCGCTGCGGACGGCATCCTCATCCATGCCGACAGGAGTAGTCATGTCTCGCACCGCTCAGGTCTCCCGCGCTGGAGTGTTCAGCGTGGCCGCCGCCGCTCTGCTGATGGGCGGCTTCTCAGCAATCGCGGTGCCCGACGGCCACGGAACAACGGGAACAGCCGTTGCCACCCTGTCGTCCGGGTCCCTCGCCGGTGTCAACATCGGCTGGGACGCCATGCCGCTGGACAACATCGGCTGGGACAGCCCCGGAATCGACCGGGCCGCCGCGGGAACGCCGACGCAGGCCGACATGCCATGTTCCTCGTTCACCTGCACGTAACCACGACAACGGGCCTGCCTCCGGGCCACGGTGACGACCATGCCCTCCAGGACCTGCTGTGGGCCCATGCCGTTCCGTGGCACCAGCTCGAACACATCACGGTGTGCCGCATGTTCGACGGCTTCGCCATCGTGTTGTTCATCGCGGCTCCCTCGTCCGACCGAGCCGCCGCCCAGGCCGCTGCGCTGATCGCGGACGTGGGCGACTCCGCTCTGCTCAAGCGATACGGCATCTCGGGGGTCAACTGACTCCCGCCGGCTCGGCGCTACGGATCACCACCATCCATCACCCTTTCCAAGGATTCGCCATGCCCGCACACCGTTCCCTCCGCTCCGTCTCCCTCTCTCTCGCCATCACAGCGTCCCTCTCCTGCGGTCTGCTCTCCGTCGGTACGGGCTTCGCCAACGCCGCACCGGTGCCGCCCGGGGCCGGCGCCTCGGCCGAACACCAGGCCAGCCCCGGCCAGGGCCCCGTGACACCGGTACCGGGCATGAAGTCCTCCTTCTCGGCCGCCGCGGCCGGCCCCACCATCACCCGCAGCGAGGTCATAGACCGGGCCAAGACCTGGGTGGGCATCGGCCTCGACTACAGCTGGACCGGCAGCCACAACGGATACCGCACCGACTGCTCGGGTTACGTGTCGATGGCGTGGCACCTCAGCAGCTCGCTGACCACCGACACGTTCGCCGGCGCGGGCGTCATCAAGTCCATCTCCAAGGGAGAACTGAAGGCCGGCGACGCGCTGCTCAACGACAACAGCGGGGCCAACGGACACGTCGTCCTCTTCGAGAAGTGGGCGAACAGCTCCCACACCAGCTACATCGGCTACGAGTTCTCGTCGAGCGGTGTGCACCACCGCGAGATCCCCTACCCCTACTTCTCGGGTTACGGCACCTTCCTGCCGGTGCGCAACAAGTCCGTGATCGACGATGTCGTCGTGCCCGCGGATCCGGGGATGACGTCGTTGACGGCGGGTGAGTTCACCGGTGACAGCAAGGGTGATCTGGTCGCCGTCGAGGTCTCGACCGGGAAGCTGTGGCTCTACCACGGACCCAACGTCGGCTCGAAGAGTTCCCGTACCGAGATCGGCACCGGCGGCTGGAACGGCATGAGCAACCTCGCCGCCGGCGACCTCAACCACGACGGCAAGGACGACCTCGTCGCCACCGAAAAGTCCACCGGCAAGCTCTACCTCTACAAGGGCACCGGCAACGGCCTCGCCTCCCGC
>NZ_JBVKBZ010000004.1:111369-566119 GCF_055635195.1 Streptomyces sp. NPDC111628 | reverse complement strand
CGGCGAAACCGGAAAGCTCTACCTCTACAAGGGCACCGGCAACGGCGGCCTCACCACCCGCACCGAAATCGGCACCGGCGGCTGGTAAACCCCCACCCCGTCCTAGAAGGGGTGAACGCCGACCGGCGTCGCGGGTGCCGGTCCGTACCCCGCGGCGATGCGCTGGTGGTAGGTGGCCCGGTCGATGACCTCCAGGCCGACGATCTCCCAGGGCGGCAGCCCGGCGGTCTGCCGGTGCTCGCCCCACAGGCGCAGGGCGACGGCGGCGGCGTCGTGCAGGTCGCGGGCCTCCTCCCAGTACCGGATCTCCGCGTGGTCGTCGGCGTACCGGCTGGTCAGCAGGAAGGGGTGGTCGTGCGCGAGCTGTTCGAGCGCCCGGCGCACCTCGGTGAGCGGGGCGCGGGCGCCGGAGACGCTGAGCGTGACGTGCCACAGGCGCGGGGTGTGCTCGGGCTCCTCGCCGTGGAACCGGTCACCGGCGGCGACGCTGGTCAGGGCGCGCTCCTCGCCGCCCGCCCGGTTCGCGCCCCGGGCGCCGCCGGGGCGCGCGCCCGTGCCGCTGCGGGCGCCCGCACCACCGCGGGAGGCGGTACCACCGCGGGGCGCCGCCGTCCCAGGGCGTACTCCGCTCACGACGGCCTCCTTCACGCACACGGCTCGGCCCGGTGGTCGGCCGGACTTGTCCCTGAGGAAAGTTGAGCAGGCCGCGCGAGATCGCGGGGCGGTTTTGCGGAACGTCCACCACCGATTCGGGGACGTTTCGACCCATTACGGGTGCAGGATCACCAGATCGTCCCTGTGTACGACCTCACGTTCGTACGCGGGTCCGAGTTCGCGCGCCAGTTCCCGGGTGGAGCGGCCGATCAGCCGGGGCATCTCCTTGGCGTCGAAGTTGACCAGCCCCCGGGCCACCGCCCGGCCCGTGGCGTCCCGCAGCTCCACCGGGTCGCCCGCGGCGAAGTCGCCCTCGACGCCCGCGATCCCGGCCGGCAGCAGCGACTTGCGGCCCTCGACGACCGCGCGCACCGCCCCGTCGTCGAGGACGAGCGCGCCCTGCGGGGCGGAGGCGTGCTGGAGCCACAGCAGCCGGTCGGCGGAGCGCCGGCCGGTGGCGTGGAAGTACGTGCCGGTGTCGCCGCCGGCCAGGGCGTCGGCCGCGTGGACGGCGCTGGTCAGCACCACGGGGATGCCGGCGGCGGCGGCGATCCGGGCCGCCTCGACCTTGGTGACCATGCCGCCGGTGCCGACCCCGGCCTTGCCCGCGCTGCCGATGTCGACGCCCGCGAGGTCGGCCATGTCCCGCACCTCGGCCAGCCGGGAGGTGCCCGGCCTGCTCGGGTCGCCGTCGTAGACGCCGTCCACGTCGGACAGCAGCACCAGGAGGTCGGCCCGGACCAGGTGGGCGACGAGGGCGGCGAGGCGGTCGTTGTCGCCGAAGCGGATCTCGTCGGTGGCGACGGTGTCGTTCTCGTTGACGATCGGGAAGGCGCCCATCGCGAGCAGCTTGTCCAGGGTGCGGGAGGCGTTGCGGTGGTGGGCGCGGCGGCTCATGTCGTCGCTGGTCAGCAGCACCTGGCCGACGCGGACGCCGTAGCGGGCGAAGGAGGCGGTGTAGCGGGCGACCAGCAGTCCCTGGCCGACGCTGGCGGCGGCCTGCTGGCGGGCCAGGTCCCGGGGGCGGCGGCGCAGGCCGAGGGGGGCGAGCCCGGCGGCGATGGCGCCGGAGGAGACGAGGACGACCTCCTTGTCGGCGCCGCGCACCTTGGCGAGCACGTCGACGAGCGCGTCGACCCGGTCGGCGTCCAGGCCGCCCGCGGCGGTGGTCAGCGAGGAGGAACCGACCTTGACCACGATCCTGCGGGCCTCGCCCACGGCCTGCCTTGCCCCTGCCACGGCCCCGTCCGCCTCTCCCGTCGACACGCGCCGATCCCTGCGCCCGCCAGGCAATCTACGCGAAGGGGAACGCACGCCGCACCGGAGTTCACGCTGCGGACAACAGCCACGAACCCCGGCACGTCCCCGCCACGCCCACACCACGGACCCTGCGGCATCCGGCGATGTCGCGGCGGTGTCCCGCGACGTCCAGGCCGGTCCCCGCGGCTTCCTGGCCGCGCCCCGCGACGTCCTCGCCCGGTTGCCGCGCCCCGCGACGTCCTCACCCGGTTCGGGACGCGTCGCCGCCGCGGCCTCACCCGCCACGCGCCGTCAGCACTGCTCCCGCCGCGGACCCCACCGCGTTCCCGCCGTACCCCGCCGCATCCCCGCGACGTCCTTGCCGCGTCCCGCGACGGCTCGGTACTCGTCTCCGCCGCGACCTGAAGGTGCCCTCACCGCGTCCCCGCCCGGCACCGCCGTTTCCCGCCGCACCCCGCCGCATTCTCGCCACGGACCGCGCCGCATTCCCGTGGCGTACCGCTACGTCCCGTGACGCCCCCGCCCGCGCCCCGGGCGGGGCTCCGCCGCGTCCTCGGCGCGTTCTCGGCACGGTCCGCGCCGATCCGGGCCCCGTCACCGCGGGTTTCGCCGCCGGGCCCAGAGGTCGGGGCAACACGCGCGTGTCGTCGGGCGGTCACCCGGCGTTAACCCGGTTGTCCGATGCGCGACGAGCCTGGAGCTACCGCAGTGCCCCTATCCCTGCCCCGCCGCCGTCTCCCCCGCCTGCCCGGGCGGCGGATCGCCGTGAAGCTGCTGGTCCTGGCCGTGCTGGCGGCCGCCTTCGCCGCACAGGCCGTGGGTGCCCTGTTGCCGCACGTGCCGCTGCTGCTCGCGGCGAGTGCCGGTTCACTGGCCGCCGAGGGGGTGCTGTACCGGTGGCAGCGGGGCATGGTGTCGCTGTTCGCCAGGTCGCACGCCGATGTCACGGTCCGGCACGTGCTGCGTGACCTGCTGCTCGTGGTGGGCCTGCTGCGCCTCGGCGAACAGCACCGGGAGGGCGTCTACGCGCCGCTCGTCGCCGGGCTGCTCGTCCTCTACGCGCTGCACTGGTCGATCCAGGCGCTGTCCGTCCTGGTCCGGCGCACCCGGACGCTGCCCGTGGTGACCCGGAACATCGACGCCTCCGCGCTGCGGCTGACCCCGGCGCCGCCGATGCTGCTGCGTCGCCCGGGACCCCGGCTGGCAATCTTCGGGCTGCCCGCGACGGCCGGGCTGCTGGCGACGGCGGCGACCGACGCGCCGGTGTACGGGGTGGCCGGGCTCGCACTGTCGCTGGGGGCGGCGCTGACGGGCCTGGGCGCGCTGCTGCTGCGGCTGCTGCCGGGGCGCCGGCCCGCCGGTGAGCAGGAGGTGCTCGACTGGTTCGACGCGTGGCTCGCCCGGTACCGGCCGACGGTCGGCCTGTACTTCTCGGGCGGGGCGCCCTCGGCGTACCAGGCGAACATGTGGCTGGAGCCGCTGGCGCGGCTGGACGGGCGGCCGGTGATCGTGCTGCGGGAGCGGCACATGGTGCAGCGGATCGCGGCGACCGACATCCCGGTGGTGTGTCTGCCGAAGGTGTCCACGCTGATGCGCCTGGAGCACTCGACGCTCCGGGTCCTCCTCCACCCGTCCAACTCCGGGAAGACCTCTCAGGTCCTGCGCATCCCGACCATCAAGCACGCCTTCGTCAACCACGGGGAGAGCGACAAGCTGTCCTCGTGCAACCCGTACGCGAAGGCGTACGACGAGGTGTGGGTGGCGGGCCCCGCGGCGCGCGAGCGGTACGCGCTGGCGGAGGTCGGCGTCGAGGACAAGGACGTGGTGGAGATCGGCCGCCCGCAGCTGGACGCCGTGCGGCCGTACGCGGGGCCGCCCGCGCCGGGGGCGTTCACGACCGTCCTGTACGCGCCGACCTGGGAGGGCTGGGACGGCAATCCCGGCAACACGTCGGTGGTCGAGGCCGGGGAGAACCTGGTGCGGGCACTGCTCGCGGACGCGGGCGTACGGCTGCTGTACAAGCCGCATCCGCTGACGGGGTCGGTGGACCCGCGGGCCCGGGCCGCCGATCTGCGCATCCGGGAGCTGGTGCGGGCGGCGAACCGGGAGCGCGGCGGCCCGCGTCCCGACGCCTCGGCGGCCACCTGCCTGGCCCGGCGGGCGGCGGAGCTGGACCGGCTCACCGCGGCCGGCTTCCGGTCGGCGGCGGACCAGGCGGAGCGGATGCTGCGGCAGCCGGAGCCGGAGCCCGGGCGGGCGGCGGCGGTACGGCGGGCGGCGGCCGCGTGGGAGGAGGCGTACTGGGCGTCGCTGCCCGCGTGGGAGCACCAGGTCGTCACGGACGCCCGGCCGCCGCTGTACGCCTGCTTCAACCGGGCCGACCTGCTGATCAGCGACGTGTCGAGCGTGATCAGCGACTTCCTGGCGAGCGGCAAGCCGTACGCGGTGGCCAACACCAGCGCGCTGGCCGAGGACGTGTTCCGCAAGTCGTTCCCGACGGTGGCCGCGGCGACCGTACTGGCGCCGGACGCGTCCGGGGTACCGGCGCTGCTGGCGGCGGTGCGCCGAGCGGAGCGGGACGAACTGGCCCAGGAGCGTGCCGCGTTGGCCCTGCGTCTACTGGGTCCGGCCGAGCCGCCGGCCCGGGAGCGCTTCGCCGGTGCGGTGCGGGACCTGTGCGCGGCGGCCGATGAGCACCGCGCCCGCAGGGCCGAGCGCCTCGCCGCGGACCTCTCCGTCCCTGGTCCCCGGCTCGGAACCGACACGAGCGCGCTGCGCGGGCGGCGTTGAGGGCACGCCGGGCGGCCGGGCGGCCGGGCCCGGACGGCCGGGCAGGAGTAGACCGGTGGATCCGGGGAACATGAGAAGAACTTGAAACCACCCTGTGCGCGTTCGGGGTACATGTGCGGATACTCATAAGAGCTGTTGGGGCAAGATCGGGCATACCCCTCCAACAGGACCGTTACGCTTGGCCGCAAATCACAGACTCTCCCGCTACGGTACGCGGCAACACACGGACAGCTTCCCCTTCGAACAGGTTGCAGGAATGCCCAGGTTCTCCCTCATCGTCCCGGTGCACAAGGTGCAGGGCTATCTGCCCGAATGCCTCGATTCGGTGCTCGGACAGGACTACGTCGATTTCGAGATCATCGCGGTCGATGACTTCTCACCGGACGGTTCGGGGGCCATTCTCGACGAATATGCGAAACGCGACGCGCGTATCCAGGTGACACATCTCACGGAGAACGTGGGGCTGGGCCGTGCCCGAAACGCCGGGTTGGAAAAGGCGCAGGGCGACTACGTGCTGTTCCTGGACAGTGACGACACCCTGTCCGAGGGTGCGCTCACGGCGATAGCGGACCGTCTCGACGCGACGGACGACCCCGAGGTACTCGTCTACGACTACGCCCGCACCTACTGGAACGGCAGGGTCAACCGCAATCAGTTGGCGGACCTGCTCGCGCACACCGGCCCGGACGTCTTCTCCCTCGCCGACCGTCCGCAACTGCTTGACCTGCTCCAGATCGTCTGGAACAAGGCGTACCGGCGCGACTTCATCGCCCGCACCGGACTCACCTTCCCGCCCGGCTACTACGAGGACGCGCCCTGGACGTTCTGCTCCCTGATCAGCGCCGAGCGGATCGCCGTGCTGGACCGGGTCTGCGTCTACTACCGGCAGCGGCGTGAGGGCGGCAACATCCTCAAGACGGTCAGCCGCAAGCATTTCGACGTCTTCGACCAGTACCGGCGGGTCTTCGAATACGTCGACGCGCACGAGGAACTCGCCGAATGGCGCGGCCCGTTGTTCCGCAAGATGGCCGACCACTACCTGACCGTCCTGGAGCGTCCGGGCCGGCTGCCGCGGGAGGCGCGGGCGGAGTTCTTCCACCGCGCCGCGGCCGACTACCGCGCCCGTGTGCCGAAGGGCTTCACCCGGCCGGGCGGCGGCCGCGGCCACAAGTACGCGATGCTGGAGCGCGACGCCTACTCCACCCTGGTGAGCGCCCTCGCTGCGGTGAAGGTGCGTCGGCGGGTCAAGAAGAGCGTCCGCACCGCGGTCAACCGGTCCAAGCGCGGCGCGATGCGCGCCCTCTACCAGTCGCAGCTCAGGCTTCCGCTCGACGACAACCTGGTGCTGTTCTCCGCCTACTGGAGCCGCGGCGTCTCCTGCAACCCGGCCGCCATCGACGCCGAACTGGCCCGGCGGGCCCCGCATCTGCGCCGCGTCTGGGCGGTCCGCGCCGAGCACGCGGACCAGGTGCCCGAGGGCGTACGGGTGGTGCGCGTGGGCTCGCGCGAGTACTGGTCGGCGGTGGCCCGCGCCAAGTACCTCGTGAACAACGTGAACTTCGCGGACTCCGTGGTCAAGCGCGAGGGCCAGATCCACGTCCAGACCCACCACGGCACCCCGCTGAAGACCATGGGCCTGGACCAGCAGAAGTACCCGGCCTCCACCGACATGGACTTCGAGAAGCTCCTGGAGCGGTGCGACCGCTGGGACTACAGCCTCAGCTCCAACCGGTTCTCGACCGTGATCTGGGAGCGGGTCTACCCCTGCTCCTACACCACCCTGGAGACCGGCTACCCGCGCAACGACGTCCTCGTCAACGCCACGGCCGAGGACGTGCGCGCGGCCCGCGCCGAGCTGGGGCTGGCCGACGGTGTCAAGGCGTTCCTGTACATGCCTACGCACCGCGAGCACCAACCGGGCTTCGTCCCGCCGATGCACCTGGCCCTGTTCGCCCGCGAACTCGGTCCGGACGTGACGCTGCTGGTGCGCGGCCACTACTTCTACGGCAACTCCCCGCACATCGCCGAGCTGCGCCGCACCGGCCGCATCGTGGACGTCTCCGGGCACGCCCGGGTGGAGGACCTTTACCTCGCGGCCGACGCCCTGATCACTGACTACTCCTCGGCGATGTTCGACTACGCGGTGCTGGACCGCCCGATCATCAGCTACGTCCCCGACTGGGACGTCTACTCCGCGGTGCGCGGCACCTACTTCGACCTGCTTCAGGAACCGCCCGGCGAGGTGGCCACCACGCAGGCGGAGCTGCTGGCGCTGCTCGCCTCCGGGACGTACGACAACCCGGAGGCGACCAAGCGCCGGGACGGCTTCCGCAGGCGCTTCTGCGAATTCGACGACGGCCACGCGGCCGAGCGGGTCGTACGACGAGTCTTCCTGGGCGAGGAGAGCCTGCTGCCTGTCGTCCCGTTCGACGACCGTTCCCACGCCCCGACACCCATCCAGGCGCTCGAACCTGTCGAGCGGGCCTGACCACGGAAGGAACCGCACCCAGCATGGCCCCTCGGCTCAGTGTCATCGTCCCGATCTACAACGTGGAGCGCTATCTCCCCGCCTGCCTGGACTCCTTGGCCGCGCAGACCTTCCGCGACATCGAGGTACTGATGGTGGACGACGGTTCACCGGACGATTCGGCCTCGATCGCCGCCGCATACGAGACCCGCGACCCCCGTTTCAAACTGATCCGCAAGGAGAACGCCGGCCTCGGCGCGGCGCGCAACACGGGAATGACGCGGCTGGCGCCCGAGTCGGAGTTCGTCGCCTTCGTGGACAGCGACGACATGATCCCGCCGAACGCCTACCGGCTCATGGTGGACAGTCTCGACGAGAGCGGCTCGGATTTCGTCACGGGCAACGTCCAGCACATCAACAGCACCAAGATCTGGCAGTCCCCCATGCACCGCATCCTCGCCGGCGGTGCGGTCAGGCGGACCCACATATCGCGGAACAAGAAGCTGCTGACCGACCGAATAGCCTGCAACAAGGTGTTCCGCCGTTCGTTCTGGGAGAAGCACGACCTCTCCTTCCCGGAAGGCGTGCTGTACGAGGACGTCCCGGTGATCCTTCCGGCGCAGTTCCTCGCCGAAGCCGTGGACATCATCAGCGAGCCCACGTACTACTGGCGACTGCGCGAGGGCGAGGCCGCCCCCTCCATCACCCAGCGCCGGACCGAGCCGAAGGCCGTACGGGACCGTGCCGCGGCCGTGGAGTCCGTCAGCCGGTTCTTCGCCTCCCAGCCCGGCGAGACGAGCGCCGAGCTGAAGAACGCGTACGACACCACCGCCCTCACCGGTGACCTCCGGATCTTCCTGAACGTCCTGCCGGACGGTGACGCGGAGTTCCGCGCCGAGTTCCTGCGCGTGATCAACAACTACCTGGACCAGGTCGACCCGCGCGTGGTCATGGAGCTCCCGGCGACCACCCGCATCAAGTGGCTGCTCGTCCGCAGACACGCGCTGGACGAGCTCGTGGACCTGCTCCAGGCGGAACGGCGCGGTGACGCCGTGAAGATCACCGGCTTCCACCGCAAGTACGTCGACCACCCCGGTCTGGAAACGGCCGCCACCCGCCTGCCGAAGAAGGCGCGCCGTATCGATCCCGACCTCAAGCTCCACGCCCCCCTCCAGGACATCCGCTGGGAGGAGGGACGGCTGCGGCTGGCCGGACACGCGTGGATCGACCAGATCGACCAGGCCAACAGGCGCAGCGCGGCCAAGATCCTCGTGTTGAAGAAGGACGGCTCCCGCAGGGCCACGATTCTGCCGCTGCGCAACACCCACGTCCCGGAGGCCACGTCGCTGTCCGGCCGCAAGCACAACAACTACGACTGGTCGGGCTGGGAGGCGGACCTCGACCCCCTCAAGCTGCGCAGGGGCTCCCAGTGGCAGGAGGGGACCTGGCGGGTGGGCATCGGCATCGCCACCGCCGGTCTGCTGCGCAAGCGCGCGGTCCAGGTGAAGGGCCCGACGCGGGCCAACCACCCGCCCTACCAGTGGCTGGACGACAACTTCCGGCTGCTGCCCACCCCGGTCAACGGGGCGCTGCGGCTCACCGTCGAGCGGGTGCGCGCGCTGATCACGGGCCACCGGGCGGTCGACGCGGACATCGAGATCGACGGTGAGATCCGCGTGCCGCTGGACGCGGGAGAGAGCGTCTCGCTGCGCGTCACCAACAAGAAGAGCGGCGAGCGGCTGCACTACCCCGTCACGCTGAGCACGGCCGACGGCGCGCACACCCCGTTCACCGTGCGGGTGCCGATGCGGGACGTCGCCCTGCTGCCGGAGCACCAGGACGTCGTGAAGGAGGAGAACGCCGCCGGCGGTGCCGACCCCGCGGCGGCCTCCCGGCGCAACTGGAGCACCCAGCTGGTGGCGGTGGCTCCCGACGGGAGCGAGCGCCGCTTCTCCACCGTGGTCCGTGAGGGGCTCGCGGACGGCGAGATGCGGCTGCCGGCCTCCCTCGCGGAGAACGCCGACCGCAACGAGATAGCCCTGGTCGCGGGACACAACGGCTATCTGAAGTTCTCCGGCCGCCCCCTCCAGGCGAAGATCACGTCCGTGCGCTGGACCGGTGACCGCTACGTCGTCGAGGGCGTGACCGCCGCCGACATCGACGGGGCGGACTTCGTCGTGAAGGCCCGGGACCGGTTCGACGAGAAGACCGTGGCGCTGCGGACCTCACCGGACGGTTCGTTCGCCGCCGAGTTCACCCCGGCGTCCATGTCCGGCCCCGACGGAACGCTGCCTCTCAAGAGCGGACGCTGGAACTTCTTCCTGCGCACCTCCGACGGCAGCGACATACCCTTCCTCGTCGACCGGCTCGCCGTGGACGACTTCCCCGTGCTCGGCGCCGCGAAGGACCGGGAGTACGAGTTCGAGTCCCGCTGGTACAACTTCCCGCAGCTGCACTGCCCGTCCGACCTGTCCGTCCTGGAGCGCGGCGCCTACCGTCAGGAGCGGCTGCGCAAGGACGTGTACGAAGCGGGCCGGACCAAGCCGCTGCGGGACGCGGTGCTGTTCATCAGCTACAACGGCAAGCAGTACTCGGACTCCCCGCGCGCGATGCACGAGGAGCTGCTGCGCCGTGGGGCCGACCTGGAGTACCTGTGGCTGGTCCGGGACGGTCAGGTGGACCTGCCCGACACCGCGCAGAAGGTGCGGTTCTGGAGCACCGAGTGGTACGAGGCGCTGGCCCGCTGCCGCTACATCGTCACCAACGCGCACCTGCCGCACTGGATGGAGCGCCGCCCGGGGCAGGTGATCGTGCAGACGTGGCACGGCACCATGCTGAAGAAGATCGGCCTGGACATCGAGGCGCCGAAGTTCGACCCCCAGTACCACGAGCGGCTGATCCAGGAGGCCCGCAACTGGACGATGCTGGTGTCGTCCAACCGCTTCAGCACGCCGATCCTCAAGCGCGCCATGGGCTTCGACGGAAAGATCATCGAGACCGGGTACCCGCGCAACGACTACCTCTACGCGCCGGACCTCGCCGAGCGTGCCCGGGAGATCAAGGAGCGGCTCGGCGTGCCGGCCGACAAGCGGGTGATCCTCTACGCGCCGACCTGGCGGGACGACCTCTCGCACCGGCGGGGGCAGTTCAAGTTCGACCTGCGCATCGACGTCGAGGACGCCCGCGTCCGTCTGGGTGACGACCACGTGCTGCTGATCCGCCGGCACTCCAACGTCGTGGACAGCATTCCCGGCGCGGGCAACGGCTTCGTGCACGACGTCTCGGAGTACCCGGACATCGCGGACCTGTATCTCGCCGCCGACGTGCTGGTGACGGACTACTCGTCGGTGATGTTCGACTACGCGCACCTGAAGCGGCCCATGCTGTTCTTCACGTACGACCTGGAGCACTACCGGGACAAGCTGCGCGGCTTCTACTTCGACTTCGAGAACGACGCGCCGGGTCCGCTGATCCGCACCTCGGAGGAGCTGGTGAGTGCGCTGGGCGACCTGGACAAGGTGTCGGCCGAGTACGCGGACCGCTACCGGCGCTTCCAGGAGCTGTTCTGCGAGCTCGACGACGGCAGGGCCGCGGCACGCGTCGTGGACCTGATGCTGGAGCAGGCGCAGGAAGTCTGACGCCCGCTGCCGCGGAGGGGCAGGCGCCCGGCACTCAGCCCGGCCGCCTGCCCGAAGCCTCCTAGAACGGCTCGAAGCCGTCGAACTCCTGCTGGGCCTCGTCCCGTTCGGCGTCCCGGTCGCGGCGTCGCTGGGCGGCCGGGCGGGGCGCCTCGAAGCGGTGGTCCTCGCCGCGGCGGCCGAGCATCTCGGCGCCCGCCGTGACCGAGGGCTCCCAGTCGAAGACGACCGCGTTGTCCTCGGGGCCGATGGCCACGCCGTCGCCGTTGCGGGCGCCCGCCTTCATCAGCTTCTCCTCGACGCCGAGGCGGTTGAGCCGGTCGGAGAGGTAGCCGACGGCCTCGTCGTTGTTGAAGTCGGTCTGGCGCACCCAGCGTTCGGGCTTCTCGCCGCGCACCCGGAACAGACCGTCCTCCTCGCGGGTGACGGTGAAGCCCGCGTCGTCCACGGCCTTGGGCCGGATGACGATCCGGGTGGCCTCCTCCTTCGGCCGGGCGGCACGGGCCGTGGCGACCAGCTCGGCCAGCGCGAAGGACAGCTCCTTGAGGCCCATGTGGGCCACGGCCGACACCTCGAAGACCCGGTAGCCGCGCGCCTCGAGGTCCGGCCGGACCATCTCGGCGAGGTCCTTGCCGTCGGGCACGTCGATCTTGTTGAGGACGACGATCCGCGGCCGGTTGTCCAGGCCGCCGTACTCGCGCAGTTCGGCCTCGATGACGTCCAGGTCGGACAGCGGGTCGCGCTCGGACTCCAGCGTGGCCGTGTCCAGGACGTGCACCAGCACGCTGCACCGCTCCACGTGCCGCAGGAACTCCAGGCCCAGGCCCTTGCCCTGGCTGGCGCCGGGGATGAGGCCGGGGACGTCCGCGACGGTGTACACGGTCTCGCCCGCCGTCACCACGCCCAGGTTCGGGACGAGCGTCGTGAAGGGGTAGTCGGCGATCTTCGGCTTGGCCGCGCTCAGCACGGAGATCAGCGAGGACTTGCCGGCGCTCGGGTAGCCGACCAGCGCCACGTCGGCGACGGTCTTCAGCTCCAGGTGGATGTCCTGGAGGTCACCGGGCACACCGAGCAGCGCGAAGCCGGGGGCCTTGCGCCGCGCGGAGGCCAGCGCCGCGTTGCCGAGGCCGCCCCGGCCGCCCTGCGCGGCGACGTAGGAGGTGCCGTGGCCGACCAGGTCGGCGAGCACGTTGCCCGCGCCGTCGAGGACGACGGTGCCGTCGGGCACGGGCAGGACCAGGTCCTGGCCGTCCTTGCCGGAGCGGTTGCCGCCCTCGCCGGGCTTGCCGTTGGTGGCCTTGCGGTGCGGAGAGTGGTGGTAGTCGAGGAGCGTGGTCACCGACTGGTCCACGGTGAGGATCACGTCGCCGCCCCGGCCGCCGTTGCCGCCGTCCGGGCCGCCCAGCGGCTTGAACTTCTCACGGTGGACGGAGGCACAGCCGTGGCCTCCGTTACCCGCGGCGACGTGCAGTTCGACGCGGTCCACGAAGGTGGTCATGGGATGTGCCTCCAGTTACTGCCTACTGCGGGAATGTCTCTTGGGTAACACGCGAAAGGCGGACCCGCTTCCCCTCGGGGAAGTGAGGCCCGCCTCGCGAAAGTGTCCGGTCAGGCGACCGGGACGATGTTCACGACCTTGCGGCCGCGGTGGGTGCCGAACTGCACCGCACCGGCCTGCAGGGCGAACAGCGTGTCGTCGCCGCCACGGCCGACGCCGGCGCCCGGGTGGAAGTGGGTGCCACGCTGACGGACCAGGATCTCACCCGCGTTGACGGCCTGACCGCCGAAGCGCTTCACGCCGAGCCGCTGGGCATTCGAGTCGCGACCGTTCCGGGTGGACGATGCGCCCTTCTTGTGTGCCATGTCTCCTCAGTCCCTTACTTCGCAGCCGCGGGGATCTCAGTGACCTTGATCGCCGTGTACTGCTGGCGGTGGCCCTGACGACGGCGGTAGCCGGTCTTGTTCTTGTAGCGCAGAATGTCGATCTTCTGGCCCTTGTGGTGGTCCACGATCTCGGCCTGGACCTTGATGCCGGCCAGCACCCACGGGTCGCTGGTCACAGCGTCGCCGTCGACGACGAGCAGGGTCGAGAGCTCGACCGTGTCGCCGACCTTGCCGGTGGAAATCTTGTCAACCTCAACGATGTCGCCGACAGCAACCTTGTGCTGGCGACCACCGCTGCGCACGATGGCGTACACGCGGATCTCACTCTCTCGCTCGGAACGGCACCCCCGCAGTCCAGCCACCCGGTGACACACGGACAGCCTCTCCCGGCCGGAGCCCACGAGGGCCCGCACCCGGAAGGAAAGAGGTTTACGGGGATGTGACGCGTCAGTCGACACGCCGACGGTCAAGATTACGGGGCCGCACGACAGGGGTCAAACCGGGCCCCCGGCGTCAACCGGAGACGGCCGCGACGTACTCGGCGTACGCCTCCGCCGCCCGCGCGGGTGTCAGGTCGAGGTGCTCCAGGATCGTGTACCGGCCGGGCCTGGTCTGCGGCGCGAACCCCACGGCCCGCACGAACTCCTCGTCGCCGAACCCGATCTCCCGGGCCACCACCGGCAGCCCGTGCCGGCGCAGCGTGTCCGCCATCAGCAGGGAGCCCTCCCGGTCGCCGCGCAGATACGTCGCGAAGGCCGCGCCGATGCCGACCTGCTCGCCGTGGCTGGCCGCGCGCCGGGGATACAGCAGGTCGAGGGCGTGGCTGATCTCGTGGCAGGCGCCGGACGAGGGACGGGTGTGCCCGGCGATGGTCATGGCGATGCCGGACAGCACCAGACCCTCGGTCAGCACGGTCAGGAACCCGTCGTCGCCGCAGCCGCCCGGGTGGCGCAGCACGGCCTCGCCGGCCTGCCGGGCGAGGGCGGCGGCGAGACCGTCGACCTTCTCGCCGTTCACCCGGTGGGCCAGCTCCCAGTCGGCGACCGCGGAGACGTTGGAGACGGCGTCGCCGATCCCGGAGCGCACGAACCGGATCGGCGCCTCGCGGATCACCGCGAGGTCGACGACGAGCGCGATGGGCGTCGGCACGCCGTACGAACCGCGGCCCGCGTCGTTGTCGAGGATCGAGACCGGCGAACAGATGCCGTCGTGGGACAGGTTGGTCGCCACGGCGACCATGGGCAGGCCCACGCGGGCCGCGGCGAACTTGGCGCAGTCGATGACCTTGCCGCCGCCGAGACCGACGACCGCGTCGTAGCGTCCCGACTTCATGCCGTCGGCCAGTCGCACCGCGTCGTCGATCGTGCCGCCGCCGACCTCGAACCAGTCGGCGCCGGGCAGCGACGGCTCCAGGCGCCGGCGCAGCCGCGCCCCCGAGCCGTCGGAGATCGCCACGGCCAGCTTCCCGGACTGCGAGATCCGCTGGTCCGCCAGGACGCTCGCCAGGTCGTCCAGGGCGCCCGGCCGGACGTCCACGACGAGCGGCGAGGGGATGAGCCTCGTCAGTACCGGCACGTGGTCTCCTCTCACCTCGCCGGGGCAGTCCGGCTGTCACTGATGATGCGCCCGGGAGCGGCCGGGGAAACGTGTGGCCCCGGCCGAACGGAATCCGTTCGGACGGGGCCACACGTTTCGCGACAGGTGCCGGATCGGACAGGTGCCGGATCAGCCCTCGTCGGTGGCGGCCGTGACCGAGGACGGCGCCTGCTGGGCGGCCGCCGCGGTCTTCTTCGACGCCGTCTTCTTGGCCGTGGCCTTCTTGGCGGTCGTCGTCTTGGCCGCCTTCTTGGCCGTGGCCTTCTTCGCGGTCGTCGTCTTCTTGGCCGCGGTCTTCTTGGTGGCGGCCTTCTTCGCCGTCGCCTTCTTGGCCGTCTTGCGAGCCGCCGCCTTCTTGGCCGGGGCGGCCTCCTCGGCCTCGGGCTGTGCGTCCGGTGCCTCGGGCTGTGCGTCCGGTGCCTCGTCCGCCGGGGCCGACGGGACGACCACGACGGCCGCCTCCTCGGACGCGGTGGACGTGGTGGGCTTGCGCACCGCGCGGCGGCGCGGGCGGGCCGGGGCGGCGCTCTCGGCCGGCTCGGCGACGGCCGGGGCCGCCTCCGGTGCCTGCTCGGGCTCCGGCGCGGACTGCTCGGACACCGCGGTGGTCTCCGGGACCGTCAGTACGGCGGCTTCGGCCCCCTCGGGCGAACCGGCCGGTGCGGACACCTTCCGGGTGGCCCGGCGGCGGGTACGGCCCTTGGGCGCGGCCTCCTCCGACGCGGGCGCCGCGGTCTCGGCCGCAGCGGCCGGGGCGGGGGCGCCGGAGACGGCGTCCTCGACGGCGGCGGGCTCGGCCAGCACCTCGGCGGCGGGCTCGCGCCGTACGGGACGCTCGACCTCCTCCCGCACCGTGACGTCCTGCGCGGTCGGCACCTCGGCGGGTGCGGCCGCTGCCTTGGCGGCCTCGCCCTTCGCCGCCTTGGGTGCACCCGCCGGGGCGGACGCCCGACGGCTCGCGCGACGCCGGCCACGACCGCGCGTGGCGGCCGCCTCGGCCTCGGCGGCGCTGCTGTACAGCTCCTCGTCCGCGCTGAAGTCGGGCGCGGGGAGGGCGACCGGCTCGGCCACCTCGGCGGCCACCTCGGTCTCGGACTCGGTGTCCGCCTCCTGCTCCGGCGTCGGCCCGGTCTCGACCCCGGCGACGGCCTCGTGCTCGTGCGGCTGGTCGGCCCCGGCACGCGCCCGCTTGCGGCGCTTGCCACCGCCGCCACCGGCCGACGACGGCTGGTCGAGGTGGACGATGACACCGCGGCCGTTGCAGTGGACGCAGGTCTCCGAGAAGGACTCCAGCAGCCCCTGGCCGACCCGCTTGCGGGTCATCTGGACCAGGCCCAGCGAGGTCACCTCGGCGACCTGGTGCTTGGTCCGGTCCCGGCCCAGGCACTCCAGCAGGCGCCGAAGGACCAGGTCCCGGTTGGACTCGAGCACCATGTCGATGAAGTCGATGACGATGATGCCGCCGAGGTCGCGCAGCCGGAGCTGGCGCACGATCTCCTCGGCCGCCTCCAGGTTGTTCCTGGTGACCGTCTCCTCGAGGTTGCCGCCCTGACCGGTGAACTTGCCGGTGTTGACGTCGACGACGATCATCGCCTCGGTCCGGTCGATCACCAGCGAACCGCCGCTGGGCAGCCAGACCTTGCGGTCCAGCGCCTTGGCGAGCTGCTCGTCGATCCGGTACGTGGCGAAGACGTCGACCTCGCTGGTCCACTTGGACAGCCGCTCGGCGAGGTCCGGCGCCACGTGGGACACGTAGCCGTGGATGGTCTGCCAGGCGTCGTCGCCGCTGACGACGACCTTGGAGAAGTCCTCGTTGAAGATGTCGCGCACGACCCGGACGGTCATGTCCGGCTCGCCGTAGAGCAGCGAGGGCGCGTTCGAGCTGCCGCCGCTCTTCGCCTTCTTCTGGATGTCCTCCCACTGCGCCTGGAGCCGCTCGACGTCGCGGCGCAGCTCGTCCTCGCTGGCGCCCTCGGCGGCGGTGCGCACGATGACGCCCGCGTCCTCCGGGACGATCTTCTTCAGGATCGACTTCAGCCGGGACCGCTCGGTGTCGGGCAGCTTGCGGCTGATACCGGTCATCGAGCCCTCGGGCACGTAGACCAGGTAGCGGCCGGGCAGCGAGACCTGGCTGGTCAGGCGGGCGCCCTTGTGACCGATCGGGTCCTTGGTGACCTGCACCAGGACCGGCTGGCCGGACTTGAGGGCGGACTCGATGCGCCGCGGCCCGTTGGCCATGCCCAGCGCCTCGAAGTTGACCTCACCGGCGTACAGGACGGCGTTGCGGCCCTTGCCGATGTCGATGAAGGCGGCCTCCATCGACGGCAGCACGTTCTGCACCTTGCCGAGGTAGACGTTGCCGACGTACGAGGTGGCCTGCTCCTTGTTGACGTAGTGCTCGACGAGCACGCCGTCCTCCAGGACGCCGATCTGGGTGCGCTCGCCGTGCTGGCGGACGACCATGACGCGCTCGACGGCCTCGCGGCGGGCCAGGAACTCGGCCTCGGTGATGATCGGCACGCGCCGGCGGCCCTGCTCGCGGCCCTCCCGGCGGCGCTGCTTCTTGGCCTCCAGACGGGTCGAGCCCTTGATGGACTGCACCTCGTCGGACGGCTCGCTCTTCTCCCGCGCCGGCCGCGGCTCACGCACCTTGACGACGGTGCGCTCGGGGTCGTCGGTGGCGGAGTCGGCCTCGCCCGAGCCGTCCCCGGCCCGGCGGCGACGGCGACGACGGCGCCGGCTGCTGCTGGAACCGCCGCTCTCGCCGGCGGCCTCCTCGCTCTCCTCGGCGTCCTCGTCCGCCTGCTCGGCGGTGTCCGAAGCGTCCTGATCGGCCTGATCGGCGCCGGTGTGCTCGCCCTCGCCGTCGGTCAGGTCGCCGTCGGCGGAGTCGCCCCGGCGACGGCGACGGCCGCCCCGGCGACGACGGCGGCGCGAACCGGACTCCTCGTAGCCGTCGGCGTCGTCGTGCTCGTCGCCCGACTCGTCGGCCTCGGACTCGACCTCGGTCTCGGTTTCGGCGTCGGCCCGGGACCGGTCCTCGGTCGCGGGCTCGTGCTCGGTGACGGCGGCCGTGGCCCGCTCCTCGGCGGCCTCCTCGGCGGCGGCACCCCGGCGCTTGCGACGGCGGCGGGAAGCGGCGGGCTGCTCCTCCGGAGCGGCCTCCACGCTCTCCTCGACCGGCTTCGCCGGCTCGGCACCGGCTGCTTCGGCGGCGGCCTCGGCCGCGGCCCGCTCGGGCGTCTGGAACTGCGGCTCGGCGAACACGGGCGCCTGGAACACGGCGACCGCGGGACGCGACGGGCGCTTGGGCGCCTCCGCCTCGTCGGACGCCGCGGCGGCGGTCTGCGCCGGGGCGGCGAAACCGGTGGCGGCCTTGCGGGTGGACCGGCGGCGCGCACGGCGCGGCGCGGCGTCCTCGCCGGACTCGGCGGCCTCGGCGGGCGCGGCGGCGTCCGCGGCCTTCGCGGCCTCGGAAGTGTCCGCGGCCTTCGCGGGCTCGGGGGCGGCGGCCTCGGACTCGCTCGCCTCGGCCGGGGCGGACACGCGGCGCGTGGCACGACGACGGGTGCGGCCCTTGGGCGCGGCGCTCTCGGCCTCGGCCTCGGTCTCCGCTTCTTCCTCCGTCTCGGCCTCGGCGGGCTCCGGGGCCACGGCGGCGGCAGGCTCGCTGACGGTCGGCTCGGCGGCCGTCGGCTCGCTGGCCGAGGTCACGCTGCGCGTGGCACGACGGCGGGTACGCCCCTTGGGCGCGGCACTCTCGGTGGTCTCGACGGGCTCCGTGGCCTCCTCGGCCGGCGCCGGCGTCTCGGCGGGGGCCGCGGACACGACGGTCTCGGCCGCTTCCACGGCCTCGGGAGCCCCGGCGGGCGCGGAGGCACGACGTACCGCACGGCGCCGCGGCCGGGCGGGAGCCGCGGGCTCCGGCGCCGGCTCGGAGGCCTCGGCCACCTCGGCGGGGGCCGGCTCGGCCGGCGCGACGGTCTCCGCCGGCGCCTCGGAACCGCCGGACGGCGGACCCGCCGGGCGGGACGCGGCCCTGCGCCGCCGACGCGGCGGCAGGGTGTCGCTGGGGGTGTTCGACTCGGAGTCCGTCGTGGTCGAGGACTCAGTGGATTCGGTCGGTTCGAGCATGCGGGGGTTTCTCCCGTCAGGCTCCCGGGCGCCGCGCCTGGTCCGGCATCGACATGTCGACCGCCGGTGACGTCCGCGGCGCGCGCGGTGCGCGGTCGCCGCCGTCCGGGGCGCGGGCGCCGCTCGGAAGCTCATCCGTGTCTTGTCTCGCCGGTTCCGTACCCCTTGGCGTGCACGGCCTGGCGAAAGTCTTGTGGTCGGTGCGCTGCCCGACCCAGGTGGCTCCCGAGTTCGAGGGCGGCGCTACGACGTCCGTCCCTACGCGGAACCTTCCTTACGCCGGCGCCTTCGCGGCGGCGGAAGCGGCGGCCGGATGCGGCTCGGGCGCTTCTGCCTCGCGGTCGGGCGCGAGCGGGTCGGTCACCGCACCGGTCTCTTCATCGAACAGCCCCTGCGCCAGCCTGGTCACCGCTGCGGGGACCGGCGGCGCCAGGTCGGCCACGGCGCGAAGACCGGACAGGACGTCGTCGGGTCGTACGGCAGGCGTCACGTGCCGAACAACCAGCCGCAGTATCGCACAGGGCCGGTCGCTCGGCCTATCAGCCGGTGAACCGTGCGTGGTGACGCTCTCCAGGTGCGCGACGGCGGAGCGGGTGTCGAAGGTACGGACGCCGTTCTTCGTACGGCGCTGCACCTCCACCGCCGGGGCCGCGACGAAGGCCGCGACGGCCCTCTCGGCCTCGGCGGGCTCCACACCGTCCAGCCGCAGCTCCCACACGGAGGCCGTCAGCCGGTCGGCGAGCCCGGAGGTCCGGGCCTCCACCGCGTCGACGACGTCGAGCCCGGTGGGCAGCGACTCGTCGAGGAGCAGCCTCAACCGCTCCGGGTCGCGCGCTTCGGTGAGCGCGATCTCCAGATACTCCGCCTCACTGCCCGTGCCGGTGGGTGCGGCATTGGCGTACGACACCTTCGGGTGCGGGGTGAACCCCGCCGAGTACGCCATCGGCACCTCGGCGCGGCGCAGCGCACGCTCGAAGGCGCGCTGGAAGTCACGGTGGCTGGTGAACCGGAGGCGGCCGCGCTTGGTGTAGCGCAGTCGAATGCGCTGCACCGCGGGAACGGGCGGCGGGCCTACGGGCTGTCGCTTGCCCAGGGGAACTTCTCCTTGTGTACGGCCGGCGGGACGGGCATCACCCTCACCTCGACGGGGGCGTGGCGCCCGGCCCTCTCCTCTAGAGTACGCGTTCCGGCCGCTGCGGGTTCCCGCCGCTACACGAACCGCCACGACGGGACGCCGTCCGGCGTCCGACCGTCGTGGCGGTTCGGTTCAGGGCACGCGTCGCTCAGGCGAGGTCGCTCCGCGACCAGGTCCAGCTGCCGCCGTCGGCGCTGTCCCACACCTTCACCGGCTTGGCGAAGCCGGAAGCCGTGCTGCTCAGCGTCCACAGGCCGGTGCGGTTGCCGGTACCGTCCGCCCGCGCACCGTAGTCGTACAGCACACCGACGTCACCACGGCCGTCACCGTCGAAATCGCCCGCGACCGGCTTCGACCTGCTCCAGGACCAGCTGCCGCTGACCGCGCTGTCCCACTCCCTGACCGGCTTGGCGAAACCGGAACCCGTGCTGCTCAGCGTCCACAGCGTCGTGCGGTTCCCGCCGCCGTCCGCGCGTACGCCGTTGTCGTACAGCACACCGACGTCACCGCGGCCGTCACCGTCGAAGTCACCGGAGACCAGCTCCGAGCTGCTCCAGGTCCAGCTGCCGGCGCCGTCGCCGCTGTCCCAGACCTTCACCGGCTTGGCGAAGCCGGAAGCCGTGCTCCTGAGCGTCCACAGGCCGGTGCGGTTGCCGGTACCGTCCGCCCGCGCACCGTAGTCGTACAGCACACCGACGTCACCACGGCCGTCACCGTCGAAGTCACCGGCGACCGGCTTCGACTTGTCCCCGGACCAGCTGCCGCTGACCGCGCTGTCCCATGCCATGACCGGCTTGGCGAAACCGGAACCCGTGCTCCTCAGCGTCCACAGCGTCGTGCGGTTCCCGCCGCCGTCCGCGCGTACGCCGTTGTCGTACAGCACACCGACGTCGTCGCGGCCGTCGCCGTCGAAGTCGCCGACGACCGGCTGGGAGCGGCTCCACGTCCAGCTGCCGCCGTCCAGGCTGTCCCACACCCGCACCGGCTCGGCGAAGCCGGCACCGGTGTTGGTGAACGTCCACAGCGCGGTGCGGTTGCCGGTGCCGTCCGGTCGCGCGCCGTTGTCGTAGAGCACGCCGATGTCGCTGCGGCCGTCGCCGTCGAAGTCACCGGCGAACGTCTTCGAGCGGCTCGCGTTCCAGCTGCCGAAGTCCGCACTGTCCCACCGGCGCTGCGGCGCGGCGAAGCCGGACTCCCCGCTGGTCAGCGACCAGATCGTGGTGCCGAAGCCCCCGCTCGTGGTGGCGCCGTTGTCGTAGAGCACGCCCACGTCGCTGCGGCCGTCACCGTTGAAGTCGGCCCTCGGGGTGGACCGGGCGGTGGCGGTGATCCAGTCCCGGACGTCGTCGACGCGGGTGCTGACCGCACTGGCGGCGGTCCCCTCCGGGGCCTCGTTGCCGAAGCAGCCCACCTGGTTGGAGCGGCTGCTGACCGCGACCAGCGCCAGCGTGCCGTCCACCGTGCCCACGGCGGGACCACCGGCGTCGCCCTGGCAGACCGACGCGCCGTTCTTCCCGGCGAGGGTGAGATCGCCGCCGTCGACGGCGGTGACGGCGAACGTCCCGGTGTGCCTTTCGAGCGGCACCCACTCGCTCGCCGTGCGGCCGTGTCCCGCGACGGTCAGTTCCTGTCCCGCGGCGGGCGCGGTGGCGGCCACCGGAACGGGCGCCACACCCCGCACGGGCTGCGCGAGACGGGCCAGCACGAGGTCGCGCTCACCGTGCGGACGGAGCTCCACCACGGTGCGGGCCTGACCGTCGCCCACGGTCGCGACGGTCTTCAGCGGGGGCGGCCCGGCCGGCAGCGAGAGGTCGGAGGCGGGGTTGTCGACGAAGCAACTGGCCGCCGTGAGCACCCACTCGGGGGTGACCAGCGAGCCCGAGCAGCCCCGCTGGTGGTCGCCGACCACCAGCCGGGCGGTGAAGCCGTAGTCGGCCCCGGCGCCGGGCTGACCGACCACCGCCTGCGTCGGAGCGGCGGCCAGGAACAGCAGCGGCGCCACGCCGAGCAGCGCCGCGGCCCTGACCCCGGCGGCACGCCGGGATACGCCCCGTCTGAGGCGGTTGGGAGGTGTAACGATCTTGCCACGTGCGTTCATCGCAGTCCTAGGGATCGTCCGGCCTTACGGGCTGAAGGCTGCGGTCCGCCGACTGCTTTTCACTTGTCGAAGGGCACCCGGATCCGCCGAAACGCACAGTCCGTCCACCCCAGGTTCACAAGAAGAACCCCGTACCCGCACCCCTCCACCATCCAAGACGACGCTTCACGATCTCGTCCACGGGTTCGAAGCAAGGCAAACTGACCGTATGTCACGAACAACCCGTGACCTGTGTCACTTCACCGTCAGCGGCAGCAGCTTCTTGCCGGTCGGGCCGACCTGGATCTCGGTGTCCATCGCCGGGCATGGCCCGCACTACAACCGCTCAGGCTTGTCGCAGAGAAAGAGACAACCGGCGCCGCTCGCGGTCGATGTCCGTGACGACGACCGTGAGTTCCTCGCCCACCTGCACAACGTCCTCAGGTGCCCTACCGGGATCCGCACTCAGCTCGGGCAAGTGCACCAAGCCCTCGACGTCCTCTGCGACCCGCACGAAGACGCCGAACGGGAGAACCTTGGTCACCTGTCCGGTCAGTCTCTGACCCACTGCGGTGCCGTCAAAGAGCCACTGAAGCGGGTCCAGCTGAGTGGCCCGCAAGGACAGCCGAGCCTCACCGTTCCACGTGTCGAACTGCAAGAACTCGCAGTACACGCGCTGCCCGACCTCAACGACCTCCGAGGCCGCCTCGAAGCGGCGCCAGGACAGCTCGGGATACGTGATGAAGCCGACGCCGGGATAGACCGGATGAGCGGGGCCCTCGTCCAGCGTCACGAAGACACCGAACGACTCGATCTTCGCCACCGTTCCGGTGAGACGTTGGCCGTAGCGGAGCCGCTTGAGGAACGCCCAGAGTTCCGGGTTCTCCGTGGCCGCCATCGACAGCCATACCCGGCCCTCCTCCAAGTCCACGGAGAGCACCTCGGCGGTGATCCGTTGACCGACCACAGCAGCATCAGCCCTGCGCCGTTGCCAGGAGACATCCAGCGGCCCCACCACCCCGAGTGGACGAGCGGCGAACCCGTCCAGGGTCACGGACACCTCAGACCGGGAGACCGCCGCCACCACACCACTGCAGCGATCACCGACCTGGATCGATGTCAGAAAGCTCCCTATGGCCTGATCAGCCGACGCATCCCCCATGCCGGCCAGGATCCCACACCGCCGCTAGGCCCACTCCACCTCACTCTGGATACTCGCGTGGCCCCCAGAGGCCGGCAGAGGCGTCCGTGGAGCGTCTCCAGTCGACTGCCGCGCCTTCACAGACCCGAGCGAACCGAGCACCGCGGCCACCTCATCCTCTGTGGCATCCGCCACAGCCTCAGCTATGCGCCGCAGTGGCTCAGTCATCCCCCGCTCCCCCGTATCCGCAGGTCAGCCGGACTTCTTGACCGTCAGCGGCAGGAGCTTCTTGCCCGTCGGGCCCGTTTGTGGCCATGTGTCGAACTGGGGGCAGACGCCGCAGTCGAAGCACGGGGTCCAGCGGCAGTCGTCGACCTCGGTCTCGTCGAGGGCGTCCTGCCAGTCCTCCCAGAGCCACTCCTTGTCGAGGCCGGAGTCGAGGTGGTCCCAGGGCAGGACCTCCTCGTAGCCGCGCTCGCGGGTGGTGTACCAGTCGACGTCGACGCCGGTGGGCTCCAGGGCCTTGTCGGCGCAGGCCATCCAGCGGTCGTAGGAGAAGTGCTCGCGCCAGCCGTCGAAGCGGCCGCCGTCCTCGTAGACGGCGCGGATGACGGCGCCCAGGCGGCGGTCGCCGCGGGAGAGGAGGCCCTCGACGATGCCGGGCTTGCCGTCGTGGTAGCGGAAGCCGATGGAGCGGCCGTACTTCTTGTCGCCGCGGATCTTGTCGCGGAGCTTCTGGAGGCGGGCGTCCGTCTCCTCCGCCGACAGTTGCGGGGCCCACTGGAAGGGGGTGTGGGGCTTGGGGACGAAGCCGCCGATGGAGACCGTGCAGCGGATGTCGCCGGAGCCGGAGACCTCGCGGCCCTTGGCGATGACCCGGGTGGCCATGTCGGCGATCTGGAGGACGTCGTCGTCGGTCTCGGTGGGCAGGCCGCACATGAAGTACAGCTTCACCTGGCGCCAGCCGTTGCCGTAGGCGGTCGCGACGGTGCGGATGAGGTCGTCCTCGGAGACCATCTTGTTGATGACCTTGCGGATGCGCTCGGAGCCGCCCTCGGGGGCGAAGGTGAGGCCGGAGCGGCGGCCGTTGCGGGTGAGCTCGTTGGCCAGGTCGATGTTGAAGGCGTCGACGCGGGTGGAGGGGAGGGACAGGCCGATCTTGTCCTCCTCGTACCGGTCGGCGAGGCCCTTGGCGACGTCGGCGATCTCCGTGTGGTCGGCGGAGGAGAGGGAGAGGAGGCCGACCTCCTCGAAGCCCGTCGCCTTCAGGCCCTTGTCGACCATCTCGCCGATGCCGGTGATGGAGCGCTCGCGCACCGGGCGGGTGATCATGCCGGCCTGGCAGAAGCGGCAGCCTCGGGTGCAGCCGCGGAAGATCTCCACGGACATCCGCTCGTGGACGGTCTCGGCGAGCGGGACGAGGGGCTGCTTGGGGTACGGCCACTCGTCGAGGTCCATGACGGTGTGCTTCGAGACCCGCCACGGGACGCCGGAGCGGTTGGGGACGACGCGGGCGATGCGGCCGTCGGGGAGGTACTCGACGTCGTAGAAGGCGGGGACGTAGACGCCGCCGGTCTTCGACAGGCGGAGCAGGAGTTCCTCGCGGCCTCCCGGGCGGCCCTCGGCCTTCCAGGCGCGGATGATCGCGGTGACTTCCAGGACGGCCTGTTCGCCGTCGCCGATGACCGCGCAGTCGATGAAGTCGGCGATCGGCTCCGGGTTGAAGGCCGCGTGACCGCCGGCCAGGACGATCGGGTCGTCGATGCCGCGGTCCGCCGCTTCCAGCGGGATGCCCGCCAGATCGAGGGCGGTGAGCATGTTGGTGTAGCCCAGCTCCGTGGAGAAGGAGAGGCCGAAGACGTCGAAGGCGCCGACCGGGCGGTGGCTGTCGACGGTGAACTGCGGGACGGAGTGCTCCCGCATCAGCTCCTCGAGGTCCGGCCAGACGCTGTAGGTGCGCTCGGCGAGGACGCCCTGCTGCTCGTTGAGCACCTCGTAGAGGATCATGACGCCCTGGTTGGGCAGGCCGACCTCGTAGGCGTCGGGGTACATCAGGGCCCAGCGGACGTCGCAGGATGCCCACTCCTTGACCGTGGAGTTCAGCTCTCCGCCGACGTACTGGATCGGCTTCTGCACATGCGGGAGCAGTGCTTCGAGCTGCGGAAACACGGACTCGGCGGCCGGGGAGGCTTCGGCAGGCATCTCACGGGACCTTCGTGTGCTGACAAGGGGGACCATCCAGCCTAACCCGGCCGGGACGGTCCCCCTTACCGCGCACGTCTCGGGCGGCGTACCGCGCACGCCCCAGTGCCGGGTTACGCCGACATCGGTCTCTGCACGGTGATCGACTGGAGCAGGCCGACCGCTATCCACACGGCGAACATGGAGGAGCCGCCGTAGGAGACGAAGGGCAGGGGCAGGCCGGTGACCGGCATGATGCCGAGGGTCATGCCGACGTTCTCGAAGGTCTGGAAGGCGAACCACGCGACGATCCCCGCGGCGACCACCGTGCCGTACAGGTCGGGGGTGCCGCGGGCGATGCGGCAGGCGCGCCAGAGGACCACGCCGAGCAGGGCGATGATGAGGCCCGCGCCGAGGAAGCCCAGTTCCTCGCCGGCGACGGTGAAGACGAAGTCGGTCTGCTGCTCGGGGACGAACCGGCCGGTGGTCTGGGAGCCCTCGAAGAGTCCTGAGCCGGTGAGTCCGCCGGAGCCGATGGCGATGCGGGCCTGGTTGGTGTTGTAGCCGACGCCCGCGGGGTCGAGGGCGGGGTTGGCGAAGGCGGCGAAGCGGGCGATCTGGTAGTCGTCCAGGATGCCGAGCTGCCAGACGGCGAGCGCGCCCGCCGTGCCGGCGCCGAGCAGGCCGAAGATCCAGCGGTTGCTGGCGCCGGAGGCGAGCAGGATGCCGAGCACGATGATGACCATGACCATGACCGACCCGAGGTCGGGCATGAGCATCACGATGAGCATCGGCACGGTGGCCAGGCCCAGGGCCTGGAGCACGGTGCGGTGGTCGGGGTGCGGCCGGTCCCCGGCGTCGACGCGTGCGGCCAGCAGCATCGCCATGCCCAGGATGATCGTGATCTTCACGAATTCCGAGGGCTGCAGGGAGAAGCCGCCGGGGAGCTTGATCCAGGAGTGGGCGCCGTTGATGGTCGAGCCGAGCGGGGTGAGCACCAGCAGGATCAGGAACACCGAGAAGCCGTACAGGAGCGGCACGGCGGTGCGCAGGGCGCGGTGGCCGAGCCAGACGGTGGCGACCATAAGGGCGAGCCCGATGCCGGTGTTCAGCAGGTGCCGGGTGAGGAAGTAGTACTGGTCGCCCTGGTTGAGTTCGGTGCGGTTGCGGGTCGCGGAGTAGACGAGCAGCGAGCCCATCAGGGAGAGCGCCACGGCGGCCGTCAGTATCGGCCAGTCGAGCCGCCGGGCCATGGAGTCCCGGGCGAAGAGGCGGGACCAGCCGCCCCTGTCGGGGCCGTATCCGGAGACGTGGAAGCTGTTGCCGGTCATGCGCGTGCCCTCCGGCTTCTTCCCCTGCCGCCCGGCCGGGCGCCGCGCCCGGAGCCGCGTGCGCCGCCTCGGCGTCGGTGGCGCCGGGTGTCGCGGTTCTCCCCGTTCTGGTTGGGGGTGGTGGCGGGCTGGTCCCCGTCCTGGACGGGGGCGTACTCCTCGTCCGGGGAGGCCTTCTCGTCGGGCTGGAGCTCCTTGACGACGTCCTTCGGCATCTTCGGGGAGAGGATGGTGCCGTCCGTCTTGATCTTCGGGAGGCTCGCCTGCGGCTTGGGCAGCAGCGCCTTCTTCGGGTCGATGTCGCCGTCGTCGGAGACGCCGTACAGCGCGTCGTAGATGTTGCGGACGGCCGGGCCGGAGGCGCCGGAGCCGGTGCCGCCCTGGGAGATCGTCATGACGATCGAGTAGTCCTTGGTGTACGTCGCGAACCAGGACGTGGTCTGCTTGCCGTAGACCTCGGCGGTACCGGTCTTGGCGTGCATCGGGATCTTGTCCTGCGGCCAGCCGACCTGGGCGAACCGCCAGGCGGCGGTGCCGCGGCTGGCGACGCCGGCGAGGGCCTCGTCCATCTTGGCCAGCGTGGTCTTGCTTATGGGCAGCTTGCCGTGGGCGGTGGGCTCGATCTCGCGGACCGACTTGCCGTCGGGGCTGACGACGGCCTTGCCGATGCTCGGGTCGTAGAGGGTGCCGCCGTTGGAGATGGCCGCGTAGATGGTGGCCATCTGGATGGGGGTGACGAGGGTGTCGCCCTGGCCGATGGAGTAGTTGATGGAGTCACCGGCGCGCATCTTGTTGCCGCTGTGGCAGTTCTCGTACGCGATCTTCTCGACGTAGGAGCCGTCCTTCTTGCCGGACTTGCACCAGGCGTCCTTGTTGGCCTCCCAGTAGTCCTGCTTCCACTGGCGGTCGGGGACGCGGCCGGTGACCTCGTTGGGGAGGTCGATGCCGGTCTTGGCGCCGAGGCCGAACTGGTGGGCGGCCTTGTAGAAGTAGTCGTTGGGGTTCTTGGGGTTCATCCCGCCGTCCTTCTTCCACTCCTGGTGGGACAGGCGGTAGAAGACGGTGTCGCAGGAGAGTTCCAGGGCGCGGCCGATGCTGATCATGCCTTCGTTGGCCGACTCGAAGTTCTTGAAGACCTGGCCGCCGACGTTGTAGGCGCTGGAGCAGTCGTAGTTGCCGTCGAAGTCGTAGCCGGCCTCGACCGCGCCGGCCGAGGAGACGACCTTGAAGATGGAGCCGGGGGCCGCCTGGCCCTGGGTGGCGCGGTTGAGCAGCGGGTAGTTGGAGTCCTTGCCGGTGAGCTTCTTGTAGTCCTTGGCGGAGATGCCGCCGACCCAGGCGTTGGGGTCGTAGTCGGGGTTGGAGGCCATGGCGACGACGCGGCCGGTCTTGGCCTCCATCACGACGACCGCTCCGGCGTCGGCCTCGTAGGTCCGGTTGGTGTTGCGGTCCATCTCCTTGCGGGCGGCCTTCATCGCCTCGTTCAGCTCGTACTCGGCGACCCGCTGGACGCGGGCGTCGATGCTGGTGACGAGGTTGGCGCCGGGGGTGCCCGGGTCGGACTCGGCCTGGCCGATGACGCGGCCGAGGTTGTCGACCTCGTAGCGGGTGACGCCGGCCTTGCCGCGCAGCGCCTTGTCGTACTGGCGCTCCAGGCCGGAGCGGCCGACCTGGTCGGAGCGCAGGTAGGGCGAGTCGGTGTCCTGGGCCTTCTGCAGTTCCTCGTCGGTGACCGGCGAGAGGTAGCCGAGGACCTGGGCGGTGTTGGACTTGCCGGGGGCGGCGTAGCGGCGTACGGCCATGGGTTCGGCGGTGATGCCGGGGAAGTCCTCGGCGCGTTCGCGGATCTGCAGGGCCTGCTTGACGGTGGCCTCGTCGGTGACGGGGATCGGCTGGTAGGGCGAGCCGTTCCAGCAGGGCTGCGGGGTCTCGGCGTCGCAGAGCCGGACCTTGTCGATGACGTCCTGGGGCTTCATGCCGAGGACACCGGCGAGCTTGGTGAGGACGGCCTTGCCGTCGTCCTTCATCTTCAGCAGGTCGGTGCGGGAGGCGGAGACGACGAGGCGGGTCTCGTTGTCGGCGAGGGCGACGCCGCGGGCGTCCAGGATCGAGCCGCGGGTGGCGGGCTGGACGACCTGCTGGACGTGGTTGCCGGAGGCCTCCTCGGCGTACTCGTCGCCCTGGCGGATCTGGAGGTACCAGAGGCGGCCGCCGAGGGTGGCGAGGAGGGAGAGGACGAGGATCTGGATGACGACGAGCCGGGTCTGGACGCGGGTGCTGCGGCCGGTCTCGGGGATATTGGTCACTGGTTCTGGCTCCCCCTCACGAAGTGTGTGCTGCTGGAGTGCTGCCGCCTGGTCACAGCCGCTTGACCCCCTTGATGCGCCCCGCGCGGGCCACGCGGGCGCGGGCCGTCTTCACCCGCAGCGCGTTGCGCTGTCTGCCGATGCGCAGGCCGGTGCCTCCGGAGAGCCAGCCGGAGGAGATGTCGGGGCTCTGGGCGGCGGAGTTGGTGTCGGCCAGCGGGTCGTTCTCGGCGCGCCGGGCGAGCGCCATGATGCCGGGGACGACGAAGGGCGCGAGCAGCAGGTCGTACAGGGCGGCCGTGAACAGCAGGCTGGGCAGGCCGACGTGGCGTGCTGCGGTGTCGCCGACGAGGGCGCCGACGCCCGCGTAGAGCAGGGTGGTGCCGACGGCGGCGGCGACCACGACGACCATGGGGCCGGTGGCCGAGCGGAGCCGTCCGTTGTCCGGTCGGGCGAGTCCGGCGAGGTAGCCGATGACGCAGAGCACGAGGGCGTAGCGGCCGGCGGCGTGGTCGGCGGGCGGGGCGAGGTCGGCGAGGAGTCCGGCGCCGAAGCCGACGAGGGCGCCGCCGACGTGGCCGTAGACCAGGGCGAGGCCGAGGACGGTGAGCAGCAGCAGGTCGGGGACGGCGCCGGGCAGGTGGAGGCGGGCGAGGACGCTCACCTGGATCACCAGGGCGACGACGACGAGGGCGACGGACAGCAGGATCCGGTTGACGCGCATGGGGTGAAGGCTCCTACGGCTCGGGCTGCTCGTTCTGCTGCTCTGTCTGGTCGTTCTGGCCGGTCGCGTCGTTCTGACCGGTCGCGTCGTTCTGACCGGTCGCGTCGTTCTGACCGGTCGCGTCGTTCTGACCGGTCGCGTCGTTCTGGGCCTGGCCCTCGGGGTCGGCCCCGGGGGTGACGGTGACCGTCACGGTCGGCGTGGGCTTCGGCTGCTTCTTCTCCGGGAGCACCGTGTCGCGCGGGTCCTTCGACGGCGCCTGGACGACGACGCCGACGATGTCGAGCTTGGTGAAGCTGACGAACGGCGTGACGTCGAGGATGCGGGTCAGGTCGCCGCCGTTGGGGTCGACGCGGGTGATGGTGCCGACGGGCACGCCCGGCACGAAGGGCTTGTCGGCCTGCGAGCCGAAGGTGACGAGGCGGTCGCCCTTCTTCACGTCGGCCTTGCCGTTGAGGAGTTCGACGCGAAGGGGGCGGCTGCCCTGGCCGGAGGCGAAGCCCAGTTCGTCACCGGACTCCATCCGGGTGCCGACGGTGAAGTCCGGGTCGTTGGCGAGCAGCACGGTGGCCGTGTTCGGGCCGACGGTGGTCACGCGTCCGACGAGGCCGTCGCCGTTGAGGACGGTCATGTCGCGCTTGACGCCGTCGTTGGCACCGGCGTCGATGGTGATGGTCCAGGAGAAGCCCTGGGCCGCTCCTATGGCGATGACCTGGGCGCCCTTGATGCCGTACTGCCCGGCGCCGGCCAGCCCGAGCATCTTGTCGAACTGCTTCAGCCGGCTGCGGCCGCGTTCGTCGCTGCCGAGCTTCGCCTTGAGGGCGGCGTTCTCCGTCTCCAGCCGCGCGAGCCGGTCGTGCCGGTCGCCGGAGTCGCGGATCGCGGAGACCGCGTTGCCGACCGGGTCGACCGCGGAGGAGACCCCGTTCTCGATCGGACCGAAGACGTTGGCGGCGGCCTGCCGGGCACCGTCGACCGGTGAGTCCTCCCCGCCGCGGATGTCCACCGTGATCAGTGCGAACGCGATGGCGATCAGCAGCACCAGGAGCAGCCGGCTCTCTTTCGTGTCCCTCACGTGCGGCGGCCGTGCCTTCCTCGTCGAAATTCGGGAATCTCGGAATGTACGTGGCGGTGTTCAGGAATTGAGCTGATTCGGTACGTCGGGCGCTTCACGCGCATCCGGTACCGCAACCCTCTATATCAACGATCCGCCGCACGAGAGGAGATCGTCTCGTACGGCGGAACCGAAGTGTTACGTCATCTGCGGGGCGAGGCGTCCAGCACCTGCTGGAGCGCCTCGAACTCCTCGACGCACTTGCCACTGCCGAGCGCCACGCTGTCCAGCGGGTCCTCGGCGATGTGGATCGGCATCCCGGTCTCCCGGCGCAGCCGTTCGTCGAGCCCGCGCAGCAGCGCGCCGCCGCCGGTCAGGACGATGCCCCGGTCCATGATGTCGCCGGACAGCTCCGGCGGACACTTGTCGAGGGTGGTCTTGACGGCGTCGACGATGGCGTTGACCGGCTCTTCGATCGCCTTGCGCACTTCGGCGGCGGAGATGACGACGGTCTTGGGCAGCCCGGAGACGAGGTCCCGGCCGCGGATTTCGGTGTGCTCGTCGGAGTCGAGGTCGTACGCCGAACCGACCGTGATCTTGATCTGTTCGGCCGTGCGCTCACCCAGCAGAAGGCTGTACTCCTTCTTCACGTGCTGGATGATCGCGTTGTCCAGCTCGTCACCCGCGACGCGGATGGACTGGGCGGTGACGATGCCGCCGAGCGAGATGACCGCGACCTCCGTGGTGCCGCCGCCGATGTCCACCACCATGTTGCCCGTGGCCTCGTGGACCGGCAGGCCGGAGCCGATGGCCGCGGCCATGGGCTCCTCGATGATGTGCACCTGTCGGGCGCCGGCCTGGGACGACGCCTCGATGACGGCGCGGCGCTCGACGCCGGTGATGCCCGAGGGCACACAGACGACGACCCGCGGCCGAGCCAGATACCGCCGCTTGTGGATCTTCAGGATGAAGTAGCGGAGCATCCGCTCGGTGATCTCGAAGTCGGCGATGACGCCGTCCTTCAGCGGGCGCACGGCAACGATGTTGCCGGGCGTGCGCCCGATCATCTTCTTCGCTTCGGCGCCGACCGCGAGGATGCCACCGGTGTTGGTGTTGATCGCGACGACGGACGGCTCGTTGAGTACGATCCCGCGACCCCTGACGTACACCAGCGTGTTGGCGGTCCCGAGGTCGACAGCCATGTCACGGCCGATGAACGACATTGAGTTCCCCATCAGGATTCGACTGGCCTTCCCTGGAGCTTTTGAGGGCTTTTCAGGTAGGCGAAGTGGGTGCAGTGACGCGTGGAGGCTTCCATCGTAGACGCGCTTTCGCGAACACTGCGCGAGGGTCTTCGCCATTGTCAGCAGATGGCGCACCGCCTCGCTTGTGGAGACGGGCCAACGGTGGGATCCGTTCCCCCGATCAGGCGTGCATATGCCACAGGGCGGTCGCTTTTACGCGACCGCCCCGGCTCCGCCCGGTCCATTCGACTGACATGGCGTCAGAAAAAAAGGTGTTCCCGGCGTGTCCCGAAGAAGGATCAGACCCGGCCCGGGAAGAAGATCTTCAGCTCGCGCTCGGCGGACTCCTCGGAGTCGGAGGCGTGGATCAGGTTCTCGCGGACGATCACACCGTAGTCCCCGCGGATGGAGCCCGGGGCGGCGGCGATCGGGTCGGTCGGACCGGCCAGCGCGCGCACACCCTCGATGACCCGCTCGCCCTCGACGACCATCGCCACGACCGGCCCGGACGCCATGAACTCGACCAACGGCTCGTAGAACGGCTTGCCCTTGTGCTCGCCGTAGTGCTGCTCCAGCGTCTCGGCGTCCAGGGTGCGCAGTTCCAGCGCGGTGATCTGCCAGCCGGCCTTGCGCTCGATGCGGCTGATGATCTCGCCGGTCAGGCCACGACGGACGGCGTCGGGCTTGAGGAGGACGAGGCTGCGCTGGGTCACGAGGGCTCCCTTGGAGATGTTCGACATGTGCGGTCGTGCGGGTGATGACAGAGGTTACCGGGCGTGTCGCGGCGTTCGTCACGCAGCGTCAGGCATACCGGGCCCGCCGGCCGCGTCCCGCACTCAGGCGGGGTCGGGTGCGGAGGCCTCGGCCTGGGCGGCGAACCTCGCCTTCGCCTCGTCGATCTTCCGCCCGTAGTGCACGGAGGCCCACCACAGGGCGGCGAAGATCGCGCCGAGGAAGAACATGGTCGGCACCACGAAGCCGGAGGCGATCAGCGCGATCTGCAGCGCCCAGCCGAGGGCGATCCCGCCGGGCCGGGTGATGACCCCGCACAGCAGCACGCTGAGGACCATCGCGATGCCGCTGACCGTCCACACCGTCCCCACCGACAGGTCCGGGTCCTTCATGGCGACCAGTCCGGCGAAGCCGATCACGAAGAACTCGCCGATCAGCGTCGAAGCACAGAGCGTACGCACGGTTACTCAGCCCCTCCTCAGGAGCAGTCGGGCCTCGCCGACGGTGATGACGGAACCGGTGACGAGCACACCGCCGCCCGCGAACTCGCCCTCCTCCTCGGCCAGCGTGATCGCGGCCTCCAGGGCGTCCGGCAGCCGCGGCTCGACCTGGACGCGGTCGTCGCCGAAGACCTCGACGGCGACCGCGGCCAGCTCGTCGGCGTCCATCGCGCGGTGGCTGGAGTTCTGGGTGACGACGACCTCGGCGAAGACCGGCTCGAAGGCTTCGAGGAGCCCCCGTACGTTCTTGTCGCCGCTGGCGCCGACCACCCCGATGAGGCGGCTGAACTGGAAGGCCTCCCCCACCGCCTCGGCGGTGACCCGGGCGCCGGCCGGGTTGTGCGCGGCGTCGAGGACCACGGTCGGCGAGCGCCGCACCACCTCCATCCGCCCCGGCGAGGCGACGGAGGCGAAGGCCTTGCGCACGGTGTCGACGTCCAGCGGCTCGGGGCGCTGCGCGCCGACGCCGAAGAACGCCTCGACGGCGGCCAGCGCGACCGCCGCGTTGTGCGCCTGGTGGGCGCCGTGCAGCGGCAGGTAGACCTCGGTGTACTCGCCGCCGAGCCCGCGCAGGGTGACCAGCTGCCCGCCGACGGCGACCTCGCGGGCGACGACGCCGAACTCCAGCCCCTCGCGGGCCACGGTGGCGTTGACGTCGACGGCCTTCTTCAGCATCACCTGCGCCGCGTCCACCGGCTGCTGGGCCAGGATCACGGTGGCGTCCTGCTTGATGATCCCGGACTTCTCGACCGCGATCTCGCCGGGCGTCCCGCCGAGCCGGTCGGTGTGGTCCAGGTCGATGGGGGTGACGACGGCGACGTCCCCGTCGATGACGTTGGTGGCGTCCCAGGAGCCGCCCATCCCGACCTCGACGACGGCCACGTCCACGGGGGCGTCGGCGAAGGCGGCGTACGCCATGCCGGTCAGCACCTCGAAGAAGGAGAGCCGGTACTCCTGCTGGCCGTCGACCATCTCGATGTACGGCTTGACGTCGTCGTAGGTCTCGACGAACCGCTCGGCGGAGATCGGCGCCCCGTCCAGGCTGATCCGCTCGGTGATCGACTGCACGTGCGGCGAGGTGTACCGCCCGGTGCGCAGCTCGAAGGCGCCGAGCAGGGCCTCGATCATGCGGGCGGTGGAGGTCTTGCCGTTGGTCCCGGTGATGTGGATGGAGGGGTACGAGCGCTGCGGCTCGCCCAGTACGTCCATCAGCGCGGCGATCCTGGTGACGGACGGCTCCAGCTTGGTCTCGCCCCAGCGGGTCGCGAGCTCCGTCTCGACGGCGCGCAGGGCCGCGTCCACCTCGGGGTCCTCGGGGCGCCCGGGGACGTCGGCCTCCGGGGGGCCGCCCTGGGTGCGCAGGGTGCGGCTGCCGGCCTCGATGACGGCGAGGTCGGGGTCGCGGGTGGTCTCCGCCGCGATGATCTCGTCGAAGTCGTCGGTGGGGTCGGGCTGGTCGTTCTGGCCGGGGTTGTCGCTCACGGGGACAGTCTACGTACCCCTAGCCGCGGGCAGACGTGCCGCTGGGGCGGCACGACTGCCCGCAGGCTGCGGCGTTAAGCCTCCGGCAGCTTTTCCAGCTGGGCGGTGATGCGGGTGATGTCCTCGTCCGCCTTGGTCAGGCGGCCGCGGATCTTGTCCACGACGTGGTCCGGTGCCTTCGCCAGGAACGCCTCGTTGCCGAGCTTGGCGTTTGCCTGGGCCTTCTCCTTCTCCGCCGCGGCGAGGTCCTTCGCCAGCCGCTTGCGCTCCGCGGCGAAGTCGATGACACCGGAGAGGTCGAGGGCCACCTCGACGCCCGCGACCGGCAGCGTGGCCGTCGCCGTGAAGGCGTCGCCCTCCGGCTGGAGCCGCAGCAGCTGCCGGACGGCCGCCTCGTGGGCCGCGAGCGCGCTGCCCGCGAGGGTCAGCCGGGCCGGGACCCGCTGGCCCGGCTGGAGCCCCTGGTCGGCACGGAAGCGCCGGACCTCGGTGATCACCGACTGGACGGTCTCGATCTCCCGCTCGGCGTCGGCGTCCCGGAAGCCCGAGTCGGACGGCCACTCGGCGATGACGACCGACTCGCCACCGGTCAGCGTCGTCCACAGCGTCTCCGTGACGAAGGGGACGACCGGGTGGAGGAGACGCAGCGTCACGTCCAGGACCTCGCCCAGGACGCGCTTGGAGACCTCGGCGGCCTCGCCGCCCGCCTGGAAGGTGGTCTTGGACAGCTCGACGTACCAGTCGAAGACCTCGTCCCAGGCGAAGTGGAACAGGGCGTCGGAGAGCTTCGCGAACTGGTAGTCCTCGTAGTACGCGTCGACCTCGGCGACGACCGAGTTCAGGCGGGAGAGGATCCAGCGGTCGGTCGAGGACATCTTCGACGCGTCCGGCAGCGGGCCCTGGACCGTCGCGCCGTTCATCAGCGCGAAGCGGGTGGCGTTCCAGATCTTGTTGGCGAAGTTGCGGGAGCCCTGGACCCAGTCCTCGCCGATCGGGACGTCGACGCCCGGGTTGGCGCCGCGCGCGAGGGTGAAGCGCAGGGCATCGGAGCCGTACTTGTCCATCCAGTCCAGCGGGTTGACCACGTTCCCGAAGGACTTGGACATCTTCTTGCCGTTCTGGTCACGGACCATGCCGTGCAGGGCGATGGTGTGGAACGGCGGGGTGCCGTCCATCGCGTAGAGGCCGAACATCATCATCCGGGCGACCCAGAAGAAGAGGATGTCGTAGCCGGTGACCAGGACGGAGTTCGGGTAGAACTTCGCGAGCGACTCGGTCTGCTCGGGCCAGCCGAGCGTGGAGAACGGCCACAGGCCGGACGAGAACCAGGTGTCCAGGACGTCGTTGTCCTGCGTCCAGCCCTCGCCGCTCGGCGGCTCCTCGTCGGGGCCGACGCAGACGACCTCGCCCTCGGGGCCGTACCAGACGGGGATGCGGTGGCCCCACCAGAGCTGGCGCGAGATGCACCAGTCGTGGAGGTTGTCGACCCAGTCGAAGTACCGCTTCTCCATCTCCTGCGGGTGGATCTTGACCTTGCCGTCGCGGACCGCGTCACCGGCGGCCTTGGCCAGCGGGCCGACCTTGACCCACCACTGCATGGACAGGCGCGGCTCGATGGTGGTCTTGCAGCGCGAGCAGTGGCCGACGCTGTGGACGTAGGGCCGCTTCTCGGCGACGATCCGGCCCTCGGCGCGCAGCGCGGCGACGATGGCGGAGCGGGCCTCGAGCCGGTCCTGGCCCTGGAAGGGGCCGTGGGCGGTGATGACGGCGTGCTCGTCCATCACGGCGATGGACGGCAGTCCGTGCCGCTGGCCGATCTCGAAGTCGTTCGGGTCGTGGGCGGGCGTCACCTTGACGGCGCCGGTGCCGAACTCGGGGTCGACGTGCTCGTCGGCGACGACCGGGATGGAGCGGTCGGTCAGCGGCAGCTTGATGAGCTTGCCGATCAGGTGCTTGTAGCGCTCGTCCTCGGGGTGGACGGCGACGGCGGTGTCGCCGAGCATCGTCTCCGCGCGGGTGGTGGCGACGACGATGGTGTCGTCCCCGTCCCCGTACTTCATCGAGACCAGTTCGCCGTCGTCGTCCTGGTACTCGACCTCGATGTCCGAGATGGCCGTCAGACACCTGGGACACCAGTTGATGATGCGCTCGGCGCGGTAGATCAGCTCGTCGTCGTAGAGCCGCTTGAAGATGGTCTGGACGGCCTGGGACAGGCCCTCGTCCATCGTGAAGCGCTCGCGCGACCAGGCGACCGCGTCGCCGAGGCGGCGCATCTGGCCGGAAATCTGCCCTCCGGACTCGCTCTTCCACTGCCAGACGCGCTCGACGAAGGCCTCCCGGCCGAGGTCGTGCCGGGACTTGCCCTCCTTGGCCAGCTCCCGCTCGACGACGTTCTGGGTGGCGATGCCGGCGTGGTCCATGCCGGGCTGCCACAGCGTCTCGAAGCCCTGCATGCGCTTGCGGCGGGTCAGGGCGTCGATGAGCGTGTGCTCGAAGGCGTGCCCCAGGTGCAGGCTGCCCGTGACGTTCGGCGGCGGGATGACGACGGTGTACGGCGGCTTGTCGCTCTTGGCGTCGGCCTCGAAGTAACCCCGTTCCACCCAGCGCTCGTACAGCTGCCCCTCTACCTCGGCCGGCGTGTACTGGGTCGGCAGTTCGGTGCTGGGTGCGGGCTGCGGCGCTTGAGAGTTCTCGGTCACGAGGGTCAGTTTACGGGCGTCACGGCCCTGTCCCGAAACGCGTTTCTTCTGTAACGGTGCGGCCCCCGGTGACCTGCGCACGCCAGGTCTGAGTCAGGATGTCAGAACCACGTAAAGCATCTGAGGGGGAACCCAGGAATGAGTCACAACCAGCCGGGCCCGTACGGCGGGCAGCCCCAGCAGCCCGGACCGTACGGCCAGCCGGGCCCGTACGGTCAGCAGCCGCCGCAGGCTCCCCAGCCCGGCTACGGCTACCCCCAGCAGACGCCTCCCCCGCAGCAGCCGGGCTACGGCTACCCGCAGCAGCCCCAGCAGGGCGGGGTCCCGCCGCAGGCGCCCTACGGCCAGCAGCCTCCCTACGGCCAGCAGCCCCCGTACGGCCAGCAGCCTCCCGGCCAGCCGCCCTACGGCATGCCGCAGCCTCCGGCGCCGGGTGGCGGCAAGAAGAAGACCGGCCTCATCATCGGCGCGGTGGCGGTCGTGGCCGCGATCGGCGTGGGTGCGTACTTCGTGCTGGGCGGGGGCGGTGGTGCGGGCGGCCTGGAGGACGACGGCGCGCACAAGCTGACGACGCCGGCCAAGGCGCTCGGCGAGTACACGAAGGTCCAGGGCCAGGAGAGCGGTGACTCCGACACCGCGAAGGACATGGAGAAGAGCGGCGTCAAGGAAGGCACCGCCGTGATCGGGCAGTGGTCGACCGCCGACCTCAGCGGCTACGACCCCGAGGACCCGTCCACGCTGCCCGACAAGTCGGAGCTGCTGTCCGCCAAGGGCTTCACGATGGTGGGCGGTTACGGCAAGATCGACGACCCCCAGGCGACCCTGGACAAGTTCTTCGCCAACATCCAGAAGGAAGTCAAGGACAGCTCCACCAGCGACACCGGCGGCATGCAGAACGCCGAGCTGGTCGGCGAGCCCGAGGAGGTCGAGATCGACGGCACGGTCGCCAAGTGCCAGTCGACCAAGGCCACCAACGCGCTCACCAAGAAGGAGTCGACCGACTGGTTCTGCGCCTGGGCCGACTACAGCACGATCGCCATGGTCTCCCCGGGCGACAACGCCGGTACCGGGGTCGGCAAGGAGAAGGCGATCGACATCACCTCGAAGCTGCGGGACGAGGTCCGCGTCAAGTCCTGACGCGCGCGTCCAACGGCAACGCGGGAGGGGCCCGGTCGGAATCGACCGGGCCCCTCCCGCGTACGTGGTGCGTGGCGCGTGACCGGCTACGCCGTCTTCTGCTCGCCCGAGCCGCGGCCCCGCGAATCCCGGGGGATCAGCGTCGGGTTGACGTTGGAGAGGACCACGTCCGCCGTGATGACGACGCGGGCCACGTCCTTGCGGGAGGGGACCTCGTACATGACGCCCTGGAGGACTTCCTCCATGATGGCGCGCAGGCCGCGGGCGCCGGTCTGGCGGAGGATGGCCTGGTCGGCGATGGCCTCCAGGGCCTCGCGCTCGAAGTCCAGCTCCACGCCGTCGAGTTCGAAAAGGCGCTCGTACTGCTTGACGAGGGCGTTGCGCGGCTCGACCAGGATCTGGAGGAGCGCCTCGCGGTCGAGGTTGTGGACGGAGGTGATGACGGGCAGTCGGCCGATGAACTCGGGGATCATGCCGAACTTGACCAGGTCCTCCGGCATGACCTGCTCGAACTGGTCCTTGGACTCGATCTCCCGCTTGGAGCGGATCTGTGCGCCGAATCCGATGCCCTTGGCCCCGGCCCGGCCCTCGATGATCTTCTCCAGGCCCGCGAAGGCACCGCCCACGATGAACAGCACGTTCGTCGTGTCGATCTGGATGAACTCCTGGTGCGGGTGCTTGCGGCCGCCCTGCGGCGGCACGGAGGCGGTGGTGCCCTCCAGGATCTTCAGCAGGGCCTGCTGGACGCCTTCGCCCGAGACGTCGCGCGTGATGGAGGGGTTTTCACTCTTCCGCGCGACCTTGTCGATCTCGTCGATGTAGATGATCCCGGTCTCGGCCTTCTTGACGTCGTAGTCGGCGGCCTGGATCAGCTTCAGCAGGATGTTCTCGACGTCCTCGCCGACGTACCCCGCCTCGGTGAGCGCCGTGGCGTCGGCGATGGCGAACGGGACGTTCAGCATGCGGGCGAGGGTCTGGGCGAGGAGGGTCTTGCCGGAGCCCGTGGGGCCCAGCAGGAGGATGTTGGACTTCGCCAACTCGATGGCGTCCTCGCGGCCTTGGGCGCCGCCGTTCTCGCCGGCCTGGACCCGCTTGTAGTGGTTGTACACCGCGACGGAGAGGGCCTTCTTGGCCGCCTCCTGGCCGACCACGTAGCTCTCGAGGAACTCGTAGATCTCGCGGGGCTTGGGGAGCTCCTCCCAGCGCACCTCGCTGGTCTCGGCCAGCTCTTCCTCGATGATCTCGTTGCAGAGGTCGATGCACTCGTCGCAGATGTACACACCGGGCCCTGCGATGAGCTTCTTGACCTGCTTCTGGCTCTTGCCGCAGAACGAGCACTTGAGCAGATCGCCGCCGTCACCGATGCGTGCCACGGTGTGCTTCCCCTTCGCCTGGGAGACTCCCGGACGTCGACGTCACGTCAACGGCGGGCGGACTCCTGGTGCTGCCTTATGTCCGACGGTACCTTGCCGGGCCCCTCGTCCGGGCCCCCCTTGGCACGGTTCGCTTTGACGTGAATCGCGTCAAACCGTGCCAAGGAGCGGCAGACGATACAGCCTCCCGCCTAGCGGAGAGAGGAGTTGTCCATCTTCCGGGTGGTGATGATCTGGTCGATCAGGCCGTAGCTCAGCGCGTCCTCGGCCGTGAGGATCTTGTCGCGCTCGATGTCCTCGCGGATCTTCTCGACCGGCGTGGTGGAGTGCTTGGCCAGCATCTCCTCCAGCTGCGAGCGCATCCGCAGGATTTCGTTGGCGGCGATCTCCAGGTCGGAGACCTGACCGCGGCCGGTCTCGCTGTACGGCTGGTGGATCAGGACGCGGGCGTTCGGCAGCGCCATGCGCTTGCCCGGCGTACCGGCGGCCAGCAGGACGGCGGCGGCGGAGGCGGCCTGGCCCATGCAGACCGTCTGGATGTCCGGCTTCACGTACTGCATCGTGTCGTAGATGGCCGTGAGCGCGGTGAAGGAGCCGCCGGGGCTGTTGATGTAGACCGAGATGTCCCGGTCGGGGTCCATCGACTCCAGGCACAGCAGCTGCGCCATGACGTCGTTGGCCGAGGCGTCGTCGATCTGGACCCCGAGGAAGATCACGCGCTCTTCGAAGAGCTTCGCGTACGGGTCGTACTCGCGCACGCCCTGCGAGGTGCGCTCGACGAAGCGCGGGATGACGTAGCGGGACTCGGCCTGGGGGCCGGTGTAGCGGCCCTGGGAGGCGGCGCGCATGTCCTGTGTGGCGTTCATGCGGTCGTACAGGCCGCTGCCGGGGAAGTCGTTCACAGTGTCTCCTGTAAAGGGGCTGAGGCGGTCGGCTCGGGGCGGAGGATGGCTCAGGCGCCCGTGCCGCCGCCGCCCGGCATGCCGGCGGCCGTGGCGATGACGTCGTCGATGAGGCCGTACTCCTTGGCCTCGAACGCGTCGAACCAGCGGTCGCGGTCCGAGTCGCGGGTGATCTGCTCGATCGTCTGGCCGGTGTGCTGGGAGGTCAGCTCGGCCATGCGCCGCTTGGTGTGCAGCAGCCGCTCGGCGTGGATCTTGATGTCCGAGGCCGAACCGGCCAGGCCGGCGGAGGGCTGGTGGATCAGGATCTCGGCGTTCGGCAGCGCGAAGCGCTTGCCGGGGGTGCCCGCGCTGAGCAGGAACTGCCCCATGGAGGCCGCGAGACCCATCGCGATCGTCACCACGTCGTTCTTGATGTACTGCATGGTGTCGTAGATCGCCATGCCGGCCGTGATCGAACCGCCCGGGCTGTTGATGTACAGGAAGATGTCCTTGTCCGGGTCGGACGCGAGGAGCAGCAGCTGTGCGGTGATCTTGTTGGCAATGTCGTCGTCGACCGGCTGGCCGAGGAAGATGATCCGCTCGCCGAGCAGTCGGTTGTAGACCTGGTCGCCGAGGCCGCCACCGATGGAGGGCTCGCCGGCGGCTGAGGGCATCAGATTCGTCACGTATCCACCTGCTCGTCTTACGACGGCGCCGGGCCGTCTCACGTTTCCCTGCGGGGCTGGAGCCGCTTTCCGGGACTCCCCTGCCCTCGTATTCATGGACCCTAACGCGGTGACCGTGCGGTGCCATCCCGGTTCTGCGGGTGTTCGCCGGGGGCGTAGCGCTCCGCAGGGTGCGCAGATCCCCACCGCCGTGGCGGATCCGCCGGTTCCCGGGCCGCGGGCCGTCCGTGGCTCGTCGCGCCCACGCGGCGGAGCCGCACAGTGATACAGCCCCGCGCCCCTTGCGGCGCTGTCCAGCCGTAAGCGAAAGGGCCCCGGCGTCAGACGTCCGGGGCCCGTTTCACATCCGTCGGGAACGGCGCGAGGGGGTCAGCCCTCGGTCTTCTCCTCGGCCTTGTCGGCCTCAGGGGCGTCGGACTCGGTGGCGGCGGCCTCGGTGGCCTCCGTCTCCTCGTCCTCCTCGTCGTCCAGGTCGACGATCTCGCCGTTGGTGTCCTTGACCGTGGCCTTCTCGACCACGGCGGCCAGGGCCTTGCCGCGGGCGACCTCGCCGACGAGGAGCGGGACCTGGCCCTGCTCGACGACGGCCTGGGCGAACTGGTCGGGGGACATGCCGGAGGAGGCGGCACGGCGCATGAGGTGCTCGGTCAGCTCTTCCTGGCTGACGTTGAGCTTCTCCTGCTTGACCAGCTCGTCGAGGACGAACTGGGTCTTGATGCCCTTGACCGCGGCCTCGCGGGTCTCGGTCTCGAACTCCTCGGCGGTCTTGCCCTGCAGCTCGAGGTACTTCTCGAGGTCCAGGCCCATCTGGCCGAGCTGGTGGTGCTCGAGGTTGTGCTTACGGGTGTTGATCTCGTCCTCGAGGAGCTTCTCGGGGACCGGGACCTCGACCAGCTCGAGCAGCTTGTCCAGGACGCGCTCCTGGGCCTGCGTGGCCTGGTCGTACTGCTTCATGTTGGCGAGGCGCTTGCGGCTGTCGGCCTGCAGCTCCTCCAGCGTGTCGAACTCCGACGCGAGCTGCGCGAAGTCGTCGTCCAGCTCGGGCAGCTCGCGCGCGGCGACCTGGGTGACCTTGACGGTGACCTCGGCCTCCTTGCCGGCCGCCGAGCCGCCCTTGAGCTCGGAGGCGAAGGTGGCCTCGCCACCGGCCTCCAGGCCCTTCACGGCGTCGTCGATGCCGTCCAGCAGCTCGCCGGAGCCGATGGTGTAGGACACACCGTCGGCGACGCCGTCCTCGAGGACCTCGCCGTCGACCTTGGCCTGCAGGTCGATGGTGAGCACGTCGCCGTCCGCGGCGGCGCGCTCGACCGGGGAGGTCGAGGCGAAGCGCTCGCGCAGCTGCTCCACCGACTTCTCGACGTCCTCGTCGCTGACCTCGACGGCGTCGACCTCGACCTCGATGCCGGAGTAGTCCGGGATCTCGATGGAGGGGCGGATGTCGACCTCGGCGGTGAAGTTCAGCGTCTCGCCGTCCTTCAGCTCCGTGATGTCGACCTCGGGCTGGCCGAGCGGGTTCAGCTCGGCCTCGTTGACCGCGTCGGTGTAGAACTTGGGAAGCGCGTCGTTGACCGCCTCCTCCAGCACCGCACCGCGGCCGAACCGCTGGTCGATGACCCGGGCCGGGATCTTGCCCTTGCGGAAGCCCTTCACCGTGACCTGCTGGTTGATCTTCTTGTACGCCGCGTCGAGGCTGTCCTTGAGCTCCTCGAAGGGCACCTCGACAGTGAGCCGAACCCGGGTCGGGTTCAGGGTCTCCACGGCGCTCTTCACGGTTCGGTCTCCTTGGTGGCTGACTTCTTGGGTTCTGCCGGAACCAGAGAGTGTCCGGCAAATTTCGCCGCCCGGAGACTTCAGACGCTGATGACACACGGGCGTGCAGCTTGCATAGTAACGGCAGCGACTACACGGCCCAAAAGGCGATCACTCGGCGATCACTCGCTGGTCGGTCGGTGGATCACTCGATGGTCGGGGTGGCGGGATTTGAACCCACGGCCTTCCGCTCCCAAAGCGGACGCGCTACCAAGCTGCGCCACACCCCGTCTGGTGCGACACGTAGGGTACATGCCGCCAGGCACCGGGGACCGCAGGGTTTCCCGAGCGTCCGTGAAGGTCCGGCGCGGACCGGAAGGGGTGTGCGGTGAGGGGGCACGACCCGCTACGATGCGTGCAGTGCCGCGGTCACCGACCTGCGGCGCGTGCTGTGCGGGCGTAGCTCAATGGTAGAGCCCCAGTCTTCCAAACTGGCTACGCGGGTTCGATTCCCGTCGCCCGCTCCGAGAGGCCTCCGGCCCGGTCCCGCAGGGATCGGGCCGGAGGCCTTTGTGCGGTTCCGGGGGGTGCCCGGAACCGCACGGGGGCCTGGAGGCGGCGGGCTAGAACTGGATCGAGTTGATCGTGTCCGCTATCGAGTCCAGGAAGCGCTGGATGTCGTCGGCCATGCCGGTCGAGGCGAGGAAGAAGCCGAAGAGGACCGCGACGACCGCCGGCCCCGCCTTGACCGAGCCTCCCCGCAGCAACACCACCAGGATGATCCCCAAGAGCAGCACCACTGACAGTGAAATGGCCACAACTGATCACACCCTCGGTCGGTCCGCACTCCCGCCCGGAGGTGCAGCACCGCACACCCCCGCCAGAACCATCGTGCCACCAACCGGGCCCCGTCATGCGGCAGGTGACACATCGTCCGGCCGGTTCCGTGAGCGGCACGCTCCCCCGCGCACGCGGGCGCGGCCCGCCGTCGCCTCCCGCACATGGTTTCGACGGTCCACTCCCGCGGGGAATTCGAGCCGTTTCGTTTCCATGCCCACACAACGCGTTCGCAGGTATTTCGAATTGTCGCGGCGGACACATCGACGGGTGCGTCGGCAGCGTCACCACAGAGAGATCACAGGGAGATCACAGGATCACCCATGAAGCCCGTAAGTGCGCTGTTCAGTCATGATGTGTCATGACAAATAGGGCGCTGCGCGTAGGATCCGTCACGCGTCCGGGGAGGCCGAGTTCCCGGAATACGGGGTACTCGCACAGTACTCACACCGTGTCCAAGAACCGAAATGCAGGAATGACGTCGAGCGTTTTACGGAATGCGACGGTGAAGGCTAGGGTGCCTCAGATGTTCTACGCTGCCTCGTCCCCCACCAGAGCAGCGAGGTCCTGTGACTACTCGCCGGATTTCCGGCGGGGGGTTGCATGACTAGCTCGCTGCGATCCGACGGCGACCGGAAGTCGCCGTCCCCACGCACCCGCCCGAGCCGACAGCGCGACGCGTTCTTCGACAACGCCAAGTACCTGGCCATCGTCCTGGTCGGGGTGGGCCACGCCTGGGGTCAGATCCTGGACGGGAACCGGACCGTGGAGACCCTCTACCGGGTCCTGTACACGTTCCACATGCCGGCGTTCATCGTCATCTCCGGCTACTTCTCGCGCAGTTTCGACCTGAGCCCCAAGCGCGTCAAACGGCTGATCACCGGTGTCGTCGTCCCCTACGTCGTCTTCGAGGTCGCCTACGCGCTGCACCGCCGCGTCAGCGAGGACCCGGGCAACGACATCAGCCTGCTGGACCCCACCTACCTGCTGTGGTTCCTGTGCGCGCTGTTCGTGTGGCGGCTGACCACCCCCCTGTGGCAGACGCTCCGTTGGCCGCTCCCGATCGCCCTCGGCATCGCCGCGCTGGCCTCCGTGACGCCCACCGTCGGCAACGACCTGAACATGCAGCGGGTGCTGCAGTTCCTGCCGTGCTTCGTGCTGGGTCTGCTGCTGCGCCCCGAGCACTTCCAGCTGGTGCGGCGCCGCTCGGTGCGGATCTGGTCCGTGCCGGTGGTCGCGGCGGCGCTGGTGATCGCCTGGTGGTCGGTGCCGCGCATGGAGACCGGCTGGTTCTACCGCAACGCCTCCGTGCAGGACACGAGCGCCCCCTGGTGGTCCGGGCCGGTCCTGACCCTCGCGCTCTTCGGCTGCTCCGTGGTGCTGACCGCGTGCTTCTTCGCCTGGGTGCCCGGCCGGCGCATGTGGTTCACCGCGCTCGGCGCCGGCACGATCTACGGCTACCTGCTGCACGGCTTCCTGGTGAAGGAGGGCGACTACACCGGCTGGTTCCAGCAGCCCTTCCTGGACCGGCCGCTCGGCGAGATCGGGCTCACCGTCCTTGGCGCCGCCGTCATCACCCTGCTGTGCACCAAGCCCGTCCAGCGGGTCCTGCGGTACGTGGTCGAACCGAGGATGGACTGGGCCTTCGGACGGGATCCCGGCGACGCCGCCCGGGGCCGTGAGAAGGAGAAGCGGGACCAGGCCGGTACCGGGGCACGCGAGACGTCCACCGAGCCCGCCGCGTCGAACGCCGGCGGCGAGAAGATCTCCGTCTAGAACCGGTGGGTCACCCCTGACCGAGAAGCGCCCTGACCGAGAAGTGCGCGCATCCGCGTGTACTTCTCGGTCAGTCGTGTGCGGGTGGCCTCGTCGAGGACGGCCAGCCTCGCGGGGTCGGCGTTGTGCGCCAGGTCCGCCTCCTTGACCAGCCGTGCGCCCGGCACGGCCAGGATCCGCGCGGCGTACGCCTCGGGCGGCTCCCCCGCCCGCTTGGTGAGGGCCAGGACGATGTCCTTGGTACGACCGCTCAGCGGCGCCTCGTCCAGCCATTCCCCGGTCAGCGCGTCGTCCTCGACGGCGTCGTGCAGCCAGGCGGCCGCGATCTGCTCCTCGTCGCCACCGCGCCGCCGCACGCCCTCGGCGACGGCCCGCAGGTGCTCGGCGTAGGGCCGGCCCGCCTTGTCGGTCTGTCCGGCGTGGGCGGCGCGGGCCGTGGCCTCGACCTCGGCCAGGGAGAGCGGCGGGGCGGGCGGTCCGGAATCGCGGGGCACGGGCGGCATGGGCGGCATGGGCCCAGTATGCGGCGCGGGCCTCAGTCCGTGGCCGGCGCGGACTGGGCCGTCGGGCCCTCCCGGCAGATCAGCAGCAGCGCCCGGTCGTCGTTGACGTCCTTGGCCACGGCCTCGATCAGGTGCCAGGCCGCGCCGTGGAAGCCGCCCGCGACATAGCGGTCGGCCTCGCCGGTGAGGCGGTCGATTCCCTCGGCGATGTCCCGGTCGGAGGTCTCCACCAGGCCGTCCGTGAACAGCATCAGTACGTCTCCGGGCCGCAGCGAGCCCTTCACCTGGTCGAACTGCGCACCGTCGTACACGCCGAGCAGCGGTCCGTCGGCCGACTTCTCCTCCCAGCGGCCGGTGCCCGCGCTGAGCTGGAGGCCGGGCGGGTGTCCGGCGGAGTACAGCTCGTAGTCGCCGGAGTCGAGGTCCAGGACGAGGTGGATGGAGGTGGCGAAGCCCTCGTCCCAGTCCTGGCGGAGGAGGTAGCCGTTGGCGGCCGGCAGGAAGGCGTGCGGGGGCAGGCTGCCCAGCAGTCCGCCGAAGGCCCCCGACAGCAGCAGGGCGCGCGAGGCGGCGTCCATGCCCTTGCCGGAGACGTCGGTGAGGACGACCTCGAGCGTCCGGCCGCCGTTGGTGCGGGCCGCGACGACGAAGTCGCCGGAGAAGGACTGGCCGCCGGCCGGGCGCAGCGCCATCTCGCGGTGCCAGCCCTTGGGCAGCTTGGGCAGCTTGCTCTGGACGCGGATGCGTTCGCGCAGGTCGAAGAGCATGGTGCCGCCGCGCCGCCAGGGCACGCCGACCCGGCTGCGGAACTGGGCGACGAGGAGCCCGAAGAAGCCGCAGGCCGCGACCACCAGGACCACGCCGGGCGTGACCCGGGAGGGGCCCTCGGTGTACGGGCCGAGCTGCACCGACTCCACGATCAGCGCGGTGGCCGCCGCGGCGTACAGGCCGAGCAGGCTCGCCGGGCGCAGCAGCAGGCCGCCCGCGACGATCGGGATGACCAGCGCGGAGGGCGAGCACCACACCGAGTTGGCCATCGTGGTGGCCGCGATGACGGGGATGGTCAGGAGCAGTCCGGCGAGCGCGATCCAGTCCGAGCCGTCGCCGCGGAAGTAGTCGACGGCGGCTCGGCGCACGCCGACGCGGGCCCGGTGCCACTGCTTCTTCCACCGGGCCGCGAACGTCTCGGCCTCCGCGCGCCGCTGTCGTCCTGCTGCCATTAGTTCGGGACCCTATCCATCGGACCGGCCGCTTGGCACGGGAGGTCCCACTTGTCCCCCGTCCGAGGCCGGACTTCACAGTGAACTTCACGAACGGCTCCCGCGCCGCACCCCTGCGGAAATTGTCTCGCTCGACACGTGCCGCCCTGGTACGCATGCCGTATGGAACGGTCCACGGGTGATGACGGCGGCGGCATGACGACGACGATGCCGATGACGACGACGGAGCCGCGGGTGCTGCGGCGCGAGGAGTGGGACAGCTGGTACGGGTCGCTGATCCGTGCCTTCGGCGGGGTTCCGGAACCGGCCGAGGAGCTGGAGCTGTTCCGGGAGCTGACCCGGGTGGACCGGTCGATCGGCGTCTGGGAGGGCGACGCGGAGGACGAGGCGTGCGTCGGGACGACGGGGGCGTTCGACTTCCGGATGACCGTGCCGGGCGGCGCGCGGGTGCGCGCGGCGGGCGTGACGATGGTGAGCGTCGCCGCCACGCACCGGCGCCGGGGCGTGCTGACGTCGATGATGCGCCGGCAGCTGGACGACGTACGTGCCTGGGGCGAGCCGCTGGCGGTCCTGACGGCGTCCGAGCCGGCGATCTACGGCCGGTTCGGGTACGGCGCCGCGACCTTCGGGCTCAACGCGGAGATCGACACGAGCCGGGTCCGGTTGTCCGTGCCGCCGGGCACGGATGACGTACGGCTGCGGTACGCGGCGCCCGCCGACGTGCTCGACGTGTGCGAGGCGGTGTACGCGCGCCTGGTGCCGGGGCGGCCCGGGATGCTGGCCCGGCGGCCCGGCTGGGAGCGGCTGGCGCTGCTGGATCCGGAGAGCGGGCGGGACGGTGCCTCGCCCCTGCAGTGCGTCCTCGCCCGGCGGGGCGGCGAGGTGACCGGGTTCGCGCGCTTCCGGGTGCGGCCGGCCTGGGGGCCCGAGGGGGCCGGCGGCACGGTGGTCCTCGACGACCTGGCCGGTCTCGACCCGGCGACCGAGGCGGCGTTGTGGCGCTTCCTGTACGACGTCGACCTGACCTCCCGGCTGACGGTGCGGGGGCGGCCGGTCGACGAGGCGTGGCAGTACCAGGTGTCGGACATCCGGCGGTGCCGGCCGGAGCTGCGGGACGCGTTGTACGTACGGCTGGTGGACGTGGGTGCGGCGCTCGCGGCGCGGACCTACCAGACGCCGGTGGACGTGGTGTTCGAGGTCGAGGACGCCTTCTGCCCCTGGAACGCGGGGCGTTGGCGGCTGAGCGGCGACGCGAAGGGCGCCTCGTGCGAGCGTACGTCCGACGGGGCGGATCTGGTGCTGTCCGTGCGGGAGTTGGGGGCGGCGTACCTGGGGGGTGTGTCTCTGGGTTCGCTGGGCGCGGCCGGGCGGGTGCGCGAGGTGCGGGCCGGGGCGCTGGCGGAGGCGTCGGTGGGGTTCGGGTCGGACGTGGCACCGTGGCTGCCGCACGGGTTCTGAGTCCGGGCTCTCACCGTTTCTGACAGGTGGGGCACCAGAAGAGGTTGCGGGCGGCGAGGTCGGCGGTGCTGATCGGGCCGCCGCACAGGTGGCAGGGCTGGTTGGCCCGGCGGTAGACGTAGACCTCGCCGCCGTGGTCGTCGACGCGGGGCGGGCGGCCCATGGCCTCGGGGGTGTGCTCGGGGCGGACGGTGTCGATGCGGTTGTTCCGCACCCCCTCGCGCATGAGGGCGGTGAGGTCCTGCCAGATGGTGTCCCACTCGGCGGGGGTGAGGTCCTTGCCGGGGCGGTACGGGTCGATGCCGTGGCGGAAGAGGACCTCGGCACGGTAGACGTTGCCGACCCCGGCGATGACCTTCTGGTCCATGAGCAGGGCGGCGATGGTGGTGCGGCTGCGGGAGATGCGGCGGTGGGCGGCCGCGGGGTCGGCGTCCGGGCGCAGCGGGTCGGGGCCGAGGCGGTCGTGTATCGCCTGCTTCTCCGGGTCCGTGATCAGGGCGCAGGTGGTGGGGCCGCGGAGGTCGACGTAGGCGGTGTCGCCCGCCAGGCGGAGGCGGACGGTGTCCGTCGGCGGGGGCGCGGGGGCCGGGCCGAGGGCGACCTTGCCGAAGAGGCCGAGGTGGATGTGGACCCAGGCGGGGCTCTCGGCGGCGTCCTCGGCCGCGTTCCCGGCTGTGCCGAAGCCGAGGAAGAGGTGCTTTCCGTGGGCGTCGGCGGTGGTCAGGACGGTGCCGTCGAGGAGGGCGGCGGAGTCGGCGAACTTGCCCTGGGGACTGGTGACGCGGACCGCCGTGCGGGCGAAGGCGGCCATGTAGTCCTGGGCCAGCCGGTGGATCGTGTGCCCCTCTGGCACGTGAGGTGTCCTTTCGCCCGGCCCGCGGGGCCGGTGCCAGCCACCCCCCGGTGCTCACGCGGTGGGGGGCGGCAGGGCGGGTCCGGGGCTCGGGGTGCTACTGCTGCGGGTGGTGGGGCGGGACCGGGGGAAGGTCGCCCGTCGTCTCGTAGGACGTGAGCATGTCGATGCGGCGGATGTGGCGTTTGTCGCCGGAGAACGGGGTGCCGAGGAAGGTCTCGACGAACTTCGTCGCCTCCTCCTGCGTGTGCATGCGGGCGCCTACCGCGACGACGTTGGCGTCGTTGTGCTGGCGGCCCAGCGACGCCGTCTCCTCGCTCCAGGCCAGCGCCGCGCGCACGCCCTTCACCTTGTTCGCCGCGATCTGCTCGCCGTTGCCGGAACCGCCGATCACGATGCCGAGGGCGCCGGGGTCCGCGGCCGTGCGCTCGGCGGCGCGCAGGCAGAAGGGCGGGTAGTCGTCCTGGGCGTCGTAGATGTGCGGACCGCAGTCGACGGGCTCGTGACCCGCCGCCGTGAGCCACTCGACGAGGTGGTTCTTGAGTTCGAAGCCCGCATGGTCCGAGCCGAGATACACGCGCATGCGTCGAGTGTGACACGCGCGCCAAGCGGTGCACGCTTCGGGTCGCGACTGGGAAAACGACTTGTGAAACTTTAAAAGCTCAGGGAAAGCTCAAGTAACGATCCGGATTCAAAGGTTCCTGAATTCGTTCGCCTCCGTTTCACTGGTCCGGCTCGTACACCGCTCGTACGGGAAAGTGCTCGACCGGCGCAAAGGAAGACCTCCCCCCATGACTTCGCAGCCGACCTTGACCAAACCGGAGGAGGGGCCCGCGGGCTCCTCGCAAACCGGGTCCGGGCTTCAGGCCGGGCTCAAGAACCGCCATCTCTCGATGATCGCCATCGGCGGCGTCATCGGGGCCGGGCTGTTCGTGGGTTCCAGTTCGGGAATCGCCACCGCGGGACCCGGCATCCTCCTCTCGTACGCCCTCGTCGGCACGCTCGTGGTGCTGGTGATGCGGATGCTCGGGGAGATGTCGGCCGCCAACCCGACCTCGGGCTCGTTCTCCGCACATGCCGACCGCGCGCTCGGCCCCTGGGCCGGGTTCTCCATCGGCTGGCTCTACTGGTTCTTCTGGGTCGTGGTGCTGGCCGTGGAGGCCACCGCCGGGGCCAAGATCCTGGAAGGGTGGATTCCCGCTGTGCCGCAGTGGGGCTGGGCGCTGATCGTGATGGTCGTGCTCACCGCCACCAACCTCGCCTCCGTCGGCTCCTACGGCGAGTTCGAGTTCTGGTTCGCCGGGATCAAGGTCGTCGCCATCGCCGCGTTCATCGTCGTCGGCGGGCTGGCCGTCTTCGGGGTGCTGCCCGGCGTGGACAGCGACCAGGCGGGGCTCGGGAATCTGACCGACCACGGCGGGTTCCTGCCGCACGGGGCCGGGGCGATTCTCACCGGCGTACTGCTCGTCGTCTTCTCGTTCATGGGCAGCGAGATCCCCACGCTCGCCGCCGGTGAGTCCGAGGACCCGCAGCGGGCCGTCACCAAGGCGACCAACAGCATCATCTGGCGCATCGCCGTCTTCTATCTCGGGTCCATCTTCGTCGTGGTCACGCTGCTGCCCTGGGACGCGCAGTCGATCGTCGACCAGGGCTCCTACGTCGCCGCGCTGGACTCGCTCGGGATCCCGAACGCCGGCGAGATCATGAACTTCATCGTGCTGACGTCCGTGCTGTCCTGCCTGAACTCCGGGCTCTACACCGCCTCCCGCATGGCCTTCTCGCTCGGTCAGCGCGGGGACGCGCCGAAGGCGTTCGCCCGGACCACCCGGCGCGGGGTGCCGCAGACGGCGATCCTGTCGTCCGTCGTCTTCGGCTTCGTCGCGGTCTTCTTCAACTACAAGTTCCCCGACACGGTCTTCCTCTTCCTGCTCAACTCCTCGGGCGCCGTCGCCCTCTTCGTCTGGCTGGCCATCTGCTTCTCGCAGCTGCGGCTGCGGAAGATCATCCAGGCCGAGGCGCCGGAGAAGCTGGTCGTGCGGATGTGGCTGTACCCGTACCTGACCTGGGCGGCCGCCGCGGTCATCGTCTTCGTGCTCGGCTACATGCTGACCGACACCGAGCACGACGGGCGCAGCACCGTGCTGCTGTCGCTGCTCGTCGCCGCACTCGTCCTCGTCGTCGCCTTCGTCAAGCAGCGGATCACCGCGACGCGGAAGGCCGCCGCCGGAAAGGGCTGACCTCCGCCGGGAGACGAAAGAGGCTCGCCGGGGCGCTGTCGCGCTCCGGCGAGCCTCTTCGCGTGGGCCCGCGGCCGGTTACCGCTTGTCGACCAGCTTCCACGCGGTGGGCAGGACGCCCATCGCCAGCGCGGCCTTCAGCGCGTCGCCGATCAGGAACGGGGTGAGCCCGGCCGCGATCGCGGCGGTGAAGGACATGTCGGCGGCGAGGGCCAGGTACGGCACGCCGACGGCGTAGATGATCGCCTCGCCGAGCAGCATCGTGCCGGCCGTGCGCAGCACCGAGCGGTCGGCGCCGCGGCGGGCCAGGGCGCCCACGACCGTGGCGGCGAGCAGCATGCCGAAGACGTAGCCCAGGGAGGGGGCGGCGGTGCCGGAGCCGCCCTCGGCGAACCACGGCACGCCCGCCATGCCGACCAGGGCGTAGAGCGCGAGGGAGAGCAGGCCGCGGCGGGCGCCGAGCGCGGTGCCGACGAGCAGTGCCGCGAAGGTCTGGCCGGTTACCGGCACCGGGGAGCCGGGCACGGGCACCGCGATCTGGGCCGCGATGCCGGTGAGCACGGCACCGCCCGCCACCAGCGCGACGTCCCGGACTCGGGAGGAGGGGATGAGGTCGGCGAGGACCTGCCCGGATCGGGCGGGGACGGCAGCGGTGCTCATGGGGACTCCGCGGTGGGGTGGTGTGGACATGTCGGGACACCGCGACGCTATCCCAGCGGGCGGGACCGATCACCAGCAGCGCTCGACAAAGGCCCGCGCGTGGGCTTGGTGGGCTCCCGACAAAGGGCGCGGGATACACACGAACTCGGGTGACACCGGTCACCAAGGGGATGAGGCGGGCGTCACCAGTAAGCGGAATATCGCATTCGGATGATCACATTCCGTATCTGGGTCGTCCGTATCGTGGGCAGCCGCTGTCGCCGGGCGGCACGAGACCCGAAACTGTGGGCGTTTTTGCCCTGCCCAAGCCCCCCACGCATTGGACGAGCCGCTCCATGTCCAACAGCACCACCACCAAGGCGCCGCAGCAGTCGCCGGACGCCTCCCTCTCCCACGGCCTCAAGCAGCGCCACCTGTCCATGATCGCCCTCGGCGGGGTGATCGGAGCCGGGCTGTTCGTCGGCTCCGGCGCCGGTATCGCCGCCGCGGGGCCCTCGATCGTCGTCGCCTACACCGTCTCCGGCCTCCTCGTGATGCTGGTGATGCGGATGCTGGGCGAGATGTCCGCCGCGTATCCCTCCTCCGGCTCCTTCTCCGCGCACGCCGAGCGGGCGATCGGCCCCTGGGCCGGTTTCACGGCGGGCTGGGCGTTCTGGGTGCTGCTGTGCACGGCCGTCGGTCTTGAGGGCATCGGCGCCGCGCAGATCGTGCACGGCTGGCTGCCCGGTACGCCCGAGTGGGCGTGGGTGGCGCTGTTCATGGTGGTGTTCTGCGGGACGAACCTGGCCGCCGTGAAGAACTTCGGCGAGTTCGAGTTCTGGTTCGCCGCGCTCAAGGTCGGCGCGATCTCGCTGTTCCTGGTGCTGGGCGTGCTGGCGATCTGCGGGATCCTGCCGGGCACCGACTCCCCCGGCGCCTCCCACCTGGGCGACTTCCTGCCGAACGGCGGCAACGGCCTGATCATCGGCCTGCTCGCCTCGGTGTTCGCCTACGGCGGCCTGGAGACGGTCACCATCGCGGCCGCCGAGTCGGAGAACCCGGTCAAGGGCGTGGCGAGCGCCGTACGGACGGCGATGTGGCGCATCGCGCTGTTCTACATCGGCTCGATGGCGGTCATCGTGACCCTGGTCCCGTGGGACTCCCCCGAGGTCGTCGAGAAGGGCCCGTACGTGGCGGCCCTCGACGAGCTGGGCATCCCGGGCGCCGGGCAGCTCATGAACATCGTGGTGCTGGTGGCGCTGCTGAGCGCGATGAACGCCAACATCTACGGGGCCTCACGCATCGGCTACTCGCTGGTCGAGCGGGGTCAGGGACCGAAGGTGCTGGGCCGGGTGTCGGGCGGGGTGCCGCGGGTCGCGGTGCTGGTCTCCTCCCTCTTCGGCTTCGGCTGCGTGCTGCTCAGCTACTGGCGGCCGGACGACGTCTTCTCCTGGCTGCTGAACATGATCGGCGCGGTCATCCTGGTCGTCTGGATCTTCATCGCCGCCGCGCAGCTGCGGCTGCGCCGCCGCCTGGAGCAGGAGGCGCCCGGGAAGCTGGTCGTGCGCATGTGGGCCTTCCCGTGGCTGACCTGGGTGGCGCTGGCGGGCATGGCCGCGGTGTTCGTCCTGATGGCCCGCGAGCCGGACACGCGGGTGCAGCTGTACTCGACCGGCGGGATGACGCTGGTCCTGGTGGCCGTCGGCTACGCCCGGCAGCGGCGGGGCGCGGCTCGCGGATAAGGACCCGTCCGGCACATCTCCCCAAGGGCCCCCGCACGCAGGCGTGCGGGGGCCCTTTCGTGTGCGCCGGGTCCGCCCCTCCGCGCCTCGCGAGCCTCTTGCTGCTAGCGTGCACTTGCAAGCTTTTTGCAATAAGAGGTCGGAGGGGATCCGCCATGTCCGTCTACACGCTTCCTGAACTGCCGTACGACTACTCCGCGCTGGCTCCCGTGATCAGTCCCGAGATCATCGAGCTGCACCACGACAAGCACCACGCCGCATACGTCAAGGGCGCCAACGACACGCTGGAGCAGCTCGCCGAGGCGCGGGACAAGGAGACGTGGGGCTCGATCAACGGCCTGGAGAAGAACCTGGCCTTCCACCTCTCCGGCCACATCCTGCACTCGATCTACTGGCACAACATGACCGGTGACGGTGGCGGCGAGCCACTGGACCAGGACGGCGTGGGCGAGCTGGCCGGCGCGATCGCCGAGTCCTTCGGCTCCTTCGCCGGATTCAAGGCGCAGCTCACCAAGGCCGCCGCGACCACCCAGGGCTCGGGCTGGGGCGTGCTGGCCTACGAGCCGCTGAGCGGCCGGCTGATCGTCGAGCAGATCTACGACCACCAGGGCAACGTCGGCCAGGGCTCCACCCCGATCCTGGTCTTCGACGCCTGGGAGCACGCCTTCTACCTTCAGTACAAGAACCAGAAGGTCGACTTCATCGACGCCATGTGGGCCGTCGTCAACTGGCAGGACGTGGCCAGGCGCTACGAGGCCGCCAAGTCCCGCACCAACACGCTGCTGCTGGCGCCGTGAGAGCCGCCCCCGATCGTCCTGCCTCGTGATCGTCTTCTCAGCCTTCACCGGGCAGGCGGAATGAGGAAAGCCCCCGCGAGGACATGACTCGCGGGGGCTTTCTGTCATGCCCGGCGGTGCTCTTCGTCTCGCCCGTCGGTCGCCGTCTGGGCAGGGCGGTGGCGTTTTGCTAGCTTCGAACACATGGTTGCCCAGGCCCGGAACTTCACGTCGCGTCGCTATGTCGACCTGCGACGCCAGGGCACGGCCACCTGTCGCCGTCCTCGCGTGAGCTGACGGGGCACCACCACACGGGTGTCCCCGGCCAACGAGTCAACAGATCCGTGAGGCGGTCCGGGGTGGACCCGGCGCGCCTCCGTCCGTTCAGACGGCGCAGTGTCGGACCGTTCCGGAGGAGACCCGCCCCCATGCCCCGTACCGCGGCACCCCTGACCGCTTCCCCCGTACCGCGCGGCGCCGACCGCGACCGGCGGCGGGCCACCGCCGGTGTGGTGCTGCGTTCCGTGCTGGAGCACGGGCCCGTGGCGCGCAGCACCATCGCCCGGCTGACCGGTCTGTCCCCGGCGTCCGTGACGGACTACTGCGCCCGCTTCACCCGGCTCGGGCTGGTCCGCGAGGCCGAGCCGCCCCGGCGGCCGAAGGGGGTGGGCCGTCCGCACGTGCCCCTGGACCTCGACGACTCGCGGTTCGTCGTCGGCGGGGTGCACGTGGCCGTCCCCCACACCACGGTCGCGCTGCTCGACCTGCGCGGCCGGGTGGTGCGGCAGCGGGAGCTGAAGCACGAGCACACCGATCCGCGGTGGGTGCTGCCCCGCGCGGCGGAGGCACTGGCGGCGATGCTGGCCGAGGTCCGCGACGTCCGGCCGCTCGGGGTGGGGCTCGCGGCAGGCGGCTGGGTCGACCGGGACTCCGGCGTGATCGTCGAGCACGGGCTGCTGGGCTGGCGGGACGTACCGGTGCGGGAGGTGCTCGGCGCGCACACCGGGCTGCCGGTCCACGTCGACGGGCACGCCCGGGCGTTGGTCAACGGCGAGCGGCTGTTCGGGCGGGCGCGGGGCAGCGGCAGCGTGCTGCACCTGTTCGTCGGCAACATGGTCGACGCGGCCTTCGCCACGCACGACGAGGTGCACCACGGGCCGCGTTCGCAGGCGGGCGCGATCGCGCATCTGCCGGTGCCCGGCGGCAGCGAGCCGTGCGCGTGCGGGCGTACCGGCTGCCTCCAGGCGGAGTTGAGCGAGCGGACCCTGTGCCGCCGGGCCCGTGCGGCCGGGATCACCGACGGGACCAGCCCGCGGCACGTGCTCGCGGCGGCCAACGCCGGTGACCCGGTGGCCGCCGCGCTGCTGCTGGAGCGGTCGCGGGCCACCGGGCGGGCGGCGGGGCTGCTGGCGGACGTCCTCAACCCGGAGACGGTGGTGGTGACCGAGATCGGCGCCATGCACCGCACGGACTGCCTGGCGGCGTTGCGGGAGGAGGTCGGCACGGAACGCGCGGCGGACGTCTTCCCGACGAGTTTTCCCGAATCCGTGCCGGCCGTCGCGGGTGGCTCGGTCGTCCTGGACGTGCTGTACCGGGATCCGTTGGGCACTTCACCTGAGGCCAATTAATTCAGCACCTCGGAATGTTGACACGGATCACCGACGACCGGAAGCATTCACTTCATGAGCTGTCGCACCCTCTGTTGCTGACGCCCCGGCGCGCCCGGAGCGCGTATCCCGCTGCGTGAATTCCCTTTCTCGTCACCGGAATTCCGTATGCCCATTCTGTCTTCCCGGCTGCCGCCGTGCCCCGTCCGTATGAGACCAGGGAGTCCTCCCATGCCCTCTCCGCCTGCCACAGGCATTGACCGCCGCCTCTTCCTCACTTCGCTGATCGGCGCTTCGGCAGCCGTCGCCGGGCTCAGCGGCTGCGCCGGCGGCAGTGCCGCCGCCGAGACGAAGGGCGCCTCCACCGCTCCGCTCTCCGACACGGTGCCCGAGGGCACCAGCCTGAAGATCTCCTCTTATCAGAACACTCAGCAAATCCAGTTCGAACTGGCCAGGCTGACGGTTCCGTTCAAGGTGTCGGACTGGCTGAACATCGGTGCGGGACCCGACGTCATCAACGCCTTCCGGGCGGACTCCCTGGATCTCGCCAACAATGCGGGTGTTCCGCCGATCCAGGCCTACTACCAGGGTTTCAGGGCGAGGATCGTCGCCGTCAACCTCACCCGTAAACCGAACTACCTGTTCGCCACGAAGCCCGGCAGCGACATCCGCACCCTGGCGGATTTCGAGGGCAGGAAGCTGGCCTTCTCGCAGGGGCAGGCGCAGGGCGTCGTGCTGCTGCGGGCGCTGAAGAAGGCGGGACTCGACTACGACCAGGTCGAACTGGTGCCGCTGACCAGCAACCAGTTCCTGACCGCCCTCCAGTCCGGTCAGGTGGACATCGCCCCGCTCGCCAACAGCCAGGCCCCCGCCTATCTGAAGCAGTACGGGTCCAAGGGCGCGCACACCGTCGAGACCGACGTGGTCGACCTGCTCAGCCTGCTGTGGGCGCCGCAGTCCGTACTGAACGATCCCGCCAAGGCCGCTGCCGTCGCCGCCTACATCCCGCAGTGGGTCAAGGGCCTCGTCTGGACGTGGGAGCACCCGGACCGGTGGAACGAGGAGTACTACGTCAAGACCCAGAACCTGACCCTCGCGCAGGCTCAGGCCGTCACCGAACTGGCCAACAAGCCGCTGTTCCCGCCGAGCTGGGACGAGGCGATCAGGTGGGAGCAGGAGACGGCGGACCTGCTGGCGGAGGGCGGCTTCGTGAAGAAGTTCGACGTGACGCAGCTCTTCGACCGTCGCTTCGAGGCCATCGCGGCACGGGCCGCGACGGCGGAATACCGGAGGTGAGCGCCGTGACCACCCTCGCGAGTGCCGAGAGCGCGGTCACCGTCGCCGAGGACACCCGTCAGGTGCGCAGGCGCCGCCGGCTCTCGCCCGGAAAGCGGTGGCCGGCCGCCCGGCTCGCCGGTCCGCTGCTGGTGGTCGTCCTGTGGACGGCCGCCTCGGCCGCCGGGGCGCTGGATCCCGGCGCGATCCCGGCGCCCTGGACGGTGGCGGAGACGGCCGGCCGGCTGTGGTCGGACGGGACGCTCGCCACCGACGTCGTCACCTCGCTGCGCCGGGCGGCGATCGGGTTCTCGATCGGGCTCGGCGCCGGGGTGCTGCTGGCGCTGGCCGCCGGGCTCAGCCGGGTGGGCGACGCCCTGATCGACGGGACGGTGCAGCTCAACCGGGCCGTCCCGACCCTGGGTCTGATCCCGCTGTTCATCCTGTGGCTGGGCATCGGGGAGACCTTCAAGATCGCCATCATCGCGATCGTCGTGTACATCCCGATGTACCTGAACACGCACGCCGCGCTGTCCGGCATCGACAGCCGCTACGTCGAACTGGCCGAGGTGCAGGGCCTGTCCCGGCTGCGGTTCATCCGCCGGGTGGTGATCCCCGGCTCGCTGCCCGGCTTCTTCGTGGGACTGCGGCTCGGGGTGACCGGCTCCTGGCTGGGCCTGGTGGTGCTGGAGCAGATCAACGCCACCAGCGGCCTCGGCTACATGATGTTCCAGGCCCAGAACTACGGCCAGACGGACGTGATCCTCGTCGGCCTGCTGATCTACGGCGTCTTCGGCCTGGTCTCCGACAGCGTGGTCCGTCTGATCGAGCGGAGGGTGCTGTCGTGGCGACGCACACTGAGCAGCTGACCCGTCCGGCCGTCCGGCTGCACGGTCTGACCAGGTCGTTCAAGGGCCGTACGGTGCTCGACGGCATCGATCTCGAACTGCCCGCCGGCCAGTTCACGGCGCTGCTGGGGCACAGCGGCTCCGGCAAGAGCACGCTGCTGCGGGCCGTGGCCGGACTGGACCACGGCGTCGAGGGCGAGGGACGGCTGTCGGCGCCGGAGCGGGTGTCGGTGGTCTTCCAGGACTCCCGGCTGCTGCCCTGGTCCCGGGTGCTGGACAACGTGCTGCTCGGCGCGGAGGGCAAGGAGGCCGCCGGGCGCGGCCGGGCCGCCCTGGCCGAGGTGGGTCTCGCGGGGCGTGAACGGGCCTGGCCCGGGGAGCTGTCCGGCGGCGAGGCCCAGCGGGCGGCGCTGGCCCGGGCCCTGGTGCGGGAGCCGCAGCTGCTGCTCGCCGACGAGCCGTTCGGCGCCCTGGACGCCCTGACCCGGATCAGGATGCACGGCCTGCTGCGGGAGCTGTGGAAGCGCCACCGCCCCACGGTGCTGCTGGTCACCCACGACGTCGACGAGGCGATCGTGCTCGCCGACCGGGTGCTGGTGCTGGAGAACGGCCGTATCGGCCTCGACCTGACCATCGACCGCCCCCATCCGCGCTCCTACCGGGAGCCGAAGCTGGGCGAGTACCGGGAGCGGCTGCTGGCCGCCCTCGGTGTGACGGAGGACCACTGATGACCCGCCGGCTGCATCTGAACGCGTTCCTGATGAACACCGGGCACCACGAGGCGTCGTGGCGGCTGCCGGAGAGCGACCCGTACGCCCATGTGAGCCTCGCGCACTACGTGGACCTGGCCCGGACCGCGGAACGGGGCACGTTCGACTCGCTGTTCCTCGCCGACGGCCCGCAGCTGTGGAGCAACCTCGCGCAGCGGCCGGCCGGCGCCCTGGAACCGCTCACCCTGCTGACCGCGCTGGCCACGGCGACCGAGCACATCGGTCTGATCGCGACCGCGTCCACGTCCTACAACTCGCCCTACAACCTGGCCCGCAGGTTCGCCTCGCTGGACATCGTCAGCGGCGGCCGGGCGGGCTGGAACATCGTCACCACCGCGGGGGCCGAGGCGGCCCGCAACTTCGGTCTGGACGCCGAGCCCGCCCACGCCGAACGCTACGCCCGCGCCGCCGAGTTCCTGGACGTCGCGCTGAAGCTGTGGGACAGCTGGGAGGACGACGCGGTCCTCGCCGACAAGGCGGCCGGCGTGTGGGGCGACGACGCCCGCATCCATCCGCCGCGCCACAAGGGGACGTACTTCAGCGTCGAGGGCGCGCTCAACGTGCCCCGCAGTCCGCAGGGTTACCCGCTGCTGGTGCAGGCCGGGTCCTCGGCGGACGGCAGGGCCTTCGCGGCCCGGTACGCGGAGGCGGTGTTCACCGCGCAGCAGACGCTGGCGGACGCACGGTCCTTCTACGCCGACGTCAAGTCCCTCGCCCGGCGGGCGGGGCGCGATCCGGAGCACCTCAAGGTGCTGCCGGGCATCGTCCCGGTGCTCGGTTCCACCGAGGCGGAGGCACGCGCCGCGGAGCAGGTCCTGGACGACCACATCGTGCCCGCGCACGGCGTACGGCGCCTGGAGGACCTGCTGCGGCTGGAGCCCGGCACCCTGGACCTGGACGGTCCGCTGCCGGACGACCTGCCGCCGGAGAGCGCCATCGAGGGCGCCAAGAGCCGCTACACGCTGATCGTGGAGCTGGCCCGGCGCGAGCGCCTGACCGTGCGGCGGCTGATCGGGCGGCTGGGCGGCGGGCGCGGCCACCTGACCTTCACCGGGACACCGGAGCAGGTGGCCGACCGGATCGAGTCGTGGTTCACGGAGGGTGCGGCCGACGGCTTCAACATCATGCCGCCGGTACTGCCCTCGGGCCTGGAGACCTTCGTGGACCACGTCGTCCCGATCCTGCGCGAGCGCGGTCTGCTGCGCACCGCGTACGGGCCCCGGCAGACCCTGCGCGAGCGCTACGGCCTGCCCCGGCCCCGCAACCAGTACGTCACCGATGCCACCGACGTCCCCGGCCCGGCCACGGCCGGGGCACCGGCCGCACTCACCCGTATCTGAGAGAGGAACCCGGCATGAGCGATCCGCGGATCACCAAGATCACGTCCCGTATCGGCGCCAAGGTGTCCGGCGTCGACGTCTCCCGGCCACTGGACGGGGCCACCGTCACCGCGCTGGGTGCCGCCCTGGCCGAGCACAAGGCGCTGGTCTTCGACGACGTGCACCTCGACGACGAGGGCCAGCAGGCCTTCGTGCGCGCCTTCGGCGACCTCACCACCGCCCACCCGACCGTCGGCGCGGTGGACGGCGCCCCGAACGTGCTGCCGGTGGACAGCGAGCGGGGCCGTGCCAACCACTGGCACACCGACGTCACCTTCGTCCTCAACCCGCCGCAGGCCACCTCGCTGCGCAGCCTGACGGTCCCGCCGTACGGCGGCGAGACCCTGATCGCGTCCTCGGCGGGCGCCTACCGGGACCTGCCCGAGCCGCTGCGGCGGCTGGCCGACGGCCTGTGGGCGGAGCACACCAACGACTACGACTACGCGGTCGCGGACGAGGACATCGACGCCGAGAAGGCCGCGCACCGGTCCCGGTTCACCTCGATCAAGTACCGCACGGCCCACCCGGTGGTGCGGGTCCACCCGCTGACCGGCGAGCGCGGACTGTTCATCGGCGGGTTCGCGCAGCGGATCGTGGGCCTCTCGGTGGGCGAGTCGCGCAAGCTGCTCGAACTGCTCCAGTCCTACGTCACCCGCCCGGAGAACGTGCTGCGGCACCGCTGGTCGGAGAACCAGCTGGTGCTGTTCGACAACCGCATCACCCAGCACTACGCCGTCGACAACTACGACGACCGGCCGCGCCGGCTGCACCGGGTGACGCTGGCCGGTCCCGTGCCGGTGGGCGTCGAGGGCAAGGAGAGCTACTCGATCGAGGGGGACGCCTCGCACTACACGCCGGTCGCCGCGTAACGGCGGACCGGACCCGGCTCCTGTGGGCGCAGGGGTAGGGCGCCTCCTCCGGGGGAAATGACTCACCGTTCACCCGAGGAGGCGCTCATGGCGTACGTACGGTGTCCGAACTGCGGCGACACGATGCAGGAGTTCCGGGACCTGGAGGGGGACGAGGAGAAGGCGGCGGCCCGGCTGGCCCTCGCGGAGCTGCCGGCGGCCGGGGAGGTCTTCGTCGCCAAGGCCTATCACCGCTGCACGTACAACGGCTGCCGCCGGATCCAGCGCAAGGACCGGTGGCGCGTCGGCGCGACGCTGCCGGAGGAGGACTGACCGCCCGTTCCGCGTCCCCTCCGTCCGCGTCCCCGCGTCCCCGCGTCCCCGGGCAGGGGGCGCGGGGAACGCGCGTCCGGATCAGAGGTTGCTGAAGTCCGGGCCCTTGGTGCGGGTGCGCTTGATCTCGTAGAAGCCCGGTACGGAGGCCACGGCGAGGGTGCCGTCCCAGAGCTTGGCGGCGTCCTCGCCCTTGGGGGCGGGGGTGACGACCGGGCCGAAGAAGGCGAGCTGCTCGCCGTCGGCGCCGGGCACGGCGATGACCGGGGTGCCGACCTCCTGGCCGACCTTGTCGATGCCCTCCTTGTGGGAGACGCGCAGCTGCGGCTCGTAGCGGGTGCCGTCCCAGTGGTCCATGAGGGACTCGGGCAGACCGACGTCCTTCAGGGCCGCGGCGACCGTCTCCCGGCCCGGGCCCTCCTCCTGGTTGTGGATGCGGGTGCCGAGCGCCGTGTAGAGGTCGCCGAGCACGTCGGCGCCGTGCTCCTCCTGGGCGGCGATGACGACCCGGACCGGGCCCCAGGCCTTGACCTCCAGCATCTCGCGGTACTCCGCGGGCAGCTCGTCGAGCTTGTCCTCGTTGAGGACGGCCAGGCTCATCACGTGCCAGCGCACCTCGATGTCCCTGACCTTCTCCACCTCCAGGACCCAGCGGGAGGTCATCCAGGCCCAGGGGCACAGGGGGTCGAACCAGAAGTCGACGGGCGTCTTCTCCGACATGTCTCTCCTCATGAGGCGGCGCGAGCGAGTACTCATTCCGGCAACCGAAGGACCGGCCCGCCCATTCCCGGCTGCCGCGCGTCAGGGGCGCATGGCAGGATCGGTGCTGTCCGCATACTGAACACCATCCGAGGGAGTGCCGCCCGTGCCCGGTGAGAATCTGTCCCGCGACGAGGCCCGGGAGCGGGCCGCCCTGCTGTCCGTCGACGGGTACGAGGTGTCCCTCGACGTGCGCTCGGCCGTCGGTGACGCGCAGGGCGAGGGGCCGCGCACGTTCCGGTCCGTCACCACGATCCGCTTCCGCTGCAACGAGCCCGGCGCGAGCAGCTTCGCCGACCTGGTCGCACCGAGCGTCACCGCCGTGTCCCTCAACGGCCGCGACCTCGACCCGAGCGAGGTCTTCGACGGCTCCCGGATCGCCCTGGAGGACCTGGCCGCCGACAACGAGCTGGTGGTCGACGCCCAGTGCGCGTACTCCCGCACCGGCGAGGGCCTGCACCGCTTCGTCGACCCGGAGGACGGCGAGGTGTACCTGTACACCCAGTACGAGCCGGCCGACTCGCGCCGGGTCTTCGCCAACTTCGAGCAGCCGGACCTGAAGGCACCCTTCCGCTTCGAGGTGCGCGCGCCCGAGGAGTGGACGGTGTGGTCCAACGGCGCGGGCGAGCGGGCCGACGGGGTGTGGCGGTTCGCCGAGACCAAGCCGATCTCGACGTACATCACGTGTGTGGTGGCGGGTCCGTACCACTACGTGACGGATTCCTACGAGCGGACCCTCGAGGACGGCACCCGGCTGGAGATCCCGCTCGGCGCCCTGTGCCGCAAGGGTCTGGCGCCGCACTTCGACGCGGACGACGTCTTCCTGATCACCAAGCAGGGGCTGGACTTCTTCCACGACCACTTCGACTACCCGTACCCCTTCGGGAAGTACGACCAGGCGTTCGTGCCCGAGTACAACCTCGGCGCGATGGAGAACCCGGGGATGGTGACCTTCCGGGAGGAGTACATCTTCCGCGGGAAGGTGACGCGGGCGTCGTACGAGGGCCGCGCGAACACGATCCTGCACGAGATGGCGCACATGTGGTTCGGCGACCTGGTCACCATGGAGTGGTGGGACGACCTGTGGCTGAAGGAGTCCTTCGCCGACTTCATGGGCGCGTTCGCGAACGTCGGCGCGACCCGCTTCAAGGACGCCTGGATCACCTTCGCCAACCGCCGCAAGGCCTGGGCCTACCGCGCCGACCAGCTCCCCTCCACCCACCCGATCACGGCCGACATCCGTGACCTGGAGGACGCCAAGCTCAACTTCGACGGCATCACCTACGCCAAGGGCGCCTCCGTGCTCAAGCAGCTGGTGGCGTACGTCGGGCAGGACGCCTTCATGGAGGGCGCCCGGCGCTACTTCAAGCGGCACGCGTACGGCAACACCCGGCTGGGTGATCTGCTGTCGGTCCTGGAGGAGACCAGCGGGCGGGACATGGCGGCCTGGTCGCGCTCCTGGCTGCAGACGGCGGGCGTCAACTCGCTGACGCCGCAGGTGCTGCTGGGCGAGGGGGGCACGGTCGACGAGCTGGCCGTGGTCCAGGAGGCCGCCGAGTCGCATCCCGAACTGCGCCCGCACCGCGTCGCGGTGGGCCTGTACCGGCGTACGGCCGAGGGCGCGCTGGAGCGGTACGCGCGCGCCGAGGCGGACGTCGAAGGGCCGCGCACGGTGGTGGCGGAGCTGGCCGGTGCCGCGGCTCCCGAGCTGGTCCTGGTCAACGACGACGATCTCACGTACTGCAAGACGCGGTTCGACGCGACCTCGCTGGAGACGCTGCGCGCGCACCTGGGGTCCCTGACCGATCCGCTGGCCCGTGCCCTGTGCTGGTCGGCGCTGTGGAACATGACGCGGGACGCGCTGCTGCCCGCCCGGGACTTCGCGGCGCTGGTGCTGCGCTTCGCGGGCCGCGAGTCGGACATCGGCGTACTCCAGATGCTGCATGCCTGGACGAACTCGGCGCTGGTGCACTACGCGGCCCCCGACTGGCGGGAGACCGGCGGCCGGCTGCTCGGCGAGGGTGCGCTGCGCGAGCTGCGGGACGCGGCGCCGGGCAGTGAGCAGCAGCTCGCGTGGGCGCGGTTCTTCGCGTCGGTGGCGTCCGACGGGGCGGAGCTGGAGCTGCTGCGCGGGCTGCTGGAGGGCACCGAGAAGATCGAGGGCCTGGACGTGGACCAGGAGCTGCGCTGGGCCTTCCTCGCGCCGCTGGCGGCCCACGGCGCCGCCGACGAGGGCGTCCTGGCCGCCGAGCTGGCCCGCGACGACACGGCCTCCGGCAGGCGTCACCAGGTGCGCTGTCTGGCGGCCCGCCCCTCGGCGGCGGTGAAGGCGCAGGCCTGGGCGCAGGTCGTGGAGTCGGACGCGCTGTCGAACGCGCTGGTGGAGGCGACCATCGCCGGGTTCGCGCAGCCCTCGCAGCGGGACCTGGTCGCGCCGTACACCGAGAAGTACTTCGCGGCGATCGAGCGGGTGTGGACCGAGCGGTCCATCCAGATCGGGATGGACGTGGTCCGGGGCCTGTTCCCGTCGCTGCGGGACTCCCGGGACACCCTGGACGCGACCGACGCGTGGCTGTCGGCGCACGAGGACGCGGCCCCGGCGCTGCGCCGGCTGGTGCTGGAGGCGCGGGACGACCTGGCGCGGGCGCTGCGCGGGCAGGCCTGCGACGCGGCGGCGGGCGTTCGGTAGCGGCACCCTCCCGTAGCGGCCCCTCCCCGCCCGGACCACCTGATCTCTGGCCAATGATCGGGCGTTCCGTCATCGTTACAAGATGCGTGCCCGGCCGCCCGTAACCCCTGGTCCCACCCGTTCGGACCAGGGGTTTCGGCATCCGAACACCCGTCCTTTAGTTCGGGCTTGTCCCGGTTCGGCGATGGACGTGTAACAGCGGTTAAGGGACCGATCGGGCGCGGGAAATTGCCGGTCATGACGCACAACACCCCGCTCTCGCCCCGCCCCCGCCCGCTGCACGAACTGGCCGACGGCCGGCGCCGGCTGATGACGGCCGCCCAGCTGCGGGCGCACGGTGTCTCCGCCGCGGAGACCAACGAGCAGTGCCGCCCCGGCGGACCCTGGCAGCAACTCCTCCCGAACGTCGTCCTGCTGCACCCGGGGCCGCCGACCAGCGACGAGCGCCTGCACGCGGTGCTGCTCTACGCGGCACGGGACCGCACCTCCGGCACGGCACCCGGCGTGAGCGCCTCGGTGCCGGTCCAGCCGGGCGGGGAGCACCCGCCCGTGCCGGCCTACGCGGAGGCGATGATCACGGGCCTGGCCGCGCTGACGCTGCACGGCTTCTCCGCCGCTCCCCCGCTGTCCGCCCTGGAGCTCATCGACGTCCTGGTGCCGCGGCTGCGCCGGCTGCGCACGACGGGCTGTGCGCGCGTGGTCCGCACGACCGCGCTGCCGACCGCCGTGGAGCTGACGGGGGTCCCGGTGGCGCCGGTGGCGCGGGCCCTGGCGGACGCGGTCGCGGAGCTGACCGACCCGGGCACGGTCCGCCGGCTGCTGACGGAGGCGGTGCGCGGCGGTCACTGCGAACCGGCCGCGGTGGTACGGGAGCTGAACCGGGCGCGGCTGCTCAGCCGCCCGCACGTCGTGGACGCGGTGGATTCCCTGGTCGCCGAGGGGCGGGCGCTGGCCGAGCAGCGGCTGTACCGGATGGTGCGCGAGCACGCCCTGCCCGAGCCGGTCTGGAACGTCGACCTGCGCCTGCCCGGCGGCCCCCACCTGGGCGGCGTGGACGCCTTCTGGCCCGAGCAGGCGGTGGCGCTGGAGCTGGACGTCCGGGCGCACCGGCAGCAGGAGGACGACGCCGCCGGGGCGGAGCACGCCCGCAAGCGCGAGCACCTGGAACGGCTGGGGATCACGGTCGTGCACCTCACCCCGCGCAAGCTGCGGGAGAGCCCGGAGCACCAGGCGGCCGTCGTACGGACGGCGCTGATGGCGGCCGGGGACCGGGAACCGCCCGCGTACGTCGTGGTGCTGCCCCGGTAGGGGGCACCGGGCGGGCCGCCGGGTGACGCGAGTCGGGAGCCGCACGGCCCGGGACGGGACACGGGATTGTCCTTACCCGCCCCTTGTGTCCCCGATGGCGCATGGCGGAAGTACGCCATGGCTTCATCCCGTCCCGGACAACTCTCCCCAATCGGTGATCTCTTGAGTAAAGCTGAGCGGTCGTCCGGGATCGGATTCCGGACTGCCTCGGCCAGGGCCGGTCGGCCTTGGTCGTACCGCCCGTTCCTTCACCCCAAGGGATGCCGATGACCAACAGCCCCCAGCGCGAACCGATACCGGGCGCGAGACGCGCGGCCCGTCTGGCCGTCGCCACGGGTCTCGCCGCCGCGCTCGCCGCCGTCGGGCCCGTGCCCGTGGCCCTCGCCGCCGACGGGCCCGCGACGACCGCGCCGCCCGTCGACGCCTCCGTCAAGTCCGCCCACGACAAGCTCGGTTCCGACGACGCGGACCTGCTCGCCGAGGCGAAGGCCGACGGCGAGAAGAACGTCACGATGATGGTCGCCACCGCGCCTGGCCGGACCGAGCAGGTGGCGAAGGAGCTGGACGCGGTCTCCGGCGGCACCGTCGGCCGCACCTACGACGAGCTGGGCTACGTGCGCGCCACCGTGCCCACCGCCAAGGCGGACTCGGCCATCGCCGCCGCCGCGAAGCTCTCCTCCGTGCACGGCATCGACCTGCGCGACGAGATCCCGCTGGACGACCCGACGCCGAGCGCGGACACGGCGAAGGGCGCCTCGCACAAGGGCCGTTCCTACCCGGCGCCGAACCGCTGGACGCCCGCCGAGAACCCGTACAACCCGTCCTTCGAGACGGGCGCCGTCGACTTCGTGAAGAAGTACCCGAAGTCGGACGGCCGCGGCGTCACCATCGGCATCCTCGACTCCGGCGTCGACCTCGGCCACCCGGCGCTGCAGAAGACCACCACCGGCGAGCGCAAGATCGTCGACTGGGTCACCGCCACCGACCCGGTCGTCGACGGCGACCGCACCTGGCGCCCGATGACCACCTCGGTCTCCGGCCCCACCTTCACCTACGGCGGGCAGACCTGGACGGCGCCCGCGGGTTCCTACCAGGTCAGCAGCTTCCTGGAGTCGTACACCACCGGCGGTGACGCCGCGGGCGACGCCAACCGGGACGGCGACACCACCGACTCCTGGGGCGTCCTGTACGACGCGAAGACCGGCACGGTCCGCGTCGACCTGGACAACAACCACGACTTCTCGGACGACACCCCGATGAAGCCCTACAAGGACGGCTTCCAGGTCGGGTACTTCGGCACCGACGACCCGAAGACGGACGTGGCCGAGCGCCAGCCCTTCGTGGTCGAGATCCGCAAGGACGTCGTCTACAACTCCGCGGGCGCCAAGGCGGACTTCGTCAACATCGGCGTCATCGAGTCCGAACACGGCACGCACGTCGCCGGACTCGCCGCCGCCAACGGGCTGTTCGGCGGCCGGATGGACGGTGCCGCGCCCGGCGCGAAGATCGTCTCCTCGCGCGCGTGCACCTGGAGCGGCGGCTGCACCAACGTCGCGCTGACCGAGGGCATGATCGATCTCGTCGTCAACCGGGGCGTCGACATCGTCAACATGTCGATCGGCGGACTGCCCGCCCTCAACGACGGCAACAACGCGCGTTCCGAGCTGTACACCCGCCTCATCGACACCTACGGCGTGCAGCTGGTCATCTCCGCGGGCAACTCCGGCCCCGGCGCCAACACCATCGGGGACCCCGGTCTCGCCGACAAGGTGATCTCGGTCGGCGCGTCCATCTCCCGCGAGACCTGGGCCGCCAACTACGGCTCCGCGGTGAAGACCAAGTACCAGATGATGCCGTTCTCCTCGCGCGGCCCGCGTGAGGACGGCGGCTTCACGCCTACGCTGACCGCGCCCGGCGCCGCGGTCAACTCCATCCAGACCTGGATGCCGGGCGCCCCGGTCCCCGAGGCGGGCTACGACCTCCCCGCCGGATACGGCATGCTCCAGGGCACCTCGATGGCGTCCCCGCAGGCCGCGGGCGCCTCGGCGCTGCTGCTGTCGGCGGCGAAGCAGGCCCGCATCGACCTCACCCCGGCGAAGCTGCGCACGGCGCTGACCTCCACCGCCGACCACATCAGGGGCGTGCAGGCGTACGAGGAGGGCGCGGGTCTGATCGACATCCCCGACGCCTGGAAGTCGATCCGGCGCGGCGCGAGCGCCCACGAGTACACGGTCAAGGCGCCGGTCGACACCGCGATCGACCAGTTCCTCGAGACGCCGGGCTACGGCACCGGCCTCTACGACCGCGAGGGCGGCCTGAAGGCCGGGCAGAAGAAGACCTACGAGATCACGCTCACCCGTACCACCGGCACCGACCGGCCGATCCGGCACGAGCTGGACTTCGAGAACAACGCGGGCCACACCTTCCGGATCGTCGGCCGCGACGAGGTGAGGCTGCCGCTGAACGAGCCGGTGACCGTCAAGGTCGAGGCGCGCCCCGGCTCCGCCGGTCTCAAGAGCGCGATCCTCGAGGTGGACGACCCGCGCACCGAGGGCGTCGACCAGCAGGTCCTCACCACGGTCGTGGTCTCCGCCCCGCTGAAGTACGACTTCTCCGCGAAGAGCTCGGTGCAGCGCAACAGCACCAAGTCCTACTTCGTGACCGTCCCCGAGGGCGCGAAGGCGCTGGAGGTGGCGATCGGCGGGCTCAGGGGTGAGAGCCAGACCCGGTTCATCTCCATCCACCCGTACGGCGTCCCGTCCGACAACACCTCGACGCCGTACTGCTACAACAACTACCTCGACGGCAACGGCTGCCGCCCCGACGTGCGTGCCTACGCGGACCCGCAGCCGGGTGTCTGGGAGGTCGAGGTCGAGGCACGGCGCACCTCGCCGCTGCTCGACAACCCCTACAAGCTGGACGTCACCGTGCTCGGCGCGGACTTCGACCCGGAGGTCGTGACCGTGCCCGAGGCCAAGGCCGGCACCCCGGCCGACGCCTCCTGGACGGTGACCAACAAGTACGCCGCCCTGGAGGGCAAGCTGGTCGGCGGCCCGCTCGGCTCCTCCGAGACGTCCCGCCCGACGATCAAGCAGGGTGAGACGGCCACCTCCACGGTCGAGGTGCCCGAGGGCGCCGAGTCGCTGGACGTCGCCATCGGGGGCGTCTCCGACGCGGCCGCCGACCTGGACCTGACGGTCTACGGCGCGGACGGCGCCGTCGTCGCCCAGTCCGCCGACGGCGACTCGGAGGAGTCGGTGTCGATCGCGAAGCCGGCCGCCGGTACGTACACCGTCGAGGTCGCGGGCTACTCGGTGCCCTCGGGCAGCACGGAGTACGACTACCGGGACGTGTACTTCGCCGCCACGCTCGGCTCGGTGACGGTGGACGACTCGGCGACGGTGCAGCTCGGCACGGGCGACTCCGCGACGGTCTCCGGCAGCATCACGGCCCTGGCCGCCGCCCCCGAGGGCCGCGAGTTCTTCGGCCGCGTCCAGCTGGTCAACGCCCACGGCACGGTCGCGGGCCTGGGCAGCGTGCGGATCGGGAAGGTCGTGCCGTAGTCCGGTGCGGTACGGAGGAGGGGGCGGGCGCGCCTTTGCCGGGCGCCCGCCCCTTTCGCTTGCCCCCCGGGTGGGTCAGTCGCAGGTGAGGGTGCGGGACTCGGGGAGGGAGGCGGTGATCCAGGTGCGGGCGGTGGCGATGTTCCGGTCACCGGTGATCACCGTGTCCGCGGTGGGCCGGTCCCGCAGGGCGCCGACCAGCACCCGGTGGCCGGGGGCGAGGGTGGCGAGGCTGTCGTCCAGGACGAACGTCGTCGTCGGCCCGGTGCTCTCCCCGGGTGCGTAGGCGCGCGTCACGCGGAGTGTGATCCGGTGCCGTGCGGTGCCCGGTACCGGTTCGGCGGCGGTCACCGTGCCCTCGGCGACCAGCCGGGCGCAGGCCAGGTAGCGGGGGGTGCCGAAGACCACGGCGGCCTCCTGGCCCGCGGACGGGCTGTCCGGCCGCGCCGCGGACTTGTCGGCCGCGCTGTCGCTGGCCGCGTCCTGGGTGGCACCGGTGCCGCCCTGCACGACCAGCCAGCCCAGGCCCGTCACCACGACACCCGCGCAGGCCGCCGCGAGGACACCCAGCGCGAGGCGGAAGGGACGGCGGCGGCTCGGTGCCGGGACCTGAACGGGGGCCGGGACCGGACGCTCCGCCGGGACCGGGCGCTGCGCCGGGACGGCCTCGCCCAGGGCGTCACCGAGCAGGGCCAGCTGCTCCCGCAGCAGCGCCACGTCGGCCGTCGCCGACCGGTACTCGCCGCGGGCGTCCGGCCCCGCGTCCGGCGGCAGCGGCTCGCCCGTGATCGCGGCCATCAGCGCGTCGTACCCGTCGTCGTACCCACTGGGGTGCTGTTCGGCGGCCATCTCACACCACCTCGTCCTCGTGCAGGCGGGCGCGCAGGGCCCGGACCGCCGTGTGCAGCCTGCTCTTGACCGTGCCCTCGGGGATGCCCAGCTCCTCGGCGATGCCGCGCACCGGAAGATCGGCGTAGAAGCGCAGGACGAGGACCTGGCGCTGGGCGTCGGGCAGCTCGTCCAGGCCCTGCGCGACGGCGAGGGACAGGACGCTGGTGTCCTCGTCGCGGGGGTGCTCCGTCTGGCGCAGCGCGGCCAGGCGTTCCCCGAGCCGGTCCTGGCGGCGCCTGGCCCGGTGCCAGTCCATGGCCAGGTTGGAGGCGACGACCGCCGCCCAGGCCGACACGTCGCGCGGCGCCTCGCGGCCACTGGCCGTCCGCTCCAGCAGCCGCAGGCGGACCTGCTGCACCCCGTCCGGCAGGTCCGCCTGCGGCACCCCGCCGAGCGCGAGCACCGCCCGCACCCGGCGTTCCTGTGCCGCGTCCAGGGGGTCGTCGCGTACGTCGTCCCCCTGGCCGCGGCGGGCCCTTCTGCGCAGCAAAGCCATTCCTCCCCCGGCCACGTTTCCCTTACGACGCGCGAGGGACCCGAAACGTTCGCCCCGGCGGCCGCCTTTCGGCGCGAGGCGTACGTCACATCGTCGTGTGCGGCGGGAAGGGATGGGCAGGGGCGGACCGAGCCACCGCGTCCCAAGGTGCGGGCACACCGTGCAAAGGATTGGACAGGCGGGCTGGGCTTCGCCCCATGATGGAAAAGTCTCGGCCGAGCAAAGCGCGCGTGAAGACACGCGTACGAACGGAGAAGGAGTCACCGTGAGGGTCGGAATCGTCGGAGCCACCGGTCAGGTGGGCACGGTCATGCGCAGGATCCTCACGGAGCGCGACTTCCCGGTTACCGAGCTGCGCCTGTTCGCCTCGGCGCGCAGCGCCGGCAAGGAGCTGGACGGCGTGACGGTGGAGGACGCGGCCACCGCCGACTACTCCGGGCTGGACATCGTGCTGTTCTCGGCGGGCGGCGCCACCTCCAAGGCGCTGGCCGAAAAGGTCGCCTCGCAGGGCCCCGTCGTGATCGACAACTCCTCCGCCTGGCGCCGCGACCCCGAGGTCCCGCTCGTGGTCTCCGAGGTGAACCCGCACGCGATCGCCGACCGCCCCAAGGGCATCATCGCCAACCCGAACTGCACCACGATGGCCGCGATGCCGGTGCTGCGCCCGCTGCACGCGGAGGCGGGCCTGGAGGCGGTGGTCGTCGCCACCTACCAGGCGGTGTCCGGCTCCGGGCTGGCCGGCGTGGACGAGCTGTTCGAGCAGGTCCAGAAGGTCGGCGCGGACGCCCCCAAGCTGACCCACGACGGTTCGGCGGTCGAGTTCCCGAAGCCGGACAAGTACGTGGCGCCCATCGCGTACAACGTGCTGCCGCTGGCCGGTTCCCTCGTCGACGACGGCCTGCACGAGACGGACGAGGAGCAGAAGCTCCGCAACGAGTCCCGCAAGATCCTGGAGATCCCGGAGCTGAAGGTGTCCGGCACCTGCGTGCGCGTGCCCGTCTTCAGCGGCCACTCCCTGCAGATCAACGCCCGTTTCGCCCGCCCGATCAGCGTGGAGCGCGCCAAGGAGCTGCTGGCCGGAGCCCCCGGCGTGGCGCTCACCGAGGTGCCGACGCCGCTGGAGGCGGCCGGTCAGGACCCGTCGTACGTGGGCCGGATCCGCCAGGACGAGACCGTGGACAACGGTCTCGCCCTGTTCGTCTCCAACGACAACCTCCGCAAGGGCGCGGCCCTGAACGCGGTGCAGATCGCGGAGCTGGTGGCGGCGGAGCTGAAGGGCTGACGACCTGGGCTAGCCCCGCCTGACCTCGTAGAGGAAGCAGCCGTACTCGACGGCCCGGACGTGGACGAACGCCACGGCCGGGTCGTCGAGCGCTTCCCGGAGGGCGTAGTCGAAAGCGCCGGGGTCACCGATCAGCCGCCCGCCCAGGATGTGCCCGTCGGCGGAGTAGCGGCGCAGGGTGCGGTGCGAGTTGGTGAAGGGGAGACGGTCCGTCTCCGGCCCCGCGCACTCCTCGGCGTGGATGAAGACCGGCCCCTGCTCGTCGTAGGCGCCCGGGTCGGCGCCCGTCCGTGCCGCCCAGCGGCGCAGCGGGGCGTAGGAGACCAGCGCGATCCGATCGCCGGGGCCGCTGCGGCGCAGGCAGCAGCGCAGCGGTGCGCCGCCCTCCTCGTCGGTCGCGGGAGCGGGGGCGCGGCCCGCGTCGTCGGCGGCGCGGAGTTCCTCGAGGACGTTCGGCGGGATGGGGTGTGCGGTGTAGCCGTTCATGGGTCCAGGCTCGCGCGCGGGCGCGCCGCGCACCGGCGGGAAATGGACATCGCGTTCCGTCCCGGCCACGTGGAAGGATGGCGCAACCCACACATAACGAGGAGATGACCGCGTGCCTGGCACAAACCTGACTCGCGAAGAGGCGCGGCAGCGGGCGACGCTGCTGACCGTTGACTCGTACGAGATCGATCTCGACCTCACTGGCGCGCAGGAGGGCGGCACCTACCGGTCCGTGACCACGGTGCGCTTCGACGTCGCCGAGGGCGGCGGCGAGTCCTTCATCGACCTGGTCGCGCCGACGGTCCACGAGGTGACGCTGAACGGCGACGCCCTCGATGCCGCCGAGGTGTTCCAGGACTCCCGCATCGCCCTGCCGGGCCTGCTGCCGGGACGCAACATCCTGCGCGTGGTCGCGGACTGCGCGTACACCAACACCGGCGAGGGCCTGCACCGGTTCGTCGACCCGGTGGACGACCAGGCGTACCTGTACACCCAGTTCGAGGTGCCGGACGCGCGCCGCGTCTTCGCGAGCTTCGAGCAGCCGGACCTGAAGGCGACGTTCCAGTTCACCGTGAAGGCCCCGGAGGGCTGGACGGTCGTCTCCAACTCGCCGACGCCCGAACCGAAGGACAGCGTCTGGGAGTTCGAGCCGACCCCGCGCATCTCGTCGTACATCACGGCGCTGATCGTCGGCCCGTACCACTCGGTGCACAGCGTGTACGAGAAGGACGGCCAGTCCGTCCCGCTCGGCATCTACTGCCGTCCGTCGCTGGCCGAGCACCTCGACGCGGACGCGATCTTCGAGGTCACCCGGCAGGGCTTCGACTGGTTCCAGGAGAAGTTCGACTACCCGTACCCGTTCAAGAAGTACGACCAGCTCTTCGTGCCGGAGTTCAACGCGGGCGCGATGGAGAACGCGGGCGCGGTGACCATCCGCGACCAGTACGTCTTCCGCTCCAAGGTGACGGACGCCGCGTACGAGGTGCGCGCCGCGACGATCCTGCACGAGCTGGCGCACATGTGGTTCGGCGACCTGGTCACCATGGAGTGGTGGAACGACCTGTGGCTGAACGAGTCGTTCGCCACCTACGCCGAGGCCGCCTGCCAGGCCGACGCGCCGGGCTCGAAGTGGCCGCACTCGTGGACGACGTTCGCCAACCAGATGAAGACCTGGGCGTACCGGCAGGACCAGCTGCCGTCCACGCACCCGATCATGGCGGACATCAGCGACCTGGACGACGTGCTCGTCAACTTCGACGGCATCACGTACGCCAAGGGCGCCAGCGTCCTCAAGCAGCTCGTGGCGTACGTCGGTGAGGACGCGTTCTTCCGGGGCGTGCAGGCGTACTTCAAGCGGCACGCGTTCGGCAACACCCGCCTGTCCGACCTGCTGGGCGCGCTGGAGGAGACCTCGGGCCGCGACCTGAAGACCTGGTCGAAGGCGTGGCTGGAGACTGCCGGAATCAACGTCCTGCGCCCGGAGATCGAGACCGACGCCGACGGTGTCGTCACCTCCTTCGCCATCCGCCAGGAGGCCCCGGCACTGCCCGCCGGCGCCAAGGGCGAGCCCACGCTGCGCCCGCACCGCATCGCGATCGGCGCCTACGACCTGGACGCGGGCGGCAAGCTGGTGCGCGGCGAGCGCGTCGAGCTGGACGTGGACGGCGAGCTGACGGCCGTACCGCAGCTGGTCGGCAAGCCCCGCCCGGCGGTGCTCCTGCTCAACGACGACGACCTGTCGTACGCCAAGGTCCGCCTGGACGAGCAGTCGCTCGCCGTGGTCACCGAGCACCTGGGCGACTTCACCGAGTCCCTCCCCCGCGCCCTGTGCTGGGCGTCGGCGTGGGACATGACCCGGGACGCGGAGCTGGCCACCCGCGACTACCTGTCGCTGGTGCTGTCCGGCATCGGCAAGGAGTCCGACATCGGTGTCGTGCAGTCCCTGCACCGCCAGGTGAAGCTGGCCATCGACCAGTACGCCGCCCCGACCGCCCGCGAGGCGCTGCTCACCCGCTGGACCGAGGCGACGCTGGCCCACCTGCGGGCCGCCGAGGCGGGCAGCGACCACCAGCTGGCGTGGGCGCGGGCGTTCGCGGCGACGGCCAGGACGCCGGAGCAGCTGGACCTCCTGGACGCGCTGCTGGACGGCACGCAGACCATCGAGGGCCTGGCCGTCGACACCGAGCTGCGCTGGGCGTTCGTGCAGCGGCTCGCGGCGGTGGGCCGGTTCGGCGGTTCGGAGATCCAGAGCGAGTACGAGCGGGACAAGACGGCCGCCGGTGAGCGCCACGCGGCCACCGCGCGGGCGGCCCGCCCGACCGAGGCGGCCAAGGCGGAGGCCTGGGAGTCGGTCGTCGACTCCGACAAGCTGCCGAACGCCGTCCAGGAGGCCGTCATCGCCGGCTTCGTCCAGACCGACCAGCGCGAGCTGCTGGCGGCGTACACGGAGCGGTACTTCGAGGCGCTGAAGGACGTCTGGGCGTCCCGTTCGCACGAGATGGCCCAGCAGATCGCGGTCGGCCTGTACCCGGCGGTGCAGGTGTCCCAGGAGACCCTGGACCGCACGGACGCGTGGCTGGCCTCCGCCGAGCCGAACGCGGCCCTGCGCCGCCTGGTCTCGGAGTCCCGCTCGGGCGTCGAGCGCGCACTGAAGGCCCAGGCCGCGGACGCGACGGCCGAGTAGGCGATCGGTACGTATGAGGGGGCGCCCGGTGTCACACCGGGCGCCCCCTGCGTGTGCTTGGGGGTGTGTGTCCAGGGGCCGGTGTTCAGGGGCGCACGTCCGCCACCGCCCGCAGGGCCGTGAGCACGGTGGCGACCGCGGCGCCCTCCTCCGCCCCCTTGCGCACGGCGGCGACGACGTGCCGGACGGGGCGGTCGGCGCGCAGTTCGCGCATCGCCACTCCGTTCCGGGGCACGGCTGCCATGCGCGGGACCAGGGCGACGCCCATGCCCGCCTCGACCATGGCGAGGATGGCCGGCCAGCCGGCCGCCGCGTGGGCCTGGTGCGGCCGGAACCCGGCGGCCTCGCAGGCGCCGCGGGTGATGTCGGACCAGGGCCCGCTGGCGCCGAAGATCCACGGTTCGGCGGCGAGGTCGGCCAGCCGCAGCCGCTCCGCGCGGGCCAGCGGGTGGTCGCCGGGCAGGGCGACGTCCAGCGGGTCGGCGAGCAGCGGGACGCGGGTGAAGCGCGGGTCGACGGCGCTCGGCGCCTGCGCGGCCAGCGACAGCGCGAGGTCGACCTCCCCGGCGGCCAGCAGTTCGTACGCCTCCTGCGCCTCGGCCTCCCGCACCCGCACCGCGATCCCCGGGCGCGTGGCGCGCAGGGCGGTGACGGCCGGTACGACCAGGGCGGGCACGGCGGTGGAGAAGGCGCCGACCCTGACCTCGCCCGCCTCGCCGCGGATGTGGGCCGCCAACTCGGCGTCGGCGCGTTCCAGTTGCTCGAACACCGCCTCGGCGTGCCGCAGCACCAGCCGGGCCGCGTCCGTCAGCCGGACCCTTCTGCCGTGGGCCTGGAGCAGCTCCACGCCGAGTTGCTTGGAGAGGTTCGTCAGCTGCTGGGAGACGGCGGACGGCGTCATGTGCAGCGCCTCGGCCGTCGCGGTCACCGTGCCCCTCTCCCGCAGCGTCCGCAGGATCTGCAGCTTGCGGATGTCCCAGTCGGCCATGGCGGCAACCTACCGGGGCCCCGCGACCTACCGGCGGGCCCCCGCGCCGAGGACGACGCCACCGAGGATGAGCGCCATGCAGCCCGCCTGCGCCCAGCCGGTGGGCTCGGCGAGCAGGGCCCAGGACAGCAGGGCGACGCACACCGGCTGGAGGTAGTAGACGACGCCGGCGCGGGACGGTCCGATGAGGGAGATCGCCTTGTTCCAGGCGAAGAAGGCGACGGCGGAGGAGGCGACGCCGACGTAGAGGAGCGGCCAGACGGTGCCCGGTGTCGGGTGGAAGCCGCCCTGGACGGCGAGGCTGACACCCTGCGCGGGCAGCAGCAGGACGGTGCCGAACAGGAACGTGGTGAAGAGGAACCCCGCCCCGTCCAGCCCCGCGGGCCTGCGGCGCAGCAGCGCGCTGTACGACCCGAAGCAGCAGGCAGCGGCGATCATCCACAGGTCGCCGGCCGAGAAGGACGCGCCGTCCCCTGCGACGAGCAGCAGGACGCCCGCACAGGCGACGCCCAGCCCGGCGATCCTGCGGGCGCCGAGCCGCACCCCGCCCGCCCGTTCGTAGAGGGCCATGAGCACCGGGGACGCCGCCATGATCATGCCCATGTTGGCTGCGGGGGTGGTGACACCGGCCTGGTTGACGAGGGTGTTGTAGACGGTCACGCCGAGCAGGGAGGCGAGGATCACGAAGCCGAGGTGGCGCCGGATCAGCGCGCGCTGCCGCCAGGCCCGCCGCGCTCCGAAGGGGGCGACGACCGCAAGGGCCACCAGCCAGCGCCAGAACGCGTGCTGGACCGGCGGCACGCTGTCACCGAGGGCCCGCGAGGTGACGAAGCTGCCGGACCAGACGAGGGTGGCGAGTACGGCGAGCGCGAGACCGAGGGCGACGGGCGCCGTCGGCCGCGTCTCAGGGGTCCGTCGGGGGGCGATCGGGGTGGCGGTGCGGAAGGCGTTGCGGCGGGCGGCTGTGGCCACGGAGGTCCTTTCCTGGTCGGAGGCCTGGCGGGCCTACCGTCGCAGGACCGCACCCGTCAGGTCCATCGAATCTTTTCGACCGTTCTGTGAAGCGGAACTGAAAGGTTCGCGGGTCGCGGCGACCGGCGGCGTGTGCAGCGTGCGTGGCGCGCGCGGCGTCGTCTGGCCCGCGAGGGTCGCCGTGAACGCCAGCACCATCCCCGCCAGTTGCACCGGGCCGAGCGCCTCGCCGAGCGCCGCCCAGCCGATCACTGCGGCGGTCAGCGGCGAGAGCGGGCCGAGGAAGGTGACCTGGGTGGCGGAGAGCCGGCCGATGCCCCGGAACCAGAGCCAGTACGCGAGCGCCGTGTTGGCCAGCGCCAGGTAGAGGTAGCCGCCGATCGCCGGGCCGTCCAGGGCGGGCGGGGCACCCTCGACCAGCAGGGCGAGCGGTGCGAGGAGCAGGCCGCCCGCGGTCAGCTGCCAGCCGGTGAGGGCGAGCGGGCCGACGCCGTCGGGGCGGCCCCAGCGCCTCGCGAGCACGGTACCGGTGGACATGGAGACGGTGGAGGCGACGGCCGCCAGCACGCCGAGCGGGTCCAGTCCTCCGGCCGCCTCCAGCACCACCAGGCTGACGCCGGACGCGGCGACGACGCCGGTGAGCACGGACCGGGTGGTGGGCCGCTGCCCGAGCAGGAGGGCCGAGAGGCCGACGACGAGGAGCGGGCCGAGCGAGCCGACGACGGCGGCCATCCCGCCGGGCATCCGGTAGGCGGCGAGGAACAGCAGCGGGAAGAAGGCCCCGATGTTCAGCACGCCCAGCACCGCCGCCTTCCCCCACCAGGCGCCACGTGGCAGCACCCGGGCGAGGGCGAGCAGCAGCAGACCGGCGGGCAGCGCGCGCATCAGCCCGGTGAACAGCGGCCGGTCGGGCGGCAGGAACTCGGTGGTCACGGCGTAGGTGGTACCCCAGGAGACGGGGGCAAGGGCGGTGAGCGCGATGAGGACGGGGCGGGTGGCGGGCATGAGGGCACCCTTCGAAGGTCGAACAAGGAAGCTCGATGGGCAGTAGCTTACTTCTAAGCAAGTTTCCGTCAAGCTACTTTCTTGCGGCCGAACGGACGGCCCTCGATACTCGTGCCATGACTGAACGCCCCGAGCCGCGGCCGCAGCAGCCGTCCGAGCCGCGCAAGGACCCCGTCGACGTGATCATCGACCAGTGGGCGGCGGTGCGGCCCGACCTGGAGACGGCCGGCATGGAGGTCTTCGGCCGGGTCTTCCGGCTGGCGCGCGCGATGGGCGACCGGATGGAGAAGGCGTACGCGCGCTTCGGCATCTCGCGCGGGGAGTTCGACGCCCTGGCCACCCTGCGCCGCTCCGGCGAGCCGTACACGCTCTCGCCCCGGCAGCTGTCGGCCACGCTGATGCTGACCACCGGCGGCATGACCGGGCGGCTGGACAAGCTGGAACGGGCGGGCCTGCTGCGCCGCTCCCCCGACCCGCACGACCGCCGGGGACTGCAGGTCACCCTCACCGAGCGGGGCCTTGAGCTGATCGACGAGGCGGTCGGTGCGGGCCTGGACGTCCAGACCGAGGCGCTGGCCTCCCTCGACGCGGAACGAGCCGGCCAGCTGGCCGACCTGCTGCGGGACCTCCTCGCCGGTACCGAGAGGTAGGCGAGGAGTGGGCGAGGGGTGGGCGAGGGGAGGGTGAACGGTCCCGCGGCGGCCCGTCTCAGCCCACGTGCGCGTCGAGCGCCGCCGCGATCCGGGCCGGGTCGGCGCCTTCGGCCGCCCAGGCGACGTACCCGTCGGGCCGCACCAGCACGGTCGTACGACGCCCGCTCGCCCAGTGCGCCACGGCCAGCCGGTCCTCGCCGCCGGACGCGGCACCGTACGGCGTCGCATCCGGGTTGGCGTCCGGGTTCGGGACCGGGTACGGGGCGTGCGGGGTGATCAGCACGAAGCGTCCGCCGCGCAGCGCCTCGTACAGTCGCCCGCCGCCCGCGAGGGCCACGTCGGGCACGCGGGTTCCGGTCAGCCGGTGGGACCCGCGAGGGGCCGGGTAGCGGAACCCGACGCCGGTGATGTGACCGATCGCCCGGCGGCGGACCGGGCCCACGTGGTCGAGGACGGTGGTGAGGGCCGCCCGCAGTGCCAGCGTCCAGGGGTGCTTGGCCATGGCGAGGCGAACGATGCCGCCGCTGCTGCGCAGGACCGCTCTGCCCACGGGGTGGCGTTCGGACTGGTAGGTGTCGAGCAGTGCGGGCCCGGCGTGCCCGTGCAGGACTGCCGCCAGCTTCCAGCTCAGGTTGGCCGCGTCCTGGAGGCCGGTGTTCATGCCCTGGCCGCCGGCCGGGGTGTGCACGTGCGCGGCGTCGCCGGCGAGGAAGACGCGGCCCACGCGGTAGGCGGGCACCTGCCGTTCGTCGCTGTGGAAGCGGGACAGCCAGCGGGCGTCGTGCATCCCGAAGTCCCGGCCCAGGGCGAGGCGGGTGATCTCCTTGACCTCGTCGAGGTGGAGGGGCTCGCTGTCGGGGACGTTCCGGCCGCGGTGCCAGCCGATCACGCGGTGGTACCCGTCGCCGAACGGCGCGAGGAACGCGAAGGCGTCCCCGACCGCGTTGACGCTCAGCAGCGTCTCCGGCTGCTCGGCGAGGCGCACGTCGGCGAGGACGACGGAACGGATGGCCGACCGCCCGGGGAACGGCAGGCCGACCGCCTCGCGCACGCTGCTGTGCATGCCGTCGGCGCCCACGACGTAGGCCGCCCGCAGCGTCTGAGTCTCCCCGCCCGGGCCGCGGACCTCGACGGTCACGGTGTCCTGCGCCGGGTCCTGGCGCACCCCGGTCGTCTCGGTCTCGTGGCGGAACTCCACGCCGGCCGCCACCGCACGCCGCTCCAGCACCTTCTCGACCTCGTACTGCGGGAGGACCAGGAGGTGGCGGAAGCGGGAGGGCAGGTCGGCGAGGTCGACGGAGAGGCGGCCGAAGAGGCGCAGGCGGTCCAGGGGCCGGCCGACGGCCTCCAGGTCGTCCGCGAGGGCGCGGGCGTCGAGCTGTTCGAGGGTGCGGGCGTGCAGGACGAAAGCGCGGGAGAGATTGCTGATCCGGCGCGGGCGCTTCTCCACGAGAGTGACGGGGATGCCGGCGGCGGCAAGGTCACCGGCCAGGAGCAGACCGGTGGGGCCCGAGCCGACGACGATCACGGAGCCGGGGCGGGGGTGGGGCCGGGGGCGGGGATTCGCGTGCTGGGTGCCGTTCATCGGGGGCCTCCTTGCGATGCCAACGCTCGTTCGCCAACAGCCGTTCACCAACAACCTGTTGGCCTGCAACTGTTTGCCTACCTGTGTTTGCCTACACCTGTTTGCCTACAACCGTTTGCCAACGCTCGTTGTCACCGTAGAACCGCCCCGCGCCGGTAGTCAACACTTGTTGGCCAACGCATGTTGGCCTACGCTTGTGGGCATGTCTTCCAGACGCTCCGAGAGCACCCGCGCCGCGATCCTCGACGCGGCGCGCGAGCGCTTCGCCGCCGACGGGTACGAGCGCGCCACCATCCGTGCGATCGCCCGCGACGCGAGCATCGATCCGTCGATGGTCATGCGCTACTACGGCAACAAGGAGGGCCTGTTCGCGGCGGCCGTGACGGTCGACCTCGCGCTGCCCGATCTGGCCGAGCGCCCGCGCGAGGAGGTCGGGCGGGTCCTGGTGACCCACTTCCTCGCCAGGTGGGAGGAGGACGAGGTGCTCACGGCGTTGCTCCGGGTCGGGGTCACCAACCAGGCCGGGGCCGAGCGCATGCAGGGCATCTTCCGCGACCAGTTCCTGCCGGTCGCCCGACGCGTGTGCCCCGACCCCGAGCAGGCCCCCGCGCGGGCCGCGCTCGTCGCGACGCAGGTGCTCGGCATGGCGCTCACCCGGTACGTACTGCGCATCCCGCCGGCCGTGGCGCTCCACCGCGAGGAGGTCGTGGCCTGGCTGGCGCCCACGCTCCAGCGCTACCTGACCGCGCCGAGCCCCTGACCGCCGCCGGCCCGCCGCGGTCAAACGCCGAAGGGCGCCGCCCCCGTCGGCGTACGGCTGATGCGCGTACGTGCGGCGGGGGCGGCGCCCTCGGTGAAGCGGGTGCGGGAGGTCAGGCCTTCGCGGCGACCTTGCCCTTGGCCTTGGCCTTGGACTTCGCACCGGGAACGGACACCCGGTGGTCCGGGTGGGACCGGTCCAGGACCATGACCAGGCCCGCGATGATCGCGAACAGCGCGAGCGGGGCCAGGACGTAGAGGCCCAGCGTCTCGACGACGCTCAGGCCGGTGCCGGGGTCGTCGCCGTCGTCGCGCGTCAGCGCGAGCGCGGGGGACGACATGAGCAGCATCATCAGCGTCGTACCGGCTGCCAGGGCGCCGGCGCGCAGGGCGTTCTTCTTGTCCACGGTGCCAAGTTAGCGAACGGTCCGGGCGGCCGCGCGCCCGGGGTGCCCGTACGGGGCCCCGGGCGTCCGGCGCGGCCGTCCCGCTCAGCCGTCCCGGTCGCCGCCGCGTTCCCGTACGGCGGCGCGTACGGCATCGCGTACGACGTCGATCAGGGCGTGCAGCCGGGGCGAGGCGGCCAGGTCCTCCAGCGTCACCGGGCGGCCCTCGGCGTCGGCGACGGGCAGCCGCCAGTTCGGGTACTGGTCCGAGGTTCCGGGCAGGTTCTGCGGGCGGCGGTCGCCGACGGCGTCCGGGAGCCAGACACCGACCATGCGGGCGGGGGTGCGCAGCAGGAAGCGGTGCACGGCCTGGATCTCCGCCTCCTCGGCGGGCGTTCCGGTGTCGCCGCCCGTGCCGCGCAGCAGTCCGAGCCGGGCCAGGACGTCGAGCCACTCCGCGGTGTCGGCGGCGGCCTCGGCGCGTTCCTCCTCCAGGGGCCGGGTGAGCAGGCCCAGGCGGTCGCGGAGTTCGACGTGTTCGCCGGTGAGGCGGGCCGCGGTGGACGGCAGGTCGTGCGTGGTGGCGGTGGCCAGGCAGTCGGCGCGCCACCGCTCGGGCGGCAGGGGGCGGCCGTCGCCGGTCCAGTCCCGTTCGAACCACAGCACCGAGGTGCCCAGCACCCCGCGCTCGCGCAGCGCCTCGCGCACCCCGGGCTCCACGGTGCCCAGGTCCTCGCCGATGACGACGGCACCGGCCCGGTGGGCCTCCAGGACGAGGACGGCGAGCATGGCCTCGGCGTCGTAGTGGACGTAGGTGCCCTCGGTGGGCGGCCGGCCCTCGGGCACCCACCAGAGCCGGAACAGGCCCATGACGTGGTCGACGCGCAGCGCCCCGGCGTACCGGAACAGGCCGCGCAGCAGCTCCCGGAAGGGCGCGTACCCGGACTCGGCCAGACGGTCCGGGCGCCAGGGCGGCAGACCCCAGTCCTGGCCGCGGGAGTTGAAGGCGTCCGGCGGCGCTCCCACCGACATCCCGGCGGCGAAGTACTCCTGCTGGGCCCAGGAGTCGGCGCCGCGCGGGTGCACGCCGACGGCGAGGTCGTGGACGATCCCGACCGGCATGCCCGCCTCGCGGGCGGTGTGCTGGGCGGCGGTGAGCTGGGTGTCGGTGAGCCAGGTGAGCCGGGAGTGGAAGTCGACGCGGTCCATCAGCTCGCCGCGGGCGCGGTCGGTCGCGGCCGAGCGGGGGTCGCGCAGGCCCTCGGGCCAGCGCTGCCAGTCGGAGCCGTGGACCTCGGCGAGCGCGCACCAGGTGGCGTGGTCCTCCAGGGCGGTGCCCTGTGCGGCGAGGTAGTCGCAGTAGGCGGCGCGGCGGCCGGGTCCGAGCGGGACTTCGTGAAGCATCTCCAGGGCGTCGCGCTTCAGCTCCCACACGGCGTCCCGGTCGATGAGGGCGTCCTTCTCCAGCACACCCTCGCGCAGCCGCCCGGCCCGTTCCCGCAGGGCCCGGGCCCGCTCGGGATCGGTGACGTACGCGAACTCGGGCACGTCCTCGATCCGCAGGTGCACCGGGTCGGGGAAGCGGCGCGAGGACGGACGGTACGGGGAGGGGTCGGTGGGGGCGCCCGGCACGGCCGCGTGCAAGGGATTGACCTGCACGAATCCGGCGCCGAGGGAGCGTCCGGCCCAGGCGGCGAGTTCACCGAGGTCGCCGAGGTCGCCCATGCCCCAGGAGCGGCGGGAGAGCAGGGAGTAGAGCTGGACGAGGAGCCCGTGGGTGCGGGCGGCGGGGGTGGGCAGCCGGGCGGGCGCGACGATCAGGTGCGCCTCGGCGGTGCGCCCGTCGGGCGCGGTGGCGGTCAGCCGGTGCACACCTGGCGGAAGCCGCTCGACGACGTCGTGGCGCTCGCCCTGCTCGGTCTCGACGCGCAGCCGGGTGCCCGCGGGCAGGGCGGCCAGCGCGGCCGGGGTGCCGCCGCCGTCCCAGCGGACGACGGTGGGCGGCAGCAGCCGTTCGCGCAGCTCGGTCTCGCGGGCGGCGAGCGAGGCCCGTACGGTCCCGGGGGTGCGCGTGTCCGCGCCGAGGGCGGCCAGCGCGAGGGTGACGGCGGTGGCCGTGGCCGGGACGGTGCGGTCCGGGGAGGGGCGGTAGGAGGTGGCGACGCCGTGCAGGGCGGCGAGCCTGGTCAGATCCTCGGGAAGGTCCTCGGCGGGGGGCTCGGCCGGCTGGGCTGCGGGCATCTGCTTCCTCTACGGCCTCGTGGGTTCCGGGACGGGGACGGCGAAGGAGGGGCCACCCTGCTCCGGCACGTCGGCCGTGAGCTCGGGCGAGGACTCGCTGGTCAGCGGTACGGCGTCGGCGAACGGCGACTCGCTGGTGAGGGGCTCGGCGTCGGGCAGCGGGGGTTCGCTGGTCAGCGGGGCCTCGGCGCAGCTGCCGGTGGCGCCGAATACGCAGTAGTGCGGGGTCTCGGAGGCGGCGGAGGGCTCCGCCCAGGGGGTGGACGGCTCCGCCACGGGTTTGGAAGGGGCCGGCAGCAGAAGGGGCGCCAGTGCAGCCACGGGGGTCTCCTTTGGATCAGGCTCTGGGTCGGACGGTGGAACAGGCCCGTCATCGGGCTCCGGGTCGGGCGGTGTGTCGAGCTCGCTTGTGGCGAGTTACGCCAGCCCCTACCCAGTCCGCACGAGGACAGACGCCCCAATACCGCCAACGTGGCCCTGGTCACATTCACCCCCTGTCGAATACACCCGGACCCGGCCAAAAAATCACCTAACCCGCGCACGGATCACCCAAACCGGTCGCACATGCGCGCCCCTCTTCAACACGCCGCCGCGGCACAGGCACGCGACGGCGCGAGTGTCACACCTGCGCGTAACCGCCGTCGGCGAAGAACTCGGCACCGTTGACGTAACTCGACGCGTCCGAGGCGAGGAACGTCGTCAGGGCGGCGATCTCCTCGGGTTCGGCGAGCCGGCCGAGAGGGACCTCGCCCTCGGCCTGCTGGAGAGCCCCGGGCGGGACCAGCTCCAGCAGACCAGGGGTTCGCGTCCCGCCCGGGGACACGACGTTGACCCGGAAGCCGTGCGTGCGCGAGCTGTGGGCCCAGCCACGGGCGAGGTTGCGGACGGCGGCCTTCGATGCCCCGTAGACCTCGAGTCCCTGGGTGGGCCGTGTCGAGGCGGTCGAACCCGTGAGGATCACCGAAGCGTTGGGACTGAGCAGCGGCAGCGCTTGCTGCAGGGTGAAGATCGTTCCCTTGACGTTGACGGCGAACACCGAGTCGATCAGCTCCTCCGTCACCTCCCCGAACGGAGCCGCGACGCCGATGCCCGCATTGGCGACCAGCACGTCGATGCGGCCGGCCCGGTCGCGCACGGTGCTGTAGAACGCGTCGAGGTCCGCGGGCACGGAAACATCACAGACCACGCCGGTTACGGCAGGTCCGAGCTCGGCGGTCGCGGCGTCGAGCGCGTCCTTGCGGCGACCGGTGACGAAAACCCTGGCGCCCTCGTCGCGGAACGCGCGTGCGGTCGCGAATCCGATGCCGGTGCTGCCCCCGGTGACCACGGCGATCTTGCCCGTGAGTGACTTGCCCATTCGTCCCACCTCGTTGATCGACCTTTCAGATAGTCGAAACACTAATGGTTACGACAGCCTGTCGCAACCTTCACTGTTACGACTGCGCTGTCGTAACATAAAGCGTTGCGGCCGGTAGGAGGGACTCATGAGCGCCAACAGCAGGCTGACCATCGCCGCCCACGCGCTGGCCTGGATCGGCCTCTACCAGCGCCAGGGCCATGAGGTCGCCACCTCCGAGCAGATCGCGTCCAGCGCGAACACCAACCCCGTGGTGATCAGGCGGCTGCTGGGTGAGCTGCGCAGGTCCGGGCTCGTGGAGTCCCGACGGGGTGTGGGCGCGGGCTGGTCGCTGGCGCGCGAGCTGGGGTCGATGACCCTGCTCGACGTGTACGAGGCAGTGGAACCCGGCCCGCTGTTCGCGATGCACCGCACCACCCCGGACCAGGGATGCGTGGTGGGTCACGGCATCCAGCCGGCGATGCAGGACGTCTACGAGGGCATCGAGGAGACCGTGAGGCGCGAGCTGGCCCGCGTCACGCTCGAAGACGTACTCCGGAACGTACTCGCGACACCTCGCTAACCTCCCGTCACGCCCGGGCTTGGCACGCGCGGCGACAGCGGCTGTGCGCTCTCAGGCTGCGCGAAGGCAGAAAGGGTGCCCGGCGGGGCTGGCGTGCGGTCGGCGCCCGCTCCTGTTCCGAGGCCGTGCAGGAATCATTCCCCGGGTTCGAGCATCCTGCTGCACCAGGAGCACCTCGCCGTCGGAGGACAGCATGACGTTGGCCGGCTTGCCCCCGCACCGCCTCGTTCAGGCGTTCGACCGATTCAACGCCGCTCACCCCTGGGACCACAACGCCCACTACCACCGCTGGATCCTGCGGCAGCTCCCTCGCCGGTTCGGCAGCGCGCTGGACGTCGGTTCCGGCACCGGTGACCTGGCCCGTCTGCTCGCCACCCGGGCCGACGAGGTGCACGGCGTCGATTCAGATCCGGCGATCACCGCACAGGCACGCGCGCTGACTCCCGAGCCGACGGCGGCCTCCTTCGTCGTCGCCGACGCCCTGACGGACCTCCCCGCCGGACCCCACGACGTCATCACCTGCGTCGCCACCCTCCACCACCTGCCGTTCACCGAGGCCCTGGACACCTTCCGCAGCCGCCTCGCTCCCGGCGGCACCCTGGTCGTCGTCGGCCTCTACCGGCCGCGGACCGCCACGGACCACCTGCTCGGCGCGGCCGCCGTCCTCCCGAACGCCGCCCTCGGGTGGCTCAAGAACAGGGGCCGGGCCACACCCCGCCCGGCCTCGATGACCGCCCGGACCCGGCCGGCCGACATGGCGTTCTCCGGCATCGTCGAAGCGGCACGCGCGGTTCTGCCCGAAGCCCGGCTGCGGCGGCGTCTCTTCTGGCGCTACTCCCTCACCTGGCGCAGCCCCTGACCGGCCGGATCTCCCCTACGCTGAGGGTGTGGACCCCCGCAGATCCGGAGGAGCCTAGTAACCGTGACCGCCGACAGGCCGCAGATGCTCGTTACCGAGTTCGAGGAACTCGCCCGCCATGCCGACCGGAGCATAGAAGGCGCGCGGCTCGAGTTCATCAACGGACATCTTGGGGGGAAGGCCCTGCCCGACGGCGACCACGGACGCGTCATCCAATGGCTGACGCGAATCTGCATGCAGCACCGACCCGACCTGTGGCTGGATCCGACACAGGGACTGGTCGTCGAGGCGTACCGGCGCGGCCGTGCCCGGCCGGACGGCTCCCTCGCACCGGCGGAGGCCTTCGTCGGCCAGGGCGAGTGGGCCGACCCCGCCCCCGTCCTCATGGTCGTGGAGGTCACTTCGTACGACTCGGACACCGACCGGCGCGACCGTGTCGACAAGCCCCGCGCCTACGCCGGGACGGACATCCCGGTGTACCTGCTGATCGACCGGGACACCTGCGAGGTCAAGGTGCACAGCCGCCCCGACGGGGGACGGTACGAGACCGTGCAGACGCTGCCCTTCGGCAAGGAGGTCGCGCTGCCCGAGCCGGTCGGGATCGCACTGGACACCGAGCCGCTGAAGAACTGGGTGCGCTGAGCCGGAGCCGGAGCAAGCGGAGGCCCGGACGTCAGGCGGAAATGCCGTCGATCCGGGCCATGGCGTCCTCCGCGCCGTACGGCTGCAAGTACGGCAACCAGCGCGGGTCCCGATGGCCGGTGCCGATGATGCGCCAGGCCAGGCCGGTGGGCGGGGCCGGTTTGTGGCGCAGGCGCCAGCCCAGCTCGACCAGGTGGCGGTCGGCCTTGACGTGGTTGCAGCGGCGGCAGGACGCCACCACGTTCTCCCACGCGTGCAGGCCCCCGCGGCTGCGCGGGATGACGTGGTCGACGCTGGTGGCGACGGCACCGCAGTACATGCAGCGGCCTCCGTCGCGGGCGAACAGGGCACGGCGGGTGAGCGGGACGGGGCCCCGGTAGGGCACCCGCACGAACCGCTTGAGCCGGACCACGCTGGGTGCGGGCACGGTGACGGTCGCGCTGTGCAGATAGGCGCCGGACTCCTCGAGGCACACGGCCTTGTTCTCCAGGACGAGGACGAGCGCGCGGCGGAGCGGTACGACGCCGAGTGGCTCGTACGACGCGTTGAGGACCAGGACATGCGGCACGGGTGCCTCCTTGGGCGTCGGCGGCGCGTGGCTCGCGCCGGGACGATCTGGTTCAGTCTCCCCTCATGCCTGGTCGTAGCGCCACCATGTCCCGGTAACGGGCTGGGAGTGTTTTCGACCACACGGGGCCCGTGTACCGGGCGTGACCGGTCCGGGCGTGGGTGAGCAGTGTCTCCCCCGCCGGTTTCGGGCCGAACCGGGTCCGGTGCCCCGTTAGTGTGGTGCATCTGCCCGTCCGGTGACCTTTCCGTGACCTTGGACCGGACCTCGGACCGGACCGCGCAGGACGGGCCGCCGCATCTGGAGGTTTCCGCCGTGTCCCTGTCCGCCGCCGTCCTGCCCCTGCTGGCCGCCGGTTCGTCGTCTGCGTCGTCTGCGTCGTCGCCCTCGCCGTCGCCGTCTCCGACGGCCCCGGCCGTGCCCTCGCTGAAGGAGGCCCACGAGAGCGCGACGAACGCCGCGGGCTGGGTCGAGGAGAACTGGTCGACGTGGCTCGCGATCGGGCTGCGGGTGCTGCTGATCGTGGTGATCGCGGTCGTGCTGCGCGCCGTGGTGCGGCGGGCGATCACCAAGCTGATAGAGCGGATGAACCGCAGGAGCGGGGCGTCCGGCGGCACCGCGCTGAGCGGGCTGCTGGTCAACGCCGAGCGGCGCCGCCAGCGCTCCGAGGCGATCGGCTCCGTGCTGCGCTCGGTGGCCAGCTTCCTCATCCTCGGCACCGCGGCGCTGATGGTGCTCGGCACCTTCCAGATCAACCTGGCCCCGCTGCTGGCCTCCGCCGGTGTCGCCGGTGTCGCGATCGGTTTCGGCGCCCGCAACCTGGTCACCGACTTCCTGTCCGGCGTCTTCATGATCCTGGAGGACCAGTACGGCGTCGGCGACAGCATCGACGCGGGCGTGGCCTCCGGCGAGGTCATCGAGGTCGGGCTGCGGGTGACCAAGCTGCGCGGCGTCGACGGCGAGATCTGGTACGTCCGCAACGGCGAGGTCAAGCGCATCGGCAACCTCTCCCAGGGCTGGTCCACGGCCGGGGTCGACGTGACCGTCCGCTCCGACGAGGACCTGGACAAGGTGAAGGAGACCCTCTCCGCGGTCGGCGAGCGGATGAGCAAGGAAGAGCCCTGGAACGAGATGCTCTGGGGGCCGATCGAGACCCTCGGACTGGACTCCGTACTGCTCGACTCGATGGTGGTGCGGGTCTCCGCGAAGACCATGCCCGGCAAGTCCCTCACCGTCGAGCGTGAGCTGCGCTGGCGGATCAAGCGGGCCTTCGACGCGGCCGGCATCGCGATCGTCGGCGGTGCCACGGTCCCGCTGGAGGGCGCCCCGGCCGCCGCCGACCCGACGGCGGGCGTCGCCGCGCCGTCGGCGTACGCGAGCACCGTGTCGCCGCAGTCCGTGGCGGCGTCCCCCATTCCGCCGCCCAGCACCAGCAAGTAGCCGGGCAAGCAACTCCCCCACCGTGCGCTTCCCGCCCCCGAGGTAACGACTGCGTTGCCTCGGGGGCGGTCTCTTGACGGCTCCTTGCGGGCGGGCCTACGTTCTCCAGCCAACAGGAAACTTTCCTAACAGACGCTCTTCAGGCGTTCCGCCGGAACGTTTCCCGTGATCGGTGCGGTGGACTTCCCCCACCGCCCCCTGAAAAGCTGAGCGGTCGAGAGGCAGGTGTGGACACGCATGGCAGGAACCGCCGGTACGCCGGGCACCCCGCGCGTCCTGCGCGCCATGAACGACCGGGCCGCACTCGACCTCCTGCTGGAGCACGGGCCGCTGTCCCGGACCCGGATCGGCAAGCTGACCGGTCTGTCGAAGCCGACCGCCTCCCAGTTGCTGGCCCGGCTGGAGGCGGCGGGGCTGGTCCTGGCGGGGGGCACGACCGAGGGGCGTCCGGGGCCCGGCGCCCAGCTCTACAAGGTGAACCCGGCCGCCGCGTACGCCGCCGGGATCGACGTCACCCCGGGCCGCGTCCTCGCCGCGGTCGCCGACGTCACCGGCCGCACGGTCGGCCGGTTCGAGCTGCCCACCCCGGGCCGACGCGCCGCCACCCCCGTCGTCCAGCAGGTCACCGACGCCCTCGACGGCGCGGTGAAGGCCGCCGGGCTCGCCCGCGCCGACGTCCACCGTCTCGTCATCGGCACGCCGGGCGCCTTCGACCCGGGCACCGGACGGCTGCGCTACGCCTCCCACCTGCCCGGCTGGCACTCCCCCACCCTGCTGGACGAACTCGCCGCCGCGCTGCCGATGCCGGTGGAGTACGAGAACGACGTGAACCTCGCCGCCGTGGCCGAGCAGCGCCTCGGAGCGGCCCGGGGGCACGAGGACTTCGTCCTGCTGTGGAACCAGGAGGGCCTGGGCGCCGCCCTGGTGCTCGGCGGGCGGCTGCACCGCGGCTGGACCGGCGGCGCCGGGGAGGTCGGGTTCCTGCCGGTGCCGGGCGCCCCGCTGGTCCGCAAGGTCAGCCGCACCGGCAGCGGCGGCTTCCAGGAGCTGGCCGGCTCACAGGCGCTGCCGGGACTGGCCCGGGAGCTGGGCGTCGCCGACGTGCCCTCGGGGCCGTACACCGAGGTCGCCGCCGCCCTCGTCGCCCGCGCGGCACAGGCCGGCTCCGACGCCGACCCGCACCGCCGGCTGCTCCAGACCTACGCCACCCGCCTGGCCACCGGCCTCGCCTCCCTCGTCTCGGTGCTGGACCCCGAGCTGGTGGTCCTGAGCGGCACCTCCCTCACCGCGGGCGGCGAGGCGCTGCGCGACCTGGTCCGGGACGAGCTGGAGGAGTTGGCCGCCTCCCGGCCCCGGCTCGCCGTCGGTGACGTGACCGGGCACCCCGTCCTGCGCGGCGCGCTGGAGAGCGCGCTCGCGACCACCCGCGACGAGGTCTTCGACACCTCGCGCTGACCCCCGCGCCACCCGACTCGCCCCACCCCGCATCGCCCCACTCGCCTCACCCACTCACCCACTCGCCCCACCCACCTGTCCCCACCCTGCCCCTGGGAGCTTCGCCATGCCCGGAATATCCAGGAAAGCGGCCCTCGCGGTCGCCGCCTCCGCCTCCCTCGCCCTGCTCGCCACCGCCTGTACCGGCCAGTCCGACTCCGGCGCCTCCGACGACCCGAACGCCGAGACGACCATCACCTTCTGGCACGGCTGGAGCGCGCCCGCCGAGGTGAAGGCCGTACAGGCGAACGTGGACCGCTTCGAGAAGGCGCACCCCAACATCAAGGTGAAGGTCGTCGGCAACATCAACGACGACAAGCTCAACCAGGCGCTGCGCGCGGGCGGTTCGAGCGGACCCGACGTGGTGTCCTCGTTCACCACCTCCAACATCGGCAAGTTCTGTTCCTCGGGCGCCTTCCTCGACCTGAAGCCGTTCGTCGAGAAGTCGAAGCTCGACCTGGACGCGCTCATCCCGAAGCCGATGCTGGAGTACACCCAGTTCGACGGGACGCGCTGCGCCCTGCCGCTGCTCGGCGACGCCTACGGCCTCTACTACAACAAGGACGCCTTCGAGGCGGCCGGGATCAAGGCCCCGCCGAAGACCTGGTCCGAGTTCGCCCAGGTGGCGAAGAAGCTGACGAAGACCAAGGGCGACGGGTACCAGCAGCTCGGCTTCATGCCGAACTACCACGGCTACGAGACCGTCGTCGACCACTACATGTCCCAGTGGGACCACGCCTACTTCGACGAGGACGGCAGGTCCAGCGTCGCCAAGGACCCGGCGTTCGCCGAGATGTTCAGCTACCAGAAGAAGCTCGTCGACGACCTCGGCGGCTTCGAGAAGCTGGAGAAGTACCGCAACACCTTCGGCGACGAGTGGGGCGCCAAGCACCCCTTCCAGACCGGCCAGGTGGCCATGCAGCTGGACGGCGAGTGGCGGCTCGGCATGGCGAAGGACGCCGGGGTCGACTTCGAGATCGGCACCGCGCCGATGCCCGTCGCCGACGACGAGGTGGCCGAGTACGGCAAGGGCTTCCTCTCCGGCACCGTCATGGGCATCGCCCCGCAGAGCAAGAAGCAGAACGCCGCGTGGGAGCTGGTGAAGTACATGACGACCGACACCGGGGCCGTCGTCGCCTTCGCCAACGCCATCCGCAACGTGCCCTCCACCTTCCCGGCGCTCAAGTCGCCCGACCTGAAGACCGACCCGGCGTTCAAGACCTTCCTGGACATCGCCCAGCACCCCGAGTCGAACTCCCCGCCGGCCTCCGTCAACGGCGCCACGTACCAGCTGACACTCCAGGACTTCGGCTACCAGTACGAGTCGGGCAAGGTGAAGGACCTCGAGGCCGGTCTGGAGAAGACCGCCGCGCAGATCGACCGCGACATCGCGCAGGCGAAGTAGCGGTCCATGGCCACCAACACGCTCCGCGCGAAGCGCCGTTCCTCGGCGCTTCGGACGGCGGCCTTCATGTCGCCGTGGCTCGTCGGGTTCGGCGTCTTCTTCGCCTATCCCCTGGTGTCCACCGTGTACTTCTCGCTGATGAAGTACGACGGCTTCGGCGTCCCGGAGTTCCGGGGCCTGGAGAACTGGGCGTACGTCTTCCAGGACTACCCGCTGTTCTGGCCGGCCCTGCGCAACACCCTCTGGCTGGTGCTGGTGATGGTCACCTGCCGGGTGGTGTTCGGCCTGGGGGTCGGGCTGCTCATCACGAAGATCAGGACGGGCGCCGGGGTCTTCCGGACTCTCTTCTACCTGCCCTACCTCGCGCCGCCCGTCGCCGCGACGCTGGCCTTCGTCTTCCTCCTCAACCCCGGTACGGGACCGGTCAACTCGGTCCTGGAGGGGCTGGGAGTACCGGCGCCCGGCTGGTTCACGGACTCCGCCTGGTCCAAGCCGGCGCTGACCGCGCTCGCCGTGTGGGGTGTGGGCGACCTCATGGTGATCTTCATGGCGGCGCTGCTCGACGTGCCGAAGGAGCAGTACGAGGCCGCCGAGCTGGACGGGGCGTCGGCCTGGCAGCGGTTCCGGTTCGTGACGCTGCCGAACATCTCGCCGATCGTGCTGTTCGCCGTGGTCACGGGCGTGATCCAGACCATGCAGTACTACACGCAGCCGCTGGTCGCCGGGAAGGTCGCCTCCGGGATCATCGGCGGCTCCGGGCAGTCCTTCGAGCCGGGCTATCCCGACAAGTCGACCCTCACCCTCCCCCAGCTCGTCTACAACCTCGGCTTCCAGCGCTTCGACTACGGCTCCGCGTGCGTGGTCGCGCTCGTGCTGTTCGCGCTGGCCATGGCGTTCACGGCGCTGCTGATGCGCCGCCGGGGCGGACTTCTCCAGGCAGGTGACCGATGACCCAGGTACCGATGGCCCAGGTACTCGACCGGCCCGTCGCGGCCGGCAGCCCGCCGCCCACCGAGGAGCGCACCGCCCGCCGGCGCGTCCTGCTGCACTGGATCGCGGTCCACTCCCTGGGCCTGGCAGCCGCCCTCTTCTTCACCCTGCCGTTCGTCTTCGTGGTCCTCACCTCGCTGATGAGCGACCAGCAGGCCCTCACCCGGGACCTGTGGCCGCACACCTGGGAGTGGGGCAACTACCGGACCGTCCTGGACACGCCGGGCTTCCTCACCTGGTGGAAGAACACGCTGCTGTACGCGGGCCTCGGCACCGTGCTGACGGTGGCGTCGTCGATCCCGGTGGCGTACGCGCTGGCCAAGTTCCGCTTCCGGGGGCGGCACCTGTCCCTGATGCTGGTGATCTCGATGATGATGCTGCCCCCGCAGGTGATCATCATCCCGATGTACCTGTTCTGGGCGAAGCAACTGGACCTGTCCGGCACGCTGTGGCCGCTGATCATCCCGATGGCCTTCGGCGACGCCTTCTCCATCTTCCTGCTGCGGCAGTTCCTGCTGACCATCCCGGACGAGTACCTGGACGCGGCGAAGGTCGACGGCTGCGGGGAGCTGCGCACCCTGCTGAAGGTCGTCCTGCCGATGGCCAAGCCCGGGATCGCGGCCGTGGCCCTCTTCCAGTTCTTCTACGCCTGGAACGACTACTTCGGCCCCCAGATCTACGCCTCCGAGAACCCCGGCGCCTGGACGCTCTCCTACGGCCTGGAGTCCTTCAAGGGCGCCCACCACACCGACTGGAACCTCACCATGGCCGCGACCGTGCTGGTCATGGCCCCCGTGATCCTCGTGTTCTTCTTCGCGCAGAAGGCGTTCGTCGAGGGCGTCACGCTCACCGGAGTAAAGGGTTGATGTCTGCATGAAACTCACCGTGGTCGGCGGCGGTTCGACCTACACGCCCGAACTGATCGACGGCTTCGCCCGGTTGCGGGACACGCTGCCGGTGGAGGAGCTGGTGCTCGTCGATCCGGCCGCGGACCGGCTGGAGCTGGTGGGCGGCCTCGCCCGCCGCATCTTCGCCAAACAGGGCCACGGCGGCCGCGTGGTCACCACCTCCGACCTGGACGCGGCCGTCGACGGCGCCGACGCCGTACTGCTCCAACTGCGGGTCGGCGGACAGGCGGCCAGGCAGCAGGACGAGACCTGGCCGCTGGAGTGCGGCTGCGTCGGGCAGGAGACGACCGGCGCGGGCGGGCTCGCCAAGGCGCTGCGCACGGTGCCGGTGGTGCTGGACATCGCCGAGCGGGTGCGACGGGCCAACCCGGACGCCTGGATCATCGACTTCACCAACCCGGTCGGCATCGTCACCCGCGCCCTGCTCCAGGCCGGGCACCGGGCGGTCGGGCTGTGCAACGTGGCGATCGGGTTGCAGCGCAAGTTCGCCGCGCTGCTCGGGGTGGCACCCGCCGACGTCCACCTGGACCACGTGGGCCTCAACCACCTCACCTGGGAGACCGGCGTACGGCTCGGCGGGCCCGAGGGCGAGGACGTGCTGCCCCGCCTGCTCGCCGAGCACGGGGACGCGGTCGCCGCCGACCTGCGCCTGCCCCGGCCGCTCCTGGACCGCCTGGGCGTCGTCCCCTCCTACTACCTGCGCTACTACTACGCCCACGACGAGGTCGTCGAGGAGCTGCGCACCAAGCCGTCCCGGGCCGCCGAGGTCGCGGAGATGGAACGGCAACTGCTTCAGATGTACGGCGACCCGGCCCTGGACGAGAAGCCCGCGCTGCTCGCCAAGCGCGGCGGCGCCTACTACTCCGAGGCCGCCGTGGACCTCGCCGCCGCCCTGCTCGGCGGCGCGGGCTCCCCGTACCAGGTGGTGAACACCTACAACCGGGGCACGCTGCCCTTCCTGCCCGACGACGCGGTGATCGAGGTGCCGGCGGCGGTGGGCGGCAAGGGTGCCGCCCCGCTGCCGGTGGCGGACGTGGACCCGCTGTACGCGGGGCTGATGGCACACGTGACCGCCTACGAGGACCTGGCCCTGGACGCGGCGCTGCGCGGCGGGCGGGACCGGGTCTTCCGGGCGCTGCTCGCCCACCCCCTCGTCGGCCAGTACGCGTACGCCGAGCAGCTCACCGACCGGCTGATCGCGCACAACCGGGAGCACCTGGCGTGGGCCTGAGCGCAAGTGTCCTCGCCGTCGACGCGGGCAACAGCAAGACCGACGTGGCCGTGGTGGCGGCCGACGGCGAGGTCCTCGCCACGGCGCGCGGCGGGGCCTTCCGCCCGCCCGCCGTGGGGGTCGAGCGGGCCGTCGACGCCCTGGCGGACGCGGTGACGCGGGCCTTCGCGGCGGCCGGGGTCACCTCCGTCGACCACGTGTCGGCGTGCCTGGCCAACGCCGACCTGCCCGTGGAGGAGGAGCAGCTGGCCGCCGCGCTGCACGCGCGCGCGTGGGGTGCGGGCGTCGAGGTCCGCAACGACACGTTCGCGGTCCTGCGGGCGGGCGTCGCCGAGCCGCTGGGCGTCGCCGTCGTGTGCGGGGCGGGCGTGAACTGCGTCGGCATGCGCCCCGACGGCCGCACCGCCCGCTTCCCGGCCATCGGCCGCATCTCCGGGGACTGGGGCGGCGGCTGGGGGCTGGCCGAGGAGGCGCTGTGGCACGCCGCGCGCGCGGAGGACGGCCGGGGGGAGCCGACCGAGCTGGCCCGCACGCTGCCGGCGCACTTCGGCCTCGACTCGATGTACGCGCTCATCGAGGCCCTGCACCTGCGGCGGGTCGAGCCGGTACGGCGGCACGAGCTGACCCCCGTGCTGTTCGCCACGGCGGCGGACGGCGACCCGCTCGCCCGGTCGGTCGTGGACCGGCAGGCCGACGAGGTGGTGGCCATGGCCACGGTCGCGCTGACCCGGCTCGACCTGCTGGCCGAACCGGCGCCTGTGCTGCTGGGCGGCAGCGTGCTGGCGGCCCGGCATCCGCAGCTCGACGGGCGGATACGGGAGCTGCTGGCGGCCCGCGCCCCCAAGGCGGTGCCGCGCGTGGTGACGGCCCCGCCGGTGCTGGGCGCGGTGCTGCTGGGGCTCGACCACGTGGGCGCGGCGCCCGGGGCCCGGGAGCGGGCCCGGGAGCACTTCACCGCCTGAGCCGCCACGGGAACCGAACCGGTTCCCGTGGCGTATTCATGGGCAGGGGTGGTGCGTTGCACCGGGATCACATCAAGATCGGACGAAGGCCGGTGCGAATGTCGGTGCGGACGGCGATACTTGCGGCGACGGATGACCATGGGGGAGGTCAGCAGTGACTCAACCGCCGAAGAGCAGCGCGGCACCGCCGCCGGACACCGCGCCGCGTCGTACCGCCTTCGCCGAGGGCGTGGACCGGCTGCGCGCGGCGGCGGTCACCGAGCCGGGGCGGCTGCGCATCATCGGCGCGCTGCTCGCCGTGCTCGTCGTCGCCTTCGGCACCGTCACCGCCTGGCAGATGAACGAGCGGGCCGCGGCCGCCGACGACGTGCTGACCCGCAGCCAGCCGCTCAGCTCCGCGGCGGCCGACATCTACCGCTCCCTCGCCGAGGCCAACACCGCGGCCTCCAGCGGCTTCCTGGCCGGCGGCCAGGAGACGGAGGACTCCCGCACGCGCTACGACAACGGGATCCGCGCGGCCGCCGAGGGGCTCGTGACGGCCGCCGCCAACTCCGAGCCGAAGTCGCCCGCGGCGACGACCATCGCGAAGCTCAACCGCCTGCTGCCCGAGTACAAGGGCCTGGTCGAGCGCGCCCGCACCTACAACCGGCAGGGCTTCCCGGTCGGCGGCGCCTATCTGCGCTACGCCAACGAGAAGATGCAGAAGGAGATGCTCCCGGCGGCGGAGGACCTCTACAAGAAGGAGAACCAGCGGCTGGGCGCCGACTACGGCGACGCCAAGCCCTACCCCTGGGCGGCGATCGCCCTCGGCGTCGTCCTGCTCGCCGCGCTGGCCTGGGCCCAGCACCGCACCTACCGGCGCACCAACCGCGTCCTGAACCACGGGATGGTCGCGGCGACCGCCGCCTCCGCCGTCGTGCTGCTCTGGCTGGTCGTCGGCCACGGCGTCGCACGGTCGAACCTGACCGACTCCCACGAGCACGGCGTACGCTCCCTGAACGCGCTGAACGAGGCCCGCATCGCCTCCCTCAAGGCCCGGGGCAACGAGAACCTCACCCTGGTCTCCCGCGGCGCGGAGACGACCAAGGTGGGCGACAAGACGTACGACTCCTACGACCTGGCCTTCGGCAAGAACATGGACAGCCTCGGCAAGGCGCTGGCCGAGGCGGGGCGGCTCGCCGACGACACGGCGGGCGAACAGCCCGTCGACACGGCGAACGGCAACATGACGGAGTGGAAGAAGCGCCACACCTCGGCCCGTACGCAGGACGAGAACGGCAACTACCAGCAGGCGCTGAACCTGGTGATCGGCGGCGACGGCGCCACGGTGGAATGCTTCGACGGCGTCGACGCCGCGCTCGCCACCGCCCTGAAGCACGAGAAGGCTGAGTTCGAGCAGGCGGCGGGCGACGGCCTGGACGCGATGCGCTACCTGCCGCAGGGCGCGGGCGTGCTCGCCGCGCTGGGGGCGGCCGGGGCGCTCATAGGCATCGGCCGCAGGCTGTCGGAGTACCGGTGAGGCGGGGTGCGGGCCCGGCGGGCCGGTGGGAAGGGGTGCCCGTGCGGCCCGTGGAGGCAGGAACCGTGGAAGGGGGCGTGAGGATGCGAGCGGGACGATTGCGGACCGGCCTGAAGGGCTGGGGCGGAGTGGGGACGATGGCCTTCGCCTGCGTCCTCGCGGTGCTGGCGGCCCTGCTCCTGCCGGCGGTCCCCTGGCACGACGGAGGCGGAGACGGCGGCGGTGGTGCGGTGGGCGACGGCCACGGCACCACCGGCGGCAGCCAGGCGCGGGCCGCGCAGGAGTGCACCGACCCGGAGAAGCAGACCCTTGCCCCGTCCGGGGACGACGGGCCCACCATCGACGAGATCCGCGCCCGCGAGGGCGAGAAGCGCAAGCTGATCGTCGGCGTCGACCAGAACAGCTTCCGCTGGGGCTACCGCGACCCGAACAGCGGCGGCGACGCCGAACTGGAGGGCTTCGACATCGACCTGGCGCACCGGATCGCGAAGGACATCCTCGGCGACGAGGACGCCGTGCAGTTCAAGGCGATACCCACCGACCAGCGCGTCCCCGCGATCCAGGACGGCCGGGTGGACATGGTGGTCCGCACGATGACCATCAACTGCGACCGGCTGGAGGACGTCGCGTTCTCCGCCCCCTACTTCAGGACCGGCCAGCAGGTGCTGGCGCCCAAGTCCTCGAAGATCACGGGGTACAACGGCACGCTGGCCGGCAAGGAGATCTGCACGGCCGCGGGTTCGACTGCGCTGAGCACGCTGGAGCAGGACCAGAAGGACGGCAGGCTCGCCGAGGGCGTCGACCTGCGCACCACCGTCCCCAACCAACTCGACTGCCTGGTACGGCTCCAGCTCGGAGAAGTCGACGCGGTGGTCACCGACGGCGCCCTCGCCGCGAGCCAGGCCGCACAGGACCCGACGGTCGAGCTGAAGGGCGACGCCTTCACGACCGAGTACTACGGCGTGGCGATGAAGAAGGACGCCGACGATCTGGTACGCCGGGTCAACCGGGTCCTCGAACAGTGGCGCGCGGACCAGGCCGACGGGTGGCAGCACTCGTACGAGGAGTGGCTGTCGGAGACCATGGACGACCCGGCGAAGTCGCTGCCGCCGAACCCGCAGTACCTGCGCGGGAGCTGACCGGCGGCCGCGCAGGCGAAGACAGAGCACACGCACGGCACACGCAAGTCCGCGACGGCGAGAGGTGATCGATGGGCGACACGGGACCCACCGGGCCGGTGATGGACCGGGACGAGGTGGACCGTGCGCTGGCGCGGCTCGGCGCGGAGCACGAGGCGATCGAGACCTCGCTCCTCGCCCTCCAGGACCACGCGGGCCGCAGACTCCTCGAGGGCGCCGAGCTGACCGGCGTCACCGCCGAGCGGTGGAGCGCCGCGGAGGCGTCGATCACGCTGCTGTGGACCTACTTCGACGCGTACGCGGGCGCGCTGCGCTCGGCCCGGGAGATCCGCTCCCGGCGCCGCTGGTCCAGCCGCGAGGACCTGGTGGAGCTGACGGAGCTGCTGCGCGGCGAGGCCGTCACGGTGGCCTCGGGTGCCGCCGCCACCGCCAACGCGCCCACCCTGCACGGCGGTCCCGGCCGGCTCAGCGAGCGGTACTCGCTGGTGACGCTGGTGGACCGGATGAACCTGCTCTACGCGACCTCCCTGGACATGGTGGTCGCCGCGGACGCGGTGTGGTCGGCGCTGCCCGCCCGGATCGATTTACTCGCCGCCGAGCTGCAGCGCACCCGCAAGCTGGCGCACTCCGTGGGCGTGCGCCCGGGCGAGCACCCGGCGGGCGACGACCTGGAGCGGATCACCCGCACCCTGACCCGGCTGCGCGAACAGGTGATCTCCGACCCGCTGGCCTTCTGGACGCCCGCCCAGGGCAGTTCGGCACCGGGCGGCGGCCGTCCGGACACCACGGTGTACGACCGGGAGGCGCGCGCCCTGGAGGAGGTGCGCCGCGAGATCGACGCGGTGCTGGCCGTGCGCCAGGACGCCGAGCAGCGGATCGTGCGGCTGCGGGACGTGCTCTCGCGCGCGGACCGCACGCTGGCCGAGGCCCGCACCGCGCGCGGCGAGGTGCTGGCGAAGATCGCCGCGACGGAGGTGCCGGTCGTCGGCGGGCCGCCGATCGTGCTCCAGGAGCAGCTGGCGGCGGCCGCCGAGTACCGCAGGCACGCCCAGTGGCACCGGCTGTCGCCGCTCCTGGAGTCCCTGGAGGAGAAGGCGGAGGACGAACTGCTGCGGGCCCGGGAGTCGTTGACGGCGGTCACCGCGCCGCTCGCGGTCCGTGCCGAACTGCGCGGCCGGCTGGACGCGTACAAGGCGAAGATGGCCCGGCTGGGCCACGCCGAGGACCCCGAGCTGGCCGAGAAGTACGAGAAGGCGCGCCGCATGCTGTGGAGTGCGCCCTGCGACCTGCGCGTCGCCGAGCAGGCCGTGCTGCGCTACCAGCACGCGGCGGCCGAACTGCTCGGCACCGTACGGCGCGTGCCCGGCCAGGGCGGACCGGTGGACCGGACGGGACCCGGCGCATGAGCGATCACCGGCCCACGGGCGGCAACCGGCGCGGAAGCGAGAAGGGGGAGGCAGCGTCATGAGTGAGGCAGGGCGGACGTGTCAGCGTCCCGGCTGCGGCGGGACCTACGAGGACATGGGCGGCGGCGAGCTGTACTGCGACACGTGCGGTCTGGCGCCGGTCGTCGCGGCGGGCGGAGCGCTCGGCTCCACGCCGACCGGCGTCGCCGGAGACGGCGGGGGCGGGGGCCGCGGCTCGCGCGGGTCACGCGGTTCGTCGGGCAGCGGCGGTTCCCGCTCCAGCGCGCGCAGTTCGCGCACGTCGTCCCAGTCGTCACGCTCGTCGAAGTCCCGGCGCTCGGTGTCCGGCAGGCTCTCCCGGGCGGTCTCGGGCCGTTCCACGGGGCGTTCGGTGTCGGTGCGCAGCTCCGGTTCGGCCGCGGGTTCCACCGGGCGCGGGCGCCTCGGCGTCGGGCTGGTCGAGGTACCGGCGGTGCCGCGGCCCGACCCGCGCGAGATGGTCATGGACCACCCGGAGGTGCCCGAGCGCAAGCGCTTCTGCTCGCGCTCGGACTGCGGGGCGCCGGTCGGGCGGTCGCGCGGCGAGCGGCAGGGCCGCACGGAGGGCTTCTGCACCAAGTGCGGCCACCCGTACTCGTTCGTGCCCAAGCTGAAGTCCGGGGACGTGGTGCACGGCCAGTACGAGGTGGTGGGCTGCCTCGCGCACGGCGGCCTCGGCTGGATCTACCTCGCCGTGGACAAGGCGGTCTCCGACCGCTGGGTGGTCCTCAAGGGCCTGCTGGACACCGGCGACCAGGACGCGATGGCGGCGGCGATCTCCGAGCGGCGCTTCCTCGCCGAGATCGAGCACGCCAACATCGTGCGGATCTACAACTTCGTCGAGCACCTCGACCAGCGCACCGGCTCCCTCGACGGCTACATCGTCATGGAGTACGTCGGCGGCAAGTCGCTCAAGGAGATCGCCAACGCCCGGCGCTCCCCCCAGGGACGGCGCGACCCGCTGCCGGTCGAGCAGGCCTGCGCGTACGGCATCGAGGCGCTGGAGGCGCTCGGCCACCTGCACAGCCGCAAGCTGCTGTACTGCGACTTCAAGGTCGACAACGCCATCCAGACCGAGGACCAGCTCAAGCTCATAGACATGGGCGCGGTGCGCCGCATGGACGACGACGAGTCGGCGATCTACGGCACGGTGGGCTACCAGGCTCCTGAGGTCGCCGACGTCGGCCCGTCGGTGGCGTCCGACCTGTACACGGTCGGGCGGACCCTCGCCGTGCTGTCGTTCGACTTCCAGGGCTACACCACCGTCTACGCGGACTCGCTGCCGGACCCCGACAGCATCGAGGTCTTCCGGCAGTACGAGTCGTTCTACCGGCTGCTGGTGCGGGCCACCGACCCGGACCCCGCCCGCAGGTTCGCCTCCGCGCAGGAGATGGCGGAGCAGCTGACGGGCGTGCTGCGCGAGGTGGTCTCGCTCCAGACGGGCCGCGCGAGGCCCGCCGTCTCCACCCTGTTCGGGCCCGAGGTGCGGGTGACGGACACGGAGTTGTTCCCGCGCCTGCACGGCGAGGTGTCGCGGCTGGGGGCCCGGGCCCCGCGTACGAGCGGACGGCGGGGCGGCTCCGGTGCGGCCCTGCCGGGCGGGGCGGGCGCCGCGCCCGCGCTGCCGGGCGGGTCCGGTCCGGCCGTGGGCGCACCGGGCGGGACCGTCGCGCACGCCCCGCCGGCCGGCGCGGGTACGGAGGCGGGCGCGGCGGGCACGCCGCTGTCCGCGTCCGGGGGTGCGAGCGCCTCGCTGCCGGGTGCGGTCAGCACGGTCGGCGGCCTCGGCGGTCTCGGCACCGGCGGCTTCGGCCTGGTCAAGGATGCCGACGCGCCCACCGCCTCGCTCGCGCTGCCGGTCCCCCGGGTCGACGCCGGTGATCCCAACGCGGGCTTCCTGGCGGGCCTGATGGCGTCCGCGCCGGCCGAGCTGCTGACCGCGCTGGCCGCCGCTCCGGCACCGTCGACCGAGAGCCGGCTGCGGCAGATCCGGGCCCGGCTGGAGAACGGCGACACGGCCGGTGCCCTGGAGGCGCTGGAGACCTTGGAGGGTGAGCGCCCCGACGACTGGCGGGTGGTCTGGTACCGCGGTCTTGCCGCGCTGGTGACCGGCGCCCACGAGGACGCCGCGCTCGCCTTCGACGCGATCTACGACGCCTTCCCCGGCGAGATCGCGCCCAAGCTGGCGCTCGGCCTGTGCGCGGAGGTGCTGGGGCAGCTCGACAACGCCGCCGAGTACTACCGGCTGGTGTGGTCCTCCGACCCCAGCCACGTCAGCGCGGCCTTCGGTCTGGCCCGGGTGCAGCTGGCCGCGGGTGACCGGGCGGCGGCCGTACGGACGTTGGAGTCGGTGCCGGAGTCGTCCGTCCACTGCACCGCGGCGCGCGTGGCGGCCGTCCGGGCGCGGCTGCGGCAGCGCACCGCGGCCGCGGGCGACCTGCGGTTCCTGGACGACCTGATCGCCGCCGCGCGGCAGGTCGAGGCGCTGGACGTGTACGGTCTGGATCCGGCGCGGCGCGAGCAGCTGTCGGCCGAGGTCCTCGGTTGCGCGCTGGACTGGGTACTCTCCGGAGGTCGGGGTTCCGTCCCTCCCGCCGCCGGGGGACGGACGCTGCTCGGCAGCGGCCTGGACGAACGCGGCCTGCGTTTCGGCCTGGAGCGTTCGTACCGCACGCTGGCCCGGCTGGCGCGGGGCGGCGAGGAGAGGATCGACCTGGTGGAACGTGCCAACCGTTACCGCCCCCGGACGTGGGTGTAGTTGATGTCGCAGATGCCCCAGCAGGCCGCTGTGCCGAAGTGCCCGAGCTGCGAGGAACCCCTCGAGTCGGGTGACCGGTTCTGCGGTGCGTGCGGATACGACCTGTCCGTCGTGCCCGCGCGGCCCGAGGACAGCCCGACCCTGGCCATCGACGGCGCGGTGCCCGCGCCGGACGGCGTGGACTGGCCGGTGGCCCGGGACTCGGACGGCCACGGCCACCCCGCCCCGGTGCACGCGGCGGCCGAACTGCCGGGCACCGACTCGGGCGGCTCCCCGCTGCCGCCGTCCCCGCCACCGCCCACCGCGCCGCCTTCGGCACCGGCGGCACCGACGGCACCGGCGGCTCCCGCGGCACCGTCCTCGGCACCGGCGGGTTCACCCGCGCCCGGGGTGCGGTTCGACCGGCCCGGGGAGCCCGACGAGTACCCCTTGCAGGCGCCCGACCCGCGGCTGACCGCCGAACAGGCCCCGGCCCCCGAACCGGCCGCGGCTCCCGGACCGCCCGCACCGGCCGCGGCCGAGAAGGTGTGCGTGGCCTGCCGCGCGGGCCGGGTCGACGACGACGGCTACTGCGAGAACTGCGGGCACGCCCAGCCCCGCGAGCGCGACCACATGGAGCAGGAGTCGGGCCCGATCGCCGCCGTCAGCGACCGCGGCCTGCGCCACCACCGCAACGAGGACGCGTTCTCGGTGGGCTGCACCGCGCTGCCCGACGGCGCCCCCGCCTCCGTGGCGATCGTCTGCGACGGCGTGTCCTCCGCGACCCGCCCCGACGACGCCTCCCTCGCCGCGTCCCGGGCGGCCGGCGAGCTGCTGCTGACCGCCCTGCCGCGCGGCACCCACCCGCAGCAGGCCATGCACGACGCCATCCTCGCCGCCTCGCACGCCGTCAACGCGCTGGCCGACGAGCCCGCCACCGCCCGCGAGCAGGCCCCGCACCAGAACGCGCCCGCCTGCACGCTGGTCGGCGCCGTGGTCACCGCGGGTCTGCTGGTCGTCGGCTGGGTCGGCGACAGCCGCGTCTACTGGGTCCCGGCCGACCGCGCCACGCCGCCCGCCCGGCTCACCGAGGACGACTCGTGGGCCGCGCAGATGGTCGCCGCCGGGCTGATGAACGAGGCCGAGGCCTACGCCGACGAGCGCGCCCACGCGATCACCGGCTGGCTGGGCGCCGACGCCTACGAACTGGAGCCGCACACCGCGTCCTTCAAGCCGGACCGCGCCGGTGTGGTCGTGGTCTGCACGGACGGCCTGTGGAACTACGCGGAGTCCGCCGAGGAGATGGCCGAGGCCATGCCCCTGGACGCCGCCGACCGCCCGCTGCACGGCGCCCGCGTTCTGGTCGGTCACGCCCTGGACGGCGGGGGCCACGACAACGTAACAGTGGCCCTCCTGCCGTTCCCGGCCCCGCCGCAGGGGGCAGGATCGGCCTGAGGCCCCCGCACGGGTTCAGGTGGAGGGGCGGCCTCGCGGACCGCAGGGGGCGGTCCGCGCCAGCAAGCCAAGACCCCCACCGCTGTGGGGACGTAGAGGGGGATGCGATCCGGCATGGCCAATTTCTCGAAGTCGAACGTGCCGCAGTTCGCGGTGGACGTCTACCAGAACGAGTACCTGCCCGAGGGCGGGCGTGAGGTCAACGCGATCGTCACGGTCACCGCGACCGGCGGCGGCACGGTCGGGAGCGCGGTCGCCGCGCCCCACCTGTACTCCCCCGGCCAGGGGCCGTCCGCCGCCGTGGCGTTGATGGTCGACTGCTCGGGCTCCATGGACTACCCGCCGACCAAGATGCGCAACGCCCGCGACGCCACGTCCGCCGCGATCGACACCCTGCGCGACGGCGTGCACTTCGCCGTGGTCGGCGGCACCCACGTGGCCAAGGAGGTCTACCCGGGCGGCGGCCGGCTCGCGGTCGCGGACGCCACCACCCGGGAACAGGCCAAGCAGGCGCTGCGCCGGCTGAGCGCGGGCGGCGGCACCGCGATCGGCACCTGGCTGCGGCTGGCCGACCGGCTGCTGTCCACCGCGGACGTCGCCATCCGGCACGGCATCCTGCTCACCGACGGCCGCAACGAGCACGAGTCGCCGGAGGACCTCAGGGCCGCGCTCGACGCCTGCGCCGGGCGTTTCACGTGCGACGCCCGGGGCGTGGGCACCGACTGGGAGGTGAAAGAAGTCACAGGGATCGCCTCCGCCCTGCTCGGCACCGCCGACATCGTCGCCGATCCGGCGGGCCTGGCCGCCGACTTCACGCGGATGATGGAGACGGCCATGGGCAAGGAGGTCGCGGACGTCGCGCTGCGGCTGTGGACCCCGGTCGGCACCACGGTGAAGTTCGTCAAGCAGGTCGCCCCGACGGTCGAGGAGCTGACCGCCCGCCGCACCGAGGCGGGGCCGCGGGCCGGTGACTACCCCACCGGTTCCTGGGGCGACGAGTCCCGTGACTACCACGTCTGCGTCGAGGTACCGGCCGCGGACCTCGGCCAGGAGATGCTCGCCGCCCGCGTCTCCCTGGTCATCCCGGAGCCCGACGGCAGCGTCCAGAACCTCGGCGCGCAGGGTCTCGTACGGGCCGTGTGGACCGACGACATGACCGCTTCCACGTCGATCAACCCCCAAGTCGCCCACTACACCGGGCAGGCCGAACTGGCACAAGCCATCCAGCAAGGGCTCGATCTACGCAAAGCGGGAGACATCGACGGAGCAACGGCCAAACTGGGCCGCGCGGTTCAGCTCGCGGGAGTCTCCGGAAACGCGGATACGGCGAAACTGCTTGCGAAGGTGGTGGACGTGGTGGACGCGGCGGCAGGTACTGTGCGACTGAAAGCGAAGGTCGAGGAGGCCGACGAGATGACTCTCGAGACCCGGTCGACCAAGACTGTTCGTGTGAAGAAGTGACGCTCAACAACCGCGCGACACGCCCGCAAGAGAGGGAAGCTCCGACATGCCGACCTGCCCGAACGGACACCAGTCGGGTTCCGACGACTGGTGCGAGGTCTGCGGTCACCGCATGGCCGGTGCCGTGCCGCCCCCTCCGCCGCCACCGCCCCCGGGCGGCGGCTACGGCTTCCCGCCGCCCGCCGGTCCGGGCGGACCCGGCGGGCCCGGTGGCGGTCCCGGTGGCCCGGGCGGCGAGCCGCAGTTGTGCCCGCAGTGCCGCACGCCGCGTGAGGGCGGTGCGCCGTTCTGCGAGGAGTGCCGGTGGAACTTCCTGACCAACACCGCCACCTCGTACACCCCGGCCGCCCCGCGCCCGCCGGCGTCCGGTGGCCCGGCGCCGCACTTCGGGCAGCCGCCCGCGGGTCCGTCGTACGGCGGCGGTGACTCGTACGACTACCAGGGCTCCCGCCCGTCCCAGGTGAACCGCCCCGCAGAACCGATCCCCCCGGGCCCGTCGCCCTTCGGCTCCGACCCGTCGGGCCGCGGTGGCCCTGGCGGTCCCGGTGGTCCTGGCGGCCCCGCAGGCGGTCCCGGCGGCCCCTTCGGCCCTGGCGGACCCGGTGGGCCCGGAGGTTCTGACCGGCCCGGTGGGCCTGGTGGGCCTGGTGGGCCTGGTGGTTTCGGCGGGCCCGACGGACCCAACGGTGCCGGCGGTTACGGCGGGCCTGGCGGCCCGGGTGGCCCCAACGGTCCTGGCGGCCCCGGTGGGCCCAACGGTCCCGGTGGTTTCGGTGGTCCTGGCGGCCCCGGTGGGCCCAATGGTCCCGGTGGTCCGGGCGGCCCCGGCGGTTTCGGCGGGCCCGGTGGTCCCAACGGCCCCGGTGGTCCCGGCGGCCCCAATGGTCCCGGTGGTCCCGGTGGTCCCAACGGCCCCGGTGGTCCCGGTGGCTTCAACGGCCCGGGCGGCTCCGGCGGTCCGGGCGGCCCCTCCGGTCCTCCGGCCCCGCCCGGTTTCGGCAGCGATCCGTCGCGTCCGGTCCCGCCTCCGCCCGGCCCCGTCCCGCCCCCGCCCGGTGGCGCCGGCGGGCCTGGTGGTCCCGGCGGCCCCGGTGGAGCTCCGCAGGGGTACCAGGCCGGTCCGCCGGCCCCGCCCGCCTTCCCGCAGGAGGCCAACCGCCCGCCGCAGGGCGGCCCGTCCTTCGGCGGCGGCGACGACTGGGTGCTCTCCCCGCCGACGTCCGGCGCGCCCGGGAGTCCCGGCGGCTCGGGCCAGGCCCAGGGCGGCGGCTACGGCTACCCGCAGCCCGGCGCCACCCAGGCACCCCCGCCCGGCCAGGGCTTCGGGCAGCAGCCGCAGCGGCCCCAGCAGCCGACCACCTGGTCGGCGACGATCGGTCCGGACCGCGAGTACTTCATGGCGATGATGCAGCGCTCCGGCCCCGAGGCCGCGGGCCTGAACCTGCCCGCGTACTCGCCCGAGCAGCAGCGCACGCTCACCGGCAACCAGATCACCATCGGCCGCCGCAGGCACTCCACCGGCGACGTCCCGGACATCGATCTGGCCGTGCCGCCGGAGGACCCGGGCGTCTCGCACCAGCACGCGGTGCTGGTGCAGCAGCCGGACGGCAGCTGGGCCGTGGTCGACCAGAACTCGACGAACGGTACGACGGTCAACGGCGGCGAGGAGCCGATCCAGCCCTTCGTGCCGGTCCCGCTCCAGGACGGCGACCGCGTGCACGTCGGCGCCTGGACGACGATCACGGTCCGCCGGGGATAGCGCGGGAGGCGGTCTCCGTCAGGCGAACGGCCAGGCGTACGGCCCCTCGGGGTCGTCCAGCCATGCCCAGGCCCGTTCGCCGCTGACGGTGATGCCGTAGCGCTCGCGGCGCGGGGCGTCCTCGCGGTCCCAGAGCGCGTACGCCTCCTGCGGATCGAGCCTGCCCCGGCTCAGCGACAGCAGGAAGCGGAACAGGTCGTCCTCCCGGGCCCGCCGCGGTACGCCGCCCAGACCCGGTGTCTCGGGCGCGGCGCGGTCCGCGCCGCGCAGCGGTACGAAGTACGCGGGCGTGTGCAGGAAGCGCCCCTCGGCGTGCTCGGCGTCGCGGACGGTGAGGACGACCAGGCCGGTGGCCAGCGGGGTCAGGATCCGGCCGCCGGGACGGCACTGGGCCGGCCAGGCGCGCGGCACCGAGGGCAGCGTGCAGGTGGCGAGGATCCGGTCGTAGGGGGCGCGTTCCGGGACGCCGCGGGCGCCGTCGCCCGTGACGACGGCCGGACGGTACCCGGCGGCGTCCAGGTGCCGGCGGGCCGACTCGGTGATCTCGGGTTCCAGGTCGACGGTGGTGACCAGGTCGTCGTCGCCGAGCCGGTGGGCGAGCAGCGCGGCGTTGTAGCCCGTCCCGGCGCCGATCTCCAGGACCCGGTCGCCGTCCCGCACGTCCAGCTCCACCAGCATCATCGCCATCAGCGAGGGCTGGCTGCTGGAGGAGAGCAGTTCGCCGTCGCGCATCCGGGTCGCCAGCGGGGCGTCGGCGTACGCGCCGCGCACCCAGCGCTCGCGGGCGCCCGGGTCGGGGTCCTCGCCCCACCGGCGTTCGTAGCCGCCCCGGACGCCGACGTAGTAGTACGGCACGAAGAGGTGGCGCGGGACCTCCCGGAACGCCTCCCGCCACACCGGGTCGGCCGTCCAGGCGCCGCTCAGCTCGATCTCCCGCACCAGCTCCGCCCGCGCGGAGGCGGCGAGGCTGTCCAGGTCCTCGTACCCGCCCATGCCTCCACAGTACGGGCCGGGCGGGCCGCGGGCAGGGTCCCTGGACAGGACCCCGGAGCGGTCCTAGGTCTTGAGTCCTATGCCCCCGGGTCTGAGACCATGGACGGCGTGAATGAGATTCGGCGCGGCACGCTTCAGGAGCAGACCTTCTACGAGCAGGTCGGCGGGGAGGAGACCTTCCGCCGACTCGTCCACCGCTTCTACGAGGGGGTCGCCGAGGACCCGATCCTGCGGCCGATGTACCCCGAGGAGGACCTGGGCCCGGCCGAGGACCGCTTCGCGCTGTTCCTCATGCAGTACTGGGGCGGCCCCACGACGTACAGCGACAACCGCGGCCACCCGCGGCTGCGGATGCGGCACGCCCCCTTCGCCGTCGACCGGGCCGCGCACGACGCCTGGCTGAAGCACATGCGGGTCGCGCTCGACGAGCTGGGCCTGTCCGAGGAGCACGAGCAGACGCTGTGGAAGTACCTGACGTACGCGGCGGCCTCGATGGTCAACACCCCGGACTGACCGGTCCCGGCGTCCGTCCCGTCGTCCGATTCCGTCGTCGAACCCCTGACTGACGGGCGCATTCCGGTCAGCCGACGCCGGATTCCGGTCACAATCCGGTCAAGTCCAAGTCCCAAGCGCTTACTTCCGTACCTCCTCCTCTGACAACATCCCGGAGAGGTCTGGACAACAGCGGCAGGGGGCCGGGTGGCGGGGTACGGGGGGCTCATGGGGTTCGTGCTGCTGCGGGCGCGGGCGCACCGCCTGCTGCTGGCCGCGGCCCTGCTCACCGTCCTGCTGACCACCACGGTGCTGGCCACCCTGACCGCCTACTCGGGCGCCGTCGGCGACGCGGCCCTGCGGCACTCCCTCGCGGACTCGCGCACCGGGGCCGACGCCGCGCTGATCGTGAAGGCGGACGTACCGGCGGCACAGCGGTCGGCGGCGGACGCCACCGTGCGCGAGGGCGCCGCGAAGACCTTCGACGGGCTGCCGCGGACGGTACGGACCCTGGTGCGCTCGGGCCCGTACGCGCTGCCCGGCTCCCTGCGGCCGCCGACCGAGCGGTCCGGCGACCCCGATCTGACCTTCTTCGCGGCGCTCGACCCGACGCAGGTCCGCGTCGACGAGGGACGGCTGCCCGAGGACGGGGGCGGGGACGAGGGCTCCGAGGGCGCGGTCGAGGTGGCGGTGCCGGTGGCCGCCGCCGAGCGCATCGGCGTCGGTACGGGTGACCGGCTCACCCTCACCGACCGGCTCGACGGCCCGGCCGTGGACATCGTGGTGAGCGGCCTGTACCGGCCGGTCGACACCGGGTCGCCGTACTGGCGCCTCGACGACCTGGCCGGGCGCGGCCTCCAGCAGGGCGGCTTCACGACGTACGGGCCGCTGCTCGCCCCGCCCGGTGCGCTGAGCGGTGGCCGGGTCAGCGCGGGGTCGTCCGGATGGCTGGTGACGGCGGACTACTCGTCGCTGACGACCGGGCGGACGCAGGCCCTCGGGGACGCGGCCCGGGACGGCCTGGCGTGGCTGCGCGAGCAGCAGGTGCTCAGCGGCACCACCGCGGCGACCACCGAACTGCCCGCGATCCTGGAGCGTCTCGACCGTTCGCTGGAGGTGTCCCGTTCCACCCTCCTGGTCATCGCGTCGCAGTTGGTGCTGCTCGCGGGCGGCGCGCTGCTGCTGGTGGCGCGGCTGCTGAGCGTCGAGCGGGCGGGCGAGCTGCGGCTGCTGCGGGCGCGCGGCGCCTCCCGGGCCCGGCTGGCGGCCGGATCCGCGCTGGAGGCGCTGATGCTGGCCGTGCCCGCGCTGGTCTGTGCGCCGCTGCTGGCCGGGCCGTTGGTCCGGCTGCTGGCCGGGCAGGGGGCGCCGGCCCGGATCGGGCTCGGCTGGGAGCCGACGGCCGGCGGCAGCGGCACCGTGTGGCTGGTGGCGGCGGTCGCGGCGCTCGGGTGCACGCTGGCGGTGACGCTGCCCGCGCTGACCCTCGCGCCGGAGGCCGGCGGCGGACGGCCCCGGGCGCTGCCGGGGTGGCTGCGGGCCGGCGCGGACGTGGGTCTGCTGGTGATCGCCGGTATCGCCTACTGGCAGCTGGACCAGCAGACCTCCGCCGCCGGGACGGGCGACGCCGACGCCCCGGGCACCCTGGGGGTCGATCCGCTGTTCGTGGCGACGCCCACGCTGGCGCTGCTGGCCGGGACGGTGCTGGCGCTGCGGCTGCTGCCGCTGGTGGCGCGGCTCGCGGAGCGCCGGGCGGCGAGCGGGCGGGGCCTCGCGGCGGCGCTGGCGGGCTGGCAGCTGAGCCGCCGTCCGATGCGCGGGGCGGGTCCGGTGCTGCTGCTGGTGCTCGCCGTGGCGCTGGGCACGATGGCGATCGGGCAGGGCGCCTCGTGGTCCCGGTCGCAGGACGACCAGGCCGACTTCCGCACGGGGGCGCCGATCCGGGTGCAGGCCTCGGGCACGCCGGGGCCGGGCCGCACCGACCTGGTCGCGGGCGTCACGGGTGTGGCGGAGGTCGCCCCCGCGGCCCGGTCCGAGGTCTCCCTGTCAGGCGACCGGACGGCGACGGTGCTCGCGCTGGACACCTCGCACGCGGCGGGCCTGATGCTGATGCGCCCCGACCTGGCCGACGCGTCGCCGCGCGGGCTGCTGTCCGGCATGGCGCCGGAACAGCCGTCGAAGGGCGCGACGATCCCGGCGGGCACGGCCCGGCTCACGCTGGCGGCGACCCTGGCCGTCCCCGGCCTCGACCCGGCCTACGTCGGCTCCCGGTCGGCGGACGTGACGGTCACCGTCGAGGACCGCTGGGGCAACCCGTACCGGCTGGCGGCCGGTTCCCTGACCGCCGACGGCCGGGAGCACACCCTCGACATGGACGTCTCCGCGGGTCCGCTCACCCTGACCGGCGTCGAGTTCACGGTGGTCCAGCCCGGCGGCGAGAGCGAGGAACACCGTCTGACGGTACGGCGGGTGACGGCCACGGCCGCCGACGGGACCGCCCGGCCGGTGCCGCTGCCGGACGCCTGGACGGCCGGCTCGGAGCTGGCACCGCCGTCGGTCACGCCGGACGCGCCGGGCGCCCCGTCCACTCCGCGCCTGCTGAAGTCGGGTCCGCTCGCCGTCGAGTACGCCACGGGCTACTCGGAGGCCGGCAGCTGGAAGATCACCACGCTGACCGTGCGGCTGCGGGTCGCGCAGCCGAAACCGGCCGAGGTGACCGCCGTGGCCACCGACCGCTTCCTCGACTCCTCGGGCGCGAGCACCGGGCAGCGGGTCACGGTGCTGATCGGCGGCCACGACGTCCCGGTGCGGATCGTGCGCTCCGTGCGCGAGCTGCCGGGCACCGGGCCCGAGACCCCCTCGGCGCAGTTCGGCGGTGCCCTGCTGGTCGACCTGCCCGCGGTCAACCGGCACCTGCAGAGCAAGTACGGCGCCTCCGTCGCGCCCACCGAGTGGTGGCTGCGGACCGGGCCGGGGAAGACCGACGAGGCGGCAGCCGGCCTGCGGGCCTTCCCGGACACCGCACCGGCCCAGGTACTGGTGCGCGACGAGGTCGCCGAGCGGCTGCGGGACGACCCGTTCGGCGCCGGTCCCGGGGCCGCGTTCGCCGCGGCGACCCTGGTGGCGGCGGCGCTCGCGGCGGTCGGCTTCGCGGTGAGCGCCGCGGGGTCGCTGCGCGAGCGGGGCATCGAGTTCTCCGTACTGCGTGCCCTGGGCGCCTCGCGCCGCCGGCTGGCCCGCACGGTCGCCGCCGAGCAGGGCGTGCTGACCGGCCTCGCCCTGCTGACCGGCGCCGCCCTGGGCGCGGTCCTGACCCGGGCGGTGATCCCGCTGACCGTACTGACCCCGCAGGCCACCCGCCCCGTGCCGGACGTGCAGGTGGCCCTGCCGGGTGACCGCATCGCCCTGCTGCTGGCCGGCATGGCCGTCGTCCCGCTCCTGGTCACCGCGGCACTGGCCCTGCGCCGCACCGACACGACGGTGACCCTCAAGGACCACGGAGGTACCGGACGGTGAACCCCGTGACCGCCCCGCCACCGGCCGAGAGGGCCGCCACCGTGCCCGTGACCGCCACCGTGCCCGTGACCGGCGCCGCACGGGCGCCGCGCCGCGCACACACGGCGGCGGCCCCCGAAGGACAGGGAGGTACCGGACGGTGAACCGCGTGACCGCCCCCTGGGTGCGCACCCGGCTGCGGGCCGCCCCCGGCGCCGCCGTCGCGCTGGCGGTATTGGTGGCGCTGACCGCGTGCCTGGCCGCCGCGTTCCCCCGGGCGCTGGACCGGTACACGGACGCCGGTCTGCGCCAGGCCGTCGAGCGCGCCCCGGTCGACGAGAGCAGCATCCTGGTGACCGCGGGTCCCGATCTCGACGGAGGCGTGGCCCACACGGAGGAGAGCGTCCGGCCCGAACGCCTCACCGAGCTGTACAGGTCCACCCTCGACGTGGTCGAACGGCCGCTCGTCATCGACGGGAAGCGGTCCTCCTACGGCGTCCGCAGCACCAACACTCTGCCCTCGCCGGACAAGTGGCTGCCCCGGCCCGACGGCCTCCCCGCGGAGATGCTCCTCGCCGCCCCGCACGGTCTCGCCGACCACACCCGGCTGAGCTCCGGCCGGCTGCCCGAGGTCCCCGGCGGGGAGGCGAGCATCGAGACCACCGAGGTGCAGGCCGCGGTGACCGAGGAGACGGCCCGCACGCTGCACATCGAGGTGGGCTCGGTCATCCACGTGTCGGCCCACCGCGACCTCACCGTCCGCGTCACCGGCATCGTCACACCCGAGGACGCCGACAGCCCCTACTGGTCCGTCGACTCCCTGTTGCGCGGCCCTTCCCTGCGGCGCGTGCCGGGACCGATGGGAGCCGCCAACCCCTCCTACTGGGTCGGCGGTCTGCTGCTCGCCCCCGAGGCGGCGCCCGCGCTGCTGGGCGCGACCCCCACGGTCCGCTACTGGCACCTGACCCCCTCCCCTGACGCCCTGCACAGCCGCGACCTCGACGGGCTCGCCTCCGCCGTGGCCTCCCTGGAGTCCGGTCCCGGCCTGGAACGGCTGCACACGACGATCAACCCGCTCACCGACGTCACGACGGGACTCGACGCCGCCTTCACCGCGTACGAGGAACTCCGCGGCGACATCGGCCCGCTGGTCGTCGTCGCCGCGTCGGGCGCGGGCACGGTCGCCGCCGTGGTCCTGCTGATGGCGGGCGGTCTGGCCGCCGAGCGGCGCCGCGCCGAACTGGCCCTGCTGCGGGCCCGCGGCGCCTCCGTACGGGGCATGGTGGGGCGGCTGCTCGCCGAGACGGCCGTCGTGGCCGTGCCCGCGGGCGCCCTCGGGTTCGGCGCGGCCCTGCTGGCGCTGCCCGGCGCCCGGCCGCTCCCCGCCCTCTGGGCCGCCGTCGCGGTCACCGCCGTGGCCTGTCTCGCGCTGCCGCTGCGGGCCGCCGCCGCCCACCACGCCGTACGGATCCACGACGGCCGACGCGACGTGGCGTCCGCGCGTGCGTCCCGGCGCCGTACGGTCGCCGAACTGACCGTCGTGGTCCTCGCGCTCGGCGCGGTCGAGATGCTGCGCCGGCGCGGGGCGACGGACGGCGCCGGTGACCTGGTGGCGGTGGCCCCGGTCCTGGTCGGGGTGATCGCCGCGCTGGTGCTGGTGCGCCTGTACCCGCTGCCGCTGCGCGGGCTGGCCCGCCCGGCCAGGCGGCTGCGGGGCGCCGTCGGACCGCTCGCGCTGGCCCGGGCGGGCCGTACCTCCGCCTCCGCGGTGCTGCCCCTGCTCGCGCTGTTGACCGCGTTCACCGTGGCGGCGTTCGGCGGGTCGGTCCTCAACGGCGTGGCCGACGCCCGCGACCGGGCGGCGCTGCTCTCGGTCGGCGCCGACGCCCGGGTGGAGGCGGAGGCCGCGCTGCCCGCCGGGCTGACCGGCCGTCTCGGGCAGGCGCCCGGGGTGCGGGAGGTCACCGAGATCGGCCTCGACTACCAGGCCAGGATCCAGGACGGCCGCCAGTCGCTGCCGCTCGCGACGGTGGACCCGGCCGACTACGCGGTGCTGGCCGGGCGAACGGGCCTCGGTGCCTTCCCCGCGGGCGAGCTGGGGCGGCCCGACGGCGCCGAGGGCGGCTCCGAGGACGCCGTCCTGCCGGCGCTGGCCTCCCCCGCGGTCGCCGAACGGCTGGGCAGCGGCACTTTCCAGGTGCGGCTGGCCGACGGCACCCTCGCCACCCTGCGGATCGTGCTGGTCCGCGACCGCACTCCGGCCGTGAACGGCGACGACTTCCTCGTCGTGGACCGGGCCGGACTGCCGGCCGCCGCCACCCGGCCGAACGTGGCGCTGCTGACCGGCGGCGACCTGGACGCGGGCGCGGTGCACCGGGCGGCGGACGACGCGGGCAGCGTCCACCTGCGGTCCGAGAAGCGCGACACTTACGTGGACTCCCCGTTGCAGTCCGGCGGGGAGCGCATCTACACGGCCGCCGTGGCCGCCGCCGCCGGATACGCCGCCCTGGCCCTGCTGCTGTCCCTCGCCGGCGCCGCCCCCGAACGCGCCGCGCTCCTCGCCCGGCTGCGCACCATGGGCCTCACCCGCGCCCAGGGCCGCCGCCTGCTGGTCCTGGAGTCCCTCCCGCAGGCGCTGCCCGCGGCTCTGGGCGGCATCCTGACCGGCTGGGCCGCCGTACGCCTCCTCTCCCCCGGCATCGACCTGACGACCCTCGCGGTCCCGGCCACGACGTCCCCGGCGGGGCGCGCGGAACTGAGCGCCGACCCGTGGTCGCTGGCCGTCCCGGCGGTGGCGGTGCTGGTCCTGGCGGTGGGGGTGGCGGCCGTCCAGGCGTGGTGGTCGGGCCGGCGCGGAGCGGTGGCGGAACTCAGGGCGGGCGACGCGCGGTGAGGGCGCGAACGCAGACACGGCGGACCGCGGACGCGGACACGGAGGAGACCCGATGACGACCGACCCCACCCTCGCGGAGCTGGCCGACCGCGCCACGGCGTCCCGGGACCGGCCCGCCTACGGGCACGATGCCCTGATCACCTGCGACCGCCTGGTCCGGATCTTCAGCGCGGACGGGGTGGAGGTGCAGGCCCTGCAGGGACTCGACCTCCTGGTCCGGGAGGGCGAGCTGATGGCCCTGGTGGGCGCCTCGGGCAGCGGCAAGTCCACGCTGATGAACATCCTGGCCGGTCTGGACACGCCCACCGCCGGGGCGGCCCGGGTGGCGGGGCGCGACCTGCTCGCGATGACGGCGAAGGACCGCCTCGCCTACCGCCGTACGGTGGTCGGCTTCGTGTGGCAGCAGACGTCCCGGAACCTCATGCCCTACCTGACGGCCGCGCAGAACGTGGCGCTGCCCATGCAGCTGTCCGGCACCGGCGGACGCCGGGCGGCGCGCACCGAACGCGCGCTGGAGCTGCTGGACCTGATGGGCATCGCGGAGTGCCGCGACCGGCGCCCGCAGCAGATGTCCGGCGGGCAGCAGCAGCGGGTCGCCATCGCCGTGGCCCTCGCGGGCAACCCGTCCGTGCTGCTCGCGGACGAGCCGACGGGCGAGCTGGACTCCCACACCGCGGAACAGATCTTCGCCGCGTTCCGCACGGCCAACGAACACCTGGGCACCACGGTCGTCATCGTCACCCACGACCAGGCGGTGGCCGGCGAGGTCCGCCGTACCGTCGCCATCCGCGACGGCCGCACCTCCACGGAGGTCCTGCGCCGCAGCGAGGTGGACGCCGAGACCGGCCACGAGACGGTGGTGGCCCGCGAGTACGCCATGCTCGACCGCGCCGGCCGGCTCCAGCTGCCCGCCGACTACACCGCGGCCCTCGGCATGCGCGACCGCGTCGCCCTGGAACTGGAGAGCGACCACATCGCCGTACGCCCCGACGACAGCGAACCCCAGCACTGAGCGGCCGGGGCGGCCCGGGCGGCCTCAGCGCACGCTGATGCCCAGGGCCCCGGTCCCCGCCCGCCGCAGCGCGACGGACCCGAAGGGCGTACGCAGCCGCAGCCACGCACCGGAGGACAGCAGCTTCGGCGCGCCCTCGTCCGAGCCGGAGCCGGCGCCGGCGCCGGCGCCGAGGCGCGAGTCGTGACCGGGGCCGGAGGCTCCGCGCGGCCGCAGGAACCCGAGCGACTGGGCCGCGTGCACGGCCCGCACCGGCAGCCCGGTCTCCCCGACGGTCCGGGACCAGATCTCCCGCCCGATCCGGTCCAGCTCGGCCCGCGTCCTGTCCTCGGGGGCCAGCTCCCCCGTGCGCGTACGGAACTCCGCCACCGCGGCGGCGACCAGCGCGCGCAGGGCGTCCGGGGCGGGCAGCCCCGCCTCGGTCCGCCAGCCTCCGCGCGGGGGCAGTACCCCGGCCCAGGGCGGCCCGGTCACCGCGTCCGGCACGCCGGAGGTGGCCGCCTGCTCGTCCACGGACTCGAGCAGTTCACCGGCGGAGACGGTCACGTCGAGCGTGTCGTCGAGCGCGTTCTCGTACGGCTTGGCCAGCCGCACCGCGCGCACCGCCAGCACCTCGAAGGAGGGCGGCCGGCCGAACACGGCCAGGGCCGTGCCGGCCGCCTGGAGGCGTACCGCGGCCGAACGGTCGTAGTGGAGCAGCCGGGAGAGGAAGGCCGCGAGATCCGCGGCCTCCCCCTCGTCGGCGAGGTGGAGCACCGTCATGCGGCGACGGCCTCCTCCTTGGCGTCCGTGTACTCCTGGAGGAACTCCCGCTCCTCGGCGGTGAGCCGCCGGGGCCGCTGGGCCTCGAAGTCGAACGGCACGATCACCGTGGAGGCGCGGACGTAGACCACGTCCCCGTCCTTGACCTCGTAGGTGAGGGTGAAGGAGGCGGCCCTGATCTCCGTGACCCACAGCTCGATGTCGACCGGGTGGTGCCGGTGGACGAGCTGCCGCTTGTAGTCGATCTCATGGCGTGCCACCACGGACCCCTGCTTGAAGTCCTTCTCCGGGCGGAACAGGAAGTCGATACGTGCCTCCTCCAGGTAGCGGAGGAAGACCACGTTGTTGACGTGGCCGTACGCGTCCATGTCCGCCCAGCGCAGTGGGCAGCGGTAGATGTGCCGCAAGATCAGCCCCGGGTCAGCTTCTTGTAGGTGGCGCGGTGCGGACGGGCGGCGTCGGCGCCGAGCCGCTCGACCTTGTTCTTCTCGTACGAGTCGAAGTTGCCCTCGAACCAGAACCACTTGGAGTCACCCTCGTAGGCGAGGATGTGGGTGGCGACGCGGTCCAGGAACCACCGGTCGTGGGAGACGACCACGGCGCACCCGGGGAACTCGAGCAGCGCGTTCTCGAGGCTGGAGAGCGTCTCCACGTCGAGGTCGTTGGTCGGCTCGTCGAGGAGGAGCAGGTTGCCGCCCTGCTTGAGGGTGAGCGCCAGGTTCAGCCGGTTGCGCTCACCGCCGGAGAGGACCCCGGCCGGCTTCTGCTGGTCCGGTCCCTTGAACCCGAAGGCGGAGACGTACGCCCGCGAGGGCATCTCGACCTGGCCGACGTTGATGTAGTCCATCTCGTCGGAGACGACCGCCCAGAGCGTCTTCTTCGGGTCGATGTTCTCGCGGCTCTGGTCGACGTAGGAGATCTTGACGGTCTCGCCGACCTTGATGGAACCGGAGTCCGGCTCCTCGAAGCCCTGGATCATCTTGAAGAGGGTGGTCTTTCCGGCACCGTTGGGGCCGATGACACCGACGATGCCGTTGCGCGGCAGGGTGAAGCTGAGGTCGTCGATGAGGACCTTGTCGCCGAAGCCCTTGCTGAGGTTGTTGACCTCGACGACGACGCTGCCCAGGCGCGGGCCCGGCGGAATCTGGATCTCCTCGAAGTCCAGCTTCCGCATCTTGTCGGCCTCGGCCGCCATCTCCTCGTACCGCGCGAGACGCGCCTTGGACTTGGCCTGCCGCCCCTTGGCGTTGGACCGCACCCACTCCAGCTCGTCCTTGAGCCGCTTCGCGCGCTTGGCGTCCTTCTGGCCCTCGACCTTGAGGCGGGTCTGCTTGGTCTCCAGGTACTTGGAGTAGTTGCCCTCGTAGCCGTGCAGGCGGCCGCGGTCGACCTCGCAGATCCAGCCGGCGACGTTGTCCAGGAAGTACCGGTCGTGGGTCACGGCCACGACGGTGCCCTCGTACTTGGCGAGGTGCTGCTCCAGCCAGTTCACCGACTCGGCGTCGAGGTGGTTGGTGGGCTCGTCGAGCAGCAGCAGGTCGGGGGCTTCCAGCAGCAGCTTGCACAGCGCCACACGCCGCTTCTCACCACCGGACAGATTGACCACGGGCCAGTCGCCGGGCGGGCAGCCCAGCGCGTCCATGGCCTGCTCCAGCTGGGCGTCGAGGTCCCAGGCGTTGGCGTGGTCCAGCTCCTCCTGGAGCTTGCCCATCTCCTCGAGCAGCGCGTCCGAGTAGTCGGTCGCCATCTGCTCGGCGATCTCGTTGAACCGGTCGAGCTTGCCCTTGACCTCGGAGACACCCTCCTGGACGTTCTCCAGGACGGTCTTCTCCTCGTTGAGCGGGGGCTCCTGGAGCAGGATGCCGACGGTGTAGCCCGGGGACAGGAAGGCGTCCCCGTTCGAGGGCTGCTCCAGCCCCGCCATGATCTTCAGTACGGTCGACTTGCCGGCGCCGTTCGGTCCGACCACACCGATCTTCGCGCCGGGCAGGAAGCTCAGGGTGACGTCATCAAGGATCACCTTGTCGCCGTGCGCCTTGCGCGCCTTGCGCATGGTGTAAATGTACTCAGCCAAGAGAAACCGTCCGGCAGCTTGATCAGGCAGTGGGCAGATACACCCCATCTTGCCGCACCGCCACCGCTGTGAGGAAACGCGTTCCCTGCGGGGGCTCTGACCTGGCCTTTCCTGGATGCCGCCGGAGCCCCACCGGTCACTGTCGGTCTCCGTCGATCGACCTCGGGGACCCTCGCACGGCCCAGCCCCGAGGGTGCCACTCCCCCGCTGCCCGGGGCTACGGTGCTGCCGTGACCAGCTCATCGGAGCGCCCTTTCCTCTTCCTCGACGTCGACGGCCCACTGATCCCGTTCGGGTCTTCGGCCGGTCAGAAGGAGTTCACTGCCGCCTCCTCGACGACCGTCGATCAGGGAAACCCGCTGCTGGCCCGACTCGACCCCGGGATCGGGGCGCGCCTCATTGCTCTGCGCTGTCGGCTCGTGTGGGCGACGACCTGGATGGAAGAGGCGAACGACGTCATCGCCCCGCGCATCGGCCTGCCGCGGCTGCCGGTGCTGGAGTGGCCGGACGCCGACGCGGGAGGAACCCCGCGGGGACTCCACTGGAAGACCCGCCCCATGGTCGAGTGGGCCGCCGGCCGCCCCTTCGTCTGGGTCGACGACGAGATCAGCACCATGGACCGCCTCTGGGTCGACGCCAGCCACCCTGGGCCTTCACTGCTGCACCAGGTCGAGCCGGCCAGAGGCCTCGATGGCGCCGACTTCCGCGCGCTCGCCGGATGGCTCGATGCCGTTGCGCCGGGATGAGTACACCTCAGGGCTGAGTCCACCGCCTTCGGCGCCGTCCTCATACGGCGAAGTCCAGGCGTGGCTATCGCGCGGGCACCCCCGACGTCACCGATTCACGCCTTGCGGACACCGTCCGCGGGGAATCATGGGTGCGACGTCGTGACGGGGTCACAGCGAGGGGGATGGGGAAGAGTGCCAGCAGCGGTGGAGTCGGTCTTCGTCAGCTATGCCGGGCCGGACCGGGCCTGGGCGGAGTGGGCGGCATGGCACCTGCGGGAGGTCGGCCATGCCGTGGAGCTGGATGTCTGGGACTGGCGGATCGGCGACAACTTCATCGAACGGATGAACGACGCGATGCGGCGTGCCACGACGGTGGTGGCGCTGTTCTCCAACAACTACTTCGATCCCGCGCGGTGGACGCGGGAGGAGTGGACCTCCGTCGTCGCGCGCCGCGAACGCATCGTCCCGGTGACCATCGAACCCCTCACGGCATCAGACATCCCGGACATCCTGACCGCCGTCATCCGAAAAGACCTGCACAGTCTGGACGAGCAGGCCGCCATCACGGCACTGCTGGAGGCCGTCAGCGGCCCCACCGGCCCGCGCACGGCGCCCAGTTTCCCCGGCACACCCGCACCGGTGCACGCCGCTTCCGCAGGGGGCGCACAGGGACAGCGTCCCCGGCTGCCCAGTGGCGCAGGCCTGCCACGGGTGTGGAACGTGCGAGACCGCAATCCCCATTTCACCGGGCGTGAGGCCCTGATCTCCCGGATCCGCGAGGGCTTGCTCGGCGGTCGGCAGGCCGTGGTCCAGGCCCTGCACGGCCTGGGCGGCATCGGCAAGACACAGATCGCCCTGGAGTACGCCCACCGCTTCGCCAGCCAGTACGACACCGTCTGGTGGATCGACGCCGCGCGGGCCGACCAGATCCTTGTCCGCTACACCGAGCTGGCCGCCCGGCTGGGCATCGCCAAACCGGAGGCCGGCGCCGAACACAACGCGCGCACGCTGCTGGAACATCTGCACACCCAGGATCGCTGGCTGATCATCCTGGACAACGCCGACGATCCTCACGACTTCGAAAGCCTGATCCCCACCGGGCCCGGCCACGTCCTGATCACGTCACGCAACCCGGGCTGGAACGACCGGGTCCACAGCCTGAACCTGGGCGTCTTCGCCCGCAGCGACTCCCTGGCCTACCTCACCGCCCGCATGCCCGGCATCACGCCGGACCAGGCCGGCGGCCTCGCGGACGACCTCGGCGACCTGCCCCTCGCCCTCGCCCAGGCGGTCGGCGTCATCACCAGCGGCATGACCTTGGACCGCTATCGCCATCTGCTCACGGAGAAGACCGCCAAGCTCATGGCCAACGGAGGTCCGCCCGGCTACCCCGCCCCGTTGGCCGCCGCCGTGGACATCGCCACCAACCGCCTGGCAGGCGACGACCCGGACGCCGCCGACCTGCTCCGCCTCGGCGCCTTCCTCGGCCCGGAACCGATTCCCACCGCCTGGCTGGAAGCGGTCCGCGACCGGCTGAGCACCATTGCCGTCGACCCGGACAACATCATGTGGCCGCAGACCGCCCTCCGGCCCCTGGCCCGTTACGGTCTCGCCCGCGTCGACCACGAGACCTTCCAGATCCACCGGCTCACCCAGGCCATCCTCCGCGACCGGTCCAGCCAGGCCGACACCGACGGGTCCGAAGACGATGTCGCCACGATCCTGACCACCGTGGCCCCGGGCGACCCGGACACGCCCGCCGCCTGGCCCGGGTGGGCCGCCTACACGACCCACCTCGCCGCCCGGAAGGACATCGCGACCAGTCGCCCGGAGCTGCGCCAGGCGCTCGTCCGAGCAGCGCGTTACCTGATCAAGAGCGGCCAGGAACGCACCGCCCGCGACCTCGTCTCCGCCCTCCACGACAGCTGGACCGGCGTCCTCGGCGAGGACCACCCCGACACCCTCGCCGGCGCCCGCTACCTCGGTCACGTCATCAGCTACTTCGGGCAGTACGGCGAGGCCCGCCGCTTGCACGAGGACACCCTCGACCGGCGGCGCCGCGTCCTCGGCGAGGACCACCCCGACACCCTCGACTCCGCGCACAGCCTCGCAGGCGCACTGCACGGCCTCGGGCAGTACGCCGAAGCCCGCCGCATGCACGAGGACACCCTCGACCGCCGCCGCCGCACCCTCGGCGAAGACCACCCCGACACGCTCCACTCCGCCCACAGCCTCGCAGGCGCACTGCACGACCTCGGGCAGTACGCCGAAGCCCGCCGCATGCACGAGGACACCCTCGACCGCCGCCGCCGCACCCTCGGCGAAGACCACCCCGACACCCTCGACTCCGCCCACAGCCTCGCCAGCAGCCTGCACAATCTGGGGCGGTACGCGGACGCCCGCCGCATGGTGGAAGAAACCTTCGACCGGCGCCGCCGCACCCTGGGCGAGGACCACCCCGACACCCTCGCCTCCGCCCACGATCGAGCCGCCAGCCTGCACGCTCTCGGGCAGTACGCCGAGGCCCGCCGCATGGTCGAGGACACCCTCGACCGGCGCCGCCGCACCCTCGGCGAGGACCACCCCCACACCCTCTCCTACACCCACGACCTCGCCGCCAGCCTGCACAACCTCGGGCAGTACGCCGAAGCCCGCCGCATGGACGAGGACACCCTCGCGCGCCGCCGCCGGCTGTTCGGGGAGGACCATCCCCACACCCTCGCCTCCGCCCACAGCCTGGCGGTGACCCTGCACGCTCTCGGGCAGTCCACGGATGCCCGCCGCATGCACGAGGACACCCTCGACCGCCGCCGCCGCATCCTCGGCGAAGATCATCCCCACACCCTCGACTCCGCCCACAGCCTGGCCGTCACCCTGCACACCCTCGGGCAGTCCACGGATGCCCGCCGCATGCACGAGGACACCCTCGACCGGCGCCGCCGCACCCTCGGCGAGAACCATCCCCACACCCTCGCCTCCGCCCACAGCCTGGCGGTCGCCCTCCACGCTCTCGGACAGGACGCGGACGCCCGCCGCATGGTCGAGGACACCCTCGACCGGCGGCGCCGCATCCTCGGCGAGGACCACCCCGACACCCTCGACTCCGCGCACAGCCTCGCAGGCAGCCTGCACAACCTCGGGCAGTACGCCGAAGCCCGCCGCATGGACGAGCAGACCCTCGGCCACCGCCGCCGCATCCTCGGCGAGGACCACCCCCGCTCCCTCCAGTCCGCGTACAGCCTCGCGGTCACCCTGAGTGCCCTGCGAGACCATGCGACGGCCGTGCAACTGCTCAAGGACACTCGCGCTCGAAGCCGCCGAACCCACGGTGAGGAGCACCAGTTCACCGAGGAAGTGACCGAGGCACTCGCCGCCGAGCTGACTGCGGTGGGCAAGCGGCACGAGGCGCAGAAGATACTCTCCGCCCGCAAGGCGGGCTCGCGCCCCGTCACCCGCCGGAAACGCCGCTAGCCCCGGTTTGCGCCGTCGGCCGGGATCGGGGCCGGGGTCAACCGCTCACCGGCCCGGGCTCTCGTCACTGCTCGTTCTTCCTGCGGACCAACAGCAGGACCGCGCCGCCGAGGACCACGAGGCCGATGGCCGCGCCGCCGATCAGCGGGGTCGCGTCGGAGCTGCCGGTTTCGGCGAGGTTGGGGTTGGGGGAGGGCGTGACGACCGTGGCGGGGGCCGGTTCGCTGAGGGTGTGGGTGGTGTCGGACAGGGTGGCGCTCTGGGTACGGCAGTCGAGGACGCCGGCGAATCGCTGTTCGAAGCCGGCCGGGCCGCGGATCGTGAAGTCGTAGGCGCGGTCCTCGGGCAGCGGTACCGGCACCGTCCGGGTCTCGCCCGGCGCGATGGTGTACTCGGCGTCCAGCAGCTCGAAGGTGAAGGGCTCGTCGCCCTTGTTGAGCGCCGTGATGTCCAGGGTGCCCTCGGCGCAGTTCTTCTCGGCGGACAGGGCGGGTATCGCGCCCTCGGCGGCCCAGGTGGCGGTCGCCGTGGCCGCGACTGTCGACTCGCTGGACCCGGCCAGGATCTGCGTCTGGCTCCGGCTCTCGGAGGCGAAGGCGCGGCCGACCGGCACGGTCGTCGAGGCCTGGACGGACAGCTGGGCGGTACCGGCCGCCGCGTCCTCGGGCACGTCGAAGAAGATCTGGGCACCGTCGGTGACCTTGGTGACGGGCTCGCCCTTCTTGTCGACGATCCGTACCGCGCCCTCGCTCGTGGCGTCCACCGGCGGCGTCACCGTCGCGCCGCCCGCGTTGGTGCGGACCGTCACCGGGCCGAGCCGTTCGCCGGGGCGGCCCGAGACGGCCGGCGGGTCCAGGGCGAGCGACGCCGCGGGTTCCGCGAGGCCGCGGGCGTTCTCCTCCAGGTAGTCGGCGAGCCGCTCGGCCTGCGGATCGACGGCCTCGACGTCCGTGTCGTCCGAGTAGCGCCAGATGGCGACCTGGGTACCGGCCGCCGCGTCCTCCTCGGTGAGCCCGCCGCGGAGGCCGGCCTTCTTCGCGAGCGCGGCGAGGTCGTTGACCTGCGGGTAGCTGTTCTGCAGGATCCAGCGGACGCGGCCGGCGTCCTTGTTGGTGCCCAGCGACGTCCCGCTCCAGGGAGTCTCCTGGTACTTGGCGTCCTTCTGCGTCGGGTTCTGGATGTCGACGCAGTACGTCTGCAGCATGCCGCCGCCCTCGACGGACATCTCGAACAGCCCGGCCGGCACCTGCTGGTCGCCGTCCGGCCCGTGGATGACCGCGGTGCCGTGCGTCTTGAGGCCGCCTATGGTGGCCGTCGCCCCGCCCTGGCCCCGCGCCGCCCCGTCCTGGGCGGCGGCGGGAGCCGCACCGGTCACCACACCGGCGAGCGCGAGCGCGGACGCCAGCGCTCCGGCGGCGAGACGCGCCGCCCCTCGACCGGGCAGAGACGGCGCAGCGTGCGAAGAAAACACCAAATTCCCCTTCGAGCAGGACCCGTTGGCGTGGGGGGAACGGTCCCACCAGCAGAATCAGCAGCCACACAAGGCTCGTTCGGCATCCTAAGGACGTGAGGGACCGGGCTTGCCGGTGATCGTCGTCCGCGCGGTGATCCGACTCGGAATCGTTATCGCCGAGAGCGTTTTCGAACAGGGATTGTCGACAAATCCATCCTGCCCGGGCTTCAGCTCATCCCACCGGGACGGGGTCCGGCCGCTGTTCGGGGGCCGGTTCCCGCGGCGTGCCCCCGGCCGGGACCTCCCAGTTGGGTTCCGGCTGGGGCGGGGAGGCCGACGCCTCCGCCCTGCCGGTGCGCCGGAACGCCGCCGTGCCGCGGGCGAGATCGTGACCGATCGCCACCGCGTCGATGTCGGCCGAGGTCCGGCTCTGCCCCTCGCGCACATCGGTGCGCACCTTCAGCCTGCCCTGCACGACGACGGGGTCGCCCACCGCCAGTGACCCGGAGGCGTTGGTGGCGAGCTGCCGGTTGGCCCACACCGTGAAGAAGTTGGTGTGCCCGTCGGTCCAGGCGCTCTTCTCGCGGTCCCAGTAGCGCGCGGTGACCGCGAGCCGGAAGCGCACCGACGGTCCGTTCGCCAGGTCGCGGAAGACCGGCTGGGTGGCCACGTTCCCCACCGCGCAGATCATCGTATCGTTCATCGCGAGTCCTCCCTCCCGCACGGGCCTGTCCCGTACGGCGGCCGGGGCGACCGCGTCCGTCGCGATCGCCGTGGAGGCCAGATTGCCCGCGCCCGGGCCGGTCCGCCGAGGGCTGTGGACCGGCCCGGTGCCTGTGGAGAACTCCCCCACCCGCAGGGGTGGCAGCCGCCGACCCGCACGGGTGGCAGCCGTGGAGACGCGCCGCTACCTCGTCGCCGCTCCCGCCCCCAGGCCCGCCCCCGTGACCCGCGCGTACTGTTCCCGCACCTCGCGGTACCGCAGCAGTTCCGCCGCCAGCGGATCCAGCACCCGGGCCCGGCCGCACCCCGCGGCCGCCTCCCGCAACAGGCGTTCCGCCTCATGGCCGTAGCGCCGGGCGGGGCCGCGGGCCGCCAGGCGGCAGCTCCACTCGATGAGGGGGCCGCCGACGATGCCGGCCACCATCAGCAGCACGGGCACACCCAGGTTCGGCGGCACGACGCCGATGATCTGGCCCAGCAGCCACAGACCGCCCACCACCTGGAGCAGGGTCATGGTCGCCTGGGCGAGGACTGCCATCGGCCACCATCCGGGCCGCGGCGGACGCCCCGGCGGCAGCCCCGCGCGCACCGCCAGCTCGTCGAGGGCCTCGGGCAGCCCCTGGGCGCCGCGGACGGCCGCCTCGCGCATCGCCAGCGCCCACGGTGCCGGCAGTCCGGCCGACGCCCGGTCCGAGACCGTGCGCACCGCCTGTTCGACGCGCTGCCGCGCCGTGGCCTCCTCGTCCGCCTGGGCGCGCGACGACAGCCGTCCCGTGACGGGATCGCGCCGGTCGTGGTACCAGCGCCACAGCCGCAGCCAGGGTGTCCCGCAGGCGCGGTTGGCGTTGCGCAGCCAGGCGCGTTCGGCGGCCTCGCCCGCGGCGGTGGCACCCACCGCGTCGGCCAGCCGGTCCGCGAACTCCTCCCGCGCCTCCTCGCTGAGCCCGGTGCGCCGCCCCGTGACGTACACGGGGCGCAGGTGCCGGGCGGCGGCGTCCACGTCGGCCGCGATACGTCGCGCCGGGGCCTGCCGCTCGGCGACGAACTGGCCCAGCGTCTCGCGCAGTTCGCCGACGCCCTCCCCGGTGAGCGCGGACAGGGCGAGCACCGTCGCGCCGGGTTCGCCGTACTCGCCCAGCGCGATGCCGTCCTCGTCGAGCAGACGCCGCAGGTCGTCGAGGACCTGCTCGGCGGCCTCCCCGGGGAGCCGGTCGACCTGGTTGAGGACGACGAGGGTGACCTCCGCGTGGCCCGCCATCGGCCGGAGATAGCGCTCGTGGAGTACGGCGTCGGCGTACTTCTCCGGGTCGACGACCCAGATGACGGCGTCGACCAGCGCCAGGATGCGGTCCACCTGTTCGCGGTGCTGCACGGCGGCCGAGTCGTGGTCGGGCAGGTCGATCAGGACCAGTCCGCGCAGCGGTGACTCGGAGTCCGGGTGCTGGAGCGGACGGCGGCGCAGCCGGCCGGGGATGCCGAGCCGGTCGAGGAGGCTGGCGGCGCCGTCGCTCCAACTGCACGCGATGGGCGCGGCGGTGGTCGGCCGGCGGACGCCGGTCTCGGAGATCGTCACCCCGGCGAGGGTGTTGAACAGCTGCGACTTGCCGCTGCCGGTCGCGCCGGCGATGGCGACGACGGTGTGCTGTCCGGAGAGCCTGCGCCGCGCGGCGGCCTCGTCCAGGACCCGGCCCGCCTCGGCCAGGGTTCCGCCGTCGAGCCGGGTCCGGGAGAGGCCCACCAGTTCGCGCAGTGCGTCCAGGCGTGACCTGAGGTTCCCGTCGTAGGCGAGCGGCATCAGGGCGGCCGAGGAGGCGGCGGGCCTGCTCGGCAGGACGGCGAACTGCTCGGCTCCGCCGTTCTCGTCCACCCGCCTGGCGATCAGTCCATCGCCCCAGGCTTCCTCCCCGCCCCCGTCGCCGGAAGCGGCCGAACCGTCGGCCGGGGCATCGGCGCGTTCCGCGCGGCGGTGCCCCCCGGTGAGGTCGTCCTGCACGCGCGCGTGAGAGCCACCGCCGGAGCGCTCGCTCCCACGTTCCCGCGGACGCGTCCCGCGCCCGGCGTCCCCGGCGTCCCCGGCATCCCGGACGTCCCCGGTGGCGTGCTCCGGGCCGACGCGCTTCCGCCCGGCGCGCTCGCGGGGGACCGCCTTCTCGGCGAGGCCCTCCTCGTCCCGGCCGTCCCGGCCGTCCCGGCCGTCCCGGCTGTCCCGGCGCTCTCGGCGCTCTCGGCGCTCTCGGCGGTCCAGGTCATCCCGCTCGTCCCGGCGGTCCCGGGGGTCCGGGGCATCCCCGTCGTCCCGGTCGCCCCGGCCGTTCGTTTCATCCCGGTTGCCTCCGCGGTCCCCGTGGTCTCCGTGGTCCCCCCGATCCCGGTCGTCCCGGTCGGCACGGTCGGCCCGGGGGTTCGCATCCTCGGTGCGGTCCGCCCGCGTCGTCTCCTTCGTCGTGTGCTCGGTGGGGTCCTGGTCAGTGACGGCGGTCACCGGTCACCTCTCCTTCTGCAGTACGGACAGCGCGGCGATGAGCTCTGCCTGCGGCTCCGGGTGCACCTCGAGACCGTCGAGCGGCGCCAGCCTGCGCTCGCGCTCGACGTGCATGACCCGGTCGACGTGTTCCTCGAGCAGCCGCCCGCCCCGGTCGCGCAGCCGCAGCGCGCCGTGGGCGCCGATCCGCTCGGCGAGCCGTTCCCCGGCGACGCGTGCGCGCCGCCCGCCCAGCAGCACGGTGGCGACCAGGCCGGCCACCACCCCGGGGTCCGGGGCCAGGTTCCGGTCCAGCTCGCGCACCTCGTCCTCGGCGTACTCCTCCAGCTCACGCCGCCAGCGCCGTACGGCCACCCCGATGCGTTGCTCGGCGCTCTCCGGCGCGGGGACGTGGTCCGCGAGTTCGGGGGCACCCGACGCCGGTTCGTGCCGCCAGGCCTCGTCGACGCTTTCGTCGGCGGCCGTGACGGCGCACAGCAGCAGGGCGCTCAGGCTCTCCACCAGCGAGTCGAGGAGCTCTTCCGGCGAGCAGTCGAGGGGGAAGGCCCGCCAGCGCTTCAGCGCGTCCCCGGCGAGCACGGCGCCCGCCTGCAACCGGCCCCGCACGCGCGCGTGCTCGGCGTCGTAGGCGCCCTCGACGGCGGCGGTGAGCCGCAGCGCGGCGGCGTACTGCGCGGCGGTGGCACCGGCCAGCTCGGGCATCCGGGACCTGAGCGAGTCCAGGATGCCGTGCGCCGTGCGGGCCATGGCGTGGTGCCGGGCGTCGAGTTCCTGCGCCCGGTGGACGAGCCAGGACCGCAGCGGGGCCACGGCGCTGGCCGGCAGCAGGCCGCCGCCCCAGGCCGACTCGGGCAGTTCCGGGACCGTGAAGCGGGGGACGTCGCCGAGCCCGGCCTTGGTGAGCAGGGCCCCGTACTGCCGCGACACCTCGGACACCACCTGGTGGGGCACCCGGTCGAGCACGGTGACCAAGGTGGCGTCGTACTCCTTGGCGGTGCGCAGCAGGTGCCAGGGCACCGCGTCGGCGTACCGCGCGGCCGTGGTGACCATCACCCAGATGTCGGCGGCGCAGATCAGTTCGGCCGCCAGGACGCGGTTGTCGGCGATGAGGGAGTCGACGTCGGGCGCGTCCAGGAGGGCGATGCCGGGCGGCAGGGTGTCGGCGGTCTCGACCCGCAGCACGCGCGCGGGGTTCTCCCCGGGCAGCAGCAGGTCGTCGTCCGGGTCCCGGTGGGGCACCCACACGCGCGTGAGGTCGGGCAGCACCCGCATGCCGCTGAACCAGTGGTGGTCCTCCGGGTGGCAGACCAGGACCGGCGTGCGGGTCGTGGGCCGCAGCACACCCGCCTCGCTGACCCGGCGTCCCACCAGGGAGTTCACCAGGGTCGACTTCCCGGCGCCGGTGGATCCGCCCACCACGGCCAGCAACGGCGCTTCGGGCTCCTTCAGGCGGGGCACCAAGTAGTCGTCGAGCTGTGCGAGCAGTTCGTCACGGTTGGCACGCGCGCGTGGGGCCCCCGCGAGGGGCAGCGGGAAGCGTGCGGCCGCGACACGGTCGCGCAGGGCGGAGAGTGCGTCGAGCAGCTGAGGCCGTACGTCCAAGGTCACCACATGTGAAGAATGCCCAATTTTGAGGGAATTCTGAAGCATATGAGCATGATGAGCATGTCTGCGCGCCGACCGGACACTCCGGACGGAAGGGACTACTGGGACGCGAGGACAGTCCAGGCATAACGAGTGGACAACACCCGATGCGCGAGACGCCAAAAGCGATGCACGATTCGTAACTGCCTGCGATTATCGGGATCGCTTCACCGAACCTCCACATCGAGCCACGGAGGGGAAGCGTCCGGGACATGGAGCCGGGAGCCCTATCCTTGTCCCCGGCGAGGTCACGGACCGGCCCACACCCGGGCACGCACGACCGAGGCCACCACACCAGGCCCCCGTAGCTCAGTGGATAGAGCAGGCGCCTTCTAAGCGCTTGGCCGCAGGTTCGAGTCCTGCCGGGGGCGCCGGGACACCCCTCCTTCCGGGAGGGCACCATCTCCGGTGCGGACACCGCCTCGCTCCGCCGACGCGGGTCAGTCGGCCGCGAGGGCCGACGGGTCGTCACCCGCCCGCCCGGGCTCTTCGTCGAGCACGCCGGTCTTGGCCATGAGGAAGGCCAACTGGGCGCGGCTGCGACTGCTGAAGGCCTCCGACGCCTTGCGCACATGGGTGGCCACGGTCCTGACGCTCATTCCGAGCCGCCCGGCGATGGCCTCGTCGGTGTAGCCGTTCACCATCAGCTGGAGGACGGACCGGCGAGTCTCGTCGGCCAGCAGGGGCGGGCGGTGCGCTCCGGGGGAGTACCGGAGCGGGGTGGCCCGCTCCCAGGCGTGCTCGAACATGCCGACGAGGTAGCGGATGAGACCCGGGTGCTCTATCGCCAGGGCGGTCTGGCTGCGCCGTTCACCGGGGTCGGGGACGAAGGCGATGCGCTGGTCGCAGACGATGATCCGGTCGAAGACCTCGTCCAGCGTTCGGACTTCCGCCCCGGCGGCGGAGATCTGCTCCACATAGAAGAGGGTCGGGTTGTGGGTGCGAATGGTGTGCTGGTAGATCGTGCGCTGCCGCACCCCGCGCCGGAGCGCCGGCAGGTCGCTGGCGAGGGCCTTGGCCAGGAGTTCCTGCGGCCGGCCGCCGCCGGGCTGGGCGGTGAGGAGTTCCTCCTGGCAGGAGTCCACGGCCGAGGCGAGGGTGGTGCTGATGACGTCCGCTCCACTGATGACCCGCGCGGCCTGCACCCCGTCCTCGCGGTAGCTGTCGCGGTAGACCTGCTCGGCGCGGTGGATCGACGCGTGGACCGCGTCGAGCGCGTGCTGCTGACGACCGATGGCCGCCTCCAGGGGCCGCAGGATGCCGCCGGCGGCCAGCCCGGGCGGAATGGCGACCACACCGCCGTCGGGTGCCCGCCGCAGAAGACCCAGGCTCGTCAAGCACTCCGGGATTTCCTGATTTATTGAGCGTCCTTTCAAAATTCGCGCATAGAAGTTCAACCCCTTCTGGCAGATCTCAAGCACCTGAATATTGTTCGGTATGTCCAGTTTCACACACATCTGTACATCCTTCAGATTCCGGCAATGCATGATCATGCCACATTTTCCTCTTGGCACAAGGGCGGAGCGGGACGCAAGATCTTCAGCAGACATCACGGCAACTCGACCCGGCATTGACGGCGGGCGAAAACAGGGGGCAGCTGTATGTTCAAGACCATGCATTTGCGCAAGGCGATCGCCACGTTCACCCTTTCCGCATTCCTTTCCCTGGGAGCGTTCGCCGCGTTTTCCGGCACAGCGCAGCACGAATCAGAGTTCGAGATCTCTGCCTTCACCGATTCGACGGACGACTCGCAGTGGGGATGACCATGCGCACCGAAGAGAACGAAGACGTGATCGTCGCACCCTCCCCTGCCGTGCAGGTGAGAGCCCGGGTGGAGGTTCCCGTCGACGTCCCCGGCCTGGGGCTCCGGGCGAGCACCATGGTCAGTTTCGACGGACTGCACGACGGCCGCGAGCACGTCGCACTCCTTATGCCGGGCTGGGAAGGGAAGAGCGATCCACTGGTGCGGGTGCATTCCGAATGCCTCACCGGTGACGTCTTCGGATCTCAGCGCTGCGACTGCGGTCCACAACTTCACGAGGCACTCGCCCTGTGCTCCCACGAAGGCGGCATCATCCTGTATCTGCGACAGGAGGGGCGCGGTATCGGGCTGTACAACAAGTTCGATGCCTACCTGCTGCAGGACGGTGGTCTGGACACCTTCGAAGCGAATGCGGTGCTCAATTTCAGCCATGATCTCCGGGACTACCGGGTGGCGGCCGAGATGCTGAGTGCTCTGGGCGTGCCCAGAATCCGTCTGCTGTCCAACAACCCGGAGAAGGGAAACCAGCTGCGTTCGCACGGCGTTGTCATATCGGACGTCGTCGCGACGGGGACCTTCGTCAATGAGAACAATCAGGCCTACCTGACGGCCAAGCGCGAACGAGCCGGTCATGCACTCGAGGTCTGAGGGGCCCGGGCCCGGGGAACCGACCGCGGTCGCCCCGCGGGAACTGACCGCCATGCGCCGGGCGCTGGAGCTGGCCGGGGCCGAGGTGGGGTCGACCGGTTCGAATCCCGCGGTCGGCTGCGTGCTGCTCGACGCGGAGGGTACGACGGTCGCGACCGGTGTCCACCGGGGGCCCGGCACCCCGCACGCGGAGGTCGACGCGCTGCGGCGGGCGCGGGGGCGGCAGCGCGGGACCACCGCCGTGGTCACCCTCGAACCCTGCGACCACCAGGGCCGTACCGGTCCCTGCTCCAGGGCCCTGATCGAGGCAGGGGTCCGCCGCGTCCTGTACGCGGTGGCGGACCCGAACCGGGTGGCGGCCGGCGGCGCGCGACGGCTGGCCGACGCCGGGATCGAGGTCGTCGGCGGCGTCCTCCAGACCGAGGCCGAGGCCGTACTGGAGATGTGGCTCACCGCCGTACGCGTCGGACGGCCCTTCGTCACCTGGAAGTTCGCCGCGACCCTGGACGGCCGCAGCGCCGCCGCCGACGGCTCCTCCCGCTGGATCAGCTCCGCCGAGTCCCGGACGGACGCCCATGAACTGCGCGCCCGGCACGACGCGGTCCTCGTCGGCTCGGGCACCTGGCGGTCCGACGATCCCCGGCTCGACCTGCGTCACGGCGTCGTGGGACAGCCTCCCCTGCGGATCGTGCTGGACGCCCGCGGTGAGCTGCCGCCGGACTCCCGGCTGCTGGACGGTGCGGCCCCGACGCTCGTGGTGACCGTTCCGGCCACCGAAACCGCCGACTACGACGAAAACGACAGCCACAACCACAGAGACAGCAACAGCAACAGCAACAGCAACAGCAACAGCAACAGCAACAGCGACAGCCGCAACGGCACCGACGTACTGCGTCTGAAGACCGACGCACGCGGGTACTTCCCGCCCCTCGACCTGCTCGAAGCGCTGGACGGCCGGGGAGTGCGGTCCGTGCTGGTCGAAGGGGGCCCCGCACTCGCCGCCTCCTTCGTCCGCGCCGGGCTCGTCGACCGTGTCGTCGCCTATGTCGCGCCCCTGCTGCTGGGTTCCGAGGGAGTCGGCGCCACCGGACCGCTGGGGATCGGGTCGATCCGTGAGGCACACCGGTTCCGTATCGCCTCGGTGGACCGGATCGGACCCGACCTCCGGGTCGAACTGCGGCCTCCCGCCCGGACCGGAGGGACACGGTGACCGGATTTCTCCTCCCCAACGCCCGTCTCACACCCCAGGAACACCCAGGGGCCGCCACGTCGGCGCTCCCCCCGGTCACGGTCCTCGTCCCGTTCTACCGGGAGACCGCCGCGATCCTGCGGCGCTCCGCCGACATGCTCCGGTCGCTGGACTATCCGCACGACAGGCTGTCCGTGCGCTGGCTCGTCGACGCCCGGTACCCCGAGGACGTGGCGGCCGCCGAGCGCGTCGCCACGTCGGCGCGGGCGGATTTCGGGGGCGAACTGCGGGTCGTGGCGGTGCCCTCCATGACACCGAAGGCCAAGGCCCTGAACCATGCGCTGCGCGAGGTCGACGACCCCTTCGTCGCCTTGTACGACGCGGACACGGTCCCGGACCCGCACCAGCTGCGGCAGGCCGTGGCCGCGCTAGACGCCCGCGGCCTCGACGTCGTCGACGCCATCGAACTGCCCGAGGCGGGCGGCGACCTGGTCAACCGGATCACGCTCGCGCAGTCGGCGGCGTTCTTCGGCGCGATGGAGTACGTCAATCGCCGAACCGGCATGCACATGCTTCTCGGCAGCTCGGTCTACTTCCGCCGCACCGCCCTCAAGGAGGTCGGGCCGCTCAGCGAGGACGGCGTCGAGGAGCTGTACGAGTGGGCGGTGCGGGCCGCCGCCACCGGGGTGCGTATGGGGCGCATCGTCTCCTTCTCGTACGGCACCCGCACCTCGGTGGTCGGGCCCGCGCTGCGGCAGCGCACCCGATGGATCCGCGGCCAACTGGACATCGGAGTCCGCTTCCTGCGCGGGAAGCCACTGCCGAACCGGCCGCGGACCGCCGTGGCGCTGATGACCCTCAGCCTGCTCGGCCAGCTCAGCGTGCTGCCGGTGACGGCCGCGGCCGTGCGCCACCGCGCGCTGCGCCTTCCCGCCGCCGCACTGCTCCTCGGTGAGGCACTGCGCGTGCGCAGCGTGTCGCGCGACCCGGTGTGGGAGGTGCTGCGGATCGGCTCGGGCTGGGCCCTGCTGCTGCCGTTCGAGCTCCTGGAGTCGACGTCGGCCTGGCGCGCGGTGTGGGAGCTGGCGACCGGCCGCGACACCTGGCACAAGGTACGGCCCGAGACCGGGGAGGACACGACGTGATCAGTCTGGGCCTGCCCCGCATCCCGCAGCGCGGACGGATCTTCTCCTCCGTCTTCATCGACACCTTCGGCTGGGGCCTGTTCGCTCCGCTGGCGTTCCTCTACTTCTCGTACAACACCGGGCTGTCCTTCTCGGCCATCGGTTCGGCGGTCAGCGCGGGCACCCTTGCCGCCCTGCCGACGGCCCTGCTGGCCGGCTGGCTGGTCGACCGGTTCTCCCCGAAGACCGTGCTGGTCTCCAGCAACCTGGTCACGGCACTGGGCTACGGCCTCTACCCCTTCGCGTCCGAGTGGACGCTGATCGCGGTGGCGACGTTCCTGGTCATGGCCGGTGACCGCCTGTACTGGGCGAGTTGGCCGGTGATCGTGGTGGATCTGGCCTCGGGCCGCAAGCTCGACGCCACCTATGCCGCGGTCGGGACCATCAAGAACTTCACCGTGGCCACCGGAGCCCTGGCCAGCTCGGGACTGACCGTCGTCTTCGGCCACGGGGCCGCGGACCTGGTGCTGGCCCTGAACGTGGTCACCTCACTCGTCGCCGCGGTGCTGCTGGCCGGAGTCCGGATCCCGGCGACCGGACCGGGCCGGAAGCCCGGGGCCACGGAGGAAGCGGAGCGGGAGGAGAACTCCGGCCGGCCGGCCCCCGGCTGGCGGGACGCCTTCACGGATCACGCGTTCACCGGGTTCTGCTTCTTCTTCATGCTCCTCACCTTCGCCTGGGCCCTGCCCTCGACGATCCTGCCCGCCTACGCCGTGGAGATCATGGAGCTGCCCGACTGGACCCCGGCCCTCTTCCTCGGGATCAACAGCGTCGCCATCATGCTGGCGCAGATGCCGGTGACGGCGAGGGTGTCCCACGTTCCGCGGCAGCGGCTGATCGTGCGCGCCGGGCTGATCTTCGCCGTCGTCTTCACCGGCCTCTATCTGGTGACCAAGGTGCCGGCCACCACGGCGATCGTGGTGCTCGTCCCCGTGATGCTGACCTTCACGCTGGGCGAGATGATCAGCCTGCCCGCGGCCAACGCCCTGGTGGCGAGCAGCGCTCCGGCGGCGATCCGCGGTCGTTACATGTCGCTCTTCCAGCTCTCCTGGGCGATCTCCGGCCTCTTCGTCCCGCTGCTCGCCGGGTTCGTGCTGGACCGCGGGGCGTTGTGGGTGTGCGCCGCGTTCGGTGGCATCGCCCTGCTCGCGGCGATCGGCATCCAGGCCACCACGTACCGGATCGCGCCCGCCGACCGGCCCGGCCCCGCCCCCCGGGGAGCGAGAACCGGTGCTCCCCCGCCGGCCCGCCCGAGTGACGAACCGGCGTCGTCCCCCGACCCGGGTCCGAGCGAGAGCACCCGCCCCGTGTCCACCAAGGATGTGACATGACGCAGACCTCGGCCGGTGCCCACGGCCTCTCCCCCGCTCCCGCCCGCACCGCCTCCCGGCTCCCCGGCATCAGGGTCATGGCCCACCCCCGGCGACGGGACCAGGCGGAGGCCCTGCTCGCCCGACTGCACGGCGACGACCGTGCACTCGTCCTCGACCCGGACCCGGACGGGCCGCCGAGCCCCCTGCGCACCGCGGCCGCCGCGTGGGCCGGCCCGTACGGCGAGGCGGGTCACCGGCTCGTGCTCCAGGACGACGTCGTGCCCGCCAAGAACTTCCTGGACCTGGTCGCGGAGGCCGTCCGCAGCCGCCCGGACGATCCGATCGCCTTCTACAGCAACTGGAACCACTGGAACGGCTCCGCCGTACGGCTCGCCGCCCTCAGTGGCGCCGGCTGGGCCCAGGCCATCCCGGACGAGTACGCGCCCTCGCTGGCCGTGGTCCTCCCCACCGCCCTGGCCGCCGACTTCGCCGACCACGCACGGCGGCTGCTCGCGCACGGCACGCCCCCGGACGACGAGGCCCTGAGCGCGTTCCTGCGGGAACGTGGTCGAGCACTCTTCATCGCCGTCCCCAACCTGGTGGAGCACCGGGGCGGTGACAGCCTCGTGGGCAACGACGTGCAGGGGCCCAGGTTCTCGCCCTGTTTCGCGGACGACGCGGCGGGGGGCCGAACGGGATCGTCCACGCTGGGAGCGCTGGACTTCTACCCCCACTTCTTCAAGGGGCACGTCTACGGAATCGTCCCCGCGGGTCCCGACGGCGGCCACACCAAGACCTACTGGGACGAGAGCGTCCGGACGACGGGCGTCGATCCGGTCCTGGTCCGGGAGGCGGCCCGGTGCGAACCGACGCCCGCGGCGCTGCTGCGCGACCTCGCGGGCGCCGGGCTGCACATCCACCACGCGACCGCGGCGTGGACGGCGGCCGTGCTGTACGGCATCACCCTGGAACGCCTTCCCGCCCCCGCGGGCGCCGGTGCCCGGGTCCCGGACCCCGCGATCCGCGCGCGGGCCGTCGAGACCATCCCGCTGGGCGGTCTGGCCCAGGTCGTGGGGCTTCCCCTGCTGCACCGGGTCATGCAGCCGCTGCGCGCACTGACCGAGGAAGGCCTGCGCGCGGGAGCGGAGCTGGCCGCGGCCACGCGCGGCTGACACGACGGCACGCCCTGCCCCCTCCCCCCCTCTCCCCCTCTCTCTGCTCTCTCTGCTCTCTCTGCTCTCTCTGTTCCTTCCAACTGCTCTGTCAGGAGTTCGAGAAGATCATGCGGACAGTCGACGTGTTCCACCCGCAGGCCGCCGGCAACGGCGCCGCTGTGCACGCCTCTCCCCAGACCACCGTGGCGTTCAGCCCGGACGGCACCCACTACGCCAGCGCGGGCTACGACGGCCGGGTGGTCCTGTGGGACCGCTCCAGGACGGCCCCACTCTGGGTCGGCCGTCACTCACGGCTGGTCAACGGGGTGCGGTTCTCCCCCTCGGGCCGACTCCTCGCCAGCGGGTCGGCCGACAAGACCTGCCGGGTCTGGGAGGTGGCCACGGGCCGTCAGGTCCAGCTGCTCGCCCGGCAGCCCGACGACCTGAACGCCCTGGCCTGGCTGGACGAGAACCGCCTGGTCACCGTCTCGCAGGACGGTACGGGCCGGATCTGGGACATCCGTACCGGCGTGCTCCAGGAGGGCGTCATCTTCCACGCCGACCACTGCATGTCGGTCGACGCCGCGCCCACGGGTGTCCTGGCCAGCTGCGGCGAGGACGCCACCATCCGCCTCTGGGACACCGACGGCTCCCTGCTGCGGGACCTGCCCCAGGCCGGTCACGCGGAGATGTGCCGCTGGTCCCCCGACGGCACCCTGCTCGCCGCCAGCTGCGACGACGGCTTCGTGCACATCGTGCGCACCGACGGCGAGCTGGTCACCAAGGTCGGCCCGTACACCGCCGCCGTGAAGTCGGTCGCCTGGTCCCAGGACGGCTCGCGGATCGTCATCGGCGCCTACGACAGCACGATCACCCTCTGGGACATTGCCGGCTGCCGCCCGCTGGTGCGCTGGTACGGCGCGCACCTGTGGCCCCGCGCGGTGGACTGGTCCGCGGACGGCAGGACCGTGGTCGCGGGCACCTTCTCGGCCCGGCCCGCGGTGATCGACGTGCCCGAGATCCCCGCGGACGCCCTGCCCGACGAGGTGCGGGAGGTCACCCTGGAGGCACCGGTGCCCACGCACGGCGTCAATCACGTCTCGGCGGCCGGCGAGGTGCTGGCGGCGGGCGGCGACAACGGCACGGTCCGCGTCTGGAGCCACCGCGGCGCCACCGCGACCGAGGTACCGGTGGGCAACGGCAGTCTGGTCAACACGGTCGCCGTCTCGGCCGAGCTGCCGGGGCTCGTCGCCTACGGATCGTTCTCCGGGCGGGTGGGCGTGGCCGACGCCGTGACCGGACGCGACGTCGCCGCCGTCCAGCGCGAGCACCCCGTGAACCGGGCCGCGTGGTCGCCGGACGGGAAGCGGCTGGCGGTCGCCGACTACGAGGGCGGGCTCGACCTGTACGCCTGGACGGGGCGCGACCTGGTCCCCGGGGTGCACTACGCGGGCCACGACGGCGCCATCAAGGACGTTTCCTGGGTCGACGCGGACCGGCTGGTCACCTACTCGACCGACCGCCAAGCCCACCTCATCACCACCGGGGGCACGCTGATCCGCTCCTTCGGCGGCCACGGCGAGCTGATCAACGGCGGGTCCGTGACCACCGTGGCGGGCAGGACGCTGCTCGCCACCGTCTCCCGCGACCGCACCAGCCGCATCTACGACCTGGAGACCGGGGAGCTGCTCCAGGTGCTGGTCGGCCATGACGAGTCGGCCAAGTGCGCGGCCTGGCACCCGGGCGGCGAGCCCCTGCTCGTCACGGGCTCCTACGACTTCACCGGACGGCTGTGGGTCCTCGACCCGAAGACGCTGGCCCCGCTCCACCAGCACGTGCTGGAGGGACACGGCAGCGCGGTGAGCGCGGTCTGCTGGCTCGGGGACGACGCGGTCACCGCCTCCTGGGACAGCAAGGTGTTCACCTGGACGCCGGACGCCGACCCGGCCCGGCCACCGGCCCCGGCCGAGCCCGCCACGGACTGGCGGGTCCTGGAGGGTTCCCGATGACCTCCCTGAGTCCTTCCCTGAGCCCGCCGGTCGGCACCCCCGCCTCGCTCGCCCTGTTCGAGGCCGAGGCGGCGGTGGTACGGCGTGCCGCGGAGCGCGTGTGCCGCGTCGCGGGTGGCGAGCTGGACGACCCGGAGACGACCGCCGCGGCCCGCGAAGGCTGGGAGGAGCTGCCGGTCCGCCTTCGAGCGGCCGTCCGTGCCTTCCGCAGGAACTCGGGCGAGTGCGGGGTGACGCTGGTCAGCGGCCTGCCGGTGGACGAGGCGCTGCTTCCGCCCACCCCGACGGCCAACGGCTCCGTCCGCCGGGAGGCGACGGTGCCGGCCGCCACCCTGCTGATGACCGCGGCCGGTGGTCTGGGCGACCCGGCCGCCTACGCCCCGGAGAAGTCCGGCGCGCTGGTGCAGGACGTGGTGCCGGTGCCGGGCAAGGAGGACTTCGAGGGCAACGCGGGCTCCACGCTGCTCTCCTTCCACGTGGAGAACGCCTTCCACGTGCACCGCCCGGACTTCGTGATGCTGCTGTGCCTGCGCGCCGACCACGACGGAGCGGCGGGACTGCGCACCGGTTCGATACGCCAGGCGCTGCCCGTGCTGTCGCAGCGGACCCGGGAGGTGCTGTTCCGCCCGGAGTTCAGCACCCAGCCGCCGCCCTCCTTCGGGACGGCCGCCGGGAGCACGCCGCCACGCCCGGTGCTGACCGGCGACCCGGAGGACCCGGACCTGCGGGTGGACTTCTCCGCCACCACGGCCCTGACGCCCGAGGCGCGCCGGGCGCTGGTCGAGTTGGAGGCGGCCGTCGACGCCGCGTCCCACACGGTGCGTCTGACGCCGGGGGACCTCGCCATCGTGGACAACCGGGTGACCACGCACGGCAGGACGGCCTTCCGGCCACGCTACGACGGGGGCGACCGCTGGCTGCTGCGCACCTTCGCGGTGGCTGATCTGCGACGCTCGCGTGACCATCGCCCCGGCGACGGTCACGTGCTGAGTCACTGAGCACCGCCGCCGACCGGGAGCCGAGGGCATGTCACCACCCTTGATCACGGGGCTGCACATCAACGCCGTAGTTCTCGGGGACTCCTGCCGGATCTGCGCGATCTGGCGGGTGAGCAGGCCGGCCGGCCCGCGGCCGGCCTGCGAGCCCGCCTTCGCGCTCCTGCTCCCCCGTCGCGGCACGGAGCAGGACTGGGCCGCCGAGACCGCTCTGCGCGCCCTCGGGGAACAGCGGTTGGGCGACGGCCCGGTCTGCGTCGACCTCGCCACCACGGTGGACGGCATCGCCGTGGACGCACTGCGGCCGGGTCTGTGCGAGTCCGGCCTGCTGGAGGCGTCCCGTGCGGCGCTGGGCGAAGGGCAGCAGGAATGGGCCGAGTCGGCACGCGGGAATCCGTCGGCCTTCCACGCCGCGGCGTCCGACGGGTATGTGCTGCTGCGCCACGCCGCGGTGGTGACCGCATGCGACCCGGCGGGTCCGGGCGGCCGCGTCCCCGTCGTCCACGTGCGGGAGCACCGGGTCCTGCGGGCCTACGGGGCGGCGCTCCTCGCCCACGCCGGGGCGGGGTCCTAGGCCCGAAAGCCGGGTCGGTCTCCGTCCGGGGGCGGGTTCGCTCCGGGCGGGTACGGGCGATCATGGTGGTCCTGTCGGACAGGCCTAGGAGGGGCAATGCGGATCGAACCGGTGGACTGGGTGGAGATTCCGGCCGGAGTGGTGCACCGAGGCACCCCGACCGGGGACATCCCGCTGGTGGCGGAGCGTTACGCGGACACGGGGGTGCCGGTGGAGTGGTACCTCAAGGAGGCACCGCGCACGGAGATCCGCCTCCCGGCCTTCCGGATCGCCCGTACCCCGGTCACGGTCGGCCAGTGGTCCGTCTTCGCCGCGGCCACCCGCCGACCCGTGCCCGAGGCTCCCGACGACCACCCCGTCACCGGCGTGAGCTGGGAGGCGGCGACGGCCTACTGCCGGTGGTTCGGCGAGCGGACCGGCGACCCGGGCGTCAGGCTCCCCACGGAGGACGAGTGGGAGCGCGCGGCCCGCGGCGACGACGGCCGGGAGTTCCCGTGGGGCGACGAGTACCGCACCGGCCTGGCCAACCTGGTGGACCTCGGCATCGGTACGACCACCCCGGTCGGCTCGTTCCCGGAGGGCGCCGGCCCGTTCGGGGTGCTGGACATGGCGGGCAACGCCGACGAGTGGACGTCCACGCTGTACGCCCCCTACCCGGGCGCCCCCGACGGCGTACCGCTGGTCGAGGGCTGGGCGTTCGACCCCCACATCACCCGTGGCGGGGCCTTCCGGCACGACCGGGACCTGGCCAGGTGCGCCCGCCGCCACAGTGCGTACGAGGAGGACCTGGCGGCGATCGGCGTCGGGCTGCGCCTCGCGGCACCGGCCACCGGGACCGCACTCCCCGCGTCGGCGCGTCCCGGGCCTCGGTAGACTCGGCGGCCGCCACTGCCCCTTCGGCGAGAGGGACCACCCACCGTGCGACTGCGCTGCGCCGTACTCGACGACTATCAGGGGGTGGCGACCGAGGTGGCCGACTGGTCGCCGGTCGCCGACCGGGTGGAGGTCGTGTCCCACGACACCCACTTCCCGGACGAGGACGCCCTCGCCGCGGCGCTCGCGGACGCCGACATCGTGGTGACCCTGCGCGAACGCGTGCCGTTCCCCGGCTCGTTGATCGCCCGGCTGCCCCGGCTGAAGCTGCTCGTCGCCTCCGGCATGCGCAACAGCGTGATCGACTACGCCGCCGCCGACGCGCACGGCGTCACCGTCTGCGGTACGGCCTCCTCCTCGACCCCGCCCGTCGAGCTGACCTGGGCCCTGCTGCTGGGCCTCGCCCGCGGGATCGTCCAGGAGGGCAACGGACTGCGCGAGGGCGGCCCCTGGCAGCAGACGGTGGGCGCCGACCTGCACGGCCGCCGGCTCGGACTGCTGGGCCTGGGCAAGATCGGCGGGCGGGTGGCACAGGTCGGCCTGGCCTTCGGCATGCGGGTGAGCGCCTGGAGCCAGAACCTCACCCGGGAGCGCACCGACGAGGTCGGTGTCGAACTGGCCTCCTCCAAGGAAGAGCTCCTGACGACCGCCGACTTCGTCTCCGTCCACCTGGCGCTGGGCGAGCGCACCCGCGGTCTGCTCGGCCCCGCCGAACTGGCCCTGCTCAAGCCGACCGCCTACCTGGTCAACACCTCGCGCGCGGCGATCGTCGACCAGGGGGCGCTGCTCGCCGCGCTGCACGAGGGCCGCATCGCGGGTGCGGGCGTGGACGTCTTCGACACCGAGCCGCTGCCCGCCGGACACCCGATGCGCACGGCCCCGCGCCTGCTCGCGACACCCCACCTGGGCTATGTCTCGCGCGCCAACTACGCCACGTACTACGGCCAGGCCGTCGAGGCGATCGGGGCCTACCTCGCGGGCTCCCCCGTACGGCGGCTGCCCGTCGTGTCCCCGCCGCCGGCCCCGAGCCGGGCGTAGCCGGGCTCGGGCGGGCTCAGCCGGTGCCCGTCCGGGCGGAGTCCGCCGGGCGCGCGTAGATGCCGTCGCTCCGGCGCAGGTGACCGAAGTCCACCAGGTGGCGCCGGAGCGTCACATGGTCGACCTCGCCGTCCTCGCACCACGCGCGCAGCTTCTCGTCGACGGTGCGCTCCGGGTACTCCACGCCGGGTGCGAAGGTCTGCTCGGCGATGTGCCGCAGCACCACCTTCTTGCGCGTCCAGCGTGCGGGGAGACGTACCAGCCGGCCGTTCCTGACGAAGGTCCGCACGATCATGTCGCCCGGTCCGTCGTCACCGGCCGCGGCGGCGTCCCGGGGCGCCTCCGACGCCGTACGGCCGACGCGGGCCAGCTCCCTGAAACGGCTGTGGGCGACGACGAGTTGACCGTCGTCCCCGGACGTCACCACGCCCTGCTCCCGCAGTCGGCGCAGCGCGCCGGCCGTCTTCTTCGCGGAGAGACCGGCCGCCAGGGCCACCTGCGCGGCGTCGCCCGCGCCCAGCGCCACGGCCGCGAAGGCCCGCACCCGGCTCTCCTCGGCGAACAGAGCGGGCAGTGCCGCCGGCGCGGACGGCGAGAACGGGATGAACGAAGACTGCGAGGTTTCGGAGATCTCGGAGGTCTCGAAGGCGTCGGAGGCCTCGGAGGCCTCGCTGGACGAGTCGGCTCGGTCGTTCGGCATGCCGGGAGGCTAGTGGACACACCGGTGCGCACGGGAACGGTTTTCCGCCGGACGCCGTCGCTCCGGTCCGCGCGTTCAAAACGGGTGATCCACACATTCCCCCCGTGACCCGCTGCGACCGGGGGCGTTGAACCGGCAGTGCGGCGGCGCGTCCTGCCGCCGCGCTCCCCGAGTCAGAAGGAGAACGTGATGTCTCGCATCGCGAAGGCCGCCGGTGTCGCCCTCGGCGCCGGTGCCGTGGTGCTCAGCGGCACCGGCATGGCCATGGCGGACGCGGGCGCGGCGGGCGCGGCCGTCGGCTCGCCCGGTGTCCTGTCCGGCAACGTCGTCCAGGTCCCGGTGCACGTGCCGGTCAACCTCTGCGGCAACACCATCGACGTGATCGGCCTGCTGAACCCGGCCTTCGGCAACGCCTGCGAAAACGGCGACGACGACGACAAGAGCGGCGGCTACGGCGGCTGAGTCGCCGGACCCGCGAGGAGCCCCGGCCTCCCCGGCCGGGGCTCCTCCCGTATCCGCCTAGGCGTACCGGTAGATCCGGCCGACGTCCTCCAGTTCGTCCGGTGTCACGTCCCACGGCGGCAGCTTCTCGTGCCGTGCGACGATCCGCCCGCGCTGTGCGCTGCCCCGGCCGGGCGGCTCGGCGGGCAGGTAGCGGGCGCCGCGGTGACGGGCCTGCCAGCGGGACCACTGGAGGTCGACGAAGGCGTGGTGCAGCCAGAACACCGGGTCGTTGACGGAGGCGCCGCCGACCATGGCCCCGCCGACCCAGCGGTGGACCCGGTTGTGGTTGCGCCAGGAGACGCTGCCGCGGCCCGCCCCCCACCCCTCCAGCTTGTTGCGGAACCCCTTGCGGACCGTGGAGTCGTAGGGCGAGGTGTCGTACTTCGGGTCGTCCAGCGCCCACTCCAGGTCGCTCTTGGAGGGCAGGCCGAGGGGGTCGGCGGCGCGTCCGAGGTCCCGGGTGAGGTACTCCGTGTCGGTGACGTTCACCTTGATGGTCCAGTTGCCCTCGGCATGGGCGAAGGGACCGGTGGTCACCCGGTGGTCGGACCGCCGCCCGGTGCCGCCGAGGAGGTCGGCGGTCCAGGGCGTCGACTTGGCACCGCGGTCCTTCGTCCAGTCCCAGTACGGCACCGCGACCGACGGGTCGACCCGGCGCAGCGCCTCCTCCAGGTCCAGCAGGAACCGGCGGTGCCAGGGCAGGAAGGACGGCGCCATGTGCGCCGTACGCAGTCCGTTCTCGCCGTCGGAGACGTAGTACTCGATGTGGGTGCGCACGAACTCGTCGTACTCCCCGCGTCGTTTGATCTCCAGCAGCGCGTTGACGAACCGCCGCTTCTCGGTGCGGGTCAGCGTGCTGACGTCCTTACGCGTGTAGGCCATGCCGCCCCCCGGAGTGCCGGCCGTGGCCCGTGGACGGGGTGTCGCGCAGGTGCTCGCCGGGGCCGAGTTCGTCGACGGCGCCGCGGGCCGCGGCGAGCGGGGTGGGGTAGGACCGGTAGTGGTCGACCATGCTCAGCCAGCTGCCGTCCGCCCGGCGCATCAGGTGCAGCGGCCGGCCGTCCACGGTGACCTGCCAGGTACCGGCGCCCACGGCCCGCCCGGCGGCCGAGCGGATGCCCCGGATGCGCCGGCCGCGGTAGGTCTCGTCGAAGGCAGCGCCCTCGACACCCTCGGCGGACTCGGCGGACTCGGCGGACTCGGCGGACTCAACGGCGTGCGGCCCGGGGTGGGCGGGTCGCGGTCCGGTGGTGGCGGCCTCCGCGGCCCGGGTGGGTCGCGAGGCGGCGATCAGGGGCGCCAGGCCGACGGCGAGGGCCGGGGCGAGCAGCCCCCGCACCACCTGCCGCCGGGTGCCGGAGGCCGGCCCGCCTCTCGCCGCGTCCTGCGTCGCGTACTCCCGCTCGGCGCCGTTCGCCGTCGCACCCGCGTTGCCGACCATGGCTCACTCCTCTTCCGGTTCGGTTGGTCCGCACCGCTAACCGAACGGCGGGCCCCGCGGTCACCGCCCGCAGGGCCAGTCGGAGCACGACCGCTCCGGGGACCGAGGTCGCCCGGGGGGTTACAGACCCGGTCCGACGCCCAGGTCGGCCACCGGAACCGTCTGGACCACCGGGGCGAGCAGGCCGACCTCGGGAAGCTTGGGCGCCGGCAGGCCGAGGGCCTCGGGGTTCGGCGCGGTGAGCGGGGCGTCGAGGGACAGTTCCGGCGCCAGGGTGCGCAGCTCGGCGGCGGGGGCGTCGACACCGGCGTGGTCGAAGTCGTCGCCGAGGACGTGCGGCAGCGGCTGGCGCACGTCGACGCCGGGCAGCCCGCCGCGCACCGGCAGTTGCGGCAGCGTCCGCTCCGGCAGCAGCCGGCCCTCGACGTACTGCGGGCCCTCCGGTGCGCCCGCCGTCGGCACGGGCAGCTCGCCGGCCACCTCCGGCAGCTCCATGCCGAGGGCCGTCTCCGCGCCGCCCAGCGGCACCGGCACGGGAACCGCGCGGGCCGCGGCGGCGGGGGTCGCGGCTACGCCGACGGCGGCGGCCACACCGGTGACCACGGCGGCCAGGGTTCGTCTGGTGGTCGGCTTCATGACAGACACGGTCCCTTTCGAGAAGGCGGGGGGTTCGGCTTCGGGAGGGCGGGAGGTACGGCTTCGGGAAGGCGGAAGCAGGACGGGGAGCGGAACCGGGAGCGGGGTGGTTCAGCCGCCCAGCGGGAGGCCGCCCAGCAGGCCGTTCGCGGAGTTCAGCTTCGTGGTGGCGCCCTTCACGGTGTGCAGCACGGAGTCCTTGTTCTCGGTGTCCAGCGCGTCGGAGCGCGCTTCCGACTGGTGCTTGATCGGCATGACGTCGATGGGCTCCGCGGTCAGCGCGTTCACGGCGCCGTTGAGGCTGGTGGGCGTGAGCGCGGCGGCGTCGGCGGCGTCGTAGGCGAACGCGGGCGCGGCGGAGCCGGCGGCGACCAGGGAACCGGCGACGACTGCGGCGGCCTTGAGGGACTTCATCGTGTTCCTTTCTTCGGCGACCCGTGTCACCGGAGGGTGTGCTGACGCCCTCCCTAACGACCTGCGCCGGGCCCGGAAACTCCGCCGTCCGGAAGACATATGAGATCTCCGGGCACGGAAAGGGCCGTCGCGCCTCCGAAAGGGGAGGCGCGACGGCCCGGGACGCCGGGGGCGGCGTCAGGAGGGGTTCGCCGGTGCGGCGGCCTCCGGAGTGGCCGCCTCCGGGGTCGTGGCCTCCGGCGCGGTCGGTACGCCGGGCAGCCCGGCGAGGTCCGCGGCGGGCAGACCGTTGCCGACCATGGTGGCGGCGACGACGTTGACGATGCCGGTCATCAGGTCCTTGACGGCCGGGCTCACCTGCTCGGCGGTACCGGAGGTGGTGGCCTTGACCAGGGCGTCGACCTGCTTCTGCAGCGCGGCGTTCGCGGTCGCGGTCAGGTCGGACGCCGCCGCCGTCCCGTCGTCGCCCGGTGCCGTGACGGGCGCCGGCAGCGTGACCGGGGTGTCGGTCCCGGCCTCCGGCGCGGTCACGGCCGGCGGCTGGGCCGGGGTGCTGGGAGTGGTCGCCGCGTCGTCGGCGTCCGTGTCCGCCGCGTCCGCCTTGGCGAGGGCGTCCTTGACGGCGGTGGAGAGCTTGTCGGCGTCCGTGGCGGAGAGCTGGCCGTTGTCGGCCTTGAGGACGGCGGTGAGCATGTCGGTGACGGGCGTGAGCACTCCGCTCAGACCGGCCAGGCTGCCGACCTGGCTCTGCAGTTCCTCGGCGTCGGGGAGGGGAGCGCGGGACGCCGCGTGGGTGCGTTCCCGGACCGAGTCGCCGTCGGCCGCCATCACCGCCGGACCGGAGATACCGATCAGCAGGCCGGCGCAGAGAGCGGAGGTGGCGATTCGCCGTGCGGGCAGACGCATGGGGGTTCCTTTCGGTGGTGCGTCGGATGTTGTGCCCACCGTGGAAGCGCCCTCGGCGCTCTGCAACGCAGGGGGCGGCCCGGGGCGCCCGCCCGCTCTTCTCAGGTGTCGTGTCCTACCTGGTGAGACGCCCTGTCAAGGTCCGTGCGCCGTGTCGCGGCCCGGTCCCCCCATTCGGGGCAGCACAGCGCCGTCCGCACGGCAACGCGAACCGGCCGCCCGCTCGCGGAGGAACCGCGGTACGGACGGCCGGTGCGCAAGTGGTGAGCCGACGTCAGTCGTTCTCGCACTCGTTGCCGAACGCCGGGTTCAGCAGGCCGATGATGTCGATGGTGTTGCCACAGACGTTGACCGGGATGTGGACCGGGACCTGCACCACGTTGCCGGACAGGACGCCCGGAGAGTGGGCGGCGGCGGCCTGCGCGCCGCTGTCGGCGGCGGCGACACCGGCGGTGCCCGCCACCGCGGCGGCGGCGACGGAGGTCAGGGCCAGGCCCTTCGCGATACGCGACATGGAGAAGTGCTCCTTGGGGTTGTACACACATCCGGGCGGCTGCCCGGCGCAGTGTCAACGCGTGGCAGGGGCGCGAGTTGTGCCGCCAAAGGGGTGATCTCGCGAAATGCCGGTGTTCACAAATCCAACACACTTACCCGATTTCGCCGTATTAGTACGGATAGCAGCTAGAGTCCCACACCATTCGACGCACCCGTTCGATGCACCCGTTCGACGCACCCGTACGGCGAGGAAACGCGCATGCACCTGCCACCGACCGGCTTACGGCCACGGGTTCTGCACCTCACCCAACCGGTGGACGGCGGGGTCGCCCGGGTGGTGGCGGACCTGACGCGGGCTCAGCTCGCCGCCGGACTGCGCGTCGCGGTCGCCTGCCCCGCCGGGGGCCTCGCCGACCGGCTGCGTGCGCTGGGCGCCGATGTGCGGCACTGGCCGTCGACCCGCTCGCCCGGCCCGGCGCTGGTGACGGAGGTACGGCGGCTCGTGCGCGTGGTCGAGGACGTACGGCCCGACCTGGTGCACGCGCACAGCGCCAAGGCCGGTCTGGCCGGACGGCTCGCCGTGCGGGGCCGGATCCCGACCGTGTTCCAGCCGCACGCCTGGTCGTTCGAGGCGGTCGGCGGGGCCGCGGCGCTCCTCGCGCTCGGCTGGGAGCGGTGGGCGGCGCGCTGGACGGCACGGACGGTCTGCGTGAGCGAGGCGGAACGGCTGCGGGGGACGCGGGCCGGAATGCGCGGGCCCTGGACGGTGATCCCGAACGGCATCGACCTCGCCCGCCCCCTCGCCGACGCCGCCGCCGAAGCTCCCTCCGACGGCTCCGCCGACGCGGCCGGTGTGCGGCGGCTCCACGGCATCGGCCCGCACGCGCCGTTGGTGGTCTGCGTGGGCCGGCTGTGCCGGCAGAAGGGGCAGGACGTCCTGCTGAGCGCCTGGGAGTCCGTCCTCGCGCGGGTGCCGGGCGCCCGGCTGGTCCTCGTGGGCGACGGCCCGGACCGCGCCCGGCTGACCGCGCGGGCCCCGGCGTCCGTGCTGTTCGCGGGGGCCGTCGCCGATGCGGCCGCTTGGTACCGGGCCGCCGACCTGGTCGTCCTGCCGTCGCGCTGGGAGGGCATGGCGCTGGCCCCGCTGGAGGCGATGGCCTGGGGGCGGCCCGTGGTGGTGACCGACGTGGACGGTGCCCGCGAGGGTCTGCCGCCCGCTCTCGTACCGCACTGTGTGGTGCCGCCCGAGGATCCCGCGGCGCTGGCCGACGCCGCCGCCGCGCTGCTGCTCGACGCGCCGCTGCGGGCCTCGCTCGGCCGCCGGGGGCGGGCGCACGTGCGGTCCGCGCACGACGTACGGCACACGGCGGCGGCGGTCGCGGCCCTGTACGGCGACCTCCTGAACGGCGGCTACCTGAACGGCGGCCTCCTGAACGGCCTACGGCCCACGCCCGCGGCGCGCACCGGCGACGGCACCGGCGACCGCGTCGGCGACATCGGCGACAGGTCCGCGGCCGTGCGGCGCCCGGCCGTCGTGCCCATCGAGTGCAGGGAGTCCACCTACCCGTGAGCGCGGAAAGCACCGTTCCCTCCCCCGCCGGCCAGTCGCGCGACCTCGGCTCCTCCCCCGTCTCGGTGCTGCCGCCGCGCGACGGCACCGCGGGCCCGCGACTGCCCGACCGGCGTCCCGCACCACGGCAGGACTTCCCGCTGCCGCTGCTGGTCGCGGACGGCACGGCGGCCCTGCCGGGCTCGCTGGTCCTCACCGGCACCCCGCACCAACCCCTGCTCACGGCCCTGTTGGTCGCCGCCTCGCTCCTGCTGCGCCCGCGCCGGGCCCGGCGGACGTCCGGCGCCCTGGACGACCTGCCCGCCGTGTGCGGCCGGATCGCGGTGGTGTGGCTATTGCTCGCGGCGCTCCTCGCGGCGTACGCCCCGTCGCACGCCCTGTCCGCGCGCACCCTGTGCGCCGGCTTCCTGCTGCACGCGGTGACGGGCTGCGCCGGCCGGGGCGCGGTGCACCGCCGACGCCGTACGGCGCTGCTGAACCGCCCCCGCGCCGCCCTGGTCGTCGGTCCGGCCGCGACCGCGCAGCGCGTGGCCTCGGCGCTGCTGCGCCACCCGGGCTGCGGGCTGCGCCCGGTCGGGGTCGTCACCGGCGGCCCGGGCGGCACCGCGGGCCTGCCGGTGCTGTCCACGGACGAGGAGGTGCGGCGGGCGGTCGTACAGAACGGCGTACGGGACGTCCTGGTCGCCGGCTCCCCGGTGAACCCCTCCGCACGGCCCCGGCAGGCGGCGCTGCTGCGGACGCTGGCCGAGTCGGGCTGCACGGTGTGGGAGCTGGACGCCGAGGCGCCCGAGCACGCCGACGCCCCCGCCCGCCCGGCCGGGGACCGGATCGCCGGGTTCCCCTGCCGGCGCCTGGGACCGGCGGCACGGCGCCCCGGCGGCGCGGGCAAGCGGATCCTCGACGTGGCGGTGTCGGGAGCGCTGTTGCTGCTGCTGAGCCCCCTGCTGCTGGCCTTTGCGGCGGTGCTGCGGGTGGTGGGCGGTCCCGGGGTGCTGTTCCGGCAGGAGCGGGTCGGGGAGGGCGGCAGGCCGTTCACGCTGCTGAAGTTCCGCACCCACCGCCCGGCCGACGAGCACGAGTCGGCGACCCGGTGGAGCGTGGCGGACGAACGCCGGATGCCGTGGTTCTGCCGCTTCCTGCGACGCACCTCGCTGGACGAGCTGCTCCAGCTGTGGAACGTCTTCCGGGGCGACATGAGCCTGGTCGGCCCGCGTCCCGAACGCCCGTACTTCGTCGCCCGGTTCAGCCAGAGCCACCCCGGCTACGCGGCCCGCCACCGGATGCCGGCCGGGATCACGGGTCTCGCCCAGATCAACGGGCTGCGCGGCGACACCTCCATCGAGGACCGGGCCCGCTTCGACAACGCCTACATCGACGACTGGTCGCTGTGGCGGGACGTGTGCATCCTGCTGCGCACGGCCGCCGCGCTCGTGCGCCCCACGGGGAGCTGACCCAGGTGGCCCACGCCCTGCCCCTCCCCCCGACGGCGCGCGTACGGCGGCTGCCGCCCGTACTGGCCGTGGTCGCGGTCGTCGCGCTGCTCGCGCTGCCGCTCGCCCCGGACGACGGGGGCGGCGCGCACCCGGCCGACGCGGTCTCCGCGCTGGCGGTGCTGTACTGCGCGCTGCGGCTGGTGCGGGACCGGCGGCGCCCCCTGTCCCGTACGGCGGCCGTGGTGCTCGGGCTGCCCGTGCTCGGCCTCGCGGTCGCGGCGGCCGGCGCCCTCTCCCCGGGGGCCGGGCTCACCGGACTCGGCCGGTACCTCCAGGTCTTCGTCCTCGTCCCCGCCGCCGTACTGCTGCTCGTCCGCGACCGGGCCGACGTGCGGCTGCTCACCTGGTCGATGGTGGGGCTGGCCCTGTGGCAGGGGGCGGTCGGCGTGCACCAGTACGTGACCGGGACCGGCGCGTCCTACCAGGGCGAGCGGATCCGGGCAGTGGGCACCTTCGGGCCGCAGGACGTGATGGGGATGGCGACGGTGGTCTCCCTGGGGCTGGTCTGCGCGGTCGGACTGGCCCTCGGCCGGACACCGGTGCGGCACCGTCTCCTCGCCGCCGGGTGCGCGCTCGTCCTGCTGCTGCCGCTGGCCCTGTCGTTCAGCCGCGGGGCGTGGATCGCGACGGCGGTGACGTGCGGGGTGCAGCTGCTGCTCGCGGGGGTACGCCGGGCGCTGGCTGTGGGGGCGGGCGTGGTCGCGGCGGCGGTGGTGCTGGTGGGGGGCTTCGGGGTCGGTACGGCGATGCTCCAGGAGCGGGTCGGCTCCATCACGCAGGTCACGGAGGCCCCCGATCAGTCGGTGACCGACCGGTACACGATGTGGGCGGCGGCGGCCGGGATGTGGCGGGAGCGGCCGCTGACCGGCGTCGGGCTGAAGGGCTTTCCCGAACACCGTGACGCGCACGCCTCCCTGGCGCTGTCGTCGGGCAGCGAGACCGACGGCGCGGGTGCCGGGTACCGCAGGCAGCCGCTGCTGTCGCCGCACAACATGTACCTGCTGGTGCTGGCCGAGCAGGGACTGTTCGGGCTGCTGGCGCTGGCCGGGAGCTGGCTGGCGCTGCTGGTGCTGGGCCTGCGCGGGCTGCGCGCCGCACGCCGGGAGCACGGGGCGGTACCGGACTGCGCGCTGGTCGCCTGCGGGCTGCTGGTGTGGCAGCTGACCGACTTCGCGTACGCCGACATCGGCGGGCCTTCGACCGTGCTGACGGCGGTCTGCTTCGGGCTGGCGGCCTGGTGGGCGCTCGCCTCCCAGACCCGGGAGGTGGCGGGGCGGTGACGGCGCGCGGGGCGAGAGGGGCGGGCGGCGCGAAGGGTACGGGCGGTGCGGTCGAGGACGCCGTCCCACCGGCCCGCACATCCGTGCCGGACGCAAGCACCGCGCGCACAGCCGGTACTGGGACCGCAGCCCCCGCAGCCGCCACAGCAGGCACCGTGGACCACGCACCGCCCATCGGCGCACCGCCCCCGGACACCGCCGCCGTCGCCGCCGTCGCCGCCGTCGAGGAGAGGCGGTCCTCAGGGGGATTCCTCGCCCGCGCCGCCCTCGTGACGGCCGTGCTCTCGGTGGCCGGGTCGGTGCTCGGGCTGGTCCGGGACCAGGCGCTGGCCCGGTTGTTCGGGGCCGGCAGTGAGACGGACGCCTTCCTGGTGGCGTGGACGGTGCCGGAGTTCGCGGCGACGCTGCTGATCGAGGACGGGCTGGCCTTCGCCCTGGTCCCGATGTTCAGCCTGGCGCTGGCCCGCCGTGCCCGGGGCGCCCCCGGCGACCAGGTCCGCGCGCTGGTCGCCTCGACACTGCCCCGGCTGGCCCTGGCCTTCGCCGCCACCGGTGCCCTGGTCGCCGTGGCCGCGCCGGTGCTGGTCAGGACCCTGGCACCGGGGCTGCCCGACCACGCCCTCGCGGTGGACTGCACGCGGCTCACCGCCACCTGCGTCGTCAGCTTCGGGCTCGCCGGGTACTGCAGCGCCGCGCTGCGGGCGCACCGCCGGTTCCTGGCGCCGGCGGCGATCTACGTCGCCTACAACACCGGCATCATCACGGCGATGTTCGTGCTCGGCGGGCGCTGGGGGGTGCGCTCGGCGGCGGTCGGGGTCGCGGTGGGCGGTGTCCTGATGGTGGTGGCGCAACTGCCGTCGCTGCTCGGCCAACTGCGCCGCCGGAGCGGCGGCGAGCGCCCGCCGGGCACCGGGGCCGAGGCGCGTCCCCTCGCCCTCGCCCTGTTCACCACCGTCCTGCTGTTCGCCCTGTGCCGCCAGTCCCAGGTCCTCATCGAGCGCTTCCTCGCCTCCGGGCTCCCCTCCGGGGCCATCTCGCACCTGAACTACGCGCAGAAGGTCGCGCAGATCCCCATGACGCTGTCGCTGATGCTGTGCACGGTCACCTTCCCGGTGGTCGCCCGCGCGCTGGCCGACGGCGACACGGAACGGGCCCGGGACCGGGTCGAGCGGGACGTGGCACTGGCGGCCGCTCTGGTACTCCTCGGCGCGGCCACCGTCGTCGCCTGCGCGCCGCAGATCATCCAACTGCTCTTCCAGCGCGGCGCGTTCACGGCGTCGGACACGGCGGCGACCGCGGGTGTCATGCGTGTGTACGCCCTCGGGCTGCTCGGCCAGACCGTGGTGGGCGCGCTGGCCCGGTCCTACTTCTCCGCGGGCCGCGCCTCCTGGTACCCGTTCGGCGCGATGGGTGTCGGCGTCACCGCCACCGCCGTCGCCGGTGCCGCAGCCGTCGGCCCGTGGGGCGTGACCGGCATCGCCGCCGCCAACGCCGCCGGCATCACCGTCACCGCCGCCCTGCTGCTCGCCGGGACGGGCCCGCGCAGCGTGCCGGTGCGGCTCCGGCGGGTCCTGGGCGACCTGGGCCGGCCCCTGCTGGCGGCGGCCGTGGCGACCGGCGCGGGCGCGCTGGCCGCGGACCGGGTCACCGACGCCGGTGCCGCCGTCTCGGGGGCCGCCCTCGCGCTGGCCGTCGGCGCCGCCACCGTCGGCGGTGTCTTCGCCGTCCTCTGCCTGGCCCTGGGCGTCCGGGGCCCGCGGCCCGTCCGTTTCCTCCACCCCGTCACCCGAAGGCTCCCTCATGGCCGTTTCCGCTTCCGCTTCCGTATCCGCTTCCGGTTCCGCGACCACGACCACGACCACGACGACCGTTGACACCCGCCCCGGCACCGTCCCCTGGATTGCCATGTACCACTCCGTCGGTGACTGCTCGGACGACCCGTACCGCATCACGGTCACGCCCGACCGGCTGGACGCCCAGCTGGGCTGGCTGCGGCGGCGCGGGCTGCGCGGCGTGCCGGTCGGCGAGCTGCTGGCCGCCCGCGCCCGGGGCGGCGGCCGGGACCTGGTGGGGCTGACCTTCGACGACGGGTACGCCGACTTCGTCGAGCACGCCCTGCCGTGTCTGCGGCGCCACGGCTGCGGGGCGACCCTCTTCGTGCTGCCGGGGCGGCTCGGCGGCGTCAACTCCTGGGACCCGCTCGGCCCGCGCAAGCCGCTGCTGACCGCCGACGGCATCCGGCGGGCGGCCGCCGAGGGCGTCGAGATCGGCTCGCACGGTCTCACCCACGTCGACCTCACCACGGCGGACGACGCCGTGCTGAGCGCCGAGACCGCCGGGAGCAGAGCACTGCTCAGGGAGCTGACCGGCGCTCCGGTCACCGGCTTCTGCTATCCGTACGGCACGGTCGACGCCCGCGCCGCCGACGCCGTGCGCGCCGCCGGTCACACCTACGCCTGCGCCATCGACCCCGGCCCGCTGACCGGCCCGTACGCCCTGCCGCGGGTGCACGTGGGTCAGAACGACACACCCGTACGGCTGTTGCTGAAGACCCGGCTGCACCGCCTGCGCCGCCGGGCCGCGGCGGGAGTGTGAGGTGACGGACGTGAAGGCCCTGCACATCATCACGGGTCTCGGCGTCGGCGGCGCCGAGCAGCAGCTGCGGCTGCTCCTGCGTCATCTGCCCGTCGACTGCGACGTCGTGACGCTCACCAACCCCGGCCCGGTCGCCGACGGGCTGCTGGCCGACGGCGTGCACGTCGTCCACCTCGGCATGACCGGCAACCGCGACCTGGCCGCGCTGCCGCGCCTGGCCCGTCTGATCCGCACCGGCGGCTACGACCTGGTGCACACCCACCTCTACCGCGCCTGCCTCTACGGCCGTGTCGCCGCCCGGCTGGCCGGGGTGCGCGCGGTGGTCGCCACCGAACACTCCCTGGGCGACTCCCAGATGGAGGGCCGCCCGCTCACCCCGGGCGTCCGCGCCCTGTACCTGGCCGGGGAGCGCCTCGGCAGCGCCACGGTCGCCGTCTCCCCCACCGTCGCCGGCCGGCTGCGCCGCTGGGGCGTGCCCGCCCCCCGCATCGAGGTGGTGCCCAATGGCATCGACCTGGCCCGCTTCCGCTTCGACCCGGTCCGGCGACTGCGCACCCGGCGCCGCCTCGGCCTGCCCGAGGGCGCGTACGTCGTCGGCGGCGTCGGCCGGCTGGCGGCGGCCAAACGCTTCGACGTCCTGGTCCGGGCCCTGGCCCTGCTCCCGCCCGACTGCTGGCTGCTGCTGGTCGGCGGCGGCCCGGCGGAGCACCTGCTGCGCCGCACCGCCCGCGAGGCCGGGGTCGCCGACCGGGTCCTGCTCACCGGCGAACGCCCCTACCTGCCCGACGGCTCCCCCGGCCCCGACCTGCCGGCCCTCGCCGCCGCGATGGACGTCCTCGCGTCACCGTCGCCGGAGGAGGCCTTCGGCCTGGCCGCCGTGGAGGGGCTCGCGTCGGGGCTGCCGGTGCTGTACGCCTCCTGCCCGGCGATCGAGGACCTGCACCCCGGGGCGGCGCCCACGGCACGGCGGGTCGTCGGCGGCGCCGAGGAGTTCGCGCGCGCCCTCGCCGAGACCCGCGCGTCCCACGGCCCGGTCCCCGGCATGCGCACCGCGCCCGAGGCCGCCCGCCACTACTGCGTCACCCGCAGCGCCGCCCGGCTGATGGACGTGTACGCGACCGCCCTCACCCGACCGCTGCCCCCGCCCCCGCCCGCGTCACCGTCCCCGGCATCCCAGGGAGTCACCCCCGCATGACCGAGCCCCTCACCCAGTCCCCGGCCGCACCCGCGACGGACGACGGGCCCGCACCCCCCGCTCGCCCACGCCGCGTCCGGGCCGCCCTGCGCCGGGTGCCGCGCCGCCTGCGCTCCCTGCCGCCGTGGTCCCCGCTCGCGGCCGGCGTCCTCGTCGGCGGGCTGCTCGGCGCCGGATACGGCCTGCTCACCACCCCGCAGTACACGGCGACCGGTTACGTCGTCGCCGTCCCCGCCGACCAGTCCGACCCGGCGTCCGCGCTGGGCTTCGCGCAGGCCTACGGCCGGGTCGCGACGCAGCTCGCGGTGCTCGGGGACGCCCAGATGTGGGCCGACGTGCCGGTGGCGACCCTGGAGCGGAGCGTGCGCACCGCGACCTCGCCGGACGCGCCGATGGTCTCGGTGACGGCCACCTCCGCCGACCCGGAGGAGGCCGCCGACATGGCCAACGCCGTCGCCCGTGCCCTGACCCGGCACGCGGCGGACTCCGCCGCCGACACCCACGTGGAGCTGCGGCAGTTCGCCCGGGCCACCGAGCCCACCGAGCCGTCCTCGGCGTCCACCGCCGTGACAGCCCTGGTGGGCGCGGGCGCGGGCGGGCTCCTCGGCGGGCTGGCGCTGCTGGTCCGGCCGCGCCGCGCCGCACGGGAGCCCGGCCGCGCGGCGGCGCCGGTACCCGGACCGGCGTCGGCGGCCGACGTCCGCGGCCAGCTGTGACGCACCGCAGGCGGCCGTGTCCGGGCACGCTCCCGCCCGGCCACACCATCGAACTGGTCACCGACGAGGGCGCCTTCGCCGAGCTGGCCCCGCAGTGGCGGCGGCTGTACGACCGGTGCGCGGCCGCGACCCCGTTCCAGAGCCACGCCTGGCTGCTCTCCTGGTGGCGTGCGTACGGTTCGGCCGGGCGGCTGCGCCTGGTGCTGGCCCGCGAGGGCGGTGAACTGGTCGGCGCGGCGCCGCTGACGCTCGTACGGCGCCCGGTTCCGGCGCTGGTGCCGCTGGGCGGGGCGATCTCGGACTACGGGGACGTCCTGCTGGCCGACGAGCGCGGCCCGGACGCGGTGACCGCGCTCGCGGTGGGCGTCGCGGCGGCGGCCCGTACCGCGCTGGTCGACCTGCGCGAGGTACGGCCGGGCGCCGCCGCCGAACGGCTCTACGCACACTGGCACGGGCCCCGGCACCGGCTCGCGGACTCGCTCTGCCTGGAGCTGCCCGCCCTCCCCATGGACGAGCTGGTCGCCCGGCTGCCGTCGGCCAAGGCCAGGCAGCGGGTCCGCGCCCAGCTGCGCCGCCTGGACGCGCTCGGTGTCAAGGGCCGCCCCGTCCTGCCCGACGAGGCGGAGGCGGCGCTGCGCCGGCTCCTGGACCTGCACCGGTTGCAGTGGCGGGGGCGGAAGGTCACCGGCGAGCACCTGCGGACCCGCTTCCGCGAGCACCTGGTGCGGGCGGTGGGGCCGATGGTGCGGACCGGGGACGCGGTGGTCACCGAGTTCCGGATGGCCGACGAGGTGGTGGCCGTGGACGTGACGCTGCTGTCCCGCCGGCTGGCCGGGGGCTATCTGTACGGCGCGCATCCCCGGCTGCGGGAGCGGAAGGCGGACGTGGCGGTGATGCTGCTGGACACGTGCGCCGAGTACGCCCGCGCGCCGGGGCGCGGCACGCTCAGCCTGCTGCGCGGCAACGAGCCGTACAAGCACCACTGGCGCCCGGAGCCGGTGCCGAACCAGCGGCTGCTGCTGGCCCGCCGCCGCACGGCCCCGCTGCTGGCGGCGGCGCTGGCCGACGCCGCCGCCCGACGGCGGGGCAAGGAGCTGCTGCGGCGGCGGGCGGAGCGGAGGGACCGTGACGGTGGCGGCACCTGACCGGGCCGGCCGCCACCGCGGCACCCTCCGCACGCCGCTACTCGTCCCGCTGTTTGTCCCGCGCGTACCAGTCCAAACGCATGCACAGCTTCCCGCCGAGCCAGTACTCGACCCAGTCGCCCAGCTCCAGCGGCGAGCAGCCGGCCGGGGGCTCGGGCACGGTGGACGGCACCGGGGGCACGGGCGGCGCGGTGGGAGTCGTGGGCGGGGTGGGGGTGGTGGGCTCCGTGGGTGTCGGGGCCGTCGGTGCGGGCTCGTCGGTGCGGCCGAAGAGCACGGACCGGTAGACGGCCGTGGAGCGGGGATTGTCGTCGCACTGCCACACGCCGTGCGGGCAGTAGTCGGTGACCGTGTTGTACACGGGTTTGTGCTCGTCCATCCAGGCGAGCATGCGCCGCATGTAGGCGGCGTTGTCGCCGTTGCGGAACAGTCCCCATTCCGGGTAGGAGACTGGCTTGCCGTGCGCCTTCGCGAAGTCCACGTGCGCCTGGAGCCCGTACGGCTCCTTCACCTGTTCGTCGAACGACATCCCGCGCGGCTGGTCGTAGGAGTCCATGCCGATGATGTCCACGGTGGCGTCGCCGGGATAGCACTGGGTCCAGGGCACCGCGTCCCGGCCGCGGCTCGGCGCGAAGTCGAACCGGAACTTCTGCCCGGGCACCGCGCGCATGGTGGTGACGATCCGGTTCCAGTACGTCTTCCACGCCTCGGGGTCCGGTCCGCAGCGGTGGGTGTAGGTGGTGCCGTTCATCTCCCAGCCGAGCACCAGGACCGTGTCCGGCACCTTGAGGGCGACCAGGCGTTCGGCGAGGGCGCGGAAGTGGTGGTCGAAGCGTCCGGCGGCGCCCTGGCGCAGCAGGTCGCGCACCTCGTCGTCGTCGACGTGCTCCTCGTTGCGCTCCATCATGGGCACATTGAGGACGAGCATCCGGTCGGCCTTGCGGGTGCGCCAGTCGGCCCACACGTCGAGGAAGCCGGGGGCGCCCTCGATGTTGCTCCAGCGGTCGCCGGGCAGGTAGGTGTGGCCGACGCGCAGTTCGGCGCCGCCCAGCCAGTGGCTCAGCGCGGCCATCCGGGCCACGCCGCGGGGCCCGTAGTCGAGGTAGGCGCCGAAGGCGGGTGTCTTCGCCGCGGCCCCGGCCGCCGGGGCTCCGGGCGCCGGGGCCGCGGGCGCGGGTGCCGGCGGGGTCGGTTCGGCGGCGGCCGTGGAGCCCGCCGCGGCCACCAGCGCCGCCGCCGCGACCGCCGCCGCGACGCCTGCCGGCCGCCTGGACCGGTTCCGTGACTGCCGTACGGGCATACCGGCTCCTTTCCTCGCCGTGAATTCCGCTTACTTACTGACACCCAGTCATATGAGTCGTCATCACGCCACCGCCGTTACGGCTTTCGAGTGCGCCGATCGCCCGCACCGGTGAACCGATCCGAAGACGAAGGAAGTCTCCCGTGTCGCTGTTCGACACCCGTGTCCCCGCCGTTCTGCTGCGGATCGACCGGAATCCCTTTCACCACGGCACGCTGGGCGCCGTGCGCTCGCTCGGCCGTGCGGGGGTGGACGTGCACGTGGTCGCCGACTGCGCGCAGAGCCCCGTCCGCGCCTCCCGTTACCTGAGCGGGCTGCACACCCCGCCGCCGCCCGGCGCGCCGCCCGCCGAGATCGCGGCGGCGCTGCGCCGCGTCGCCGCGCGGATCGCGCGGCCCGCCGTGCTGATTCCGATGGACGACGCGTGTGCCGTGGCGGTGGGCCGGGCGCGGGCGGAGCTGGCCCACCTGTATCTGCTGCCCGACCAGCCGGGCGAGCTGCCCGCCCGCGTGGCCGACAAGGCCGAACTGGCCGGTGTGTGCGCGTCGCTGGACGTCCCGCACCCCGAGACGCTGGTCCCGGACGGCGCGGCGGAGGCGGCGCGTGCGGCGTGGCGGCTGGGCCTGCCGGTGGTGGCGAAGTGGAGCCGCCCCTGGCTGGTGCCCCCGGGCGGCGGGCTGCGCAGCACGGTGCTGGTGCGCTCGGCGCGGGAGGCCGGGGAGCTGTACCTGCGGGCCGAGGAGGCGGGCAGCAGGCTGCTGCTCCAGGCGTTCCTGCCGCCGGGCCCCGACCGGGACTGGTTCTTCCACGGGTACGCCGACCGCTTCGGCGCGGTCCGGGCGGGCGGTCCCGGCCGCAAGACGCGGGCCAGGCCGCGCGGCGCCGGTCTGACGGCGGTGGGCCGCTGGACGCCGAACCCGCAGGTGCAGGCGCTCGCCGAGCGGGTCACCGCGGAGCTGGGCTACCGGGGCGTCTTCGACCTCGACTTCCGTCGCTGCGGCACGACGGGCCGCTACCACCTGCTCGATTTCAATCCGCGTCCCGGCGCCCAGTTCCGGCTCTTCGCCGACACCGCCGGACTGGACGTCGTACGGGCCCTGCACCTGGACCTGACCCACCGGCCGCTGCCGCAGGGGGCGCCGCGGCCGGGGCGGGCGTTCGTGGTGGAGAACTACGCGCCACTGAGCGCGCTGCGTCCGGCCCACGAGGCTCACGGGGGGCGCGAGCTGGCCTGGCACGCCCGGGACGACCGGGCGCCGGGCCGGGCGCTGTGGGCCCTGTGGGGCCGCCACGTGAGCGCCCGGCTGCGGGACCGCCTGCACCGGGGCGGCACCCGGCCGGGCACCTCCGCGCCGGCCGGCGCCCGCGTCGTACGCCAGGCCTCCGCCCCACCGGCGGACCACGCCGACCGCCCGGACGAGGACCGGGCGCCCAGCCGCTGAGCCGCCCGCGCACCCGGGGCGGAGGGGACGACGACGCCCCCGGTGGCCCGTGCGGGCCGGCCGGGGGCGTCGGGGTGGCGGGTGAGGTCAGCGGCCGGTGAGGGCGCGGCCCCTGCGGTACAGGATCGCTCCGCCCGCGATCAGCACGGCACCGGCGGCCGCGGCGCCCAGCGTGCCCTCACTGCCGGTCTCGGCCAGGACGGGCGGCTGCTCCGTCTGGGGAGCCGGCGGGGTGTGCTCCTCCTCGGACGGCGGCGGGGGCTCCTCCTCGCCGTAGGACGGCGGCGGCTCCTCGTGGGTGGGCGGCGGGGGCTCCTCCTCGCCGTAGCCGGGCGGCGTCGTGGGGGGCGGCGGCTCCTCCTCGCCGTAGCCGGGGGGCTCCTCCGCCTCGTTCTCGCACTCGTTGCCGAAGACCGGGTTCAGCGCCGCGATCACGTCGACGGTGTTGCCGCAGAGGTTGACCGGCACGTCGACCGGAACCTGTGCGTTGTTGCCGGAACCGACGCCGGGTGAGCCCTCGGTCGCGCCGTCCGCGTGGGAACCGGACGACGAGGCCGAAGTCGAGGACGAGGACGAGGACGAGGCGTCCGACGCTTCCTCGCCGTACCCGCCGCCGCTGCCGTCGGTCTTCTCGTCCGAGGTGTTCTCGCACTCGTTGCCGAAGGCCGGGTTCAGGGCGGCGATCACGTCGACGGTGTTGCCGCAGGCGTTCACGGGCACGTCTACCGGGACCTGGAGGGCGTTGCCGGACACGGCGCCCGGCGAGTTCGTGGCGGCCCCGTCCGCATGCGAGTCGGCAAGGGCGGGGCTGCCGCACAGGGAAAGGATGCCCGTCGCGGCGGCAGCCGCGACCATCCCCCTGCTCAGGGTCTGTCGCACTCTGGTTGTCTTCCTGCTTGGAGAGATGAGAGATGAGAGATGACCGGAGAACGCTCCGGGGGGGGACGGGCTGCAGAAAGGGGAAAAGCCGGCCCCGAACCAAACGAGTTGGCCAAGGCCGGCCGTGACGCAGCCGGTCGGTGCGGAACGACGTCAGTCGTTCTCGCACTCGTTGCCGAACGCCGGGTTCAGCAGACCAACGACGTTGATGCTGTTGCCGCACACGTTGACGGGAACGTGCACGGGAACCTGGATGACGTTGCCGGACAGGACGCCCGGGGAGCCTACGGCGGCACCCTCGGCGCCGGCGTCGGCGAAGGCCGGGGCGGCCATGCCGAGGGCCATGATCGCGCCCGCGACGACAGCAGCGCTCTTCTTCATGAACTTTCCCTTCTCTGCGGTCATGCCTGAATGACGGCCGAAACCGCGCGAGCACAGCATTGACGGCTCGCACCATGACCTGCAGCCTGCAAACGAGGAATTGACGGCCGGAGAAACTACCGAACGTGGGACACCCCGAAATTCACTCGGATGCCTCACGATCCGGTCCGGCCGTTCCCCCAGGAGAGCGACGACGTCGTTCCGCTCCCCGGCGAAATCCCGTCCCGTTCACGGCCGGGCGGCCCACGCGGAAGTCAGCGGGCCGCCCGTACCGGGCTGGGCTGGGCTCAGCGGCCCTCGCCGTTCGCCGACAGCACCGACAGGTCCTCGAGGACGTGCGACAGGGCGCCGTCACGCTTGGCCTGCGTGGAGTTGTCCGCGCACTGCTGGTTCAGGTCGTCCGCCAGGACGTTGATGTCCTGGATCGGGACGAGGTTGATGACGGCGACGTTGACGTCCTCGACACCGAGGCACGGCTTGTTCAGCGTGCCCTCGACCAGCGACAGCTGGGGGCTCATGTCGCCCTTGGTGGCCGAGTTGCCGAACGCCGAGGTGGCGCCGTTGCCGTTGGCCACGGCCGGCCCGTTGTCGTCCCCGATGGCCAGGGCCTGGGGAGCGGCGGCAGCCGACATGCCGATCACAGAAGCGGCAGCCGCCGCGGCGACCATTGCCTTCTTGAGCACTTCGCGTTCCTTTCGTCGTAGCGACGCACTGTCCTACGGCCTCATCAACCCGGTGCGCGATGATTGGTTGCGGGCGTTCACCCGGTTGGCCCGCACGGGATCTCAAAAACGCCGCAAAAATCCCCGGAATCCCCGGGGAAACGCGGACCCGTACACATTTCCCGTTGTCCGCCGACGGAGTGAACGGGAGAAACCCGACCGGACCCACGGAGTTGACCAGTGAGCTCCGGTGGACGGGGTTTCCTCAGAAAGGACTGGCCAGTGATCAAGAAGGTAGTTGCCTACGCGGCGATCGCCGCCTCCGTCATGGGTGCCTCCGCTGCCGCGGCCCCGCAGGCGATGGCGATCGGCGACGACAGCGGGCCCGTCTCTGCCAACGGGAACGGCGCCTCGCAGTACTTCGGCAACTCGATGACCACGGGCAACATGAGCCCGCAGATGGCGCTCATCCAGGGCTCGTTCAACAAGCCGTGCATCGCGGTCAGCGACATCCCGGTCAGCGTCATCGGTCTGGTGCCGATCCAGGACCTCAACGTCCTGGGCGACGACATGAACCAGCAGTGCGCCGAGAACTCGACGCAGGCCAAGCGCGACGGTGCGCTGGCCCACCTCCTGGAGGACGTCTCGATCCTGTCCTCCAACGGCGAGGGCTGACATCGCCCGAGGGCGGGCCGCCGAGCACATCGGCGGCCCGCCCTTTCGCATGCCCGGGGCGCCGGGTCGCGGATCAGCGGCCCGGCGTCGCGTACAGCGCTTCGATCTCGTCCGCGTACGCCGCGACGGCCGCGTGCCGCTTCACCTTCAGGGACGGGGTCAGCAGGCCGTTCTCCTCGGTGAACTCGCCCTCGACCAGCCGGAAGGCGCGGATCGACTCGGCCCGGGAGACGGCCGCGTTGGCGTGGTCCACGGCCTTCTGGACGTCCGCGCGCATCCTGTCGTCCCGTACGACCTCGGACATCGGCGTCTGCGCGGGAAGCCCGCGCACCGCCAGCCAGTGGGCGACGGCGTCCGGGTCGAGGGTGATCAGGGCGGCGACGAAGGGCCGGTTGTCGCCGACGACCAGGCACTGGGCGACCGGCGGGCGGCTGCGAAGGCGGTCCTCCAGGACGGCCGGGGAGACGTTCTTGCCGCCGGAGGTGACCAGGAGGTCCTTCTTGCGTCCGGTGATGGTGAGGTAGCCGTCCGCGTCGAGGGAGCCGAGGTCGCCGGTGGCGAACCAGCCGTCGGTGAGGGCCGCGTCGGTGGCCTCGGGGTTGCCCCGGTAGGCGCCGAAGACGATGCCGCCCTTGACGAGCACCTCGCCGTCGTCGGCGATGCGCACGGCGGTGCCGGGGACCGGCGGGCCGACGGTGCCGGGGCGGGGGCCGAGCGGCGGGACGATGGTGGCGGCCGCGGTGGTCTCGGTCAGGCCGTAGCCCTCGTAGATCATGATTCCGGCGGCGTAGAAGAACAGGTTGAGTTCGCGCTCCAGCGGGGAGCCGCCGCTGATGGCGTAGCGCATCCGGCCGCCCAGTTCCTTTCGGACCCGGCGGTAGACCAGCAGGTCGTACAGGGCCCAGCCGGCCCACAGGCCGGGGGTGGGGCCCTTGCCGCGGCGGAGGAAGCGGTCGAGGTGGGCGGCGCCGAAGCGGACGGCGAGGCGGTGGGCGCGTTCGAAGGAGGCGCCGCGGCCGATCTTCTCGGCGGTGGCCCGGCCGGTGTCGTGGATCTTCTCGAACAGGTACGGGACGCCGACCAGGAAGGTCGGGCGGAACGACTTGAGCGCGGGGCGCAGTTCGTCCGGTTTGATGCTCGGGAAGTGGCCGACCTCGATGCGGGCCAGCAGGCAGGAGATCTGGATGGTGCGGCCCAGGATGTGGGCCAGCGGCAGGAAGAGGAGGGTCGATGCGGTCTGGCCGGTGACCTCCTTGAAGATCGGGTGCAGCAGCTCGACCGTGTTGGCGGCCTCGGCGTGCAGGTTGGCGTGGGTGAGGACGCAGCCCTTGGGGCGGCCGGTGGTGCCGGAGGTGTAGCAGACGGTGGCGACCGTGTCCGGGGTCAGCGCGGTGCGGCGCTTGGTGACCTCTTCGTCGCTCACGCCCCGGCCGAGGGCGGTGAGGTCGGCGAGCGCGCCGGCGTCCAGTTCCCAGACGCGCGGGCCCTCGGGGTGGTCGGCGGTGCCGGCCCGGACGGTGGCGGTGTTGGCGGCGGTCTCGGTGACGGCGTACCGGGCGCCCGAGTCGCGGACGATCCACTCGACCTGGTCGGCCGAGGAGGTGGGGTACACCGGGACGGTCTGGCCGCCGGCCGCCCAGATCGCGAAGTCCAGGACCGTCCACTCGTAGCGGGTGCGGGACATGACGGCGACCCGGCCGCCGGGTTCCAGACCGGCGGCGATCAGGCCCTTGGCCACTTCGGTGACCTCGCGGGCGAACCCCTCGGCGGTGACGGGCCGCCAGGCGCCGTCCACCTCGCGGCGCAGGACGACGGCGCCGGGGGCCTCGGCGGCGTTGGTGAACGGGATGTCGGCGGTGCTGCCCGTGGCGGGGCGGGACGCCAGGGCTGCGGTGCGGGCCTCGCGGACGGTGCCGTCCGCGTCCCTGACGGTCTCGGTCCTGGTGCGGGACGCCAGGTCGCCGCTCTCTCTCGCCCGTTTCAGGTCCCTGCGTACGCCCATGACGGCTCCCGGTCGCGGTCGGACTGCTGCGCTGTCGCGTGTACTCGGCTGCGAACTCGCCTGCGAACTTACTTCGGAGTAAACTTACTCACGCGTAAGGAAACGTCAATGGGCGCACCCACCCCGCGGGTCAGGCCAGCCGGTTGGCGTCCTCGATCGCCTCGGCCAGTTCGCGCAGGTCCGCGTTCTCCGTGCGGTCCGCCAGGCCGTCGGCCCGCTCGGAGAGTTCGGACAGGCCCGGTGCGCCCGGCAGGGAGCCGCCGTCGCCGCCCGGGGACCGGAGCGCGTCGGCGAAGTAGGCCGCGGTCGCCGTGACCCGCAGCCCGCGGCCCGACTCCCAGACGGAGTCGTCGAGGGCGTCGCTCTCCACGTCGCCGGACTCCTCGTGCGGGGTGCGGCTGTCGGGGTCGAGCCAGCGGACGGTGGCCGTGGCGAGGTGGCCGTCGGCGCCCGGCCTGGTGCGGACGGCGTACAGGGCGGTGACCGTGTGGCCGGGGCCGACCTCGCCGCCGTCGACGCGGTCGTCGCGGAAGTCCTCGTCGGCGACCTGGCGGTTGTCGTAGCCGACGAGGCGGAACTCGGCGACGGTCTCCGGGTCGAAGGCCACCTGGGCCTTGGCGTCGCGCGCGGTCAGCTCGATGTGGCGCGGGAGCTGCTCGCAGAAGACCTCGCGGGCGTCCTCGCTGGTGGAGACGTAGGTGGTGTGGCCGTCGCCCTTGTCGGCGAGGCGTTCCATCAGGGCGTCGCCGTAGTCGCTGCCGACACCGACGCCGAAGAGGGTGATGCCGTGCTCGCGGCGCTCGGTGGCGATGCGTTCGAGGATGGTGTCCGCGTCGGTGTCGCCGGTGTTGGCGAGGGCGTCGGAGACGAGGACGACACGGTTGGTGACGCCCTCGCGGCGGCCCTCGACGGCGGTCTCGTAGCCGGTCTCCATGCCCGCGCCGAGGTTGGTGGAGTCGGTCGGCTCCAGGCCGTCGATCGCGTCGTGCACGCGGCCGCGGTGGTCGCCGAGCCGGGTCATGGGCAGGACCGTCTCGGCCTCGTCGCTGAAGGTGACGATGGCCACCGAGTCGTCGTCGCGGAGCCGGTCGGTCATGGTGCCGAGGGCCTCCTGGGCGAGGTCGAGGCGGCCGGGTTCGCCCATGGAGCCGGAGATGTCGATGACGAAGGTCAGGGCGGCCGGCGGGCGTTCGCTCTGCCGCTCGGCGGTGCGGGTGGCGAGGCCGACGCGGACCAGCGACCAGTCCTCGTCGTCGGTGCGGGCGCCGTCCACGGTCACCGAGAAGCCGTCGCCGTCGGGCCGGTCGTAGTCCTGGCGGAAGCTGTTGACGAACTCCTCGGGGCGGACCGTGGCCGGGTCGGGCAGCCGGCCCTCGGACAGGGTGCGGCGGGCGTAGCCGTAGGAGGCGGTGTCGACGTCGAGGGCGAAGGTGGACAGGTAGTCGGGGTCGGGCGCGATCTCGCGGGAGTCGCCGTTCTTCTCGCCCTCGTCTCCCTCGGGGGTGCTCGTGCCGCCGTCGTAGCGCTGCTCGCCCTCGCCGCGCGGGCGGTCGGGTGCGGGCATCGGGGCCGAGCCGCCCCGCGAGTCGGCCGCGGTGTCCTTCGCCCCGTTCGACCCGTCGTCCGTCCCGCCGCAGCCGGTGAGCAGCAGCCCGCCCGCCAGGGTGAGCGCGAGCAGTGCGGTCGTGCCGCGCCGCCCCCGCTTCCCATCGGTCCCGTACCGGTTCATCGTCCGTCCCCCTGTGCTTGTTCGGCGCCGGTGTACGTGACTGTGACGGGGCGGCGGCGCGAAACGTGCGGCACGGGGTGTTACGGCTGTGTCTCGAAGCGGGCACGGGGGCGGCCCGCCGAGACCGGTGGGTGATCCTCCGTTGACCTAGGACACGATGTCCTTGCGGGCGAAACCCCGGAAGGCCAGGGCGAACAGCACCAGCGCGTACGTTACCGAGACGGCCGTGCCCTGGATCATGCCCGACCACTCCGGGTTCGGCTGGACGGCGTCCGCCCAGGCGAACTGCCAGTGCGCGGGCAGGAAGTCGCGCCAGTGGCCGAGCGCGGTCACGGCGTCCAGGACGTTGCCGACGATGGTGAGGCCGACGGCGCCGCCAACCGCGCCCAGCGGTGCGTCGGTCCTGGTCGACAGCCAGAACGCGAGCCCCGCGGTGACCAGTTGGGACACGAAGATGTACGCGACGACCACCACCAGGCGCTGGGCGGCCGTGCCCGGGGCGAGCGAACCGCCGGTGGGGATGGCCAGCGGCCCCCAGCCGTAGGCGACCGTGCCCACGGCCAGCGCCACCAGCGGCAGCAGCACCATCGCGGCCAGGCTCAGCCCCAGCCCGACGGCCAGCTTGGACGCCAGCAGCCGGGCGCGCGGCACCGGCGCGGCGAGCAGGTAGCGCAGGGAGGACCAGCTCGCCTCGGAGGCCACGGTGTCCCCGCAGAACAGGGCGACCGGGACGACCAGCAGGAAGCCCGCCGACACGAAGAGGTTGACGGCGGCGAAGTTGGCGCCGGAGGCGGTGGCGGTGTCCATCAGGGTGATGCGGTCGCCGGGGCCCTCCGGCTCGCCGCCGATCGCGAAGGCGACGACGAGCACGAACGGCAGCACGGCGAGGATCGCGCCCATGACCAGGGTGCGGCGCCGCTTGAGCTGGCGCACCAGCTCCACCCGCAGGGGCAGCGTGCGGCCCGCCCGGTAGCCGTACGCGGACTCCGACGCGGACGCCGCTTCGGGCGCGGGCCCGGGCGTCGCCGACTTGGTGGGCGTGCTCATGCGGAACCTCCGATCAGGGTGAGGAAGGCGTCCTCCAGGCGGCGGTGCGGGCCGACCGACGCCACGGGGATCTCCAGCCGGACCAGTTCGGCGACCAGGCCGGGCGCCGTGCCGCCGGGGTCGAGGCGGACCAGGAGCCCGTCGTCGGTGTGCACGACCGAGGCGACGCCGGGCAGGGCGGCGACCTTGTCCACGAGCGGTTCGTCCACCGGCAGGCCGGTGCCGACCAGGAGGGTGTCGCCGGAGCCGATGATCTCGGCGACCGGGCCCGCCTGGACCAGCCGGCCCCGGTCCATGACCACGAGGTGGGTGCAGGACTGCTCGACCTCGGCCAGCAGGTGACTGGAGACGATCACGGTGCGCCCGGCCGCCGCGTAGCGGATCATCACCTCGCGCATCTCGCGGATCTGCGGCGGGTCCAGGCCGTTGGTCGGCTCGTCGAGGATGAGGAGGTCGGGCAGGCCGAGCATGGCCTGGGCGATGGCGAGGCGCTGGCGCATTCCCTGGGAGTAGGTGCGCACCGCGCGGGCGAGCGCGTCGCCGAGACCGGCGATCTCCAAGGCCTCGTCGAGGTGGGCGTCCTCGGGCGGGCGGCCGGTCGCCCGCCAGTACAGCTCCAGGTTCTCCCGGCCGGACAGGTGCGGCAGGAAGCCCGCGCCCTCGACGAAGGCGCCGACCCGGGACAGCACCGGGGCGCCGGGGCGGATGGCGTGGCCGAAGACCCGGATCTCGCCGTCGTCCGGCTTGATCAGGCCCATCAGCATCCGCAGGGTGGTCGTCTTGCCCGCGCCGTTGGGCCCGAGCAGGCCGAGCACCTGCCCCTTCTCCACGCGGAAGGACAGCTCCCGCACCGCGTACCGCTCGCTGGACCCGGCGTAGCGCTTGCTCAGGCCGGTGATCTGCAGGGGTACGTCGGCGAGGGCCGGGTCGGGTGCCGGTGCGGCGGTGCGGCGGCGGCCGGTCCACAGCAGGGCCAGGGCGACGGCGGCACCGGCCAGCGGCAGCCACCACACCCACTCGGGCAGCGGCGCGGCGGCGGTCGTCACGCCGGGGGCGGTCGGCACCTCCAGGTCGCCCTTGAGGGAGACGGTGTACGTCGCCGGGGCGGCCGGGGAGGCGTAGCCGAGGTCGGTGGAGGCGAGGACCAGGCGCAGCCGGTGGCCCTTCTGCACCTCGTGGTCGATCGCCGGGAGGGTGACCGTGACGTCCTTGCCCGCCTTCGCGTCCTCGACGCGGACGGGGGTCACCAGCTGCGACGGGAGCACGGGCGAGGTGCCGCCGGGGCCGACGTCGTACACCTTGGCGAAGAGGACGGCGTCCTCGGTGGTGGAGCGGACGTGGACGGTGGCCGTCGGGGAACCGGTGATCCGCAGGTCGTCGCCGACCGGGGCGGACTCGAACGCGGCGTACTGGCCGGGGAAGTCCAGGGAGACGCCGACGCCGAGCGAGGAGAGCTGGGAGAGCCCTCCGGCGCCGCCGATGCCGGGGAGGGCGGAGACGGCGGGCGGGTTGGCTCCGGCGGGGTTGTCGACGCTCTGCTCGCGGCCGCGCAGGGGCACGGAGCGCTGCCCGTTCGCCAGGCCCGGGTAGTGGTCGGCGCTCGCGCCGCGCAACTGGGCCTGTCCGTCGGTGGAGTCGACGCCTCCGGTGCGGGTGACGCGGAAGGCCGGGCCGGTACCGGCGCCCTCGTCGTCCTTGAGGTAGCGGTCGAACCAGGCGTCGATGCGTGCCTGGACGCGGTCGTTCTCCAGGTCGCCGCCGTCGTGGCCGCCCGCGATCCAGTCGACGTCCACGGGTGCGCCGTTGGCCCGGATCGCCTTCGCCGCGGCGTCGGCCTGGCCGAGCGGGAAGAGGGAGTCGGTCTGGCCCTGCGTCAGCAGCGTGGGCACCTTGATGCGCGCGCCCACCGCCTGCGGGCTGCGCTCCTCGAGGAGCTTCACGGCCTCGGCGTCGGGCGTGCCCGACTCGGCGACCCGCTGGTACATGCGGCACAGGTCCGCCTCGAACCGGTCGCAGCCGCCGCCGGAGTTGACGAAGATGCCGGCCCACAGCTTCTTGAAGACGCCGTTCGGGAAGAGCGCGTCCGCCAGGTTCCAGTAGGTGATGGCCGGGGCGACGGCGTCCACCCGGGTGTCGTGCCCGGCGGCGAGCAGCGCGACCGCACCGCCGTAGGAGCCGCCCGCGACGCCCACGCGGGGGTCGCCGTCCTTGTCCAGCTCGACCTGGGGCTGCTCCGCGAGCCAGTCGATCAGCCGGGACACGTCGGCGACCTCGCCGTCCGGCGCGTTCAGCCCGATCTTCCCCGTGGACTTCCCGAAGCCGCGCGCCGACCAGGTCAGGACCGCGTACCCGTCCCGGGCGAGGTCCTCGGCCTGCTCCCGTACGTCGTCCTTGCTGCCGCCGAAGCCGTGCGCCAGCAGGACGGCCGGGCGGCGGCCGCCGGAGCCCGCCGTGAAGTACGAGGTGTCCAGGCGCACGCCGTCGCCCACCGCCATGACCCGGTCGGCACGGCGCACCGGGGCCGGGTCGTCACCGGCGACGGCCGTCCACGTCCCGGCGCCGGCGAGCACGACGACGGCGGCCGCGGCGCAGAGCATCCGCCGCGGCCCCCGTAGCAGCCCTCGCACGCGGGGCAGTCGAAGATCCATGCGTCAACGGTACGGGCCGCCGCCGACAACCGGGGCCGCCCCGGGGCTGAACCGGCGGCCCTCCCACGGAAGTACGGGGCCGCTCCCGCGTACCACGGGCGCGGTAGGCCGGGCGGAGCCCGGCGGACCGGTCAGGGGCCCGGCAGACTGCCGGGCAGCCGGGCAGCCGGGCAGCCGTCACGGCCCTGCGGGCCGTCCCGGCGGGTGGGTGGTCCCGGCCGGTGAGCCGTTACGCCCATCGGGCGGTCCCGGCCCGGCAGCGTCGTGGTCCGGCGGTCGGCGGTCGGCGGTCGGCGGTCAGCGGACCGTCACGGTCCGGCGGGCTCGCGGACGTCCTGCGGGACGGTGACCAGCCAGCGGGTGCCGCGGCGCGGGCGCAGGTACAGCGCCCAGTACAGGGTGGCGACGGCCGCGATGGAGCCGGTCAGCAGCAGGTGGCTCGCCTCCTGCTGGGTCAGGACGTAGGCGAGGACCGCGATCAGCAGGACCGGCACCACCGGCCACAGGGGCATGCGCCACGCGTGCGCGTGCCGGTGGGTGCCGCGCCGGGACAGCAGGGCGGCGACCGCGACCAGCAGGTACATCGCGGTCACGGAGACGCCGGTGACGCCGTACAGGGTGTCGAGGTCGACGTAGCACAGCGCGGCGCCCGGCACGCCGACGGCGAGGGTGGCCACCCACGGGGAGCCGAACCGGCCGAGCCTGGCGAGGAGTCCGTTGACCGGGGCGGGCCAGGCCTTGTCGCGGGCGGAGGCGAACAGCACGCGAGAGTTCTGGATGACCATGACGATGCCCGCGTTGACGATGGCGAGCGCCACGCACAGGCTCACGAAGGTGCCGACGGCGGAGTTGGACCAGGCCGTGACCATGGCGCCGATGTCGCCGCCGGTCAGGTCGGCCAGGTCGGAGGCGCCGAAGGTGATGGCGACGACCGGGACCAGGATGATCACCGTGGAGATGGCGAGGGTGGCCAGGACCGTGCGGGCGACGTTGCGGCGCGGGTTCTCCAGCTCCTCGGAGAGGTAGACGGCGGTGGAGAAGCCCTGGGTGATGAAGAGGGCGATGGCGAGCCCGGAGACGACCAGCATGGCCGTCACGGGGTCCGCACCGCCGCCCGTGCCGCCCACCTCCATCGACACCAGGCTGCCGGGCCCGCGCTCGGCGTGGGCGAAGCCCAGCACCGCGACGACGGCCGCGGCGATGACCTCCAGGACCAGGAAGACGCCGGTGATCCAGGCGTTGGCGCGCAGGTCGAGCAGCCCGGCGAGGGTGGCGAGCAGCATGACGCCGGCGCCCGCCAGGGAGGGGTCGAGGTGCAGGACCGGTTCGAGGTAGTCGGCCGTCCCCATGGCGATCACCGGGGGCACGATCATGACGACCAGCAGGGACAGCACGAAGACCAGCCAGCCCGCCAGGCGCCCGGCCATCGTCGACACCATGGCGTACTCGCCGCCCGCGCTGGGGACGAGGGTGCCCAGCTCCGAGTAGCAGAAGGCCACGGCGACACAGAGCAGCGAGCCGATGGCGATGGTCAGGGCGGTGGCGGTGCCGAGCGAGCCGAAGAGGTCGGGGACGACCACGAAGAGCGTGGAGGCGGGGGTCACGCACGAGAGCGTCAGGAGCGTGCCGCCGACGACCCCGATGGAACGCTTGAGCGTCCGCGACTCCTCAGGGGCCGCGGGTGCCGTAACGTCCGGGGGCGCGGCGGCGGTCTCGACGGGGCGGAGCGTGTCGGTCATGGAGCGGTTCCGATCGACTCGTGCGGCGTGGTTCGCGGGGAGCGCTATCGCCTCCGGCGGCTGGGTCGTACGTGGTTCTGGTCCGCTCCCGACGCCAGATGGAATCCCGACGAAAACCGCTGCGTCAATGGGTGTTTACCTACGGAAACCGTTGATCAAGTCCGTCCGTACATCCGGAAACAGCAACATGACCCTTGACGCAACGGGAGTTTGAGCCGTGCGGGAACCGTAGGGGACGGGCCGAAAAAACCCGCCGTCGTCCGGTATCCGGACGCTGTCGGTGGGGCCCGGTAGAGTCCTTCGCACAGTTGAATCACAGGAACGCAGCAACGGGTGGGGACTCATGAAGCTGAAGTACACCGCGGCCTGGGTGGGGCTCACGGCGGCCGCGATGGTGGCGGCCACCGCATGCGGCTCGGACGGCGCGAAGACGGCGGCGGAGACGGCCGACAAGGCCGTGGACAAGGCGGACACGATCATGGCGGCCCTCAGCCGGGCCACCGACCGCACCGAGGAGGTGGGCTCCGCCGAGGTCCGTACGACGACGGAGCTGGGCACCGGCGAGCCGATCGCCATGGACGGCACCTACTCCTGGGGCGACGGCTACGCGCTCGACGTCGAGATGGACGCCGAGGCCGCGCAGCTCCAGGACCTCACGGACTCCCCGACCGTGCGCACCCTGTTCGTGGACGGCGCCTACTACTACGACATCGACCCGCAGCCCGCCGGCCCGCTCGCGGGCAAGGAGTGGATGAAGGTCGACGGCTCGGCGGTGTTCGGCGAGTCGGGTGCCGCCGCGATGAGCGGGGGCGGCGGGGGCAGCCCGGCGGACTCCATGAAGGGCCTCAAGTACGCGAGCGACGTCGAGGACCTCGGCAAGGAGACCGTCAACGGCAAGGCCACGACCCACTACCGGGCCGTGCTCGACCAGAAGGACATGGGCAAGTTCAAGGAAGCCCTCAGCGGGGCCGACAGCATGCTGAACTCCGCCTCCGGCGGTGGCACGATCACCATGGACATCTGGGTCGGCGACAAGGACCTGCCCGTGCGCCTGAAGCAGGAGTTCGGCGCCATGAAGGTGACCATGGACTTCGACAGGTTCGGCGCCACCAAGGAGATCGTGGCCCCGCCCGCCGACCAGACCGGCGACCTCACGGACGCCGTGAAGGAGGCCGGTCAGCAGCAGGGCTGAGGAAGCGCGTGGGGGCCTGCGTCCCGCCCGCGGCGGGACGCAGGGGCACCGTGTGTGTCAGTGGTTGCGCGGGAAGCCCAGGTCGACGCCCGCCGGGGCGTCGGCCGGGTCGGGCCAGCGGGTGGTGACGACCTTGCCGCGGGTGTAGAAGTGCGTGCCGTCGTTGCCGTAGATGTGGTGGTCGCCGAAGAGCGAGTCCTTCCAGCCGCCGAAGGAGTGGTAGCCGACGGGGACCGGGATCGGCACGTTCACGCCGACCATGCCGGCCTCGATCTCCAGCTGGAAGCGGCGGGCCGCGCCGCCGTCCCGGGTGAAGATCGCGGTGCCGTTGCCGAACGGCGAGGCGTTGATGAGGGCCACGCCCTCCTCGTACGTCTCGGCGCGCAGCACGCACAGGACGGGGCCGAAGATCTCGTCCTGGTACGCCTTCGCGGTGGTCGGCACCCGGTCGAGCAGGGAGATGCCGATCCAGTGGCCGTCCTCGTGGCCGTCGACCGTGTACCCGGTGCCGTCCAGGACGACCTCGCAGCCCTCGGCCGCCGCACCCGCGACGTAGGAGGCGACCTTGTCGCGGTGCGCCTTGGTGATCAGCGGGCCCATCTCGGATGACGGGTCGGTGCCGGGGCCGATCTTGATCTTCTCGGCGCGCTCGCGGATCTTCTCCACCAGTTCGTCCCCGACGGCGCCGACCGCGACGACCGCGGAGATCGCCATGCAGCGCTCGCCGGCCGAGCCGTAGGCCGCGCTCACGGCCGCGTCGGCGGCGGCGTCGAGGTCGGCGTCCGGCAGCACCAGCATGTGGTTCTTGGCGCCGCCGAGGGCCTGCACGCGCTTGCCGTTGGCGGAGGCCGTGGTGTGGATGTAGCGGGCGATCGGGGTCGATCCCACGAAGGAGACGGCCTTGACGTCCGGGTGCTCCAGGAGCCGGTCCACGGCCACCTTGTCGCCGTGCACGACGTTGAAGACGCCGTCCGGCAGACCGGCCTCACAGAGCAGCTCGGCGACCTTCACGGCGGCCGACGGGTCCTTCTCGCTCGGCTTGAGCACGAAGGTGTTGCCGCAGGCGATGGCGACCGGGAACATCCACAGCGGCACCATCGCCGGGAAGTTGAACGGCGTGATGCCCGCGACCACGCCGAGCGGCTGCCGGATCGAGGACACGTCCACGCGGGTGGCGACCTGCGTCGACAGCTCGCCCTTGAGCTGCACGTTGATGCCGCAGGCCAGGTCGACGATCTCCAGGCCGCGCGCGACCTCGCCGAGCGCGTCGGAGTGCACCTTGCCGTGCTCGGCGGTGATCAGCTCGGCGATCTCGTCGCGGTGCGCGTCCAGCAGCGCCCGGAAGCGGAAGAGGATCGAGGTCCGCTGCGCCAGCGAGGACTGACCCCAGGTCAGGTACGCCTCCTTGGCGGCGGCGACCGCGGCGTCCACCTCGTCGACGGAGGCGAAGGAGACCTTGGTGGTGACCTCGCCGGTCGCCGGATTCGTCACCGGCCCGTACGTGCCCGAGGCGCCTTCGGCGGTCTTGCCGCCGATCCAGTGGTTGACGATGTTCGTCATGACCGAGAACTCCTTCACAGATGGCGGCGACGGGTCGAGACGTGCCGTTGGTGCAGCTCACGCTGTTCGTGCTGGTCAGGGGCCGGGACCGGGGACGGTCGGGTCGCGGTCTCGGCCCTGACTCCATCCCAGCAGCCGGGCGCGGCGGGCGCGCCCGACACTGTGTCTGCGGTTTGGGTGTCCGCGTAGACACGTGGGGCAGTGTGGGCGCCCCGCGTCGGGGCGCGACGCGGGAACCTCCGGCGCGGAGCCGGTGCGAGCGGGGAGTTGGCGCTCGTGCCTCGCTCCTGCCAGGGCGAGGCCGCCTTCCCGCGCCGGAGGCGTTCGGTGGGGGAACCGGCGCCCCGGCCGTGTGCCGTCGGGTCGTGCGCCATCGCGTTCCCTCCTTGCCCGCGCCCTTGCGTCACCCCGGTTTCTAGCCCTGTGCGTGCGGCCTGTCAATGTTTTGTCCGGACATTCGGACGACGTAGTCCGAGTGGCGGCCGAGGGGCGTACGGCGGAACGCCTCCGTCCGCCGCAGTCAACGCGCCGCGCCTGAACGACGGCGTACGCCTGTGTGGCACTCGTGTCACAAAAGCACCTTCCGCGTCACACATGTCACGCGCACGCGGGTCTTCCGTCACACCCGGGAACGGACCCTGACCGCTCGTCACCCCGCGTCGTTCACCCGGAACAGGCTTGGTGATCGCCAGCAGCGCCCGGCTCCCCCCGGCGGCCGTCCCCGGTCGCCGCCGCGGCGCGCGCAGGGAGGTGCGACTAGTGACCGACCGAAGGCTCTGGTCCTACAAGGACATCGCGGCCCACATCAAGGTCCAGCCGGACACCGTGCGGTCGTACCGCAAGCACGGGCTGCTGCCCCCGCCCGACCACGTGGAGGGCGGCAAGCCGTACTGGTACGCGGAGACGGTCCGGGCCTGGGTGGCGTCCCGCCCCCGCAACCGCAACCGGTAGCGACGGGAACGGCGGGAACGGCGGAGAAACCGTTCGGTGCCCCGCGATCCCGTGGGGCACAGTGCCGTGCATGGACTTCTCCGAGAAACCCGTGCTCACCGGCGACAAGACCGTCCTGCGACCGTTCACCGCCGAGGACGCCGACGTGATGTGGGAGATCGTCAACGATCCCGAGGTGGTCCGCTTCACCTTCGAGCCCACCACCGGACTCACCCTCGACAAACTGCGCTCCTGGTACGGCGTGCGCACCGCCGATCCCGACCGGCTCGACCTCGCCGTCACCGACCGCGCCACCGGCGAACTCGTCGGCGAGGTCGTCCTGTACGAGTGGGACCCCGCGGCCCGCGGCTGCACCTTCCGGACGCTCATGGGGCCCCGGGGACGCGGCCGCGGGCTGGGCAGCGAGGCGACGCGGCTCGTCGTCGGGCACGCCTTCGAAGAGGTCGGCGTGCACCGCGTCCAGCTGGAGGTCTACGCCGACAACCCGCGGGCCCGGCGGGTGTACGAGAAGGCCGGTTTCGTGGTGGAGGGGGTGCGCCGGGAGGCCGCCCTGCGGGACGGCGTGCGGGTGGACGAGGTGCTGATGGCGGTCCTCGACCACGAGTGGAAGGCGCACGGACGCGACGCAGGTGGACTGGGGTGACGGGTGAGCGTCGCCTTTATACCCCCTAGGGGTAAGGTGGAAGGTGAGTGGTCCGGCCCGGACCACGGGTACCCGCCGGTACCCGCCCACGCGCACCCCGACGAGGAGTAAACGACATGACCGCCCAGACCGACACCACCCAGGACTCCGTCACCACCGTCTACAAGGTGAGCGGAATGAGCTGCGGACACTGCGAGGGCGCCGTCTCCGGCGAGATCTCCGAGATCGCGGGCGTCGCCTCCGTGCAGGCCGTCGCCTCCACCGGCGAGGTCACCGTCGTCTCCGGGGCGCCCCTGGACGACGCGGCCGTGCGCGCCGCCGTGGACGAGGCGGGCTTCGAGCTCGTCGGCCGGGTCTGAGCCCGGCTCCCCCACCCCGTTCTGGAGTCCGGACCATGACCAGCACCACCGCGGACAGCCGCACTTCCACGACGGCCACCGGGCCCGGTCCCGGCTCCGATTCCGGCCTCGCCGAGGTCGAGCTGCTCATCGGCGGGATGACCTGCGCCTCCTGCGCGGCCCGCGTCGAGAAGAAGCTCAACCGCATGGACGGTGTCACCGCCACGGTGAACTACGCGACGGAGAAGGCCCGGGTCAGCTACCCGGCGACCACCGGGGTCGCCGACCTGATCGCCACCGTCGTGAAGACCGGGTACACCGCCGAGGAGCCCGCGCCACCGCCGGAGCCCTCGGACGAGGTCGGCACCGAGGAGCGCGGCACCGGGGACGGCGACGACGACCCGGAGTTGTCGGCCCTGCGCGGGCGCCTGGTCGTCTCGGTGCTCCTCGCCGCCCCCGTGGTCCTGCTCGCGATGGTCCCGGCGCTCCAGTTCGACAACTGGCAGTGGCTCTCGCTCACCCTCGCCGCGCCCGTCGTGGTCTGGGGCGGGCTGCCCTTCCACCGCGCCGCCTGGACGGGCGTGCGGCACGGCGCGGCCACCATGGACACGCTGGTCTCGCTCGGCACGCTGGCGGCGTTCGGCTGGTCCCTGTGGGCGCTGTTCTTCGGCGACGCGGGCATGCCGGGGATGCGGCACGGCTTCGACCTCACCGTCTCCCGCACCGACGGCGCCTCCGCCATCTACCTGGAGGCGGCCGCCGGGGTCACCGCCTTCCTGCTGCTGGGCCGCTGGCTGGAGGCCCGCTCCAAGCGCCGCGCCGGTGCCGCGCTGCGGGCGCTGCTGGAGCTGGGCGCGAAGGACGTGGCCGTACTGCGGGACGGGCATGAGGTGCGGATACCGGTGGCCCGCCTGGCGGTGGGCGACCGGTTCGTCGTACGCCCCGGCGAGAAGATCGCCACCGACGGCACGGTGACCGAGGGCGCCTCGGCCGTGGACGCCTCGCTGCTGACCGGCGAGTCCGTGCCGGTGGACGTCACCGTCGGCGACGCCGTCACCGGCGCCACGGTGAACGCCGGGGGGCGGCTGGTGGTCGAGGCGACCCGGGTGGGCGCGGACACGCAGCTGGCGCGGATGGCCAAGCTGGTGGAGGACGCGCAGAGCGGCAAGGCCGAGGTGCAGCGGCTCGCCGACCGGATCTCGGGGATCTTCGTCCCCGTCGTGCTGCTGATCGCGTTCGCCACCTTCGGCGGCTGGCTGGGTGCCACCGGTGACACGGTCGCCGCGTTCACCGCGGCCGTCGCCGTCCTGATCATCGCCTGCCCGTGCGCGCTGGGCCTCGCCACCCCGACGGCGCTGCTGGTCGGCACCGGTCGCGGCGCCCAGCTGGGCATCCTCATCAAGGGCCCGGAGGTGCTGGAGTCCACGCGGCGCGTCGACACGGTCGTCCTGGACAAGACCGGCACCGTCACCACCGGCCGCATGACCCTGCACGAGGTGTACGCCGCCGAGGGCACCGACGAGGAGGAGCTGCTGCGGCTCGCGGGGGCCGTGGAGCACGCCTCCGAGCATCCGGTGGCCCGTGCGGTCGCCGTCGGCGCCGAGGAACGGCTCGGCACGCTGCCGGGCGTGGAGGACTTCGAGAACGTCCCCGGACGCGGCGCACGCGCGCGTGTGGAGGGCCGTCAGGTCGCCGTGGGGCGCCTCTACGACGCTCTGCCGCCCGAGGTGTCCCGTGCCAGGGACGAGGCCGAGCAGCGGGGCCGTACGGCCGTCGTCGTCGGCTGGGACGGCGCGGCGCGCGGGGTCCTCGCCGTGGCGGACGCGGTGAAGGAGACCAGCGCCGAGGCGGTGGCCGGACTGCGCCGGCTGGGCCTGACCCCGGTCCTGCTGACCGGTGACAACCGCCGGGTGGCCGAGTCGGTCGCGCAGGCCGTCGGCATCGACGAGGTGATCGCCGAGGTGCTGCCCGAGGACAAGGTCGCGGTGGTGGAGCGGCTGCGGGCCGAGGGCCGTACGGTCGCCATGGTCGGCGACGGCGTCAACGACGCGGCCGCACTCGCCACCGCCGATCTGGGCCTGGCGATGGGCACGGGGACCGACGCGGCGATCGAGGCTGGCGACCTGACGCTGGTGCGCGGGGACCTCAGGGTGGCGGCGGACGCGATCCGGCTCTCCCGGCGCACCCTGGCCACGATCAAGGGCAATCTCGTGTGGGCCTTCGGCTACAACGTGGCCGCGCTGCCGCTGGCCGCCGCCGGGCTGCTGAACCCGATGATCGCGGGGGCGGCGATGGCCTTCTCCTCGGTCTTCGTGGTCACCAACAGCCTCCGGCTGCGCGCCTTCCGATAGCCGCGCACCGGTCCACGCACCGGTCCGAGCACCGGTCCACGCACCGGCCGCCGACCGGGCCGCCGCACCTCTGTTCACGTGCTGCTCGCGCCGGTCGTGAAGGGCCGCTCGTGACCGACGCTGAACGCGTACGCCGGCGACGTGCCGGAGGTGGACGCTGCCGCCCGGTCGGTGCGGAACCGGTCCGCGCCGTACAGGACCAGGGCCCAGGCCAGGCAGCCGAAGGCCGCCGTGTGCAGCAGCGCGCGCACGATGTTCCAGGTGACCCAGGCCGCCTCGAACCGTTCGCGGGCGGCGGCCAGGTCGCCGATGGAGTCCGGCGCGCCGGCCCGCTCCAACTGGTCGTTGAGCGGGACGTTGGCCACGACGGTCACCGCGAACGCGACCAGGTACAGCACGAGCGCGGCGACGAGCCAGGGCAGCGCCGGTCGCCCGTGGCCGCGCGTGGCGAGGAACACCGCCAGCGCGATCAGCGGGATCGTCCCCACGAACGGAAGCATGAACACGGGGTTGAGGATCGCCTTGTTGATGCCCTGCATCGTCTCCACGAACGTGTGGTCGGACGTACCGCGCAGCCCCGGCATCACGGCATAGGCGAAGGCTGCGAAGAGCCCCGCCATCAGGCCGGAGGCGAGGACGCAGGCGAGCAGGGTACCGGTCTGCGTGGTCTTCACGAGGCGGCCTCGGGGGTCCAGACCCCGGCGGCCGCGGCCTCGGCGACGTGGTCGGTGAAGTCGCGGGCCGGCCGGCCGAGGACCTGCCGGACGCCGTCTCCGAGATGGGCGTTACGGCCGTCGAGGACGCTGGTGAACAGATGGGTCAGCAGGTCGGTGACGGCGGCCGGGACGCCGTGCGCGGCGAGTTCGGCCGCGTAGGCCTCCGCGGGGACGGTGACGTAGCCGATCTCGCGGCCGGTCGCCGCTCCGATCGCGGCCGTGGCCTGCGCGAAGGTGAGCAGCCGGGGCCCGGTCAGGTCGTAGGTGCGGCCGGTGTGCCCGCCTTCGGCCAGGACGGTGGCAGCGACCTCGGCGATGTCGTCGGCATCGACGAACGGCTCCTCGACGTCCGCGACCGGCAGCGCGAGTTCCCCGTCGAGGACCGGACCGAGGAAGTCGCCCTCGCTGAAGTTCTGGGCGAAGAACGAGGCACGCAGGACCGTCCACTCCGCGCCCGAGGCCGCCAGCGCCTTCTCGCAGGCCTCGGCCTCCGGCTCGCCGCGCCCGGAGAGCAGCACCAGACGGCGCGCTCCGGTCCGTACCGCGAGTTCGGCGAAGGCGCCGATCGCCTCGGGGGCGCCGGGCACGGCGAGGTCCGGCTGGTAGGAGACGTAGACGGCGTCCACGCCGGTCAGGGCGGGCTGCCAGGTCGTGGAGTCGTTCCAGTCGAAGGGGATTCCGCCGGACCGCGAGCCGATCCGGACCATGTGGCCGCGATCGGTCAGCCGGCGCACGACACGGCGTCCGGTCTTTCCGGTTCCGCCCAGGACCAGGGTGAGCGCGGGGGACGTCGTGGACGTCATGGTGATCGCCTCGGCTTTCGTGGAAGGGGCTTCGTGACCGCGTTCCTGCGGTGTGCTCACAGCCTCGGCCACCCGGGGATCGCCATCAATTGGCAATCGTGCAAGGATCGTTGACCTGTGGGTTGACGGTAGGGGGCGTGGTGGAGCGACGTGAGATCGAGATCTTTCTGACGGTCGGCGAGGAACTCCACTTCGGGCGCAGTGCCGAGCGGCTGCACGTCTCGGTGGCCATGGTCAGCAAGACGGTCCGGAAGCTGGAACGGTCGGTCGGCGCGGCCCTCTTCGAGCGGACCAGCCGACGGGTGGCCTTCACCGCGATCGGGCGGCGCCTCTTCGAGGATCTGAAGCCCGCGCACCAGGCGGTCCTGGAGGCCTTCGCGCGCGCGGTGGCCTCGGGTCGGGGCGTGGACGGCGTGTTGCGGGTCGGGTTCCTGGGGACGGCCACCGCCGAGTTCGTGGTGCGCGCGGCGGAGCTGCTGCGGCACCGGCATCCGGGATGCGAGGTACGGCTGCACGAGAGCCGTTTCACGGACGGGACGGCACCACTGCGCGACGATGTGATCGACGTCCTGCTCATCGACAACTTCGCGGCTCCGGTGTCGACGCTCGCACCCGAGCACAGCGCGGGTCCGGTGCTGTTCCGGGAGGCGCCGATGCTCGCCGTATCGGCACGGCATCCGCTGGCGCGGCGGGAGGCGGTGGACGTGGCGGAGCTCGCGCGGCACGAAGTACTGCGGCCGCGGGCATCGTGGGGCGCTCCCGAGGGCGCGGAGCGGTTGTTCGGCGCGGGGCGGGCGGATTCGCCGTCGTCCGCCCTCGGCGGAGCGCCACAGGGGCGGGCCGCCGGGAGGAGCACGGAATTCGGCAGTGTCCAGGAGATGTGGGCGCTGGTCGGTGCGGGCCACGGGGTCTTCCCCGTCCCGTCCCACGCGAGTGTGTACGACGCCCGCCCCGACGTGGCGTTCGTCCCGGTCGAGGGCGCCCCGTCATACGAGTGGCGCCTGATCTGGCGTTCCGCGGCGGACAACAACCGCATCCGCGCCTTCTCCGAAGCGGCCTGCGACTACGCGGCGGCGCACCCGGATCCACTGACCGCGCCGGCGTAGCCGCCGCGGGTCGTCCCAGCATAATGATCAGCGCTGATACTGCCGCACAAAGCGGTGCTGCAACGGGGAGTTGACATGCAGAACACCGACAGCGGGCCTGCCCTCATGGCCGTGGCGGTCGTGGGCCTGGTGGTGCGGCAGCAGCTGCGTACCCGCCCTGTGCGGCGTACCGGCTCACTGATCGCCCCCGTGGTCCTCGGTGTCCTCGGGGCGGCCGGGCTCGCCTTGGGTATCGCCTCGGTCGACGAGCACCATCCCCTGACCGCGCTGTCCGTCGTCCTCCTGGTGGCGAGCCTGGCCGTCGCGGCGTCGTTCGGCGCGGCCAGGGCCCGGACCGTACGGATCTGGCGCGGGCCCCGGAGCGAGGTGCTGCGCAAGGGGACGGCGGCGACGACCGGACTGTGGTTCGCCTCGGTCGCCCTGCACATCCTGCTGGCGCTGTGGATGGACCACACGGCCGGAGCCGGACTGCTGGGGGCCGCGTCGTTGTACGCGTACCTGGCGATCGGTCTGGGGACGCAGAACCTCCTGGTGCGCAGGCGGGCCGCCGCGCTGTGACAAATGGGCGGAGGAGCCGCGACGACTGGTCCGCATTTCATGCAGGTCGAGGGGCTGCGCCTCTGGAGTCCGGCACCCACCTCACATAAGCTCTTCACAAGGCTCGCGCATCTTCCTTACGCTTGAGACCCGTGCGACGTACGGGGCTCTTGCGCACCTAACGGACATATGCAAGAGACGCAGATCACAGTGATGCGAACGTAACCATCGAAGGGGTTCGAAGGTCTAAGTTGGCGATGTCAGGCAGCGTCTTGGGGGGCGCCACCTGGCATCTGGGGATGTCTTGGGGGACTTTCCCAGAGCTGCGTTGCCGGGACACGTACACCGGGAAGCTTTGAGCGGCCCTCCCGGGCGTGCGCTGTCCCGGCAGACCGCGCGGCAAGCACCACCAGCACGACGAGCTCCACCAGCACCACCAGCACGACACAGCGAATTCAGGCGCTGTCCTCACAGACGCCCGGCCGGATCCCGTGGGGGGAATCCGCACCGGGACATGGGAAGGCGCCCTGGATCGTCGGCCCGTGGGGGGACCGGCGCCAGGGCGCCTTCTGCTGTCCGTCCGCCTTCTCCCGGGACCTCACGGGACCTCCAGGACCGCCCGGGGCACGGAAAAGTCCCGTACCACTCGGGGCGGTACGGGACTCACCGGATGCGCGGCGACCAGGTGCGCTGCGGGGGTGCCTTACGGCTCAGCGCGCCTCGACGGGAACGAAGTCGCGCTCGACGACGCCCGTGTAGATCTGGCGCGGGCGGCCGATGCGGGAACCCGGCTCCTTGATCATCTCGTGCCACTGGGCGATCCATCCCGGCAGCCGGCCGAGGGCGAACAGGACCGTGAACATCTCGGTCGGGAAGCCCATGGCCCGGTAGATCAGACCGGTGTAGAAGTCGACGTTCGGGTAGAGGCTGCGCGAGACGAAGTAGTCGTCGGAGAGCGCGTGCTCCTCCAGCTTCAGGGCGATGTCCAGCAGCTCGTCGGACTTGCCGAGCGCGGAGAGCACGTCGTGCGCGGCGGCCTTGATGATCTTGGCGCGCGGGTCGAAGTTCTTGTAGACCCGGTGGCCGAAGCCCATCAGGCGGACGCCGTCCTCCTTGTTCTTCACCTTGCGGATGAAGGAGTCGACGTCGCCGCCCGCGTCGCGGATGCCCTCGAGCATCTCCAGCACCGACTGGTTGGCGCCGCCGTGCAGCGGGCCCCACAGGGCGTTGATGCCGGCGGAGATCGAGGCGAACATGTTCGCCTGCGAGGAGCCGACCAGACGGACCGTGGAGGTCGAGCAGTTCTGCTCGTGGTCCGCGTGCAGGATCAGCAGCTTGTCGAGCGCCGCGACGACCGTCGGGTCCAGCTCGTACTCCTGCGCCGGGACCGAGAAGGTCATGCGCAGGAAGTTCTCGACGTAGCCGAGGTTGTTGGCCGGGTAGACGAACGGGTGGCCGATCGACTTCTTGTACGCGTACGCCGCGATCGTCGGAAGCTTCGCGAGCAGCCGGATCGTGGAGAGGTTGCGCTGACGCTCGTCGAACGGGTTGTGGCTGTCCTGGTAGAAGGTGGACAGCGCCGAGACCACCGACGACAGCATCGCCATCGGGTGGGCGTCGCGCGGGAAGCCCTTGTAGAAGTTCTTGACGTCCTCGTGCAGCAGGGTGTGCTGCGTGATCTCGCCCTTGAACGCGGACAGCTCGTCGACCGTCGGCAGCTCGCCGTTGATCAGCAGGTAGGCCACCTCCACGAAGGAGGAGCGCTCGGCCAGCTGCTCGATCGGGTAGCCGCGGTACCGGAGGATGCCCGCCTCGCCGTCCAGATACGTAATGGCGGATTTGTAGGCGGCGGTGTTGCCGTAACCGCTGTCCAGCGTCACCAGACCGGTCTGGGCGCGGAGCTTCCCGATGTCGAAGCCCTTGTCACCGACGGTGCTGTCGATCACCGGGTAGGTGTACTCGCCGTCGCCGTACCGCAGTACTACAGAGTTGTCGCTCACGTCTTTCCCTCACCGACGTAGTGCCTCATCTTCGAGGTGCCCTGACTGTCTCTACCATCCCCCACTTGGCTCAGGAGAGTGCACTCGGGGTCGACCATCGGGCCTATTGGCGGCACTCAGTGCCGCCAACTTGCTCATCCTGCCCCCTCCGGGGCCCATCCGGAAGCCTGTGTGACCTTTCCGACTCGTTTGATCGATCATTTTTTTCACACGGTCCGGGAGGTTTACCGGAAGGTTTCAGGTCCGGGGCCCCGCCAACCGGAAGTCGAGCGCCGTGCACCGCCTCCCGGCCGACACCGTCCGCACCGCCTGCCCGATCGCCTTGCGCGAGCCGACGAGGACGACCAGGCGTTTCGCCCGGGTGACCGCCGTGTAGAGCAGGTTCCGCTGGAGCATCATCCAGGCCCCTGTCGTCACGGGGATCACGACGGCCGGATACTCGCTTCCCTGGGACCGGTGAATGGTGACCGCGTACGCGTGGGCCAGCTCGTCCAGTTCGTCGAAGTCGTACGGCACCTCCTCGTCCTCGTCCGTCAGCACGGTGAGGCGCTGGTCGACCGGGTCGAGCGAGGTGACGACGCCCACGGTGCCGTTGAAGACGCCGTTCTCGCCCTTCTCGTAATTGTTGCGGATCTGGGTGACCTTGTCGCCGACCCGGAAGACGCGTCCGCCGAACCGCTTCTCGGGCACGTCCGGGCGCCCCGGGGTGACGGCCTGCTGGAGCAGCCCGTTCAGCGTCCCGGCTCCGGCGGGTCCGCGGTGCATGGGCGCCAGCACCTGCACGTCCCGGCGCGGATCGAGCCCGAACTTCGCGGGGATGCGCCGCGCGGCGACATCCACCGTGAGCCGCCCGGCCTCCTCCGTGTCGTCCTCGACGAAGAGGAAGAAGTCCTTCATCCCGTCGGTGAGCGGATGCTGCCCGGCGTTGATCCGGTGCGCGTTGGTGACGACGCCGGACTGCTGGGCCTGCCGGAAGACCCGGGTGAGCCGCACGGCGGGCACGGGACTGCCGGGCGCCAGCAGGTCCCTCAGCACCTCCCCCGCCCCCACGCTGGGCAACTGGTCGACATCGCCGACGAGCAGCAGGTGGGCGCCGGGCGGGACGGCCTTCGCGAGCTTGTTGGCGAGGAGCAGATCGAGCATCGACGCCTCGTCCACCACCACCAGGTCGGCGTCGAGCGGCCGCTCCCGGTCGTAGGCCGCGTCGCCGCCGGGCTTCAGCTCCAGCAGCCGGTGCACGGTGGACGCCTCGGCGCCGGTCAGCTCGGCGAGCCGCTTGGCGGCCCGCCCGGTGGGCGCGGCGAGCACGACCTTCGCCTTCCTGGCCCGCGCCAGCTCCACGATGGACCGCACGGTGAAGGACTTGCCGCAGCCGGGACCGCCGGTGAGGACTGCGACCTTCTCGCTCAGCGCGAGCTTGACGGCCTCCTCCTGCTCGGGCGCGAGGTCGACGCCGGTGCGCTGCTTCAGCCATGCGAGCGCCTTGTCCCAGGCCACGTCCTGGAAGCCGGGCATCCGGTCGTCGTCGGTGTGCAGCAGACGCCGCAACTGCCCCGCCAGGGCCAGCTCGGCGCGGTGGAAGGGCACGAGGTAGACGGCGGTGACGGGCTCGCCGCCCTCGGGGTGGGGCACCTTCTCCCTCACGACACCGGGATCGCCGTCCGGATCCTCGGGCTCGGCGGCCAGCTCGCCCAGGCACTCGATGACGAGCCCGGTGTCCACCTGGAGCAGCTTCACCGCGTCGGCGATGAGCTTCTCCTCCGGGAGGTAGCAGTGCCCCTGGTCGGTGGCCTGCGACAGCGCGTACTGCATCCCCGCCTTGACCCGCTCGGGGCTGTCGTGCGGGATCCCGACGGACTGGGCGATCTTGTCGGCGGTGAGGAAACCGATGCCCCAGACGTCGGCGGCGAGGCGGTAGGGCTGGTTCTTCACGACGGAGATGGAGGCGTCCCCGTACTTCTTGTAGATGCGGACGGCGATGGACGTGGACACCTCGACCGTCTGGAGGAAGAGCATGACCTCCTTGATCGCCTTCTGCTCCTCCCAGGCATCGGCGATCTTCCTGGTCCGCTTGGGCCCGAGGCCGGGCACCTCGATGAGCCGCTTGGGCTCCTCCTCGATGATGGTGAGCGTGTCCAGCCCGAAGTGCTGCGTGATCCGGTCGGCGAAGACCGGCCCGATTCCCTTGACCAGCCCGGACCCCAGATAACGCCGGATGCCCTGCACGGTGGCGGGCAGCAGCGTCGTGTAGTTCTCCACGTGGAACTGCTTGCCGTACTGGGGATGCGATCCCCAGCGTCCCTCCATCCGCAGCGACTCCCCCACCTGTGCACCGAGCAGCGCGCCGACGACGGTCAGCAGATCGCCGGCGCCTCTGCCGGTGTCGACGCGGGCGACCGTGTAGCCGTTCTCCTCGTTGGCGTAGGTGACGCGCTCCAGAACGCCTTCAAGGGTGGCGAGCCGCCTTTCGCCAGGGGCCGCGGGGGGCTGGTTGGGCATGATCCGACGGTACCGGTGGGGTGTGACAGCGTGCGCGGTCCGGCAGGATCACGCGTGCGGTGCGATACGTCCGACGCTTACGGAGGGGACACATGGGGCTGACCTACGGCTACGACGTCTATCTGCGCCCGCGGAACGTCGCCGGGGCGCTGGCCGCCGTGGCCGGGCTGGCACCCCCGTCCCGGGACGTGCCCCCGCTCGACATCACGCTGCCCGGCGGCGAGCGGGTCACCCTCCCCTTCACGTCCGGCTTCGGCAGCGAGCCGGTCGACTGCGCCGGCAGCGAGACGCTCGACCTGGACACGTCCCTCATGTTCCCGGTCGACGACGCGGTGCGGGCGTATGGGAAGGCGTACCCGCTGCCGCCGGAGGAGGACGGACGGGTCCGGATCGGGTACGTCTACCTGACCGTCCGGTTCCAGTCGTTCCTGGACCCCGGGTACGCGGCCCTGGAGTTCTGGGCGCCGACCTCCGGCATCAGCCGCCTGTTCGAGCGGTCGGCGAGCATCAGGAAGACGTTCACCGACCTCGCCGCCGCCGTCGGTGGCGTGTGCTGCCAGTTCGACCGGGGCGACGGCGGCCCCGGGGAGGTGTGCTGGGTCAGCGGGGAGGCGGGGTTCCCTCCGGCTCCGTCGTCACCGTGAGGAAACGGGTGAAGGCAGCGCGGGGCCCGGCTGGTGATGCCATTCGCCCTTTACCGGCCGGACTGAGGCTTCCGGTGCCTGCCCGTCCCGGGCCCGAGCTTCGGCACCGGTCCCGGAGCCGGTTCCGGGATCGAGACGGCGCCGCTGTCGGGGTGAAGGATGCGCCGCGCCTCCGCGAGGTTCGCGGCGAAGCCGTGGGGCTCCCACGCGTACCCGTTCCACCGCTGGATCACGCGAGGTGCGTCGGGGGCGAGGTGCGTTCCCCGGGGTCCGTCCCCCGCGACGAGCGGCACGGCACGCAGTCGTCCGATCTTCCGATCCCGGCGCCCGGCCCATGCCGACAGGGATTCGTCGTCGTCCATCGTGCTTCCTATGGGCTGTGGGGCGCGGTGCTTTCCGGGAGCTTAGGGGGCTTCAGACGAGTCGGTGTTCCCAACGCAGCGAGGGGCTGCCATCGATCCAGTAGATGTGCGATCTGTCGGTGACGCGGAGCCGCACCTCCTCGATCCCCGGGCTGCCCTCGTCCTGCCAGGCGACCAGTGCGCGCTCGACGTCGTCCCAGAGAGCCGCGGGACCGCCCTGTCGGACGGTCCAACCGTCGCCGTCGGCACAGAACTCGGCGAACGACTCCCGCGCCGGGTCGAAGAGATACCGCAGCGGCGCGCCGTCGCTCCGGGTGGCCCGTACGAACTGGGCTCCCGGTGCGGCGAGCTGGGCGAGGAAGGCTGGCATCCACTCCTCCAGAGCGAAGGGGGACACGAGCGCGGGCCGTTCCCCGTCCGCGTACGCGGCGCGTGCGGACAGGTCACCGCCCAAGGGGGTCAGCGCCTGAGCACGCGCCTGCATGAAAGAGGAGGGCCCGACGATCACGCCGTCGGCGGTCTCGTCGTCGCTGACGGTGACCTTCGCCAGTCCGGTTCCCCAGGGCCAGGAGCCGACAGTGCTGAGGATGATCCCACCGGGCTTCGTCTGCCGGACCCACGTGTGCGGGATACGGCGGACCGCACAGGTGGCGATCACCCTGTCGTAGGGTGCCCGGGGCGGATGTCCGAGGAGCCCGTCGCCCGTCACCGTCCACGTCGAGCAACCGACGGACTCCAGGGCGGCATCGGCGCGCGCCGCCACCTGAGGGTCGACCTCGACCGTCGTGACGTTGTCCTCGCCGACCCGCTGACACGTCAGGGCGGTGGAGTAGCCGGTGCCCGTGCCGATCTCCAGGACGCGGTGTTCCGCCGTGAGGTCCAAGAGCTCGATCATGCCGACGACGGTGGTGGGGTCGGTCGAGGACGAGGTGGGCACACCCTCGACGGGTCCGGCTGCCTGGTCGGCGCTGAGGTGGCCGTCGAGCTGGGTGGTGAGCGTGCGGACGCTGTAGGCCAGCTCCAGCCACTCGTGCGGGATGGTGTCGAGTGCCGTGACGGGCCGCCAGGTCCGCCCCTCGTCAAGGAAGACTCCGTGTTGGAGGAACAGCTCGCGCGGCACGGTCTCGACGGCTTCACGCAGCCAGGCGGACGTGAGGACCCCCATGGTGGTGAGCAGCGCACTCATGCGGCGCCGCTCCTGTGCCGAGTCGGTCATGGGCCGTCTCCCCGAATGAGCAGGTCGGCGAAGGCCGTGGACATGGGCAGGCCCGTCTCCTTCTCCAGCCACCCCCACTGCCCGTTGGGGTTCAGCTCCAGCCACCAGTAGTCCCCCGCCCGGTCCACCGCGAGGTCGAAGCTCCCTGACACCAGCTTCAGACGGTCGAGGTAGGCATGGAGGGCTTCGCCCACCCGGCTGGGAAGACGCACGACGCTGTAGGCCAAGGCACTGTAGTCCTTGCGCCAGTCGAGCAGTCCGGAATCGATGCGTACGGCGAACGTGCGCCGGCCCACGATCAGGACGCGGAGGTCGGTCACCTTGTCCACGCGTGCTTGGAACAGGTGGGGGACCACACGCACGCTGTCGTCGATCTCCTCGGCGGTGACCTGATCGGTCCATCCGGTCATCGGTACACCGTTACGCGTGTAGGAGGTCCAGCGCAGCGTCTTGGAGATCGTGTTCCCCTGACTGCGCACGAACTCGCGTGCCTCGACGGGATCATTGGTGACGAGGGTAGAGGGAACCTTGAAGCCGAGCTGCTGGGCGTGGACCAGCTGGGCGGGTTTGTAGTCGGCTGCAGCGACGCGTAACGGGTGGTTGACCCAGAGCGGGCTGTCCAAGGCGTACAGGATCCCTCCGAGGCCGTAACGGACCTGTGCTGCTGCGAAGCGGGCATCGTCCAAGGAAAGGCGGGGGAAGGAGGGCCACTCGGGTCGACGCCAGTACACCGCTCGGACGGTCGACAGGTCGGCCGTTCTCGTCGGGGTGCGCAGCTTTCCGGCCACCGGCATCGGGCAGGCGCCGAACCGGGCCGAGACGGTGAGGCTCTCGCCCATGTCGGCGGGATTGAACCGGACCACGGGCACGTCACGCCGGTTGAGCTCAGTGATCACCATGTCGGCGGTGACGTCATCCGCTTCGGTGGCCACGACGACCGGCCCCTTGTCGGTAGTGGTCATCAGTCCTGGTTGCTGTCCTGGTCGTGTCCCTGGTCGTTCTGGGAATCCGAGTTCGTCGTCGTGGCGGTCTCGGTACCGGAACTGGTGCCGTGCTTGCCCATCTCGATCACCCGGCCCGCACGGTCGCGGTACACGCCGAGTTGCGTCGTGGGATCGATGGTGACCGTGAGGTGAGACCTGTGGACGACGGTCGGGTAGGGAGCGAGTCGACCCGCGGCCCATGGCCGCGTGGAGGCGGGAGGGATGTGCGTACGACTGTCGGCGGCACCCTCTTTGCGAGCCGGTTCGGAGATCGACATGAGGTGATTCCTTTCGGACAGTGCGGCAGTCACAACCGAACCCAGGACCACCACTTCGAGAGCTACCGGAGGTCTGCAACTCCGGTGGGCGTGTGACCAGTGAACGACAATCCGTTACCGTCTCCCAGAGCGGATCCCTCGCACTGCCCGGGCGTTTTCCGCGCATTCGGGCCGCGCCCGAGGGAAGGTGCGCCCTTCTGAGGGGAGACCGATGACGTCGAGGCGTAAGCGCTTTGCCGAGCGGCGGACGGCGCAGGGCTACTCCCAGGAAGACTTCGCCGAAGCACTCATGGTGGCCGTGTCCACCGTGATCCGCTGGGAGAGCGGTCGTGCCACTCCGCGACCACACCAACGTCCCAAGATCGCAAGCCTGTTGGAGATCACTCTTCTCGAGCTGGAAGGACTTCTCGTCAATGAGCCGCCTGCCGATTTCGCCGCGCCTTCCGACATTCCCGCCCTCAGTCCCTGCGATGACGACGACATGAAACGCCGTGAAGTCCTGGGTCTGCTCGCCGTCACGGGCGCTCTGGTCGCCCTGCCCGGTTCGGACGACTCTCCCCGAGAACGAACGGACGCAGGATTACTGGAGAATGGAGAAGGCGTACACCGCGGCCTGTGGCAGGTATTCACCCTCTCCGACTCGAAACAGGCCGTCTTCCCAGCGGTCCGCAGGCAGCTCCACGCCCTGACGACATGTCTGGCCGGAGCACGCACCGACGCGGACCGGGCTCGGCTGTGCACCATGACGGCCGACCTCTACCAGCTCGCCGGTGAACTGTTTTTCGACGCCAACCGGTACACCGACGCGGCGCAGTGCTACACCCTGGCCGCCCACGCCGCCCAGGCCGGCGGTGAGCACGATCTCTGGGCCTGCGCCATGACCCGTCACGCCTACGTCGAGCTGTACGCCCCTCGCGCGTCCGCTGCCCAACCCCTGCTGGCGGCAGCCCGCAGTATCGCCCGAAAGGGTGACACCGCATTGTCTACCCGTCACTGGGTCGCCGCCGTCCAGGCCGAGGCCTACGCGGCCATGGGCGACATCGACGCCTGCACCCGCGCCCTCGACGAAGCCGAAAAGGTCCATGCTCTGGACGGCCGTTCCCGCAACGGGGGCTGGCTCCGCTTCGACGGTTCCCGCCTCTTCGAGGAACGCGGCGCCTGCTATCTCCGGCTCGGCCGTCCCGACCTTGCGGAGGACGCCCTCGCCTCGGCCCTCGCTCAACCGCTGTCGCTGCGCCGCCGCGCCGCCGTACTGACCGACCTGGCCGTGGTCGGGCTCCATCGGCGCGATGTCGACCAGGTCATGCACTACGCGGAGACGGCGATCGGCCTGGCCGACCAGTCGAACTCGGGCTTCATCGGCAAGAAGCTGGACGGGCTTCGGGAGCGTCTTGCCCCACACATGTCCGATGACCGAATCTCGAGTCTGGATCACCGAATCGCGGCGCTTTCCCGCACCGCATGACAAGAGGGACATGGGCATGAGTGACGGTCGGATCTTCCGCGAGGCTTGGATCGCAGGTGTGACCAAGCACTACCCCGGCGAGCCGAAGCCCGGCTATATAACGCCGTGGGACGAGACGCCCCAGTGGGAGCGGGAAGCCGCCGCCGCCGTGTGCGGGCAGGTGCGCGCCTTCATCGAGGTCAGTGAGGGCCACGCCTCGCGACTCAGCCGCGAACAGAAGGGCCGTTTCGTCGCGCTGTGCTGGACGGCCCAGATGTTCAGGCACTTCGAGGACCCGAAGCCGGGATACGTCGCCGACTGGGCCGACCTGCCGACCTGGCAGCGGGAAACGGACTCGGACATCTTCGAGCGCATTGAGCAAACCGGCTGAACCGACACGTCAGGGCTTGGCCAAGGGGCCCTTCAGGGCGTCGAGGAAGGAGGCGAAGGACTCCGCCGGGAAGGTGAGGGTGGCCCGGACAGGAGCCTTGCTGTCGCGGACGGCAACGTGGGTGGTCGAGGTAGACACCTCCACGCACTCGTTGCCGTCACCCGGGCCCGAGTGGGGCGACTTCCGCCAGCTGTCCACGCGTCTCACCGCTCTCGCTCCGCCCTCTTGATCGCCCGGATGAAGGCCCTGAAGGCCTCGGTCGGGAGAGAGAACGTTCCGTACGCGGGGGCCTTGGTGTCGCGGACGGCTACGTGGGTGGCCGAGGTGGCTATCTCCACGCAGTTGTTGCCGTCGCCACCTCCGGAGTAGGACGACTTGCGCCAGGTGTCAGGGGTGGACACGGAGCCTCACAGTTCCTTGGCCAGTCTGTAAATGAGGTCACGCGACCGGCTTGGGTCGAGCGACGCATCCTTCACTCTACGGAAAACTGTTCGGAAGACCCCGAGTTGAGCCTCGGAATCGATGAAGCCGGTGCCGTGCGGTGCGTCACGAACGGCCGTGTCCAGCCGGGGCACGCTCCCGCCGGCCAACATCATGGGGCTCCAGGCGCCGCCAAAGCCGTCCAGGTCGAAGGGGATCACGCGCACGCTGATGTGATCGGCTTCGGAGAGTTCCAGGACTCGGGCGAGCTGGGCTCGCGCGGTGACCCGATCGCCGACCCTGATACGCAGTGCCGCCTCATGAATGAGGGACTCGTACGGCACCCGGGCTTCGAGAACCACCTTGCGCTGCATCCGATGGCGAACTCGCAGATCCAGCTCCGCGTGCGGAAGTTCGGGCACGCGGGACGAGAAGGCGGCTCGCGCGTAGTCCTCCGTCTGAAGCAGGCCCGGAACGAACAAGAACTCCACGTCCTGACGGAAGGTGGAGTGGTGCTCCAACTCGGCGATGTCCAGAAAGGGTGTCGGCAGAAGACCTCGGTACTCCTCCCACCAGCCGCGAGTCCGATCCGTAGCCATGACGACAAGGGCGTCGACGAACGCCTCGTCCGTGCAGGAATAGTGCGCCGCGAGACGACGCAGGCGCTCCTCACTCACTCCCGCGAGGCCCGACTCGATGTGACTGATCTGCACGCGGTTCACTCCGAGCAGCGCCGCCGCCTCGATGGCGGAGAGCCCTGCTGCGTCTCGTAGCCTCCGCAGCTCGGCCGCGAGACGCAACTGACGTGCGGTGCATTCCCGCCGCAGGACCATGCAAGGCTCCCAAGGTTCAACGAGCCTGCCTGTGCGACCCGTTCGGGGCCAGATTAGTCGATCGGCTTGCTCCGTATGACATGTTAGCCCTACGGTCAGTAATGCGACGCACACCGTGCGAAACCGGAAGTGCACCGTTCCGTCCTGCCACGACGGCTCCGGCAATGACACCGGCCCGCTCTCACCTCCCCCACACGAACAAGGAAATTCCTCATGCCCGAAGGCGAAGCCTGGGAGTACTCCCTCTACATCCCCAACGACCTGCGCGCCGTCACCATCAGCCGCCGCACCCTCCGTCTGGTCCTCACCATGCACGGCCTGATCCGCCTCGTCGACGTCGCCGAACTGCTCGCCACGGAGCTGGTCTCCAACGCCGTACGGCACACCAAGGGCCCCGCCGCCCTCCGCATCCGCTGGTCGCCGCCGGGCACCCTGCGGATCGGGGCGTGGGACGCGGACCCCGAACCGCCCGAGCCGCCCGCACGGTTCGAGACGGTGACGGAGCTGGAGGAGGGCCGGGGGCTGGCGCTGGTACGGGCCTGCGCGGACGTGTGGGGGTGGCACCCGCTGGCCAGACACGGCAACCGGGGCAAGTACGTGTGGTGCGAGCTGGCTGCGGCCTGAAAGGGTCGGCCCCGTTATTCACTTGCCCTGACCAGGGATCTTCCGGACGCTCGGCGCATGACGGGAAGTGAACTCGATCGCCGGCTGGTCTCGGCGGTCCTGTCGGGTGACGCCGACGCGGTGCGGGACCTGCTGTACGAGGGGGCGGACCCGAACGCGCCGGACCCCGAAGGGGGACTGCCGGTGCTGTGCGCGGCCGTGGCGGCCTACGACGACCCGGTCACCGAAGCGCTGATGGACGGCGGGGCCGATCCGGACCGGGAGCTTCCGGACGGGAGTACGCCCTTGTGGCGAGCGCTGGACGGCGGATCCCCGGCCGTCTTCGAGTCGGTGCTCGGCAAGGACCCCCGGCTGCGGCTGCCGGAGCAGGAGCGTGAACGGCTGCTCGCCCGCGCCCGGAGCCGGTACGAGACGGGCCCGGTCGAAGGGCTGCGGCGCAGGACGGGGGCGCGAGGTCCCGCGGTGTCGGTGCGGGTCACGGACGGCGACTACGACTGGGTCGACCAGTACACGCTCGGCGGCCTCGCCGTGCGGGCCGGGCACGGTGCCATCCTGACCGTGCTGGAGTGGTCGTTCCGCATCCCGACTCCGGTCGACGAACTGATCGACCGCGCCGTCCGCATACCCGACGAGGAGCATGTGGACTGGTCGGCGGTGTGGCTCACGCTCGTGCGGCGCCACTGCGAGGAAGTCCTGTCGGCCACGCTCGCACAGCGCGACCACCCCGATCCGGCGCACCGCCGCTTCGTCGCGGACTACCTGCGGGCGCGCGGGGTCATCGCCTGCGACTCCCCCTCCGCGGAGCGGGAGAGCGGGATCCTGGCCGCATGGGCGACGCGGGAGACGGACGGGGCAGTGCTCGCGAAGGTGCTGGAGGCCTTCGCGGAGTACGAGCATCCCGGCATGGAGGCGACCGGGCTGCGCCACGCCGCGCATCCGGACCCCCGCGTGCGGCTCCGCGCGACCACCGTCCTCGACGCGTCGGAGGAGGCCCGCTCACCCGAGGCCGACGCGGCCCTGCGCACCCTCCTCGGCGACCCGGACGCCCGCGTACGACTGGAGGCGTGCCGGGCGGGCCTGCGGGACGACGCCCTCCTCGCCCCCGCCGCCGAGGAGCTGGTCCGCCTGGCCGAGGGGCCGTACGAGGAGCTGCGAGGCGGGGTGGCAGAGGCGCTGGCCTCCTCCCGGGGCCGTACGCCCGCCGTCGCCGACGCCCTGGCCGCTCTGCTGGCCGACGGCAACCAGCTCGTACGCCTGGAAGCCGCCTACGGCCTCGCCCTGCGCGACGATCCGCGCACCGGCGAGGCGATCGAGCGGGTCGGACCGCTCAGCGCCGGATTCGAGCACGACCACCGGGTCAACGCACTGTGGGACTGGGCGCGTGGGGGCGACCGGCCGTGGCGGCTCTCGACGGGTGCGGGGAACGCGTAGGCGGTGGACTTTGACATGCAGCCCATCGGCTGCATAACGTGGAAGGCAGCCAATAGGCTGCATGTCAGAGGGGCGGAGATGGACGAGGTCTTCAAGGCGCTGGCGGACGGCAGCCGTCGACGGCTGCTGGACAGTCTGAACGCGCGCAACGGGCAGAGCCTGCGTGAGCTGTGCGCCGAGCTGGACATGGCCCGGCAGTCGGTCAGCAAGCATCTGGCGGTACTGGAGGGGGCCCACCTGGTCACCACCGTGCGGCGGGGCCGGGAGAAGCTGCACTACCTCAACGCCGAGCCGATCAACGCCATCGCCGAACGCTGGATCAGCCGCTACGACCGGGAGCGGGTGCACGCACTCGCCGACCTCAAGCACGCGCTGGAGGACACCGCCATGGACAGCACCGCGTTCGTCTACACGACCTACATCAGGACCACGCCCGAGAAGCTGTGGCAGGGCCTGACCGACCCGGCGTTCACCCGCCGCTACTGGGGGCTGGAGTTCGGTACCGACTGGGCGGTGGGGTCGCCGGTGGTCTGGAAGGAGCGGGGGGCGGAGACCGCCGGCCCGGAGCAGGTCGTGCTCGAGTCCGACCCCTTCCGGCGGCTGTCGTACACCTGGCACACCTTCACGCCCGCGTGGGCGGAGGCCAACGGGATCGACGACGCGACCCTCGCCCGGCTCTCCGCCGAGCCGCGCTCGAAAGTCGCCTTCGACATCGAGGACCTCGGCGGCGGGTCCGTGAAACTGACCGTCGTCCACGACGGGTTCGCACCCGGCAGCACCGCCCGCGAGATGATCCAGCACGGCTGGCCGGCCCTGGTCTCCAGCCTCAAGACGCTGCTGGAGACCGGCGAGACGCTCCCGGAACCCGCCCGGGACGCCGAACTGCCCGGGGGCTGAGGAAGGTTCCGGTCAGCCGCGCACATGCAGCCCGAAACCGGTGCGGCCCGCAGGTTCCAGCCCTTGCTTCAGCTGTAGCGACGGGATCTCGTAGTCGCCGAAGTTCTGCGGGCGGAACGCGATCGGCTCCGTCGACTCCAGGGTGAGCAGTCGCTGCTCCCAGGCCTTGGCGGCGTCCGCGTACTCCTCGTCGGTCATCCGGTCGACGCCGTGCAGCACGAACGGCGGCAGTGGCTCGATGCCCGGGTAGTAGAGGATGCCGTGGTGGATCGGGAACAGCAGGTCGTCGATGGGTCCGTTGATCCCGCGTGCGGCGTAGTGCGACTCCGGGCCGCCGACGGTCACCGACAGCAGGGCCTTCCTGCCCGCCAGCGTGCCTTCCCCGAAGCGCTCCCCGTACTTGGTGTCGCTGTGCTCGCCGACACCGTAGGCGAAGCGGTAGGTGAAGACCCGGTCCACCCAGCCCTTGAGGATCGCGGGCATCGAGTACCACCACAGCGGGAACTGGAGAATGACCGTGTCCGCCCACAGGAGCTTCTCCTGTTCGGCACGGACGTCCTGAGTGAGCGTCCCCGCCTCGAAGGCCCGGCCCGAGTCCCGGGCGACCAGGAGCCGGCCCGAGACCTCGGGGCCGTAGTCCGCGGCGTCCACCACCGCCTTCCAGTTCATCGCGTACAGGTCGCTCACCCGCACCTCGTGACCGGCGCCCTCCAGAGTGGACACGGCGAGGTCCTTCAGCGAGCCGTTGAGCGACTCCGGCTCGGGGTGGGCATGGACGATCAGCGTCTTCATGGGAACTCCTCCGGATCGGACGCCCGCGGATCGGGACCCTTCGGATTCTGGGCGCCGCGGCGGCCGACTTTCAGGGGCGCCGCCACCGTCGGACGGGACTTCCTGGTACCGGCAGGACCACCGTCCCGGGCACGGTCCGCGCCCATACTGGGGCCATGGACGATCTCGCGGGCTTTCTGCGGACCCGGCGTTCCCGGGTGGACCCGGCGGCCGTGGGCGTTGCCACCGACAGCCGCCGCCGGGTCGACGGGCTGCGCCGCGAAGAGGTCGCGCACCTGTCCGGTGTCAGCGTCGACTACTACGTGCGCCTGGAGCAGGGGCGCGCGACCCAGCCCTCCGAGCAGGTCCTCGACGCGCTCGCCCGCGTCCTCGGCCTCGACGAGACCGAACGCGAGCACCTCGGCCGGCTCGCCCGCCGGCGCCGGCGCCGGGCGAAGGCACCGAGCGGGCGGGTGCGGCCGGAAGTGCTGCGCGTCCTCGATCTGGTCGTCGACGCCCCCGCGCTGATCATGGGCCACCGCCTGGACGTGCTCGCCGGCAACCGCCTCGCCGGGCTCCTCTTCGGACGGCCGTTGGGTGGTCTGAACACAGCGCGGCACATCTTTCTGGAGGAGGCGGAACGCGGCCTCTACGCGGACTGGGAGAAGTGCACCCTCGACGTGGTCGGCCACCTGCGCCTGGCCGTCGGCCAGTACCCCGAGGATCGCCGGCTGGCCTCGCTCATCGGCGAGCTGGCGATGGGCAGCGAGCGCTTCCGCCGCCTCTGGGCCCGCGCGGACGTGCGCGCCCGCACCCATGGGCGCAAGGCGTACCGGCACCCGCTGGTAGGACTGCTGGAGCTGCACCAGGAGAACTTCGCCCTGCCCGACGCTTCGGGCATGGAGCTGCTGGTGCTGTCGGCCGCTCCCGGCAGTCCCACCGAGGACGCGCTGCGCCTGCTCGCGGGTCTGGGCACGGACAGCGCCGCAGCGCATCCCGCGGCGAACGTCCGGGTTCGCGACTGATTCAGCGGCGCAGCGTGGTCTCGCCGCGCATGCGTGACAGCTTCTCCGGGTTGCGGACCGCGTAGAGCCCGGTGATGCGGCCTTCGTCGAAGCGGACCGCCACCACCGTGTCGAGTTCGCCGTCGAGCCGGATGACCAGGGCCGGGTGTCCGTTGACCTGGGCCGGGTCCATCGTCATCACGACGGGCAGCTTGCGCAGGCCGCCGAGCATGAGGCGGGCCACCTTGTCGGCGCCGATGACGGGCCGCAGGACCGCCTGCTTGATGCCGCCGCCGTCGCCGAGCAGGACGACGTCCGGGGAGAGGACGTCGAGCAGGCCCTGGAGGTCGCCCGTCTCGACGGCCCGCCGGAAGGCGGCGAGCGCTTCCTGGGACTCGGTCGCCGACACCGCCCCGCGCGGGCGGCGGGCCGCGACGTGTGCCCGGGCGCGGTGCGCGATCTGCCGGACGGCCGCCGGGCTCTTCTCGACGGCCTCGGCGATCTCGTCGTAGCCGAGGTCGAACACCTCGCGGAGCACGAACACCGCCCGCTCGGTCGGCGCGAGGGTCTCCATGACCAGCATCATCGCCATCGAGACGCTGTCGGCCAGCTCGACGTCCTCGGCCACGTCGGGGGTGGTGAGCAGCGGCTCGGGCAGCCAGGAGCCCACGTAGGACTCCTTGCGGCGGCCGAGCGTACGCAGCCGGTTCAGGGCCTGACGGGTGGTGATGCGGACCAGGTACGCGCGCCGGTCGCGCACCGTGTCGAGGTCGACTCCCGCCCACTTCAGCCAGGTCTCCTGGAGGACGTCCTCCGCGTCGGCGGCCGAGCCGAGCATCTCGTAGGCGACGGTGAAGAGCAGGTTGCGGTGGGCGACGAAGGCCTCCGTGGCGCCGTCCTGATCGCGGCCGCTGTTCTCGCTGGTCACCAGCTTCTCCCGTTCGTTCGGTTCCGGCGGTGTCTCGTGCACGGGACACCGGTCGCCGGGGTTCTGTGACACCCGTCGGTGGTGGCCCGGGTCACGTCGACGTCCTGTCACAGGGTGCGGGGCGGCGGCGTCTTGTGTTCGTCACCGAGGCACCGACAGCGAGGACGAGATCATGGACACCCGATTCAATCTGTTCGAGAACGAGTTCGCCGGTCGGTTCGCGAAGCGGTTCGCCGGCATGGGCATGCTGATGCACGAGTCGCCGCTGCCGAAGCCCACGCAGGAACTGGTGTCCCTGCGGGCCAGCCAGATCAACGGCTGCGGCCACTGCATCGACATGCACGTCAAGGAGGCCGCGGCCGCCGGGGAGAGCGCGGTCCGGCTGCACCTGGTCGCCGCCTGGCGCGAATCCACCGTGTTCACCGAGGCCGAGCAGGCGGCGCTGGCCCTCGCCGAGGAGGGCACCCGGCTCGCCGACGCGCACGAGGGCGTGTCCGACGAGACGTGGGCGCTGGTGCGCAAGCACTACGACGACGACCAGGTCGCCGCCCTGATCTGCCTGGTCGCCATGATCAACGCGGCCAACCGGCTCGCCGTGATCACGCACCAGAAGGGCGGCTCCTACGAGGCGGGGATGTTCGCGGCGGCGGCGGGCTGACTGCCGCAAGCGGCCGGGGCGGCACCCGGGGCGACATCGCCCCGGGTGCCGCCCCTTTCTCCGGTCACGATTCCGTCTCGGCCCCGGCAGACCCCTTGATTCCCCTCGTGTAATCGTTTCCAATCCTCTCGTGTAATCGATTCCACGAGGAGGTGGAACGACGATGGCGAGCATCAAGGACGTCGCCGCCGAGGCGGGCGTGTCCGTCGCGACGGTCTCGCGGGCGCTCAACGGCCACCCGTCGGTCAGCGCCGCCGCACGCGCCCGTGTGCTGGCCGCCGTCGAGACGCTGGGCTACCGCCCGAACGCCCTCGCCAGGTCGCTGCGCACCGACCAGACCCGCACCCTCGGCCTGGTCATCAGCGACGTCATGAACCCGTACTTCACCGAGCTGGCCCGTTCCGTCGAGGAGGAGGCCCGCGCGCTCGGCTACAGCGTCATCATCGGCAACGCCGACGAGCGGCCCGACCTCCAGGACCACCACGTCACCACGCTGCTGGACCGGCGGATCGACGGGCTCCTCGTCTCCCCCACCGACGGCGGCTCCCCGCGCATGCTGGACGCCGCGCGGGCCGGGACGCCGATGGTCTTCGTCGACCGGTGGATCCCCGGCGTGGACGTGCCCGTCGTCAGGTCGGACGGGCGGGCGGCCGTACGGGATCTCGTCGCGCATCTGCACGGGCTCGGGCACCGGCGGCTCGCGATCATCGCCGGGCCCGCCGCCACGACCACCGGACGCGAGCGCGTCGACGCCTTCCGCGAGGCGCTCGGCGCGTACGGGCTCCCCCTGCCCGAGGCCTACATCGGCCAGGGCGACTTCCAGGCCGGCAGCGGGCGCCGGGTCACCGAGGGCTTCCTCGACCTGCCCGAGCCGCCCGAGGTCGTCTTCGCCGCCGACAACCTGATGGCGCTCGGCGCGCTGGACGCCGTACGCGCGCGCGGGCTGCGGGTTCCCGAGGACATCGGGCTCGCCGCCTTCGACGACATCCCCTGGTTCGTGCACACCGATCCGCCGGTCACCGCGATCGCCCAGCCCACCCGGGAGCTCGGAAGGGCCGCCGTACGCGCCCTCGTCGAGCGGATCGCGGGGCGGGCCGGTGAGTCCGTCACCCTTCCGGCCCGGCTCGTCGTACGCCGCTCGTGCGGTGAGCCGCCCCCCGTCGACTCCGAACAACCCAGTGAACATCCCCCGTCCCCCTCCCCCGTACGAAGGAGTACGCCGTGAGCAGCCGCAGTCCGGACGAGTTGCTGCGCATCGAGGGCATCCGCAAGACCTTCCCCGGCGTGGTCGCGCTCGACAGCGTCGACTTCGACCTGCGCCGGGGCGAGGTGCACGTGCTCCTCGGTGAGAACGGCGCGGGCAAGAGCACGCTCATCAAGATGCTCTCCGGCGCCTACACGCCCGACGCCGGGCGGATCCTGGCCGGTGGTGAGGAGGTGCGCATCCACGGTGCGCAGGACTCCGAGCGCCTCGGGATCGCCACCATCTACCAGGAGTTCAACCTCGTCCCCGACCTGACGGTGGCCGAGAACATCTTCCTGGGGCGCCAGCCCCGCCGGCTCGGCATGATCGACCGGAAGCGGATGGACGCCGACGCCGAGGTGCTGCTGAAGCGGGTGGGGGTCAACGTGTCTCCCCGTACGCGGGTGCGTGAACTCGGCATCGCCCGGCTCCAGATGGTCGAGATCGCCAAGGCGCTCAGCCTGGACGCGCGGGTGCTCATCATGGACGAGCCGACCGCCGTGCTCACCTCCGACGAGGTCGAGAAGCTGTTCGCCATCGTGCGGCGGCTGCGCGAGGACGGTGTCGGCATCGTCTTCATCACCCACCACCTGGAGGAGATCGCCGCCCTCGGGGACCGGGTCACCGTCATCCGGGACGGCAGGAGCGTCGGGCAGGTGCCCGCCTCCACCCCGGAGGACGAGCTGGTCCGGCTCATGGTGGGGCGGTCGATCGAGCAGCAGTACCCGCGCGAGCGCACCGACGCCGGTGAGGCGCTGCTCAAGGTGGAGGGACTGACGAGGGACGGTGTCTTCCACGACGTCGGCTTCGAGGTGCGGGCCGGTGAGGTCGTCGGCATCGCGGGGCTGGTCGGGGCCGGGCGTACGGAGGTGGTGCGGGCGGTGTTCGGCGCCGATCCGTACGACGCCGGGGCCGTGCACGTCGGGGGTGCGCCGCTGCGGCGGCACGACGTGAACGCCGCCATGGCCGCCGGGATCGGGCTCGTGCCCGAGGACCGCAAGGGGCAGGGACTGGTGCTCGACGCCTCCGTCGAGGAGAACCTCGGGCTCGTCACGCTCCGGTCCACCGCCCGCGCCGGGCTCGTCGACCTCAAGGGGCAGCACGCGGCGGCCGAGCGGATCGCCGGACAGCTCGGCGTGCGGATGGCCGGGCTCGGTCAGCACGTGCGCACGCTGTCCGGCGGCAACCAGCAGAAGGTCGTCATCGGCAAGTGGCTGCTGGCCAACACCAAGGTGCTGATCCTCGACGAGCCGACGCGCGGCATCGACGTCGGCGCCAAGGTCGAGATCTACCAGCTCATCAACGAACTGACGGCCGCCGGTGCCGCCGTGCTCATGATCTCCAGCGATCTGCCGGAGGTGCTCGGCATGAGCGACCGCGTGGTCGTCATGGCGCAGGGGCGCGTCGCGGGTGAACTCACCGCCGAACAGGCCACCCAGGACGCCGTGATGGCACTCGCCGTCAGTACGCACACCAGCAACTCCCCCCACACCGACGGAACGGACGGAACGGAGGCCTCCCGTGGCCACTGACACGCTCAAGAGCAAGCCGGGCGCGCAGGGCGCCACGAGCGGGCTGCGCCGCCTGCTGCTCGAGAACGGCGCGCTGACCGCGCTGATCGTCCTCGTCATCGTCATGTCGGCACTGTCCGGGGACTTCCTGACCGCCGACAACCTCCTCAACGTCGGCGTCCAGGCCGCCGTCACCGCGATCCTCGCCTTCGGCGTCACCTTCGTCATCGTCTCGGCCGGCATCGACCTGTCGGTCGGTTCGGTCGCCGCGCTGTCGGCCACCGTGCTGGCCTGGAGCGCCACCGAGGCCGGGATTCCGGTCGCGCTCGCGGTGCTGCTGTCCGTCCTGACGGGCATCGCCTGCGGCCTGGTGAACGGTTTCCTCATCTCGTACGGGAAGCTGCCGCCGTTCATCGCGACGCTGGCCATGCTGTCGGTGGGGCGCGGTCTGTCGCTGGTCATCTCGCAGGGTTCGCCGATCGCCTTCCCGGACTCGGTCTCGCACCTCGGTGACACGCTCGGCGGGTGGCTGCCGGTGCCGGTGCTCGTGATGATCGTGATGGGGCTGATCACCGCCTTCGTGCTCGGCCGGACCTACATCGGCCGGTCCATGTACGCCATCGGCGGCAACGAGGAGGCCGCGCGGCTGTCCGGCCTGCGGGTGAAGCGGCAGAAGCTCGCCATCTACGCCTTCTCCGGCCTGTTCGCCGCCGCCGCGGGCATCGTGCTCGCCTCCCGGCTCTCCTCCGCGCAGCCGCAGGCCGCGCAGGGCTACGAGCTGGACGCCATCGCCGCCGTCGTCATCGGCGGTGCCTCGCTGGCGGGCGGCACCGGCAAGGCCTCGGGCACGCTGATCGGCGCGCTGATCCTCGCGGTGCTGCGCAACGGCCTCAACCTGCTGTCCGTCTCCGCGTTCTGGCAGCAGGTCGTCATCGGTGTCGTCATCGCGCTCGCGGTGCTCTTCGACACGCTGCGGCGCAAGGCGGGCGCGGTCACCCCGGCGGCCGGGGCGTCGGGCGGCGGCAACCGGGGCAAGCAGGCCCTGACCTACGTGATCGCGGCGGTCGTGGCCGTCGCCGTCGTCGGGGCGACCTCGCTGCTGCACAACGGCTCCTCCGGCGGCAAGGACCAGAAGATAGGGCTGTCGCTGTCCACGCTGAACAACCCGTTCTTCGTGCAGATCAGGAACGGCGCGGAGGAGGAGGCGAAGAAGCTGGGCGTGGACCTGACGGTCACGGACGCCCAGAACGACGCCTCGCAGCAGGCCAACCAGCTGCAGAACTTCGTCAGCGGCAGCCTGTCCGCGGTCATCGTCAACCCGGTGGACTCCGACGCGGCCGGTCCCTCGGTGCGCTCGGCGAACAAGGACGACATCCCGGTCATCGCCGTGGACCGCGGCGTCAACAAGGCGGACACGTCCGCGCTGGTCGCCTCCGACAACGTCGAGGGCGGTGAGCTGGGCGCCAAGGCGCTCGCCGAGAAGCTCGGCGGCAAGGGCACCATCGTCATCCTCCAGGGCCAGGCCGGCACCTCCGCCAGCCGGGAGCGCGGGGCGGGCTTCGCGGCCGGACTCAAGGCGTACCCGGGCATCAAGGTCGTCGCCAAACAGCCCGCGGACTTCGACCGCACCAAGGGCCTGGACGTGATGACGAACCTGCTCCAGGCGCACCCGGACGTCGACGGCGTCTTCGCGGAGAACGACGAGATGGCGCTGGGCGCGATCAAGGCGCTGGGTTCCAAGGCCGGCAAGTCGGTCCAGGTCGTCGGCTTCGACGGCACCCCGGACGGGCTGAAGGCGGTCCAGGACGGCACGTTGTACGCGTCGGTGGCGCAGCAGCCGAAGGAACTGGGCAGGATCGCCGTACAGAACGCGCTGCGGGCGGCCGAGGACAAGAAGGTGGAGCAGACGGTGAAGGTGCCCGTGAAGGTCGTCACCAAGGACAACGTGGCGGGCTTCGAGGGCTGAGGCCGGGTCGCGGAAACCGGCAGGACCAGCGGGAATCACTCGAATCGGAGAACGACTGATGTACGACTACGACCTGCTGGTCGTCGGGTCGGCCAACGCCGACCTGGTGATCGGTGTCGAGCGGCGGCCGGCGGCGGGCGAGACGGTGCTCGGCTCCGACCTGGCCGTCCACCCGGGCGGCAAGGGCGGCAACCAGGCCGTCGCCGCCGCCCGGCTCGGTGCCCGTACGGCCCTGCTGGCCCGGGTGGGCGACGACGACTACGGGCGGCTGCTGCTGGACTCGCAGCGGGCGGCCGGTGTCGACACGGTGGGCGTGCTGGTGGGCGGCGCCCCGACCGGCGTCGCGCTGATCACCGTCGACCCGTCCGGGGACAACAGCATCGTGGTCTCGCCGGGCGCCAACGGCCGGCTGGCGCCGGGTGACGTCCGGGCCGCGGCCAGCCTCTTCCATGCCTCCCGGGTGGTCTCCACGCAGTTGGAGATCCCGCTGGAGACGGTCGTGGAGGTGGTGCGCTCGCTCGCGCCGGACAGCCGTTTCGTGCTGAACCCGTCGCCGCCGCGGCCGCTTCCGCAGGAGGTGCTGGCCGCCTGCGACCCGCTGATCGTCAACGAGCACGAGGCGAAGGTGATCCTCGGCGACTCCCTGGTCGGCGAGCGCCCCGAGGACTGGGCCCGCGTCCTGCTGGCCAAGGGTCCGCGCTCGGTGGTCGTGACGCTGGGCGCCGAGGGCGCGCTGGTCGCGTCGGCGGCCCACGGCGTGGTCCGGGTGCCGTCCGTGAAGGTGGACGCCGTGGACACGACGGGCGCGGGCGACGCGTTCACCGCGGCGCTGGCCTGGCGGCTCGGCACCGGCGAGTCGCTCGCGGCGGCGGCGGCCTACGCGGCCCGGGTGGGCGCGGCGGCGGTCACGAAGGCGGGGGCGCAGGAGTCGTACCCGACGGCGGCGGAGGCCGAGGCACTGGGGGCCGGGGAGCTGTGAAGAAGGCAGGCATACTCAACCGTCACCTCGCGGGTGCCCTCGCCGAGCTGGGCCACGGGGACGGCGTCCTGGTGTGCGACGCGGGGATGCCCGTTCCGGACGGGCCGCGCGTCGTCGACCTGGCCTTCCGGGCCGGGGTGCCGTCCTTCGCGGAGGTGGTGGACGGCCTGCTCGCCGAGCTGGTCGTCGAGGGCGCGACGGCGGCGACGGAGGTCCGGGAGGCGAACGCCGAGTGCGCCGCACTGCTCGACGGGCTCTTCCCTGCGCTCGACCTCGTCCCGCACGAGCGGCTCAAGGAGTTGTCGGCGGGCGCGCGGCTGATCGTGCGCACCGGGGAGGCGCGGCCGTACGCCAATGTGCTGCTGCGGTGCGGCGTCTTCTTCTGAGAGAAGTTTGAGAGGGCCCGGTCGACGACCGGGCCCTCTCGGGTCCCCACCCCTTCAGAACTCCGTGGATTTCCCCCCCGGGTACCCCCACGGGTGTTCCGATGCCAAGTACGACCCGCCACAGGGCGGAAGGGTTGCACGGGTCGCCGGAATTATTTTCCGGGCGGCGGGTCCGCGGCGTCTCCCGCGTGGGCAGCGAACCGGGCCGCCGTCTCGGCGAGCACCTCCCGTCCGTCCCGCGCCCACAGCCCCTCGTTGAACAGCTCGACCTCGATGGCGCCGGTGTATCCGGCCGCCTCGACGTACCCCTTCCACTCCCGCATGTCGATCGCGCCGTCCCCGATCTGGCCGCGGCCGTTGAGGACGCCCTCGGGCAGCGGGGTCGTCCAGTCGGCGAGCTGGAAGGTGTGGATGCGGCCGCCCGCGCCGGCCCGGGCGATCTGCTCGGGCGCCCGGTCGTCCCACCAGATGTGGTACGTGTCGACGGTGACGCCGACCTGCCGGGCCGGGAAGCGTTCGGCGAGGTCCAGGGCCTGGGTGAGGGTGGAGACCACGCAGCGGTCGGCGGCGTACATGGGGTGCAGCGGTTCGATGGCGAGGCGCACCCCGTGCCGTTCGGCGTACGGGCCCAGCTCCGCCAGCGCGTCCGCGATGCGCTCGCGGGCGGCCCGCAGGTCCTTGTCGCCGGCCGGGAGACCGCCGGAGACCAGGACGAGGGTGTCGGTGCCGAGGGCGGCGGCCTCGTCGACGGCACGGCGGTTGTCGGCCAGGGCCCTGGCGCGTTCGCCGGGGTCGACGGCCGTGAGGAAGCCGCCGCGGCACAGGGTGGTGACGGTCAGACCCGCGTCGCGGACCAGCTTGGCGGCGGCCTCGACGCCGTAGGCCTGCACGGGTTCGCGCCACAGGCCGACGTTGCCGATGCCCAGTTCGCGGCAGGCGGCGGTCAGTTCGGGCAGGGAGAGCTGCTTCACCGTCATCTGGTTGATGCTGAAGCGCGTCAGGCCGGTGTCGCTCATGCGTTCACTCCGTACAGGGCGAGCAGGTTCCGCATGCGCTCCTCGGCCAGCTTCGGGTCGGGGAACAGGCCGAGTCCGTCGGCGAGTTCGTAGGCGCGGGCGAAGTGCGGCAGCGAGCGGGCCGACTGGAGGCCGCCGACCATCGTGAAGTGGCTCTGGTGGCCGGACAGCCAGGCCAGGAGGACCACGCCCGTCTTGTAGTAGCGGGTGGGCGCCTGGAAGAGGTGGCGGGAGAGTTCGACGGTGGGGTCGAGCAGGGCGCGGAAGCCGTCCGTGTCCCCGGTGTCGAGCACCCGGACCGCCTCGGCGGCCAGCGGGCCCAGCGGGTCGAAGATGCCGAGCAGGGCGTGGCTGAAGCCCTGCTCGTCGCCCGCGATCAGCTCCGGGTAGTTGAAGTCGTCGCCGGTGTAGCAGCGCACGCCCCGCGGCAGGCGGCGGCGCAGGTCGATCTCGCGCTGCGCGTCCAGGAGGGAGACCTTGATGCCGTCGACCTTGTCGGGGTGGGCGGCGATGACCTCCAGGAAGGTGTCGGTCGCCGTGTCCAGGTCGGACGAGCCCCAGTAGCCCTCCAGGGCCGGGTCGAACATCGGGCCCAGCCAGTGCAGGATCACGGGTTCGGCGGCCTGGCGCAGGAGGTGGCCGTAGAGCTCCAGGTAGTCGTCCGGGCCCTTCGCGGTCGCGGCGAGGGCGCGGGAGGCCATCAGGATGGCCTGGGCGCCCGACTCCTCGACGACGGCGAGCTGTTCCTCGTAGGCCGACCGTACGGCCGCGAGGGTCGCCGTGGTCGCGGCGGTGGCGGTCAGCTGGTCCGTGCCTACGCCGCAGGCGATGCGGCCGCCGGTCGCCTTCGCCTCGGCGGCGGAGCGGCGGATCAGCTCCGCCGCCGTGGGCCAGTCCAGGCCCATGCCCCGCTGGGCGGTGTCCATCGCCTCGGCGACGCCGAGTCCGTGGGACCACAGGTGGCGGCGGAAGGCGAGGGTGGCGTCCCAGTCGACGGCGGCGGGCCCGTCGGGGGTGGTGTCCGCGTACGGGTCGGCGACGACGTGCGCGGCCGAGAAGACCGTACGCGAGGTGAAAGCGCTTCCCGTGCTCGTCCGGGTGCGGTGCGACGGCTCCGGGCGGGGCTCGTAGGCGCGCAGGGTGCCGTCGGCGCTCGGCAGGTGGAGGGTCACAGAGCGATCTCCGGTACGTCGAGGCGGCGGCCCTCCGCGGAGGACCTCAGGCCCAGCTCGGCGAGCTGCACGCCGCGGGCGCCGGCCAGCAGGTCCCACTGGTAGGGGGCGTCGGCGTAGACGTGCTTGAGGAACAGCTCCCACTGGGCCTTGAAGCCGTTGTCGAACTCGCCGTTGCCGGGGACCTCCTGCCACTGGTCGCGGAAGACCTCGGTGGCGGGGATGTCCGGGTTCCACACCGGCTTGGGGGTGGCCGAGCGGTGCTGGACGCGGCAGCCCCGCAGTCCCGCGACGGCCGAGCCCTCGGTGCCGTCGACCTGGAACTCGACCAGTTCGTCGCGGTTGACGCGGACCGCCCAGGAGGAGTTGATCTGCGCGATCGCGCCGCCGTCCAGCTCGAAGACGCCGTAGGCGGCGTCGTCGGCGGTGGCGTCGTAGGGCTTGCCCTTCTCGTCCCAGCGCTCGGGGATGTGGGTGGCGGTGAGGGCCTGGACGGACTTCACCCGGCCGAACAGCTCGTGCAGGACGTACTCCCAGTGCGGGAACATGTCGACGACGATGCCGCCGCCGTCCTCGCTGCGGTAGTTCCAGGACGGGCGCTGCGCCTCCTGCCAGTCGCCCTCGAAGACCCAGTAGCCGAACTCGCCGCGCACCGACAGGATCCGCCCGAAGAAGCCGCCGTCGATGAGGCGCTTGAGCTTGAGCAGGCCGGGGAGGAAGAGCTTGTCCTGGACGACGCCGTGCTTGATGCCCTTGGCCTGGGCGAGGCGGGCCAGTTCCAGGGCGCCGTCCAGGCCGGTGGCGGTGGGCTTCTCGGTGTAGATGTGCTTGCCCGCGGCGATCGCCTTCCTGATCGCCTCCTCGCGGGCCGAGGTCACCTGGGCGTCGAAGTAGATGTCGATGCCGTCGTCGGCCAGGACCGCGTCGAGGTCCGTGGAGACGTGGTCGAGCCCGTGGCGTTCGGCCAGCGCCCGCAGCGCGTGCTCGCGGCGGCCGACCAGGACCGGCTCCGGCCACAGCACGGTGCCGTCGCCGAGGTCGAGGCCGCCCTGTTCGCGCAGGGCCAGGATGGAGCGGACGAGGTGCTGGCGGTAGCCCATGCGCCCGGTCACACCGTTCATGGCGATACGCACCGTCTTGCGTGTCACGTCATTCCCTTCGTACGAGCCATGCCGCAAGCCGCGGATCGAGCTCGAACCGTGCAGCAAGCGCTTTCTATGTAGAACGAAGCTAGCCTGTGAACGGTGGTCTGGACAAGACCGTGGTTCGGGTGAGTTGTTCGAGGGGGCGAACGACGGCGGGCGGTGGCCGTAAGGTCAGCCGGTACGGCGTTCGGCTCACACGCGCGATGCGGAGGACGAGGACATGACGGTGACACTGGCGGACGTGGCGGCCCGCGCCCAGGTCTCCCCCGCGACGGTGTCGCGCGTGCTGAACGGCAACTATCCGGTGGCCGCCTCCACCCGGGAGCGGGTACTCAAGGCCGTCGACGAGCTGGACTACGTGCTCAACGGCCCCGCGAGCGCGCTGGCGGCGGCCACGTCCGACCTGGTGGGCATCCTCGTCAACGACATCGCCGACCCGTTCTTCGGCATCATGGCCGGCGCCGTCCAGTCCGAGATCGGCGGGCCCGGCGGCAGAGCGGGCGGCGAGAGACTCGCCGTGGTCTGCAACACCGGCGGCACCCCGGAGCGCGAGCTGACCTACCTCACGCTGCTGCAACGCCAGCGCGCGGCGGCGGTGGTGCTGACCGGCGGCGCGATGGAGGACGAGACCCATCAGGCGGCCGTGGCGGCGAAGCTGCGCAGGCTCGTCGAGGCCGGGACGCGGGTGGTGCTGTGCGGACGGCCGCCGGCGCCGGACACCGGGGCGATCGCGCTCACCTTCGACAACCGCGGGGGCGGCCGGGAGCTGACCGAGCACCTGATCGGGCTCGGGCACCGTCGGCTCGGCTACATCGCCGGTCCGGAGGAACGGACCACGACGCGGCACCGGCTGGAGGGCCACCGCGCGGCGCTCGCCGCGCACGGCATCGAGGAGGACCCGCGCTGGACCGTCCACGGCCGCTACGACCGGCAGGCCGGTTACGAGGCGACGCTGGAACTGCTGCGCAGGGACCCGACGCTGACCGCGGTCGTCGCCGCGAACGACACGGTCGCGCTGGGCGCGTGCGCGGCGCTGCGCGACTCGGGGCTGCGGATCCCGGACGACGTGTCCGTGGCCGGTTTCGACGACCTGCCGTTCAGCATCGACGCGGTGCCCGCGCTGACGACGGTCCGGCTGCCGCTGGCGGAGGCGGGGGCCCGGGCGGGACGGGTCGCGATGGGGCGGGAGGAAGCGCCGGTGGGCGGGATCGCGACGGTGCGGGGGGAGTTGATGGTACGGGGGTCCTCCGGAGGGCCGCGGTCTTGAACGGACCGTTGGTGTCGCGGCGGCCCGCGTCGGTGTGGGCGTTGCTGGGGGCTGCCGCCCCCAGACCCCCGCTTCGGCCTGGACGGCCTCGTCCTCAAGCGCCGGACGGGCTGAGATGTCCGGCCCGCGTCCATAGGTGACCGGACGGGTTGGATTTACCGGCTCGCGTCGACAGGTGAAGCCGGTGATCGCGGGTACGCTCCGTGGGCATGAAGCTGGCGTTCTCCACTCTCGGTGTTCCCGGACTGCCCCTGACCGACGTGCTGGGGCTCGCGACCGCGCACGGCTACCACGGTGTCGAGTTGCGCGCCCACCCGGAGGAACCGGTCCATCCGGGCCTGGGTCCGGACGAACGGGCCGCGGTGGCGGCGGAGTTCAAGGCGGCCGGTGTCGAGCCGCTGGGGCTCGCGGGGTACGCGCGGGTCGCCGCGCCCGGCGACGACGAACCGGTCCTCGCCGAGATCCGCGGCCTGCTCGACCTCGCCCGCGACCTGGGCGCCCCGTACGTCCGGGTCTTCCCCGGCGGCGGCACCGAGCAGAGTGCCGAGGAGGCCGACGCGACGGCCGCCCGGCGGCTGGGCACCGCCGCCGAGTACGCCGCCGAGCGCGGCGTGAGCATCCTGCTGGAGACCCACGACTCGCACCGCACCGGCGCCGACGCGATGCGCGTCCTCGGCCCGGTCGGGCATCTGCGGGCCGGTGCCCTGTGGGACGTGATGCACACCTGGCTGGGCGGCGAGCAGCCCTTTGACACCTACGCGGCGCTCTCCCCGCACCTCGGCTACGTCCAGGTCAAGGACATCGCCTCCGCCGAGGACACCACGCCGCTGGCGCTGGGCGCCGGGGTGCTGCCGCTCACCGAGGTGGTGGACGTGCTGTCCCGGCACGGCTGGGACGGCTGGCTGTGCTGGGAGTACGAGAAGCGGTGGTACGAGTCGGCGGCCCCGCTGCCCGAGCTGCTGGGGCAGGGGCGCGAGCACCTCGCCCGGCTGCTCACGGACGCGGCGTGAGGGCGGGCGCCGCCGACCGGACCCGGTGCTCCAGCCGCTCCCGGCACTCCGGCCACTCCGCCGCCGTGATCGAGTAGATCGCGGAGTCCCGCAGCCGGCCCTCCTCGCCCGGCACCGAGGAGCGGGACCAGTTGCGCAGGACGCCCTCGAAGCGGGCGCCGGTCCTCTCGATCGCGGCGCGGGAGCGCCGGTTGCGGGCGTCGGTCTTGAGGTCGACGCGGGACACGGCCCAGACCTCGAAGGCGTGGCGGAACAGCAGCAGCTTGGCCTCGGCGTTGACGCCCGTGCCCTGGGCGGAACGGGCCAGCCAGGTGAAGCCGACCTCGACGGCGTCGAGCACGTCGTCGGTGAGCCAGGAGCGGGGTTCCCAGTAGGCGGTGGTGCCGACCGCGCGGCCGGTGGCGCGGGAGACCTGCGCGTAGGGTGCCAGCCGTCCGGTGGCCGCCCTGGCCAGCTGGAAGTCGATGTAGGCGCCGACCTGGTCGGGCCCCGGCACCCACGTGAAGTCGTAGGTGCCCCGGTCCTCGCCCACCGCCGCCGCCAGGTCGACCGCGTGCCGGTGGCTCAGCGGCTCCAGTCGTACCAGCGTGCCTTCGAGGACCGGGCCCTTCAGCGTGAATGTCACGCTACGGATTCTTCAGCCGGTGCGGGGGCCCGTCCAGCGAATTCCGGGGAGGTGCGGACGGGCGTCTCCGGCACGCGCCTGCGGGCGGGAGTCAGCGTCGTCAGCGCCACCCCGCCCACCAGCAGGGCCGCCGCGCACCAGCGCAGGGGGGTCACCGACTCGCCGAGGAAGAGGGCGGCCGAGGACATGCCGAAGACCGGCACCAGGAGGGAGAACGGCGCGACCGTCGAGGCGGGGTGACGGCGCAGCAGCCAGCCCCAGGCGCCGAAGCCGAAGACGGTCGAGACCCAGGCGACGAAGAGGATCGTGCCCGTCCCCTGCCAGTCCAGGGCGCGCAGGGCCGCGAGGTCCTCGCCGGGGCCCTCGGTGAGCAGGGAGAGGGCCAGCAGGGGCAGCACGGGGACGGTGGAGACCCACACCATGAAGTTCAGCGCGTCGGGCGGGGACGCCTTGCGGGTCAGGACGTTGGACACGCCCCATGCCGCCGCGGCGCCGATCACCATCAGGAACGCGCCCAGGGGGCCCGAGGCGCCCTCGTCGACCGCGGCCACGCCGATGCCGCCCAGCGCGACCAGCATGCCCAGGGCCTGGAGGCGGGAGGGGCGTTCGCCGAGGACCGCTGCGGCGATCACCGCGGTGAACACGGCCTGGATCTGCAGGACGAGGGACGACAGCCCGGCGGGCATGCCCGCGTCCATGCCCACGAAGACCAGGCCGAACTTGGCCACGCCCAGCACCAGTCCCACCGCCACGATCCACTTCAGGGCGACCTTCGGACGGCCCACCAGGAAGACGGCGGGCAGGGCGGCCGCCAGGAAGCGCAGGGCGGAGAAGAGGAGCGGCGGGAAGTGGTCGAGGCCGATCTCGATGACCGTGAAGTTCACGCCCCAGACGGCGGCGACGAGCACGGCGAGGAGGAGGTGGGAAGGTCGCATGCGTCGAGGATCGGCCGGAAGGACCGTTCAGCACCAGCGATGATTGGTGCATGGTTGGATGAAGTATTGCTAACGCTTCAACACTGCCCCGCCCCTGCCCCTGCCCTCGTCTCGCTCTCGGGAGCCGTCATGCTCGACCTCCAGCGCCTGCGCGCCCTGCACGCCGTGTCCGTGCACGGGACGGTCGGGGCGGCCGCCGCCGCGCTCGGCTTCACCCCGTCCGCCGTGTCGCAGCAGATCGCCAAGCTGGAGCGGGAGACCAGGACGGTGCTCCTCGAACGGGAGGGGCGCGGGGTCCGGCTCACCGACGAGGCCTGGCAACTGGTCGGAGCGGCGGCGGAGTTGCTGGCCATCGTGGAGCGGGCGGAGACCCGGCTGGAGGAGCGGCGCGGGGTGCCGTCGGGGCGGCTGACCATCGCCGCGTTCGCGTCGGCGGCGCGCGGGCTGCTGCCGTCCGTGCTCGCCGACCTGGCGGTGCGACACCCCGGGCTGGACGCGCGGCTCACCGAGGTCGACCCGCACCTGTCCGTGGACCTGGTGGCCAAGGGCGCCGTGGACCTGGTGGTGGCCCACGACTGGGACATCGCCCCGCTCCCGGCACCGGCCGGGGTGGAGCAGGCGCCGGTCGGCGAGGACCTGTGCGACCTGCTGGTGCCCGAGGGGCACCGGTTCGCGGGCCGGACGGCCGTGCGGCGGGACGAGCTGGGCGGGGAGCGGTGGATCTGCCAGCCGCCCGGGCGGGTCTGCCACGACTGGCTGATGCGCACGCTGCGGGGCGCCGGGCACGAGCCGGACATCGTCCACCAGGCGGACGAGAACCCGACCCTCGTCGCGCTGGTCGCGGCCGGCCTCGGGGTCGCCCTCATCCCCCGGCTGGGGCGCGGCCCGCTCCCGGCGGGGGTGGTGGAGGTGCCGCTCGACCCGATGCCGGTACGGCGGCTGTACGCCCTGTGGCGCACGGGCGCGGCCCGCCGCCCGGCCATCGCGGAAACGGTCCGCACGCTCCGGGCCCACTGGCCGGGCGCGTCGGCCCACGGCAGCCCGACGCCCGTGTCCGTGCCCGTGGGCTCCGCCTGACCGACGTCCCGCCCGCCCGAGCGGGCCGGACCCGGCCGGCCCCTTCTCGGCGCCCTCCGCCGCTCGGGCGACTCGTGTGCGGTCCCTTGACTGGCAGAAACTTCCCGGATATTGGTGACTCCTTGGCAGTTTCCTTCACCAGCTCTCCGGAAGGAGCGCACGTGCACCACAGCAGCACGGCCGGCACGGGAAGCACCGCACAGCCCTCCAGACGTACCGTCCTCACCGCCACCGCGGTCGTCACCGCGGCCCTCGCGGCCGGGGGCGGTACGGCCCACGCCGACGCCCGCAGGCCCGACGACGACAGGCTCCGCGGCCTGATCTCCCGCATGACGCTGGAGGAGAAGGTCGGGCAGCTCTTCGTCATGCGGGTCTACGGCCACTCCGCCACCGACCCCGACCAGGCCGACATCGACGCCAACCTCGAGGAGATCGGCGTCCGCACCGCGGCCGAGCTGGTCGCCAGGTACCGGGTCGGCGGCATCATCTACTTCGCCTGGGCGCACAACACCCGCGACCCGCACCAGATCGCCGACCTGTCCAACGGCATCCAGAAGGCCTCCCTGGAGCAGCCGCGCGGTCTGCCCGTGCTCATCTCGACCGACCAGGAGCACGGCATAGTGGCCCGCGTGGGCGAGCCCGCCACCCTCTTCCCGGGCGCGATGGCCGTCGGGGCGGGCGGGTCGCGGTCCGACGCCCGTACCCTCGGCCGGATCGCGGGCGCCGAGCTGCACGCCCTGGGCATCCGCCAGGACTACTCCCCCGTCGCCGACGTGAACGTCAATCCGGCCAACCCCGTGATCGGCGTACGCTCCTTCGGCGCCGACCCGGACGCCGTGGCGGGGCTCGTGGCGGCGGAGGTGACGGGGTATCAGCGGTCCGGGGTGGCCGCGTGCGCCAAGCACTTCCCCGGGCACGGCGACACCGCCACCGACAGCCACACCGGTTTCCCGGTCATCACGCACAGCCGCGAGCAGTGGGAGGAGCTGGACGCGCCGCCCTTCCGCGCGGCGGTCGAGGCCGGCATCGACGCCATCATGACCGCCCACCTGATGGTCCCCGCGCTCGACGACTCCGGCGACCCGGCCACCCTCTCCCGTCCCATCCTCACCGGCATCCTGCGCGAGGAGCTGGGCTACGACGGGGTCGTGGTCACCGACTCCCTCGGCATGGAGGGCGTACGGACGAAGTACGGGGACGCGCGGGTGCCGGTGCTGGCGCTGAAGGCCGGTGTCGACCAGCTGCTCAACCCGCCGGACCTGCCGCTCGCCTGGAACGCCGTCCTGACGGCCGTACAGGAGGGCGAACTCACCGAGGCACGGCTGGACGAATCGATCCTGCGCGTGCTGCGGCTGAAGGCCAAGCTGGGGCTGTTCCGGGACGCCTACACCAGCCGCCGGGACGTCGACCGGACCGTCGGCACCCGGGCGCACCTGGCCGCCGCCGACCGGATCGCGGAGCGGACCACGACGCTGCTGGTCAACGAGGAGCGGCTGCTGCCGCTTTCGCGCCGCGCACACCGCAGGCTGCTGGTGGTGGGCGCCGATCCGGCCTCGCCGTCGGGCACGACCGGGCCGCCCACCGGCGTACTCGCGGGCGCGCTGACGGAACTGGGCTTCACCGCCACCGCCCTGTCCACCGGCACCGCGCCCTCCGCCGCCGTGATCGACCGGGCCGTCGCGGCGGCCGGGGACGCCGACGCGGTGGTCGTCGCCACGTACAACGTGACCGCGGGCAGCAGCCAGCGCACCCTGGTCACGCGGCTGCTGGAGACCGGGAAGCCGGTCGTCGCGGTCGCCGTCCGCAACCCCTACGACGTCGCCCAGCTCCCCGGCGTCCCCGCCTTCCTCGCCGCGTACTCCTGGACCGACGTGGAAGTGCGGGCGGCGGCCCGGGTGATCGCCGGTCGGGCGCGGCCGCGCGGGAAGCTGCCGGTGCCGGTGGTGCGCGCGGACGACCCGGACACGGTGCTCCTTCCGCTCGGACACGGGCTGACCTACCGGTCGTAGCCCGGTCGTAGCGCGCGCTACGGCACGCGCCGGGGGCGCCCTCCTCGCCCGTGCGCAAAGCCTCCCGCGCGTCTGGCGTGCGCCCGCTCCGGCGGGCCACGCTGGACCGGGGACTCCGGGGGGACGGCGATGCGTGAGCGATGGGCCGCAGGGGTGCACGCCCTGCTGTGTGCCGTGGTGTGTGCCGTACTGCTGACGGGCTGCCGGAGCCCGGGAGACCGAGGCCCGGCGGCGGACACCGCGGCGGCCGGGGTGCGGCCGTCCGGGTACGGGGCGGTGTTCCTGGCGGTGGGCGAGTGCAGTTCGTTCGGCGCGCTCGCCCCCACCGAGGTGCCCTGCGACAGCGAACGGGCGGCGGCCCGGGTGGTGGCCCGGGAGGACGGCCGCGCGGGCAACGGCCCGCCGTGTCCCGCCACCACCGACTTCGTCCTGCACATCAGTGAGCGCCGGCCGTCCGCCGACGAGGACGGCGACGGGGCCGTACCCCGGGGCTACGCCTGCATGCGCGGGCTTGGGCCGCCGCACCCCGGCGATCCGGGCGGCGGGGGCGGTCCGCGCACCATCGTCGGCGACTGCGTCCACGACATCGGCGGCGGCAGGGTCCGCGAGGCGGCCTGCGACGGCGGGGGCGAGCGCGCACCGCAGTTCAAGGTGGTCGAGGCGGTCGCCACCCGGGCGGACTGCCCGGCCTCGACCGGTCTGTACGTCCGGCTCGGCGGCGAGCACCCGGTGGGCTGTGCCCGGCCGCTGTGAGCGGCCGGACACAGTCACCGTGCCAAAGGAGCGGGCCCTACGGGCGCAGCGCCGGCTCGCGTTCGACGTCCCGCTTGTCCAGCCTGGCGTCGAACGTCGCCAGCGGCCTGGCCGCCGACGGGTTCTCCTGGACCTTGGCCGGGGCGACGCCCGCCCAGTCCAGGATGCGGGCCGTGGCCCGCGCCTTCTGGTCGGGCACCAGACCGGCCACGTTCGCACCGTGGTTCATGCCGGGCGCGGTCAGGACGTAGGAGTCACGCGCGCCGTGGCCGAGGCGGAAGCGCTCGGCCCCCCACGGGTCGTTCTCGCCGTACACGAACAGCATGTGCCGGGCGTTGTGCCGCACCCAGGTGTCGACGTCCCGCATCGCCCGCGGCTCGAACTTCATCGGGATCGACCGGGGCACGAAGTTGCGCGGCGGCTGGTAGCCGTAGCGGATGTACTTCTTCTCGATGTGCGGGAAGTGGATCGTCGGCGCGCCCAGCTGGGTGCCCGCCTGGTAGTAGTACGGCGTGTAGGTCTCCAGGCCCTGGTCCGTGTAGGCGGAGAAGCCGGAGATCGTGTCGACGGAGTTCCAGATCGCGTCGTCGGTGGCGTTCTTCGCGTCGGCCGGGATGTCCGCGCAGTCGGCGAGGGTGCTGTACTGCCAGAAGCCCCACACGTAGTCCAGGACGACGGCCTCGTAGGCGCGGTCGAGGGTGCCGATGGTGTCGAAGGTGTAGCCGTTCTCGGCCGCGTACGCCGCGTACTTCTTCTCCAGCGGCGCCCGGCGCACCAGCGCCTCGCGCTGCACACCGTTCAGCTTGTCGCGGCACTCCTCGGTGCCGACGCGGGCGAAGAAGCGGTCGTAGGCCGAGTCCTCGCGGTTCACCACGTCGTTGGGGGCGACGTAGGCGACGACGCCGTCCATGTCACGCGGGTAGAAACGCTCGTAGTAGGTGGCGGTCATGCCGCCCTTGGAACCGCCGGTGGAGATCCAGTTCTTCTTGTAGAGCGGCTTCAGCGCCTTGAAGATGCGGTGCTGGTCGCTGGCGGCCTGCCAGATGTCCAGCTTGGACCAGTCGGCCGGAGCGGGCCGGGACGGCGTGAAGTAGCGGTACTCCATGGAGACCTGGTTGCCGTCCACGATCTGGGTCGGCTCGCGCCGGCTGGGGTTCGTGGAGACGTTGTAGCCGCCGGTGTAGAAGACCGTCGGCCGGTTCACGTCCTTGTGCAGCACGGTGATCCGCTGCTGGAACGTGCCCTTGGACGGGTGCCGGTGGTCCACCGGCTGGGTGTAGTTGAGGACGAAGAAGCGGTAGCCGGTGTACGGCTTCTCCTCGATCAGGCTCATGCCCGGTATGGACAGCAGCCGGTCCTTGATGTCGACGGCCTTCGGCTCGGCGGCGGTGGCCGCCCCCGCCGTGCTGACGGTGCCTATGAGCACCACGAGCGCCAGCAGCCATCTGAGCGCCTTGCGCATGCACCCTCCCTGTGAAACTGATGTCCGCCGGAAGCTATCGGAGCAACTCCCGCGAGCACCAGGGTCAGCAGAGGATCCAGCCGGAGCCGACCGAGGACTTGGCCACCTTCCCGGTCACCCGCACGCAGCGGTTTCCGGCGTGCACGGTCACCGGTCCGGCGCGGTGGGCGAACCGGCCCGAGTCCACGACCGCCCGGCCGCCCCGGGCCTGCACGCCGACGGACATCTGCCGCTTCGTGCCCGGCTTCCTGGGGACCGTGACGGCGCAGACGTAGCCGCCGCGCTTGTACACGAGGACGGACCCGGTGGAGAAGGACAGGGTGCGCACCTTGCGGCCGGCGCACCCCGTGGCGGCCTGTGCCTCCTGCGGCATCGCGACGGCGAGCAGCGCGGCGGCGCTCAGCACGGCCGTGCCGAGCGCCAGCCGACGGCGAGTTGCGGCACCGGCCCGGCCCACTGCGGTCCCCCTCCGTAGGGCGATCACTGACGACGTACGGATGTACGGACGCAGGACATGTGTCGCACGGTTGCGCGTACGCGTCAGTGGAGCGCGCCGACCGGCTCCTCGGGCTCGGCCGCGCCGACGAAGGTCCGCCACAGCCGCGCGTACCGTCCGTCGAGGGCGAGCAGTTCGTCGTGCGTGCCGTCCTCGGCGACCCGGCCGCCGTCCATGACGACGACCCGGTCCGCGCGGGCGGCCGTGGTCAGCCGGTGCGCGACGACGAGCGTGGTACGGCGTCCCGCTATGCGGTCGGTGGCCTGGTTGACCTGTGCCTCGGTGGCCAGGTCCAGGGCCGCCGTCGCCTCGTCGAGGAGCAGCACGTCCGGGTCGACCAGCTCGGCGCGGGCCAGCGCGATCAGCTGCCGCTGCCCGGCGGAGAGGTTGCGGCCCCGCTCGGCGACCTCGTGGAGGTAGCCGCCGGTGAGCGTGGCGATCATCTCGTGCGCGCCGACCGCCCGTGCCGCCGCCTCCACCTGGGCGTCGGTGGCGTCCGGGCGGCCGTAGGCGATGGCGTCCCGGACGGTGCCGGGGAAGAGGTACGCCTCCTGCGGGACGACGCCCAGGCGGTGCCGGTAGGAGGTGAGGTCGAGGGCGCGCAGGTCCTGCCCGTCGACGGTGACCCGGCCGCCGGTCGGGTCGTAGAACCGGGCCACCAGTTTCACCAGGGTCGACTTGCCCGCACCGGTCTCGCCGACGAAGGCGACGGTCTGCCCGGCGGGGATGCGCAGGTCGATGCCGGTGAGGGCGGCGTCCGCCTCGTCGGCACCCCCGTACTTGAAGTGCACGTCCTCGAACGCGATCTCCCCGCGCAGGGACGCCACGTCGCGCGGCTTCTCGGGGGCCTCGGTCGAGGTCGGCTCGCGCAGCAGCTCCTGGATGCGGCCCAGCGAGACGGACGCCTGCTGGTAGCCGTCGAAGACCTGCGAGAGCTGCTGGACCGGCGCGAAGAACAGGTCGATGTAGAGCAGGTACGCCACCAGCGCACCGGTCGTCAGCGTCGCGTCGTCGATCCGTGCGCCGCCCACGACCAGCACCGCCGCGGCGGCGGCCGACGACAGCAGCTGCACGAACGGGAAGTAGATCGAGATCAGCCACTGTCCGCGGATGCGGGCCTGCCGGTAGCTGTCGCTGCGCTCGGCGAACCGCCGCCCGCCGTCCCGCTCACGCCGGAAGGCCTGCACGATGCGCAGGCCCGCCACCGACTCCTGGAGGTCGGCGTTGACCGTGGACACGCGTTCGCGGGCGAGTTCGTAGGCCTTCACGCTGGCCTTGCGGAAGAAGTACGTGGCGATGATCAGCGGCGGCAGGGTCGCGAAGACGATCAGGGCGAGTTCGACGTCGATCACCAGCAGGGCGACCATGATGCCGAAGAAGGTGACCACCGAGACGAACGCCGTGACCAGTCCCGTCTGCAGGAACGTCGACAAGGCGTCCACGTCGGTCGTCATCCGGGTCATGATCCGGCCGGTCAGCTCGCGCTCGTAGTAGTCGAGGCCGAGCCGCTGGAGCTGGGCGAAGATCTTCAGGCGGAGCGAGTACAGGATCCGCTCGCCGGTCCGCCCGGTCATGCGGATCTCGCCGGTCTGCGCCCCCCACTGGACGAGTACGGCGAGCAGTCCGAGGAGCGAGGACGCCCACACCGCGCCGAGCGCGACCCGGGTGACGCCGTCGTCGATGCCGTTGCGGATCAGCACCGGCAGCAGCAGGCCCATGCCCGCGTCCACGGCCACCAGGGCGAGGCTGATCAGCAGGGGTGTGCGGAAGCCGCGCAGCAGACGCCGCAGGCCGTAGGAGGACTCGGGCCGTACCGCCGACGTCTCGTCGATGTCCGGGGTGCCGTCCGCCGGGGGCAGCGCGTCGACCTGGGCGAGCAGCTCCGGGGTGGCCGGGGTGCCGGCGAGCGCGGTGTCCTTGGGCGCGCGGTCGCCGGTCCACAGCCGGGGTGTGACCCCGCGCTCGGCGTCGAACTCGGCGTCCAGCTCGTCGCGTACGGAGGTGTCGGGGGTGTCCTCCGCCTTCTCGGCGGGGCGGGTGTGGCCGGGCGAGACGCCGCCCAGCTCGTCGGGGTCGGTGAGCAGGCGCCGGTAGAGGGCGGAGCGCTCCTGGAGCTCCTCGTGGGTGCCGAGGTCGGCGAGGCGGCCGCGGTCGAGCACGGCGATGCGGTCGGCGAGGCCCAGCGTGGAACGGCGGTGGGCGATGAGGAGCGTGGTGCGGCCCCGCATGACCTGCTTCAGCGCCTCGTGGATCTCGTGCTCCACGCGGGCGTCCACGGCGGAGGTGGCGTCGTCCAGGACCAGCAGCCGGGGGTCGGTGAGGATCGCCCGGGCGAGCGCGACGCGCTGGCGCTGGCCGCCGGAGAGGGTCAGCCCGTGCTCGCCGACGGTCGTGCCGTAGCCCTCGGGCAGCTCGGTGATGAACCCGTGGGCCTGGGCGGCCCGCGCGGCGGCCTCGATCTCCTCGTCGGTGGCGTCCGGGCGGCCGTAGGCGACGTTGGCGCGGACGGTGTCGGAGAAGAGGAAGGAGTCCTCGGGCACCAGCCCGACGGCGGCCCGCAGCGAGTCGAGCGTCAGCTCGCGCACGTCGTGGCCGCCGACGAGGACGGCACCGCGCGTCACGTCGTAGAAGCGCGGCAGGAGCAGCGAGACGGTGGACTTGCCGGAACCGGAGGAGCCGACGACGGCGAGGGTCTCACCGGCGCGGATCTCGAAGGAGAGCCCGTCGAGGACGGGCCGGGGCTCCCCGTCGCCCGTGTCGTAGCCGAAGGCGACGTCGTCGAACTCGACGGTGGCGGGAGCGTCGGCCGGCAGGGTCTTCGTACCGTCCTCGATGGCCGGCTCGGTGTCGATCAGCTCCAGGACGCGTTCGGTGCCGGCCCGGGCCTGCTGGCCGACGGTGAGCACCATGGCGAGCATGCGGACGGGCCCGACCAGCTGGGCGAGGTAGGTGGAGAAGGCGACGAAGGTGCCGAGGGTGATGTGCCCGCGGACGGCCAGCCAGCCGCCGAGGGCGAGCATGGCGACCTGGCCGAGCGCGGGGACGGCCTGGAGGGCCGGGGTGTAGGTGGCGTTCAGCTTGATCGTCCGCAGCCGCCCGGCGAAGAGCCTGCGTCCGACCTCCCTGAGCTTCCCGGTCTCCTGCTCCTCCTGCCCGAAGCCCTTCACCACGCGCACGCCGCTCACCGAACCGTCGACCACCCCGGCGACGGCGGCGGCCTGCGCCTGCGCGTACCAGGTGGCGGGGTGCAGCCGGGTGCGGCTGCGGCGGGCGATGAACCACAGGGCGGGGGCGACGGCGAGCGCGACCAGGGTGAGCGGCAGGGACAGCCACGCCATGATCACCAGGGAGATCAGGAAGAGCAGGACGTTCCCGAGGGTCATCGGGAGCATGAAGAGCAGGCCCTGGATCAGCTGGAGGTCGCTGGTCGCCCGCCCGACCACCTGCCCGGTGGACAGCTCGTCCTGGCGTCTGCCGTCGAGCCGGGTGATCGTCCCGTACATGTCGGTGCGCAGGTCGTGCTGGACGTCGAGGGCGAGTCGGCCGCCGTAGTACCGGCGGATGTAGGTGAGGCCGTAGACGACGGCCGCGGCGCCGATCAGGAGACCGGCCCAGACGGCCATGTCCCTGGTCTTGTCGCCGATCACGTCGTCGATGATCACCTTGGTGATCAGGGGCACGAAGGCCATGACGGCCATGCCGCCCAGCGAGGCCCCGAGGGCGAGGACGACGTCCTTGGGATACCGCCAGGCGTAGCCCGCCAGTCGTCGCACCCAGCCCCGTTGCGCGTCCACGCCGTGCCCTCCGGTCGGTCGTCCTGCTCACCTGATCTACCGGAAGGCACCAACACGGGCGAGCGGGGATTTCATCCCGCCGCAACAATCGGCCGGGTGATCAGGCGCGTACGCGGAGCCTGAGGAAGCGGGTGGTCTGTACGTCGTTCCGGTTGTCGTCGCTGACGACGAGGACGTCCGTACGCCCTCCGGAGCGGCCGGTCACGGCCATCCCCTCGAAGTTGTCGAGGAGGGGGTTGGGCTGGGGCTGCTTGGCCGTGGCGCCGAGGGTCGGGCAGTCGGCGAGGTCGGCGAGGAGCCGCTTGTGCAGCGCGCCACCGCCGTGCCCGGGCCGGTCGGCCAGCTGGAGGCGGACGGTGTTGCCGACGCCTGAGGTGAAACCGCGCTCCAGGACGAGGAGGCGCCCGTCGGGGGTCGCGGTGACCTCGGAGACGCCGAGACCGGGGTCCGTCCGGTAGGTGTACTGGGCACCGAGCCGGAAGTCGCCGTGCCGCGTCCGCTGCCAGGTCTGGAAACGGACCAGGTCGGCGGGATCGCCGTCGAGCGGGTACTCCATCGAGGCGAGCAGCGTCCGGCCGCCGGGCAGGAGGGTGAGTCCTTCGAAGCTGCCGTTCGCCTGTGCGCGACCGTCCGGTGCGGTGCGGAGGTCGTCCGGCACGGGGAGGCGGCCGAGCAGCTCGCCGGTGTCGGAGTAACGGCGGACCGACGGCTCGGTCTCGGAGGAGACGAGGTAGGTGCCGTCCCGGTCGGCGACCAGTCCTTCGGAGTCGAGGGCGGCGCCCTTCTCGTCGGCGAGCGTGATCACGCCGCGCGGTTCCAGGGTGCGCGCGTCCAGCCGGAACAGCTCCGAGCGGTCGGAGAGGGCGGCCAGGGAGCCGCGCCGGCCGGGAGCGAGGGCGGAGAGGTTGCCGACGTAGGTGCCGTCGTAGGTCGTCTTGTCGAGGGCGTCGGTGAAGCCGGTGAGGGACACGGCGGGCGAGCAGGCGTTCGCCGGGTGCCGCTCCTGCGCGGCGGCGGCCGGTCCCGCGGCGGTCAGGCAGCCCGCCGCGGCGAGGCTCGCGGTGAGGGTGGCGAGGGCGGTACGGAGGGTTCTCGGGCGCATGCCGGTCACCCTAGGGCGGCGGGATGGACGGAAGTTGACCGCTTTCCGAAAGCTGGGATGCGGGAGCGTCGGAAGGGGGACCTCCCAGTACCTGGATCGCCAGGATCTCCCAGACGTCCGGAACGCCTGTCAGCGTTGTCGAGTCGCAAGCGCCGAAAACACTCCATGGGCACGACTCCATGGACACGGCTTTACGGACACGGCTTTACGGACGCGGCTTTATGGACACGCGAGGTACGGAGACCCATGGCGGACAAGCAATGCACCACTCACACGGAACTCTTCGATCTGAGTGGGAAGTACGCCCTCGTCACTGGCGGCACCAGGGGCATCGGCATGATGATCGCGCGCGGCCTTCTCCAGGCGGGCGCCCGCGTCGTCATCAGTTCACGGAAGGCGGACGCGTGCGCGGAGGCACAGCAGCTGCTGTCCGTGTTCGGCGACGTTCGAGCGATCCCCGCCGACCTGTCCAGGCACGACGAGTGTCTGCGCCTCGCCGATCTTGTCATGGCCGACTCGGAGCGGCTGGACATCCTGGTCAACAACGCGGGAGCGATGTGGCGCGAGCCGCTGGCGACGTTCCCGGACGAGGCCTGGGACGCGGTGCTCGACCTCAACCTCAAGTCCCCGTTCTGGCTGGTGCAGGCGCTGCTCCCGGCACTTCGCGGGGCGGGCACCGTCGATGATCCCGCGCGGATCATCAACATCGGCAGTATCGCCGCCATCCACGTCGCCCAGTCGCCCAACTACTCGTACGCCAGCAGCAAGGCGGCACTCCATCAACTCACCAGAGTGCTCGCCAGGGAGCTGGGCCCACAGCACGTCACGGTGAACGCGGTAGCACCGGGAGTGTTCCCGTCGCAGATGATGGCGTCCACGCTCGATGCCGTCGGCGACACGATCGCGGCGGCCACTCCTTTGCGCCGGCTCGGCCGCGACGACGACATGGCGGGAATCGCCGTGTTTCTCGCCGGCCGGGCCGGGTCCTACCTCAATGGCACCATCATCCCGGTGGACGGCGGCATCGCGACGACCGCATCAGGTACCCCTTGATTCCGGGACGGGCTTACGGTGAGGGAATGACCACGAGGGATCCGCGCACCGAGATCCGGGAGTTCCTCAGCTCGCGTCGCGCCCGTATCACACCCGAGAAGGCGGGCCTGCCCGCTTACGGCGGCAACCGCCGGGTCAAGGGCCTGCGCCGCGAAGAGGTGGCGCTGCTGGCCGGGGTGTCGGTCGACTACTACGTGCGTATGGAGCGCGGCAGCCTCGCCGGTGCCTCCGACGGCGTGCTCGACGCGTTGGCCTTGGCGCTGCAACTCGACGAGGCCGAGCGCGACCACCTGTTTCACCTCGCTCGCCGGTCCGCGGCGCCCAGCGGCCCAGGCCGGCCGGGGCCCGCCGTGACGGTGCGCTCGACGCTGCGGCAGGTGCTCGACGCGATCTCGGACGCGCCGGCCTGGATCGGAAACAGCCGTTACGACGTGCTCGCCACGAATCAACTCGCCCGCGCGCTGTATTCACCGATGCCGGCCGACCCGCGACGGCCCGCGAACACAGCGCGGTTCGTCTTTCTGAACCCCGAGGCGGCCAGGGACTTCTTCGTCGACTACGACCAGATCACCGGTGACGTGGCCGCGAAGCTGCGCATGGAAGCCGGCCGCAATCCGCACGACGACGAGCTGATCGCCCTGATCGGCGAACTGTCGGCGGGCAGTGAGCTGTTCCGGCAGCGGTGGGCCTCGCAGGACGTGCGGCTGCACCGGTCCGGCCGCAAGCGGGTGCGCCATCCGATCGTGGGCCGGCTCGACCTGGACGTCGAGTCGCTGGGACTGCCCGCCGAACCCGGCCTGCACCTCAACGTCTACACCGCACCCGCGGGTACACCGGCCGCCGACGGTGTGGCCCTCCTGGCATCGTGGGCTGCCACCCAGCGTCTCGCCCCGTGGGCGGCCGGTCCCGAGTGACCCCGGCGGGACTCACCGCTCGTCCTTCCTCGCCGTCGACAAGCCACCCCTCGCCCTGACGGTCAGGTCTGCGGGCCGCCCGCGACGGGCGGTTGCCGCGCCTGCCGGGTTCGGCGGCATCGGCGGTTCGACCGACGCGGCACGGCGACCGTCACGCAATCGACACGCTCCGTACACTCAGCCTCCAACATGTCCATGTCACGCTCGTCCTACAACTCCGTTCCACACGCGTAGATCGGACACCCCACATGCTCGCGATACGCACCCGCCGCCGGAAGGCGGCGGCCCTCGCCACGGCCGCCGTACTGGCCGGGGTCGCCGCACCCTCGCTGACCGCGACCCCGGCGACGGCGACGGCGACGACCACGGCATCGGCATCGGCATCGGCATCGGCATCGGACTACGACTCGACGTACTACAAGGACGCGATCGGCAAGACCGGCACGAGCCTCAAGTCGTCCCTCCACACGATCATCAGCGACCAGACGAAGCTGTCGTACTCGGCGGTCTGGGACGCGCTCAAGGCCACCGACGAGGACCCGGACAACAGCGGGAACGTGGTCCTGCTCTACTCGGGCGTCTCCCGCAGCAAGTCGCTCAACGGCGGCGACACCGGCGACTGGAACCGCGAGCACGTGTGGGCCAAGTCCCACGGCGACTTCGGCACCGCGACCGGGCCCGGCACCGACATCCACCACCTGCGCCCCTCGGACGTCCGGGTCAACAGCGTCCGGGGCAACAAGGACTTCGACAACGGCGGCAGCGCGGTCAGCGAGGGCGGCGGCAGCCTCACCGACTCCGACTCCTTCGAGCCGCGCGACGCCGTCAAGGGCGACGTGGCCCGCATGATCTTCTACATGGCGGTCCGCTACGAGGGCGGCGACGGCTTCGCCGACCTGGAGGTCAACGGCCAGGTCGACAACGGCAGCAACCCGTACATCGGCAAGCTCTCGGTACTCAAGGCGTGGAACGACGAGGACCCGCCGAACGCCTTCGAGGAGCGCCGCAACCAGGTCATCTACGACGACTACCAGCACAACCGCAACCCGTTCGTCGACCACCCGGAGTGGGTGGAGTCGATCTGGTAGGCGGCCTCACGCCGGGTAGGGGGCGGCTTCACGGGCCGCGCGGAGCGCCCCCGCCCACCACGCGAGCTGCTCCAGCAGGGTCTTGGCGTATCCGGGGGCCGCGTCGTCGACCGGCTGTCCGTCCTGCCACGCGGTGAAGTAGTTCGGGAAGGCGAGTCCGTCGCGGATGGTCACCGCGTGCAGTTCGGTCAGCACGTTCTCCAGGTGGAGCACCGCGTGCCGGCCGCCCGCCGCACCTCCGTAGCTGACGAAGGCGACCGGCTTGGCCGTCCACTGGGTGAAGTGCCAGTCGATGGCCGCCTTCAGGGACGCCGGATAGCTGTGGTTGTACTCGGGCGTGACCACGACGAACGCGTCGGCGCCCGCCAGGGCCGAGGTGAGCGCGGCCATCCCGGCCGGTCGTGGGTAGGAGTCGCCGGCGTACTTGGGCGACTCCGCCGGCAGGGCGAGGGGGATGTCGATGCCGGCCAGGTCGACGACCTCCACCTCGAACCCGCCGTGCTGTCGCGCCTGTTCGGCGACCCAGGAGCCCACCACGGGCCCGAACCGGCCCTCACGGACGCTTCCGACGACGATCACGAGTTTGTGCCTGTTGATGTCCATGCCGCCACTCTCGACGGCCGCCGACAGCACAGCCAGACTCTGCTCGGGCTGGCCCCGACAGGGCCACCTTGAGCAGTCCCGCGGGCGACAGGAGACGCCGTAGTCTCACAGCATGGGGACACCGTTGGGGGACTTCGTCCGGACCAGGCGCGACAGTATTCAGCCGCAGGCGTTGGGGCTGCCCGATCACGGACGTCGCAGGTCACCGGGGCTGCGGCGGTCGGACGTCGCGGCGCGGGCCGGGATCAGCGTCGAGTATCTGACCCGCATCGAGCAGGGCCGGGACCGCAATCCCTCGGTCGCCGTGCTGAACGCGCTCGCCGACGCGCTCGCCCTGGACCCGGCGGAACGCGGGCACCTGCGCTACCTGTCGAAGATCACCGGCGGGGAGTGCACCGCCCACGCGCGCCCCGAGCCACCGAGCCGGGAGGTGCGCCCCTCCGTGCTGGAGACCCTGCGTCTCCTGGAGCCGGGCATCGCCGTGGTGACCAACCGGCTCGGCGACATCCTCGCGTGGACCGGCACCTTCGGGACCGTGACGGAGGGCTCGGGTCTGCTGGAGGCCGACGAACCGAACCTCACCCGGTACGTCTTCACCGACGCCCGTGCCAGAGCGTTCTTCGTCGCCTGGGACGACGTGGCCGACGAGCAGGCGTTCGATCTGTGGCTCGGCCCGAAGATCGAGAACGCGGAGTGGTTCACCGCGGAGCTGGCGCCCGTCGCCGGCCCCGACTTCACCCGGCGCATGAACCGGCACGTGGTACCACCGCGCGGGGTGCTGCGGATCGGCCATCCCGAGGGGGGCGAGCTGCGGCTGCGCCGCGAGACGCTGGACCTCACCTCGGACGCGCAGCAGCTCGTCGTCATGCTGCCCGCGGACGAGGAGACGGCGACCGCCGTCGAGCGGCTGCGGGAACGGGCGGGGAGCCGCCCCCGGCTGCGCGCGATCTCGTAGCGCCGCCGACCACTCAGTCCCGGTGCGTCGGCGCGAACATCCGGAGCGCGACCGGGAGGACGACCACCGAGGGACCCGGTGCGGCCAGGGCCTTCGCCAGGTCCGCCTCCAGGGTCTCCGGGGAGGTCCGCACGCCCGGCACCCCGAACGACTCGGCCAGGGCGACGAAGTCGGGGCCGGGCAGGTCCGTCGCCGTGGGCTGTCCGAAGGCGTCGGTCATGTACGCGCGCAGGATGCCGTAGCCGCCGTCGTCCACGATCAGCCAGGTGACGTTCAGGTCGTACTGGCGGGCGGTGGCCAGTTCGGCGATCGAGTACAGCGCGCCGCCGTCGCCGGAGACGGCCAGCACCGGGTGGGTGGGGTCGGCGACCGCGGCTCCCAGGGCGGCCGGGAAGGCGTAGCCGAGACCGCCGGCGCCCTGGGCGGAGTGCATGGTGTTCGGGGTCTTCGCGTCGAAGGCGGACCAGGCCCAGTAGGCCAGGACCGTCATGTCCCAGAAGGAGGGGGCGCGGGGCGGGAGGGCCTTGCGGACGGCGGCCAGGACGTCCTGTTCCAGGGTGAGTTCCTGGGCGGCGATGCGTGCGCGGACCCGGTCCAGCACCGCACGGACCCGCTCGGGGGCGGCCGGGTCGGTGCGCTCGCCCACCGTCTCCAGCAGGGCCTGGAGGGCGAGGCGGGCGTCGGCGTGGATGCCGAGGGCCGGGTGGTTGGACTCCAGTTTGCCGAGGTCGGCCTCGATCTGGATCACGCGCCCGCGGGGTGTGAACGTGTGGTAGTTGGAGGAGAGTTCGCCGAGCCCGGAGCCGACCACGAGGAGTACGTCGGCGTCCTGAAGGAAGTCCGTGGTGTGGCGGTCCTCCAGCCAGGACTGGAGGGACAGGGGGTGCGTCCAGGGGAAGGCGCCCTTGCCGCCGAAGGTGGTGACCACGGGGGCCTGGAGGCGTTCCGCGAGCTGCCGGAGCTTCTTCGACGCGTCCGCCCGGACGACTCCCCCGCCCGCGACGATCACCGGACGCTCGGCGTGCGCGAGCAGGTCTGCCGCCACCGCCGTCAGTTCGGGGCGCGGGGGCAGCTCCTCGGGGAAGGTGTCGCCGCCGGTCACGACCGGGATCGGTGTCCCGGCCAGCATGACGTCCTGCGGGATCTCCACCCACACCGGGCCGTGCGGGACGGTCAGCGCCGACGTCCACGCCTCCGCGATCGCGGACGGGATCTGGGACTGGGTGCGGACGGTGTGCACGGACTTGACCACGCCCCGGAAGGAGGCGGCCTGGTCGGGGAGTTCGTGCAGGTAGCCGTGGCGGCCGCCGCCGAGGCCCGCCGTGGGGACCTGGCTGCCGATCGCCAGGACGGGCGCGGAGGCCGCCCGCGCCTCCTGGAGCGCGGCGAGGGAGGTGAGGGCTCCTGGGCCGGTGGACAGCAGCAGCGGGGCGGCCTCGCCGGTGATCCGGCCGTAGGCGTCGGCGGCGAACCCGGCGTTGTTCTCCACCCGCAGACCGACGTAGCGCAGGTCGGAGCGGCGCAGGGCGTCGAACACGCCGAGGGCGTGCTGACCGGGCAGGCCGAAGACAGTGGTCGCGCCGAGCGCGGCCAGGGACTCCACGACCAGGTCCGCGCCGGTGCGGCCGCCGGGTGGGTTCAGCGCGGCCTGCGTCTGGGCGGCGGTCGGACGGAGCACCAGGTCGTGGTCGTGGGTCACTGCGAACGCGCCTCGGCGATCTGGCGGGACATGATCGTGGTCAGTTCGTAGGCGGTGTGGGACGCGGCCACCGACGTGATCTCCGCGTGGTCGTAGGCGGGGGCGACCTCGACGACGTCGGCGGAGACCAGGTTGCAGGAGGCCAGGCCGCGCAGGATCTCCAGCAGCTCGCGGGAGGTCATGCCGCCGGCCTCGGGGGTGCCGGTGCCGGGGGCGTGGGCGGGGTCGAGGCAGTCGATGTCGATGGAGATGTACAGCGGGCGGTCCCCGATGCGCTGCCTCAGCTGGTCGGCGACCTCGTCGGCGCCGCGGCGGTAGACGTCCGCCGACGTGACGATGCCGAAGCCCATCTTCTCGTCGTCGGTGAGGTCCTTCTTGCCGTACAGGGGGCCGCGGGTGCCGACGTGGGAGAGCGCGGAGGTGTCGAGCACGCCCTCCTCCACCGCGCGCCGGAAGGGGGTGCCGTGGGTGTACTCGGCGCCGAAGTAGGTGTCCCAGGTGTCGAGGTGCGCGTCGAAGTGCAGCAGGGCGACGGGGCCGTGCTTCTTGGCGACCGAGCGGAGCAGCGGCAGGGCGATGGTGTGGTCGCCGCCCAGGGTCATCAGGCGGGCGCCGGTGCCGAGGAGGTCGTCGGCGGCGGCCTCGATCGTCTCGACGGCCTCGTGGATGTTGAACGGGTTGACGGCGATGTCGCCGCCGTCCGCGACCTGGGCGAGGGCGAAGGGGGAGGCGTCCTGCGCCGGGTTGTAGGGGCGCAGCAGGCGGGAGGCCTCGCGGATGGCGTTGCCGCCGAAGCGGGCGCCGGGCCGGTAGGAGACACCCGAGTCGAACGGCACACCCACGACGGCGACGTCGGCGGCGCCGACCTCGTCCAGGCGCGGGAGCCGGGCGAAGGTCGCGGGCCCGGCGTAGCGCGGGATCCGGGAGGAGTCGACGGGACCGCGGGGCGTCTCGTTGCTGCTCATGTACTGCCTTCCTTCTTACGCTTCGTCGCGTATGTACTGCTGCTGTCCGACTGTACTGGTGAGCGAGGCAGCCGGTCGTCGCAGACTAGATGGCCCAATTGCGGCCGCGACATGTACATTCCGTCCATACGCGGGCCGGGGACTGGTGGAATCGGCTATCCCGCGGGGACCGGCTGCTGCCCGGACCCGGGCTGCCTCACAATGGAGCCATGCCGATACCCGGGACACCCAGCCGCGCCGAACTCGCCGAGCACCTCGTCAGAACGCGTATCGCGGGCGACGTCGCCACGCCCCGCGAGAACAACCTCTCCCACTACCGGAAGCTGGCCAACGGCGACCGGGGCTTCTGGCTCGGTCTGGAGCTGGGCGACCGCTGGAGCGACGAGCAGGACGTGCTCGCGGTGATGGCGGAGCGGGTCGGCGTCAACGACGACCCCGAGCACCGGTACGGCCAGGACACCATCGACCCGGAGCTGACCGTCTCCGCGCTGGAGCGGATGGCGGGGCGGCTGCGCAAGGCGGCCGACGGCGGGGAGCGGGTGCTGTTCGCCACCGGTCACCCGGGCGGGCTGCTCGACGTGCACCGCGCCACGGCCGCCGCGCTGCGGACCGCGGGCTGCGAGATCGTCGTGATCCCGGAGGGGCTGACCACGGAGGAGGGGTACGTCCAGCAGTTCGCGGACGTCTCGGTGCTCGAGCACGGGGCCTCGCTGTGGCACACCCACTCGGGCGAGCCGATGAAGGCGATCCTGACCGGTCTGGAGCGCGAGGGCCGCCCGCTGCCGGACCTGGTGGTCGCCGACCACGGCTGGGCCGGTTACGCCGCCCAGCACGGCGTGGACTCCGTCGGCTACGCGGACTGCAACGACCCGGCCCTCTTCCTCGCCGAGTCCGAGGGCACCCTCCAGGTGGCGGTGCCGCTGGACGACCACGTGGTCAGCCCCCGCTACTACGACCCGATGACGGCGTACCTGCTGACGGAGGCCGGGCTGAAGTAGCCCGCGTCTCTGCGGCTCGGCTGCCGCGGCTCCTACGGCCAGGGGTTGATCCCCTCCGAGCGGCGCTGCGCGAAACCGGGCGTCGGGTCCAGATAGACCCGGCGCACGATCGGGAACTCCTCTCGCACCCGCTGCTCGGCCCCTGCACGAGGGTGGTCAGCTCCAGCACCGCCTCGATGTGCTCGACGGCCACCAGCTCCGCCCGGGGCACTCGGCGCTGGAAGCGACGGCGATGGCCAGATTGGCGAAGGCGGCGACGAGCACCGTGAAGGTGCTGTCGCCGTTCTTCTTCGCGTCCGCCGTGTCCCTGTGTCCGCCATGCCCCTCAGTGTTCCCGAGGGACGCGTACCACGCCTTCCTGGACGACGGAGACGGCGAGCCGCCCGTCCTGGGTGTGGATGCGGGCCTGGCCGAGACCCCGGCCGCCGGACGCGGACGGCGACTGCTGGTCGTACAGCAGCCATTCGTCGGCGCGGAAGGGCCGGTGGAACCACATGGCGTGGTCCAGCGAGGCCCCGACGACGTCGCCGACGGCCCAGCCGCCGCGGCCGTGCGCGAGCAGGACCGAGTCGAGCAGGGTCATGTCGGAGACGTAGGTGGCGAGGACGACGTGCAGCAGGGGGTCGTCCGCGAGCTTGCCGTTGGTGCGGAACCACACCTGGGAGTGCGGTTCGCGCGGGGTGCCGAAGTCGCCGAAGGGCGGGTCGTCGACGTAGCGCAGGTCGACGGCGGCGCGGGCCTCCAGGAACCGCTCCACCGTCTCGGCGGGCAGGTGCGGGTAGCCGCGCAGCCGTTCCTCGCCGGTGGGGAGGGTCGCCGGGTCCGGTGCGGGCGGCATCGGGGCCTGGTGGTCCAGGCCCTCCTCGTACGTCTGGAAGGACGCCGACAGGGTGAAGATCGGCTTGCCGTGCTGGACGGCGACGACGCGGCGGGTGGTGAAGGAGCGGCCGTCGCGCAGCCGGTCGACGTTGTAGACGATGGGAGCGCCGGGGTCACCGGGGCGCAGGAAGTACGCGTGCAGGGAGTGCGCGTGCCGGTCCGCGGGGACCGTGCGGCCGGCGGCGACCATGGCCTGGGCCGCCACCTGCCCGCCGAAGACCCGGGGGACGACGGCGGACCGGGAGCGGCCGCGGTAGATGTCCTCCTCGATCCGCTCGAGGTCGAGCAGGTCGAGGAGGGACTGGAGTGCTTCGCTCATGACCCTCGGGTCACAGCCCCATGTTCTTCGCGATGATCATCTTCATGACCTCGCTGGTGCCGCCGTAGATGCGGTTGACGCGGTTGTCCGCGTACAGGCGGGCGATCGGGTACTCGTTCATGTAGCCGTAGCCGCCGTGCAGCTGGAGGCAGCGGTCGATGACGCGGTGGGCGACCTCGGTGCAGAACAGCTTGGCGCTGGCGGCCTCGGCGGGGGTCAGCTCACCGGCGTCCAGGGCCTCGGTGGCGCGGTCGGCGACGGCCTCGGCGGCGTCCACCTCGGCCTGGCAGGCGGCCAGCTCGAACTTGGTGTTCTGGAAGGCGGCGACCGGCTTGCCGAAGACGGTGCGGTCCTGGACGTACTGCTTGGCGAACCGGACGGCGGCGGCGGCCTGCGCGTAGGCGCCGAAGGCGATGCCCCAGCGCTCGGAGGCCAGGTTGTGGCCGAGGTAGGAGAAGCCCTTGTTCTCCTCGCCGAGCAGGTCCTCGACGGGGACCTTGACGTCGACGAAGGCCAGCTCGGCGGTGTCGGAGGTGCGCAGGCCCAGCTTGTCCAGCTTGCGGCCGACCGAGTAGCCCTCGGACTTGGTGTCCACGGCGAACAGGGAGATGCCGTGGCGGCGGTCCTCGGCCGTGGGGGCGTCGGTGCGGGCGCAGACGATGACCTTGTCGGCGTGCACGCCGCCGGTGATGAAGGTCTTGGCGCCGTTGAGGACGTAGTGGGTGCCGTCCTCGGAGAGCTTGGCGGTGGACTTCATGCCCGCGAGGTCGGAGCCGGTGCCGGGCTCCGTCATCGCGATGGCCCACATCTCCTCGCCGGTGACGAACTTCGGCAGGTAGCGCTTCTTCTGCTCGTCGGTGGCCAGCATGTTGATGTAGGGCAGGGCGAGCAGCACGTGGACGCCGGAGCCGCCGAACTGGACGCCCGCGCGGGCGGTCTCCTCGTAGAGGACGGCCTCGAACTTGTGGCTGTCCATGCCGGCGCCGCCGAACTCCTCGGGCACGTTGATGCCGAAGATGCCCAGCTCGCCGAGCTTGTAGTAGAACTCGCGCGGCGCCTGGCCCGCGGCGAACCAGTCGTCGTAGACGGGGACGACCTCGGCCTCGATGAAGGCGCGGAGGGTCTCCCGGAACGCCTCGTGGTCCTCGTTGAACACCGTACGGCGCACCGCGCCACCTCCAGGGTACGAATATCTAAGCGCTTGCTCAGACCTCACCGTACCGGCGGGTAGTCAGGGGCGTCCAGACCGGGACCCGGGTAACCCTCGTCACTCCGGAAGCGGGGAACCCTCCCTACGCCTCCCCCACCGCCGCGAACGCCCCCCGCGCCATCCGGTGCAGCAGCTCCGCCGTCACCGCGCGCCCCGGCAGCGAGCCGGGGCGGCCCAGGTGCGGGGTGGAGTTCAGGAGGCCGAAGACCGAGTGGACCGCGGAGCGGGCGGCGGGCTCGGCGACCGCCGGGTAGACCTCCCGGAGCACCCCGACCCACAGCTCCACGTACTGCCGCTGCAACTGCCGCACCATCTTGCGGTCGGCGTCCCGCAGGCGGTCCAGCTCGCGGTCGTGCAGGGTGATGAGCGGGCGGTCGTCGAGCGCGAAGTCGATGTGCCCCTCGATGAGCGAGTCGAGGACCGCCTCGGGTGCCGTCGCACCGGAGCCCGCCCGGGAGCCGGCCGACCCGTCCGCCTCCGCCAGCCGCCGCTTCGCCCCGGTCAGCAGCGAGTCGCTGATCCCGACCAGCAGCTCGGCGAGCATCGCGTCCTTGCCGGGGAAGTGCCGGTAGAGGCCGGGGCCGCTGATGCCGACCGCGGCGCCTATCTCGTCGACGCCCACCCCGTGGAAGCCGCGCTCGGCGAAGAGCCGGGCGGCCTCCTTGAGGATCTGCTCGCGGCGGGTGGGGGCGTCGGTTCTGGTGGCCATGAAGTCGATTCTAGACAGGGGGGTTAGCGGTCGTTAACCTGAAGGAAATGCGTTAACGCTCATTAACTGGTCGACCACTGGGTGAGGGGACCGCAGGATGCACGAGGCACCGGAGCTGACGACGGCGGCAGATCCCGCCTCCGAGGCCTTTCGGGCCAACGAGGAGGCGCACGCCGTCCTCGTTCAGGAACTGCGCGCCAAGCTCGCGGCGGCCCGGCTGGGCGGCGGCGAGCGGGCGCGGGCCCGGCACACCGCGCGCGGCAAGCTGCTGCCGCGCGACCGCGTGGACACGCTGCTCGACCCGGGCTCGCCGTTCCTGGAGCTGGCGCCGCTCGCGGCCGACGGGCTCTACGACTCAGCGGCCCCCGCCGCCGGCGTCATCGCCGGGATCGGCCGGGTCAGCGGCCGGGAGTGCGTGATCGTCGCCAACGACGCCACCGTCAAGGGCGGCACGTACTACCCGATGACCGTGAAGAAGCACCTCAGGGCGCAGGAGGTGGCGCTGGAGAACCGGCTGCCGTGCCTCTACCTCGTCGACTCGGGGGGCGCCTTCCTGCCGATGCAGGACGAGGTCTTCCCCGACCGCGAGCACTTCGGGCGGATCTTCTACAACCAGGCCCGGATGTCCGGCGCCGGGATCCCGCAGATCGCCGCCGTCCTCGGCTCCTGCACGGCGGGCGGTGCGTACGTCCCGGCGATGAGCGACGAGGCGGTGATCGTCCGCAATCAGGGCACGATCTTCCTGGGCGGCCCGCCGCTGGTGAAGGCGGCCACCGGCGAGGTGGTCACGGCGGAGGAGCTGGGCGGCGGCGAGGTCCACTCGCGCGTGTCCGGCGTGACCGACCACCTCGCCGAGGACGACCCGCACGCCCTGCGCATCGTGCGGCAGATCGTCTCCACCCTGCCGGAGCGCTCCGCCCTCCCCTGGGGCGTGGAGGCGGCCGTCGAGCCGAAGGTCGACCCGCAGCAGCTGTACGGCGCGGTGCCGGTCGACTCCCGCACCCCCTACGACGTCCGCGAGGTCATCGCGCGCGTGGTGGACGGCTCCCGCTTCGCCGAGTTCAAGTCCGAGTACGGGCAGACCCTGGTCACCGGCTTCGCCCGCATCCACGGCCACCCGGTGGGGATCGTCGCCAACAACGGCATCCTGTTCTCCGAGTCGGCCCAGAAGGGCGCCCACTTCATCGAGCTGTGCGACCAGCGCGGCATCCCGCTGGTGTTCCTGCAGAACATCTCCGGGTTCATGGTGGGCCGGGACTACGAGGCGGGCGGTATCGCCAAGCACGGCGCCAAGATGGTGACGGCGGTGGCGTGCACGCGGGTGCCGAAGCTGACGGTGGTCGTCGGCGGCTCGTACGGCGCGGGGAACTACTCGATGTGCGGTCGGGCGTATTCGCCGCGCTTCCTGTGGATGTGGCCCAACGCCAAGATCTCCGTGATGGGCGGCGAGCAGGCCGCGTCCGTGCTGGCCACGGTCAAGCGGGACCAGCTGGAGGGGCGCGGGGAGGAGTGGCCGGCCGAGGAGGAGGAGTCCTTCAAGGCACCGGTCCGCGCCCAGTACGAGCGCCAGGGCAACGCCTACTACGCGACCGCCCGCCTGTGGGACGACGGCGTGATCGAGCCCGCCGACACCCGGCAGGTGCTGGGCCTGGCCCTGACCGCGTGTGCCAACGCGCCGCTGGGCGAGCCCCAGTTCGGCGTCTTCCGGATGTGAGGAGGGGACCCATGCAGAACACGAACACGAACACGAGCACGGACGAGACGCCGCGCCGCGAGACGCCGCGCATGTTCGACACCGTGCTCGTCGCCAACCGGGGCGAGATCGCCGTCCGCGTCATCCGGACGCTGCGCGCGATGGGCGTGCGCTCGGTGGCGGTCTTCTCCGACGCCGACGCGGACGCGCGGCACGTGCGGGAGGCCGACGAGGCGGTACGGATCGGCCCGGCGCCCGCGGCGGAGAGCTATCTGTCCGTCGAGCGGCTGCTGGAGGCGGCGGCCCGGACGGGGGCGCAGGCCGTGCACCCCGGGTACGGCTTCCTCGCCGAGAACGCCGCCTTCGCGCGGGCCTGCGAGGAGGCCGGGCTGGTCTTCGTCGGACCGTCCGCCGACGCGATCGCCCTGATGGGCGACAAGATTCGCGCCAAGGAGACGGTGCGGGAGGCCGGGGTGCCGGTCGTCCCCGGCTCCAGCGGCAGCGGGCTCACCGACGAGCAGCTCGCCGACGCCGCCCGCGAGATCGGCACCCCGGTGCTGCTCAAGCCGTCGGCGGGCGGTGGCGGCAAGGGCATGCGGCTGGTGCGGGACGAGGCCGTGCTGGCCGACGAGATCGCCGCCGCGCGTCGCGAGGCCCGCGCCTCCTTCGGCGACGACACACTGCTGGTGGAGCGGTGGATCGACCGTCCCCGGCACATCGAGATCCAGGTGCTGGCCGACGGCCACGGGGGCGTGGTGCACCTGGGCGAGCGTGAGTGCTCGCTCCAGCGCCGCCACCAGAAGGTGATCGAGGAGGCGCCCAGCGTCCTGCTGGACGAGGCGACCCGGGCGGCGATGGGCGAGGCGGCCGTGCAGGCGGCCCGCTCCTGCGGCTACCGGGGCGCGGGCACGGTGGAGTTCATCGTCCCCGGGAGCGACCCCTCCCAGTACTACTTCATGGAGATGAACACCCGCCTCCAGGTCGAGCACCCGGTGACCGAGCTGGTGACCGGCCTGGACCTGGTGGAGTGGCAGTTGCGGGTGGCGGCCGGTGAGCGGCTCGGGTTCGCGCAGGAGGACGTACGGCTGACGGGGCACGCCATCGAGGCCCGCCTGTGCGCCGAGGACCCGGCCCGCGGCTTCCTCCCCTCCGGCGGCACGGTGCTGCGGCTGCGCGAGCCCGAGGGCGACGGCGTGCGCACCGACTCGGGGCTCAGCGAGGGCACCGAGGTCGGCAGCCTGTACGACCCGATGCTGTCCAAGGTGATCGCGTACGGCCCCGACCGGGAGACCGCGCTGCGCAGGCTCCGGGCGGCGCTCGCCGGGACGGTCACCCTGGGCGTACCGACCAACGCCGGGTTCCTGCGGCGGCTGCTCGCGCACCCGGCGGTGGTGGCGGGCGAGCTGGACACGGGGCTGGTGGAGCGCGAGGTCGACGGCCTGGTCGCCACCGGCGTACCGGAGGCGGTGTACGAGGCGGCGGCGGCCGTACGGCTGGAGGCGCTGCGTCCGCGCGGCGGCGGCTGGACGGACCCGTTCTCGGTGCCCAGCGGCTGGCGCACCGGCGGCGAGCCGAAGCCGGTCTCCTTCCCCCTGCGTGTGCCGGGACTCGAACCCGTCACGCACACCCCGCGCGGCTCCCACACCGTCACCGACGACCAGGTCGCCGTCACCCTGGACGGCGTCCGGCACACCTTCCACCGCGCCGCCGACTGGCTGGGCCGGGACGGCGACGCCTGGCAGGTGCGCGACCACGACCCGGTCGCCGCGTCCCTCAACCGGGCCGCCCACGCGGGCGCCGACTCGCTGACCGCGCCGATGCCGGGCACGGTGACGGTGGTGAAGGTCGCCGTCGGCGACGAGGTGAGCGCCGGGCAGAGCCTGCTGGTGGTGGAGGCGATGAAGATGGAGCACGTCATCTCCGCCCCGCACGCCGGCACCGTCGCCGAGCTGGACGTGGCGCCGGGCACCACGGTCGCCATGGACCAGGTGCTGGCGGTCGTCGCACCCACCGACGACGCGACGGACGCGAAGGAGGAGACGGCGTGAACACCCCGGAACTGGGCCTCCCGATGGCCGTACCGGCCGAGGGCCTGCCCGCCCGCGTCCGCATCCACGAGGTCGGCGCGCGCGACGGACTGCAGAACGAGAAGGCGACCGTGCCGACGGCCGTCAAGGCGGAGTTCATCCGCCGCCTGGCCGGCACCGGCCTGACCACGATCGAGGCGACGAGCTTCGTCCACCCCAAGTGGGTCCCCCAGCTGGCGGACGCCGAGGACCTGTACCCGCAGGTCTGCGACCTGCCGGTGTCGCTGCCGGTGCTGGTGCCGAACGAACGCGGCCTGGACCGGGCGCTGGCGCTCGGCGCGCGCCGCGTCGCGGTCTTCGCCAGCGCCACGGAGTCCTTCGCCAAGGCCAACCTGAACCGCACGGTGGACGAGGCGCTGGCCATGTTCGAGCCGGTGGTGACCCGGGCGAAGGCGCAGGGCGACGACGTCCACGTACGGGGCTACCTCTCGATGTGCTTCGGCGACCCGTGGGAGGGCCCCGTCCCCGTCCCCCAGGTGGTGCGGGTCTGCCGGGCCCTGCTGGACATGGGCTGCGACGAGCTGAGCCTCGGCGACACCATCGGGGTGGCGACGCCGGGCCATGTGACGGCCCTGCTCACCGCGCTGGCCGGGGCGGGCGTGCCGGTCTCCGCGCTGGGCGTGCACTTCCACGACACCTACGGCCAGGCCCTGGCCAACACGCTGGCCGCGCTCCAGCAGGGCGTCACCACGGTCGACGCCTCGGCCGGCGGGCTCGGCGGCTGCCCGTTCGCGAAGTCCGCCACCGGCAACCTCGCCACCGAAGACCTCGTGTGGATGCTGCGGGGCCTCGGCATCGACACCGGGGTCGACCTCGGCCGTCTGGTCGCCACAAGCGTCTGGATGGCCGCGCACCTGGGCCGGCCGAGCCCGTCCCGCACCGTTCGAGCCCTCTCCCACCAGGAGTCGTGAACACCATGGACCACAAGCTCTCCCCCGAACTGGAAGAACTGCGCCGCACGGTCGAACAGTTCGCGCACGACGTGGTGGCGCCGAAGATCGGCGACTTCTACGAGCGGCACGAGTTCCCGTACGAGATCGTCCGCGAGATGGGCCGCATGGGCCTGTTCGGGCTGCCGTTCCCGGAGGAGTACGGCGGCATGGGCGGCGACTACTTCGCCCTCGGCGTGGCCCTGGAGGAGCTGGCCCGGGTCGACTCGTCGGTGGCGATCACGCTGGAGGCGGGCGTCTCGCTGGGCGCGATGCCGCTGCACCTGTTCGGCACCGAGGAGCAGAAGCGCGAGTGGCTGCCCCGCCTCTGCTCGGGCGAGATCCTGGGCGCGTTCGGCCTCACCGAGCCGGACGGCGGCAGCGACGCGGGCGCGACCCGTACGACGGCCCGCCTGGACGAGGCCACGAACGAATGGGTCATCAACGGCACCAAGTGCTTCATCACCAACTCCGGTACGGACATCACGGGCCTGGTCACGGTCACCGCGGTGACCGGCCGCAAGCCCGACGGCAGGCCCCTGATCTCGTCGATCATCGTCCCGTCGGGCACCCCGGGCTTCACGGTGGCCGCCCCGTACTCGAAGGTCGGCTGGAACGCGTCGGACACCCGTGAGCTGTCCTTCGCCGACGTCCGGGTCCCGGCGGCGAACCTGCTGGGCGAGCTGGGGCGCGGTTACGCGCAGTTCCTGCGCATCCTGGACGAGGGCCGGGTCGCCATCGCCGCGCTGGGCACGGGGCTCGCGCAGGGCTGTGTGGACGAGTCGGTCGCCTACGCGAAGGAACGTCACGCCTTCGGCAAACCGATCGGCGCCAACCAGGCCATCCAGTTCAAGATCGCCGACATGGAGATGAAGGCCCACACGGCCCGTCTCGCCTGGCGGGACGCGGCCTCGCGGCTGGTGGCGGGCGAGCCGTTCAAGAAGGAGGCGGCGCTGGCGAAGCTGTACTCGTCGACGGTCGCGGTGGACAACGCCCGGGACGCCACCCAGGTCCACGGCGGTTACGGCTTCATGAACGAGTACCCGGTGGCCCGCATGTGGCGGGACGCGAAGATCCTGGAGATCGGCGAGGGCACCAGCGAGGTCCAGCGGATGCTGATCGCACGGGAGTTGGGGCTGGTGGGCTGAGGCTCGGACGCGACGGGGGCGGGTGCCGTACCGGCCCCGCCCCTGGACAAGATCTGAGGTTAGGCTAACCTACCTTCGAATTGTCCCGCAGGGCGCGACGCTCCGCACCGTTCGAAGGCAGCCACCACCATGTCCAACGCCAGCGCTACCCACCCGACCCGCCGCGGAATCCTCGCCGCCGGCGGCGCCCTCGGCCTCGGCGCCGTGCTCGCGGCCTGCGGCGACGACGACGGCAAGAGCGGTGGGGCGGGCGACGGGTCGGGCGGCGCCGCCAAGTCCGGCCCCTGGTCCTTCAAGGACGACCGCGGCACCACCGTGAAGCTGGACGAGGTGCCGACGGACATCGTGGCCTTCACCGGCGTCGCCGCCGCCCTCTTCGACTACGGCGTCCAGGTCAAGGGCGTCTTCGGCCCGACCACCACCAAGGACGGCAAGCCCGACGTGCAGGCCGGCGACCTCGACGTCGACAAGGTCACCGTGCTCGGCAACGAGTGGGGCAAGCTCAACGTCGAGAAGTACGCCTCCCTCGCCCCCCAGGTGCTCATCACGACCACCTTCGACACCGCGGGCACCCTGTGGTCCGTCCCGGAGGAGTCGAAGGACAAGATCGCCAAGCTCGCCCCGAGCGTGGCGATCTCGGTCTTCGACCGTCAGCTCACCCAGCCGCTCCAGCGCATGTGGGAGCTGGCCGAGTCGCTCGGCGCGGACATGAAGGCCAAGAAGGTCACCGACGCCAAGGCCGCCTTCGACAAGGCCGCCGCCCGGCTGCGCGCCGCCGCCAAGGCCAGGCCCGAGATCAGGGTGCTGGCCGGCTCCGCGAGCCCCGACCTGTTCTACGTCTCCGGCACCAACCTCTCGGTGGACCTGGAGTACTTCAAGGCGCTCGGCGTGAACTTCGTGGAGCCCTCCGAGGCGGCCAAGAAGGCGACCGGCGGCTGGTTCGAGTCCCTGAGCTGGGAGAACGTCGACAAGTACCCGGCCGACGTCATCATCATGGACGACCGGGCCTCGACCATCCAGCCCGCGGACATCAGCGAGGGCACCTGGAAGCAGCTCCCCGCGGTCAAGGCCGGCCAGGTCATCGCCCGCTCCCCCGAGCCGATCCTGTCCTACGACAAGTGCACGCCGCTCCTTGACAACCTGGCCGAGGCGATCGAGAACGCCAAGAAGGTCGGCTGACCCACCATCCTCCTCCGGAGCCCCTCATGACGACGGCCGTCGCCGCCCCGTTCCGTTTCTTCGCCCTCCAGGTCGTACGGACGAGGCGGCTCGGCCCGTCTCTGGCCCGGGTCTCCTTCGCGGGGCCCGACCTGCGCGCCTTCCGCTCCGACGGCCTCGACCAGTCGCTGTCGCTGTTCCTGCCGCACCCGGGACAGGCGGAGCCCGCGGTGCCGGTGGAGCTGGGCGAGGGCTGGTGGCAGGGCTGGCGGGAACTGCCGGAGGACGTACGGGCGGTGATGCGCTCGTACACGCTGCGGTCGCTGCGCCGGGACGACGACGGGCACACCGTCGAGATCGACATCGACTTCGTCCTGCACGGCGTCGAACCGGCGGGGTCCGGCGCGGGCCGCGAGGCGCCGGAGCCCGGTCCCGCCGCCCGCTGGGCCGCGGACGCCGCCCCCGGCGACCGCGTGCTGCTGCTCGGTCCGGCGGTCGCCGACAACCGGGCGATCCGCTTCCGGCCGCCCGGGGACACCGACCTGGTGGTGATCTGGGGCGACGAGACCGCCGTACCGGCCGCCTGTGCCATCGTGGAGTCGCTGCCGGCCGGCACCCGTGCCCGGGTGTGGCTCCAGGTGCCGCACGCCGAGGACGTGCAGGATCTCCGGACGGCCGCGGACGCCGAGATCACCTGGCTGGCCGGGGACGCCGCCGGCGGCCCGGAGACGACCCTCGCCACCCTCCGGGACGCCCAACTCCCGACCGCCGGGCACCCCTACGTCTGGATCGCGGGCGAGTCCGGCTGCGTCAAGCAGCTGCGGCGGCACTTCGTGGGCGAGCGCGGCGTCGACCGCCGGCGCGTCACCTTCGTCGGCTACTGGCGCCGGGGCCTGACGGAGGAACAACTCCGCGAGCAGGGCTGACGACCGCACACATGGGGCCGCAGTGACGGCAGTCACGCACAGGTATGCGTATGAGCGGAGCGACTTAGGTTAGGCTCACCTAAGTTGATCGCGAGCTCCGGCCCGCCTCAGCCCGCCTCTCTCGGCCCGTCCCCTCTCGGCCCGTCCCCAACCGGAGGACCCCCACATGCGTTCGCACCTGCTCAACGACGCCACCGCGGAGCAGTACCGCCGTTCCGTGACCGAAGGAGTCGAGCGGGTGGCCGCCAGAATCGCCACCACCGACCGTCCGTTCACCGGTGTCACGGCCGACGCCCTCTCCCCCCGCATCGACGCGATCGACCTCGACCGGCCCCTGCACGACACGGCCGCGGTCCTCGACGAGCTGGAGGACGTCTACCTCCGTGACGCCGTCTACTTCCACCACCCCCGCTACCTCGCCCACCTCAACTGCCCGGTCGTCATACCGGCGCTGCTCGGTGAGGCGGTGCTGTCCGCCGTCAACTCCTCCCTGGACACCTGGGACCAGTCGGCCGGCGGCACGCTCATCGAGCGGAAACTGATCGACTGGACCTGCGCCCGCATCGGCCTCGGCCCGGCGGCCGACGGCGTGTTCACCTCCGGCGGCACCCAGTCCAACCTCCAGGCGCTGCTCCTCGCCCGCGAGGAGGCGAAGGCCGAGAACTTCGCCGACCTGCGGATCTTCGCCTCCGAGGTCAGCCACTTCAGCGTGAAGAAGTCCGCGAAGCTGCTCGGCCTCGGCCCCGACGCCGTCGTGTCGATCCCGGTCGACCGCGACAAGCGGATGCAGACCGTCGCCCTCGCCCGCGAGCTGGAGCGCTGCAAGGAGAGCGGCCTGGTCCCCATGGCCGTCGTCGCCACCGCGGGAACCACCGACTTCGGCTCCATCGACCCGCTGCCCGAGATCGCCGGGCTGTGCGAGCAGTACGCCGTGTGGATGCACGTCGACGCGGCCTACGGCTGCGGGCTGCTCGCCTCCCTGAAGCACCGGGACCGCATCACCGGCATCGAGCGGGCCGACTCGGTCACCGTGGACTACCACAAGTCCTTCTTCCAGCCGGTGAGTTCGTCGGCCGTGCTGGTCCGGGACGCCGCCACGCTGCGCCACGCCACCTACTACGCGGAGTACCTCAACCCGCGCCGCATGGTGCAGGAACGTATCCCCAACCAGGTGGACAAGTCGCTCCAGACCACCCGCCGCTTCGACGCGCTCAAGCTGTGGACGACGCTGCGCGTGATGGGCGCCGACGGCATCGGGCAGCTCTTCGACGAGGTGTGCGGTCTGGCGGTGGAGGGCTGGAAACTGCTCGCCGCCGACCCCCGCTTCGACGTGGTCGTCGAGCCCAGCCTCTCCACCCTGGTCTTCCGCTGCGTCCCGGCGGCCGTCACCGATCCCGCCGAGATCGACCGCGCCAACCTCTACGCCCGCAAGGCCCTGTTCGCGTCCGGCGACGCCGTGGTCGCGGGCACCAAGGTGGCCGGGCGCCACTACCTGAAGTTCACCCTGCTCAACCCCGAGACGACCGCGGCCGACATCGCCGCCGTCCTCGATCTGATCGCCGGCCACGCCGAGCAGTACCTGGGAGACTCCCTTGACCGCGCTTCCTGAAGCCCCGGAGACCACCTACGACTTCGTGGGCATCGGTCTCGGCCCCTTCAACCTCGGCCTCGCCTGCCTCACCGAGCCCGTCGCCGAGCTGAACGGCGTCTTCCTGGAGTCCAAGCCGGACTTCGAGTGGCACGCCGGCATGTTCCTGGACGGCGCCCACCTCCAGACCCCGTTCATGTCGGACCTGGTGACGCTCGCCGACCCGACCTCCCCGTACTCCTTCCTCAACTACCTGAAGGAGCAGGGCCGGCTCTACTCCTTCTACATCCGGGAGAACTTCTACCCGCTGCGCGTCGAGTACGACGACTACTGCCGCTGGGCCGCGCACAAGCTGAGCAGCGTCCGCTTCTCCACCACGGTCACCGAGGTGACGTACGACGAGCGCGAGGAGCTGTACGCCGTCGCCACCACCTCCGGCGACACCTACCGCGCCCGCCGCCTCGTCCTCGGCACCGGCACCCCGCCGCACATCCCGGACGCCTGCCGGGGCCTGGCGGGCGACTTCCTGCACAACTCCCGCTACGTCCAGCAGCGGGCCGAGCTGGTGAAGAAGAAGTCGATCACGCTGGTCGGCAGCGGCCAGTCCGCCGCCGAGATCTACCAGGACCTGCTGAGCGAGATCGACGTCCACGGCTACCGGCTGAACTGGGTGACCCGCTCCCCGCGGTTCTTCCCCCTCGAATACACCAAGCTCACCCTGGAGATGACGTCCCCGGAGTACGTGGACTACTACCACGCGCTGCCCGAGGACACCCGCTACCGCCTCACGGCCGAGCAGAAGGGCCTCTTCAAGGGCATCGACGGCGACCTGATCAACGAGATCTTCGACCTGCTCTACCAGAAACGGCTCGGCGGTCCCGTCCCCACCCGCCTGCTCACCAACTCGGCGCTGACCAGCGCCCGGTACACGGACGGCACGTACACGCTCGGCTTCCGCCAGGAGGAGCAGGGCACGGACTTCGAGATCGAGACCGAGGGCCTGGTCCTCGCCACCGGCTACCGCTACACCGAGCCGGAGTTCCTCAAGCCCGTTCGCGACCGCCTGCGCCACGACTCCCGCGGCAACTTCGACATCGGCCGCAACTACGCCGTGGACGTCACGGGAAGCGGCGTGTTCCTGCAGAACGCGGGGGTCCACGCGCACAGCGTCACCAGCCCCGACCTGGGCATGGGCGCCTACCGCAACAGCTGCATCGTCCGGGAGCTGCTCGGCCGCGAGTACTACCCGGTCGAGAAGACGATCGCGTTCCAGGAGTTCGCCGTATGAGCCGTACGAGCACCGCCGCCGCCGTCGGGGCACTGACCCTGCGCCCCGTCGACCCGCTGACCGACGCCGTACTGCTGCACGGCTGGCTCACCCACCCCAAGTCCGCGTTCTGGATGATGCAGGACGCCAGGCTGGTGGACGTCGAGCGGGCCTACATGGAGCTGGCCGCCGACGAGCACCAGCAGGCCCACCTCGGCCTGCACGACGGGGCCCCGGCCTTCCTGATGGAACGCTACGACCCCGCCCACCGCGAACTGGTCGGGCTGTACGAGCCCGAGCCGGGCGACGTCGGCATGCACTTCCTGGTCGCGCCGACCGACCGGCCCGTGCACGGCTTCACCCGGGCCGTGATCACCACCGTCATGACCGAACTCTTCGCCGACCCGGCGACCCGGCGGGTGGTCGTCGAACCGGACGTCACCAACACCGCCGTCCACGCCCTGAACGCAGCCGTCGGATTCGTGCCCGAGCGCGAGATCCAGAAGCCGGAGAAGAAGGCCTTGCTGAGCTTCTGCACCCGCGAGCAGTTCGAGAAGGCGGTGTCCGCATGACCCTCGCCGACGCCGTCTCCCACCTGACCCCCGAACGCTGGGAGCGGGCCAACCGCCTCCTGATCCGCAAGGCGCTGGCCGAGTTCACCCACGAGCGCCTGCTGACCCCCGAGCGGGAGCCGGACGAACAGGCCGGTCGGACGTACGCCGTCCGAAGCGACGACGGCCAGACCGTCTACCGCTTCACCGCCACCGTCCGTGCCCTGGACCACTGGCAGGTGGACGCCGCCTCCCTCACCCGCCACCGCGACGGCGCCGAACTCCCGCTGGCCGCGCTGGACTTCTTCATCGAGCTGAAGCAGACCCTGGGCCTGAGCGACGAGATCCTGCCCGTGTACCTGGAGGAGATCTCCTCCACCCTCTCCGGCACCTGCTACAAGCTGGCCAAGCCGCAGGTCACCTCCGCCGAGCTGGCCCGGAGCGGAGACTTCCAGGCCGTCGAGACGGGCATGACCGAGGGCCACCCCTGCTTCGTCGCCAACAACGGCCGGCTGGGCTTCGGCGTCCACGAGTACCTGTCGTACGCCCCCGAGACCGCGAGCCCGGTGCGCCTGGTGTGGCTGGCGGCGCACCGCTCGCGGGCGGCGTTCACGGCGGGCGTGGGCATCGAGTACGAGTCCTTCGTCCGGGACGAGCTGGGCGCGGCCACCGTGGACCGCTTCCACGGCGTGCTGCGCGAGCGCGGCCTGGACCCGGCCGACTACCTGCTCATCCCGGTCCACCCCTGGCAGTGGTGGAACAAGCTCACCGTCACCTTCGCCGCCGAGGTCGCCCGCGGGCACCTGGTCTGCCTCGGCGAGGGCGACGACGAGTACCTGGCCCAGCAGTCCATCCGTACCTTCTTCAACGCCTCGCACCCCGAAAAGCACTACGTGAAGACGGCCCTGTCCGTCCTCAACATGGGCTTCATGCGCGGTCTGTCGGCGGCGTACATGGAGGCCACCCCGGCCATCAACGACTGGCTCGCCCGGCTGATCGAGGGCGACCCGGTGCTGAAGGCGACGGGGCTGGGCATCATCCGGGAGCGGGCGGCCGTCGGCTACCGGCACCTGGAGTACGAGCGGGCCACCGACCGCTACTCGCCGTACCGCAAGATGCTGGCGGCGCTGTGGCGGGAGAGCCCCGTGCCGGCCCTCGGGGACGGCGAATCCCTCGCCACCATGGCCTCCCTGGTCCACGTGGACCACGAGGGCGCCTCCTTCGCGGGCGCGCTGATCGAGCGGTCCGGGCTCACGCCCACCGAGTGGCTGCGGCACTACCTGCGGGCCTACTACGTCCCGCTGCTGCACAGCTTCTACGCCTACGACCTGGTGTACATGCCGCACGGCGAGAACGTGATCCTCGTGCTGGAGGACGGGGTGGTGCGGCGGGCGATCTACAAGGACATCGCCGAGGAGATCGCGGTGATGGACCCGGACGCGGTGCTGCCGCCGGAGGTCTCCCGCATCGCGGTGGACGTGCCGGACGACAAGAAGCTGCTGTCGATCTTCACGGACGTCTTCGACTGCTTCTTCCGCTTCCTCGCCGCGAACCTGGCGGACGAGGGGATCATGGAGGAGGACGCCTTCTGGCGCACCGTCGCCGAGGTCACCCGAGAGTACCAGGACTCGGTGCCGGAGCTGGCCGACAAGTTCGAGCGGTACGACATGTTCGCGCCCGAGTTCGCGCTGTCCTGCCTCAACCGGCTCCAGCTGCGCGACAACCGGCAGATGGTCGACCTCGCGGACCCGTCCGGCGCGCTCCAGCTCGTCGGGAACCTGAGGAACCCCCTGGCAGGCCGGTAGCCACCGGGCCCACGGACGGACGGGCACCCCGGAGACGGTCCTCCGGGGTGCCCGTCGTGCCGTCGGGGTCAGGTCCAGGGCACCTGCGGCGAGCGGTAGTAGTCGATCCCCATCGCCTCCCAGCGCGGTGCCTGTGCGGCGAGCCGCACCTTGTAGGTGTCCCAGTCGTGCGTCGACGCCGGGGACCAGCCCAGCTCGGCGACGCCCGGGAGCCTCGGGAAGGCCATGAAGTCCAGCTGGTCGGGGTCGGACAGGGTCTCCGTCCACAGCGGGGCCTCGACGCCGCGGACCGCTTCGGCCGGGGCGCCCGGCAGGTAGGCGGCCGGGTCCCAGTCGTAGGACCGCTGCACCTCGACGTAGCCCGCCCAGGACAGGCCCAGCGGGGTGTCCTTGGTGTACTTCATGTCCAGGTACGTCCGGTCGGCCGGGGAGAGGATCAGTCCGGTGCCGTTCCTGGCGGCCTCGGCGACCTCGGCCTTCTCCGCGTCGCCGGTGCGGTCCAGGCCCCAGTACTGGACGAGCGCGCCCTCGACCGGCTCGGCGCCGGCCAGTTGGTGCCAGCCGACGACCGTCTTGCCGTACTTGGCGACGACCGGCTGCACCCGCTTCATGAAGGTGACGAAGTCGGCGTGCGGGGTGGAGTGCGCTTCGTCGCCGCCGATGTGGAGGTAGCGGCCCGGGGTGAGGGCGGCGAGTTCACCGAGGACGTCGTCCACGAAGTCGTAGGTGACGTCCTTGCCCACGCACAGCGAGCTGAAGCCGACCTTGGTGCCGGTGTACAGCGGGGGCGCCACCCCGTCGCAGTTCAGCTCGGCGTAGGAGGCGAGGGCGGCGTTGGTGTGGCCCGGCATGTCGATCTCGGGCACGACCTCGAGGTGCCGGGAGGCGGCGTAGCGGACGATCTCCCGGTAGTCCGCCTTGGTGTAGTACCCGCCGGGTCCGCCGCCGACCTCGGTGGAGCCGCCGTACGTCGCCAGGCGGGGCCAGGAGTCGACGGCGATGCGCCAGCCCTGGTCGTCGCTGAGGTGCAGGTGGAGCTTGTTGTACTTGTAGAGGGCGACGCGGTCGATGTAGCGCTTGACCTCGTCGACGCCGAAGAAGTGCCGGGAGACGTCGAGCATGGCGCCGCGCCAGGCGTAGCGGGGCGTGTCCTCGACGGTGCCGCCCGCGACCGGCCAGGGGCCGCTCTGCACGGTGTCCTTCTCGACGGCGGCGGGCAGCAGCTGACGGAGGGTCTGGACGCCGTGGAAGAGCCCGGCGGCCTTGCGGGCGGTGATGGTGATGCCGGAGGGGCCGCTGTCGAGGCGGTAGCCCTCGTCGCCGTACGGGCCGCCCGCCAGGCGCAGTCGTATGCCGCCGTGGCCGTGGGAGGTGACGGGGAGTGGGTATCCGGTGGCGGGTCGCAGGAGGTCCGCGAGGTAGTCGCCGACGCGGCGGGCCTCGCGCGAGTCGTCGACGCGGATGTGGGTGCCGCGGGTGATGCGGTAGGGCGTCCCGCCGGGTTCGACAAAGGCGGGGGCCGGGATCACCTGGTCCAGGGGGGTCGGCCGGTCGGCCGTCTTCCGGTTCGGGGCGGTGCCGGTGGTCATGGCGCCGACCGCCGCCACCAGCAGCAGCGCTCCCAGCAGCCGGGGGATGCGGGGAGTCGTTCTGTGGTGCCGTCGATGAGGTCTCACGTGCGCTCCCTTCGCGAGGGGTTGGACCACTCTCCCGCACCATCACCGCCCGCGGCAGCGATGAAACAATCCCCGCATGGCGGAAATCATCCAGAAGGACGGAACGTGGGTCTTCGACGGCGACGCCCTGCGGTTGACACCGGGGCGGGACAAGAACGTCAGTCTGCTCCGCAGGGAACTGGGTGAACTGCTCGTGCCGCTCGCGGCGTTGGCGGGCATATCGTTCGAGCAGGGGAAGAAGTCGGGGCGGCTCAGGCTGCGGCTGCGCGACGGCGCCGACCCGTTGCTGCACGCGTCGGGCGGGCGGCTGACCGAGCCGCACGACCCGTACCAGCTCCTGGTGGAGTCCGACCGGTACGGCGTGGCCGAGTACTTCGTCGACGAGGTGCGCAACGCCCTGCTCCTCGACCAGGTTCCGTCCGGCCCGGTGGACGCCTACCTGCTGCCGGGGCCGTCGGTGCCGCTGTCGGTGTCGGCCGGGGACGGCGTCGCGAGCTTCGACGGCGAGCGGGTGCGGCTGGAGTGGAAGTGGCAGGCGGAGGACTCCAAGTCGGCCGCCGGGCCGCGCACCCTCCCCCTCGCCGACATCGTCGCCGTGGAGTGGCAGCCGACGGTGGGCCTGGAGAACGGCCACCTCCGCTTCACCGTGCGGGCGGCGCCGAGCAAGGTGCCGCCGAAGTACGACCCCAACGCCGTGGAGCTGTGGGGCTTCAAGAGGGACCCGCTGATGGCCCTGGTGGCGGCGGCCGTCCAGGCCCGTCTCCCGCACCCGGCCGCCCGCACGGCCCGCGCCGCCCCGGAGGAGGACCACCCGGCCGAGGAGGCGGCCCCCGCTCCCGCACCCGCACCGGCCGCCGAGGACGACCACGACGCGCTGCTGCGCCGGCTGCGGGAGCTGGGCGAGCTGCACCGCTCGGGGGTGCTGACGGACGAGGAGTTCACCCTGGCGAAGCAGGCGGTACTGAAGCGAATGTAGGCACAGCGACACACAGGTATCCGTACTCCTGCCCGATATCGGGCAGGATTCTTGCGCAAGCGTCTCCCTTACCCCAGGATCTACCGGGTGCACGACGAACTCGTTGATCATCTGACGCGGTCCACCCCGCTGAGCCGGGGCGAGGCGCTGCGCGTGGTCCAGGACGTGCTCGCCTACTTCGACGAGACGACCGAGGAATACGTCCGTCGCCGTCACCGCGAGCTCCAGGCCCAGGGCCTGGTGAACGCGACGATCTTCGAGCGGATCGAGGCGGAACTGAAATACCGGGCGGTCGCGCCGCCGGAGCTGTCGCTCCGTCAGCTGCGCCGCATCGTCTACGGCTGAGCGGCCGCCTGCGGCTGGAAGGCCCGCCTACGGCCGAGAGGCCGAAGAGAGACAGAGGTTTACGTATACATGTGCGGAATCGTCGGATACATCGGCAAGCGTGACGTCGCGCCCCTGCTCCTCGAGGGCCTCCAGCGCCTGGAGTACCGCGGGTACGACTCGGCGGGCGTGGTCATCACCTCCCCGAAGGCCACCGGCCTGAGGATGGTCAAGGCCAAGGGCCGGGTGCGCGACCTGGAGGCCAAGGTCCCCGCGCGCTTCAAGGGCACCACCGGCATCGCCCACACCCGCTGGGCCACCCACGGCGCCCCCTCCGACGTGAACGCCCACCCGCACATGTCGGCCGACAACAAGGTCGCCGTCGTCCACAACGGCATCATCGACAACGCCGCCGACCTGCGCCGCAAGCTGGAGGCGGACGGCGTCGAGTTCCTCTCCGAGACCGACACCGAGGTCCTCGTCCACCTCATCGCCCGCTCCGAGGCCGAGAAGCTGGAGGACAAGGTCCGCGAGACCCTGCGGGTGATCGAGGGCACGTACGGCATCGCCGTGATGCACGCCGACTTCCCCGAGCGCATCGTGGTCGCCCGCAACGGCTCACCGGTCGTCCTCGGCATCGGCGAGAAGGAGATGTTCGTCGCCTCGGACATCGCCGCGCTGGTCACCCACACCCGGCAGATAGTCACGCTCGACGACGGCGAGATGGCCACCCTCAAGGCCGACGACTTCCGCACCTACACCACCGAGGGCACCCGCACCACGTCCGAGCCCACCACGGTGGAGTGGGAGGCCGCCTCCTACGACATGGGCGGCCACGACACCTACATGCACAAGGAGATCCACGAGCAGGCCGAGGCCGTGGACCGGGTGCTGCGCGGCCGGATCGACGACCGCTTCTCCACCGTGCACCTCGGCGGCCTCAACCTGGACGCCCGCGACGCGCGCGCCGTGCGCCGCGTGAAGATCCTCGGCTGCGGAACGTCGTACCACGCGGGCCAGATCGGCGCCCAGATGATCGAGGAGCTGGCCCGGATCCCCGCGGACGCCGAGCCGGCCTCCGAGTTCCGCTACCGCAACGCGGTCGTCGACCCCGACACCCTGTACATCGCCGTCTCCCAGTCCGGCGAGACCTACGACGTGCTGGCCGCCGTCCAGGAGCTGAAGCGCAAGGGCGCCCGGGTCCTCGGCATCGTCAACGTCGTCGGTTCGGCGATCGCCCGCGAGGCCGACGGCGGCATGTACGTGCACGCCGGGCCCGAGGTGTGCGTCGTGTCCACCAAGTGCTTCACCAACACCTGCGTCGCCTTCGCGCTGCTCGCCCTGCACCTGGGCCGCACCCGCGACCTGTCGGTCCGCGACGGCAAGCGCATCATCGAGGGCCTGCGCAAGCTGCCCGCGCAGATCTCCGAGATGCTGGAGCAGGAGGAGGACGTCAAGAAGCTGGCCGCGCAGTACGCCGAGGCCCGCTCGATGCTCTTCATCGGCCGCGTGCGGGGCTACCCGGTCGCCCGCGAGGCCTCCCTGAAGCTCAAGGAGGTCTCCTACATCCACGCCGAGGCCTACCCGGCCTCCGAGCTGAAGCACGGCCCGCTCGCCCTGATCGAGCCGGCCCTGCCGACGGTCGCGATCGTGCCGGACGACGACCTGCTGGAGAAGAACCGCGCGGCCATGGAGGAGATCAAGGCCCGCAGCGGCCAGATCCTCGCCGTCGCCCACCGGGAGCAGGAGAAGGCCGACCACACGATCGTCGTCCCGAAGAACGAGGACGAGCTGGACCCGATCCTCATGGGCATCCCGCTCCAGCTCCTCGCCTACCACACGGCGCTGGCCCTGGGCCGGGACATCGACAAGCCCCGCAACCTCGCCAAGTCCGTGACGGTGGAGTAACCCCGTCCCGCCGGGTCAGGGGATGACGACCACGGGCCGCTTCGCCCGCTTGGCGAGGCGGCCCGCGACGGAGCCGAAGAGGCGGCCGACCAGTCCGTGACTGGAGCCGACGACGATGGCGTCCGCCTCGTACTCCCGCCCCACCTCTTCGAGTTCGTGGCAGATGTCGCCGCCGCGCTCGACCAGGATCCAGGACACCTCGGCGAGGTAGTCCGCGCACGCCAGCTCCAGCCCGAGCACCTCGGTGCGGTGGTCGGGCACGTCGACGAAGACCGGAGGTTCGCAGCCGGCCCACACGGTGGTCGGCAGCCGGTTGGCGACATGCACGATGACCAGGCCGGAGCCCAGCCGGGATGCCATGCCGATGGCGTAGGCGAGGGCGCGCTCGCTGGACGTGGAGCCGTCGAAGCCGACGACGACACCGTGCTTGAAGGCTGGGTCGCACGACTGGCGTGGCTCTTCGGCCGCCAGGGGCTCGGCCGCCGTAGGTTCGGCGACGGGCCGCTTGCGGTCCGCGGGTTCGAAGAATTCGTGACCGGCCATGGCTGTCTCGGCGTTTTTATCCTCTATGGGGGACAACAGTGTGCGGCGGAGCTGTGTCCGGGAATGGTCTTCCCAACCCCATACCCCCAAGGGTACGGCGGCACGCCTCCTTCGCCCGGATCTCGCGGGGGGTCCCCCGCGGGATTCACCGGAGCATGCCCGAGAGGGCGCCCGTAACGCAATGGTTGCTGCTCTGTACAGGCGGTTTGCACAGGATTCAACTGTCCGTCACCGGTCGTGGCGCGTCGTGACCGACGCGCCGCACGGGCGTTGATCCCCATGCCGCCACCCCAGGGAGCACCCGTGTCAGGACCGCACCGTCCCGCCGACCCGACGTCCGGCACACCCGACCGGGACGGCGTCACCGATCTCGTCCGCTGGGCGGCGTTCAGCTGCTTCCTCGTGCCGGTGGCGCTCCTCTGGTACGGCGCCTCCTTCGCGGGCGCCGCCGGCACGGCCTTCGGCCTGGCCGCCGTCACCGGCGCCTGCCGTCTGCTGCTGCGGCGTTCCGAGCGGGTCGCGGCCCGGTCGCGGGCGCGCAGGGGCGGGCGGCAGGCTCGCAGGGGCGGGCGGCACGCTGGGGAAAAGGCACCGGTCGACTGACCGGTTTCCGCGCACAGTTCCGCTTCTTTTCAGCCAACTTCCGCAGGTGGCGCATCCACACCCCTCACTACCCCCAAACCCCCGTTCCACCTGCACGGAAAGGGTCTCGGGCCCCCCTCGCACCCTACGGGGATTGGCCACTGACACAAGGCGCACTTCCCAGGGGCGCCCTGGAGTGCAACGCTTCGTGATCGACTGCTTCACGCCAAGTTGCCATGTCGACAATGTCCCAAGTGCCGAACCGGCCACCTCGGCGCGGCGGGACACAGTAGATTCGATCTTGACCGTCTACGGCGGGGGACTCGTGCAGGACCGAGGGGAAACGTGTTGGAGCGACAGACCCGAAGGGTGAAGGGCGCCGCGACCACCGAGGGGGGCTTAGCAGTATGAGCCACGACTCCGCCGCCGCGCCGGAAGCCGCGGCCCGGAAGCTGTCCGGGCGCCGCCGCAAGGAGATCGTCGCGGTGCTGCTGTTCAGCGGCGGCCCCATCTTCGAGAGTTCCATACCGCTGTCGGTGTTCGGGATCGACCGCCAGGACGCCGGCGTACCGCGTTACCGGCTGCTGGTGTGCGCCGGCGAGGAGGGCCCGCTGCGGACCACGGGGGGCCTGGAACTCACCGCACCACAGGGGCTGGAGGCGATCTCGCGCGCGGGCACGGTCGTCGTGCCGGCCTGGCGGTCAATCACCTCGCCGCCGCCGGAGGAGGCACTCGACGCACTGCGCCGGGCGCACGAGGAGGGGGCGCGCATAGTCGGACTGTGCACGGGCGCCTTCGTCCTCGCCGCGGCGGGCCTGCTGGACGGCCGCCCCGCCACCACGCACTGGATGTACGCGCCGACGCTGGCCAAGCGCTATCCGTCGGTGCACGTCGATCCGCGCGAGCTGTTCGTGGACGACGGCGACGTGCTCACGTCCGCGGGCACCGCGGCCGGGATCGACCTGTGCCTGCACATCGTGCGCACGGACCACGGCAACGAGGCGGCCGGCGCGCTGGCCCGCCGACTGGTGGTCCCCCCGCGCCGCAGCGGCGGCCAGGAGCGCTACCTCGACAGGTCTTTACCGGAGGAGATCGGCGCCGACCCGCTCGCCGAGGTCGTCGCCTGGGCGCTGGAGCACCTCCACGAGCAGTTCGACGTGGAGACGCTGGCCGCGCGCGCCTACATGAGCCGCCGCACCTTCGACCGCAGGTTCCGCTCGCTGACGGGCAGCGCCCCGCTGCAGTGGCTGATCACGCAGCGGGTGCTCCAGGCTCAGCGCCTGCTGGAGACGTCGGACTACTCCGTGGACGAGGTCGCCGGCCGTTGCGGCTTCCGCTCCCCGGTGGCCCTGCGCGGCCACTTCCGCCGCCAGCTGGGCTCGTCCCCGGCCGCCTACCGGGCGGCCTACCGGGCGCGCCGCCCCCAGGGCGACCGCCAGCCGGACCCGGACACCGCGGCCGCGGGCGCCTCCCGTCCGCTGCCCCCGTCCGACCCGCCGGCCGCCCTCGCCCCGGAGAACGCGGTCCCGTTCCAGACCCGCCGCACGGCAACCCCGATGCCGGCGGGCGCGGCAAGCGTGCCGGGTCAGCGCAGCGCACCGTGACGTGAGGTCTCGCGGCACTCAAAACGCCGGACGGGCTGTTCCAGCCCGTCCGGCGTTTGAGGACGAGGCCGTTCAGGCCGAAAGCGGGGGTCTGGGGGCGCAGCCCCCAGCGAGGCCAGCACGGACGCCGGGGGCCCGATAAACAGGCGCCCCCCGTACAGTGGCCCGCATGAACGATCGCATGGTGTGGATCGACTGCGAGATGACCGGCCTCTCGCTGTCCGACGACGCGCTCATCGAGGTTGCCGCCCTCGTCACCGACTCCGAGCTGAACATCCTCGGCGAAGGCGTCGACATCGTGATCCGCCCGCCGGAGCGGGCCCTGGAGACGATGCCGGAGGTGGTGCGGGAGATGCACACCGCGTCCGGGCTGCTCGCGGAGCTGGACGGCGGCACGACACTGGCGGACGCCGAGGCCCAGGTCCTGGCCTATGTGCGGGAGCACGTGAAGGAGCCCGGCAAGGCCCCCCTGTGCGGCAACTCCGTCGGCACCGACCGCGGCTTCCTGCTGCGGGACATGGCGACGCTTGAGGCCTACCTCCACTACCGGATCGTCGACGTCTCCTCGATCAAGGAGCTGGCCCGCCGCTGGTACCCGCGGGCGTACTTCAACAGCCCCGAGAAGAACGGCAACCACCGCGCGCTCGCCGACATCCGCGAGTCCATCGCCGAACTGCGCTACTACCGGGAGGCGGTCTTCGTCCCGCAGCCCGGCCCCGACTCCGACACGGCCAAGGCGATCGCCGCGAAGCACGTCGTAGCCGCCGGTTAGGGGCGCGGGCCCGCCGGACGGCGGCGACCGGAAAGCCGGGCGCGAGCACCCCTTCGGACCCTGTACACTTTTTCTCAGCCGGTCGGGAAACCCGCCACGCGGGATTCGAGCACCGGCCTCGGTGGGTGTAGCTCAGCTGGTAGAGCACCTGGTTGTGGTCCAGGATGCCGCGGGTTCAAGTCCCGTCACTCACCCTGATCCGTCGGCCGGTGATCCTCGCGAGAGGGTCACCGGCCGACGGCGTTCCGGGCTCCGGGCCCTACGCCGCTCGCCGGCCCTCCCGCACGAGCAGCGCCAGCAGGTACGCACCCCCGACGCACACCGTGACGGCCCCGGTCGGCAGGAGCACGCCCGGGATCGCGTGCTGCGCGGCGATGTCCGCGCCGAGCAGCAGCACCGCGCCCACGAGGGCCGATCCGGCGAGGTCGACGGAGGTGCCGTGGCCGGTGAGGCGGCGGGCGATCTGAGGAGCCGCCAGGGCGACGAAGGAGATGGGGCCGCACGCCGCGGTCACCGTGGCCGTCGCGACCACACCGAGGACGACCAGCAGCAGCTTCGTACGCTCCACCGGCACCCCGAGCATCGCCGCGGTGTCGTCGCCGAGTTCGAGCCGCCGCATCCTGCGCTGCGCCACCGGCGCGGCCAGCGCGACCCCCGCCAGGACGACGGCGGCCACGGCGATGATCCGCCAGTCGACGGTGCTGAGCGACCCGGCGCCCCACACCGCCGCCCGCAGCGCCGCGTCCACCTCGGCCTTCACCGAGAACCAGGTGTTGACCGACGACAGCAGGGCGCCCACGGCGATGCCCACGACGATCAGCCGGAAGCCCTGCACCCCCCGCCGGAACGCCAGCAGGTACACGGCCAGCGCGGTGCCCAGGCCCCCGGCCAGCGCCCCGGCCGCGAGCGCGGCGTAGCTGCTCGCGCCGGCCAGCATGGTCAGCACGACGCCGGTGTAGGAGCCGGTGGTGAAGCCGATGAAGTCGGGGCTGCCGAGCGGGTTGCGGGTGAGGGACTGGAAGATCGCGCCGCCCACCGCCAGGGCGGCCCCGAAGAGCACGGCGGCGACGATGCGCGGCGCCCGCCACTCCAGGACGACCGTGCGCACGCTCCTGCTCGCGCCGCCGGTGAGGACGGAGGTCACGTCGCCGGGGCTCAGGGGATAGCTGCCCAGGGTGAAGGCCCACAGGACCAGGCCGATCAGCACCAGCCACAGCAGCCCGCACACGAGGACGGCCCGCCGGGTCAGCCGCAGGCTCAGGGGTCCGGCCCTGAGCACGAGCACCCCGCTCACGACGTCCTCGCCCGTCCGGTGCGCACCAGCAGGATCAGTACGGGCGCGCCGACCAGCGGCATCATCACGCCGACCGGCAACTCGGACGGGATCACGACGAGGCGGCCCAGGATGTCGGCGACCAGCACGACCACCGGCGCGAGGACGGCGCAGTAGGCGAGGATCCAGCGCCAGTCCGGCCCGGTGATCCGGCGCACCGCGTGCGGCACCATGAGGCCGACGAAGACCAGCGGGCCCGCCGCCGCCGTGGCCGCGCCGCACAGCAGCGTCACCGCGAGCACCACGCCGGCCCGGGTCGCGCCGACCCGGAGCCCGAACGCCCGCGCCGCGTCGTCGCCGAGGGCGATCGCGTTCAGCGGGCGCGCGCAGCAGAGGGCGACCACGAGACCGGCCACGACGAAGGGGAGGATCGCGGTGACGGTGCCGCCCGGGCGGTCGGTGACGGTGCCCGCCTCCCAGAAGCGCATCCGGTCGAAGGTCTCGGTGTCGATCAGCGCCAGGGTCTGCGAGACGCCGGACAGGACCGCCGTGAAGGCGACCCCGACCAGGGTGAGCCGCAGCGGTGAGGCCCCGCCCCGCCCGCCGCTGCCGACCAGGTACACCACCGCCGCACCGGCGACGGTCCCGGCGAACGCGAACGGCAGGTACTGCTCGATGCGCGTGACGCCGAACACGGCCACGCCCAGGGTGACGGCGAACCCGGCACCGGCGTTGACCCCGAGGATGCCGGGGTCGGCGAGCGGATTGCGGGTGAGCGCCTGGATGAGCGCGCCCGCCACCCCCAGGGCCACGCCGACGAGAATGCCGAGCACGGTCCGGTCGACGCGGGCGGAACCGACCGTGGCGTGCGCCGCGGAGCCGTCGGGCGCGGTGAGCGCCTGCCACACCACGTCGGGCGGCAGCATCGCCGAGCCGACCGCGACGCTGAGCACCACGGCCGCGAGCAGTACGGCGACCGCGGCGCCCAGGCCGAGCAGTCGGCGTCCGCCGGAGTGCGACGGGCGAGCCGGCGGGGGCGCGGTCGCCGTCGCGAGCGCCTGTGCCATCCATCCTCCTTGCGCGGCCCGCCCCCTCGGGCGGGCCGGCCGCCCCGTGCCGACGCACGGCGACCGACATGAACACGTACATACAGGTGACCGGAACCGCCCGGGGCTCAGCGTCCGCCGAGGGCGCCCGCCGGGTCCGCCGTCAGCTCGCCCACCGGGATCCCGGACTCGCGGCTCAGGGCGCGCAGCAGTCCGGTCCGGGTCGCGTAGCCGGCCGCCCGGGCCGCCGCCGTCAGTTCCCCGCCGCCGAGGACGTGCTCGACGGCGGCGTTCATCCTGGCCCGGCTGCGCCACCGTGTGAAGGGGAGCCCGGTCTCGTCGAGGAAGACCCGCTGCACCTGGCGCGGGCTCATCCGGTGCTGTGCGGCCAGCCGCTCCAGCGTCGCGGCCGGGGTGCGCAGCGCCTCGCGGGCGAGGGCGCGCACCGCGGGGTGGGTGGGCAGGACGACCGGGAAGTACTGCCGCGAGATGCCCCGCAGCACCCGGCCGAGGGCCTGGCGGAACGGCCTGACCTGTTCCGCGGTGCCCGGTGCGGCGCCCAGCGCGGTGGTCATCACCTCGATGACGGCGGGCACCGCTCCGAGCGGCTGTACCCGGCATCGGGGCAGGTCACCGGGGTCGAGGGTGGGGCCGAGTGCCATGCCGCCGGCGGCGATCCGCAGCGCGTGCGGCACCCGGGGCGCGAGCCAGACGGCCTCCTGACGGCCGAGCCGCCACTCGCCGCCGTCGGCGATCAGGAGGGCGGAGCCCGTCACGACGTAGACGAGGTGCGGCTCGTCGTGCTGGTGCGTGTCGTGGCCGAGAAAACGGATGGCGTTCTCGGCGACCACGGTGCCGAGGGATGTGACCGGCAAGCCTGCCTCCCCGTGCCTGCGAAGTGTCGTGTCCGTCACCGGTGATGTCGCATGCGGACCGATCCCGCGAAACCAGCGAGGTTAGGCTCACCTTACCAATCCGTCGAACGCATGATCTGCCCAGCCACGTGAGGTCCCATGCTTGCCACTGCCCGCCTGCTCGCCGTCGCGCTCGTCGCCACGCTGGCCCTCACCGGCTGCGCCGCCTCCGACGACTCCGCCGGCTCCTCCGGGGACGGGGAGGGGGCGTCCGCCGCCACGACCCGCACCGTCCCGACCGACTACGGCAAGGTCGAGGTGCCGGCCGAGCCGAAGCGCGTGGTCGTGCTGAACCACGCCCTCGCCGGCTACCTCTACGACCTGGACGTGCCGGTGCGCGCGACGATCCCCGAGGACGCCGACGGCGAGGGCGAGTTCTCCCCGTACTGGGCGAAGGAGGCGAAGGAGGACGGCACGACGTTCCTGCCGTGGAGCGTCGACGGATTCGACCTGGAGGCGATCCTCGCCCTGGAGCCCGACCTCATCGTCGGCGGCGGCATCGGCTTCCCGCTCTTCCAGGCGGAGAAGGTCTACGACGACCTCTCGGACATCGCGCCGACGGTGCTGGTGGGCAAGGAGCTCGGCGACTGGCGCGCCCAGTTCTCCTTCCTCGCCGAGGACGTGTTCGGCAAGGGCGAGGTCTACGACGAGCACGTGGCCGCCTACGACCGGCGGATCGCCGAGGTGAAGAACGCGATCGAGCCGCCGCCCGGCCCGGTGTCCTTCCTGGCCTTCACCGGGGACGGCACCGCCTACGGACTGGTGGAGAGCGTCGGCCTGCCGGTCGAGTTCAAGAAGGTCGGCATCGAACCGGCACCGGTCTTCGCCGACGGCGGGTTCAAGGTGTACGGGCAGGGCGGCGACATGTTCGAGCTGTCGACCGAGAAGGCCGGGCAGACGATCACCCAGCCGTCGGTGTTCGTGATGGGCTTCAACGCCGACACGACCGACGTCGCCACGCTGAAGAAGAACCCGGTCTACGGCGCGCTGCCCGCCTTCAAGTCGGGCCACGCCCACGACCTGCCGTACTGGGTGCTGCGCGGCGACTACGACGAGTCGATGGCGCTGCTGGACATCATCGAGAAGGAGTTCTCCTGATGGCCGCGCGGCGTGCGTTCACGACGCACCCCCTCGTGCTGCGCCGGGTCACGGTGCGCCGCGTCCACGACGTGACGCCCCGGATGCGGCGGATCGTCCTCGGCGGCGACCAGCTCGGCGCCTTCACCCGGGACGGGATCGACCGTCCGGCCTTCGCCGCGCCCGGGTTCGACGACCACGTGAAGCTGATCCTGGCCTCGGACGGGGACGTCCGCGCCGCGCTCCCGGCGCAGTTGCCGCACGGCATCGAGTGGACGCCCGCCGAGAACCGGCTCACCCGCGACTACACCCCGCGGCGGGTGGATCCCGCGGCCGGTGAGTTCGACCTCGACTTCGTGTCCCACGGGGACGGGCCCGCGGCGGCCTGGGCCCGGGCGGCGCGGGTGGGCGACGAGCTGTGGTTCGTCGGCCCCAAGTCCTCGCTGCGGCTGCCCGGGCGGCCGGACTGGATCCTGCTCGCCGGGGACGAGACCGCGCTGCCCGCGATCGGTCGCTTCCTCGACGAACGGCCCGTCGACGCACCGGCGCACATCCTGGTCACCGTCGCGGACGACGCCGCGCGCCAGAAGCTCGCGCTGCGGGAGGGCGACACCATCCGGTGGGTCCTCGCGGAACCGGGGGACGCGACGGCACTGGAGGCCGCCGTCCGTGCCCTGCCACTGCCGGCGGGGGACGGCTACGCATGGGCCGCGGCGGAGAGCCGGGCGCTGCTGCCGGTACGCCGGTACCTCGGGCGCGAGTGCGGGCTGCCGAAGGAGCGGCTGAACATCACGGGCTACTGGCACCGCGAGGAGCCCGCTCCCCCGACCGGGGCTCAGGACGCGGCGACGGCCGGGGAGCACGCGCCCGTGCCCTCGCCGGTGCCGTGGCTGGTCGTGCGGGCCGCGCTGCGGCTCGGCCTGCTCGACGCGGTCGCCGACGCGCCCGGCCTGCCGCTCGCCGCGCTCGCCACGCGCCTGGACGTGCCCGCGCCGAGCATCGGCGTGCTGCTGCCGCTGCTCGCCGCGCACGGTGTGGTCGTCGGCGGCCACGACGGGCTGCGGCTGGGCCCGGCGGGCGAGGAACTGCTCGACGACCACGCGCGGGACGAGTACACGGGCCACGAGGCCGGGCTGCTGCTCTCCCTCGCCGAGCTGGCGCCCGCGCTGCGCGGGGGCGGCTCCCCCTGGCAGCGGGCGTCGGGGGCCACGTTGCACGACACGGTGGCGGGGGACGCGGAGCGCTACGGCGAACTGGTCGAGGAGTGCGAGCAGTTGGTGTTCCTGTTGAACGGCCTGGCGGCCGACCCCCTGTGGGCGGGCGTCGAGACCTGTCTGCTCACCGGTCCCGGCAGCGCCGCCGTCGTCGCCGCCCTCGACGACGCCGGCCGGCGGCCGCGACTGCGGATCGCGGAGGACGAGGTCCCGGCCGCGGTGCTGCGCGCTCGCGTCCCGGCGCCGGAGCGGATCGACTGGACCGGGGGACCCGCCGACCTCGCCGTGGCCGCGAAAGCCCTGGCCCACCGGACCGACGACGAGGCCGAGACCCTGCTCACCCGGCTCGCCGCCTGGGCCCCGACGGTGGTCCTCGTGGAGGCGTCCCGCCCCGACGGCCTGAGCCCGCACGCGGCCGAGGCGGCGCTGCACGCATACGCCGCCACCGGCAGCCCGCTGCGGGACTCCCCCGCGATCGCGGCCCTCGCCCACCGCACCGGCTGGCACGTCGCCCGCGTCATCCCCCTGGGCTGGGGCACGGAGGCAACGGTCCTACGCCGCACCTGACCCCCGACGACGGAACCCCTCCCGCCCCCGCGATCGCGGGGGGGGGAGATCCACTGGCTCCGTCAACGGGACCTCGAACCCCCCGTGCCCACCCCCCGGCGTCCGCCTGGCGGAGCCGGTCGTGGCGCCGGGGATTCAACGCTTTACGACGACCTGCGTTCCACCAGTTCCGTCGCCAGCACCACCTGGTGGCGTTCCAGGCCGCGCGAGGCGGCCGGGCGGCGGTCGGCGATCTCGGTGAGCAACAGGTCGATCATCGCGCGGCCCATCTCCTCGATGGGCTGGCGCACGCTGGTCAGCGGCGGCTCCATGTGGCGGGCGATGGCCGAGTCGTCGTAGCCGACCAGTGCCACGTCGTCGGGGATGCGCCGGCCCGCCTCGCGCAGGACCTGGCCGGCGCCCGCCGCGGTGACGTCCGAGGCGGCGAAGACCGCGTCCACGTCGGGCCGGCGGCGCAGCAGCTCCGCCATCGCGCGGCGCCCGCCCTCCTCGGTGAAGTCGCCCGGCTCGATCAGGCCCTCGTCCACCTCGTGGCCCGCCTCGCGCAGGGCGTCGCGGTAGCCGTCGACGCGTCGCTGGGCGCCGTAGACGGCGAGGTGGCCGGTGATGTGGGCGACGTGGCCGCGCCCCCGGGAGAGCAGGTGCTCGACGGCCGAGCGGGCGCCGCCGTAGTTGTCCGAGTCCACCGACGCCAGCGGCTCCGCGGCCGAGCGGGGGCCGCTGATCACCGCGGGGATCTCCAGCTGGGTCAGCAGGTCGGGCAGCGGGTCGTCGGCGTGCACCGAGACCAGCAGGACGCCGTCCACCCGGTGCGCCGCCAGGTACTGGGCGAGCCGCTCCCGCTCCCGGTCGCTGCCCGCGAATATCAGCAGCAGCTGCATCTCGGTGTCGGACAGCTCGGAGCCGACGCCCTTCAGCATGTCCGAGAAGTACGGCTCCGCGAAGAACCGGGTCTCCGGCTCCGGCACCACCAGGGCGATCGCGTCCGTGCGGTTGGCCGCCAGCGCACGGGCCGCCGTGTTCGGGACGTAGCCGAGTTCCGCGACCGCCGCCTCGACGGCCGCCCGGGTCGCGTCGCTGACCCGCGGCGAGCCGTTGATCACGCGGGAGACCGTGCCGCGGCCGACGCCCGCGCGTGCCGCCACTTCTTCGAGGGTGGGCCGGCCACCGCTCCGACCACGCACTCCGTGGCTTGCCATCGGCTCCGCCTCCCGTCGTCACCCCCGCGCTCTGCGGCTGGCCTGGAATTTAACAGGCCGGTCGGGTGTAATGACCGACTCCGGCCCCTGCCCCGCCGTACGGGGGGCGTCTCCGCGCCGCTCGCAACGTCCAGTTAACAGGCCGATAACTGAACGCAATTCGTCGCGTCCGTTCCCTTGACACCCCCGCCCGGACCGACGACTCTTCAACACATCACTTGTGGGAGCGCTCCCACACTACCTGGCACATACACATCCCGCACGTTCCACGCCCGAGCCGCAGCGACGAACGCACCACATGAAGCAGCGGGTCCAACCATGCAGTTGGCCGGGGGGTCGGCACGTCAGGGCAACAGGAGGACGCAATGCGAGCAGCACGCAGAGGATCGGCCCGCAGAGTGGTGGTCATGGCGGCCATCGCGTCGCTGGGCGCCGGGCTGCTGGCCGGCTGTGCCGACGACGGAGGCGACGAGGACAGCTCGTCGTCGGGCGACAGCAGCGGCAAGACGACGATCACCCTCGGTCTGTTCGGGACGATGGGCTTCAAGGAGGCCGGTCTCTACGACGAGTACGAGAAGCTCAACCCGGACATCAACATCGAGGAGAACGTCACCGAGCGGAACGAGAACTACTACCCCGCCCTGGTGAACCACCTCACCACCAACAGCGGCCTCCAGGACGTGCAGGCGATCGAGGTCGGCAACATCGCCGAGGTCGTCGCCACCCAGGCGGACAAGTTCGAGGACATGTCCAAGGCCGCGGGCGTCCAGAAGACCAACTGGCTCGACTGGAAGTGGCAGCAGGCCACCACCAAGGACGGCGCGACGATCGGCCTCGGCACCGACATCGGCCCGATGGCCATCTGCTACCGCAAGGACCTGTTCGAGAAGGCCGGCCTGCCGACCGACCGCGAAGAGGTCTCCAAGCTGTGGGCCGGTGACTGGAAGAAGTTCATCGCGGCCGGCGAGAAGTACAAGGAGGGCGCCGGCAAGGACACCTACTTCATGGACTCGCCCGGCGGTCTGATCAACGCCATGCTCAGCAGTGAGGACGAGAAGTTCTACGACGCCTCCGGCAAGGTCATCTACAAGACCAACCCGGACGTCAAGAAGGCCTTCGACCTGACCGCCGAGGCGGCCGAGAAGGGGCTGGTCCAGTCGCAGACCCAGTTCCAGCCGGCCTGGGACCAGACCATCTCCAACAGCCTGTTCGCCACCGTCGCCTGCCCGCCGTGGATGCTGGGCACCATCAAGGCCAAGTCGCAGCCGGACTCCGCCGGCAAGTGGGACGTGGCCCAGGCCCCGAAGGCCGGCAACTGGGGCGGCACCTTCCTGGGCGTGCCCAAGAGCGGCAAGCACGTGAAGGAGGCCCAGAAGCTGGTGACCTGGCTGACCGCGCCCGAGCAGCAGGCCAAGCTCTTCTCCAAGATGGGCAGCTTCCCGAGCGCGCCCGCCGCGTACAAGCTCCCGCAGGTGACCGGCGGCAAGAACGACATGACCGGTGACGCGCCGATCGGCGAGCTGTTCGCCAAGGCCGCGGAGCAGATCCCGACCCAGGTGATCGGCCCGAAGGACCAGATCGTCCAGCAGGGTCTGACCGACAACGGCGTCATCCTCGTCACCCAGGGCAAGTCGGCCGAGGACGCGTGGGACAACGCCGTGAAGACCATCGACAACAACCTGGAGAAGTGACCGGAATGACCACCCGGCACGACACCGCCGCGTCCCCCGTCAAGGGGGGCGCGGCCCCGGGCCGCCCGCCCGGCGGCAGGGCGTCCGCGGAGGCCGACCGCAGGAAGCGGGCCAAGCTCTCCCGCCGCTGGCAGCGGGACATGCGCTGGAGTCCGTACGCGTTCGTCTCGCCGTTCTTCCTGCTCTTCCTCGCCTTCGGCCTGTTCCCGCTGATCTACACCGGCTGGGCCTCGCTGCACACGGTGGAGCTGACCGCGCCCACCGACATGCAGTGGACGGGCCTGGACAACTACACCCGGATCTTCGACGACGAGTTCTTCTGGAACGCCGCGAAGAACACGCTGTGGATCGGCGTCATCTCGACGGTGCCGCAGCTGCTGATGGCGATGGGCCTGGCGCACATCCTCAACTACAAGCTGCGTGCCTCGACCTTCTACCGGGTCGTGATGCTGGCGCCGTACGCGACGTCGATCGCCGCGGCCTCGCTGGTCTTCGTGCTGCTCTTCGGCCGTGACTACGGCATGATCAACTGGGTCCTCGACATGGTGGGCCTGGACAAGATCGACTGGCAGAACGGCTCGTGGTCGTCCAAGTTCGCCGTGTCCACGATCGTCATCTGGCGCTGGACCGGCTACAACGCGCTGATCTACCTGGCCGCGATGCAGGCGATCCCGCAGGACCTGTACGAGTCGGCGGCACTGGACGGCGCCAACCGCTGGCGGCAGTTCATCCACGTCACGCTGCCCGCGCTGCGTCCCACGATCCTGTTCACGGTCGTCGTGTCGACCATCGGCGCCTCGCAGGTCTTCGGCGAGCCGCTGCTCTTCGACGCCAACAAGGGCGCCTCGGGCGGCTCCCAGCACCAGTTCCAGACGCTCGGCCTGTACCTGTACGAGCAGGGCTGGGTCAACCAGCACCTGGGCCGCGCCTCCGCGATCGCCTGGGCGATGTTCCTGATCCTGATCGTGATCGGGATCCTCAACGCCGTCATCTCGCGCCGGCTGCGCGCCAGTAGTTAAGGAGAACCGGCCGTGACGACGACCATGACGAAACCCCCGGCCGACGCGGCACCCGAGCCGCCCCGGCGGGGCCGACGACGTTCCAAGGCGTCCCGGGCGGGCGGCACGCTGCACGCCGGGCCGATCGCCTACATCATCCTCGCCCTGTTCACCATCGGCTCACTGTTCCCGCTGGTGTGGACGGCGATCGCCGCCTCGCGCGACAACCAGCGGCTCGCCCAGACGCCGCCGCCGTTCTGGTTCGGCGGCAACCTGTTCGACAAGCTCGAGATCGCCTGGAAAGACGCCAACCTCGGCGAGGCGTTCCTCAACACCACCATCGTGGCCGGGATCTCGGCGTGCACCATCGTCTTCCTGTCGACGGTCGCCGGGTTCGCCTTCGCCAAGCTGCGCTTCCGCGGGCGCAACGCGCTGATGCTGATCGTCATCGGCACGATGATGGTGCCGCCGCAGCTCAGCATCATCCCGCTGTACATGATGGTCGCGAAGCTGGACTGGTCCGACCAGTTGCAGGCGGTGATCCTGCCGTCCCTGGTGAACGCGTTCGGCGTGTTCTTCATGCGGCAGTACCTGCTCCAGGCCTTGCCGGACGAGATCATCGAGGCGGCGCGCGTGGACGGCGCCAGCAGCTGGCGTGTGATGTGGCACGTGGTGTTCCCGGCGGCGCGGCCCGCGATGGCCGTGCTCGGCATGCTGATGTTCGTGCAGTCCTGGAACGACTTCCTGTGGCCGTTCCTGGTGCTGACGCAGAACGGCAGTCCGACCGTGCAGGTCGCGCTCGCCGGACTGGGCCGCGGCTACACCCCGGACCAGTCCCTGATCATGGCCGGTGCGCTGCTCGGCACGCTGCCACTGCTCCTGGTGTTCGCGATCTTCGGCAAGCAGATCGTGGGCGGCATCATGCAGGGCGCCGTCAAGGGCTGACCCCTCACCCCTGGGGCCGGGCCACCGCCCCGGCCCCCTTCCCCCCTCGTCCTTCTTACTCGTCGGTCCAGCGCGTCGGTCCTCGGGCCGGTCCCCCCGGGACCCGCCCGGACCCGCCACGACCTGCTATGGGAGCGCTTCCATGCTTGAGTCCGCAACGCCGGTGACCCCGGTGACCTTCCCCCCCGCCTTCCTGTGGGGCGCCGCCACCTCGGCGTACCAGATCGAGGGCGCGGTACGGGAGGACGGCCGCACCCCGTCGATCTGGGACACCTTCAGCCACACCGCCGGAAAGACGGCCGGCGGGGACACCGGTGACGTCGCCGTCGACCACTACCACCGCTACCGCGACGACGTGGCGCTGATGAAGGACCTGGGTCTCGGTGCCTACCGCTTCTCCGTCTCCTGGCCCCGGGTGCAGCCGACCGGCCGCGGCCCCGCCGTCCAGCGCGGCCTGGACTTCTACCGGCGCCTGGTGGACGAGCTGCTGGCCGCCGGGATCAAGCCGGCCGTCACCCTCTACCACTGGGACCTGCCGCAGGAGCTGGAGGACGCGGGCGGCTGGCCCGAGCGGGACACGGCCTACCGGTTCGCCGAGTACGCGCAGATCGTCGGCGAGGCGCTCGGCGACCGGGTGGAGCACTGGATCACGCTCAACGAGCCGTGGTGCGCCGCCTTCCTTGGCTACGCCTCCGGTGTGCACGCCCCCGGCCGCACCGACCCGGCGGCCGCGCTGCGCGCCGCGCACCACCTGAACCTGGCACACGGCCTGGGCACGGTCGCGCTGCGTTCGGTGATGCCGGCCCGCAACTCGGTGGCGATCAGCCTCAACACCTCCGTGGTACGCCCGCTGTCGCAGAGTCCGGCCGACCTGGCGGCGGCGCAGCGGATCGACGACCTGTCCGGCGGGATCTTCCACGGTCCGATCCTGCACGGCGCCTACCCGCAGACCCTGCTGGAGGCGACGGCGCCGCTCACCGACTGGTCGTTCGTCCAGGACGGCGACCTGGGGCAGATCCGCCAGCCGATCGACGCGATCTGCCTCAACTACTACACGCCGACGGTGGTGTCGGCGGCCGACGCCGACTCGCGTGCCCCCCGCGCCGACGGCCACGGCGCGAGCGACCACTCGCCCTGGCCCGCCGCGGACGACGTGGCCTTCCACCAGCCGCCGGGCGAGCGCACCGAGATGGGCTGGAGCGTCGACCCGTCCGGCCTGCACGAGCTGATCATGCGGTACAACCGCGAGTGCCCCGGCATGCCGCTGTACGTCAGCGAGAACGGCGCCGCCTACGACGACAAGCCCGGCGCGGACGGCACGGTGCACGACCCCGAGCGGGTCGCCTACCTGAACGGCCACCTCACCGCGGTCCGGCAGGCCATCGCCGACGGCGCGGACGTCCGCGGCTACTACCTGTGGTCCCTGCTGGACAACTTCGAGTGGGCCTACGGCTACGAGAAGCGCTTCGGTGCGGTGTACGTCGACTACGCCTCCCAGCAGCGCACCCCGAAGTCGAGTGCCCTGTGGTACGGGCGGGCGGCCCGCACGGGGACGCTGCCGCCGGTGGACGGCGCCGAGTAACCCTCCGGGGAGACGGCACACAGGCGGTGGCGGGGCGCGGCATTCCACGGGGGGATGCCGCGCCCCGCTCGTAGGGCCGGTGTGGGGCCCGGCCCTACGGGAAGGAGCCCTGCCCTACTTGTGGGCGGCGAGGGCCTTGGCGAAGGCGTTCGGCTCCTGGTCCACGGAGCTGCAGGTGGCGTCGGCGGAGGGCTTCGGGCCGCCGGGGCAGGCCTTGTCGCGGGTCGCGGACCACATGGACAGCGCGCCCAGGCCCTTGGACTTGGCGAACTCCACGAGCTGGGTGGCGTCGTCCACCTTGAAGACCTCGGAGGCGACGTCGTTGACGCCGATCATCGGGGTGACGGCGACCGTCTTCCAGGCGTCCGCGTCGGACAGGCCGAGGACGCCCTTGATCTGCGCCTGGGTGGCGGTGGCGGCCTGCTCGGCGTAGGTGCCCATGTCGCCGCTGTACGCGGGACCGTAGTCCATCGCCATGATGTTGACGGCGCCGATGTCCACGCCGTTCTTCTTCGCGTCGGCGAGGAGGTCGACGCCCGCCTGGGTGAGGCCCTCCGGCATCACCGGGAGGGTGAAGGAGACGTCCAGGCCGGGGTGCTGCTTCTGGAGCGCGGCGATCGCCTGGGCGCGGCGGGTGTTGGCGGCCGTGTCGGGCAGCGCCCCGCCCTCGACGTCGAAGTCGACCTTGGTGAGCTTGTAGGCGTCGACGACCTTGCCGTACGCCGCCGCCAGCGCGTCGGCCGACGTGCAGGTCGTACCCAGTTCGGAGCCGGAGGCGCCGCCGAAGGAGACCCGGACGTCGCCGCCCTCGGCGCGCAGGGCGCCTATCTGGTTCGCCACCGCGTCGCTGCCGAGGTCGGTGACGCCGCCCCACTTGGGGGTGCAGCCGCCGCCGTCGGTGACGAAGGCGAGGTTGTACTCCCTGACGCCGGTCGCCGCGGAGTGCGCGAGCAGGTCGAAGGCCGGGTAGAGGGAGGTGTCGACGTACGGCGCGAAGCCGGCGCCCGCGTCGGTGCCGTTGCCGGGGGTGCCGGTCGGGGTCGGCGTCGGCTCCGTGCTGTCGGTTGCCGTGGGGGTCGGCGTGGGCGTCGGGGCCGGGGGCTCGGTGGGGCGGCCGCTGGGCTCGGGGGTGGCGCCGTCGTCGGTCGAGCACGCGGCGTCGTCGACCAGGCAACCGGTCGGGTCGGCGGTGCCGTTGACGACGAAACCGACCGTGACGGACTCGCCGGCCTTCAGCCCGTCCGTGTCCCACTTGGGCGGCGTCACGGTGACGTGCTGCCCGTCGGCCTTCGACTCGGCGTTCCACAGCGAGCCGAGCTTCGCACCGGAGGGCAGGTCGAACTCCAGGGTCCAGTCGGGCTTCGCCTGCCCGCTGGTGTTGGTGACGACGTACTGGGCGGTGTAGCCCGTCGACCACTCGCTGGTCTTCGTGTACGCGGCGCCGACCGAGGCCGCCTGGGCGGTGCTGGTGAACAGCAGCGCCCCGCCACCGGCCACGGCCGCCGCGACGAGGGCGCCGATCGCCTTGTTCCTGCCACTGACCTTGCGTCGGTGCGTGCGCATCACGTGCCTGCCTTCGCTGTTCACGGTGCCCCCGGCGCAGGGCCGTCGGGGCGGGGTGGGGGTGCGGCAGCACGCTAGCGACCCGGAATCGGGCAAAGAGCCTGATCCGGGCGGGGGTTGGCGATCTTAGGGTGGGCTTAAGGAAGGGATCGGGGCCGATTAATGGTCGCGGCCGGCCGGGGCCGCCGACGCCGGAGCCGGAGCCGGAGCCGGGGTCGGTCCGCGGCTCTGCCTGCGTCGGCGTACGGAGCCCCGGTGGCCGCGCCGGGCCGGCGCCGCCCGCCCGTCCAGCTGGATCCAGATCCGCACCTCGGTGCCGCCCAGCACGGAGGCGCCGATGCGGACGTCGCCGCCGGTCGACTCCGCCATCCGGCGCACGATGTCCAGGCCGAGCCCGGTCGACCCGTCGGTGCCCGAACCCCGGCCGCGGGCCATCGCCGCCTCGGGGTCCGTGATGCCGGTACCGGCGTCGGAGACGAGCACGATCACCGCGTCCTCGCCGTTGTGCAGGTCGACGGCGAAGGCGGTGCCCTCGGCGGTGTGCCGGAAGACGTTGCCGAGCAGCGCGTCGAGGGAGGCGGCCAGGTCGGTGCGGGCCACGGGTATGCGCACCGGCCGGTCGGCGCCGGCCACCCGCCACTTGCGGCCCTCGTCCTCGGCCAGTGCCGACCAGAACCCCATCCGCTCCCGGACCACCTCGGCCGCGTCGCACCCGGCGCCGGGCCCGGCGACGGCCGTCTGCGGCTTGGCGTCCCGGGCGGTGCGGATGATCGTGTCGACCTCGCGCTCCAACTGCTCGACGGCGGCCCGGGTCTGCTCGGCGGCGGGGCCGTCGCCGAGCGAGGCCGCGTTGAGGCGCAGCACGGTCAGCGGGGTGCGCAGGCGGTGCGACAGGTCCGCGGCCAGCTCCCGTTCGTTGGCGAGGAGCTGGACGACCTGGTCGGCCATGGAGTTGAACGCGACCGCCGCGCGCCGCAGTTCGTCCGGCCCCTCCACGGGCACCCGCGCACCGAGCCTGCCCTCCCCCAGCTCGTGCGCGCCGTCGACCAGGCGCCGGGCGGGCTGCACCATCCGGACGCCCAGCCGGTCGGCGACCGCGACCGAGCCGACGATCAGGGCGGCGCCGACCGCGGCGAGCACCGCCCAGGCCGTGCCGACGCCGTTGGTCACCTCGGACTCGGGCACGTACACCTCGACGACGGCGATCTCGCCGGAGCTGAGCGCGACCGGCTGGAGCAGGGTGGAACCGCCGCCCACCTCGGTGGTGGAGGCCCGCCCCATCCGCCGGACGGCGGCGATGTCCTCGTCGGTGGCCCGCTGCCGCCCGATGTCGGCGGCGCCTCCGCCGTCCGCACCGGCACCGGACGCGGGTATGTGCACGGCCATCCCGGCGTCCGAACCGGCGGAGGCGACGACGCGTTCCAGCTGCTCGCGGTCGGTGGTGATGGACAGCGCCGGGGCGACGGCGGCGGCCTCCCGCTCGGCGTTGGAGAAGGCACGGTCGCGGGCCATCTCCCGGATGACGAGTCCGAGCGGCACGGCGAAGGCGACCACGACCATCGCGGTGACCGCCAGCGAGACCTTGACCAGGGCCCATCTCATCGTGGTTGCTCCAGTCGTGGTGGCTCCAGCTTCACTCCGACACCGCGCAGGGTGTGCAGATAGCGCGGCCGGGCCGCGGTCTCGCCCAGTTTGCGCCGCAGCCAGGACAGGTGGACGTCGATGGTCTGGTCGTCGCCGTAGGACTGCTGCCAGACCTCGGCGAGCAGCTCCTTGCGGGGCACGACGACCCCGGGGCGGCCGGCCAGGAAGGCGAGCAGGTCGAACTCGCGGCGGGTCAGGTCGAGGGGGGTGCCGTCCAGTTCGGCCTGGCGGCGCAGCGGGTCGACGGTGAGGCCGCCGACCCGCAGGACGGTCGGCGGCGCCGCCTCCGCGGGGCCGCCGCGCGCGCGGCGCAGTACGGCCGCCATCCGGGCCGACAGGTGCTCGACGGAGAAGGGTTTGGTGAGGTAGTCGTCCGCGCCCGCGTTCAACAGCCGTACGACCTCCGCCTCGTCGTCCCGGGCGGTGGCGACGATCACCGGTACGTCGGTGATGCCGCGCAGCATCTTCAGCGCCTCGGAGCCGTCCAGGTCGGGCAGTCCGAGGTCCAGGATCACCACGTCGAACCGGAAATGGGCGACCTCGCGCAGCGCCTCCAGTGCCGTGCCGACGCTGCGCACGGTGTGCGAGGCGTCGGTCAGCTGCCGGATGAGCGCCGAGCGTACGAACTGGTCGTCCTCGACCACGAGCACACTTGCCATGGGCGGCACCGTACGCCATGCGGACCAACCCGGTCCGGGCCTGTGGACAACTCCGCCCGGGCCCGCGTCACACCCCCGTTCGCGCGACACGCGTGGGGCGGGTGAGGCAGTATGGCCGCGATGCGCAGAGGACTCGTCCACGTGATCGCCTGGCTGCTCGCCACCGGCGCCGCGGTCACCCTGTCGTGGTGGGGCGTCCACACGGTGATGGCGGGCACGGCCTACGACGCCCCCCGCGCGCTGCCCATCACGGCGGCCGACGCGGGCGTACGGGACGGGGAGGGCGACGACGGGGAGTCCCTGGCGTCGTCCACCAGCCGCCCGTCGCCCTCGGCCTCGCCGTCGCCGTCGGACGGCGCATCGCCGACGCCGGGCGGGACGCCCCGCGAGCCGGACCCCGCCCCGTCGCGCACCACGCCGTCGACCGCGCCGCCCGAGGACCCGGCGAGCCCCGCGCCCGACACGTCCGGCGAGGTCAAGAGCTACGACACCGACGGGGGCCGCGCGGTGTTCGACCTCGGGACGTCGTCCGCGTCGCTGGTGTCGGCGACACCGGGGACGGGCTGGTCGATGCAGGTGTGGAAGACGGAGTCGTGGATCCGGGTGGAGTTCACCTCGGGCGCGGACCGGGTGTCGGTGTTCTGCACCTGGCACGACGGACCGCCGCGGGTGGAGATCGGCAGCTACTGAGGGTGGAGACCGCCGGCTGCCGAACCGACACGACCGGTGGCTGGAGGGGGCTCACTTGAAGACGGACTCCGGCGGCGCGGGCGAGTCCACCGCCGCCGCGTCCGTCACCGGGTGGGCTCCGCCGGTGAAGTCGGTGAGCGCACGGCCGTGTTCCACGCGCGCGGGGTGCGGGTCGGAGGCGGCACGGCGGGTGAGTTCGGCGACCGGCAGCGGGTGGTCGGCGGCGACCAGGATCGCGTTGCCGAAGCGTTTGCCGCGCAGTACGGCCGGGTCGGCGACGAGGGCGAGTGCGGCGAACCGGGCGGCGGCGGTGGCGATCTGGCCGCGCAGGTGGGCCAGCGGCGGGCCGTCGGCGAGGTTGGCGGCGTAGACCCCGCCGGGCGCGAGCGCGCGCCGCACCTCGTCGAGGAACTCGGTGGAGGTCAGGTGGGCCGGGGTGCGGGCCCCGCCGAAGACGTCCGCGACCACGAGGTCCGCCCAGCCGTCGGGCACCTTGGCGAGCCCCGCGCGGGCGTCGGCGGAGCGCACCCGGATCCGCGCGCCGGGGTCCAGGGGCAGCTCCCGGCGGACCAGTTGGACGAGGGCGGCGTCCCGCTCGACGACCTGCTGGGTGGAGCGGGGACGGGTGGCGGCGACGTAGCGGGCGAGGGTGAGGGCGCCGCCGCCGAGGTGCACGGCCCGCAGGGGTCTGCCGGGCGGCGCGGTCAGGTCGATGACGTGCCCGATGCGGCGCTGGTACTCGAAGGAGAGATACGCCGGGTCGTCGAGGTCGACGTGCGACTGCGGGGCACCGTCGACCAGCAGCGTCCAGGCCCGGGGCCGGTCGCGGTCGGGCACCAGCTCGGCGCGTCCTGCGTCGACGTCCTCGACGACGGCTTCGGCGGCAGCGCGCCCGCGGCGGGCGTTCCTGGACTTTCCCATCCGTCCATTATCGGACCGGGCGCGACGGTGCTCAGCGGCAGCTGTCCGCGGCCCTGATCAGCCGGGCCGCCTCGCCCAGCGCGGCCCGCAGAACGGCGGGGTCGGTCGCCAGGTCCGCCTCGCCGGGCGGCAGCAGCCAGTCGGATCCCTCCACGGGCGGCTCGGGCGCCGGGACGATGCTCAGCCCGCGGCCGTCCGTCTCCGTGCAGGTGCTGCCCGGCACGTCCCAGGCGGCGGCGGTGCCCGGCGGCACCAGGAATCCCAGGGTGTCGCAGCCGTCGTCGTGGAGCACCGGGCCCACCCCGTCACCGGCTCCCCGTCTGAGGATGTCGACCGCCTCCAGACCCTGCCGGGCCGGCACGGTGACGACGTCACAGGCGTCGCAGGGGGGAACGCTGACGCTGGTGTCCATCCCGGCCTCCACCACGGAACTCCTCCTCGGACGAGCGGTTCGGGAGTCGGGGGCCTCCCGGTCCACCCGGTTCAACGCGGGGAGCCGTCAACGGCTACGGCCGGGGGCCGCCGCAAAGGATGGCACTTCATGGCAGATCGTGGATGAGATATCCGGTTTGTAGCCAAACAGCGCGTGGCCGCTCCGTCACAGCCGGTACGTTCTTGCTCGCCGGAAACAGGGCCGCCAGCCTGACTCGCCCTTTTCCCGGCATGGTTCGACGGTTCGCACGAGAGGACCCGGCCATGGCGTCGTCAACGGTGACCTCCGCCCAGCCCGAACGGCCCCCGCGGCCGAACCTCGCCTTCAGGCGGTTGCGCGGCAAGCGCTCCCCGGCGGAGTTCGCGGCGGCGGTCCGCCGGGCCGCGCGCGAGATCGGCGAGCGGGTCAGCTGCGACGCGCGCTACGTCGGCCGGGTCGAGGCGGGCGAGATCCGCTGCCCCAACTACGCCTACGAGCGGGTGTTCCTGCACATGTTCCCCGGCCGCACGCTCACCGACCTGGGGTTCGCGCCCCGCTCGTCGGTACGCGGACGGCAGGCCCGCACCCCGGGTGAGTCGCGAGGGGCGGGTGAGCCGTATGAGACGCATGACACGCACGACGTCCGGGACACGCACGACGTCCGGGACGCGCAAGACCTGTACGAAACGCACGACAACAACGAGGAGAGCGACGTGCTGCGTCGCGCATTCATGACGAGCGGTGCCACGGTGGCCGCCGCCTCGCTCGGCCCCCTGGGGCTCGCCCTCGACGCTGCGGCGGCCGGGCGCCCCGCGCGCCGGGCCGGGACGGGCGAGGCCGGCGCCCTCGAAGAAGCCGTCCGCCGGATCCGGCTGCTGGACGACCGGCACGGCGCGGACGGTCTCTACCGGCGCGCGGCGGCCCCGCTGCGCACCGCGTACGCGCTGCTGGACGCCGGCGCGTCCCGGCAGGCGACCGCGGACCGGCTCTACACGGGCGCCGGTGAACTGGCGATCTCCGTGGGCTGGCTGGCGCACGACTCGGGGCGCTTCGACGACGCGCGCTCCCACTACGCCGAGGCCCTCGCCACCGCCCGGATGAACGGCGACGCGGGCCTGGAGGCGCACGCCTTCTGCAACATGGCGTTCCTGGCCCGCGACGCCGGCCGCCCGCGCGAGGCGGTACGGGCGGCCCAGGCCGCGCAGCGCGCCGCCCGCCCGCTGGGCTCGGCCCGGCTGATGTCCCTGCTGTCGCTGCGCGAGGCGGGCGGCTGGGCGGGGCTCGCGGACCGCGTCGGCTGCGAGCAGGCGCTGGTCCGCGCGCAGACCTTCTTCGAACGGGGCCCCTCGGACACCGACCCCGAGTGGATGAGCTTCTACGGCGAGGCCGAGCTGGAGGGGCTCGAGGCGCAGTGCTGGTCCACGCTGGGCGACTGGCCGCGGGCGGCCCGGCACGCGCGGCGGGCGGCGGATCTCCAGGACCCGCACTTCACCCGGAACCTCGCGCTGTACTCGGCGGAGCTGGCGGACGACCTGGCCCGGGGCGGCCGCCCCGACGAGGCGGCGGGGGCGGGCATGCGGGTCCTCGACCTGCTGGGCGAGGTCCAGTCCTCCCGCATCCACACCATGCTGGCGGGCACGGCCCGGGTCCTCCTCCCCCACCGCCGCGCCTCGGGAGTCTCCACCTTCCTGGACCGCCACGCGGCACTGCCCCGCCCTGCGTAACTACGCGCAATCGCACCGCCCACCCACCGCAGCCGCGGGCAGTCGTGCGCCCCCACCCACCGCAGCTGCGAGCAATCGCCATGCCGCCGCCGCTGCGGGCAGTCGTGCCGCTGGGGCGGCACGGGTGGGCGGTGGGGGTACCTCCCGCTCGAGCGAAGCCGAGAGTGGGGGAGGCACCCCGCAACGCCGGGCCGCGCTCCCCACCCCCGCCCCGACGCCGGGCACCGCAAAGCCAGCACGGGCACCCACACCGGCACCGGCCGTCAGCCGACCAGGTGCCCCAGATCGTTCCAGCTCTCCACCGCCGCCTCCCCGTACGCCCACCCCAGCACCGACAGCGACGTCGGATTCAGCCGTATCCGCGCACCGAAGGACACCGGCAGCCCCAGCCACCGCGCCCCGATCGCCCGCAGAATGTGCCCGTGGGCGAAGACGAGCATGTCCCGCTCCGTCTCCCGCGCCCACGCCACCACCTCGTCCGCGCGCGCGGTGACTTCCGCCACTCCCTCCCCCTCCGGGACCCCGTCCCGCCAGATCAGCCAGCCCGGCCGCACGGCCTGGATCTGCTCCGGCGTCATGCCCTCGTACGCCCCGTAGTCCCACTCCATCAGCGCGTCCCACGCGCGTGCGCGCTCCCCGAAACCCGCCAGCTCGCAGGTCTCGCTCGCGCGCACCAGCGGACTGGTCCGCACCTCCACGCCGTCCAGCCCGTCCCACGGCGCCCGGTGCAGCCGCTCCCCGAGCAGCTTCGCACCGCGCCGCCCCTCCTCCAGGAGCGGCACGTCGGTCCTGCCGGTGTGTCTGCCGGACAGCGACCACTCCGTCTGTCCGTGCCGGGCCAGCAGAATGCGCGGTGCCATGAAGAGGCCTTTCCGGGAGAAATGTCTGAGGGGACCCCTCCATCATCCCGTACCGTCCGTGCGGGCAACCCGAGGGGCGATGCCCGCGTCTATCCGGTCCGAGGGCGCTTGGCCGGGCGGCCGCGGTGAGGCCGTAGAGTGGCTCGCCCGTGTCCGTCCAGGCGCACGAGTGAGCGAGAAGCAGGAAGAGACGAGAAGGGGGAGGGCGATCGGATTGCCGCACACCGAGACACCGGGCAGCGAGGCGGCCCCGAACCCTCGGCTGCGCTGGTGGACCGAGCTGCCGCTCATCGTCCTCGTGTACGCCTGCTACAGCGCGGGACGCCTGCTCGTGCGGGGCGACGTCTCCGACGCCGTCGACCACGGCCTGGCCCTCCTGGACATCGAGAAGGCGCTCCACCTCAACGCGGAGCACCCCCTCAACCGCCTCTTCACGCGCGAGCCCTGGATCGGCGTACCGGCGGACTTCTGGTACGCGTCGCTGCACTACGTGGTCACCCCGGCGATCCTGATCTGGCTCTTCCGCTCCCGCGCGGTGCGCTACCGGGCCGCCCGTACCTGGCTGATGACGTCCACGTTCATCGGTCTCATCGGCTTCACGCTGCTGCCGACCTGCCCGCCCCGGCTGCTGGACGCCGGTCACGGGTTCGTCGACACGATGGCCCAGTACAGCTCGTACGGCTGGTGGGGCGGGGCGGCGAGCGCGCCGCGCGGCATGGGCGGGATGACCAACCAGTACGCGGCGATGCCGAGCCTGCACGTGGGCTGGGCGCTGTGGTGCGGGGTGATGCTGTGGCGCCACGGCCGCACGCGCACGGCGAAGGTGGCCGCCGTCGTCTACCCCCTGGGGACCACGATCGTGGTGATGGGCACCGCGAACCACTACTTCCTCGACGCGGTCGCCGGTGCGGCCGTGATGGGCGCGGGACTGTTGCTGACGCCGTTCGTGCTGCGCACCGCGGCACGGATGCGGACCCGGCTCCCGGCCCGTTTCGCACCGGCCGAGTCCGGCTCCGCGCACGCCGCCGTGCCCGCCCCCGCCTCCGCCCGGGACGGCGCGGGTTCCGTGATTGTCAGTGGTGGATGCCAGACTTCCGCGGGTGAGCGATTTCCACGGCAGCGCGAGCAGCGGTTCGAAGCTGGAGCCGAGCCGGACCCCGCCCCCTCGGACGCGGGGGACGAGACTCCGGCACCGGCTCGCTGAGCTGCGCGGTCCCGACGTACCCGCCAAGGCGCTGGACGCCCGGGCCCTGGCCGCCCTCGCCGCCAACCCGGGGTGCCGTCGGCGCGCGATCCTCGACGGCGCGGGCGTGGACAAGGCGTCCCTGGCCAGTGCGCTGGGCTCGCCGTCGGTCTTCGGGCAGTCCCAGTTCGCCTTCACGCGCGGCAACGCGTTCGAGGCGAGGGTGAAGGCGGACGGCGGCGCCGAGTTGCTGCGGCTCGTGCACGAGAGGCTGGACCGGGGTGCCGAGACCCCCGCCGAGGCTCCGGTGCGGGTGCCCGACCTGTCCGCGACCGGCCCGGAGGGGCGCGCGGCGCGCACATCGCTGGCGCTGCGCGAGGCCACCGGCACGCCCGGCGCGTGGACCCTGCTCGACCATCCGATGCTCGCCCTCGAGGTCGCCGGGTCACCCGCCTTCCTGGAGCCGGACGCCGTGGTGGTGCATCCGGACGGCAGTTGGACGGTCGTCGAGATCAAGTCCTTCCCCATGCTGGACGGCTCCGCCGACCCGGCGAAGGTCGGCGCCGCCGCGCGGCAGGCCGCGGTGTACGTGCTGGCCCTGGAGCGGGTCGCCGCCCGTCTCGACCCGGCCCCGCGCGTGCGCCACCGCGTCCTGCTCGTCTGCCCCAGGGACTTCTCCAACCTGCCCACCGCCTCCGCCGTCGACGTGCGCAAGCAGCGCGCCGTCACCGACCGCCAGCTGGCCCGGCTGACCCGCATCGAGGAGATCGCCGACGCGCTCCCGGAGGGCGTCTGCTTCTCCCCCGAGCTGCCGGCCGCGGAGCTGACGGCGGCGGTCGAGGCGGTCCCGGCGACATACGCGCCCGAGTGCCTGTCCGCCTGCGAGCTGGCCTTCCACTGTCGCGCCCGGTCCCGCGAGGCCGGTGCGGTCACCTGCCTGGGCCGTCCGGTGCGGGCCGAGCTGGGCGGTCTCTCCACGGTCGAGGACGTGCTGGCCGCGGCCCGCGGGGAGGCCGGTGACCCGGACGACCCGGCGGTGGCCGCGCTGCGCAGGGCGGCCCGGCTGCGTGCGGAGGCGCTCGCGACGGCCGGTGCGGAGCCCGGAGGAGCAACGGGCGACGGGAGCGGCACGGGCACCGGCATGGGCACCGGCATCGGCATCGGCGTCGGCGAGGTGTCCGCGTGTCCCTGATCACCACCCTCGCCCGGCTGGAGGCCGTGCACACCGGCCGGGCCCAGCCCGCCGCCACCGTCCGGCACCGGCACCTGTCCGACCGTCCGCTCGTCTTCGTACCGCTGATCACCGCCGGTGAGGCCGGGGCCCCGCTCGGGGCGCTGGTCGGCACCGACCGGGACGCGCCGCACCTGCTGGTCGTGCCGCAGCCCCGCGACCGCGACCTGCGCTTCGCGTTCCTGGCCGAGCTGGCCGGCATCGTGCTGCCCCACGTCGAGGCGTACGCGGAGAGCGTCGAGGCCGCCGAGCGCACCGAGACCGACCCGGAGACGGGCAAGCGGGTCAAGGTCGAGGTCGACCTGTGCGCGGACGCCGCGCAGCTGGTCGTACCGAGCCGCGCGGGCGTCGACTTCGTACGGCTGCTGGGCCGGTCCATGCGTTTTCGGCGTACGGCGGAACAGGACCCGGAGACCCCGCACCCCGCGCCGCCGCGGGTGCCGCTGCTGGGCCGGTGGCTGACCCACTACGGTGAGCGGGCCCGCGTGCCCGGCTCCTCCCTCCTGCTCGCCATGACCGACCTGCTGGGCCGGCACTGGGCGACCGGCCAGTCCACGCTGGAGGACCAGCACCTGGGCGCCCTGCTGGCGTGGATCGCGCCGCAGGACCCGCTGCATCCGCAGGACCCGCCCCCGACCGGCGCGGAGGCCGCCCGCCGCGCCGAGCTGGCCCGTGACGCCGACGGCCAGCTGCTGTGCCCGCCCGCGGGCCCGGCGACCGACCCGGCCTTCGACAACAAGCTCCTCGCCCCGGCCATCGAGCGCTACGACCGCGCCCGCACGGCGCTGGCCGCCGCCGAGGACGGTCTGGAGGCCGACGACCGGCTCGGTGCCCTCACGGCCGCGGAACGGGAGATCCGCGCCCTGGTCGAAAGCCGTACCCGGCCCACCTGGGACGCGGTGTGGCGGGGCCTGGACCTGCTGCGCGAGCTGCCCGAAGGGGCGCACGCCGAGGAGCGCTGGACCCGCGACCGCTGGTCGTTCACCTCCCACCGCGACCGGATCCTGGCCGGAGAGCCCCCGCAGCCGCGCCGCGACGACGCCGTGACGGCGGCGAACAAGCTGGCCACGCGCGAGCGCGAGCAGGCCCGTCTGGAGGCCCAGGAGGCGCTGGACGATCCGCTGGTGATGGCCGGACGGCGGCTGTCCGGCGAGGCGTTCGCGGGCGAGGTCGTGGACGTGGTGATGGCGTACAGCGAGAGCAAGCGGCCCAGTCCGCGCCCGCTGGTCACGGTCCGTACGGACGACCGCCCGTACCTGGGCGAGCGGGTGAAGGTCTACCGCTCGCTGGGCGGCAAGCCGCAGACGGCCGAGTACGTCGGCCCGGCGTTCCCGGACGGATCCGACGGCGATCCCGAGGACGGCACGCTGGTCCTGCGGATCATGGACAAGATGGGCCGCGGCAAGGAGCCCGAGGCCGGGTCGGTGCCGGAGAAGGGCGACCTGGTCTGCTTCACGCTCTTCGAGCACGAGCAGCGGGGCGGCGCGAAGCTCCCGGACCCGGAGCAGACCCCCTGGACGCACGGCGGCCCGCCGGGCGAGTCGGCCGCGGTGCCGGAGGCCGCCGACGCCCAGACCGAGGAGGACGTACTGTGACGGCCGAGGCCCTCTCCCCGTCGGCCCCCGCGTCCTTCGACCCGGGCGCGGAGGCCGCCCGCGCCACGTCGGCGATCCTCCACGACACGCTGCACGGCACGGAGCGCGGTGTCGTCGTCGACTCCCCGCCCGGCGCCGGGAAGTCCACGCTCGTGGTGCGGGCGGCACTGGAGCTGGCCGAGGCGGGCCGCCCCCTGATGGTGGTGGCGCAGACCAACGCCCAGGTGGACGACCTGGTGCTGCGTCTGGCCGAGAAGAACCCGGACCTCCCGGTGGGCCGCCTGCACAGCAGCGACGCCGACCCGTACGACAAGGCGCTCGACGCGCTGGGGAACGTACGCAAGTCGGCGAAGGCCGCCGATCTCGCCGGGCAGGCCGTCGTGCTGTCCACGGCGGCGAAGTGGGCGCACGTGAAGGTGGACGAGCCGTGGCGGCACGCGATCGTCGACGAGGCGTACCAGATGCGCTCGGACTCCCTGCTCGCGGTCGCCGGACTCTTCGAGCGGGCGCTGTTCGTGGGCGACCCCGGTCAGCTGGACCCGTTCGCGACGGTGGGCAGCGAGCAGTGGGCGGGCCTGGCCTACGACCCGTCGTCCTCGGCCGTGACCACCCTCCTCGCCCACAACCCCGGACTCCCCCAGCACCGCCTCCCGGTCTCCTGGCGGCTACCGGCGTCGGCAGCCCGCCTGGTCTCCGACGCGTTCTACCCGTACACGCCCTTCCGCAGCGGCACGGACCACGGCGACCGGAGTCTCGCCTTCGCCGTGCCGTCGGACGGCTCGGGCCCCGACCGGGTGATCGACGAGGCCGCCGCCTCGGGCTGGGGCCTGCTGGAGCTTCCGGCCCGGCACACCCCGCGCACCGACCCGGAGGCGGTGCGGGCGGTGGCGGCGGTGGTCCGGCGCCTCCTCGACCGTGAGGGCCGGGCGACCTCCGAGCGCTCGCCGGACCCCGCGCCCCTGACCGCCGCCCGCATCGCCGTCGGCACCGCCCACCGGGACCAGGCGGCGGCGGTCCGTGCGGCACTGGCCGACCTGGGGGTGCACGACGTGACCGTGGACACGGCCAACCGCCTCCAGGGCCGCGAGTACGACGTCACGGTCGTCCTGCACCCGCTCTCCGGCCGCCCCGACGCCACCGCCTTCCACCTGGAGACCGGCCGCCTGTGCGTCCTGACCTCCCGGCACCGGCACGCGTGCATCGTGGTCTGCCGCGAGGGCGTGGGCGACCTGCTGGACGACTACCCGTCCACGGAACCGGTCCAGCTGGGCACGCTGGTGAAGTTTCCTGACGGGTGGGAGGCAATGCTTGCCACATGGGATCACTTCCAGGAGCACAAGGTGTCCTGGCTGCCGTGAGCCCGTGCAGCCGCCAGTGCCCTGAACAGCGGGGAAACGTCAGTCAGTTCAGTAAGTCCGGCTTCCTCAGACTGGGATGCCGGACAACTTGGACAGCCTCAGAAGCTCTGGGTTGCTGCGTCGATGCAGGGACGACAGGACCCGGAAGACCTCTCGCGCCATGGGATGGATGCGGGCCATCTGGGGAGCGGCCTCCCACGCATCCGACAGGGACTCCAGAGCCCCGTCACGGTCCCCCACGTCCAGCCGAGCCCTGGCCAGGTTCATGCGGGACGGAGCCACACGAGTAGCGGGCAGGCCCTCCGGGGCCGCGTCAAGGTCTTCTGCCACCTTCAGAGCATCACGGGGCCGTCCCAGGTCCAGCCGAGTAGCCAGAACGTGTGTGGTCGTGTTCTGAGGACCGAAGATCATGCTGTGACGGTTCCAGTCCCTCTGGAACCACTCGGAGGCTTCCCAGGCCGACTTGATGTGCCGTTCCGCCTCCCTCTTTCCTTCCTTCTTGTCCTTGAAGCGTCCGGCCAAGGTCATTCCCCGCAGGTTCAGCAGTCCGACCGCAAAGGCCCTCTCCTGCCCTGACAGGCTGGCCTGTGCCTGGCTGATGGCCCGGTCCACGACCATGAGGCCGCCTTCGAAGTCCCCGCCATTCAGGTAGGCCCCTGCCCTGTCCCTGGCAGCAATGGCCAAGCCCAGCGGGTTGGTCTTCTGCTCGACGGCCCACCTCTGGCGAGTCACGGCCAGTTCCGCCATGTCCATCCACCTGTGCCGGGCGGCCAGCCAATAGACGCTGCTGTAGACCTCGGACAGGGCCATCCAACTATCTACCGTGTTGGCGGCGTGGGCGTACGCCGTGGCGTCCCTCAGAAGGACGGGGAGCATCGCTAGGAGGCGGTCTACCTCCGCCTTGTCCCTGTGCTGGCCAGCGGCCTCCACAGAGGTCCTGAGAGCGTCTTCCTGTACCTCCTGGCGTCCTGGTAGGTCGTAGTCCCGGACAGCCGACCGGACAGCCGACAGGCTCTTTTCATCGTTCCTGGCTACAGAGGCTTTCCCCAGCACCTCAGCCATGCTCAGCCCCATGGGCTTGCCCAGGTCGGCAGCAACGCCCGGGGTCAGGGTTCGGTCCCCGACCTCGATCTTGGAGAGCAGAGACACGCTGATGTTGGCCAGCGCACGCTGTGCGCCGCTGGAGCCATCGTCGCAAGCCTTACGGGTAACCCACGGCAGGTTCCTTCACTCACCGCCTCTGAGGGCGTGTGAGCACTGTGCAACTCATGTGCAAGTTCCCCTGCATTCCCGGCCGTTGACTAGATGCAGTCACCAGTGAAAGGCGGAGGGCATGAGACAGGGAACCGTGTGTGAGCCCGGTACAGCCGTGTTCGACAACGCCAGTCAGATGGTCGGCGTCGTCCAGGCACAGCAGGGCCCCATGCTGATCCTGATTCGCCCCTCCGGCCTGCGCCGGCAGACCCGTGCCATCTCCATCCGTCCCGTCAACGACAGGGAACGCATTCAGCTTGCTGCCCTGGCCCGACACCACCAGCAGGCATGGACGTTGGCGCAGTTGAGACGGCGCGTGACCCACTGAACCCCCGCCCTGATCACCCAGGCACGTACGGGTGGCGGGGTGGGCTCCATCACCCGAGCACGACCACGTGAAGGGAACCACTGATGGCTACAGCGGTACAGGTCCGAGACCCCCGTACCTGCGTCCCCTCCCAGGTGTGGGACAGGGAAATCCGACTCATCATGCGGGACAACGCCATGGGGCGTGACCTGGCAGAGCGCATCTTCGGTCAGGCCGTCGCCTACCTGGTGACCTCCGCCGAGTGCCCCGAGGTCCGCATGGGGCCCTCCCAGGCCGTGGACCTGGGTGTCCACTCGTTCGTGCTCGACTCGATCAACTACACGGCGTTCTGCGACCAGCACGCGGGCCGATACATCCACCACGTCCCGCACCTGCCCGGAGAGGGACCCGGGGAACCCCCCGCCCTGCGGGACACGGTCAAGGCCATCCACGCTTCCGGCTTCGAGATCGACCCGGAGCTGTGGGTCATGAAGGACGCGGCCGACTGCTCCCAGTGCCACGCTGGGTGCACCGACAGCCCCAACAGCGGGAAGAAATAGCACAACGCTGACAGTGGTGACTCCCCTCGGCGACGGGGGGAGTCGTCCCCATGAGGAGAGGTTCCGTATGGAGGTCGTTGATGCCTGGGAGCGATACGCCCAGGGACGGACACCACGGCGAGAGGTGAACTCCGCTGGTGCTCGTACGTGGTTGAACTGGACCCAGTACCCCGACCACGGCCCCGATGAATCGATCCTCGGAGACCTCCAGGGCCGCACCGTACTGGAACTGGGCTGCGGTACAGGCTGCAATCTGGCCCACCTGTCCACCCTTGGAGCCACATGTACCGGGGTCGATATCGCTCCGAGCCAGCACGGGAAGGCCGTGGCCAGATGGGGGCACCTGCCCGGCCTCACCTTCCGCACGGCAGAGGTGACCGACTACCTGACCCACACAGAAGGCCCCTTCGATGTGGTCCTGTCTGTCTTCGGGCCTGTCTGGTTCACGGACCCTGAACAGCTCCTCCCACTGGTTCGTAAGAGGCTTTCCCCTGGTGGCGTGCTGGCCTTCTCCCACAAGCCCCCAACGGCCGGCACTCAGCCCGTGGGCCGGCTAAGAGAGGCCAAGGCAGTGACCAGGTGGGACTACACCCCACAGGAGTGGTCGGCCCTTCTGACCTCTTCGGGGTACTCGGACATCAAAGCCGAGGTCATCTCTCCCCCGGAAGGGAGGGACGTAGGAACCCTCTTGGTAAGGGCCTCCCTGTCAGCGGCGGCCTGGGCGGAGGAGACCAGCGGCCGGACCCTGGAGGACGTGGCGCCGTAACGGTGCGGCACCGGCTCCGGACCCGGGCCCGCCACGGAGCCGGAGCTAGGGGGTGTGCGTGCGGGCGAGCCCGGCCGCGAGCCGCCCCACCAGTCGCCGTGCGACCTCGGGCGCGACGACCTCGATGTGCTCGCCGAACTGCAGTAGCTGCCGTACGCCGTCGACCCGGTCGTACGCCACGGTGATCTCGACCCGCCCGTCGTCCCCCGGGTCGCTCACCGCCCTGAGCCTGGCACCCAGGATCCGGCGGGCGATGTCGAGGCTGGCCGCGTCGACACGCGCCGTGACCACCACGTGCTCCCTGCGCTCCAACGCCTCGCCCAACTCCCGTGCCGTGCCGGCGAGGTCGGCTCCGTCGCGCAGCCGACGCGCCCCGTCGAGCACGGCCCACCGCTGGAGCCGGGTGAGCGCGAACATCCGGGGCCGCCCGTCCCGGTCCGCCACGAGGTACCAGCGCCCGCCCCGCTGCACGAGACCATAGGGGTCGACGGCGAACTCCCGCGCGGCAGCGTCCCCGCTCCGCCGATAGACGATCCGCAGCCGCCTCCCCGTACGCACGTCCCGCACCAGCCCCGCGACGTCGGGCAGGGGTACGGCGTCCTCGAACCAGGGCCGGTTGTCGATCGCGATCACGTCCGTCAGCGCGAGCGGCAGCTCGTCCCGGGCGGGCGGCGGCTGTCTGCGCGACGTGAGCTTGCGCAGCGCCGACCGGGCGGCGGCCTCACCGCCGAGCTGACGGGCCCGTTCGAGGTCGAGCCCGACCGCCCGCAGCAGGTCCGCCTCGCCGGTCGTCAGCTTCGACAGGTCGGCCTGGTCACCGGGCAGCAGGCTGATGCCGCCGTACTTCCCCCGCTCGGTGAAGACCGGAATCCCCGCGTCGACGAGCGCCCGCACATCGCGCAGGACGGTCCGCGTCGACACCCCCAGCTCCTCGGCCAGCACCTCGGCGGTGGTCCGCGGACGCGCCTGCAACGCCGCCAGAAGCTCGATCAAGCGCTGCGGCCGACTCATGCGACAGCTCCTTCGCCGAACAAGACAACTTCTGTCATGTTCTCAGGCGAGGCTGACACGCAGGGCCGGACCCCACCGACCCGCCCGGAAGGAGCCGACACCCATGCCCGCACCCAACCTCTTCCTCGTCTATGTCACCGACGTGGAGCGCGCGACCGCCTTCTACTCCGGCCTGTTCGACATCGAGCCGGTCATGACGACACCGCGCTACGTCCCCTTCGAAGTCGCCCCCGGAGTCCTCTTCGCCCTGTGGAGCGGCCGCGCGGACCGGTTCGGCCCGCACACCCCGCGCACCTCGGAGGTCGGCCTCATGGTCCCGGGCTCCTCGGCGGCCATCGACGCGCTCCACGCCGAGTGGGCCGCCAAGGGCGTCACCGTCGTGGAGAATCCCCACGACGAGGTCTTCGGCCGCACCTTCGTGGTCACGGACCCGGACGGCAACCTGATCCGCGTCTCGCCCGTCGATTAGGGCCTGTCCGGCGGGCAGGGAAATCGCTGCCCGCCGGCGCGGCGGCCGTGCCAGAATCCGCCGCATGTCCGTTCGATACCCGCGCCCCTTGCGCCCAGGAGACCGTGTCGCCGTCACCTCGCCGTCCAGCGGAGTCCCCGACAAGCTCCGCGAACGCCTGAACGTGGCGATCCGCGACGTGCAGGCGCGCGGATACGAGGTGGTCGTCGGCGCGTGCATGGACGGCTCGGGACACGTCAGCGCCCCCGCCCCCGAGCGCGCCGCCGAACTGACGCGGATGCTGACCGACCCCGGCATCAGAGCGGTGGTGCCGCCGTGGGGCGGTGACCTGGCCATCGACCTCCTGCCGCTGCTCGACTGGGACCGGCTGCGCGAGGCCGAACCGACCTGGCTCGTGGGCTACTCGGACCTGTCGACCCTCATCACCCCGCTGACGCTCCTCGCCGGCACGGCGACCGTCCACGGCAACAACCTGATGGACACCCCGTACCGGACCCCCGACGGGCTGGTCTCCTGGCTCGACATCGTCAGCGCCCCGCGCGGGCACCGCTTCAGCCAGACGCCGCCGGGCCGCCACCGGACCACCGGCTGGGACGACTACGCACTCCACCCGGACGTACGGGAGTACACACTCGACACCCCAGGCGGCTGGACCCGGCTGGACGGCGGCGGAGACGTCGAGGTCGAGGGCCGTCTGATCGGCGGCTGCGTCGAGACACTCTGCAACCTCACGGGATCCGGGTACCTGGACACCTCCGCCTTCGCCCGGACCGCGGCCCCGGACGGTCTCCTGGTGTACGTGGAGGCCTGCGGCGACGACGCCCTGACCATCTGCCGCAACCTGCACGGCATGCGGCTGGCCGGCTTCTTCGACGCCGCGAACGCGGTGCTGGTCGGCCGGACCTCGGCCCCGGGTGTCCCCTCGCTCTCCCAGCACCAGGCCGTGCTGGACGCGCTCGGCCCGCTGCGGGTGCCGATCGTCGCCGACGTGGAGTGCGGCCACGTCCCGCCCTACCTGCCGATCGTCAACGGCGCGCACGGCCGCCTGACCCATACGTCGACGCGGAGCGAACTCACCCAGACCCTGGTCTGATTCCGTCCAGCAGGTACCTGGTGCGGCGGTCGTAGTCCTCCCGGGCGGGCCGCTCGCCGTGCTTGAGGGCGAGGGCGTTGTCGAGGACGACTGCGTGGAGGTCGCCCGCCGTGAACTCCGGCCGCAGCGCCCCGCGGGCCCGCGCCGCCGCGACGATCTCCTCGTTGGCCCCGCTTCCGACCCGGCAGATCTCCATGAGCTGCTCCGAGTGCGGATACGTCTGCAACAGGACGTCGTTGAAGGCGGGCTGGCGGTACTGGAGGTCGCGGATCGCGGTGAGGTAGTACGCGATCCGCTCGCCGCCGTCGTCGATGGTCCGCGTGCGGTCGACGACGGCGAACAGCTCACTGGCGACGACCTCCTCGATGACGGCCTCGATGAGCCCGACCCGCCCGCCGAACCGGTTGAAGATCGTGGCCTTGCTCACCCCTGCCGCCTTGGCGACCTCCTCCAGCGGCACGGTCAGGCCCTGCCCCTGGAAGGCGCCGATCGCGGCGGAGCGGATCTGCTCCGAATTGCGCCGCGCGTCGGCGCGCAGCCGGGGTTCCGAAGGCACCGCACCGGCCATGGACCTCACCGTCTCTTCCTGTCACTCACTCACCGTCGCAACTTGACTCGCCGAGTCAGCTTACCTACGGTCGTCGGCAGAAAAGAAAGTGACCTGCGTGGTCAAGTTATGCGGGAAGGTCAGGAACATGATCGTTGTCACCGGCGCCACCGGTGGGCTGGGCGGCGCCACCGTCGAGCACCTCCTCAGGCGCGTACCCGCCGACCGGATCGGCGTCAGCGTCCGCGACCCCGCCAAGGCCCGGCACTTCGCCGACCGCGGCGTGCGCGTGCGGCAGGGCTCCTACGAGGACCCGGCCGCGCTGCGCGACTCCTTCGCCGGTGCCGAGCAGGTCCTCCTGGTGTCCGGCAACGACCCGGCCGCCGACATGGTCGGCCTGCATCGCCGCGCCGTCGAAGCCGCGGTCGAGGCCGGCGTCCGGCGGATCCTCTACACGAGCCAGCAGGGCGCCGTCCCCGGCAACCCGTACCGGCCGACGGACTTCCACGTCGCCACCGAGGCGATCCTCGGCGACTCCGGAGTCGCCTGGACGGCACTGCGCAACGGCGCCTACGGTCCGCTCGACCAGGTCCTCGGCCCGTGGCAGCGGACCGGCGTGATCGCCCAGCCGGAGGACGGCCCCGTCCCGTACACCGACCGTGCCGACGCCGCCGAGGCCACCGCGGTCATCCTCGCCGGTGACCGGCCCTTCGACGGCCCCGTGAACCTCACCGCGCCGACCGCCGTCACCTTCGACGATCTCGCCGGAATCGCCTCCGATCTCACCGGTCGCACCGTCGAGCGCGTCGTCCTGGACGACGACCAGTGGATCGCCGACCAGGTCGCGACCGGTGTGCCGGAGCAGATGGCCCGGCTCATGCTCACCTACTACCAGGCAGCCCGCGCGGGCTACTTCGCCGAAACCGGCCCCCTGCTGGCCGAACTCCTCGGCCGCGAGCCCCGCACCGTCGCGGACCGGCTCGCAGCCGACATCGCCGCCTGAGGGCCCGGCCGGGCATCGTGGGGAGCGCCGCGCGCAGCACGTTCCACATCCCGACGCGGAGGTAGGACCGACAGACCTCCCTTGGAGAAGCCGTCGTCGTTCCTGGCGGGACAGACTGGTTCCATGGCTCCCTGCAACCGCGAGCTGGCGGACTTCCTCAGGCGCTCCCGCGCCCAGTGCGATCCCGAGCGGGCAGGGCTGCCGCCGGACGGCCGCGTCCGGCGCGTGCCCGGACTCCGGCGGGAGGAGGTCGCCCGCCTGGCCGGTGTGTCCGCCGACTACTACGCCCGCCTCGAACAGGGCCGCTCCATCAACCCGTCCCCTGCCGTGGTCGAAGCCGTCGGGCACGCCCTGGGACTGACACGCGGTCCGTCATCGGTGGCCCCGCGCCGCCGTCGGCGGCCGTACCGTCGAACCCGAACGGCTACCGAGGAGGCTTGCGATGCGCAGAGTGATCTATTCGATGAACGTGTCCCTCGACGGCTACATCGTCGACGCGAGCGGCGCCTTCGACTGGAGCGACCCGAGCGAAGAGGTCTTCCGGTACTGGACGGACGAGATCCGCGAGGCCGGCGCCCACCTGCTGGGGCGGCGGCTGTACGAGACGATGCTGTACTGGGAGACCGCCGAGCAGGACGAGTCGCTCGGCGCGGCGGAGCTGGAGTGGGCCGCGCTGTGGAAGGCGCTGCCGAAGGTGGTGTTCTCCAGGACGCTGACGACGGTGCAGGGCACCAACACCCGTCTGGCCTCGGGCACCCTGGCGGAGGAGATCGAGCACCTGCGGGCCGAGCCCGGCGACGGCGACATCACGATCGGCGGCGCGACCCTCGCCGCCGAGGCGGCCGCGTCCGACCTGATCGACGAGTACCGGACCATGGTCCACCCGGTGCTGGTCGGCGGCGGCACCCCGTTCTTCCCCCGCAGCGAGCGCCGGGTGAACCTCGAACTCGTCGAGAACCGCCTCTTCGGCTCCCACGTCGCCTACCTCCGCCACCGCGTGACCCACTGACCCGCCCCCTCAACGTCCGCACCCGCCGGTCCGCTGCCCGGTCATGCGGCGGCGGCCGGACGGTCCGCCGTGACCAGCCACGACGTGCTGCGGAGCAGGACCGTGCCGTCAGCCGCCTCGTGCGCGCGCAGATGGTCCGTCAGGATGCCGCGGGCGCGGGCCCGCGCGGTCGGGTCGGCCCGGTCCACGAGATGGCGGCCGGGGCCCGTGCCCAGCAGGAAGTCCGCCGCGTCCTCGGCGTCCTGCCCCCACGTCCCGTGGGCCTGGACCCGGTCGACGTCGATGCCGACGAAGCCCGCCGCGGTGAGGACGTCGCCGATGCGGTCCGGGTCGGCCAGGGAGAACATGCCGGGCAGCCCGGGCTGTCCGAAGTCGCCGACCGGCAGGACCTCGCGCAGTGACGCCATCGCCGTGACCCAGCCGTTCAGCATCGCGTCGGCCGGGCAGACGAACGCCAGGCGCCCGCCGGGTCGCAGCGCCCGGCCGACGTTGCCGAAGGCGGCCACGGGGTCGGCGAAGAACATCACCCCGTAGCGGCTGACCGCCGCGTCGAACGCGCCCGCCTCGAAGGGGTGCACCTGCGCGTCGCCCCGCGCGAAGGCGACGTTCGCGACGCCTTCCCGCTCGGCACGGTCCCTGGCCTCGGCCAGCATCGGCCCGGACAGGTCGAGGCCCAGCGCGTGTCCTCGGGGCGCCCGCAGCGCGGCGAGCCGCGTGGTCTGGCCCGAGCCGCAGCCGAGATCGAGGACCCGGTGTTCCCCGGTGAGGCCGGCGGCGTCGAGGAGCGGCTCGTTGAAGCCCTCGTTCACGGCGTTCCAGCGGTCCTGGTGGCGCGCCCAGTGAGCTCCTTCCGGGCCGTTCCACGCTTGAGCCTGCTCGGTGTTGACGATGTCCGGCACAGGTGCCTCCCGGGCGCACGACGGAGAATGGGCGTGTGCCCAAACAGTATGGGCAAGTGCCCAAATCCCGCAATCCCCGTTACCATCCCTGGGGTTGAGCCCAGCCGGGGCAACCGATCCGGGACGAATGAGAGGCCCATGGCACCGCGCGGAGTGGCGACACCGGACGTACGCGAGCGGCTCTTCGCGGCCGCCGAGCGCATCGTGGAGCGGGACGGCCCCGGCGCGCTCACCAGCAGGGCGGTCACCACCGAAGCGGGCTGCGCCAAGGGCCTGTTGCATACGCACTTCGCGGGGTTCGACGCGTTCGTGGCCGAGCTCTGCCTCGACCGGTTCGCGAAGACGGCGGTGAAGGCGCGGGCACTGTGCGAGATCGCCGGAAAGGGCACGGTGGAGCAGAACCTGAACGCCGTCGCTCTCGCGCTCTTCGACTCCGGCGGCCTCGCCCTGTCCGGTCTCGCCATGACCCGCCCGGCCGCCACGCTCGCCATCCGCGAGGCGCTGGCACAGGGCGCACCCGGCTTCACCGCGATCCAGGAGGCCATCGCCGACTACCTGGAGGCCGAGCGCGCGCTCGGCCGCGTGGCGCGGACCCTCGACCCGCCCACGGTGGCCCTCGCCGTCGTCGGCACCGCCCACCACCTCCTGATGACCGGCCGGCCGGACACCCCCGACCCACGCCCCCTCGTGACCCGCCTGACCGCCACCCTCGTGGCCGCCCGGCCCTCCTAGGGCGGTCGGGGCTTCCACCTTGGCCTAGGACCCGCGCCCGATGCGCGTCGCCTCGCGACTGCCTAGGGTCGTCGTCCATGCAGGCTACGGAGATCACGCGCCGCACCGCGGCGGAGCGCAAACGCGACACCCTGGAACGGCTGAGCACGGAGCGCGACGTGTGGGTGTCGACCGCTCACCCCGACCACGGACCGCACCAGGTCCCCCTGTGGTTCCGGTGGGACGGTCAGGCGGTGTGGATGTGCACCAGAGCCTCCTCCGCGAGCGCACGCAACGTACGCGAGGACCCGCGTGTACGCCTGGCGCTGCCGGACACCTTCGATGTGGTGTTGCTGCAAGGAGAGGCGGCGGCGTACCCCGCGAGCGAGGTGCCCGACGAGGCCGCGGACGCCTTCGCGGGCAGGTTCGGCTGGGACCCGCGGACGGAACAGGGGTCCTTCCTCTACCTGCGCGTCAGGCCGACGACGGTGCGGGCCTGGCGCGGGGAGCCGGAGCTTCGCGGCCGGGTCGTCATGCGCGAGGGGGTGTGGCTGGCGTAGCACCACGTGGCCGGCGAAGGTCCGCCGGGGAATAACCGGAGACCCCCTCCTGTTACGTCGCGAAGCGAACCACGTACGACCACGTGTACGACCACGTCAAGCACAGGAGGCACCCCACCATGCCCGCAGACGCCGCAGAGGAGATCCGGGGCACCGCCCACGGCACCGCTCCCGTCCCCCTCTCCGTACTGGACCTGGTGACCGTCGGGGCGGGCCGGACGGCCACCGACGCGCTGCGGACCGGCGTGGACATCGTGCGGCTCGCCGAGGCCCGCGGCTTTCAGCGCTACTGGGTCGCCGAGCACCACTCCATGCCCGGCGTCGCCTCCTCCTCCCCCGCCGTGATCCTGGCCCACCTGGCGGCCCACACCGACCGCATCCGGCTCGGGTCGGGCGGCGTCATGCTCCCCAACCACGCGCCGCTCGTCATCGCGGAGCAGTTCGGGACGCTGGAGGCCATGGCGCCGGGGCGCGTCGACCTGGGCCTCGGCCGCGCCCCCGGCACGGACGGGGCCACCGCCGCCGCGCTGCGCCGCACCGACCGGCTGAACGAGGGCGCCGACGACTTCCCGCAGCAGCTCGCCGAGCTGATCCGGTTCCTGGACGACGACTTCCCGGACGGGCACCCGTACGCCCGTATCCACGCCGTGCCGGGGCCCGTGCAGGCCACCTCCCCCGGGGGCGTGCAGTCGGCGCACCGGCCGCCGGTGTGGCTGCTCGGCTCCTCCGGGTTCAGCGCGCGGCTGGCCGGCACCCTCGGGCTGCCGTTCGCCTTCGCGCACCACTTCTCGGCGCAGAACACGGTCCCCGCCCTCGACCTGTACCGGGAGTCCTTCCGGCCGTCCGCCGTGCTGGACGCCCCGTACGCCCTCATCGGCGTCTCCGCGCTCGCGACCGACGAGGAGAAGGAGGCGCGCAGGCAGGTGCTGGCGGCCGCGCTGAACATGGTCCGGCTGCGCACCGGGCGCCCGGGGCTGGTGCCGACGCCGGAGGAGGCCGAGGCGTACGACTTCAGCCCGATGGAGCAGGACTTCATCCAGTCCTGGAACGCCAACGTCATCCACGGCACCGCCGACGAGGTGCGGGCCGGCCTCGACGACCTGCAGAAGCGCACCGGCGCCGACGAGCTGATGCTCACCGCCAACGCCCACGGCGGCGACGTACGCCTGCGCTCCTACGAGCTGATCGCCGACGCCTACGGGTTGCCGACGCCGGCCTGAACCCCGGCCGGGCCGCCGGGCTCCGCGTGGCCCAGCAGCGCGGAGATGCGGTCCGGTGCCACCGGCCGGGAGTACAGCCAGCCCTGGCCGGTGTCGCAGCCGATGCGGCGCAGGCGGGTCGCCTGGTCCGAGGTCTCCACGCACTCGGCGGTGACGGTCAGGCCGAGGCGGTGGGCGAGCTGGACCATCGCCTCGACGATGACCTCGTCGGCCGGATTGGCGACCCCGGCACCCGCACCGACGTCGGCAGCCTCCGAAACGGCGGCCTCGTACTGGAAGCCCCGGACGAACGCACCGTCCAGCTTCAGCACCGAGACCGGCAGCCGGCTGAGGTAGGCCAGGTTCGAGTAGCCGGTGCCGAAGTCGTCGATGGCGATGTGGACGCCCATGTCGCTGAGCGCCTTGAGGACCTGGAGCGGGCGCCCCGCCGAGCCCATCACCGCCGACTCCGTCAGCTCCAGCTGGAGGAGGTGGGGCGCCAGGCCCGTCTCCTCCAGGGTGCGGGCCACGTCCGCCACCAGGTCGGAGTCCCAGACCTGGCGGACCGCCACGTTGACGCTGACGAAGATCGGCGGCTCGCCGGGGTGGGCCAGCTGCCAGCGGCGGGCCTGGTGGCAGGCGGTGCGCAGGATCCAGCGGCCGAGGGGAACGATCGAGCCATCCTCCTCCGCCAGTGCGATGAACCGATTCGGCGCCAGTACGCCGAACTGAGGATGATTCCAGCGGATGAGCGCCTCGACGCCCCGCACCCGGCCGTCCTCCATGCCGACCAGCGGCTGGTACTCCAACGCGAACTCGCCGCGTTCGATGGCCGGGCGGAGCGTGGCGGCCAGCGCCTGGCGGGTCATGCGGTTGGCGTTGCGCTCGGGGTCGAACAGGGTCCAGCGGGCCCGGCCGTCCGCCTTGGCCCAGTACAGGGTGGTGTCGGCGGCCTGCATCAGGGCGGTGGGGGTGGTGCCGGCGGTGTGGCGTTCGACGACGCCGACCGAGGCGGTGACCGACAGGCGCCGGTCGGAGAGTTCGAAGGGCGGCTGGAGGGCCGCGAGGACCGCCCCGGCCAGGTCGGCGAGCTGGTCGGTGCCGGTGGAGTCCTCCACCAGGAGGGCGAACTCGTCGCCGCCCAGCCGGGCCACCAGCGGGGCGCCGGACCGGGCGTGGGCCGCCTCCTCCGCGCACCTGGTGAGCCGTTCGGCCACGGCGGCCAGGAGCCGGTCGCCGACGCGGTGGCCGTGGGTGTCGTTGACGGCCTTGAAGCCGTCCAGGTCCAGGTAGCACACGCCGATCCGGCCGGTGCCGCCGTGCTCGTACGACTCCGCCTCCAGTGCGGCGGTCAGGCGTTCGAAGAACAGGGCGCGGTTGGGCAGCCGGGTCACCGGGTCGTGCATCTGGAGGTGGCGCAGCCGGGCCTGGAGTTCGCGCCGGGCGCTCACGTCGGCGACGGAGAGCAGCAGCCCCGGGGCGTCCCCGCCCCCGGAGTCCCCGGAACCGGCCAGTGGCTCGACCGTCACCTGCGCCCACAGGGAGTGCCCGTCGGCCCGCTTCAGCCGTCTGGTGCAGCGCAGCCGGGGCCGGTGGCCGCGCAGCACCTCGCGGTACGCGTGCCAGGTACCGGCGTCGGAGGCGAGGTCGACGAGGTCGGCCGCCACCGACCCGGCCAGCGCGCCGGGGTCGGTGCCGAGCAGGGCGCCCAGGGTGTCGTTGGCGCTGACGACCAGGCCCTCGGCGTCGACGACGGCCATGGCGAGCGGGGCCGTGGTGAACACCGACCGGTAGGCCGGGGGCTCCGTACGCACGGCACGAGGAGCCAGACCTTCATCACTCTCTGTAATGGCCGGGCCGAGATCCGCTGCGGGCGCCGGCCCTTCGGAGGTTCCGTTCACCGCTCGCTCCCGCAGTGCCTCGATCTCTGTTCGTGCTCTGTTCGTGCAGGAAAGTGTGCCGATCATAGAGGCTGACACCGGCCCCTTCCAGCCGCCGTTCCGCGTTCGGGACCGAGCGACCCGTCCGGCAGATCGTTTCTGCTCACACCTGGACGGGTCCGTCACCCCTCCGACCAGTTGTGACGTTCCGTGAGTGCCTTCGAGGTGTCAACCGGGAGAACCCCTGCGAAATCCCGGACGGCTCACCCATCCGGTGCACGCGAACAGGGCGCAATACGACAATCATGCACAAGCTGGGTGCGGTGTCCCGTCAACCGCGTCCGGAGGTCCATGTGCCGCGCCAGCTCCCCCGGACCAGGCTGCGCAGCACCGCCGCGGTGTGCACCACGATGTCGGCCCTCGCCGCGACCTCCCTGATCGCCGCGCCCTCGGTCGCCGAGCCCTTCTCCCCGGAGCCCTGCGCGCTCGAGCGCACCGCCGTGCACCACTCCGAGGGCCTGGACACCTGGAACGCCACCTATCCGCGGCCCGCCCGCGCCCTGGACGCGGTGATGGTGTTCCTGTCCTTCCCCGACTCCCAGCCGCTGACGGCACCGGCCGAACTCGCCGCCGACCACTTCCCCGCCACCGGGGACTTCTTCCGGCGCGCCTCCTACGGTGCCTTCACGCTCCGCCCGCACCCGCTGCGGGACTGGATCCGGATGCCGAGCCCGTCGACGTCGTACGCCATACGGCGGGACTGGAGCCCGGAGCACCGGGCCGCCTACCTGCGCGACGCGCTGACCGCGGCCGACCGGTACGTCGACTTCTCCCGGTACGACGTCGTCTACTTCGTCGCGGACCCGGACGCGCCCGGGGTGGACTCCGACGCCACGAAGGTCGTCAACCTGGACACCCCGCTGCGGGCGGACGGCACGGACATCCGGCGGGTCGTCACGGTCTTCGAGAACCATCCGCCGGACCGGCTGGTCCTGGCCCACGAGACGGGGCACGTCTTCGACCTGCCGGACCTGTACCACCGGCCGGCGGACGGCGAGGGCGACTGGGACACGCACGTCGGCGACTGGGACCTGATGGGCAGCCAGTTCGGGCTCTCCCCGGACCTGTTCGGCTGGCACAAGTGGAAGCTGGGCTGGCTGCGGCCCCGGCAGGTGGCCTGTGTGCGGGGCAGCGAACCGACCCGGCTGACGCTGGAGCCGCTGGGCGCGGGCCCCGGGGTGGTGGTGACCGGCGCCGCGGGCGCGCCGGCCTTCGGCCTCGGGCGGGGCACGAAGCTGGCGGTGGTGCGCACGGGCGCGGGCAGCGCGCTCGCCTTCGAGGTGCGCACGCCGGTCGGCAACGACGCGGCATCCTGCCGCGCGGGGGTGCTGGTGTACCGGGTGCACAGCGGGGCGGAGTCGGGCGGCGGACCGATCGAGGTGGTCGACGCCCACCCGGACACCGAGGCCTGCTGGGCCGACTCGGTCTACCCCCCGCTGGCGGACGCCCCGGTGGCCCTCGGCGAGAGCTTCACGGTGCCGGTCGACGGCGTACGGGTAGAGGTCGAGGACCGCACGGAATCGGGCACCTGGACCGTACAGATCACCCCCGGCAGACGCTGACCCGCCCACCCCGGACCACAGACACCCGCCCCGAGCCCCGGCCTCCGGTCCACCGACCCGGGGGGGTGTGGGTGGCGAAGCCCCCACAACGCGCGGCGAAGCCGCGCAAAAACAACGATGGCGAGGAGGTTCGCGCTTTCCGCGAACACGCCTCGCCATCGCCATCGTGCGCCGCCAGGGACTCGAACCCCGGACCCGCTGATTAAGAGTCAGCTGCTCTAACCAACTGAGCTAGCGGCGCCTGCTGACGTCGTAGACCTTAGCATCCTGGTCGGCGGGAGGAAAAATCGAAATCCGCACCGCCGCGCGGGCCGCCCGCACGGCCGCCCAGAGCATGATCTCCGGGCCGGGCAGCCACGGCTGGCGGGTGTCCGGGGCCACGAGCCAGCGGGATCCGGAGCGTGGCGGCGCATCCGCGTGGGCGGCGGGGCCCGCGGGGGCCGGTACGGTCACCGCGTCCCCGGCGCCGTGGCACAGCAGCGGCGGCACCGCTCCCGTACGGCCGCCCTCCCGGCCGCGGGCGCTCCACTCCTCCCAGTCGAGCAGCGACGGCAGCCGCTGGGCGGTGCCCGGGGCGGCGAACAGCAGCATCCGGCCGCGGAACTCCGCCACCGGGCCGGAACCGGGGCCGTCGTCCCAGAGCCGGTCCAGCATCCGGCGGCCGAAGATCGCGGGAGCGCTCACCACGTCGAAGGCGGAACCGCAGGGCAGGACGACCGGAGCCTCGGGCCGCTCCTCCCAGAGCGCGAGCGTGCTGCGCGGGTACGCGCCCGCCGAGGCCAGCCAGGCGGCGCCGTCCGAGGTGACGTCCGAGGCATGGGGCGTGGCGTTGCGTGTGCTGCTCATACCGCAAATATCTACCGGGCGTGAGGACTCCGCTCCGCTGGGTTGCGGGAAACCGGGACACAGCGGCCGGGAGGGGAGTATCTTGCCCAGCCTTCTGGCATATGCGCTCCGGTCTCCCGCCCGCCGTCTCGGCGAACTCGGCTCACTCGGCCGAATCGCCGCGCATCAGGTCCCGACCGAACTCCACCATCTTCTTGGCGTAGTCCTCGGTCCACTCCGCGCGTTCGGCGATGTCCGCCGCCGTCAGCCGGTCGAACCGCCTTGGATCGGCCAGCTGCGCCGCCGCGAGCGCCTGGAACTCCATCGCCCGGTCCGCCGCCGCGCGGAACGCGTGGGTCAGCTCGGTGGCCCGTTCGAGCAGGTCCCGGGGGTCGTCGATCGACTCGAGGTCGAAGAAGTGCTCGGGATCGGCGGCCGCCTCCGCCGGCTCGAAGAGCAGGGGCGCGGGGCGTAGCCGCGGTTCGTGCCGACGCGGCGTGGGCTCCGCCATGTCTTCTCCTCCTCGTGCGGGACGACGGCCCGTCCCCGGGTGCGGGGTCACTCCGGTGGAGTGGGCCACCGTCCATTGTCCCGCGCCCGCGCAAGAGGGCGGGGCGTGCCCGGAGCCGCGATCCGGACACACCCCCGCCTGGCCGTGTCAGCCCGCGTACGTCTCGAACTCGGCGATCCTCGGGGTGCCGGAGGCGCCGGTGATCTCGAAGGTGATCTTCTCCAGCGAGACCGGGGAGAAGCCGATCACGCCCGCTCCGCTGCCCGAGGCCAGGACGGCGCCGGTGTCGTGGTTGACCACGCGGTACGAGCCGACGGTGCCCTCGGAGCCTGCCGCCTCACGGATGTTGATCTTGCCGACGGTGGTGGCGGAGGACCACTTCACGGAGATGGAGCCGGTCGTGCCGGCCGGGGACCAGTACGTGCCGAGGTCGCCGTCGCGCACGTTGCCGTAGCTGGTGCCGCTCGCCTTGGACGAGCCGTCGGCGCCCGCCCCGACGCTCAGGTTGGTCCCGGTCGGCGGGTCGGTCGGGTCCGGGTCGGTCGGGTCCGTCGGGTCGGGGTCGGTCGGGTCCGGGTCGGTCGGGTCGGTCGGGTCCGGGCTCTGCGGGGTGCAGCTGCCGTCCGAGACCTTCAGGCCCTTGTTGGCGCCCGCCGTGCCGCTCACGACGGACGGCACGCAGGAGGCGTCGTCGAGGCTGTAGGAGTACGGGATGGACACCGTGGTGTTGGACTGCGGGTCGGGACCGGCCGGGTTGTTGTCCTCGCCGGGCTCGGACCAGGTCACGTTGTCGAAGATGTTGCCGCTGACCTGCCAGGAGCCGGCCGCGTCGGTGTAGAAGGTGCCGAGGACGTCCTTGGAGTCCTCGAAGTAGTTGTTGTCGACCTTGGCCTTGGCGCCGGCGCGGGAGTTGATCCCCGACTTGTTCAGGCTCACGTAGTGGTTGTTGTACATGTGGGCCGTGCCGCCGCGCAGCAGGGGTGCGCGGGAGTCGATGTTCTCGTACAGGTTGTGGTGGAAGGTGACGTACCCGTTCGAGGTGTCGCTCTCGCTGGACCCGATCAGCCCGCCGCGGCCGGAGTTGCGCAGGACGCTGTAGGACAGGGTGACGTACTGGGTGTTGTCCTTCATGTCGAAGAGGCCGTCGTAGCCCTCCGACTCCCCGCCGGAGGCCTCCAGGGTGGAGTGGTCGACCCAGACGTTGCGGACGTCGCTCTCCATGCCGATGGCGTCGCCGCCGTTGGAGGTGGGCGAGCCGGACTTCTTGACGTTCCGGACGGTCACGTTCTGGATGATGATGTTGCTGGACTCGCGGATGTGGATGCCCAGCTGGTCGAAGACGGCGCCGTTTCCGACCCCGACGATCGTGATGTTGCTGACCTGCTTCAGCTCGATCTTGTCGGCCGCGGTGTTGCAGCTGTCGCCCGACACCTTGCTGGTGTTGCCGTGGTTGATGGTGCCCTCGACCTCGATGGTGATCGGGGTGCTGCTGCTGGCCCGGCCGCACAGGGCCTCGTGGATCGCGGTGCCGGTGGCGGCCCGTACGGTCTGCCCGCCCGCACCGCCGGTGGTGCCGCCGTTCTGGGTCGCGTAGCCGGTGGCGCCGCCGGCCGCTGCCGTCGCCGTCTCGGGCATCGTCAGCACCACACCGGCCGCGGCCGCGAGGGCCAGCGTGCCCAGTGCCGCTTGGAGTCGCAGCGCGACTGGTCGTCTCATCCTCGGTCTCCCCATTCGCCTTCACATGCCGGAACGGAAGCCATGGCGTGATCATGTCAATCACACGATGGCGGAAAGCGCTTTCTCGGCGTGAGAATAGGGGGAGCTTCGAGTGCTGACAAGGGTTCAGGTGAGTAAGTGATGGTTCAGATTTGCGATCAAAGTCCATCTACTTGAACGGATGACGCTCGATGTGCACCCCGGCCGGAGCTGCGGTACGATCATCTTGCCTGATCACGGGGGCCAACTCCCCGCAACGGGCACTGCGTTGGTGGTCCAAGGAAAGACGCCCCACTTCCCGTGGGGAAATGCAGGTGCAAGGCCTGCCCAGCGCTCGACGAGAACCCCGGTCCGCACCCGCGGACCGGGGTTCTCCCGTCTCACGCCCTGCTCAGGCCTGCACCACCGGCTCCCGCGTGAACAGCGCGCCCAGTTCCGGCGCGTTGACCCGGCGGTCGGCCAGGCGCAGGCCCTCCCAGATGGTGACCTGGTTGGCGGTGAGAACCGGCTTGCCCAGCTCCTTCTCCAGGGCCGGGATGTACGCCGCCGTGTGCAGGGCCGTGTCCGGGAGGAGCACCGCCCGGGCGTCCGGGCGGTCGGCCGCGCGGGCCAGCGCCAGCACCTCCTCCTCGGTCCAGGTGCCGACCTCCGCCGCCGTGACGATGCCCGAGCTGACGACGTCGGCCACCTCGATGCCGGCGGCACCGAGGAAGTCCGCGAAGAGCCGCGCCACGTCCTCCGGATAGGTCGCGCCGATCGAGACCCGCCGCACCCCGAGCTCCTTCGCCGCGTGCACGAAGGCGAAGGAGGTGGAGGAGGCCGGCAGACCCGCCGCCCGGGCCAGGGCGCGCACCTGTTCGTGCGCGCCGTCCCAGCCGTGCACGAAGCTGCCGCTGGTGCAGGCCCACACCACGGCGTCGGCGCCGGCCAGCCGCAGCTCGGCCACGCCCGCCTCGAGCCGCGCGGGCGAGCCCATCTCGAGGAGCGCGTCCACCCGGTGGGCGTCCTCGCCGATGTCCGTGTGCACCAGGTCCACCCGGATGCCGCCGCTCAGGAGCTGCTCGATGCGTGGGTAGTCGTCCTCGCCGGAGTGGCCCGGGTACAGGATTCCCAGTGCTGTCATGTCCACCCTTCCTGCTGCTGTTCCGTGTCCGGGACGTCACCGACGCCCGGCATGTCCACCGCCGCGGGTCCGACCGGGCCCGCCACCGCGGGGTCGACGGGACCCACGGGTCCCACCACCGCCGCGGGACCCGACGCGCCCGCCGCCGCGGGGCCGAGGCGCGCGGCCGGATCGGTCAGCGCCTGGTACGGCCCCACCGCAGGGGTACCCAGTCGGCGCAGCGCCGCCCACATCGTCACTTGGTTGGCCGAGATCACCGGGATCCGCAGCTCGGCCTCCAGCTGGGGGATCACGTCGTAGGTGGGGAGGTTGGTGCAGGAGATGAACAGGGCGTCCGCCGCTCCCGGTGCGGGTACGGCCTGGCGCGCCATGTCGGCCACGTCGCGGTACGGCACCTTCCAGATGTGCCGGGTGAGCCCCATGAAGGCGCAGCCCGTGATGGTGACGCCCGCCTCGGCGACGTACGCCTCCAGCGCCCGGGTCACGGACACGGTGTACGGCGTCACCAGCGCGACGCGGCGCACGCCCAGCTCGGTCAGCGCGTCGAGCAGGGCGCCGGAGGTGGTGACGGACGGGACCGCGCCCGCCCAGGTCATCGCCTCGCACATGGCGCGTTCCCCGGCGATGCCGCCGACGAAGCTGCCCGAGGTGCAGGCGTAGGCGACGACCTCGGGGGCGATGGCGTTGAGGGTGCGCACCGCCTCGCCGAGGGTTTCGTGCTCGCTGACCATCCGGGCGAGGTCCAGACTGACCTCGACGGGCACGAAGGGGGTCCGTGTCATGTGCAGTGACACGTCGTCGGGCACCCATCGCCACAGCTCGCGATCGAGTGCGAAGTCGAACGGGGCGACCACGCCGACCCCGCGTTGCGGAGCTGGTCCGCCGAGAAAGGAGATGTCCATGGCACGCACCGGCCTCACACTGAGAAAGGGGAGGGCAACGCACCGTTACGCACGGCCGTGTTGACGAAGGTAGGTTCCGGTGCGAGCGTGGTCAATCCGCCCGCATCACTCCCAGGTCAACAGCCGGTTAACTTCCGCGTCAACACCTGAACCGCCCCCGCTTCCACCGACCGGAGACAGGCCGCCGATGACCACGTCCCCGCGCCCGCCCGCGCCCGCGCCGACTCCCGCTCCTGCCCTCCTCGTCCTGGACGCCGAGCCGCTCCCCCGTTTGGGTCGGCTGACCGGCCGGGCCCGGATCGAGCACGCCGACGCGGCGACGCTGGCGGAGCGGCTGCCGCACGCCGACGTCCTGCTGGTGTGGGACTTCACCTCGCACGCGGTGCGCGAGGCGTGGCCGGGCGGCGGTCCGCGTCCGCGCTGGGTGCACACGGCGAGCGCCGGCGTGGACCATCTGATGTGCCCGGAGCTGGCCGAGTCGGACACGGTGGTGACCAACGCGCGCGGGGTCTTCGACCAACCGATCGCCGAGTACGTCGCCGCGCTCGTCCTGGCGATGGCCAAGGACCTGCCCACCACGCTGCGCCTCCAGGGCGAGCGGACCTGGCGGCACCGCGAGTCGATGCGGGTGGCCGGAACGCGCGCCTGCGTGGTGGGCTCCGGCCCGATCGGCCGGGCGATCGTGAGCACGCTGGGGGCGCTCGGCATCACCACCGCGCTGGTCGGCCGCACCGCACGCCCGGGTGTGCACGGCCCGGAGGACCTGGACCGGCTGCTGGCCGGGGCCGACTGGGTGGTGGCGGCGGCGCCGCTCACCGACGACACGCGCGGCATGTTCGACGCCCGGCGGTTCGCTCTGATGCGGCCCTCCGCCCGGTTCGTGAACGTGGGGCGTGGGCCGCTGGTCGTCGAGGGCGACCTGGTCGAGGCGCTGACCGCGCGCCGGATCACGGGCGCCGCGCTGGACGTGCTGAGCCACGAGCCCCTGACGCCGGACAGTGCCCTGTGGGAGGTCCCGGGGCTGATCGTCTCGCCGCACATGAGCGGGGACACGATCGGCTGGCGGGACGAACTGGGCGCGCAGTTCGTGGAGTTGTTCGAGAGCTGGGCGGCGGGTGGACCGCTGGCCAACGTGGTCGACAAGAAGCGTGGATACGTGCCCGGACACTGACGTCGCCGACGTCTCCGACCCGCGGAGGGTGCCGCATGACCGACCTCACCGAGCTGACCGCCGTACAGCTCGTCGACGGCTACCGCAAGGGCGCGTTCAGCCCCGTGGAGGCGACCCGGGCCGTGCTGGAGCGGGCCGAGCGGATCCAGCCGGAGGTGAACGCGTTCGTCCGGCTGACCGGCGAGGAGGCGCTCGACCGGGCCCGGCGGGCCGAGGAGCGGTGGCGCCGCGGGGAGCCGTGCGGGCGCCTCGACGGGGTGCCGGTCACGGTGAAGGACATCCTGCTGACGCGCGGTCAGCCGACCCTGCGCGGCTCCCGGGCCGTCTCGCCGGACGGGCCCTGGGAGGAGGACGCGCCGTCCGTGGCCCGGCTGCGTGAGCACGGCGCGGTGTTCGTCGGCAAGACCACGACGCCGGAGTACGGCTGGAAGGGCGTGACGGACTCGCCCCTGTCCGGTGTGACACGGAATCCGCACGATCCCTCCCGTACCGCGGGCGGTTCCAGCGGGGGCGCCGCGGCGGCCGTGGCGCTCGGGGCGGGGCCGCTGGCGCTGGGCACGGACGGCGGCGGCAGTGTGCGCATCCCGGCGTCCTTCTGCGGCATCTTCGGCCTGAAACCGACGTACGGCCGGGTGCCGCTGTACCCGGCGAGTGCGTTCGGGACGCTCGCGCACGTCGGTCCGATGACGCGGGACGCGGCGGACGCGGCGCTGATGCTGGACGTCGTCGGCACCCCGGACGCCCGGGACTGGTCGGCGCTGGGCCCGGCGCCCGGGTCGTACACCGAGGCCCTGTCCGGCGGGGTGCGGGGACTGCGGGTGGCGTACTCGCCCTCGCTCGGCGGACAGGTGGCGGTGCGTCCGGCGGTGGCCGGGGCGGTGCGGCGGGCGGTGGAGCGGCTGGCGGAGCTGGGCGCGTACGTGACGGAGGCCGACCCCGACTTCACGGACCCCGTGGACGCCTTCCACACCCTGTGGTTCAGCGGGGCGGCGCGGGTGGTGCAGCATCTGCGGGCGGGACAGCGGGAGTTGCTGGACCCGGGGCTGCGGGAGATCGTGGGGGCGGGGGCTCGGTACTCGGCGCTGGACTATCTCGCGGCGGTGGACGTCCGGATGGAGCTGGGGCGGCGGATGGGCGTCTTCCACGAGGCGTACGACCTGCTGGTGACGCCCACGTTGCCGGTCACGGCGTTCGAGGCGGGGGTGGAGGTGCCGAAGGGGTCGGGGTACCGGCGGTGGACGGGGTGGACGCCGTTCACGTATCCGTTCAATCTCACGCAGCAGCCGGCGTGCACCGTGCCGGTGGGGGCGGACGGCGACGGGCTGCCGATCGGCGTGCAGATCGTCGCGGCCCGCCACCGCGACGACCTGGTCCTGCGGGCGGCGCACACGCTGTACGAGGCGGGCGCCGCCTCATGACCGTCCGGGGGGACGCGATGGTGGCCCAGGGGGACGCGATGACGGTCCGGGGGGACGCGATGACGGTCCGGGGGACGGGATGAGCGCGGAGACGGTCATCGCCGTCGCCGCCACCGTCGTCGCGCTCGGATCGCTCTGGGTCAGCTGGTCGCAGACCAGGGCGACCCGCCTGCACAACCGGCAGTCGGTCAGACCCCTGCTGCGGATCCGGCGGATACGGCAGGACGACGTCGTCGGGCTGAAGCTCGTCAACGCCGGACTGGGACCGGCCGTCGTGACGCGCAGCGCGGTGCTCCTGGACGGGGTGGTGGCCGGGGAGTGGAACCGGGAGGTCAAGCCGGCCGTCTTCGCACCCGGCCTGTGGCCGAAGACGTACTCCCTGCGGGCGGGTTCCGTCGTGCTCGCGGGGCAGGAGACGTTTCTGGTGCGCCTGGAGTCGGACGGAACCGAACAAAGCGGTTCCGACCGGCTCCAGGAGTTCTGGAGTCTGGTCGACCGGCGGCTCGTCATCGAGGTCGAGTACGAGTCGCTGTACGGCGGTGAGGGGTTCTCCGTGACGTCGGCTACGCCCGGCGGAAGCTGAGGGTCTCCCCCGCCGCTCCCGTGCGCCACAGGTCGTTGCAGGCCTCGGCCATCTCGTCGAGGCCCTCCGTGATGCGGCCCCAGACGGTGCCCGGTACCCAGCCGACGTCGGCGTTGAGGAGCAGGTTGTTGCGCTCGTAGAAGAGCGCGAGGTCGACGAGGGTGGTGCCGGGGCGGACCTCGCGGTCGTAGCCGTACGCCTTCGTGCCCAGCTCGGCACCCGCGAAGGCGAAATAGCACAGATCGCCCGGAATCGGCGTTACCGTCGGGTTCTCCAGCGGGGGTTCGGATGTCGCGAAGGGCGGGAAAAGGGCATAGATCTCGTTGCGGGCGTATTTGGCGTGGTACACGTCGCCGCCGAGGGGGAGCGCGTCCCAGACGGCCGCGCAGGTGATCGGGGCCCGGTCGTCGAGCAGTTGGGCCGTGCAGGTGATTCCGCGCTTGACCAGCGAGACTTCGATGTAGCGATCAGCCATGCCCTCCATGGCAGTGCCCCGCGGCCCCGCGGTCAAGGGCGCCGGGCCGATGTATCGGACTGAAAAAGATCGGCATAACCTGCCCACCTTCGGGTAGCTGCGCGCCCATGGCTCCACCACACAGAACCCCACCAAGGGGTATATCCGACCAATGGTCCAGGACAGCCGGGCCCACCCGCCGGTCGCTGCTCGCGGGGGTCGCGGCGCTCGGTGCGCTGGGGGCGGCCGGCTGCTCGCGGGTGGCCAGCGCATCCGACGTGGAAGGCGGTGACCTTCTCGGCAGGCTCAGGGCACAGGGAGTGGCCCGGCTCGGCATCGCGGGCGAGGTTCCCTTCGGGTACATCGACAAGAACGGCGAGCTGACCGGTGAGGCGCCGGAGCTGGCGAAGGTCATCTTCAAGCGGCTCGGAGTGGACCGGGTGCAGCCGGTGCCGACGGAGTTCGGCTCCCTCATCCCGGGCCTGGCGTCGCAGCAGTTCGACGTCGTGGCGGCCGGGATGTACATCAACGCCGACCGCTGCGAGCAGGTCATCTTCTCCGACCCCGACTACCAGATGCTCGACGCGTACATCGTGCGCAAGGGCAATCCGCTCGGGCTGCACAACTACAAGGACGTCGTCAAGAAGAAGGCGAAGTTCGCGACCGGCACCGGCTACGCCGAGATCGCCTACGCGGTGGAGCACGGGTACAAGGAGGACGACATCCTGATCGTCCCCGACCAGGTGGCCGGACTCAACGCCGTCGAGTCCGGGCGCGTGGACGTCTTCGCGGGGACCGCGCTGACCGTCCGCGAGGTGGTGAAGAAGTCCAGCAAGGCGGAGGCGACCGAGCCCTTCTCGCCCATCGTCGGCGGCAAGCCGCACATCGACGGCGGCGGTTTCGCCTTCCGTCCGGACGAGACCAACCTGCGGGACGCCTTCAACGTCGAGCTCCAGAAGCTCAAGAAGAGCGGCGAACTGCTGCGGATCCTCAAGCCCTTCGGTTTCACCGAGAACGAGATGACCGATCTGACCGCGAAGGAGCTCTGCGGCGGATGACCTCGGGACTGTGGGAACTCGTACTCCAGGGCGTCTGGGTCACCATCCAGCTGCTCTTCTTCAGCGCCCTGCTGGCGACGGCCGTCTCCTTCGTGGCCGGCATCGCGCGCACCCACCGGCTGTGGATCGTCCGCTTCCTCGCGGGCCTCTACACCGAGGTGTTCCGGGGGACCTCCGCGCTGGTGATGATCTTCTGGGTCTTCTTCGTGCTGCCCCCCGCCTTCGGCTGGCAGCTGGTGCCGATGTGGGCGGGCACGCTGGCGCTCGGGCTGACCTACGGGGCGTACGGCTCCGAGATCGTGCGCGGCGCGCTCGCCGCGGTCGACCCGGCGCAGAAGGAGGGCGGCATCGCGCTCAGCTTCACGCCCTGGCAGCGGATGAAGCTGATCCTGCTGCCGCAGGCGGTGCCGGAGATGATCCCGCCCTTCTCCAACCTGCTGATCGAACTGCTCAAGGGCACCGCCCTGGTGTCGATCATGGGCATGGGCGACCTCGCGTTCAGCGGCAACCTGGTGCGCCTGGCGCTGCAGGAGAGCGCGGAGATCTACACGTACATCCTGCTGATCTACTTCGTGATCGCGTTCCTGCTCACGCGGGTGATGCGCGGCCTGGAGAAGAAGCTGAAGGCGGGCGTCGGAAAGGCGCCGCAGAAGAAGACGGCGGCCGTGCGCGTGCCTGAGGGAAGTGGTGTGTCGTGAAATGGGACTGGAGCGCGGTCTCCGACTTCATGCCGCACTTCTGGGACGGCCTGCTGGTCACCCTGCAGATCCTGGTCCTCGGCTCGCTGGTCTCCTTCGGTCTGGGCCTGGTGTGGGCGCTGCTGATGCGGGTGCCGAGCCGCTGGGTGACCTGGCCGGTCGGTGTGGTCACCGAGTTCATCCGGAACACCCCGCTGCTGGTGCAGCTGTTCTTCCTGTTCTACGTGCTGCCCGAGTGGAACATCACCTTCTCGGCGCTCACCACCGGCGTGGTCGCCATCGGCCTGCACTACTCGACGTACACGATGCAGGTCTACCGGGCCGGCATCGAGGGGGTGCCGGTCGGCCAGTGGGAGGCCGCGACGGCGCTGAACCTGCCGATGCGCCGGACCTGGACGGCCGTGATCCTGCCGCAGGCGATCCGCCGTGTGACTCCCGCCCTCGGCAACTACGTGATCTCCATGCTGAAGGACACGCCGCTGCTGATGGCGATCACGGTGCTGGAGATGCTCGGCGAGGCACGGCTGTTCTCGCAGCAGAACTTCCAGTTCACCGAGCCCCTGACGGTGATCGGTGTGGCCTTCATCATCATCTCCTACCTGGCCTCCCTTGCCCTGCGAGCCCTGGAGCGACGCCTTGCCCACTGACACTCTTCCCAACCCCGAGAAAAGCCCCGAGCGCAGCTCCGGCGAGCTGATCCGCCTGGAGCAGGTCACCAAGCGGTTCGGGGACAACACCGTCCTCGACCACCTGGACTTCTCCGTCGACGCCGGCAAGCACGTCACCCTGATCGGCCCGTCCGGTTCGGGCAAGACGACGATCCTGCGGCTGCTGATGACGCTCCTCAAGCCCGACGAGGGCACGATCACCGTGGACGGGCAGAAGCTCTTCCCGGCGACCGAGAAGGAGCGGCGCGAGGTCCGCAAGCAGATCGGGATGGTGTTCCAGCAGTTCAACCTGTTCCCGAACATGAGCGTCCTGCGCAACATCACCGAGGCGCCGGTCACGGTCCTCGGGATGTCCAAGGACGAGGCGGTGGAACGGGCCAAGGGCCTGCTCGACATGGTGGGCCTGGCCGACAAGTGCGACGCCCGGCCGGCCCAGCTCTCCGGCGGCCAGCAGCAGCGGGTGGCGATAGCCCGGGCGCTGGCGATGCGCCCGAAGGTGCTGCTGCTCGACGAGGTGACCTCGGCGCTCGACCCGGAGCTGGTCGCGGGCGTCCTGGACCTGCTGCGGGACATCGCCCGCACCACGGACATCACCATGCTCTGCGTGACCCACGAGATGAACTTCGCCCGGGACATCTCGGACCAGGTCCTGATGTTCGACTCGGGCCGGGTCATCGAGGCCGGCGCGCCGGAGAAGATCTTCAGCGAGCCGGAGCACGACCGGACGCGGGAGTTTCTCAGCGCCGTCCTGTAATTGCGCGGCGTCGCCGCCCCAACGTCCGAGGTCGGGACGTTGGGGCAGGCCGTCGGCATATGCCAGAGGGCCTGCGTCGCAGATGGGGGCCCCGAAATCCGGTCAACACCCCCTCACGAGCGGCCTCTTGGCGGCTATCGTGAACGCAGGGATGCATCAGCGAGCGCAGGGGGAGACCACCGTGGCGCTGCAGCACAGGCCGACCGCGCCGCACCGCTCGACCGAGGACGCCCTGCGCGTCCTGGAGACGGTGGCGCGGCACACCTCCGGTGTCACCGACACCGAGATCGCCCGCGAGAGCGGCATCGGCCCGGAGCGCCTGACCACGCTCCTGCGGATGCTGCGCCGCGAGTCATACGTCGAGCAGACCGCCGACGGCGCGTACGTCACCGGGGAGGCACTGGCCCGCCTCGGCTCGGCCAAGGGCCGCGAGCAGGCGCTGCGCGAGAAGCTCCAGCGCACCCTGGAGGGGCTGCGCGACTCGGTGGGCGCCGCCGTCTACATCAGCCGGTACGTCGACGGCGAGGTCAGCGTCACCCAGTACGCCGACAGCCCGGCCGCGCCCAGGGTGAACGAGTGGGTGGACTTCCGCGTCTCGGCGCACGCCACCGCGGTGGGCAAGTCCCTGCTGACCCAGCTGGACCACGCGGGCCGCCGCGACCACCTGTCCCGGCACCGGATGGCCCGTCTGACCTCGCGCACCATCACCAGCGACAAGCTGCTGCTGTCCCGGCTGGAGTCGCAGCCGGCCACCGTGCCCGTCCTGGACCTCCAGGAGTACGCGGTGGGCACGGTCTGCGCGGCCGTCCCGATCACCGCCGGTTCCGCCGTGGGCTGCCTGGCGCTGTCGCTCCCGGTCGAGCACGCGCACCGGCTGCGCCGGGCCGCGGACGAGCTGAACCGGAGCGCGGCACCCGTGCTGCTGTCCCTGGCGATCTAGGGCCTCTCCGGCGGGCCCCTCCGGCGGACCGGCCCGGAGCTGGTCACGAGCACTGCCCGGGACCGGGTAGTATTTTCGTCGTCACCGACCGCGGGAAGCGGACGGCGGGAGTCATGCGCCGCTAGCTCAGTTGGTTAGAGCAGCTGACTCTTAATCAGCGGGTCCGGGGTTCGAGTCCCTGGCGGCGCACAGAAGGAAGGGCCTCCTCGCCGAGCGAGGGGGCCCTTCCCGTGTTCAGAAGGTGACGTCCGAGCAGGCGTAGAACGCGTTGCCCGTGTCGTGCACCGTCCACACCGCGAGGATCACGTGGTGTCCGCTCAGCCCGGACGGCAGCGTGCCGCTGTGGGAGAGGGTGGCCGGGGGCTGCTTGCCGCCGTAGGGCACCGTGAAGAACGGTGTGAGGTTGAGGTCGGCCCGGGTCAGGTTGTGGTTCTGGTTCCAGCCCGGCTTGGTGACGTAGTACTTGAAGTCGGTCGTGGCGTGCCGGGCGGTGAACTGCCAGCGGAAGGTGTAGCTCTGCCCGCCGTTCACCCTGGTGGTCGGCCACGCCTGGCCGTTCGGCTGCTTGGGGCTGTCGAGCGCGGCGAACGACCCGTGTCCGGCCGAACAGATCTTGCCGTCGGCCGGCCCGGAGGCCGGGAAGCCCTTGGGCCCCTCCACGCTCTGCGGCTCCCACTGGATGGCGCCGCAGCCGCCGACCGTGCCGTTCTGGCACACCTTCTGCCGGCTGACGGGCAGGTCGGTGTAGCCGTGACCGCTGGCGCCGCCGGACGAGAGCACGAGGGCTCCGGTGGTCGCCATGCCCAGCGCGGCCGCGTACAACTTGGTCCTTGTGCGCATACTGCTGCTCCCTGTGACGTGTGGGGAAGTTCAGGGGAAGTTCAGTGAGCCGTGCAGGTCTAGACCAAGTCTCAGATTATTGCTGACAATTGAACATGTCCATACCAAACGCGGAACGGGTCAGTGCCCCGTGTCCCCCCGCCCCGCGCAGAACGCCACCGTCAGGTCCTTCACGAGCACCTTGCGCTCGTAGTCGTCCAGCTCCACCAGTCCGCGCATGGTCAGCCGGGTCACCGTGTCCTCCACCGAGTCCACGACGGAGGTGAGCACGCTCGCCCGCTGCGCCGCGTCCAGCGCCGCGATCCGGCGCCGGTGCATCGCGGCGGCGACCTCGGGGGCATACTCCACCCGGACCGGCCGCACCGAGAACACCTCCAGGCCGACCGGCGCCGCGTCCGCCGCCACCAGCCGGGTCAGCGTGTCCCCGGCCACGTCCGCCGAGCTGCGCACCGTGCCGAGCGGCTCCACCGGGACCCGGGCCAGCGCCGCCTCGACACACTCGCGCAGATACGTCTCGTGGTCCTCGACGCCCAGCGTGGCCTTCGCGGTGTCCCGCACCCGCCACACCACCAGCGTCACCGCCCTCAGCGCCACCCCGTTGCCGTCGGCCGCGGGCATCGGCTCGCTGCGCCAGTGCCGCAGCCGCACGTCCACCCGGCGGCGCAGCAGCAGCGGGTTCACCCACATCAGGCCGGTGCGCCGCACCGTCCCCCGGTAGCGGCCGAACAGGCCGAGCACCCAGGCCCGTCCGGTCCGGCCCCGGGCCAGCCCTCCGAACCCGAACATCCCCAGCGCCCCCGCGGCCGCGTACGCCGCCCACTGCGCAGGCCCGAGCCCGGCACCCGCGTACGCCGGCAGCCCCAGCGCCTGGGCCGCGAGCGACGGCAGGAGACCCGCCCACCAGGAGGTGGCCGCGCACCCGGCCGCCCCGCACAGACCGGCGGCCACGCCCGCGGCGCCGGGCAGCACCCGGGCCGGACGCTCCGTCAGCTCCGGGTCGACGCACGGCGCCGGGCGCGGTCGCGCCGCGACGGGGCGCCGCGCGCCCGGCCGTGCCCCGGTCCGCTCCCCCGGCCCCTGGCGGCGCGCGACGACCGCGGGCCGCAGCGGGACCGGCGCCGGATCGGGGTCGTCGCGGAACAGCAGGTGGACGGGGATCTCGGTGGTGGCCTCGTTGTGGATGAGCCGGGCGGGCCGCTGAGCGGCCGCCGCCGCGGACTCCTCCGGTGCCGCCGGCGCGGTCTCCGGGTTCGTTGACGATGTCGTACTCATGCGTGCTCCAGCCTCCGCGCCAGACGCGTCATGAACGGATGATCACCCCGGTGCGCTCAGGAGAAGAGCCGCCGCCAGGTCTCCGGGCCCGGGTAGCCGTCCGCCGCTCCGCCGCGCCAGCCCTGGGCGCGCTGGAAGGCCTGGACGCCCCGTCGGTCCGCCTCGCCCCAGCGCGGACCCGGCCCCCTCGTGTAGTACGTGCCGAATCCCTTCCTCACCAGCTGCCTGCCGAGCCGGGTGATGTACGGGTTGTCCGCGCCCGGCCGGAACATCGCCCGGCCGGGGTATCCGGCCACCCCGTGCGAGGCGGGGCCCGCGGCGCCGGGCGGCGCCTCCTCGGTGCCCGCCGCGGCCGCCTTGCCCGCGTCGCTCGCCGCGATCCCCTTGTAGCGGTACGGCAGGTACTGGGCGGAGTTGCTCCAGTAGGCGTAGGGCGTGTCGAGCTTCCGGGTGTGCGGCGGGGTCTGCTCGTACGCCGTGTAGGCGGTGCGGGTGCCGTCCGTCCAGCCGCCGAAGATCACCACGTGGGAGCCCTTCTGGGGGTCGGACGCGTTGTGGAAGAGCAGGATGTCGCCGGGCTGCAACTCCGCCTTGGTGATGCGGTCGGCGACGGTGCCGAGGCTTCCGGTCCACTCGTTGGCCGGCAGCTTCCAGGCCATCGACACGAAGCCCGAGCAGTCCTGCCGGTATCCGTCGGACCAGTAGGCGGTCAGGCTGTACGGGACCTTCGCGGCCACCCAGCTCCTGGCCCGGTCGATGATCTCCGTACGGGTGATGCCGGCCAGTTCCGCACCGGCCGGGGGCGCCGCGGGCCGGCCGGCCGGGCCGTGCAGCGGGGCTCGCGGGCCCTGGGGGGTGCCGGGCTCGTCACCCGCGGGAACGCCGGGCCGGTGGGGGGCGTGCGCGGCCGCCGGGAGCGCCGCCGCCCCGCCCGCGCCGAGGACGGACACGGCGGTGGCGGAAGCGGCGGCGGTGGCCACGACCAGCGTGCGGTACGCCGCCGGATGGGCGAGCGCGCGGCCCGCCGGGGCGTGCGGCAGAACGCGCCGCCAGTGGCGGCAGCCGGCGCAGTCGCAGTCGCTCGCGGGCTCGATCTCCTCGAATACGGGAGTCTCCATGCGATTCCCCTCACACTCCCGGTGGGCAGGCCCGCGGCGGTGCACTTCGGTACATGTCGGTCAGTTTCGCAACTGTCCCCACCACGCGCATGTTGACGGTCCGAATGATGTACCCGGCCGAAGGGGCGGCCCCGCGGGGGCTGGGGCGGTGGTCCGGAGCACCGGTCGGCATCGGGTAGAGTTGTGCAGGTCAGCAGGCGCCGCTAGCTCAGTTGGTTAGAGCAGCTGACTCTTAATCAGCGGGTCCGGGGTTCGAGTCCCTGGCGGCGCACCGACGGTCGAAGGCCCTCCGTATCACACGGGGGGCCTTCGGCGTATCCGGCGCCGGGACGTCTTGCGATCATGACGAACGCCGTAGAACCCTGGTCCGGTTGGGGGCCGGATGCCGAGGGGATGCCGAGGGGGCATCATGCAACCGGGGGTCACCATTCCATGTCTATATAAGGTGTGCATGCCGTGGTGACTGTGACCCACCACTGATACGTCCGTGACGGTCGAGGGGGACCGGTGCAGGCGAAGGAAGCGACGAAACACGCATGACCCGCGTGTGGGGGGAATGACTCATGACGTCGACGCCGACGGGCGCCGGGCCAGACCACGACCCGTCCCAGACCACCCAGCTCAGGGTGCCCGGGCACCGGAACTGGAACACCGGTTCGTTCCGCCGGATAAAGAAGACGCTGCCGAAGTACGACTACGAGCACTACAGCCGCCTCGCGGGCCCCCTCACCCAGCCCGACCCGAACAAGCCGTACCGGGTGCAGTACCGCTCGCTGATCTCGCAGGAGCCGCACCGCATCCGGGTCGCCCTGATGCTGGCCGCCGCCCCGCTGCTGTCGGTGGTGCTGCTGGTCTGGCTGCTCCAGCCGGAGCACTGGACCGAGCGCGACTACGTGGCCTTCGACTGGCTGCCCGCGCTCGACATCGTGATGCTCGTGGCGATCGGCCTGATCGAGCTGTTCCGCTGTCTGAACGTGCTGTCGAACGCGCACGCCACCCTGGTCGCCCGCGACCCGGTCCCGGTGGTGCCCGAGACCGGCACCAAGGTCGCCTTCCTCACCTCCTTCGTGCCCGGCAAGGAGCCGCTGGAGATGGTGACGAAGACCCTGGAGGCGGCCGTGAAGATCCGCCACCGCGGTCTGATGCACGTCTGGCTCCTCGACGAGGGCGACGACCCGGAGGTGAAGGAGGTGTGCGCGCGCCTGGGCGTGCACCACTTCTCCCGCAAGGGCGTCGCCAAGTGGAACCGGAAGAAGGGCCCGCACCGCGCCAAGACCAAGCACGGCAACTACAACGCCTGGCTGGACGCGCACGGCGACGACTACGACTTCTTCGCCTCCGTCGACACCGACCACGTGCCGCTGCCCAACTACCTGGAGCGGATGCTCGGCTTCTTCCGCGACCCGGACGTCGGCTTCGTCATCGGCCCGCAGGTCTACGGCAACTACGACAACCCGATCACCAAGGCCGCCGAGTCGCAGCAGTTCCTCTTCCACGCGCTGATCCAGCGCGCCGGCAACCGCTACGGCGGGCCGATGTTCGTGGGCACCTCCAACGCGGTGCGCATCAGGGCGCTCAAGCAGATCGGCGGCCTGTACGACTCGATCACCGAGGACATGGCGACCGGCTTCGAGATGCACCGCCACAAGAACCCGGCCACCGGCCGCAAGTGGCGCTCGGTCTACACCCCGGACGTGCTCGCGGTCGGCGAGGGCCCCAACGCCTGGACGGACTTCTTCACCCAGCAGATGCGCTGGTCGCGCGGGACGTACGAGACGATCCTCAAGCAGTACTGGAAGGGCTGGTACTCGCTGCCGCCGAGCAAGCTCTTCAACTACACGATGATGATCATCTTCTATCCGATGTCGGCCCTGAACTGGATCCTGGCGGCGCTGAGCTGCTGCCTGTTCCTGGGCCTGGGCGCGTCCGGCGTCAACATCGACCCGGCGGTCTGGCTGATGCTCTACGGCAACGCCTCCGCGCTCCAGATCGGCCTGTACGTCTGGAACCGCCGCCACAACGTCTCCCCGCACGAGCCGGAGGGCTCCGGCGGCGTGGCCGGCATGGTCATGTCCGCGCTGTCGGCGCCGCTGTACGCGAAGGCGCTCATCGACTCCGTGCTGCGCCGCAAGAGCAAGTTCGTGGTGACCCCGAAGGGCGACTCGGCCAGCCCGGACACCCTGTTCGGGACGTTCCGGTACCACTGGTACTTCATCGTGATCTTCGCCGGCTCGATCACCGCCGGCTTCGTCTACGGCCACTCCCACCCCGCGATGATCATCTGGGCGACGTTCGCGCTGCTGATCACCGCGTCGCCGATGTTCGCCTGGCGCCACGAGCTGAGGAAGGCGAAGAAGCAACCGCCGGTCGCGGCGGCGGAGCCCGCACCACGGGTCCCGCCGCAGCAGCCGCACGGACGACACTCGGCGCACGCGCCGCAGCAGAAGCCCAACTGGGCCGCCCCCGCCGACGGGGGAGACGACCAGACCATGCAGATCGCCCTTGGTGGACTTGGGGGACGTAAGGAATGAAAGACCGTGCCGGCCGCCGCCGCGCCCGTCGCTTCGCGATAGGTACGGCGGTGGTAGTCGCGCTGGCCGGGATGAACGGGCCGTGGCTCTACCGCTTCAGCACCGAGAAATACCACCAGTACAAGATCAACCAGCCGGAGTACAAGGCCGCCAACGGCAAGTGGGAGATCATCGAGTTTCCCGAGAAGTACCGGCAGAACACCATCCACGCGGCACTGCTGCGCACCGGCAAGGTGCTGATGGTCGCCGGGTCCGGCAACAACCAGGACAACTCCGACGACAAGCAGTACGACACCCGGATCTGGGACCCCGTCAAGGGCACCATCAAGAAGGTGCCGACGCCCACGGACCTGTTCTGCACCGGACACACGCAGCTCGCCAACGGCAACCTGCTGATCGCGGGCGGCACCAAGCGGTACGAGAAGCTCAAGGGCGACGTCACCAAGGCCGGCGGCCTGATGGTCGTCCACAACGAGAACCCGGACAAGCCGATCACCCTCCCGGCGGGCACCAAGTTCACCGGCAAGGAGAACGGCAAGACCTTCGTCTCCAAGGACCCGGTCCTGGTGCCCCGCGCCAAGAAGGTCTTCGACCCGGCGACCGGCGCGTTCGTGCGCAACGACCCGGGCCTCGGCCGGATCTACGTCGAGGCGCAGAAGAGCGGCAGCAAGTACGAGACGGGTACGGAGGACAACTACCGCATCCAGGGCCTGTCGGGTGCCGACGCCCGCAACACGTACGGCATCGCGCAGAAGCTCGCCCTCGACAAGAAGGACTTCCAGGGCATCCGGGACGCCTTCGAGTTCGACCCGGTCGCCGAGAAGTACATCAAGGTCGACCCGATGCACGAGGCCCGCTGGTACCCGACGCTCACCACCCTGGGCGACGGCAAGATCCTCAGCGTCTCCGGCCTCGACGACATCGGCCAGCTGGTCCCCGGCAAGAACGAGGTCTACGACCCGAAGACCAAGGAGTGGACCTACACCGACAAGGTCCGCCAGTTCCCGACGTACCCGGCGCTGTTCCTGATGCAGAACGGCAAGATCTTCTACTCGGGCGCGAACGCGGGGTACGGACCCGACGACGTGGGCCGCACCCCGGGCATCTGGGACGTGGAGACCAACAAGTTCACCAAGGTCCCCGGCATGAGCGACGCGAAGATGCTGGAGACGGCGAACACGGTGCTGCTGCCGCCGGCACAGGACGAGAAGTACATGGTGATCGGCGGCGGCGGGGTCGGCGAGTCCAAGCTGTCCAGCGAGAAGACCCGGATCGCCGACCTCAAGGCGGACGACCCGAAGTTCGTCGACGGACCGTCACTGGAGAAGGGCACGCGCTATCCGCAGGCCTCGATCCTGCCCGACGACAGCGTGCTGGTCTCCGGCGGCTCGGAGGACTACCGGGGCCGCGGCGACTCCAACATCCTTCAGGCGCGGCTCTACCACCCGGACACGAACGAGTTCGAGCGGATCGCCGACCCGCTGGTGGGGCGCAACTACCACTCCGGTTCCATCCTGCTGCCCGACGGGCGCCTGATGTTCTTCGGCTCGGACTCGCTCTACGCCGACAAGGCCAACACCAAGCCGGGCAAGTTCGAGCAGCGGATCGAGATCTACACGCCGCCGTACCTGTACCGCGACTCGCGGCCCGACCTGTCCGGCGGCCCGCAGACCATCGCGCGCGGTGAGTCGGGGACGTTCACCTCGCGTGCGGCGTCGACGGTCAAGAAGGTGCGGCTGATCCGGCCGAGCGCGTCGACCCACGTCACGGACGTGGATCAGCGGTCCGTCGCGCTGGACTTCAAGGCGGACGGGGACAAGCTGACGGTGACGGTGCCGGAGGGCAAGAATCTGGTGCAGTCGGGGTGGTACATGATGTTCGTGACGGATGGGGAGGGGACGCCGAGTAAGGCGGAGTGGGTGCGAGTTCCGTAGCGCTCCCGCGGGTTGTGCTTCGGGTGCGGGGAGCGTCGTGGTGGACCGCGCCGTTCCCCGCGCCCCTGAGGGCGTTTACCCCTGCGCCAGTTTCAAGGCGTACTCGGGGTACCACTCCCCCGCCTTCGGGCCGCCCTTGCACTCGCCGTCGGACTCTCCGGGGCGCTTGACCCACAGGTAGGCGTCCACGAGGGGGTCCGACGTCTTGGTGGTCGGGGTCTCACCGAGGGCTCGGCCCGGAGGGTTGCACCAGCGTTCGTCCGGGGCGCCCTCGGTGTAGGGGCCGTTGCCGTTGCGGCTGGTGTCGATGACGAAGGGCTTGCCGCCCACCTTGGCGGAGAGCTGCTTGCCGTAGGCGATGGAGTCCTCGGTGGTGTAGAAGTTCGACACGTTGACCGCGAAGCCGTCGGCCTGGTCGATGCCGGCCCGCTTCAGGGGGTCGAAGATCTGGTCGGGGTGGCCCCAGCCGGCGTTGCCCGCGTCGAGGTACACCTTGGTGTTCTTCAGAGCGCCCAGCTTGGCGATCGCGCCCTTGAGGAGGTCGTAGCGCTCCTCGTGGAACTCCTGCGGGGTGCAGCCGTCGACGAGGTGGAGCACCGCGTCCGGTTCCAGGACGACGGTGGCGGCACGGTCGCCGATGCCCTTGGCGACGCCGTCGACGAAGGAGCGGTAGGCGTTGCCGTCGGCGGCGCCGCCCTCGGAGTACTGGCCGCAGTCGCGGTGCGGGATGTTGTAGAGGACGAGCAGCGCGGTGCGGCCGGCCTCGTCGGCGGCCTCGGTGAAGCCGCGGGCCTGCTCCTCGGGGTTCTCCGGGCTGATCCACTCGCCGGTCGGCTGCTGGGCGATCTTGCGGATCTCTTCGGCCTGGTCCTTCTTGCCCGCGTCGGCCAGGGACGCGACCTGCTGGGCCGCGTTGCCGTCCGGGTTGACCCAGAAGGGGTCGGTCTCCTTGGGCTGCTGGGTGATCCCGGCGCCCGCGCCCTTGTCGTCCCCGTCGCCGGACGAGGAGCAGCCCGCGAGCAGCAGGGCCGCCGCTCCGAGTGCCGCCGCCGACGCAGCCCGCCTCCTGGACATGTTTCCGGCCGGCTTGCTGCCGTACATCCAACCCCCCTGGGTGCACTGTTCCGAGGCTCAATCCTGACATACGCCTCGTGCGCCCACGCGGTCATCGGCCGACGGGCGTCAGGAGATGAAATCGGTCAGTGTGCAACCGTCCACGAGACCCTTCTCCTTCGTGTAGCCGCTCGGGATCTGGGTCTCCGGGTCGCAGACGAGGGCGAGGAGCCCGGACCCCCTGAGGTCGGCCGTCGTCGTGGGGCCGCCCGTGACGACGAAGTCCTCCCCGACGAGGTACCCGGCGGGGCCCCGTTTCTGCGCCTGGGTCTGGAAGCTCTTCATGTCGTCGACGGACATGAGCGTGACCCCGTTGCCCTTCGCGTCCCAGCAGACGGCACGCTCCTTGATGCCCCACAGCTTGCCGGTCGACTCGGCCTCCGGGTCGTCCTCGTGGTCGGAGTCCCGGTCCTCCATGTGCAGATCGGTGCACGTGGTGCGGGTGCTGACGAACGCCTCGATGTCGGCCATGGTGGGGGCGCTCGGACGGCCTTGCGGCTCGGTGTCCATGAGCCGTCCCCCGCTGCCGGCGGACTGCCCGTAGCCCCCGCCGTCGGCCCCCGTACTCCCGCCGCCCTCGTCGTCGCCGCAGCCGCTGACCGCCGTCAGCATCAGGACTGCCGCACCCACCGTGACCACGCCCCGCATCCGCATTTCTTCTCCTTGCCGCCCTGCGTCCGACCCAGGATGCGGGGCGGGAAGGACGCGAACAATCTCCCGCTGCACATGGTCTGATAACCCAGCTGTTATCGCTGACGGACCGGGGGCAAGTGGTGGAACTACGGGACATCGAGATCTTCCTGACGCTGGCCGAGGAGCTGCACTTCGGCCGGACCGCGGACCGGCTGCACGTGTCGCAGGCGCGGGTGAGCCAGTCGATCGCCAAGCAGGAGCGCAGGATCGGCGCGCGTCTCTTCGCCCGGAGCAGCCGCAAGGTCGAGCTCACCGCCATCGGCGCACAGCTGCGGCGCGATCTCGGTGCGGGCTACCAGCAGATACTCGACGGCACCAGCGCGGCCACCGCTGCCGCCCGTGGCTCGACGGGCACGCTCTCTCTTGGCCTGCACGGTTCCCAGGCTCACGACCACGCACACCTGCTCGACCTGTTCCGCAGCCGGCACCCCGAGGTCGCCCTGCGCATTCGGGAGGTCATCTTCACGGACCCCTTCGGCCCGCTCCGGAACGGCTCGGTGGACGTGGCGACCGCCTGGCTGCCGGTCCGTGAACCGGATCTCACCGTCGGCCCGGTCGTGGTGACCGAACCCCTGCTCCTCATGGTCGCCACCGACCACCCCCTCGCCCGCCGTGACGCCGTCAGCATGGAGGACCTGGCCGACTGGCTCCTGCCGCACTCCGCCACCGCCATCCCCGAGTACTGGCAGCAGACGCTCGTCCCCACCCACACCCCCGGCGGCCGGCCCACCCGGCGCGGCCCGGAGGTCTCCTCGTTCCAGGAACTCGCCGCCGTGGTCGCGGCGGGCGGGGCGATCAGCCTCGTCCACGGCGACGCCGCACGCTATTACCAGTGGCACGGCCTCCGCTATCTCCGCCCGTACGACGCTCCGACGGCGAGCTGGGCCCTGATCTGGCCGACGGCCGGGGAGACGGGGCTGGTCCGCGCCCTCGCGAGGGCGGCGCGGGAGACGGGACCGCTCATCGGATGACGTCGCGGGCGGGGCCGGTTCCGGTCAGGTAGGCGGAGACGACGACGTTGGCCGTGTAGCTGTCGGTGGTGTGGTCGAAGGTGCCGCCGCAGGTGATGAGGCGGAGTTCGGAGCGGTCCGTGTCGCGGGGTCCGTAGGCCTGCTGGGCGTCGAAGCCGTCGCGGGTGAGGACCTGGACGTCGTCGACGGTGAACTCGGCGACCTCGGCGTCGTCGCGGACCACCCGGATCGTCTGGCCGGGTTCCAGGGTGCTGAGCTCGTAGAAGACGGCGGGCCGGGTCTCGGTGTCGACGTGGCCGACCATCAGGGCGGTCCCGGCGGCTCCGGGGGCGACCCCGGCCGCGTACCAGCCGACGGTGCCGGGCTGGTCGAAGGGCGGTGCTTCGATGGCGCCCTTGGCGTCGAGGCCGCGGGCCACGACGGGGGCGTCGATGTCGAGTCCGGGGACGTCGAGCCGCTGCGGCCGGGCGTCGTCGAGGGGCGCGTGGGCCGGGGGCAGGGGGACGTCGGGGGGCCGTCCGGCGGCCGCCATGTCGCCGGTGGCCGGCCGCGATATGCCCTCGCGCACGTCGGTGGCCTCGCGGCCCCACAGCCACAGCCCGAGGAGCAGCACCGCCCAGGCGATGCCGGTGACCAGGCGCCCGCCGGGGGCAGCGGTCCTCGGTGCGCTCTCCGGCGCGGTCGGCGACGCGGTCCCCCGTGCGGTGTCCTGCTCGTCCTGTTCGGACATGGTCAGTCCGTCCCGCGGCTCCGGCTGCGGACGCTGCGCAGTGCCACGGCGACGGCGGCGATGCCCGCGAGCACCAGGCCGGTCAGGGTGTGCGCCGTGCCGGGGGGATCGACGCGCGCCCCGTCCCCGGTCTGCGACGCGGCCAGCTCCGCGGTGCCGCCGCCGCCCGCGTCGACGGGGGCGACGGGCGAGGCGGGTGCGGTCGGGCGCCTCTCGTCGTGCACGGTGATGGTGCCCTTGCGCGCCTGCTCGCCGCACTTGACCTGCACGGCGTACGCACCGGCCCGCACGCTGGTGCGGACCGTGCTGGAGCCGACGAGGACACCGTCGCCCGCGGCCAGGCTGAGCCGTACGTCCGACTCGAAGGCCGCGGACACGGCGACGGCCGTCTTCTCGGTGCAGTCGGGCACGCGGAGCGTGACATCGGTGCCGGGGGCGGGCGAGGACGGCGACACGGAGACGCCACCGCCGTCCGCCGCGTAGGTGTAGGCCGCCGGTGCGCACAGCGCGGTGGCCAGCGCGGCACCCGCACAGAGTGTGACTTTCAGTGAGCCCATCGTGTACCTCCAGTTACCTGGAGGCTCCCCCGCGAGCCCCGGCACCGCATCCTGCGCGGGGCCGGGGCTACTCCGATCGGGTCATGCGGAGGAAATCCGCGTTTCAGACCCGTTCCACGAGGTCCGCGATGGAGTCGACGACCTGGGAGGGGCGGTAGGGGAAGTTCTCGACCTGCTCGGGCCGGGTCAGGCCGGTCAGGACGAGGAAGGTCTGCATCCCGGCCTCCATGCCGGCCAGCACGTCGGTGTCCATGCGGTCGCCGATCATCGCGCTGGTCTCGGAGTGGGCGCCGATCGCGTTGAGCCCGGTGCGCATCATCAGCGGGTTGGGCTTGCCCGCGAAGTACGGCTGCTTGCCGGTCGCCTTGGTGATCAGGGCGGCCACCGCGCCGGTCGCCGGGAGCGGCCCCTCGGCGGAGGGGCCGGTCTCGTCGGGGTTGGTGCAGATGAAGCGGGCGCCGGCGTTGATCAGCCGTACCGCCTTCGTCATGGCCTCGAAGGAGTAGGTGCGGGTCTCGCCGAGGACCACGTAGTCGGGGTCGTGGTCGGTGAGGATGTAGCCGATGTCGTGCAGGGCCGTGGTCAGGCCCGCCTCGCCGATGACGTACGCCGAGCCGCCGGGCCGCTGGTCCTCCAGGAACTGGGCGGTGGCCAGCGCCGAGGTCCAGATGGACTCGATCGGCACGTCCAGCCCCATGCGGCGCAGCCGGGCGTGCAGGTCGCGCGGGGTGTAGATCGAGTTGTTGGTCAGGACCAGGAAGGGCTTGCCGGATTCGCGGAGCCTCTTGATGAAGGCGTCGGCGCCGGGGATCGGCACGCCTTCGTGGATGAGGACCCCGTCCATGTCGGTGAGCCACGACTCGATGGGCTTGCGGTCTGCCATGTGCGGGTCTCCTGCCTGCGCGGTCCTGCGTGCGCCCCAGCCTAGACAGTGCGGGATCTTGTGGGAACGGCCGTCTCAGCTTCCGGTGGCTTCCTTCCAGGCGTCGATGTAGGAGGTCAGGTTCTCCTCGATGTCGTTCCAGTCGGGCTCGAAGACCTCCACGCCGTCCATCAGCTTGGTGAGGGCGATGGCGTTGGCGTCGGTGGCCTTGACGTCCTGGCGGGCCGCGAAGCCGCCGCCGATCTCGCTGACCTGCCGCTGTGCCTGCTGGCTCAGCATGTAGTCGAGGAGCTTCTTCCCGTTCCCGGTGTGCGGGGCGTCGGTGACGAGACCGGCGGCATAGGGCAGGGCGAAGGTGGTGGGCCTGCCGCCTTCGGGGGCGGGGAACCAGATGCCGAGGTTGGGCATGGACTTGGACTGGGCGTAGTTCATCTGCACGTCGCCGTTGGCGACGAGCAGTTCGCCCTTGTCGACCTTGGGGGCGAGCTTGCCGGTGGAGGCGGACGGGCCGACGTTGTTGGCCTGGAGCTTCTCCAGGTACTCCATGGCGGGCCGCTCGCCGCCGAAGTCGTGCATGGCCTTGATGAGGACGGCGGTGCCGTCGCCGGCGACGCCGGGGGTGGAGTACTGGAGCTTGTTCTCGTACTTCGCATCGAGCAGGTCCTCCCAGGTGGCGGGGGCCTGCTTCAGCTCCTTGGTGTTGTGGACGAAGCCGAAGTAGTTGTTGACGACGGCGGTCCAGGTGCCGTTCGCGGCCTGGTCGGCGCCGCTGACCCGGTCGGCGCCCTTCGGGGCGTACTTCTGGAGCAGGCCCTTGACGTCGGCCTGCTGGATGAAGGGCGGGAGGGTGACGAGGACGTCGGCCTGCGGGTTGCGCTTCTCGCGGACGGTGCGCTGCACCATCTCGCCGGAGCCGCCCTCCACGTACTCGACCTTGATGCCGGTCTCCTTCTCGAAGTCGGCGAAGACCCGGTCGTACCAGCCGTCGCCGTTCTCGCCCTTGAGGCCGTCGGCGCTGTAGACGGTGACGACGTTCTCGTCGGAGGCGGCGGAGGTGCCGGAGCAGGCGGTCAGCGGGACGGCGAGGGCGGTGACGGCCGTGAGGGCGGTGAGCGGCTTGAGGGCGTTTCTGGGCATGGCGAGGTGGACTCCTTGCGTGTCGGGGCGGGCGGGGCTGGTTCAGCGGTAGGAGGCTCTGGTGCGGATCCGGGAGACGGCGAGCAGCACCAGCAGGGTGGCCGTCATGAGGACCACGGCGACGGCGGAGCCGGTGAACAGGGCGCCGCGGTCGGTGGCCGCGTGGATCAGGACGGGCAGCGGGGTCCAGTCGGGCGGGTAGAGCATCATCGTGGCGCCCAGCTCGCCCATGGACAGGGCGAAGCAGAGTCCGGCGGCGGCGGTCAGGGACGGCAGCAGCAGGGGCAGCTTCACCCGCCACAGGACGTACGCCGGTGCGGCGCCCAGGGACGCGGCGGCCTGCTCGTAGGCCGGGTCGAGGCGGGTGAGGGCGGCGGACACGGACTGGTGGGCGAAGGCGGTGACCAGCACGGTGTGGGCGATGATCACGATCCAGCGGGTGCCGTTGAGCAGCATCGGCGGCTGGGAGAAGGCGACCAGGGTGGCGAGTCCCACGACGACGGAGGGCACGGCGAGCGGCAGCACGAACAGGGCGTCGAGCGCCTTGCGGTGGCGCTGCTTCAGCGCCGCGGCGGCGAGGGCGGCCCAGGTGCCAGCCGCGAGGGCGAGGAGGCTGGCGGCGGTGGCGGTGACCAGGCTGGTGGTGAGCGCCTCCAGGGCCTCGCCGCGGGTGGCCGCCTCGTAGTGGGCGGTGGTGAAGCCGGAGGGCAGGACGCTGGACCAGTTCGTGGCGAAGGAGGCGCCGAGGACCACGAGGAGCGGGAGGGCGAACAGCGGCAGGAAGAGGACGAGGAAGAGGGCCCACACGGCCCACCTCGCCGCCCGGCTATGCACCAGCACGGCGGCTCACCACCCGGTAGAGGCCGTAGAGGCCCACGGAGATCAGGACGTTGACGACGGCGACCACGCAGGCGCCCGGGTAGTCGGACTCCAGGATCGCCTTGCCGTAGACGAGGGTCGGCAGGGTCGTGACGCCCTTGGCGCCGGTGAACAGGACGATGCCGAACTCGTTCAGGCAGAGCACCAGGACCAGGCTGCCGCCGGCCGCGAGGGCGGGCAGCGCCTCGGGCAGGACGACCTGCCGGACGATGCGCGGCGCGCGGGCTCCCAGCGAACCGGCGGCCTCCAGCTGCCCGGTGTCGAGCTGCGAGAACGCGGCGAGCAGCGGGCGCATCACGAAGGGCGTGAAGTACGTGATCTCCGCGAGGAGCACGCCCCAGGGCGTGGTGAGGAACTGGAACGGCCCCTCGGCCGCGCCCGTCACGTCGGTCCAGGCACCGTTGGCCATGCCGACGGTGCCGTAGACGAACAGCAGGGCGAGCGTGATCAGGAAGGACGGGATGGACAGGAAGACGTCGACGAAGCGGGCCACCGCCTTCGCCCCGGGGAACGGCACGAAGGCGATGACCAGCGCGAGGACGAAGCCGAGCACCAGGCAGCCGACGGTGGCCGCCACCGCCAGCCACACGGTGGTCCACAGCGCCTCGCGGAAGGCGGTCGACGCGAAGACGTCCGCGTAGGGCTGGAGCGAGGTGCCGCCGGTGTCGGGCTGGAAGGACTGCTGGACGACGAGGGCGAGGGGGTACAGGAAGAAGAGGGCGAGCAGAGCCACGGGCGGCAGGGCCCACAGGTAAGCCGTTCTAGTCCTCACCGGTGCTCACCCCCGCGGGCAGCAGCACCGCGTCCTCGGGTGCGAAGTGCAGGCTCACCGGCTCCCCGTGCACCGGCGGAGCCTTCAGCTCGCGCAGGTCGGCCATGACGCGGTGACCGTCCACTTCGACGTAGAGGCGGTGCGTGGCCCCCCGCCACTGGATCTCCCCCACCGTCCCGGTGAGCAGGTTGGGTCCGTCGCCGAGCCCGACGAGGTGCGGGCGTACGCACAAGGTGGCCGACGCGCCCCGCGCGACACCCCCCGTGTCCACCCTGATCTCCGCGTCCCCGAAGGACACTCCCCCGGTGCCGACGGTCACCGGCAGCAGGTTCGCGTTGCCGACGAAGGACGCCGTGAAAGCGTTGGCCGGCGCCCGGTACAGCTCGCGCGGGGTGCCGCAGGCCTGGAGCCGGGCCCGGTCCATCACGGCGATCCGGTCGGCGAGGGTGAGGGCCTCGACCTGGTCGTGGGTGACGTACAGGATCGACACGTCGGGCAGCTCGCGGTGCAGGCGGGCCAGTTCGGCGAGCATGCCGGAGCGCAGCTGGGCGTCGAGGGCGGACAGCGGTTCGTCGAGGAGCAGGACGTCGGGCCGGATGGCGAGCGCGCGGGCGATGGCGACGCGCTGCTGCTGGCCGCCGGACAGCTCGCGCGGGTGGCGGCGGGCGTAGGCGCCCATGCCGGTCATGTCCAGGGCTTCGGCGACCCGGGTGCGGATCTCGTCCTTGGGGACCTTGCGGGCCTTCAGCCCGAAGGCGACGTTGTCCGCCACCCGCATGTGCGGGAACAGGGCGTACTGCTGGACGACCATGCCGATGCCGCGCCGGTGCGGGGGCAGGCCGGTGACGTCGCGGTCGCCGAGGAACACCCGCCCGGAGGCGGGCCGTACGAACCCGGCGACCGCCCGCAGCGCGGTGGTCTTGCCGGATCCGGACGGCCCGAGCAGCGCCATGACCTCGCCGGGTTCGACGGTGAGGTCGAGGGCGTCGAGGACGACGTTGCCGTCGTAGGCGACGGTGACCGAGTCGAAGCGGATGCCGCTGCTTGTGGTGCTCATCGGCCGGATGCTCCCCGCAGGAGGGCGGGCAGACCGGCGACGGAGTCCAGCACGTGGCTCGCGCCCGCCTCGCGGAAGGCGTCGTCGCCGTGCGCCCCGGTGCGCACCCCGGCGACCAGGCCCGCACCCGCCCGTACGCCGCTGAGCACGTCGTACGAGGTGTCTCCGACGACGGCGACCTGCCGTACGGCGTCGGCGGCGCCGGTGCGCAGGAAGGCGGTGAGCACCATGTCCGGGTGCGGGCGACCGCGTCCGCCCGCGTCGGCGGGGCACAGGGTGAGCGGCACCAGGTCGCGCCAGCCGAGCGCGTCGAGGATGGCGTCCTGGGTGACGCGGGCGAAGCCGGTGGTGAGGACGACGGTGCGGCCGTCGGCCGTCAGCTCCTCGACGGCCTCGCGGGCGCCGGGGACCGGGGCGATCAGGCCGTCGTCGACGAGGGCGCCGTACGCCTGCTCGAAGGCGGTGTTGGCGCGCCGGGCGCGGTCCTCGTCGCCGAACAGGTGCCGGAAGACGGAGATCTTGGACTCGCCCATGGTGGCGCGGACGTAGGCGAGCTTCTCGGCGTGGTCCGGGGTGCCGGGTTCGACGCCCAGTGCGCGGGCGGCGGTGTCGAAGGCGCGCTCGACGAGGCCGCCGTCGGCGACGGTGGTGCCGGCCATGTCGAGGACGACGAGGCGGATGTCGGGGGAGGCCGTGGTCGTCGTGGTCGTCGTGGTCGTCGTGGTCATCAGGGGGTCACCAACCCAGTTCGTTCGCGGTGGTCTCGGCTATCGCGGGTGAGCAGGTCATGCCGCGCCCGCCGGGCCCGGTGACCAGCCACACGCCCTCGCGCACCCGCTGCCGGTGCACGACGCGGCTCGGGTCGGTGCACTGCGCGTACACCCCGGCCCAGCGGCGGCGGATCCGGGGCAGCGGGCGGCCCAGGAGGGACTCGACGACGCCGGTGAGGTGCTCGTAGGGGTCCTCGACGGTGTCGAAGGCGAAGGGGTGCTCGTACGCGTGGGTGTCGCCGATGGTCAGGCCGCCGTCGGCGCGCTGGACCATCAGCAGCTGCATACGGTGCTCGGCGGCCGTGGCCGGCTGCGGCTGCCGGGCGTTCAGCTCGTCCAGGGCGGGCGAGCCGTACGCGGGGTAGTAGCGGAAGCTGTCGGCGTCGGCGACCGAGGTGGTGAGCGGTTCGCCGAGAGGGTCGGTCTGCATCATCTGGAGCCGCACCCGGCGCACGGGCAGCCCGGGCCCGGCCAGTTCGCGCACGAGGCCGCCGAGCCAGGCGCCGGTGGCGAGGACGACGACGTCACCGGTGTGCGTGTCGCCGTGGTCGTCGCGGACGGCGTGTTCGCCGACGACGTCACGGACCTCACGGCCGGGCAGGAAGGTGTAGCGCGGGGACCTGCTCAGTTCCGCGCGCAGGGCGAGCTGGGCGGTGCGCGGTTCCACCGCGGCGTCGCGCTCGCAGTACAGCGCGGCGTCGAACGCGCCGCGCAGGGCCGGGTTCAGGGCGCGGGCCTCGCCGGGGGTGAGCAGCTTGTGGCCGCGGGCGGCGGCGTCCGGGCGGGCGACGGCCGCCTCGGCGACGGCGCGCTCCAGGTCGCCGCGGAGCGGGGTCAGGGAGCCGTTCGGGCGGAACCCCAGCGCCGGGATCCGGCCGCCGATCTCCTCCCACAGCTCCCGGGCCCGCAGCGCGGTCTCCAGCTCCTGTCCGCCCGCTCGGCCACTGACCCAGATCTGGCCGAAGTTGCGCAGTGAGGCGCCCCTGGCCTCGGTCTCGCGCTCGATCTGTACGACCTCGTGGCCGCGGTTCACTGCGTGCCAGGCGTGCATGGTTCCCACCACGCCGGCTCCGACGACTATCACTCTCACGACCGCCACGCTCCTTGGCATCGGGGAACCGGAGGAATCCGGCCGACAACGAGAGCGTGAACTGGTCGTCACGTTTGGGCTAGACCCGTTACCCCTTCGTTATGTCCTGAGATGCTGTCCGACTGGCGAGGAGTCTGAGTCGGTCGGCCCAGGGGGTGCCCGGCTCGGCCGTGTAGATGATCAGGTCGTGGACGGCCCGTTGGGGCAGGGGCAGGTTCAGCTGGCGGAAGGTCAGCTCCAGGCGGCCGGCTTCGGGATGGTCGAGCCGCTTGACGCCTTCGTGACGGATGCGGACGTCGTGACTGGCCCACATGGTGCGGAAGTCGGGGCTGAGCGTGGCCAGTTCGCCGACGAGCTCGCGCAGGGCCCGGTCGTGGGGTTCACGTCCGGCCTCGGCGCGGAGTACGGCGACCGTGGCCCTCGCGCCTTCCTCCCAGTCGACGAAGAAATCGCGGGAACCGGGGTCGAGGAAGAAGTAGCGGGGGAAATTGGCGCAGCCCCGGTCGCGGGTGGTGTCGCTGTCGAACATCGGCGCGTACAGGGCCCTGCACAGCGCGTTGCTCACGACGATGTCCAGGCGGCCGCTGCGCACGAAGGCGGGGGCCATGGTCATGGCGTCCACCATCCACTGGACGGGGGACGGGATCGCGACGTCCTTGCGGCGGGCCGAGGGCGACCTGCGGCGGGCGGGGCGGGCCGCTCTGGCCAGGTCGAGCAGGTAGGTGCGCTCGTCCTCGTCGAGGAGCAGGGCCCGCGCGACCGCTTCCAGCACCTCCTCGGAGACGCCGCCGATGTGGCCCTTCTCCAGCCGCGTGTACCACTCGGTGCTCACCCCGGCGAGGGCCGCGACCTCCTCGCGCCGCAGTCCCGGCACCCGGCGTCGTCGGCCGGTGGGCAGTCCGACCCGCTCCGGGGTGAGCTTGGCGCGCCGGCTGACGAGGAAATCGCGGATGTCCGAGCGGTTGTCCGTATGACTCCCGGTGTGCTTTCCGGGCGCAGGTTCCATCCGCCCACGCTACCCATGGTCCGGCCGACGGGGAGAGACGGAGGGAGGTTGTGCCTGTACCCCCCATGAACGCGACCTTGTCCGCTTCCGGCGGCACCGGTTTCGTGAGGCCGTCCCCCTCCACGCCCAGGGAGCATGACCATGACTATGACCATGACCGGCAAGACCGTACTGATCACCGGCGCGACCAGTGGTATCGGCGCCCACACCGCGCGGTTGCTCCTCGACCGCGGCCACCGCGTGGCCGTCACCGGCCGCGACGAAGGCAGACTGAAGGCCTTCCTCGACGAGGCCGGTCGCCCCGACCGGCTGCTGGGCCTGGTCGCGGACGCGGCGGACTGGCGGGCCACCGAGTCGGCCGTGACCCGTACCGTGACGCACTTCGGTGCCCTTGACGCGGCGGTGGCCAACGCCGGATTCATGTCCGGCGGCTCCATCGGGGCCGGCGACCCGGCGCTCTGGTCGCCCATGGTCCTCACCAACGTGCTCGGCCCCGCCCTGCTGGCCCACGCCACCCTGCCCCACCTCGAGGCCACCGGCGGACGGCTGGTGCTCATCGGCAGCGTCGCCGGGTTGAAGAACTCTCCCGCCAACCTCTACTCGGCCACCAAGTGGGCCACCACCGGACTCGCCGAGAACCTGCGCCTGCACGCCACGACCCGCGGCATCGGCGTCACTCTTGTCAACCCCGGCATGATCGACACCCCGTTCTGGCAAGGCGCCGACGTTCCCTCCTTCGCCCTGCCTCCCCAGCCCGTCGCCGAGGCCATCTGCTTCGCCCTCGACCAGCCGGCGGGCGTCGACCTCAACACCCTGACCGTCCGGCCCCTGGGCCAGCCCGCCTGACCGGGGTGCTCCTCAGCCGCGCAGGTGGGTGGTGAAGGAGAAGCGGTCGCCCCGGTAGAGCGTGCGCACCCGCTCCAGCGGGCGGCCCTCCGTGTCCCGGGACACCCGGTGGATGAGCAGCATCGGGAGGGCCGGCGGGGTGCCGATGAGCAGCGCCTCGCGCGGGGTGGCGAGCACGGTCTCGATGCGTTCGTCGGCGTCCCCGAAGGCGATGCCCTGTGCGGCGAGGTGGGCGTAGAAGGACGAGTCGGGGTCGAAGGCGGAGTCGAGGTCGGGGATGCGGGCCACGGCGACGTACGTGCTCTCCAGCCCGACCCGTTCGTCGTCCGCGAGCAGGACGCGCTCCAGGTGCCAGACGGGCTCCCCGCGCGTGAGGCCGGTCTCGGCGGCGAGCGCGTCGGGGCAGGGGAAGCGGTCGAGGGTGACGAGCGCACGGCCCGGGGTACGGCCCTGGCGCCGGACGCCCTCGGTGTAGCTGGCCAGGGACAGCGGCTGCGCCAGCTTGGGTCCGGCCACGACGGTGCCGCGTCCCTGGCGGCGCAGCTTGCCTTCGAGGAGGAGTTCCCGCAGCGCCTGCCGCACGGTCTCGCGGGCGACCCCGTAGCGCTCGGACAGGTCCCGCTCGGTGGGGATGGCGCTGCCCTCCCCCAGTTCACCGACGAGACGGTCGATGCGCGCCTTGACGGCGTAGTACTTCGGCACGCGCCCGTGCTCGGGGATCCCGGAGCGGACGGGGGCGCCCGGGGCCTGGTCGTTCGGATAGTCCACGCAGGGATGTTCGCAGACCCGGGTGACGCCGGCCCTCCGGGACCGGGGGGCGGCGACGAGGCCGGGGCGGCGGGGGACCGGCAACCGGCCCGGCGACGGCAGAGGCGACCGCAGCGGCGCGGCACCAGAGGGCCGGAGCCGCGACCGCCCAGGGCGACGGCGAGGAGGCCGGGCCGACGGTCCGCCCGGTGGCGGCGGGGCTTGCCGGGACGGGCGCCGCAGCGGGCTCGGTGGTGGGGCTCCGGTGCCGGGGCGGCGGTCAGCCGCCGTCCCCCCGGCCGAAGAGTGGGGCGAGCAGCAGTTGGGCCGCGCCCTCCGCGACGCCGCGCGGCCCGCCCGGCGCGAGCCGCACCGGTACGGCGCCGTCGTGACCGCCCTCGCGCCGGGCGCGGGCGTCGAGGACCGCGCCGACCCCGTGGACGAAGGCCTCGGGCGCGGCGGCGACGGTACGGCCGCCCAGCAGTACCTGGTCGATGTCCAGCAGCCCGGCGAGGTTCGCGGCGCCCGCGCCGAGCACCCTGGCCGCCTCCGCGAGGTCCCCGCGGGCGACGGCGGCGAGGCACAGGGCCTCTATGCAGCCCCGGGCGCCGCAGGTGCAGGGCGGCCCGTCGAGCTGGACGACCTGGTGCCCGAACTCCCCGGCGCCGGTCCGGGCGCCCCGGTGCACGCCGCCGCCGAAGACGAGACCGGCGCCGAGTCCCGTACCGAGGTGCAGATACGCGAAGGAACCGGCCCCGGCGCCCGCGCCGCCCTCCGCGTTGCCCGCGCCGCCGACCGCGAGGCCGAGCGCCGCCGCGTTGGTGTCCTTGTCGACGACGACCGGCACGCCCAGCCGCCGCTCCAGCGCGTCCCGCAGCGGGTAGCCGTCCCACTCCGGGAAGCCGGTGACCCGGTGCAGCACACCGCGGACATGGTCGAGCGGCCCCGGCAGGGCGACCCCGAGCCCGAGGAGGGTGGGGACGGCGGCGAGGCCGGACCCCGGCGGCCACGCGCCCTCCACGGCGGCAGCCCCCGGCTCCTGCGAGGTCCACTCCCCGGCACCCGTGCCCGTGCCCGTGTCGGCCGGGCCCGGCGCTCGCAGCCCCTTCGCGACGAAAGTTCGCGATCCCTCCGCAGAACGCGGCCCCGGCGCCTCCGCCGCCAGTTCCTCCGCCGCCCGCGCGACCCCCTCCAGCACGGTCTCCGCGCCCGCACCCAGGTCCAGCGGCGCGCGCCGCTCCGCCACCACGGTGCCGTCGAGGTCGACCAGCACCGCACGCAGCTCGTCGCGGTCCAGGTGGACGCCGAGGGCGTGGCCCGCCCCGGGCACCAGGCGCAGGACCGTGCGCGGTTTGCCGCCGGTGGACGCGCGGCGTCCGGCCTCGGCGGCCAGGCCCTCGCCCCGGAGCCGGGCGGTGATCTTGCTGACCGCCTGCGGGGTGAGCCCCGTGCGCTCGGCGAGCTCCAGCCGGCTGATCCCCTCCGCACCGGCGCCGCGCAGCAGGTCGAGCACCAGGGCGGTGTTGTGGCTGCGCAGCGCGAGCAGATTGGCGCCGCCCGCACCCGTACCCGTGCCTCGGCCGATCGCCGTGCCCCCGCCGTTGCTCCTGTTCACTCCCCCATTGTCCCCGGCGCTTGCACTTTGGCAACACCGTTGCGAAAGTAGGGCGCATGACTGCTACCCCTCCCGGCACTCCCCCGCTGCGCGTCGGCCTCGTCGGCTACGGCCTCGCGGGCTCCGTCTTCCACGCCCCGCTGATCGCCGCCACCGAGGGCCTGGCCCTGGACACGGTCGTCACCTCGAACCCGGAGCGGCAGCAGCAGGCCCGCGCCGAGTTCCCGGACGTGCGCACCGTCGCCACGCCCGACGAGCTGTTCGACCGGGCCGCCGAGCTGGACCTGGTCGTCGTCGCCTCCCCGAACAAGACGCACGTCCCGCTCGCGAGGCGGGCCCTGGAGGCGGGTCTGCCGGTCGTGGTGGACAAGCCGGTGGCGGGCACGGCGGCGGAGGCGCGGGCGCTGGCCGCCCTGGCCGAGGAGCGCGGCCTGCTGCTCTCCGTCTTCCAGAACCGCCGCTGGGACAACGACTTCCTCACCCTGCGCGAGCTGCTCGCCGAGGACGCGCTGGGCGACGTGTGGCGCTTCGAGTCCCGCTTCGAGCGCTGGCGGCCGAAGCCGAAGGGCGGCTGGCGCGAGTCCGGCGACCCGGCGGAGATCGGCGGTCTCCTGTACGACCTCGGCAGCCACGTCGTCGACCAGGCCCTCGTCCTCTTCGGCCCGGTCACGCAGGTGTACGCCGAGTCCGTGGTCCGGCGTGCGGGCGCGGAGGCGGACGACGACACGTTCCTCGCGCTCACGCACGCGAACGGCGTCCGCTCCCACCTCTACGTCTCCTCCACCGCCGCCCAGCTCGGCCCCCGCTTCCGGGTGCTCGGCTCGAAGGCGGGCTACGTCAAGCACGGCCTCGACCCGCAGGAGGCGGCGCTGCGCGAGGGCAAGCGGCCGGGGCCCGGCTGGGGCGAGGAGGACGAGTCGCTGTGGGGCCGCCTCGGCGCCGGGGACTCCCCGCCGACCGGCGGCGGGCAGGTCGCGGCGACCGTCCCGGGCGACTACCCCGCGTACTACGCGGCGGTGGCGAGGGCCCTGCGCGAGGGCGGCCCGAACCCGGTGGACGCGCTGGAGGCGGCCGCCGCCCTGGACGTACTGGAGGCGGCCCGCCGGTCCGCCCGCGACGCAGTGGTGGTGACCCTGTGAGCACCGCACCGACGCCCCCCACCGTCGCGGAGCTGGAGGAGCAGGAACGCCGCCTGGTCTTCCGCCGGTTCACGCACGACGACGCGTGGGCGCTGGGCTCCCTGCTCGTCGAGCTGGCCCGGGAGCACGAGGCGCCGGTCGCCATCGACATCCACCGCGCCGGACAGCAGCTCTTCCACGCCGCGCTGGCCGGCTCGGCCCCCGACAACGACGCCTGGATCGCCCGCAAGCGCCGCGTCGTGGAGCGGTACGGCTCGGCCTCGTACCTGGTCGGCTCGCGTTTCCGGGCCAAGGGCACGACCTTCGAGGAGTCCTCGCGGCTCGACCCCGACAGGTACGCGGCACACGGCGGCTCCTTCCCGGTCACCGTCGCCGACGTCGGCGTCGTGGGCGCGGTGACGGTCTCCGGGCTGCCGCAGGTCGAGGACCACCGGCTGGTCGTCGAGGCGCTGGAGCGGTTCCTGGGCGAGTAGCCCGACCGGCCCCGCGCTGCGTGGTCGGGGAATCAGCGGTGGGTACCCGTGGTTGGCAGGCAGACACGCAGGTTGATCACGGTGCCCACCGGAGGGATCGCAAGCGATGAACGAGGCGACGGCTTCCCCGAAGGAATCGGTCGGACGGTACGGCGTCTGGAGCGCCCAGCTGCGCTCGGAGGACCCGGAGGGCGCGGCGGAACGCGCCGAGGCCGCCGCCGAGCTGGAGCGGCTCGGCTACGGCGCCCTGTGGCTCGGCGGCAACAGCGCCGCCCGGCACGCCGCCCCGCTGATCGGGGCGACGGAGCGGATCGTGGTCGGCACCAGCATCCAGAGCATCTGGGAGCACAAGCCGTCCGAGGCGGCGGCGGGCTTCGCCGAGCTGGAGGTGGCCCACCCGGGCCGCTTCGTGCTCGGCCTCGGGGTGAGCCACGGCCCGCGCGTGGAGGGGTACCGCCGCCCGTACTCGACGATGGTCGGCTACCTGGACGAGCTGGACCGGGCCGGGATGCGCTCCGGTCACCGGGTGCTGGCCGCGCTCGGCCCGAAGATGCTGGACTTGTCCCGGGACCGGGCGGCGGGCGCCATCCCGTACCTGGTCACCCCGGAGCACACCGCGCAGGCCCGCGAGCGGCTCGGCGAGGGCCCGCTGCTGGCCCCGGAGTTCAAGGTCGTCCTCGACTCCGACCCGTCCCGCGCCCGTGCGACGGCCCGCGCCTACCTCGCCATGTACCTGAAGCTGCCGAACTACACGAAGAACTTCCTGAACCTCGGCTTCACGGACGACGACGTCACCGGCGGCGGCAGCGACCGCCTCATCGACGCCGTGTTCGCCTGGGGCGACGAGGCCACGATCCGCGCCCGCATCGACGCCTTCCACGCCGCGGGCGCCGATCACGTGGCCCTCCAGCTGGTGGAGGACGACATGGCCCGCCTCCCGAGGGAGGGCTGGCGCAGGCTCGCCGAGCTTCTGGACTGACCGCGGGCGGACGCACGAACGCCGGCCACGGGGTGAGGTCCCCGCGACCGGCGTGGTGTGCGTCCGGGTGGCGCCGGCGCTACTTGGTTCCGTAACCGGAGCCGGAGCCGTAGCCGCCGACGTGCCCGTCGTCACCCCCGTGATCGCCGTCGTCGCCGTAGCCGCCGTGGCCGTCGTCGCCGCCGTCGTCGCCCTCGCGCTCGTTGGCGATCCGCACGGTGACGCCGTCCCCGGCGTTCTCCTCGGTCACCCTGATCGGGCCGGTCACCGGGTCCCCGGGCAGTTCGTACCCGTCGGGCACCGCGGTCTCCCGCAGGTAGTACGACCCCGGTTCGAGGTCGTCGAAGGCGCAGCCGCCGGAGGCGTCGGTGGTGCAGTCCCCGGCCAGGGTGTCGGCGTTGCCGCCGGAGGTCTGGAGACCGGCCAGCCCGTTGGTCTCCTCCCACAGCTCGAAGACCGCCCCGGCGAGCGGCTCGCCGTTCTCGGCGTCGGTCTTCTCCACCTCGATGGAGCCCTCGTCGTCGGGTCCGGGCGGGCCGGGCTCGTCCTCGGCGGTGTTCTCCGCCTCGACCTGCACCCCGCCCTCGAGGTTCCCCTCGGTCAGGACCAGCGGGCCGAAGACGTTCGGGTCGGGCAGCTCGTACCCGTCGGGCGCGGCCGTCTCACGCCAGTAGTACGTGCCGGCCTCCACCGTCCGCGCGCAGCGCCCCAGGGCGCCGGTCACGCAGTCGCCGCCGACCTGGGTGTCGGGGTCGTCCCCGTCGGTCTGGAGACCGTCGACGCCGTTGGTCTCCTCCCACAGCTCGAAGACCGCTCCCTGCAGCACGGCACCCGACTCGGCGTCGATCTTCCTGATCCGCACCTGCCCGGTCTCGGGGCCGGGCTCGTCACCGGCGGCGTTCTCGGCCGCGACCTGCACTCCGCCCGCGGCGTTGTCGTCCGTCAGGACCAGCGGGCCGAAGACGTTCGGGTCGGGCAGCTCGTACCCGTCGGGCGCGGCCGTCTCACGCCAGTAGTACGTGCCCGTCTCCACCGTCCGCGCGCAGACACCGTCGGTGTCCGTCGTGCAGACGTCACCCACCTGCGTGTCCGGGTCGGCCCCGTCGGTCTGGAGACCGTCGACCCCGTTGGTCTCCTCCCACAGCTCGAACTCCGCACCGGCCAGCACGTCCCCGCTCGCCGCGTCGGTCTTCTCGACCCGCACCTCACCCGTCACCGGGCCGGGCTCGTCCTCGCCGGTGTTCTCGGCCTCGACCCGGACGCCGTCCTCGGCGTTGTCCTCGGTCAGGACCAGCGGGCCGAAGACGTTCGGGTCGGGCAGCTCGTAGCCGTGGGGAGCGGCCGTCTCACGCCAGTAGTACGTGCCCGTCGCGACCGTCTGCGCGCACACGCCGTCGGTGTCCGTCGTGCAGACGTCACCCACCTGCGTGTCCGGGTCGGCCCCGTCGGTCTGGAGACCGTCGACCCCGTTGGTCTCCTCCCACAGCTCGAACTCCGCACCGGCCAGCGCGTCCCCGCTCGCCGCGTCCGTCTTCTCGACCCGCACCTCACCCGTCACCGGGCCGGGACCGGGGCCGGGAGGTTCGTCCCCGCAGTCCGGGAGGTCGCCGTCGAACGGGTAGGCGTGGAACTCGACGCCCGTCTGCTCGCTGGTGTGGGTGATGGAACCGCTGCTGAAGAAGCGGCCGTTGATGCCGGGCAGCGACACCGTGGACATGGAGTTCTGCGGGCCGACCAGCACGCTGCCCTGGAACTGGCCCGTGCCGACGAAGTTCGCCGAGGTGGCGTCCGGGAAGTTCCACAGAAGGCGTTCGCGGTAGGCGTTGAGCGGGTCGGTGTCGTCGGCGATGCCACCGCTGTAGGTGTTGATGGTGCGCTCGGAGCCGAGCATGTTCACCAGGACGGTCGCGTCGTCGGGGATGTTCTCGAAGACGATCCCCTGCTGCCCGCCGGAGGCACTGGCGAGGTCGAAGTCCACGTTGAACACCTGGAGCCCGGACGTGCCGTCACCGGTGAACACGGTCTGGTAGCCCTGGTTGACGGCCGTGCCGGTGGCGGTCCGCAGCTCGCCGTCCACGCGGGCGTAGCACTGGCTGGCCACGGTGAGCTGGTCGCGCAGATCGAGGTAGGGATCGGCGGCGTCCGGGTCGTGTTCGAGGTCGCCGGTCACGGTCCCGGTCACCGTTCCGCCGTAGCGGACGACCCCGCCCTCGGCGAGCAGCCGCTGCCCCGGGGCGACCGTGATGTCGTTGCCGGTGGTCAGGAAGTCCGCCCCGTCCGGCGGCGGCACCCGCGAGCCGACGCCCGCGATGCCGATGTCGTAGACGGCGCTGCCGCCCTCGCTCTTGTTCATGTCGAAGTCGTCGAGGACGACGACCCGCCCCTCGGCCTCGGCGGCCCGTCCCCGGACGCGGAAGTCGTCACCGGCGAAGACGTTGATGCCGTTGTCGCGTCCGGCGAACGGGCCGTTGTTGATCTCGGGGAACTCGTCCGGGCACAGCGGCCCGGCGCAGGGCCCGAGCCCGCCCGGCAACGGGGCGGCCTGCGCCTGCGCGGCCCCGGCCCCGACGACCAGGGCGGGCGCGAGGCCGGCCACGAGGGCGCAGGCCAGCCCGGTCCGGCCCAGGTGGGGCCGGAGGGCGGCCATACGTTGTCTGATGGAGTGCATGGCCCACAGGCTTCACGCGGGCCGCCCGCGCCTCTCGCAGCACATCCCGGTGCCGGACGACCGTCACACGAACGGGCCCGGCACGGGCACCCACCTGGCTCGCCCCCCCCGGCTCGCCGTCTCAGGCTCCCTTGAGCTCCTGCCGCTGCCGCCCCAGTCCTTCGACCTCCAGCTCGACCACGTCCCCGGCCCGCAGGTACGGCTTCGGCTCGGGCTGCCCCATCGCCACGCCCGCCGGCGTCCCGGTGTTGATGACGTCACCGGGGCGCAGCACCATGAACTGGCTGACGTACCGCACGACCTCCCCCACGGGGAAGATCTGCTCGGCGGTCGTCCCGTCCTGCTTCAGCTCGCCGTTCACCCACAGCCGCAGCGACAGCCGCTGCGGGTCGGGCACCTCGTCCGCGGTCACCAGCCACGGGCCCAGCGGGTTGAACGTCTCGCAGTTCTTGCCCTTGTCCCAGGTCCCGCCGCGCTCGATCTGGAACTCCCGCTCGGACACGTCGTGCGCGACCGCGTACCCGGCGACGCACGCGAGCCCCTCCTCCGCCGAGTCCAGGTAGCGGGCGGTGCGTCCGACGACGACCGCCAGCTCCACCTCCCAGTCGGTCTTGGTGGATCCGCGCGGCACGAGCACCGTGTCGTGCGGCCCGACCACCGTGTCCGGCGCCTTGAAGAAGACGACCGGCTCGGCGGGCGGCTCGGCCCCGGTCTCGCGGGCGTGGTCGTGGTAGTTCAGCCCGATGCACACGATCTTGCCGATGCGTCCCACCGGCGGTCCGACGCGCAGCCCGGTGCCGTCCAGGGCGGGCAGCTCACCGGCCTCGGCGGCGGACCGTATCCGGCCGAGCGCGCCCTCGTCGGCGAGCAGCTCGCCGTCGATGTCCGTCACGACGCCCGACAGGTCTCGCAGGGTCCCGTCGGCGTCGAGCAGCGCGGGCCGCTCCGACCCCGCCGTACCGACTCGCAACAGCTTCATGATCCCCAACTCCTCGATCGCGGGCAGCCCGCCCGACGATGCGCGACCTGGGTGCGGCAGCGACGCGACAGCCGTCGGAGGACTGGTCGATCCTCCAAGGCCGGGGTCCACTCCGCAATACCCCGTTCACGTACTGGACCGTAGCCACCCGGGCCGCGGCCACGCGCCGGGCCGACCCGCGTTCAGCGGTGGAGCACGGCCCGTTCGACGGCGCTCCACGTGGTGCTGGTGACGACGTAGAGCGCGGCGGCCAGTGGCACCACGGCCACGGTGACCAGCGTGAAGAAGGACATGAACGGCATGACCCGGGTGATCGCGCCGACGCCCGGCACGGCCCCGGCGTCACCGGCGGGCAGCACCGGCCGGTCGGCCATCGTCCGCCTGGTGAGCCGGTAGCTGAAGGTGGCGACCCCGGCGACCACCGCGAACAGCGCCACGTACACGAGTCCGGCCCCGCCGAGGAGCCCGCCGTCCCCGAACGCGTCGGCCCACCGCCCGCCGAGCGGGGCGGCCAGGAGCCGGTGGGAGAGGAGGGCGTTGGCCTCGCCGCCGATCGAGGAGCTGGAGAAGAGGTGGTAGAGCAGGAAGAACGCGGGGATCTGGCACAGGCTGGGCAGGCACCCCGACAGCGGGGACACCTTCTCCTCGGCGTGCAGTTCGAGCACGGCCCGCTGGAGCTTCTCGGGGTTCTTCGCGTGCTTGCGGCGCAGTTCGGCGATCCTCGGCTGGAGCCGGGTGCGCGCCTTCTGCCCGCGGGCGGCGGCCCGGGAGAGCGGATGTACGAGGAGCCGTACGAAGGCGGTGAACAGGACGATGGCGGCGGCCGCGGCGGAGGCGCCGAACAGGGGCTGAAGCAGGTCGGCGAGGTGCTCGACCAGACTGGCGAAAACGGACATGGGTGGATGAGCCCTCCGGGGGTCTCGTCGTGCCGGGTTGAGGTGGGGCGGCATGACGACACGACCGGCGCGGGGCCAGGTGTGGAAGGTGCTGTGCCCTACGCGGTGGTCGCCGGGAGGGCGTGTCCGGGCGCTCGGGGCCGGCGGCGGCCGGGGGCGTCGGGATCGCGTTGGGGCAGGAAGGCCGTACGCAGGTCCCGGTCCCTGATGGCCGTACGCACCCGGGTGCGCGGCACGGCGGGCGCGCAGCGCGCGGCGATGACGGCGCAGACGGCGAGCGCGGAACCGACCGCGGCGGTCGCGGCGAGCGCGACGGTGGCGGAGAGGCTGCCGACGTCGACGAGCGCGACGGGCAGGAGGACCAGCAGCAGGACGAGGAGAGGGCGTGGCACGGCGGCCCGTTCTCGGGTCATCGGCTGCTCCCCCTCTCGTACACGCGTTTGCCCCAGTTATACAGGACGGCTCAGGACGGCTCGTCCAGCGCGACTTACGCAGGACGACGTGGTGCGGGACCCTGCTGTTCGGTCTCGATCGGCTGGAGCAGCCGCCGGGGTCCGAGCAGCGCCCGGCTGACGTGGTCCGCCGGGTCGGGGTCGAGTCCGGGGCCCGGCCGCATGTCGACGTCGCGCACGGCGACGAGGGTCCCGCAGGTCGCGCAGGCGCCGTAGGGACTGAGTTCGGTGCCGCAGTCGGCGTGCCAGAAGGTGCGCATCGGCTCGCCGCCGAGCTGCTCGCGCCCCCAGATGCCGAGCGCACGCAGGGCGGGCCACAGGGCGATGCCGCGGTCGGTGAGGACGTACTCGTCCCGGGGCGGCGATTCCTGGTACCTGCGTTTCTCCAGGATTCCCTCGGCGGTGAGCGCCTGGAGGCGGTTGGCCAGCACGGCGCGCGGAATGCCGAGGTGGACGAGGAAGTCGTTGTAACGCCGGACGCCGTAGAGCGCGTCGCGGATCACCAGCAGCGTCCACCGCTCGCCGACGACCTCCAGTGCGCGGGCGATCGAGCACTCCTGCGTCGCGTAGTCCTTGCCCAGTGCCATGCGGTCCACTGTAGCCACTTTTCCCCTGTCGGTTCATTCACCGAACCAGCGGTGCTAGGTTGGGCCGTCCCGACTCAGTTCATTGACCGAACCAACGCAGAGCGGACGGCCAGCAGCCATGACCGACACCGGCACGGACTCCCCGACCACCCCGACCAACGAGACCCCGGCGGCCACGGCCGCCGCCGCTCCCCCACCGGAACGGGCCTCGCCGCCCCCGGACCCGGGCCGCACCCTCGCGCTGACCAGCGCGGCGACCGCCGTGGCCCTGATGGCCTTCACCGCGCCGATGGTCACGCTCCCCGAGACGGCCGCCGACCTGCACACCTCGCTGTCCGCCCAGGCCTGGCTGCTGAACGGCACCCCGCTGGGCCTCGCCGCCCTGCTCCTGGTGGCCGGCAGCCTGGCCGACGACTACGGGCGCCGCCGGCTCTTCGTCTCCGGCACGCTGGCCCTCGGCGTCACCACCGTCCTCGGCGCCTTCGCGTCCACGACCTGGCTGTTCACGCTGGCCCGCATCGCCCAGGGCGCGGCGAGCGCGGCGCTGCTTGCCAGCAGCCTCGGCCTGCTCGTCCACGCCTTCCCGACCCCGGCCGGGCGGCTGCGCGCGACCGGCGTGTGGGGCGCGTTCGTGAGCGGCGGGATAGCCGTGGGACCCGTGCTCGTCGGGGCGATCCCCGACTGGCGGGTGGCGCACGGCGTCCTCGGCGCCGCCGCGCTGGTGGTGGCGGGACTCGGCGCGCGGGCCCTGTCGGAGTCGCGCTCACCGCGGGCGGGCCGGCCGGACTTCGCCGGGGCGCTGACGTTCGGACCGGCGCTGGTCGCGCTCGTGGCGGCGCTGACGCTGGGCCGCGACGGGTGGCTGCGGGCGCCGGTGGGCCTGCTGCTGGCGGCGACCGTGCTCCTCGGCGCGCTGTTCGTCGTACTGGAGCGCCGCGCGGCCACCCCGATGATCGACCTGTCGCTGCTGCGCCGCCCGCTGTTCCTGGCGTCCTCCGCGGGCGGACTGTTCACGGGCCTGTCGGTGATCGGTCTGTTCAGCTTCCTGCCGACGGTGCTCCAGCGGGCGCTCGGCCTGTCCCCGCTGGACACGGCCCTGCTCTCGCTGCTCTGGGCGGGTCTCGCCTTCGCGGTGGCCCTCCAGGTCCGCCGCATCGCCCACCGCGTCCCGCCCCGCCACCAACTGGTCGTCGGTTTCGCCCTGCACGCGGTCGGCGTCCTGACCATGCTCGGCGCGGTCGGCGCGGGCTCCTGGGCCCGGCTGCTGCCCGGCCTGGTGGTGGCGGGCGTGGGCAGCGGCCTGCTGAACGCCGCGCTGCCGCTGCTCGCGGTGGAGTCGGTCCCGGCGGCCCGAGCAGCGATGGGCTCGGGCGCGCAGCAGACGTTCCGCTACATCGGCTCGTGCGCCGGGGTCGCCCTGACCATCGCGATCGCGACGTCGGCGGGCAGCCCGGGGGCGGGCACGGACGTGGCGCTGTGGGTGTCGGCGGGGCTGGCGGTGGCGGCGGGGGCGCTGGTGGCAGTGGTGCGGGAGCGCACCTGATCCGCGACCTGATCCACGGCGCGAGCCGCGGGGTACGGCACGCCGCGCCCCCGACCCCTTCCGTCGGGCGGCGGCGACGCCGGTCCCGGGTCACGGCCTCCCGGCCTCCTGCCTCCCGCCTCCCGCCTCCGGCCCCGGGGTGGCTGACCCTTGTCACCTCACGGCAGTACGGTGTCCCCCATGCGCCCCGACACGCCCGCCGAAAACGTCGACCACGCCGCCGAGGCGGCCCGCCTGGAACGCACCGCCGGCCTCTACCCCGAGGACACCGAGGCCCTGCTCCTGCGCGCCGCCGCCCACCTGGAACTGTCCGGCGACCGCCCCGCCGCGACGAAGCTCTACGACCGCCTGCTGTCCTCCGAGACCTCCGTCCCGCTGGACAACCCGTCCTTGGTCCGTGCCCTGAAGGCCTCGAACCTGTGGGAGTACGACCACGAGGCGGAGGCCAGGGCGATCATCGACGGCGTGCGGGCCGCGTCGCCGCGCGACCCGGCCCCCTGGGTGATCGCGGCCGAGGCCCTGGAGTCCCACGACGAGCTGGAGGCGGCCCACGAGACGTTCACGGAGGGCGCCCGCCTCCTCCTGACGGACGTGCCGGAGCCCCCGTACGCCACCCACCCCCTCCTCTACGGCCGCCACCGCGTCCGCAGGATGCTGGGCCTGGCCCACGACGAGTGGGACACCCTGGCCGACACCCTGCACTCGATGCCGGTCTCCCTGGACGAGCTGCACGACCCGAAGCGCGTCTGGTCCCTGGGCTCGGACAATCCGGCGGACCTGGAGGCGGAGATCCTCCGCCTGCGCGCCGAACTGGGCGCCTACCGCGAGGCCCTGTCCCGCCCCTTCCCGGTGGCCATGCTCCACTGGCCGGCCGCCGAACTGACGGAACTGATCGAGGCGTACCCGGCCCTCGCCGCCGAGTACCCCTCCTACGACGCCCACCTGGCGTCGATAGAGGCGGCCCTGCGCGAACTGGCCTCCTCGGGCACCCCGAACCTGGGCGTGGTCCCGGGCACCGTCCCCTCCTACGAGGCCTTCGCGGCGTCGGAGGGCGCGTCCCCGGCCGACCCGATCCTGCTCCCGCAGTACGCGACGACCCTGGCGGCCCGGGGACTCGCGGTGGCGTGGCCGCCGCAGCGCGGGGCGGCTTGCTGGTGCGGGTCGGGGCGGGCGTACGGGGAGTGCCACGGGGAGGATCTCGCCGGGGACCGATGAGATTCGGCGGCGCCGGTCGTCTACAGATGCGAAAGCCTCACCGAGACCCACAAGCGGCCGGGCGAGGCGTCATCACCCGAGCGGACCGAGGAGACACGACGACATGAGCACCGACCAGACGCCCACCGCGGCGGGCAACGGCTTCTCCTACACCCTGACCCGCACCCTGGACGCCCCCGCGGCCCAGGTCTGGCAGGCGTGGACCACCCCCGACCAGTACGCCCAGTGGGCCTACGCCGTCCCCGGCTCCGTGGAGATGGACGTCCGCCCCGGCGGCACCTGGAAGGCCACGATGCGCACGCCCGACGGCACGGAGTTCCCCCTGACGGGCTCCTACATCGAGGTCGCCGAGCACCGCGCCCTGACCATCGGCATGGACGTCCCGGGCCGCCCGGACCCGGCGACGATGACCGTGGAACTCGCGGAGGAGGGCCCCCGCAACACCGTGATCACCCTCCGCCAGACCTGCGACACGGCGGAGGAACGGGACGGCGCGGAGCAGGGCAGCGGCATGCTGCTGGACGGTCTGACGGGGTTCCTGGCGGGCGGAACGCAGGGCTGAGGCCCCCGTCAGTTGATGATCTCGGCGCGCCCTTCCGACCGCATCGCGGCCAGCCGCTCCCGCCACATCTGGAGGGCTTCGGGCGTCTGCCGCGTCCAGTCGGTGACTTCGCCGACGACCCGGAGCGGCTCCGTGCTGCGGTAGGAGCGGGTGGGATTGCCGGGGAACTTCTTGTCGGTCACGTTCGGGTCGTTCTCGAACGCCCCGGCCGGCTCGACGGCGTACACGCGCGGTTCCCCGTCCCCGGCGGCAAGCTCGGCGGCGAGTCCCGCGCCGTCGCGCAACGCGGTGAAGTAGATGTGGTTCATCAGGATCTCGGGCCGGTAGTTCGAAGGGAAACCGGCGGTGAGGTGCTCCCCGACCCGCAACTCGGCCTTCGTACCGTGAAAGAACGGTCCTTCGTCCAACACCTCGTCCATCGCGGCAGATTACCAACCGGGACCGTCGTGCCGCCGGGACCGCCCGGACGCAGCGCGCGCTACCTGATCCTGCAACGGATCATCCACCCGTGGCCGCGGCCCTTCGGAGAGCACGGTGGAGTGCCCTCTTGTCTGCCCCCGCGCCTCCTGCGCCCCGACGGCTGGGCGACATGGTGAGAGGCGTCATGCCGAGCCCGAGGGGGACGCCTTGCACCAGCACGAGCGCGTGGACAGGAAACCGACCGGAGGGACACCCGCCCGGGTACCGCGGTCGTCTGCCCCGGCCGGCCCTGCTGGTGACCTACGGCGGGGAGCGGTCGGCCCCCTGGGCCCGTCGGCGGTGACCGTCCTGCAACGCGCGGCGGGCAACGCCGCGACGACGCGTGCGGTGGCGGCCGGCTCCGGTCGTACGCCACGCGGCGCGGACCTGACCGTCCAGCGTGCGGAGAACGACAACGCCGGCGGGGCGCTTCAGCGGGCGCGGCGGAGGCGAAGAGCGTCGCCGAGGGCGAAGTCAAAAGCGTCGGCCCCAGCGGCACGATCACCTATCCCTCGGTCACGAGCTGCCTGACCATCACCGTCTACCTCCGCGACGGCGGCAAGGTCGGCGGTCATGCCAGCCTGTTCAAGGCGTCCGGTGGCATGTACTCGGACCAGATCCTGCCCGCGATAAAGGCACAGGTGGGCAAGAGCAGGGTGGAGAGGATCGACGTCAGCGGTGCCATCTCGTCCTGGAACCCCGCGTACTTGAAGACCGCCATCGAGAATTCCAACCCGGCCCCCGAGCAGAAGAACGACCCGGACGGTATCCGCGCGGTCGTGTCCGCGGCCCTGGACCGACAGGCGAAGAAGATCTCCGTACAGGAAACCCCTGACGGCACGCTGACCAGGTAGGAGCGCGAGAGACCGCCGCTCTCGGTCCACCGCCGGGCATGGCGCGGGCACCTCCGGGTCCTGGGTGACCACACGCCGACTCGCCCTCTCGTCGCCCCTCGTCCTGTCGGCGGTAGCTTTTCTGACCGTCCTGGTGCTCCTGGTTACCGCGAGCAATGATCGATGTACTTCTCGTACAAGGATGGCCGGCACAATGGCAGCGTGCCCGAGCCCGTCCCCTCCTCCGCCTCCGTGTCCGCCCGCATGAGCCGCCAGGGTTCCCGCGACACGGCCCCGGAGATCGCGGTGCGGCGACTGCTCCACGCGTCGGGCCTCCGCTACCGCGTGAACGTGCCGGTGCCGGGCATGGCCCGCCGCACGATCGACATCGTCTTCCCCAGGACCAAGGTCGCGATCTTCCTCGACGGCTGCTTCTGGCACGGCTGCCCGCAGCACGCCACGCAGCCGAAGTCGAACGCCGAGTGGTGGCGGGCCAAGCTCGACAAGAACATGTCCCGGGACACCGAGACGACCGGGCACTTGCGGGACCAGGGGTGGACGGTGCTCCGGTTTTGGGAGCACGAGAGTCCGGAAGAGGTGGCCGCCCAGGTGCGGGCGGCCTTGGACCGGCGCCTGGCGGACCAGGCGGGAAGGTGAGAGACGTGGGGGGACCGACCTTCGTGGACGTGTGCTCCGGGGCGGGAGGGCTCGCTCTCGGCCTGGAGCAAGCCGGATTCGAGCCTCGTCTGCTCCTGGACGACGACGATGACGCCGTCACGACGCTCCGGGCCAACAGGCCGCAGTGGAACGTACTCCGAACCGACCTGCTCGACTTCGACCCGGCCGAGCACCCCGAGAGCTACGACGTGGACCTCCTCTCGGCCGGCCTGCCACGGGTGAAGTCGAGTGCGACCGTCGGGCGGGCCGAATCGGGCTCGGAGGAGCGCCTGTTGGAGGCCACGGTCCTCCTGGCCCACGCCATCAGGCCGCGAGCAGTGATCATCGAGAACGTTCCCGATCTCGCCCACTCGGACAGGTACCAACGCTTCCGTGACTTCGCGCGTGCCGAACTGGCTCACCTGGGCTACGAGTTCATTTGGTTCGTCGTGAACGCCGTCGACTTCGGGGTGCCGCAGAACCGCAAACAGGGGGTTCTCGTGGCCGTCGAACGGCGTTGGGCAGGGAACTTTCAGCCACCGGCACGCACGGTGTCGGAGCCGCGGACGGTAGGTGCCGCCCTGGCGCAGTCGATGGCAGCACGCGGTTGGCCGGACGCCGCCCGGTGGGCCGCACAGGCCGACCAACCGGCTCCGACGCTGGTCGGAGGCTCGAAGAACCGAGGTGGCGCGGACCTCGGGCCGACCGGAGCCAAACGGAAGTGGGCGACCATGGGCGTCAACGCCCACACGGTGGGCAACGAGGTCCCCGGCCCCGAATTCGTGTGGGACCCACGGCTCGGCAGGGACAACATGGTGAAAATCACAGTCGAGCAGGCGGCGCTCCTCCAGGGGTTCCCCGAGTCGTGGGAGGTCACGGGCCTGAAGACCGCCCGCTACCGCCAGATCGGACACGCGACGCCACCGCCCGTCGGCCGGGTGCTGGGGCGGGCCGTCGCCGAAGCTCTGGACGGGGAGCGGGCGGCCCCCGCTGCCGGCTAGACTTCCGCCACATGACCAGCACGTCACCTCACCAGTCCATCCTCGACAAGCCCTTTGTCCTGGACCTCTTCGCAGGGCCCGGTGGGCTGGACGTCGCTGGTCACCGGCTGGGTGTCCCCAGTCTCGGGATCGAGTGGGACAAGAGCGCGTGCCTGACGCGCTACGCGGCCGGCCTGGACACCCTCCACGCCGACGTGAGCGCGGTTCGCAGGGAGTCGTTCGAGTCGCTCCCGCCGGAGATCAACGTGCTCGCCGGCGGGCCTCCGTGCCAGACGTACTCGGTGGCCGGCAAGGGCGCGGGCCGTAAGGCTCTGGAAGAGGTCAAGAAGTTCATCGACCGACTCATGGCGGGCGATCCCGACAAGGAGATCGACAAGGAGCTGAAGAACCTCAGCGATCCTCGAACCGCGTTGGTGCTCGAGCCCCTGCGCTACGCGATTCAGGCGACCCGGAGTCCGAACCGGGGGCACCGGCCGTACGACGTCATCGTCCTGGAGCAGGTCCCCGCCGTGCGGGCGCTCTGGGACCGTTACGCGGAAGTGCTGCAGGAGATCGGCCTCCCCGACGGCACCAAGTACAAGGTCGTCGTCGACGTCCTGGCCACGGAGACCTACGGCGTGCCGCAGACCAGGTCCCGCGCCGTGTTGATCGCCCGTCGCGAAGGACTCGGCGCTCCCTCACTGCCCGAGGCGACCCATCGCGCCTACGAGGCAAGGGCGTGGAGTCGCAGGAACGGCACCGTCGCGGCACCTATGATTCAGCCGACCCTCTGCGACACGGATGTCCCCGAACCGGGAGAGAGCCCCGCGGAGGAGGACGAGGGTCTGGAGCACTGGACGTCGATGGGCGACGCCCTCGCCGAGCCGGTCGGCACGCACCCCGGGCGCAGGACGCCCTTTTTGATCCGGTCGAACTACGGCAGTTCCGGGGACCCGGGACGACGCGGAGTGCGGACCGACCGACAGCCCGCCACCACCGTCACCGGTCGCATCTCGCGCTTCGTTGTCTTCGAACCCGTCGGCGACCACCACCAACACGTCGTGTGTGAGGGTCCGCGGTTCAGCATGAACGAGGCGGGGATGCTGCAGAGCTTCCCACCGGACTACCCGTGGTCGGGTAACGCCCAGGCCCAGCAGGTGGGCAATGCCGTACCGCCGCTCTTCGGGGCCCACCTCCTGAGCGCCGCTCTCTGCCTTCCCACACCGGCCCCGGCGGCGATGCGGAAGCCGTGGGTGCCGGCGACGGAGGAACACCGGGCCAAGTTGCGGAGCCACGGTTGCGGAGCGGCGGACGACTGCACCGCCCGCTGCCCGCGTCCCGAGTAACTCGACGCCGCCGTATCAGTCCTCGTTCTTCCGTCCCCTGACCGGGGCGGTCTCGAACAGCTCGGTGAAGTAGTCGGTGAGCGCGGTCACGGAGTGATCCGGGGCAGGGTCTTCGTCGGGCCCCGCCGGAAGGACGTGGCGCGAGACCGGTGGCGCCGTCTGCGCCTCCTCGATCCAGTCCCGCAGACGCGCCGGGTCTCTGGGCTCGTCCGGTGCGAGAACGTCGTAGATCAAGGTCGCTCCGGCCGCGTTGATGGCCACGCTCAGGCCGTTGATCTCCCGTCCGGTGGTGACCTTTCCGCTTTTCAGGAGGCCGACCAGCGCCTGGGCGGTGGGACGGTGGTCGATCAAGTCGTTCCTGATGACGGTGTGGATGAGGTCCTGATTGCCGCAGGCGACCTCGACCGGCCCGTAGTCCGGCCCGTTCCGGAAGAGTTCGGCCGCCCACCACAGTCGGGAGAAGCACTGTCGGTCCGCAGGTCCCTGGAAGCGCGCCGCAGCCACACGCCGAGACGCATCCGACAGGTGCCGCCACACCACGTAGTCAGGGGCGACAGCCAGCGCCAGGTGGTTCCACAGCCTGCTGTCCGCTGCTTCCTGCCGTGTCAAGCGCAGTGTGGCGTGGAGCCGGGGCGCGAGCCACGCGTCGGCCCGGGTTCGCTCTTCCTCGAAGGCGAACATCACGTCGTCCACCAGGCTGCGGATCGACTCGACCGACCACCTGGCGTCGTCCTCGGGAAGGGGTTCGACGACCTTGGCGAGGTCGACACCACTGTGGACCTCTTCACCTCTGAGCAGACCCTCGGTGAGGAAAGCGTCCGCAGCCGCGCCGGAGAGCAACGCCAGGCGCTCCGGCACGTGGTGGGGCTGGGTGATCACGTCTCGCTCTCCCTGTTCGTCCGTTCCAGGCTGCGGATCATGTAGCCCACCGCCTTGGCGGCCTCGGCACGCCGGACCGCCGCGTAATGGATACGTGTCTGCAACTCGCCCCAACCCGAGTCACCGGTGCGTCGGCGGTGCACGTGGCGCAAGGCCTCCTCGACGTGCACGCCGGGGACGACGTCCGGGAGCATCTCCCGCAGCACCTCGCCCTGCCAGTCGGTCGGGAAGACCGGGCCACCGCCGGGTTCCACCTCCAGGTCGCCGATGGCACCGTGAAAGACCGCCGTCCACACGTCCGTGGCCATCTGCGCGACCAAGAGGTCACGGACCTTGCTTTCCACACCGGATCCGTTGCTGTCCAACAGTCCGACGATGCCGTCGATGTCGGTGTTGACGAACACCGTGGGGACCCGCGCCGTGGTGTCCACGAGCCAGGGGGCGTCGGCGTAGGCATGCAGCCATTCCCTGGAGCTCTTGCTGAACGACGCCTTCCGGACGTCCAGTCGCAGTCCCCTGACCGGCTCGTCGGAGACGGTGTCGACGACCCAGTTCCGGTCGGTCTCGGTGATCGACCGTCCGCGTACTCCGTCGACCGTCCCGACGGCGTACGCGCTGAGGTTGGCTCGTCCCACGTGGTCGTCGCGGAGCAGCTCCAGGAAGCCCGACCAGTCACGGCTGTTCTCCGTGTCCCGCGTGAGGGCCGTCGAGGTACGGACGTTGGTCTCACCATCGGTCAGTACGGCGAGGACACGCAGGTCCGACCAGGCCGCGTCCGGCGCGTCGGCGCCGGGCGGGAGCGTGACCGAGAGACCGATTTGTGCGCTCACCCAGTCCGCGTGGCCCGCGACGCCGAGAGCGACGGCCTGCTCCTGAGTCGAGTAGGCGCTGGTGTCCAGTGGATCGCGGGTGCCGTCGAAGAGCTTGAGGGAGACCGACGTCACCCTGAGCCCGATCGGGCGGCCGAGTCGCTTGTACGGGTAGATCTTCACGCGTCACGCCCCCTTGCCGGCACGCAGTTCGACGACGAGGCGGGTGAGTGTGGTCCGCACCGGGTGGCTGGAGGCATCGGTGGCCCCTCGGAACTTCGCGCGGCGCGTGCCGGGCGGGAAGCGCAGGGTCCCGTCCTCCACCTCGCACCCCTCCACGGCGACGAGTTCCGCCCAGTCGAGGCGCGGACGCCCTCCGGAGCGGACGTCCAACTGGGCGACCGGCACCATCGGGACGATCTCGTCACCGCGTGGGATCTTCACCTCGGCTGTGATCAGCCACTCCCCCTGGTCGCCGATCGTCGCGTCGAGAGCGTCCAGCACCGGCGCCACCGGGCCGGAGGGCACCTTGGCCTTGGGTCGGCTCTTGACGGTCAGCGCCTTGCGCAGGGCCTCCCCGCCTTCGCCTCTGCCACGCTTCGGGCGGGCGACGAGTTCCCGGACCGCGCTGTTGACCTCCGTGGTCAGATTCTGGATCCGTCGATAGGCGGAAGGGGACCAGCGCAGGGTCAGCTCCTCCGTCTGGCCCCAGCGGTCGTGCTCCGGCGGTTCCGCCGCACGCAGGAACTCCTCGGCGTCCTTCGCGAAGGGTGCCGACGCGCCAGCAGCTTCGCCCACCAGGACAACGGCCTGGAAGGGGTTGGTTCCGAGTGGCAGGTTCGGAACCGTGACCTTCCTGACCGTCATGCGATTCCCTCGCAGGGAGTGCACCTGGTTCACGGGAGTATCCCGGTCGCCCGCGGCCTCGGTGACCAGCAGGACCGCCTGGTGAGTGCCAAGCGTGGCCCCCTTGGCTCCGCCGGCAAGTGGCAGCTTCAGTGGAACGTTTCTGGAGGCCACCTGACCCGACTCGGTGAGCCGGTCCACCGTGGTGCCCTCGTAGTGGGCCCGCAGGGCACGCGTGCGGGAGGGCTGCTCGACGGACGGGTCCACCTTCGTCTCGGCCACGACCTCCTCGCCGTTGCGCAGGGCTCGGACCGAGGCCTCCAGCAACGGGAGTCGGCCGCCGCCACCGACCATGGCCGCCCAGAAGTCACGGCCCAGCGCCTCGACCAGACGGCGGTGCATCCTCTCGATGTCGCGGGTGTCCTCCGGACCTTCTTCGTCGCGGGGCCTGCCATCCTGCTCCGAGGACTTTCCTTCGAGGCTGGCCACGTCGTGCGCGCCCACGATGAGGAAGGACGTACCGGGTTCGTCGCTCTCCCGGCTCAGATGGAGGCGGGTCGCGGTCTCCTCGTCCGCCCACCAGGAACGGGCGACCTCGGCACCCTGCGAGTCGGGATCGGGGCGCCCGAACCAGGCAGGCCCCGCGTAAGCACGTCCGTCGACCTCCCGCCAGGGCAGTTCGAGACGGCCGATCACTCGACGCTCGGTACGCCCCTCGTGCGGCACGGACAGGGTGGAGTTGATGAGTACGAGCCCGAGAGCGCTGGTGGCCCACAACGTGGCCTTGCCCAGACCGTAGGAACCACCGGCGGCGGGGCCGGACTTCAGGCTCTCCAGCTGGCGCCGGACGACGGCCGCGAACTTGCCGTCCGCGTAGTCGTCGCCGGTGAGCCCGGAGGCGTTGTAGTCGTCGACCCTCAGCAGGACCAGACGGCCCCTCTCGTACATGTCGCGTACACCGGCGTCGACAACCCTTCCGACCTTCTGGCTCCCGGCGAGCTCCGAGACGGCGGAGTAGTGAGGAAAGAGGTCGTTCCAGAGGATCGCCTCACGGAAGGCGTCCAGATGTTCACCGGTGAGTTCGTGCAGGGTGTAGCGGACCCGGACGGGGCGGCCGTTCTCCGGCAGGCGCTCGTCGAGGCTGTTCTGACACGTCTCGCGCGCGAGGACCTGCACGTCGGCATCGAAGGCGAAGGCTGCGGCGTTGCCCAGGTCCCGGCCGCCGTCGAGATAGCCGGGACGGTGGTACCAGGTGACCGGGAGGCCGGCTTGGGTGTCGGTGGTGCGGGTGTGCACCGTACCGACGTCCGTACCGAGCGCGTTGGCGATCTCCGTCATGACGGTCGGGCGAGGGGTCGACCGCCCGGCGATCCAGGCGGAGACGGCGGCCCGGGTCAACCCGAGTTCCTTGGCCAGTTCGGCCTGCGTCTTCCCCGCCAGCTTGAGCTGCCGGGCCAGCCACGGCCCGAACTCCTCACCTGTCTCCACGCGCCACCTGCTCTTCCTCGGGTCCTAGGGGGAGGCTAATTTGACGGTCGCGATCACGTCAACCAACAGTTAACCGGACGAGGAGGGTCTGATGACTTCGCACCTCTGTCCGATTGATCCGTTTCACCCCCGATGACACTGTCCGCCCCTCGCCGAGAGAGGGGGGAATCTCGAACTCCGCTCGTGAACCCGGAAGTTGGGTTGCCAACGCCGTAAGACCCCGCTATGTTCGCCACGTTGGAATAGCCAACTCGCTCGGGAACCAGAAGTCAGGGGACCGTGCGGCCGGGGAGGAAGTGCGTCCGTACGAGGCGGACACACGCATGGAGAAACATTTTCGGAAAAGGCTGGCAGCTCGCAAGATCCAGCCGCTGGCGTGACCAGCGGGAGAAATCCGTAGCAGGAACCTTTCACTTCATGGGGCGTGGCTCGGTGACACCCCTTTACGGTTGCAAGGAAACGAATCGACAGGGGTGGGACTCTTTGAACGAGGACGACTGCATTCCCTTGCTGCTCTCCCTGCGGGAGTGCAGCGAGATCGACGCGCACATTCGGACTGCGGCGAGCAAGGCTGAAGTGGCCGACATTTTGAACCGGCACGACCTGTCCGAAGACGATTTTCTCGCGGGATTCCCCGACCTGGCGAAGGCTGTCCAGGAGTTGCCGGGCGAAAGCCGCCCCGCAACCTGACGACCTGACACGTCGCCCGCCTGAACCCGGTGCTTCCGAACGTCCGTCGGACGCACCGACCAGCAGCGCACGCCGAACCACGGGCCGGCTCGACACAGCCGGCGAGCCGGCCCGTCACCCAGACTCTCGCCCACTTCGACACCAGGAGCAGAAATCGTGTCGTCCTCGTCCTCAGCAGTGATCGATACCGTCCTCGAACAGTCCTCCCGTGTCTTGCAGACGTATGCCGTGGACTCCGGCCTCGTGGCCGAACACGCCAATGGCGAGCGTCGTATCACGCAGGGCGGATACGGTGACCGTCAGCTTTTCGAGCTCGTACAGAACGCGGCCGACGAAATCGCGAACGAGCCCGGCGGACGGGTCCATGTGGTCCTCACGGAGACCCACTTGTACTGCGCCAACGAGGGAAGTCCGGTGACCGCGGAAGGCGCGGAGACCATCCTTCGGATGAGTATGTCGAAGAAGCGCGGCGGGCAGATCGGACGGTTCGGGGTCGGGGTGAAGTCGGTCCTCGTGGTGACCGACGCTCCGGAATTCTTCAGCCGCACCGGGAGTTTCGGCTTCGACCGCGCCTGGTCGTACGAGGAGATCAAGTCCGTGCCCGGTGTGACGGAGCGCTACGGGCCTGAGTTCGACGCCCCCGTCCTGCGGATGGCCCGTCCGCTCGACATGCGGGCCGAACGCGCCTCCGACTCCGTACTGGACAAGCTGTTGACCTGGGCGACCACGGTCGTCCGGCTCCCGCTGCTCCCGAAGGCCGACGACCGGCTGGGCAAGGACATGCACGGCAACCGCGGCAAGGACCACGGTGAGCCCCGCGAGGAATTCCCGGTCGGGTTCCAGCTCTTCTCGCCGCACGTCGCCAAGGTCGTGCTGGAGGATCACCGCCCGCGGCCCATGGCACGCCGGACGCTGACCGCCCAGCAGTCCGGCGACCTGCACACCGTGACCGAGGAGCGCACCGGGAAGGCGCTCTCCACGGAGCGGTGGCGCGTGTTCACCACCACGCACGAGCCGGGCCCCGCGGCCCGCGCGGACGCCGGAGAGCTGCACGACCGGGTCGCGCTCGACCTGTCGTGGGCCGTCCCCGCGCTGGAACGGGACGCCGAGAGCGGGCTGTACGTCAGCCCTCGATCGCGCGGACGGGGCAAGTTCTGGTCCTTCTTCCCCACCAAGTACGAGACGTCGCTGAGCGGCATCCTCAACGGGGCGTGGAAGACCAACGAGGACCGACAGAACCTGCTCGACTCCTCCCCCTTCAACCAGGAGATGATCAAGGTGTCGGCGCAGTTGGTCGTCGACTCGCTTCCCGGGCTGACCCCGGCCGAGGACCCGGCCGCCTACCTCCCCCTGCTGCCCGGTCGTGTCAAGGAGTCGATCAGCTGGGCGGACGAGTTCCTGACCCGCGAGATCTGGGCCCGCACCGCCACGAGCCCTTCGCTGCCGGACCAGGACGGCGTCCTGCGTGCCCCGAGGCAGCTCCGGGTCCATCCCCGGTTGGACAGGGATCTGAAGCAACTGACGCGATGGCTTCGGATGTGGCACGAGTGTCCCGGACGCCCCTCGAACTGGCTGCACCCGAGCGTCGAGGCCGACGTCCTGCGCTCCGGCAAGGTCGAGCACATCCTCACCGCCGCCGGACACGAGCGGGCCGGGGTCCGCGACTGGCTGGAGGCCCTCGTCGCGACCGGCACCGCCGAGGCGTCGGCGGTGGCCGTCCGCATCCTGGCCGACATGATCGAGAGGCGTTCCTCCTTCGCCGACGAGGCCCGCAAGGCCCGCGTCGTGCTGACCGAGGAGCACGGGCTCGTCGCCCCGGTCCACGGCAAGGTGTTCCGTCGGGCCGAGCACCAGGACGGGCTGCGCGAGTCCACGGTGTACGTCGTCGACGAACTCGCCCAGGACCCGTCGCTGGCGCATGCGCTCAACGTCCTCGGTATCCACGAGGCCGACCCCGAGGGTCGGTTCGCCAGCGTCCTCGATCAGGGCTTCGACCACTACGGAGAGTCGGACTGGGAGCGCTTCTGGGAACTGTTCCGTCAGGCCGGCATCCGTCGGCTGGCCCACAAGGTCCTGGAGCACCTGCCCGACGCGCGCACGACGCTTAGGGTACGGACCGTCGACAAGCACTTCCGGTCGGTCGCGGACTGCATGCTGCCGGGTGTCGTTGTCGACGCCGAGCGCGACCCGAGTGTCGCCGTCGACATGACGTTCCACTCCGACGACACATCCTTCTTCTCACAGATCGGTCTGCGAGAGCGTCCGGCCGGCGGCGTGCAACCGCGCGCCGACGAGCCCTGGTTCGAGGAGTACCGCGCCGCCGTACACGCGGCCTCTCTGCGCAACCTGGACAGCGGCGCCCCGCGCCCGAAGCTGGACCGGATGAAGGTCGAGGGCGCCGCGATCGGTGGTCCCCTGCATCTCTTCCGTGCCTTGTCCGAGGAGTCCCGCGCCGCCTTCCTGAAGGCGCTGCCCGACGACGCCGTGGTGGACAACTGGACGCGTCAGTTCGGCGCCCAGGCCGGCACTCGGCAAGCGGTGACGTCCCCGATCCGCTGGATGCTGCGCAAGTACGGGAGGGTCGCCACCTCCCAGGGGCTCAAGCCGCTGACGGAGGCCGTCGGCCCCCAGCTCGCCGCCTATCGCGATGTGCTGCCGGTCGCCGACATCTCTCCGGAGAAGGCCCGCAAGCTGCGGTTGCCGATCACCGTCGACGAGGTTCCCGCCGACCGCTGGGACGCGCTCCTCGACGACGTGTCCCGCAGTGAGGACGACTCCTTCGTCGGCGCCACCTACGTGATGCTGACCAGGTTCGGGGCGGACTTCCCCGAGGACTCCCTCACCCGCTGCCGGATCGGGGACACCTGGGGCGCCCGCCCCGACAACGAGATCACCCTCGCCGTGGGCGCCGCCGAGTACCGGGCCCTGCGTGCCGAGCAGTTGCCCGCCCTGCTCGTGCCGACCGCCGAGGACGCCGAGCTGATGGTCGAGAAGTGGGGCATGCTCCGCTACGCCGACGTGATCAGTCGGGAGACCCGCGAGGTGCCCGAGGGCGACCCCGTTCCCCTCGTCGAGCTCTTCCCCGCCCTGCGGCAGCGCCTGGGCACCGGCAACCGGAACAGCATGGTGCAGCGGTGCGCCGAGCTGGAGGAGGTCACACGTACTCCCAACGGTACGCACGCCTCTCCCCTGGATGCCGTGCGTCAGGGGGGCACGGTCAAGATCCGTGTGCCGCGGGAGGCCGAGCCCATGCTGCGGCTGATCGACCGCGAGCTCGGGCTCGGCCTGGGCGCGGCCGGCTGCCGCGCGGTGCTGGAGCACCAGGACCGCATGGCCAAGGACAGCGCCCTGAAGGCGGCGCAGAAGGCCGTGCGCGACGCCGAGGACGTCGTGATCAAACTCGAGCTGCTGATCGGGGCCGACGCGCTCAGGGCCGGCCTGCCCGAAGGGCTGATGGACGCCGAGCTGCAGGCGACCGGCGGTGCGGAGCCGTCCGGGCGTCGTATCGCCCAGATGGCGTTCAACGCGCACGGCGACGGGGTGCTCCAGCAGCACGCCCGGGACATCCAGGCGCGCTTCCCCAACGCGCCGGTGGGATACGGAGGTTCGTCCGCCGCCATCGCCTTCGTCTCCGACCTGCGTCTGCCCGTGACGTTCGCCGGTTCCAGGACTCCGTCGCCGCCTTCCTCCGAGACGATCGAGGGGCCCCGGGACTTCCCAAGGCTCCACGACTACCAGGAGGATCTGGTCCGGAACATCTCCACCGTGCTCGACCGGCTCGCCCCGCAGCGCGGCATGCTGTCGCTGCCGACGGGCGCCGGCAAGACACGGGTCACCGCCGAGGCGGTGATCCGTTGGGTGAAGCGGGTCGGCGATCTCAAGGGCCCTCTGCTGTGGATCGCGCAGACCGAGGAACTGTGCGAGCAAGCGGTACAGAGCTGGAAGTTCGTCTGGGGCAAGGTCGGGGCCGAGCGACCGCTGACCATCAGTCGCCTGTGGAGCAACAACGAGGTCGGCAACGTCGTCGATCACCCCCACCTGGTGGTCGCCACGGACGCGAAGCTGGAGCGGTGCCTGGGCACCGATCAGTACGCGTGGCTGCGTGAGCCCGCCCTGGTGATCGTGGACGAGGCACACACCGCGATCTCCAAGCGGTACACGGAGATCCTCGGCCTGATGGGCCTGACCCAGTACGAGACGCATCGGCATCTGCTCGGCCTGACGGCCACCCCGTTCCGCAACACCAACGAGGACGAGACCCGCCGGCTGATCACTCGCTTCGGCAACCGGCGTCTCGACGAAGGCGTGTTCCCCTCCGGCGACCCGTACCGCGACCTGCAGGAATGGGGCATGCTCGCCCAGGTCGAGCATCGCACCCTGGAGGGTGGTCGGATCGTGCTCAACCAGGACGAGAAGACGCACGCCGAACGCATGGCGATGCTGTCCCGTGCCGCCGAGCAGCGACTCGCCGACGACCACGAGCGGAGCATGCGCATCGTCGACTCGGTGGCCGACCTGCCGTCGGACTGGCCGACGCTGCTCTTCGCCACCTCCGTCGACCACGCCAAGTACCTGGCGGCCATGCTCAACGACCGAGATGTTCCGGCCGCCGCCGTGGACTCGACGACCAGTAGGCAGGACCGTCGGACGCGGATCGAGAACTTCAGGAACGGCCGCATCCGTGTGCTCACCAACTACGGTGTTCTGACCCAGGGGTTCGATGCCCCCGCGACCCGGGTCGTGGTGGTGGCGCGGCCGGTCTACAGCACCAACGTGTACCAGCAGATGATCGGCCGCGGACTGCGCGGTCCCAAGAACGGCGGCAAGGACACCTGCCTGATCCTCAACGTCGACGACAACATCGCCAACTTCGACACCTCGCTGGCCTTCACCCAGTTCGAGCACCTCTGGAGCCGTCCGTGACCGACGTCTACCTCGACAGTCCGCAGCTCACCACCGAGCAGCGGGCCGTCGTCAAGCAGCTCTGGGACGCGCGGGTCCTGGTCACCGCCGGGGCCGGCGCGGGGAAGACGCACACGCTGGTGCGTCGGCTCGACGCGCTGTGCGGTCACGAGGACCCGGAGGAGGCGCTGGAGGCCGCCGACATCCTGGTGCTCACCTTCTCGCGGGCGGCCGCCCGCGAGCTGCGCGAGCGCATCACCCGGCACGGGGACCGGGCCCGCCGGGTGCGTGCCCAGACCTTCGACGCCTGGGCATACGGGGTACTCCTCCAGGCGCACCCGGACCGGGACTGGGCCACGACCACCTTCGACGAGCGAATCAGGGCCGCGGCCGAGGCCGTCGAGGAGGGCGCGCTGGAGGCCGGGGACTCGGTCCCGCCCTCCCACGTGGTGATCGACGAGGTGCAGGACCTGCTGGGCGACCGCCGGGAACTGGTGGAGGCCCTGCTCGACCGCTACCAGGAGACCTGCGGTTTCACCGTGGTCGGTGACGCCGCCCAGTCGGTGTACGGCTTCCAGATCGAGGACCCGGCCGAGCGCAACGCCGAGACCGGCCGGTTCTTCGAGTGGCTGCGCCTCTCGTTCCTCGACGATCTGGTGGAGCTGCCTCTCACCGAGAACTTCCGGGCCGTCACCCCGGAAGCACGCGTCGCGCTGGCGCACGGCCCCCGGCTCCAGCGGGTCCGGGACGCGGAGGAGGCCGCCACGCTCTACGAGGAACTGCGCGACCTCCTCCTGGACCCGACGAACTCACTGGGCGACCTCACCGACGAGTACACGCTCCAGGGTCTGCGAGACCTCGACGAAACCTGCGCGATCCTCACCCGCGACAACCGACAGGCCCTGGTGGTCTCCCGACTGCTGCACGAGAACGGCATCGGACATCGGCTGCGCCGCCCTCTCGAGGAGCGGCCGGTGCCCTACTGGGTGGGCGAGATTCTGCGCCGTACCGAGGCGACCGGCCTGTCCGAGGAGCGGTTCCGCTCGCTGCTGAAACAGATCCCGCTCCCCCACGAACCGAACCCAGGCGCCCTGTGGACGGTGTTGCGACGCGCGACCCGCTCGCCCGGGCGGACCGCGCTCGATCTGGACCGGCTGCGCCGCCTGGTCGCCGACGGCCGTTTCCCCGACGAGGCGGCCGACCCGGAGACCGCGCGGATCGTCGTCTCCACCGTGCACCGGGCCAAGGGGCTGGAGTTCGACCGAGTGATCGTCCTGACCCCACCGACCGTCGCGGAACTCCGCAAGCAGTACGGCACCGAGACTGACCTCCCGGCGGAGGCCCGCGCCCTGTACGTGGCGATGACTCGCGCCCGACACGACGTCTACCATGTCCGCTCCCCCGAGTTGCCGATCATCAAGAGGGCGGGGAACCGCAGGACCGGTCGGCGGTTCGTCGGCGGGTGGCGGTCGTGGGACAGGTTCGGTGTGGTGGCCGAGGCCGGCGACGTGTGCCGGGACAACCCGCCCGGTCACGCGACCGACGCCGTGGCGACCCAGACCTACCTCCTGCACGAGGTCGGCCCCGGCTCGGAGGTGCTGCTGCGCAAGCGCCACGATCTGCCGGTGGGCGAGGCCCAGAGCCCGCCGTACGCCCTGCTGCACCGGGGACGGGAGATAGGCGAGGCTTCGGAGCGGTTCCGGCAGGAGCTGTTCCGGGTGCAGAAGGTGAACCGGACCTGGGACCCGTGGTGGCCGGACGAGATCCGCGGCCTGCGGATCGACACCTTGGAGACGGTGACGGGCAGCGTCGCGGCCGGTGCCAACGCCGGCCTGGGCGACCGAGGCGTGTGGACCGTGCCGCGGATCACCGGCATCGGTGTGTTTCGACGGGCTGACAACGACGAGGAGCAGGGCGCATGACGCACGTGGCAGGTCGGCACTCCGAGCACTATCGGGTGCGGGACGAGGAACTCCTCGTGGGACTGCGCAGGGAACTCTTCGGCCCCGCCGAGGACGCGGCACCGGAGGACCGGGACGAGGTCCTCGCCCAGGACGCGCCCATCGACCGCTACCTGACCGGCGTGCTGTATCCGCGTGCCTCGCGGGAGCGGAGGGCCGAGAACGCCGCCGTGCAGGACGGCCTGGACGCGACGCCCGTTCTCGCCCGGGAGGACACCGAGGAGTCCGGTGCCGCGCAGGAAGCCGGTGTCTCGGGCGACAAGCGCCCGTCCTCCATGGGCCTGACCTTCGCGGTCGACCCGGGCAGAGGCAGCACGATCGTGGTCTCGACGCGCGCGGCGGTCTACGAGCCCACCGACGCGGACGGCAACCCGGTCCCCGCCCGCCGCGCCGAGGCCCGGACCGTCGCGGAGCAGCGTGAGTGGTGGCGGCGCAGGGAACTCGAACTCCCCGAGAGGAGCATCGACGTCACCTCCTCCACCCCGGGCGAGGTGATCGTCCTCGTGCCGGACAAGGTCGCGCTGCACGTCATCGTCCGCCGCCACGATCCGGTCAGCGACACGGTCACCGTCACGGTCACACTGATCAACCTGCAAAAGGTCGGTGAGCGGGACCTCCAGGACGCCTTCGCCCTGTTCCAGTGCGGCGTGGTTGTCTGGGCCGCCGACGGCTCCAGCGCCTTCGTCGAACGCCCCGCCCCGGACGCGGCCCCCGACCCGGAGATCGCCACCAGTCGGCTGCTGCACCGCCATGCCCCGACCTTCGCCATCGGCCACGGCTGCGCCGCCGGCTGGGACTGGGTTCCGTCGCCGATCGGCATGACCGACACCCGCAAGGCCGCAGTTCCCGAGGTACGCAGCGAATTCGTACCCAGCGTCGAGGTGCTGCTGACCGACTCCAATCCGGAGATCGACAGCTCGTCGTTGTCGATGCTTGGACTGGCCGAGAAGCCCGACACCGACGTTCTGGCCGCGCTGGAGGCACTGGCCACGGGGTACGAGGATTGGATCGCCCGCAAGTCGGCGGAAGCCGTCGCTCTGGCGGGCAGTCCCCACGAACAGCCCGCCCGGGACCAGGTGGACGTCTGTCGCGAGGCGCTCGGCCGGATCCGCGAGGGCATCGAGCTGCTGCGAGCCAAGCCCGACCTGATGCGGGCATTCCGGCTCGCCAACCGGGCCATGGCCGACCAGCGGGCCCGCAGCGCCTGGGTGAAGGGTGGACGCGTCGGCAGCCCTGATCCGTCCTCCGGCCGCTGGCGTCCCTTCCAGATCGCCTTCCTGCTGCTCTGCATGGCCGGCATCGACGACCCCGAGCACGACGATCGGAAGATCTCCGACCTGCTCTGGTTCCCCACCGGTGGCGGCAAGACCGAGGCCTACCTCGGACTGATCGCCCTGACGTCCTTCCTGCGCCGCATCCGCAAAGGCACGAACGGTGGCGGTGTCACCGTCCTCATGCGCTACACGCTGCGGCTGCTCACTCTGCAGCAGTTCGAACGTGCGGCGATCCTGCTCTGCGCCATGGAACACATGAGGCACCACACGCCCGAGCTGGGCGACGAGCCGTTCTCCGTCGGCATGTGGGTGGGACGCTCGGCCACCCCGAACACGCTGGCCGAAGCCGCCGGGAGGCTCGACGAGCTGCGCGCCGACCTCGACAAGCGTCTCGCCACCGAGAACCCCGTCCAGTTGCACGCCTGCCCTTGGTGCGGGACGCGGCTCGACGCCCGGGACTACGGAGTCGACGAGGACGCCAAGCGGATGTACATCCGCTGCCCCGGGGCAGACTGCGACTTCTCCGGCGGCCTTCCCGTCCACCTGATCGACGAGGCGGTGTACGACGCACGTCCGACGCTGGTGATCGCCACCGTCGACAAGTTCGCCTCGATGCCGTGGCGCCCCGCGACCTCCGCACTGTTCAACCTGGACGACCCGACCGACGGCACTCCTCCCCCCGAGCTGATCGTCCAGGATGAGCTCCACCTGATCTCCGGCCCCTTGGGCACCCTCACCGGCCTCTACGAGACCGCGGTGGACGCGCTGGCCGAGCGGCCCAAGGTGATCGCCTCCACGGCGACCATCCGTCGCGCCGCCGACCAGGGCCGCCACCTCTTCGCCCGCGAGGTGCGGCAGTTCCCGCCCGCCGGCCTGGACTCCCGCGACTCGTGGTTCGCCGTGGAGACCCCTCGCGAGGAGAAGGCGAGCCGCCGCTACGTCGGCCTCCTGGCACCCGGCACCAGTCAGTCCACCTTGTTGATCCGCACGTACGCCACATTGCTGCACCGGGCCCTGCACGCGGACACCGACGACAAGGTGCGCGACGCCTACTGGAGCCTCATCGGCTACTTCAACAGCTTGCGGCTGCTCTCCGCGGCCGAGCTCCAGGTCCACGACGACGTGGTGGCCTATCTCGAGCTGCTCGCCGACCGCGAGGGCGTGGCCGTGCGCTCGGTGGCCAACTACTCGGAGCTGACCAGCCGGATCGACGCCAGCGAGATCCCCACGCGCCTCAAGGGCATCGAGAAGAAGCTCCCGGACGAGGACACCGTAGACGTCCTGCTCGCCACGAACATGATCGCGGTGGGTGTGGACGTGGACCGGCTCGGGTTGATGGCCGTGATGGGCCAACCGCAGACGACCGCCGAGTACATCCAGGCCACGAGCCGCGTCGGCCGCGCCCATCCCGGCCTGGTCACCATCATGCTCAACTCGGCGCGAGCCCGAGACCGCTCGCACTACGAGAACTTCCAGCACTACCACTCGGCCCTCTACCGCGAGGTCGAGTCCACCTCAGTGACCCCGTTCTCCGCCCGCGCGCGTGAACGAGGACTGCACGCGGTGATCGTCGCTCTCGCACGCATCCTGATCCCGGCCGCCCGCCCGAACGGGGGCGCCGGTCAGGTCGAGACCTACGAGCCCACCCTTCGTGGCCGCATCAGGTCCCTGCTCCTGGACCGCGTCCGCGCGGTCACTCCCTCGGAGGCCGAGGCCGTGGAGCAGGGCTTCGACGAGTTCGTCGACTGGTGGTGCAAGGAGGCCGACATCCACGGCGAGTTGCTCTTCGAACCGAAGCGGGGCAGCCGCGCCCCTTCGATCCTGAAGTCGTACGACGACGAGTCCGAGGACCGCGAGGCGTGGCCCACTCTGTGGAGTCTGCGCGATGTCGACGCCGAGTCCGCCCTGTTCATGGAGGGAAACCGATGACCCCACTCCCCGCCCGCCGTCGTCGGAACGCTGCGAACGGCACCGCCCCGTCCCACAACCTGCCCCGCCGCGGCACGGTCCGCCGGGCTCAGGCGATCAGCACGTACGGCGTCGGGTCGCTCATCGCCGTCGACCACGAGTCCTTCGTCGTATCGGGTCTGGACGAGGCCGACCGCAGCTGGCGCGAGGACGAGTCACCCGTCGTCCATGAGCGGCGACTGGCCCGGCTGCTGGACGTCGACTTCTTCCGGTTGCCGCCAGCGTCCGACGACACCAGCAAGGACGGCCTTCGGGTCCGCCGCTTCCCCTTGATGCACTCGTGTCCGGAGTGCAACGACCTGCAGCCCCACCGCGATTTCTCACCGCCGGCCGGTCGAAGCGTCTGCGGCACGTGCGAGGTGGGCCTCGTCCCCTCCCGTTTCGTCGTCGCCTGCGAGGCGGGGCACCTCGACGAGTTCCCCTACTGGCAGTGGGTGCACCGCTCGCCCGACCGTGATTCCACGAGGATCGGGAAGTGCGGCGGCAAGCTCAGGATGCGCACGACCGGGCGCACCTCTTCACTCCGCTCCATCGTCATCTCCTGCACCTGTGGTCAGGTGCCCGAGGTCTCGATGGAGGGTTCCTTCCGCCGGAACGCGTTGAAGGACCTGCGTCTCACCTGCCGGGGCGCCCGTCCGTGGCTCGGCCTTTCCGCCACGGACCCGGCGGGGTGCGGGCTTCCCGTGCGCACCCTGCAACGCGGTTCCTCGTCGGTGTGGCAGCCGGTGCTCAAGTCGGCACTCTCCATCCCCCCGTGGAGCAGCGGCCGTGCGGATCCACTCGCCGCACACTGGTCCAAGCTGAGGGGGTACGACAACCCCGCGCGCATCGAGGGCTATCTCGATGCTGTCTTCGGTGACGACAAGTGGCCTCTTCCCTTGGAGGAAATCCTGACGCTGCTCGACGCCGAACGCGAGGAGGACCTGGACGGCGAGACGGCACCCACCTTCGACCACCGCTACCGCGCCCTGCGCAACAAGGAGTACGAGCGTCTGCGCTCCGGCAATGACGAGAGCGAGCAGTCCCGTGACGAGCAGTTCGTTTGCGAGACGCCGCTCGGTGATCCGAGCGTGCTCCAGCCTCTCGGGATCACCGGCCCGATGCTCGTCAAGAAGCTGCGCGAGGTGCGGGCCCTCAAGGCGTTCACCCGTCTCCTCGACGCCGAGTCGACGACCGACCCGCAGGAGATGCCGCTCTCCCAGAAGCCGCTGCGCTGGCTGCCGGCCATGGAGGTCCGGGGTGAGGGTGTCTTCCTGCGCCTGGACGAGAGCCGCCTGGAGGCCTGGGAGAAGGCACCCGAGGTGGCGGCCCGGGTAGAGCGCATGCGTACCGCTCATCAGCGGGTACTCGATCAGCGGGCCGACGATCCGAGCCTGGCCGTGTCGTCCCCGGCGACACCTCGCATGGTGCTGGTGCACACCCTGGCCCATGTCCTCATCAACGAGTGGAGCCTGGGGGCGGGTTACCCGTCTGCATCCTTGCGCGAGCGCCTGTACGCGGCGGACGACATGGCCGGGATGCTCATCTACACGGCGACGAGCGACTCCGCGGGCAGCCTCGGCGGTCTCGTCGTCCAGGGCGAACCGGAACTCCTCGACAGCACGGTGCGCTCGGCCCTCCGCCGCACCGAGTGGTGCTCCTCCGACCCCCTGTGCATGGAGGCCGACGCGGCGCGCTCGACCGAGACAAACCTCGCCGCCTGTCACGCCTGCGTGATGCTCCCGGAGACGAGCTGCGAGCACAACAACATCCTGCTGGACCGCGCACTGCTCGTCGGCACGCCGGATGCGCCCTCCCTGGGATTCTTCGCGCCCGTCACCGTGGGCTGAAGCCTGACGCCGCGGCTCACCAGAGTCCCTTGAAGACCTCGGTTTCGAACCGCACCTGGGCACGGTCCAGTACGTCGTCCCCGTCACGACCGTGCGCGCTGAGCCAGTGGAGGAGGTCGGTGATCACGGAGATCGCCGCCTCCTCCCCCTCAGTGACGCCGAGCCTGCCGGGTCGAGACCCGGACCTGGCTCCGTGGTCGCCGTACAAACCGATCACCGTCTCGACCTGGGTCATCCTGAGACAGCCGTCATGACCGCTCACCGGCGGCAGCCCCGTGGCGAGTTCGCACCAGGTGACCTTCCCATCGGCACCGAGCTGGACGCCCCACCGATCCGTTACCGCCCCGACGAGGGCCATTCCGCGCCCCCCTTCCGACTCGAAGTCGGCAGCGACGACCTTGGGCAGCGCGCGGGTGTCCGGGTCGTGGACCTCGATGCGCAGGGACGGGCCATTCAGCTGCACCGCCAGCTTCGTCGGAGTACCGACACCCACGTGAGTGATGACATTGACCACGAGTTCGGTGACGCAGAGCTGCGCCTCGTCCACAAGATCCCGCAGGCCCCACGCCCCGAGATGCGCCCGCACCTCTCGTCGTAGTACCGCCACCTCCTCCTTCAGGGCAGCGAACTCCACAGCCCACGACGGCTGCGTCATGCAAGCAGTTGGGATCACTCCCGACCTCCCACGCTCGTGGGTCCGAGCAGCCGCCAGTGCGCCGCGCCGGTCCCGCACCGGTCGTCCTGATTGCCAGCATGGCCGGCGCGCATCTCGCCGTACAATGTGCACGGAGAGAATCCCACCTTCGGGTGATTGGCGGACGGACCCCTTGTCACAGAGACTGAACGCCGTTCGGACGAAGGGGGCCCTGATGGCCGGATCACCGACGGCACGCCGCCGTCGCCTCTCCATCGAGCTGAAGAAGCTTCGTGAGAAGAACTCTCTGACCTGCGCACAAGTGGGTGCCGCCCTCGACTGGAGCGGTTCCAAGGTCAATCGCATGGAGACCGGCAGCGGAAGGGTTCAACCGTCCGACGTGGACGTCCTCTGCCGCTTCTACGAGACCACGGACGAACTGCGCGAGTTTCTCAAGTCGCTGGCCCGGCAGGCCAAGACACGCAGTTGGTGGCAGGTCCACGGCTCGGGCGTACCCGAATGGTTCTCCATCTACATCGGCCTCGAACAGGACGCCTCCACGCTGCGGCAGTACCAGTGCGAGGTGCTGCCCGGACTGCTCCAGACGGAGCCGTACGCCCGTGAACTCCACACGTGCGGCTCCTACATGCCGCCCGAGGACATCGATCGAGCGGTGAGAGTACGCCTGGAACGTCAGTCAATGATCAGTGCACCCGATGCTCCCGACTGCTGGTTCGTCGTGAGCGAGGGAGCGGTACGCAGAGTCATAGGAGACCGCGAACTGATGCGGGCCCAACTGGAACACGTGTTGGACGCCGTGCAGCGCCCGAGCGTAACGCTCCAGGTACTCCCGTTCGACGCCGGCACCTGCCCGACCACAGGCCCGTTCACCGTGCTGGGCTTCCCGGACCCGGAGGACCCGGACGTCGTGTACCGGGACGGCATCACCGATGCGATGTACCTGGAGGGCGAACCTCACGTCCGGGAGTACAACAGAGCCTTCGACGAGTTGCGCGCGGCGGCCCTGAGCCCGCGGCGCAGCATGCAACTGATCAACAGCGTGATGAAGGAGTCGACACGATGAACACCGAACTCGATGGCCTCGGCGAGACAGGGCCGTCGCTCACTTGGATCAAGTCGTCCCACAGCAACGGCGCGGGAGGCGAATGCGTGGAGTGTGCCGCCGAGGACGGTCGGACATACGTGCGCGACACGAAGACCGGTGGCGCCCTCATGACCTCCGTGGGCGTCGCCGCTTGGCATGCCTTCACGCGGGCCGTGGGTCGGGGTGAGCACGACTCGCCGGCCTGAGCCGCCCTGCTGGCCGGCCACGGGCTCCCCGGCGACAGAGATGACTTCCAGACCGATCCGCAGCGCGCACTGGAAGGTTCGTCGCAGGCCGACCTGCCGAGCGTGGCCGCAGGGACGGCGAACTACCGAGGCCGCATCCGAGAGTTGTCGTGACCGTTCGAGCAGCACAGCCGGCCAAGGCCCGCATGGCAACGGGGAAGCCTCAGGCCTGGCCGCCGCCCTGCCCGTCGCCCCCATCCTCGACGATCTTCAGGTCGGCTCGCTTCCCGGCATACGGATCTGGCGCGTCCGCGGGAATGCCCTGCACCGCCTGCCCCTGCGCCGCGCCGTTTCCGTTGAAGACGAAGTCGGGCCGGATACGCCAGTTACGGCCCTCTGGGTAAATGAAGCCCTGAGAGGCGAGCTGCTTGAGGGCGCGGGAGACGGAAGCCTGCGACATGCCCACCTGCTCGGCGAACTTCACCTGGCTCTCGATGAGGACCAGGCCGTGATCCTTGCGGTTCTGGAGGGCGCACATCTTGTGGAACAGCTTGTACGCGCTGACGCTGAGGTCCGCGTCGGCGAGGGCGTTGTGGGCCGCGTATCCCATCGTGGTGAAACCTCCTCCCCTGAACCAGAGGCCGTGCGCGGCAGAGGCCGAGGAGTGGACGGTGAAGTCGTTCACCTCACCCGTCCGCTTGTTCACGGTCTCGATCCGGGTCACTCGCCGGGCCGCACGCACAGAGTACTCCCAAGGGTGAATGAGGGACGCGTAGCGCTGACTGATCCGATCCAGTGCTGCCACTGACTGATGCAGTGATGAATAGACTAGGCGAAATATTCTGCACTGAATGAGCTTATCCAGAATCGCAATACGTGTTCCACGTTCTTGCAGGTCAGCGCCCCGAGCTCGCTCGTGCGTCTTTAACAGGTAAGCGCCCCGCCGTCCTGGCTCAGCTCACATCCTCGTGAGCGGGCGCCGCCGTCCACCTCCAGCCATCGTGGGTGTCCGTCCTCTTCGAATGGACGTGGTCGATGACGGGACGTGGCTGATGGAGGCACACGTGACGGACGACCGTCCGGCCAACCCGCCGCCGTGGCGGGCTTTCGGGGGCTGAGGTATGCAGGCTCGTGGATGTCATGAAGGAGCGGACCGACAGGGCTGGCGCATCCAGGGCCGTCACACGGTGCGCGCGGTACCGCGACGCCGAGGCCCCGGACGGTCCACGACCTTGCCGGACCACCATGTCGCAATGTCGTGACAGTGGGTATACGAACACTCGTCTCAGCGTGTCGTCGCCACCACAATGAGCCCATGGCTTCCATGAGAAGGCACAACACGACTGGGTGGAGGGGCGTGTGAGCAGTTCATCGGGCGCTCCCTTACCGACCCCGCCCCGGCCCTCCGTACCGCCACCGGGACCAGGACCGGCACCGGGCAGGCGTCGCCCTGGGGAACTGGCGGCGTGGATCTCCGCGATCACGGGTCTGCTTGGGCTCGCGCTCGGCTTCGTCGGCCTGCCGGCTCTGGTCACGCCGCCGACGGGGGTGCAGGTCACGACCACCGTCACCGCCACGGTCACGGCGACAGCAACGGTGACCGCCCCCGCCGACCCCTCGCCCGCCGCGGGCGGCTCCGCCTCGCCCACACCGACCAACACCCAATCGTCCGCGGTGTTCCGGGCAGCCACGGTGGAGATCGCTGATGACTACGGGATCGATCTGGACGACGACCCACTGCGGCCGGTCTCCAGGGATGAGGACAAGGAGCTGTACTGGTACCAGGGAAGCCTATGGGCAGGCAAAGGGGCGGAATTGGTCATACTGGAACGCAAGGAAAGCAGCACGTTCGAGACCTGCAGCACCGTAACTCGGTTCCAGGACAGGGTTTCGGTGTACATGGAGAACGGTGCGCGGTTCTGCGTCCTCTCTTCAACAGGGCTGATCGCCCTCGCCGAGTACGTCAGAGGTGGGTCAGGAGAGGAATACATCACGCTCAAATTCACCATCTGGAAGGGAAGTTACTAGCCTCACCACTGATCGCCCGGGAGGTCTTCCATGCTGCGGTGGCCGCGTTCTGCGAAGTCGCGGATTTGATACTCCCGCACCTCCGAGGTACTCCGAGCTGCCGCCCACGCGTGGCAGAGGCACGGGCGGAGCGGAGGGCCATCGGGTTGATGGCGCGGCACCCGTCGGCAGGGCAGGCGACGGCCTGATAGAAGTTCGTGCAAGTCGCTGGCACACCGAGCTTCGACCGCGCAAGCCTGGTCACCTCGGCAGACATCAATGCCACCGGAGGACATCATGGCGCTGCACCGCCTGGGCAAGGACCCCGAGAGTCCCAACAACGGGTCTCCGACCGTGTACCTGGACGACGAAACCGGGAACTACATCCTGCAGGGCTGGCGAGTCACAGACGCGGAGCGCCTGGCCCAGCTGGACATCCCTGGGCACGAGACGGTGATCGAGTTCCCCAGGCGCATGATGCAGTTCTTCCCGGAGGTGAGCGGCGGTGCCGCAGCCGACGTTTGAGGAGCTCTTCCGCTCAGTCCGGCACAGCGCTCTTCACTTGGAGATGCGCGATGCCTACGACCTCGATGCGGACTACCGCGAGTGGTCGGCGGGCCACCGCTTCGACCCGGCGGAGCGCTGGCCCTGGTGGATCGAACTCGTCTCCTCGGCCGTGGCTCGCGGCGTGGCCGTGCAACGCGCCCGCGTCGTCTCCGAGCCGCTGTCCTCCTACACCCGCTACGAGTACGAGCTGACCAGCGGGCACAACGTCAAGGCCGGTGAAGACGTCCGCTGGCTGCCCCGCAGGCGGGCGTCGGACCTTGCGCTGCCGGGGAACGACTTCTGGCTCTTCGACGACAGCGCCGTCCTGATCAACCACTTCACCGGGGACGGGACCATGACGGGCGAGGAACTGGTGACAGACCAGGCCGTCGTCGGCCTCTGTTCCTCCGCCTTCTCCGCCGTCTGGGAGCGAGCGATCCCCCATGAGGAGTACCGGCCGGCCTGACAGGGACCGCCCCTCGCCGCAGTCCATGTCCTCACACTCCATGTCCTCGTCATCCAGCGTCCAGCAGGCCCGGGAGGCCCTGGGCAAGCGACTGCGCGAGATCCGGAAGGACTCGGGTCTCACCGCGCGGGAGCTTGCTTCCAGGGCGGGCTGGCACGAGAGCAAGTGCAGCCGCATCGAGAACGGACGTACGCCACCCTCCGACGACGATCTGCGCGTGTACACGCTGCACTGCGCCGCGGCCGACCAGACGGCCGACCTGATCGCCGCGGCCCGCAACATAGACGGTGCCTACGTCGAGTGGCGCCGCATGGAGCGTTCCGGACTGCGTCGCGCCCAGGAATCGGTCATTCCACTGTGGGAGCGAACCCGGCACTTCCGGGCGTACTCGTCGTGGCTCATACCGGGACCGTTTCAAACACCCGCGTATATCAGGGCCCTTCTGATGTCGATCCGTGACCGCCGCGCGCTGCCTGACGACCTTGAGGCAGCCGTCGACGTTCGCGTGGACAAGCAGCGCGTCCTGCACGAGGGCGCACGCCGTTTCGCCGTAGTGCTGGAGGAGAGCACCCTTCGGCACCTGATCGGTGGTCCCGAGGTCATGGCTGGGCAGCTCGGACACCTGCTGTCGCTGGCCACTCTCCCCAACGTCAGCCTGGGCGTGATTCCCCTGAGCACGGACCGTACGGCGCTATGGCCCGTCGAGGATTTCTGGATCTTCGACGACTCCCAAGTGAACGTCGAGTTGGTCTCCGCCTTCCTGACCATCACACAGCCGCACGAAGTCGGCATGTACGCGCGGACCTTTTCCGCTCTCGCCGAGTCGGCGGTCTACGGCACCCCCGCACGCACTCTGATCACCGCGGCGATCGACTCACTCGGATGACTGCGTGCAAGTTCGCACACGTTGGTTGAGGGGCGGTCTCCGGCCTTCCTAGCTTGGTCGCCATGGAACTCATGGAATTCACGGACAGGGAGCGGGAATTCAGCCCCGCGGTTTCCTCCCGGGCCCCCTGGGCGATGCGGTTCGTCACGGACCGTCTTCCGGTGTCCCCTGCCCCCTACACGTCCGTCACCCTCAACCCGGCCACCCAGACCGCCCGCTACACCGACGTCGTGGGCCGGGTGGTGGAGATGGGCAAGCACGGGACCTCGCGGACGTGCGGTACGGCATCCGTGTCGGGTGGCGGGGACGGGCAGCAGCCTCAGCCCCAGTCTCAGGACGACAACACCACCGACTACGAGTCGGACTGAACGATGGCTCGTACCGTGCTGGTGGTCACCGCTCTGGAGGACGTGACCGCGGACTGGGTCGTCGCCGCGCTGAACGAGCGCGAGGTGCCCGTCGTGAGGGTCGATCCCGCCGACATCGGGCCAGGTCTGGCCTTCGGCTTCCGCCTCGACGGCGAGCCCGCCTGGAGCGGGCCGCTGCGTACGGGGAGCCGAGAGGTGAACGTGGAGGAGGTTGGCGCCGTCTACTGTCGGCGCCCTACTCCGTACCGGCACAGATTCGCGCAGTTGCCGCGACAGCAGCGGGACTTCGCGGCGGCCGAGGCTCGGTACGGACTCGATGGTGTCCTGCACGGTCTGCGTCGGGCTCGGTACGTCAACCACCCGGCGGCCGTGGCGCGCGCGGAGTTCAAGCCGGGGCAGCTCCAGAGGTTCGTCGAGCTGGGGTTGCGGATTCCCGCGACGCTTGTCACCAACGACGTGATGGCGGCCCGGGACTTCGCCGCGGAGCATCCGTCCGTCGTCTGCAAGACCTTCCGAGGGTTGCCGCCCGGTGAGGACGGCCGTGCCGGTGCCATCTGGACGCAGCGCGTCCACTCCGACGACTTCGACGACTCGCTCTCGGTGACGGCACACCTGTTGCAGGCCGAGGTGCCGAAGGTCGGTGACGTGCGGATCACCGTGGTCGGCCCGTGTGTCTTCGCCCAGCGGATCACCGCCCGGCACGGTGCCGTCGACTGGCGGCGCGGGGACTGGGGCGATCTGGTGCACACACCCGTCGCCGTCCCCTCGGTCGTTGAGACCGCCCTGCACCGGTACCTGGCCGCCGCCGGTCTGGTCTTCGGGTGCTTCGACTTCGCGCTCACCGGTGACGGGAGTTCTCCTGACGACTGGTGGGCGATCGAGTGCAATCCGAACGGACAGTGGGGCTGGCTTCCGGACGCGCCCGCGATCACCGAGGCCTTCGCGGACATTCTGAGCATGGAAGGGATCAGTAGCAGCTCATGACTCTGCCCACAGACCTCGACAACGACGCGAAGGCACTGCGCCTGGCCATGGTGAGGGAGCTCGCCGAGGCCGGTGCCGATGCCGATGCCGACCCCGGGTTCCCGTTCGACCCGGCTTGGCTCGCCACCGCGCGCAAGGTGCCCCGCCACCTCTTCGTGCCCGGCTTCTACCTCCCCGCCGGCCAGTGCGACGCACACGGACCGACGCTGTGGGAGCCGGTGACGTCGCGGATCGACTACGGGCGTTGGCTGGCCGCCTCGTACTCGGACACCACGTTGATCACCCAGTTCGACGGCGAGGAGACCGACTGGGAGCAGCCGGCCGTCCGGCACGGTGGAGCGCCCACGTCGTCGTCGACGCTCCCCTCGCTCGTCCTGCGCATGTGGTCGGACGCGGATGTCGTCGACGGACACACGGTCCTGGAGATCGGCACGGGGACCGGATACTCGACCGCGCTCGCCTGCGAACGGCTGGGCTCGTCCCATGTGAGCAGCGTCGAGGTCGACGCCGTCAGGCTGGAGCGAGCGGCCGACGCCCTGTACGGCTACGGCTGCACACCGACGCTGGCCCGGGCCGACGGGCTGTACGGGTACTGGCCCGAGGCCTGGTTCGACCGGATCGTGGCCGCTTGTTCCTTCCGGTCCGTGCCGCCCGCTCTGCTCAGACAGACCCGCCCCGGCGGTAAGGTCCTGCTCCCCCTGTCGGGGTGGCTCTACGGCAACGCCCGCGTCCTGCTCACCGTTGCCGGGGACGGGACCGCCGAGGGGCCCCTGCTGTCCGGCACCATCTCCTTCATGCCCGCCCGGACCCATGCGGCACCGGCATTCGGGAATCCCTCGGACTGGGCAGCCGGGCTGCACGAGGAGCGGTCCCGGTCCGTGCGGCACGCACCGGAGCGGCTCACGGCTGCGACCGAGGAGGCCTTTCACCTGCGGTTCCTCGCGCAGAGTGCCGTACCGGACGCGCAGATGGTCACGGTCGACGGGGTGCTGCACCTCATCGACGTGGTTTCCGGGTCCGCCGCCACGCTCACCTCCGTCGGTGGGGAGTGGAGTGTCCGGGAAGGCGGTCCGCTGAAGTTGTGGAGCCGGATCGAGGACATCATCAACGCCGTCGACGCCGCGGGACGGCCTGGACCGCAGACGTACACACTGCGGGTGGACGGCGACGGGCAACACCTGCTGCACGCACAGGTGCCGCGGCTGGAACTGCCGCTGGAGCGCTGAGCGGCAGGGTGGGACCCCCTACCCCAACGACCGGAACCACCGCACCACCGCCGTGGTCCCCGCCTGCTGGGAACCCAGGTGGCGGGAGCCGCCGTAGTCGGGGGTGCCGAGGTCGATGAGTGGGGCGTGGACGCCGCGGGCGTGCAGGGCGGCGTGGCAGTGGGCGGTGTTCGCGGTGACGGCCTGTTCGTCGGCGTCGGCGTAGTAGAGGCGGATCGGTACGCGTGGCGTCCAGTCGGTGCAGACGCCGTCGGCGATGCGCAGGGCGGCCGCCAGGCGTCCGGTGGGGTGGGCCAGCATCGCCCGGCCCCGGGGGGTGAGGAGCGCGTCGACGGTGTCCGGGGTGCCCGCCTCGACCTCCCGGCCGGAGTGGGTGCCGTCCAGCAGGCCTTCGATCGTCCGGGCGTACGGTGCGCGGAAGGCCTGGGCCGGGGTGTCGTACAGGTGGTGCAGGCGGTTGAAGGCGACCAGGGTCAGGGCCGCGTAGATCACGCTTGCCTTCGGCTCGGTCCGGCCGGCCAGCAGGGCGGGCAGTTCCGCGTCGCGGAAGGCGTACGCGCCGCTGATGGGCGCCGCGGCGCGCAGGCGGAACCAGTCGTCGTCGCCGTCCTGCAACGATCTGGCCAGTCCCAGTGCCGCCGAGGCGCCCTGCGAGAAGCCGGTGACCAGGACGTCGCGGCGCAGCTCGCGGCCCTTCGACCTCGCGGCGGCGCGGGAGGCGCGCAGCATGTCGAGGGCGGCCGTCGTCTCCGACGGGACGTCCATCCAGGGATGCGGGCCGGGGCCCGAGCCCAGTCCGAGGTAGTCGGGGAGCACCGCGGCGAAACCGGCGGAGGCGTGGGTGAGGGCGGGTGCCTGGTCCCAGACGCTGGTCGACACGGAGGCGACGTCGGTCTTGGACAGTTCGGTGCCGTGGGTGAAGGAGACGGTCCGCAGGCGCCGTTCACCGTTGCGCGGCAGGGCCAGCAGGCCGCTGGCCGTGGTGGGGCGGCCGTGCGGGTCGACGGTGCGGTACACGATCCGGTAGGTGGTCAGGCCGTACCGTACGGCGCCGGTGTCCCAGGCACCGGCCTTGTCTCCCGCCAGTTCGGCCGCGGCCTCGCGGGCGGTGAGGGTGCGCAGGCGCTCGACGGACACGAGCGTGCCCCGCGGTGAGTCCGGCGTGACCTGCGCGACGGCGGCGGGCCTGGGGGCGCCCGTCGTCGTCGCGGCCATGGCCGTCGTGCCGCCCGCCGTCAGCGCGACCGAGATCGCCGAGATAGCCGAGATCGTCAGTATGCTGCTCATTCGCCTCATGCCGTGACCGTAGGTATCCGTCGGCGGGGGCAGCCATCCGGTCAACCTCCAAGGGGTACGGGGGTTTTCCTCAGGGTGGCCGCGCCCCCGGCGCGTCAAGTACGGCAGCAGGTCCGCGTCGAACCTCGCGAGGTCACCGGGTCGTCGGCGGCGCGCCCGTCGCGGCGAGGGACAGGTCCCAGAGGCGGGCGGCGTTGTCGGGGTCGACGGCGTGCGGGCGTACGCCGTTGTCGTCCATGGGGGTGTCGGGGGCGAAGACGCGGGCGACGTCGCAGTCCGCCAGGTAGAGGCCGCCCCGGCCGTCGAGGAGTGGGGAGGTGGCGGCCCACAGGCCGGTGGCGGCGCCTTGGGAGGGGGTCTTGAAGTCGGCGGCGACGACGTTGCGGTGCTCGTCCACCCAGCCGGCGTCGATCTGTTCCTGGAGCGGCATCTCCCGCTGGAGGCCGGTGATGATCTTGCCGGGGTGGAGGGCGAACGCGCGGATGCCGTCGTCCTTGCCGAGGGCGTCGAGGTGCACGGCGAACAGGGCGTTGGCGGTCTTGGCCTGGCCGTAGGCCAGCCACTTGTCGTAGCCGGTGCGGAAGTGCGGGTCGTGCCGGCGGATGTCGGTCATGGCGTGTCCGGCGGAGCTGTACGCCACGACCCGCGCTCCGTCCGCGGCGGCCAGGAGCGGGTAGAGCTCGCAGGCGAGCGTGAAGTGCCCGAAGTGGTTGACGGCGAACTGGAATTCCCAGCCGGGCCCGACGCGCCGCTCCGGAGTGGCCATGACTCCGGCGACGGCCATCAGGAGGTCGATCCGGTCGATACGGTCGCCGATGTGCGCGGCGGCGGAACGGACGCTGCCGAGGTCGGTCAGGTCCATGGGGACGACCTCGCTGCCCTTCACGTCCCGCAGGGCGGCTCGGGCGGTGTCGGGTCGGCGGGCGGGAACGAGGACCCGGGCCCCGGCGGCCGTCAGGGCCCGGGTGGTCTCGAGGCCGAGCCCGGAGTAGCCCCCGGTCACCACGGCGGTCAGGCCGGAGAGGTCGTGGCCGGCCATGACGTCCTCGGCGGTGCCGGTGGCGGAGAAGGGCGAGTTGAGCGGCTGCTGATCGGTGTGGGTCATGCCGCCGACGCTACGATCTAGAGCGAGGTCTAGATCAAGCCCTGGGGTGAGCTGCGTGACCAGCACCGAAGTAACCGGGCAGTCGCTGAGCATCGGCGAGGTGGCCGACCGGACCGGACTGAGCGTGCACGCGCTGCGCTTCTACGAGCGCGAGGGTCTGCTCGTCGGGCCGGTCCAACGCACGTCGGGCGGCAGACGGCGGTACAGCTCCTTCGACGTCGACTGGCTGCTGATCTGCGTCAAGCTCCGCGAATCCGGCATGCCGCTGGCCGACCTCAAGCAGTTCGCCGAACTGGTGCGCCAGGGACCGGGCAACGAGGCGGAACGGCTGCGGTTGCTCGACGCTCATCAGCGGCGCGTCGACGCACAGATCAAGGCGCTGGAGGAGTGCCGGTCCGTCATCGCCTGGAAGGTCGGCATCTACGCCGAGCACCTCGCGCGCGGCGAAGCCGGTGGGCTCTGGGATCCTACGGCCTGAGGCCGTGGCGCCCGGGAAGGCCGTGTCACGCGGGCGGGCGTAGCGCCCGGTCGGGCGTTTCAGCGACGCCTTGGTCGGATATTCGCTGTCGCGCCCGCCCCATGAGGGCGCAGGATGACGGCCATGACTCTGGCCACCCCCACCCTGGACACCGATCGCCTGCGGCTGCGACCCTTCGCCGAGGACGACGCGGAGTCCCTCTACGCCATGCACAGCAGCAGGCAGGTGATGCGCTACTGGGACTCCCCGCCGTGGACCGACCGGGCCCGCGCCGGGCGCTTCGTCGCGATGTGCCGGAAGATGGCGGACGAGGGCACGGGCGTACGGGTGGCCGTCGACCGGGCCTCCGACGGCTCCTTCGTCGGCTGGTGCTGCCTGGTCGAGTGGAACCCGGTCTACCGCAGCGCGTCGCTGGGTTACTGCCTCGACGAGGCGATGTGGGGCCACGGCTATGCGACGGAGGCCGCGCACGCCCTGCTGCGGTGGGCGTTCGACACGCTGGACCTGAACCGGGTGCAGGCCGAGGCCGATACGCGCAACGCGGCGTCCGCCCGGGTGCTGGAGAAGGTCGGGTTCGTGCGCGAGGGGACGTTGCGGGAGGACTGCGTCGTCGACGGCGAGGTGTCCGACTCCTGGGTGTACGGGCTGATCAGGCGGGAGTGGCGGCCGTCGGCCGGACCGCTTTGACGGCGGACCAGCCCCCGGTGGTCCGCTTCACTCCGATCAGGCCGACAGGTCGGGCTTTGGGAGCTTGGCGATGAACAGCTGGGGCGTGCGTACCCGCGCGGGTGCGGTCCGGGGATCGACGCGGCGTCGCCCGGCACGGACGGCTGCGCGCCTGCGACCAGCGGGAAAGCATGCTGCCCGCACGGAAGCGGGCCCGGTACTCGTCGAGATCGCCGAGAGTACCGGGCCCGTCGCTCGCATCCGCCCCGTCCCCACAGGTGGGTGCGAGCCTCCACATGCCGCTTACATGTGGACCGAGGGGGCGGCGTCGGGGTTCGCCGCCGCCGGGACGCCACGCCGGTAGAGCAGCGCCGCGATCAGCCCGCCCGCGGCGAAGAAGGCGGCCGACCACAGGAAGCTGGTGGAGTAGGACTCCATGGACGCCTGGGCCTGGACGAGCTTGTTGGTCGGGTCCCTGCCGACGAGGTAGGACGTGGCGGCGCTGGCGGCGAGGGTGTTGAGCAGGGGCGTGCCGATGGAGCCGCCGATCTGCTGCATCGTGTTGACGGAGGCGCCCGCGACTCCGGCGTCCTCGGTGGCCACGCCGCTGGTGGCGACACTCATGGCCGGGGCCATGATCAGGCCGATACCGAGGCCGGCGACCAGGAGGGGCGGCAGGACGTTGGCGGCGTACGAGCTGTCCAGTCCCAGGGCGGTGAGCCAGAACATGCCACCGGCCGCGAGTGCCATGCCGACGGGGACGACGATCTTCGGTCCCACGAACGACAGGATGAAGGTGGTGGACAGGGTCGCCGACAGCATCAGCGTCGCGACCATGGGCAGGAACGCCACACCGGTCTGGATCGCGGAGAAGCCCAGGGTGAGCTGGAGGTAGTAGGTGAGGAACAGGAACACGCCGAACATCCCGGCGCTGGCGACCAGCATGGACACGAAGGAAGCGCCACGGTCGCGGTCCAGGAGCACCCGCAGCGGCAGCAGCGGATGCGCGGCCTTGGTCTGCCACCAGGCGAACACGGCCAGCAGCGCGGTGCCGGCGGCCAGGAAGCCCCACGACAGCGGCGAACTCCAGTCGTGCGACTCGGCGTTGGAGAAGCCGTAGACGATGCCGAACAGTCCCGCGGTGACCAGAACGGTGCCGGGAACATCGAGCTTGGCGCCGCGGTCGCGCTCCGTGCCGTGCAGCAGCAGCCAGCCGCCGACGATCGCGACGGCCGCGATGATGAGGTTGACGTACAGGGTCCAGCGCCAGTTCAGGTACTCGGTGAGCACGCCGCCCAGCAGCAGGCCGACGGCCGCGCCGGAGCCCGCGATGGCACCGAAGATGCCGAAGGCCTTCGCTCGTTCCTTGGCGTCCGTGAACGTGGTGGTGAGGAGGGAGAGGGCGGCCGGGGCCAGCAGCGCGCCGAACAGGCCCTGCAGTGCGCGGCCGGTGACGAGTACCTCGAAGTTCGGGGCGGCGCCGGCTATCGCGGAGGCGACCGCGAATCCGCCGATGCCCACCAGGAAGGCCGGCTTGCGGCCGAAGAGGTCGGCGATCCGTCCGCCCAGCAGCAGCAGGCTGCCGAAGGCGAGTGAGTAGGCGGTGACGATCCAGGTCCGGTTGCCGTCGGAGAAACCGAGGTCGGCCTGGGCGGACGGCAGGGCGATGTTCACGATGGTCGCGTCCAGCACGACCATCAGCTGGGCGAGCCCGATCATGGCGAGGATCCACCAGCGGCGACCGGACGAGGCTCCGTCTGCCGGAGAGCCGGGCTTCCGGGTCGGGGGCGCGGACGACTCTGCTGTCATTTGGGACATGGGGACGTACTCCAGTCCTTGATTCAGGGAGTTCACGTCGAAACGAAACCGTTTCGTATCGCTATCAGCATACGCCTGCCGTAACGGAACGGCAGCGTTTCGATCGCCGATTTGGGTGTGAGAGCGACCACACGGGGCGATCCGGGCGCCGCGGCGTTCCGCGCGCGTCCGTGGAGTGTTTCCCCTCCGCACCCCTGCTGTTCGCCGTGCCTGGCTACCTTCGCGTGGCCCGGTCCGGCAGCAGGAGAGGTATGTCCATGAGCGCCCCTGTCCACCGCACCTCCGAACGGACTTCCGCTACCGCCCTGGCAGCGGCCCGGCGGCGTCGGGAGGAGGGACGGACCGGGAGTTCGTCCGGGTCGGGGACCTCGGCGGAGCAGGCCTTCCTCGGGCTCCAGTCCAGTGCCGGCAACCAGGCGGCGACCGCCACGGTGCAACGCGTCAGGGGCAGGACCCTGGAGCGGACCCCGGAGACCGACACCGCCCGGCCCGGCTCGGAGCCCGGCGCCCGACGCGCCCCGGCCGGCCGCGCCCGAGGCGGCTCGGCCCCCGGCGATCTGACCGACCGCGCCCCGCTCGACACGGGGTCCGGCACCCGGCAGCCCGCCTCCGTTCCCGAAGTCCGGGGCACCACCAGGACTCCGGAACGCGTCGCGGCGCCCGAGGCCACCACGGCGACCCGCTTCGCCCCGTCGGGCCGCACCCGGCGCGGCTCCGAGTCCGACACCCGGCCCGCCCCGGCCGGCCTCACCCGGCGCGGCTCGGTGTCCGGCACCCAGGACATGGAGGCCGACCCCCGCTTCCAGGAGGAACTCGACGCGGCCCGGGAGGAGGCACGCGCCGCCGCCGAGGAAGCGCGCCTTGCCGCGGAACGCACGGCCGCGGAAGAGGCTCGCCTCGCCGCCCTCGCGGCCCGTTTCGCCCCGTCGGGCCGCACCCGGCGCGGCTCGGACCTCGACACCCGGCCCGGCCCGGCCGACCTCGCCCGGCGCGGCTCGGTGTCGGGCACCCAGGGCATGGAAGTCGACGCCCGCTTCCAGGAGGAACTCGACACGGCCAGGGAGGAAGCGCGCGCCGCCGCCGAACGTGCCGCCGAGGAAGCACGCCGCGCCGCCCTCGCGGCCCGCTTCACCTCGTCGGGCCGCACCCGCCGCGGCTCCGACCTCGACACCCGGCCCGACCCCGCCGCCCTCACCCGGCGCGGCTCCGACTCCGGCACCCGGGGCATGGAAGTCGACCCCCGCTTCCAGGAACACGTCGACACGGCCAGAGACGAAGCACGCCGCGCCGCCGAAGAGGAAGCCCGCCTCGCCGAAGCACGCGCCGCGGCCGAGAGGGCACGCCGCGCCGCCGAACGCGCCGCCGCGGAAGAGGCACGCCTGGCCGCCCTCGCGGCCCGCTTCACCCCGTCGGGGCGCACCCGGCGCGGGTCCGAGGCCGACACCCGGCCGGGCCCGGCCGACCTCACCCGGCGCGGCTCGGTGTCCGGCACCCAGGGCATGGGAGTCGACCCCGACTTCCAGACGCGCCTCGACACGGCCAGGGACGAAGCACGCACGGCCGCCACCGAACGGGCCGCCGCCGAGACCAGAGCGGAGGTCAGGAGTGATCGCCTGAAGGCGGTCGCCGAGAACGCGGACCAGGGGAAGAGGATCCTCGATCCCGCGGACGCCCTGGGCAAGGGCGTCCAGGCCCCCACCGCCGCGGGCCTCGGTCAGGAGGCCACCGAAATGGCCGCCAACGCCCCGAAGCCGGACACCGGCGGGGGGACGGGCGCCGAAACCCTCAAGCACGACGCCGCCGCCGCGGGGGTCTCCGGCGCGTCGCTGAGCGCCGGCGCGGAGCTCCTCGCTCTCGGGGCAAGCGTCGCGGACGCGTTCCGGAACCTGAGGACGTCCCTGCAGAAGAGGGCGGGAGCCGGGTACCACAACGCGCGCAGGAAGGCCAAGGTCAAGGCGGGCGACGCGGGCATGAGCGTCCTCAGTACGGGTGCCAACGCGGGCGCCATCGCCAAGGACGCGGTCAAGGTCCAGGGGGTGGCGAGCACCGTGGCCGCGACTGAGGCGAGCGGTGTGCTCAGCGGCGTCGCCGGCCTGGCGAAGAGCATGCGTGCCGTCTTCAAGACCGGCGGAGCGATCCGCAAGTACCGGGGCCTGGGGAAGCTCCCGGACGCCGAGGCCGCCAACGCCGAAGTGCTGAACCGTCTCAAGGCTGCGGCGGATGCCGAGGAGCAGCGCGCCAAGGACGCGTACGACGTGGTCGTGGCGCTGCAGAGGGAGTCCGACCAGGGTCACCCGCGGGAGGGATGGAACGAGGCGCTCGACGCCGCCGCGACCGCCTACGAGGCGGCGGCGCATCGCGAGGCCCAGGCCAAAATCCCCTACCTCGCCGCCAAGGACGACGCGAGGACCGTGAACCAGACCAAGAAGTTCGCGAGGCGGAAGCAGGTCTCCAAGGGCGCCAAGGAGGCGGTGGGCGGCGGCCTGGGCGAGGGCCTGAAGGGCGCGGGCGGCATCACGACCGTGGCCGTCGTCGCCACCGTGGGCCTGGCGTCCAACCCGGCCGGTTGGATCATCGCCGCGGTGGGGGCGGGCCTCGTCGTCAGCGTCACCGCCTACAAGGGAGTGCGATCGGGTTACGGGCGCTTCCAGGAGGCGCACCACCCCGAGCGCTATACGCCGCACGGCGAGGAAGTACCGGAGGCCCTGCCCACCTGGGAATCGCTGAAGCACGCCATGAAGGTCTGGAAGAAGATCTCGAAGTACAAGCGCCAGCTGGCGGCGCACAAGCTCTACGGCATGCTCTCGCGTCCCGACACCCAGCCCGAACTGCGCCGCTCCGCCATGGATCTGCTGGTGGTGCTCAAGGCCGGTCCCGCGGACCACGGGATGGATCAGGCGACGTGGGAGGCGCACCTCATGGACCCGGCGAACAAGGCCGACTTGATCAAGGAGATCACGGACCAGCTGAGCTCCGGATCCTGACGGAACAGAACGGAGCGGGGCGGGGCGGGGCGGGGCGGGAGCGGCGATGGCAGCCCCGCTCCCGCCCTGCGGACCGGATCAGCCCTCGGACGACGGCTCGCCCGGCACCTCCCGCAGCTCCTCCCCCAGCACCTCCCGCATCCCGGCCGGCTCCCGGCCCAGCAGCGCGGCCAGCGTCGGGTCGGTCGTCGCGAACTCGCCGGCGCGGGCGGCGGCGAAGATGCCGAGGAACTGGTCGGCGTACTGCTCGGGGACGCCCTGGGCCATCAGCTGGTCGCGGAAGGCGGCCTCGGGTGCGGTGCTCCGCGTGAACTCCCGGCCCGTCACCTCGGTGGCGAGGGCCGCGATGTCGTCGAAGGTCAGCGCCCGCGAGGCGGTGAGGGGCGGCGTGGGACCGTCGATGCGGCCCTCGTCGGCCAGGACGGCCGCGGTCGCCTCGGCGAGGTCGGCGTGCGTGGTCCAGGCGACCGGGCCGTCCGCGGGGAGCAGGATCCGGCCGGTCTCCAGGGCGTGCCCGAGGAAGCGCGTCGCGCTGGCGGCGTAGAAGCCGTTGCGCAGCGAGGTGAAGGGGACTCCGCAGCCGCGCAGGATCTCCTCGGTGGCGGCGTGGTCGCGGCAGGCCTGGAAGTGGGACGCCGCGCCGGCGCCCATCTGGCTGGTGTAGAGGATGCGGCGGGCGCCCGCCGTGACGGCCGCCTCGATCGCGGTGCGGTGCTGCTTGACGCACTCCTCGCCCAGTTTGTCCACGGAGACGACGAGGACCTGGGAGGCGCCCTCGAAGGCCTGGGCGAGGCTCTCGGTGTCCGTGAAGTCGCCCCTGCGCACCCGCACCCCTCGGTCGGCGAAGGTCCGCGCCTGCGGATGGCCCGGGTCGCGGACGCTGACGCCGACCTGTTCCGCCGGCACACGGGCGAGCAGGTGCTCGACGATCCGACGGCCCAGCTGTCCGGTGGCTCCGGTAACGATGATCATGACGCACTCCCGTTCCTGTTTCCAGTGGAATCACTTTCACAGTAACAGCGATAATCACGATGGCAACACCAAAGCGGTATCGTTGGCTGCATGCCCTCTCGTTCCGACCAGACCCGGCAGCGGGTCATCGAGGCCGCCATCGGCCTGCTGACGCGCGGCGGCCGTGACGCCGTCACCACGCGGGCGGTCGCCGAGGCGGCGGGACTTCAGCCGCCGGCCATCTACCGGCTGTTCGGCGACAAGGACGGGCTGCTCGACGCGGTCGCCGAGCACGGCTTCGCGAGCTTTCTCGCCACCAAACACGTCGACCCGGATCCGCCGGACCCGATCGAGGACCTGCGGGACGGCTGGGATCTGGCGGTCGAGTTCGGTCTGGCCAATCCCGCGCTGTACACGCTGATGTACACCGAACCGGCGCGCACGGGTTCGGCCGCCTTCAAGGCCGGCATGGAGATCCTGATGGCCCGCATGCGACGGCTCGCCGCCGGCGGATGGCTCCGCGTGGACCAGGAGCTGGCGGCCCAGATCATCCACGCCACGGCGCGCGGCGCGGTGCTCACCTGGCTGTCCCTGCCGGAGGACCGGCGCGATCCGGCCCTGTTCACCACCCTGCGCGAGTCCATGGTCGCCGCCGTCACCCACGAACGCCCGGCCGTGCGGGACGCCGGCCCGGAGGGCGCCGCCCGCGCGCTGCGCGCCACCCTCCCCGAGCAGACGGTGCTCAGCGAGGCGGAGCAGCGGCTGCTCGGCGAGTGGCTGAAGCGCCTCTCCGACACCGACTGAGCCACTACCAGGACCTCGCCCGACGGGCCAACTCCCTTTTCAGCCACAGTGGTTCGGCCCTCATCGGGGCATTTTTCGCGCCAAAGCCCCGGCGCTTCCAGGCCGTGATCACGAGTCCGGCACCGAGCATCAGCACAACGTGAGCACAAGCGGTATGGTCCCCTTCCGTATGCCGAACGCCGGTCGCGGATACGGGAGTTCGAGGCGCCTCGGGACGTGCGGTCCCGCTCCGTCTCGAGTCCGCGTCATCGGCACCCCCTGCTCGTACCGGCCCTCGTACCGGCCCTCGCCTGTTCCCGGGAGATCCATGTCGTGCGCCTTCGCCGTCGACCGCGTCGCTGCCGACTCCGCGGCACGGGACGACCGTGGGAGACACCGGTCCGCTCCGGCCTGTTGAGAGCCCGGTCGTCATCGGGCCGGCCGGCGCCCCGCCCCTGCGCGCCGGCCCGCCTCGGCCACCTCGCCCACACCGACGGCTTCCGATCCGTGAGGACCTGATGACTGAACTGATAGTGACCGCCACCGCCGCGCTGGCGGTGGCCGGAGCCGGGGCCGCGTGGTACTTCCGGCGCAAGGCCGAGCAGGCCCGGCGCCGTGGTGAGCAGCTGCGCGAGCACGCCGACCGGCTGACCCTGCAACTCGTCGCGGCGGAGCAGTGCGTGGGACACCTCGCGGCCACCGTGATCCCGGCGGCGGCGAAGGGCGGGCCCGGCGGCGCGGGCCCCGGGGGCGGTCTGCTCGTGCCGGCGCAGCTCGACGGGACACCGCTCGCCGAGCGGCTGCGTGCCGTGCCCGGCGCGGTGGCCTCGGCGGTGGACGACGTACGGACCGAGGAGCGGGCGGCCGCCGAACGGGCCGCGGTCCACGTCGCCGAGCGGGTACGGCAGGACACCGAGCGGCAGATCGCCCAGGCCCGCCGCGAGTCCGTCGGCGTGGCCCGGGCCGCCGTGCGCGGCTTCGCCAACAACGTCGTGGCCCGCTCCGCGCGGCTCGGCCGGGCCGTCAGCCAGGGTGTACGGCGGCACATCTCGGACGAGGCGTACGCGACGCTCGTGGAGATCGACCACCTCACGCAGCAGATGCTGCTCACGGCGTCGGGGTACTCCGTGCTCGCCGGGGACAAGCTGTCCCGGCGCTGGCCCGCCACCACGCTGACCGACATCGTGCGTGCGGCCATGGGCCGGATCGAGGGGTACGAGCGGATCAAGCACCCCGAGATGGGGTCCGTGGTGGTCGAGGGCCGCGCCGTGGAGGCGGTCGTGCACGCGCTCGCCGTACTGCTGGACAACGCGCTGCGCTACTCGCCGCCCGCCGCCAGTGTCCACGTCTCGCTGGAGCAGGGGCACCACGCGTGCTTCCTGATCGTGGACGACGCCGGGCTGCGCATGGACGACGAGCGGCTGCTGTGGGCCAGCGACGTGATGTCCGGCGAACAGCGCGACGACATCACGCGCCTGGGCGCCCACCCCCAGACCGGGCTGCGCGTCGCCTCCCTGCTGGCGGAGAACTACGGCTTCCGAGTCGAGCTGACCGCGCCCAACATCTACCAGGGGACCCGGGCCATGGTCGTCCTGCCGAAGAACCTGATCGTCGACCCTGCGGTGGCCCAGCCGGTACCGAGGCCTGCCGCCCATGCGTCCCAACCGGCCCAGGCAGCCCCGGCGGCCCCTGCGGCTCCGGTGGCCCAGGTGACCCATGCGGCTCCGGTGGCCCAGGCGGTGGCCGCGTCTGCCGCGGTCGCCGAGCCCACCGCAACCGCCGCGCCGGGCGAGCCCGTCGCCGAGCCCGCCGCTCCGCCTGCGGCGTCCCCCGGCGGAGCCCCGGCCGCAGCGGCCGTACCCGACCCAGCCATCTCCACGTCCACCACCACCTCCACCTCCACCTCCACCAACTCCACCACCGCCAGCGGCCTGACCGTCCGCCGGCGCTCCGCCGCGCCCACCCCCGCGCGGCGCCCGGCCGCCCCCGACGACACCGAGCCCGGGCGTCCCGCCGTCGCCGCCGCCTGGGCGGCCGGGACCCGCCGCGGCCGGGACGGGGAGCAGCCCTCGCCGGCCCCCGCCGACACCGCCGCCCGCACCACCCCCCACGACGCCGCTGACGACGAAGGACACTGATCGTGCAAGACACACACACCAACAGCCTGGGCTGGCTGCTGGACCAGGAACTCGGCAGCGTCGAGGGCGTCCGGTACGCCGTGCTGATGAGCAGCGACGGACTGCTGAAGGCCCGTACGCAGACGATCGGCCAGGACGACGGGGAGAGGTTCGCCGCGCTGACGGCGGCGCTGCGCGCGGCGGGCAAGGCCTGGGACGAGTTCACCGGCGGCGCGGGGATGCGGCAGCTGCTGATCGAGTCGGTCGGCTGCATCGGCCTGACGACGACCGCCGCGAAGAACACCATGCTGTCGGTGTGCACGACCGGCCCCGACGCCGACGTCGGGCTGATCTCGCACCACATGGTCCGGCTCGCCACCCGGGTGGGACACGAGCTGGCCACGGAGGAGCGCGTGCCGGTCGCGGACGGCGGCCAACCGGTATGAGCGGGCCGCGGCGCGATCCCGACATGGTCCGGCCCTACGTCCGCACCGGGGGCCGGATCCGCGCACGCGAGGACGTGCGCCTGGAGAGCGTGGTCATCGCCGCGACCGGTCCCACGGACACCCTCGGCCCGGACGCCCGCCGGGTGATGCGGCTGTTCGCCGGCGCGGACGGCGGCCTGGCCGTCGCCGACATCGCCGCCGCGCTGGAGCTGCCGCCCTCCACGGTGCGCATCCTCGTCTCCTCGCTGATGGACTCCGGCCACCTCTCCAGCCCGGTCGCCGCGATCGACGACCAGCCCGACTTCGACCTGCTGCAGGAGGTACTCCGTGGACTTCGCTCCATGGTCTGACCGGGCCGACCGGACCGACCGGACCGACGGAACAGACGGGACCGACCGGCCCGTCACCTACGTCCCGGCCACGGTGACCCGGTCCGCCAAGATCGTGGTCGCGGGCGGCTTCGGTGTCGGCAAGACGACGCTGATCGGCAGCGTCTCGGAGGTACGGCCGCTGCGCATGGAGGAGCCGATCACGCAGGCCAGCGCCGGTGTGGACGATCTGCGCGGCACCCCGCACAAGACGACGACCACCGTGGCGATGGACTTCGGCCGCATCCACATGGCCGGCGGACGGCTCGCGCTGTACCTGTTCGGGCTGCCGGGGCAGTCCCGCTTCCAGCCGCTGTGGGAGGACCTCGCCGAAGGCGCCCTCGGCTGCCTCGTCCTGGCCGACACCCGCGACCTCGACGCCTCCCACGACGCCCTCGGCCTGCTGGACGGTGCGGGCATCCCGTACGCCGTCGCCATCAACACCTTTCCCGGATCCCCGGGTTACCCCGAGGCGGAGCTGCGCGAGGCGCTGGCCCTGGAACCAGCCACGCCGCTGACGTACTGCGACGCCCGTGACCGCACCTCCTCCCTGCACGCCCTGATCACGCTCACGGAGTACCTCTCCGAGCACCGTTCAGCCGCCCTCCTGGAGTCCCGCCGATGACGTTGCCCTCCACCGAGACCGCGCCGGCGAGCGGTCCTGGCCGGATCGCCCTGTACGCACCGGAGTTCGCCGCCGACCCGCACGCCGCCTACCGGAGCATGCGCCGCACCCACGGTCCGCTCGTCCCCGTCGACCTGGCGCCCGGCGTCCCCGCGACCCTGGTGATCGGCTACTACCAGGCCCGCCGCATCCTGAACGACCCGCTGCACTTCCCTGCCGACCCCCGCGCGTGGGAGAAGCTGATCCCGGCGACCTGCCCGGTGCGGCCGATGATGGAGTGGCGGCCCAACGCGCTGCGCTCGGGCGGCGCCGAGCACACCCGCTACCGGTCCGCGAACACCCACGCCATCGACCAGGTCGACCAGCACGGGCTGCGCGCCCTCGTCGAGCAGGTCGCCTCCGAGGCCATCGACGGGTTCCGCACCGTCGGCTCGGCCGACCTGCTCACCCAGTACTCCTTCCCCATCGCCTTCCGCGTGCTGAGCGCACTGCTCGGCTGCCCGGACGAGATCGGGCAGCGCATCGCCGACGGCATGGCGAAGATCTTCGACACCACCAACGCCGAGCAGGGCAACGTGATCCTCGCGCAGGCCGTGTCCGACCTCGTGACCCTGCGCCGGACCCACCCCGGCGACGACATCACCTCCCGGCTGGCCCTCCACCCCGTCGAGCTGAGCGACGAGGAGATGAGCCACCAGCTCGTCACGCTCTACGGCGCCGGAATCGAACCCATGACCAACCTGATCAGCAACACGATCCTGAAGATCCTCACCGACGAGGAGTTCTCCGCGGACCTGCACGCCGGGCTCTCCACGGTGCGCGACGCGCTCGACGCCGTCCTCTACACCGACCCGCCGATGGCGAACTACTGCATCTCCTATCCCCCGTACCCCATCGACGTGGAGGGCGTGCTGCTGCCGGCCGACCAGCCGGTGGTGATATCGATGGCGGCCGCGAACAACGACCCGGCCCTCACGGAGGGCGTGCCCCAGGGACAGCACGGCGGCAACCGCGCCCACCTGGCCTGGAGCACCGGTCCGCACACCTGCCCCGCCCGCTCGCACGCCTACCTCATCGCCGAGACCGCGGTCACCCACCTCCTGGACGCGCTCCCCGAGACGGACCTCGCCCGGCCCCCGGCCGAACTGGCCTGGCGACCCGGTCCGTTCCACCGCGCCCTCGAATCCCTGCCCGTCACCTTCCCCGCCGCGCAGCCCGCCGCGCACCGAGCCGCACACTAAGGAGCCAGGTCATGGCGACCCAGCAGCCCGCCCTCGTCCTCGACCCCACCGGCGCCGACCACCACGCCGAGCACCGCACCCTGCGGGAGGGCGGCCCCGCCACCTGGGTGGACGTCCTCGGGGTCCAGGCCTGGTCGATCACCGACCCCGCCCTGCTCAAACAACTGCTCACCAGCCCCGACGTCTCCAAGGACGCCCGGGCGCACTGGCCCGCCTTCGGCGAGGTCGTCGGCACCTGGCCGCTGGCCCTGTGGGTGGCGGTGGAGAACATGTTCACCGCGTACGGTCCCGATCACCGCAAGCTGCGCCGGCTGGTGGCGCCCGCCTTCAGCGCCCGCCGCGTCGACGCGATACGGCCGGCCGTCGAGGCGATGGTGACCGGTCTCGTCGACCGGCTCGCGGAGCTGCCCGCAGGTCAGCCGGCCGACCTGCGCCAGGAGCTGGCCTACCCGCTGCCCATAGCGGTGATCGGTCACCTCATGGGCGTGCCCGAGGAGCAGCGGCCGGACTTCCGGGCCGTCGTGGACGGCGTCTTCGACACCACCCTGGACCAGGCCGAGGCGCAGGCCAACACCGCGCGCCTGTACGAGGTCCTGGACCAGCTCATCGCGACCAAGTCCGCCGCCCCGGGCGACGACATGACGTCCCTGCTCATCGCCGCGCGGGACGACGAGGGGGACGGCGACCGTCTCTCCCCCGATGAGCTGCGCGACACCCTGCTGCTGATGATCAGCGCCGGGTACGAGACCACCGTCAACGTCATCGACCAGGCGGTGCACACCCTGCTGACCCGCCCCGACCAGCTCGCACTGGTCCGCAAGGGCGAGGTCACCTGGGCGGACGTGGTGGAGGAGACGCTGCGCCACGAACCGGCGGTCAAGCATCTGCCGCTGCGGTACGCGGTCACCGACATCGTCCTGCCGGACGGGCGGACCATCGCCCGCGGGGAGCCGATCCTCGCCTCGTACGCCGCCGCCAACCGTCATCCGGACTGGCACAAGGACGCCGACACCTTCGACGCGACCCGCACCGTCAAGGAGCACCTGGCCTTCGGCCACGGCGTCCACTTCTGCCTGGGCGCACCGCTGGCCCGCATGGAGGTGACCCTCGCGCTGAAGAGTCTCTTCGGCCGCTTCCCGGACATCCGCCTCGCCGATCCGGCCGAGGAGCTGCCACCCGTGCCCTCCCTGATCAGCAACGGCCACCAGCGGCTCCCGGTCCTGCTGCACGCCGGCTGAGCGGCGGGCGACGGGACCGGGCGGCCGGGACCGAACGGCCGGGACTGCGGCTGAGGGGTGCCGGCTTCAGCCGAACATCCCCGGCTCGTAGTCGCCGGCCGGCTGCTGGGTGATGACGTTCAGGCGGTTGTAGGTGTTGATGACGGCGATCAGCCCGACCAGGGCGGTGAGCTGCTCCTCGTCGTAGTGCTTCGCCGCGTTGGCCCAGGCCTCGTCGGTGACGCCGCCGGAGGCGTCGGCGAGGCGGGTACCCTGCTCGGTCAGTTCGAGGGCGGCGCGCTCCGCGTCGGTGAACACCTTGGCCTCCCGCCAGGCGGCGACCAGGTTGAGGCGCAGCGAGGTCTCCCCCGCCTTCGCGGCGTCCTTGGTGTGCATGTCGAGGCAGGCGCCGCAGCCGTTGATCTGGCTGGCGCGGATCTTGACCAGTTCCTGGGTCGCGGCCGGCAGCGCCGAGTCGGTCACGGCCTTGCCGGCGGAGTTGATGTGCCGCAGCAGCTTGCCGGCGAGCGGGTTGGTGAACAGGTTGAGACGCGCTTCCATGGTGGACTCCCTCATCGTTGTTCCGTCGGTCGTACACAGCTACGACGGACGCCGGCGGCGCGATGTGACAGGCCGCACCACGGCCCACTTGTGACCTGCGTCTCACCCGTTCGGAGTAGTGCGTTCCAGCAGTCGGCCCAGCGCCCGCGTCACGGCGGCCGGGCGTTCGTCCATCACCCAGTGGCCCGCGTCGTCCAGCATCGTCAGCTCGGCGCGGGGCACCGACCCGGCCAGCTCGGTCGCGATCGCCGGGCTCAGGTACGGGTCCGCGCGGCCCCAGACGACGGCCGTCGGGCAGGTGATGCCGGACAGCCCCCGGCGCAGCCCGGGGCGGGCCGGGGTGCGGTACTCACCGAAGTAGTGGAGCAGCCAGCGGCGGCCCTCGGGCTCGGCCATCCAGTCGACGTAGCCGTCCAGGACGTGGGCGTCGAGGTGGCCGGCGCGCACGAGCGGCGCGAAGGAACGGCGGTGGAGGGCGACGTACGGCAGGTGCCGTGCCGGGCGCCGGAGCAGGGGGCTGCGTCCGGCGAGGCCGAGCAGGCTGAACACGGCGTACCAGCGGCGGGTGAAGGTGTCGTGCGCGCGGCTGTTGAGGAGCGCCAGCCTGCGCACCCGGCCCGGGTGGTGCTGGGTGAAGCCGAGCGAGAGGAAGCCGCCGTAGTCGTGGCCGACCAGGTTCACCGAGTCCAGGTCCAGTGCGTCGAGGAGCCGGCCGACCCGGGCGACCTCCGTGTCGTAGTCGAAGGGCAGGTGGAGGGGGCGGTCGGACGCGCCCCAGCCGAGGAGGTCCGGCGTGATGACCCGGTGCCGGACCGACAGGGCCGGGACCTGGTGGCGCCAGCAGTGGTGGTCGGCGGGGTAGCCGTGCAGGAGGACCACCGGTTCGGCGTCGGGCGGTCCCGACTCCCAGCAGGCGACGCGGGCGCCGTCCACCGTGACCGTCCGGGGGCGCGGCGGGTCGTAGGTGCGGGGGCGCTGCGTGGTCATCGGTCTCCTCCGGGTGCTCGTCTCCCCAACGCAGCGGATACCCGGAAGTGTCGCGATCAGGGCTCGGTGTTCGGCCGAAAGGGGTGGGGATTAGCCTCGGTCCCGACAAGTCGGTACGCCGGAACGGGTCCGGCGGGGCAGGAGGCAGAGATGGCGAGGGTTCCCAGCGCGGTGGTCGCCGCGGGTGGTCTGGTGGGCGGGTACGGCGTGGCCCGCTGGACGAAGAAGCGGCAGCTCGGCGGGGCCGTGCTCGCCGTCGCCGGGGCCGCCGCCGCGCAGCAGTGGCGGGCCCGGGCCGGCGGGAAGGCCGCGGGTGCGCTGACGGCGGCCTACGTCGCCGGTTTCGCGGGGTCGCACCCGCTGGCCAAGAAGGTGGGCGCCTGGCCCGCCGTGTTCGGTGTCGCGGGTGCCGTGGCGCTGGCCTCGTGGGCGGTCGCCGACCGGCGCTCCTGAACGCGGCGGTGCCGGTCAGGCGTGGTGGGTGAGTACGTTGATCACCCGGCCGTTCGGGTCCCGTACGAAGAAGCGCCGTACGCCCCACTCCTCGTCCTGCGGCTCCCGGACGATCTCGGCGCCCGACGCGACCACCTGGGCGTAGACCGCGTCGACGTCCTCGACCTCCACGCTCAGGTCGGGGACGACGGGCGCGGTGCGCTCCTCGGTGAAGAGGCTGATCTGGGCGGTGGGGTTGGACGGGGAGGCGAGGGTCGTCACCCAGCCCATGTCCATGACCTCCTCGAAGCCGAGCAGGCCGTAGAACTCGCGGCTCGTGTTCCACTGCTCCTCGGCCTGGACGTGGATGTTGGGGACGATCCTGCGGATACTCATCGGGGCTCCTCGGCGTCTGGCGTCCGTGCCGGTCGGGTCGGGTCGGCGTGTGCGACGCTACGCGGTCTTCGCGCCGGGGCCCGCCGTTCCCGGCGAATCCGGTACCGCCGTCGACAGCGGCTCCGCGATGTCCTCCAGCGAGCGGCGTTCCGCCTTCACCGCGAGGAACGCCGCGACCAGGCCCGCCGCGCACATCAGCCCGGCGCCGATCCGGAAGGCCAGGACCGTGTCGCCCACCACGCCGGACTCGGTCAGGTCGGCGAAGAGCAGCGGGCCGCTGATGCCGCCGGCGGCGGTGCCGAGGGCGTAGAAGAAGGCGATGGCCATGGCGCGGGTCTCCATGGGGAAGATCTCGGAGACCGTCAGGTAGGCGCTGGAGGCGCCCGCCGAGGCGAAGAACAGCACCACGCACCAGCAGGCCGTCATGGTCGTCGCCGTGAGCGAGCCCCGGTCGAACAGCCAGGCCGTGCCGAAGAGCAGGATGCCGGAGATCAGATAGGTGCTGGAGATCATGATGCGGCGGCCGACCGTGTCGAAGAGGTGGCCGAGGAGCAGCGGGCCGCAGAAGTTGCCCGCGGCGATGACCGCGAAGTAGTAGCCGGTGCTGCCGGTCGGCACGTCGAAGAAGGTGATGAGGATGGTGCCGAAGCCGAAGGTGATCGCGTTGTAGAGGAAGGCCTGCCCGATGAAGAGGGACAGGCCGAGGACCGCGCGGCGCGGGTAGCGGCCGAAGACGGTCTTGGCGATCAGGCCGAAGCCGATGGACTTGCGCTGGTGGATGGTGATCTCACCGGCCGGCGGCGGCAGCTTCTCACCCTTCTCCCGCTCGATCTCCCGTTCGACCGAGGAGACGAGGGTGTCCGCCTTCTCGCCCTGGCCGTGGATGAACTGCCAGCGTGGGCTCTCCGGGACGTGCCGCCGCACAAGGAGCACCACCAGGCCCAGGACCACGCCGAGGGCGAAGCTGAGCCGCCAGCCGAGGTCCTTGGCGAAGATGTCGGTGTCCAGCATCACGATCGACAGCAGGGCGCCGCCGATGGCGCCCAGCCAGTAGCTGCCGTTGATGATGAGGTCGACCCGGCCCCGGTAGTGGGACGGGATCAGCTCGTCGATCGCGGAGTTGATCGCCGCGTACTCGCCGCCGATGCCGAAGCCGGTGAGGAAGCGGAAGAGGAAGAACCACCAGGACTCGAAGGAGACCGCGGTCAGCGCGGTGGCCGCCAGATAGACCACCAGCGTGATCATGAACAGCTTCCTGCGGCCGTGCCGGTCGGTCAGCCAGCCGAAGAACAGGGCGCCGGAGCAGGCCCCGGCGACGTACAGGGCGGCGGCCAGGCCGGTGATCTGGGCGGAGCTGATGTCCAGCCCGCTGCCGTCCTCGGCGATGCGTCCGGCGACGTTGCCGACGATCGTGACTTCCAGGCCGTCGAGGATCCAGACGGTGCCCAGGCCGATCACGATCATCCAGTGCCAGCGCGACCACGGCAGCCGGTCCAGGCGGGCCGGGACGGCCGTGGTGACGGTCCCCGTGGAGGCGGGCACCGAGCCCGACGGGTCCGGCGGGTCCGACGAGTCTCCTGTCATGGCGTGAGGGGTGCCCCGCGGGGGCCGGGGCTACGCCCCCAAGATGCGGGAGACCGTGTAGATCAGCAGCCCGGCGAGTGAGCCGACCACCGTGCCGTTGATACGGATGAACTGGAGGTCGCGGCCGATGTTCGCCTCGATCTTCTTCGTGGTGTGCTCGGCGTCCCAGCCCGCCACCGTGTCGGTGATCAGCGAGGTGATCTCCTTGCGGTAGGTGGTCACCACGTACACCGCGGCGCCCTCCACCCAGCCGTCGACCTTGGCCTGCACCTTGGCGTCGGAGGCCATCCGGGCACCCAGGGAGAGCAGCGAGGCGCGCACCCTGAGCCGCAGTTCGCTGCGCTCGTCCTCCGCCGCCGAGACGATCATGGACCGTACGGCCGTCCAGGCGGACGCGATCAGGTCCTGGACCTCGCCGCGGCCCAGCACCTCGGTCTTCAGCCGCTCCACCCGCGCGCGGGTCTCCGTGTCGGACTGGAGGTCGGCGGCGAAGTCGGTGAGGAAGCGGTCGAGGGCGCCGCGCGCGGGGTGGGCGGGCATGTCGCGCATCTCGGTGACGAAGCGCAGCAGCTCCTTGTAGACCCGGTCGCCGATCCTCTTGTCGACGAAGCGGGGGGTCCATCCGGGTGCCCCGCCCTGTACGGCGTCCATCACGGAGTCGCCGTGCAGGATCAGCCAGTCGTGGGCGCGGGAGACGATCAGGTCGACGGCACGCTTGTGACCGCCGTCGGAGACCACCCGGTCCAGCATCTTGCCGATGCCGGGGGCGATCTCCTGGGCGTCGGCACGGCGCGTGATCGCCTCGCCGACCACCGCCTGGACGTCGGAGTCCCGCAGCACGGTGAGGGCCCCGCGCAGGGCGGCGGACAGCTCGGCCGTCACCCGGTCGGCGTGTTCGGGCACGGCGAGCCAGGCGCCGAGGCGGCTGCCGATGCCGACGGCGCGCAGCCGCTGGCGCACGACCGCCTCGGAGAGGAAGTTCTCCCCGACGAACTCGCCCAGCGAGACGCCCAGCTGGTCCTTCTTCTTCGGGATGATCGCGGTGTGCGGGATGGGGATGCCGAGCGGGTGGCGGAAGAGGGCGGTGACCGCGAACCAGTCGGCGAGCGCGCCGACCATGCCGGCCTCGGCGGCCGCCGACACATAGCCCGCCCAGGCGCCCGCGCCCCGGTGGGAGGCCCACTCGGTCAGGACGTAGACCAGGGCGACGAAGAGCAGCAGGCCGGTGGCGGTGAGCTTCATCCGGCGCACGCCGCGGCGCTTCTCCTCGTCGGCGGGGCTGAAGGACGTCATCGCACGGTCGCGGACCGCACCCGTACCCGCACCCGCACCCCCGGAACCACCCGTACCCCCCGTGCCCTCAGGAAGTTCCGCCTTCGTGCGTTCCATCCGCTCCACCGTTCGCTGATACGTCCCTCACACATTGTCCCTTCCTGACCGACTCCTGGAACGGAACACAAGTTCCCGGCGTCTGCCCTGGAGGGGGAACGCCCGCGGCTTCTGCGGCCTTTCCTCCGCCCATGACGCATCATGGGGTCATCGGACCGGAGCCTCGGGGCTCCCCTCGCCCGAGGAGAACAGCACAGCATGACCCGGGGTCGTGACGGGGGTGCGGGGGCGCCCCCCACCAAGCACCGTGCCCTGCTCGCGGCGATCGTCACCCTGATAGTGGCGATCTCCGCGGCCATATACGCCGGAGCGTCCGCGGACGACGGCAGCAGGGACCACGCGCTGCAGGCCGGAGGCCGTCTCCCGCGAGGGGACGCCGCCCCCGCCTCCACGGGTGCCTGGGTGGGCGCCTGGGCCACCGCACCGGCCGCGGCCGAGCCGGGCACCGAGACGACCGGCATGGCGGGCCGCTCCGTGCGCAACGTCGTGCACACCTCGGTCGGCGGCACCAGCGCGCGGATCACCCTCTCGAACCTGTACGGGCAGTCGCCGCTGACCGTCACGCACGCTTCGATCGCGCTGGCGGCGGGGCCCGACACGGCGGCCGCGATCGCCGACACCATGCGCCGGCTCACCTTCGGCGGCAGCGCCCGGGTGATCATCCCGGCGGGCGGCCAGGTGATGAGCGACACCGCCCGCATCGCCATCCCCTACGGGGCGAACGTCCTGGTCACCACGTACTCCCCCATCCCGTCCGGGCCGGTGACCTACCATCCGCAGGCCCGGCAGACCAGCTACCTGGCCGACGGCGACCGCACGGCGGACGTCACCGCCGTCGCGTACACCACCCCCACGCCGTACTGGCGCTACCTGACCGCCCTCGACGTGCTGAGCCACGAGGCCGACGGCACGGTCGTGGCGTTCGGCGACTCCATCACCGACGGCGCCCGCTCGGAGAGCGACGCCAACCACCGCTGGACCGACGTCCTCGCCGCCCGCCTGCACGAGGCGGCGGGCGACGGCCAGGACACGCCCCGCTACAGCGTCGTCAACGAGGGCATCAGCGGCAACCGGCTCCTGACCAGCAGGTCGGGGCGGCCGGCCGACAACCCGAGCGGACTGAGCCGGTTCGAACGGGACGTACTGGAACGCACCAACGTCAAGGCCGTCGTCGTCGTCCTCGGCGTCAACGACATCCTGAAAAGCCCGGAACTCGCCGACCGCGACGGCATCCTCACCGGCCTGCGCACCCTCGTCGACCGGGCGCACGCCCGGGGCCTGCGGGTCGTCGGCGCCACGATCACGCCGTTCGGCGGCTACGGCGGCTACACCAAGGCCCGCGAGACGATGCGGCAGGAGGTCAACGAGGAGATCCGCTCCGGCCGGGTCTTCGACACGGTCGTCGACTTCGACAAGGCCCTGCGCGACCCCTACGACCCGCGCCGGATGCGCTCGGACTACGACAGCGGCGACCACCTGCACCCCGGCGACAAGGGGTACGCGCGCATGGGCCAGGTCATCGACCTGGCCGCGCTGAAGGGCGCGGCGCCGGTCAGGGCGTAGCGGTCCGGCCGGGGCGGGGGGCGCTCAGGTGTCCCGGCGCCGCTCGCGCTCCCGTTCCAGCTCCCGCTCGCGGCTGCTGCCGTGCAGGTCGTGCAGACCGTCGAAACCGTGGCCGCCGTGGCTGTCGTGACTGTCGTGGCGGGAGGCGTCCAGCTCCGCCCGGCCCGAGCCGCGCTCCAGCCGCTCCCGCTCCCGTTCCTGGCGGCGCTCCAGCTTCTCCTGGCGGCGCTCCTCCTTCAGCCGCTGCCGCTCGGCCCGCGTCACCTTGCGCTCGACGCCGACGCCGCCCCAGAAGGCGAAGCCCGTCACGACCACGCGCGGGGCGCCCGGGTCCCCGAGCACGCCCTCCTCGCTGTGGTCGAAGCCGCCCATGAAGCCGATGCCGCGCACGACCACCTCGACGCCCGGCGGCACGACCACGTTCATCCCGCCCATGATCGCCACGCAGTTGATCACGACCTCGCCCGCCGCGAAGTCCGCGTCGCGCAGGTCGATCTCCCCGCCGCCCCAGAACGCGAAGCAGTTGAACCGCCTCGGCACCGTCCAGCGCCCCTTGCGCTGGAAGCCGGACATCACGGCGACGGCCCAGGTCGACGATCCCTCGGCGCCGGTGATGCGCCCCGCCCAGCCCGCGTCCCGCTCGGGTTCCTTGGTCATCGACACCCGGGGCGCCGCGCCCGCCCCGCCGACCGGCAGGTCCCGGGTGATCGGCGCCAGGTCCCCGTACGTCCGCGCGCTGTAGGTGGCGTCCAGCCGCTCCTCGAACTCGGCCATGTCCAGGCGTCCCTCGGCAAGGGCGTCGCGCAGGACCTCGGCGACTCGTTCACGGTCGGCGTCGGATGCGCGGAGTTCCGGGGCGTCGTCGGTCATGTACAGCAGCCTACGAGGTCACCGCGCCGGACACTACGCGCCCGCGCGTTCCGCGTACATCTTCGCGATCACCGACTCGATGTCCGGCTCCCGCACCGACAGGTCCACCAGCGGATACCGGGCCGCGATCCCCGCCACCAGCCCGGCCGCCGACGCCGCCGCCGGGAACGCCAGCCACTGCCGCGGACCCTCCACCCGCACCACCCGGGCCGGCTCCGGCGCCTCGATCGGCGGCAACTCCCGCTCCAGGTCCACCACCAGGGTGCGTTCGCTCTCCCCCGCCTCGTGCAGACCGTCCAGCGGGCCGTCGTACATCAGCCGCCCGTGGTCGATGACCATCACGCGCGAGCAGAGCTGCTCGATGTCCTGGAGGTCGTGCGTGGTCAGCAGCACCGTCGTGCCGCGCTCGGCGTTCAAGTCCCGCAGGAAACCCCGCACCTTGGCCTTCGACACCACGTCCAGGCCGATCGTCGGCTCGTCCAGGTACAGCACCTCCGGGTCGTGCAGCAGCGCCGCCGCGATGTCGCCGCGCATCCGCTGCCCCAGGGAGAGTTGCCGCACCGGCACGTCGAGCAGCTCCTGGAGCTGGAGGAGTTCGACACAGCGGTCCAGGTTCTCGCGGTAACGGGCGTCCGGGATGCGGTACATGCGGTGCATCAGCCGGTAGGAGTCGATCAGCGGCAGGTCCCACCACAGCGTCGTGCGCTGCCCGAACACCACCCCGATGCGGTGCGCCAGCCGGACCCGCTCCCGGGACGGGTCGATGCCCGCCACCCGCAGCCGGCCGCCGCTCGGCGTCAGGATGCCGGTGAGCATCTTGATCGTCGTCGACTTCCCGGCGCCGTTCGGGCCGATGTAGCCGACCATCTCGCCGCGCGACACCGTGAACGACAGCCCGTCCACCGCCCGCACCTGCCGCCGCTCCCGCTTCAGGAAGCCCGTCTTCTTGCGCACGTCGAAGACCTTCTCGACGCCGTCCAGCTCGATGAAGGCCGCGGCGTCGGCCCCCGCCGCGGCGTCCGCCTCCGCCGCAGCCCCCGGTCCCGCCGTGTCCGCCGTGTCCGCCGTCTTCGCCATGTCCGCCATCTCCGTCGGCTCCCTCAGCCCTCTCAGCTCCCCGTACTCCGGTACGAACGCAGGCCCGCCCGCCAGGCCAGCCCCGCCAGCGCACAGCAGGCCGCGGCCGCCAGCGGCGGCGTGAACGCCACCCACCCGGGCAGGTCCAGCGGATACGGCCGCCCCAGCACATAGCTCGCCGGCAGCCAGTTCACGAACGCCAGCGGCAGCACGAACGTCGCCCCGCGCACCAGGTCCAGCGCGAACACGGTCGGCGGGTACTGAAGCATCGTCGTACCGCCGTAGGTGAAGGCGTTGGCCACCTCCGAGGCGTCCTGCGCCGCGAACTGGAACGCCCCCGCCGCCACGAACACCGCGCAGAAGATCCCCGCCCCGCTGATCAGCGCCACCGGCAGCAGCAGCACCTTCGCCGCCGTCCACTCGATGTCGACGACCACCAGCGCGTACCCGAGCACCAGCAGCCCCTGCACCACCCGGCCGAGACGGCGCAGCGCGAACCGGTCCGCCGCCACCTGCGCCAGCACCGGCGCCGGACGTACCAGCAGCGTGTCCAGCGTGCCGTCGCGCACCCGGCGGCCCAGCCGTTCCATGGAGCCGATCGCCAGGTCGGCCAGCCCGAACGACACCCCCGACAGCCCGTACAGGAACGCCACCTCGGGCAGCGAGTAGCCGCCCAGCGCGTCCACCCGGGAGAACATCAGCAGGATCGCCACGAAGTCCAGCGCGGTCATCGCGAAGTTCCCGAACGCCGTCAGCACGAAGGACGTCCGGTACGCCATCGTCGACCTGATCCACATCCCGGCGATCAGCCCGTACGTGCGCACCCCCTCGACGACGCGCCCGCGCCGTACCTCCGTCCGGGCCGCCTCGGCCACCTCAGCCACCCTGGACCACCACCCGTCGCGTCGCCGCCGACTGCACCAGCCGCCCCAGCGCCAGCAGCGCCACCGCCCAGGACGCCTGGAACAGATACGTCCGCAGCGGATCCGCCTCCCCCAGCAGCACGTCCGCCGGGCCCTGGAGCAGCGACGACCAGGGCAGCGCCCGCACCACGTCGCCGAGCACTCCCGGGAACACGTTCAGCGGCAGCAGCATCCCCGAGCAGAACAGCCCCGCCAGCCACGCCATCTGCGTCACGCCGGTGCCGTCGAGCAGCCAGAACGCCGACAGCGCCACCAGATAGCGCAGCGCGAAACCCACCACCATCGCCAACACCACCGTCACCAGGAACGCCGCCCACACGGACACCTCCCGCGGCAGCGCCACCGGGAAGAACAGCGACCCGAACACGAACGGCACCACCCCGCGGCCCAGCAGCTGGAACACCGCCCGCCCCACGTCCGCCGCAAGCCACCACAGCTGAAGATCCACCGGACGGTACAGATCGACGGCGACGTCACCCGTACGGATGCGCTCCATCAGCTCGTCCTCGAACCCGCCGCCCCCGATCGCCAGCGCCGCCAGCAGCGCCTGCCCCAGCCACACGAACGTCACGGCCTGCGCCTGGTCGTATCCTCCGAGCTGCGGTTTCTCGTCCCACAGGGCCAGATAGGTGTAAACCAGGATCAAACCGAAGACCGTGTTGGTGAACACCCCGGCGGCGGTGGCCGCCCGATACGTCGCGTACCGTCGGAATCCCCCCGCCGCGACGGCCACGTACAACCGCCCCGAGCCCGCACTCACAGCCCTCCCCTTCCGACCGGCACCAAAGCGCAGGAGCCTAGTGCGCCCCCGGGGACCCCTGCCACGGAATTTCACGGGTGTGCCGTCGAGTGGGAACGGAACCCGCGGTGCGAGAGTCTTCACCAGAAGAAACTCAGACGTTCCGAAAACCGTACGAAGCGAAGCAGAAGCCGAAACAGGAGTCCGTGCACGAGATGAGCGACGAGCCGCAGCCGCAGCCGCCGAACCAGGGCCGGGCCCCGAGAGAGTCCCAGGCGGCCGGCGAGGGGCAGACGGGCGAACAGGCAACGCCCGGAGCGCCCGCAGAGCCCGGGAAGGCGAAGAAGCCCAAGCGGCCGGGGCGCACCGGATGGCGCCGGCTGATCCCGACCTGGCGCATCGTGCTGAGCACCGTCGTCGTCGGCCTGCTGCTGATCGTCGGCGGCTTCTTCCTCGGCTACCACCTCGTGCAGATCCCCGCCGCCAACGCGCTCGCCACCAAGCAGTCCAACGTCTACCTGTACGCCGACGGCAGCGTCCTCGCCCGCGACGGCGAGGTCAACCGCGAGAGCGTCGGCCTCGCCCGCATCTCCAAGGACGCCCAGCACGCCGTCCTCGCCGCCGAGGACCGCGACTTCTACAGCGAGTCCGCCATCGACCCCATGGCGATGGTCCGGGCCGGCTGGAACACCGCCACCGGCAAGGGCAAGCAGTCCGGCTCCACCATCACCCAGCAGTACGTCAAGAACTACTACCTGGCCCAGGACCAGACCGTCACCCGCAAGGTGAAGGAGTTCTTCATCTCGATCAAGCTCGACCGGGAGAAGAGCAAGAGCGAGATCCTCGAGGGCTATCTCAACACCAGTTTCTTCGGCCGCGGCGCCTACGGCATCCAGGCCGCCGCCCAGGCCTACTTCGGCGTCGACGCCAAGGACCTCACCGCCGCCCAGGGCGCCTACCTGGCCTCCCTGCTCAACGCCCCCAGCCAGTACGACGTCGTCGCCCATCCCGAGAACCGGCCCGCCGCCGAGGCCCGCTGGAAGTACGTCATGAACGGCATGGCCGACAAGGGCTGGATCAGCACCGCCGAACGCGCCGCCGCGAAGTTCCCCAAGCCCAAGCAGTCCACCATCTCCACCAACATGTCCGGACAGCGCGGCTACGTCGTCAACATCGTCAAGAAGTACCTGATCGAGAACGACATCGTCGACGAGGAGGAACTCGGCCGCGGCGGCTACCGCATCACCACCACCCTCCAGAAGGACAAGCAGGACGCCTTCGTCAAGGCCGTCGACGACAAGCTGATGTCCCAGCTCGACAAGAAGGAACGCAAGGTCGACAGCTACGTCCGCGCCGGCGGCGCCTCCGTCGACCCGAAGACCGGCAAGGTCGTCGCGATGTACAACGGCATCGACTACGTCAAGCAGTACACGCCCAACGCCGTCCGCCGCGACTTCCAGGTCGGATCGACCTTCAAGCCCTTCGTGTTCACGTCCGCCGTGGAGAACCACTCCGAGACGCAGAGCGGGCAGATGATCAACCCCAACACCCGCTACGACGGCACCAGCGAACGCCCCGTCCAGGGCTGGAGCGGCGGCCGCTACGCCCCGGAGAACGAGGACCACCGCGACTACGGCCACGTCACCGTCCGCGAGGCCACCGACAAGTCCATCAACGCCGTGTACGCCCAGATGGCCGTCGACGTCGGTTCCGACAAGGTCAAGCAGACCGCGATCGACCTCGGGCTCTCCCCCGACACCCCCGAGCTGACCCCCTCCCCCTCCATCGCCCTCGGCGTCGCCACCGCCAGCCCGCTCGACATGGCCGAGGCCTACGCGACCCTCGCCAACCACGGCAGGCACAGCACCTACACGCTGGTCGAGAAGGTCATGAAGGACGGCAAGCAGGAGGTCGAGCTGCCCGAGCGGCGCGAGCACCAGGCGGTCAGCCGCGAGTCCGCCGACACCACCACGTCCGTCCTGCGCAGCGTCGTCCAGAACGGCACCGCCACCGCCGCCCAGGCCGCAGGGCGCCCCGCCGCCGCCAAGACCGGCACCGCCGAGGAGGACACCGCCGCCTGGTTCGCCGGATACACCCCCGACCTGGCCACCGTCGTCGCCGTCATGGGCCAGGACCCGAAGACCGCCGCCCACAAGCCCCTGTACGGCGCCATGGGCCTCGCCCGCATCAACGGCGGCGGGGCACCCGCCGAGATCTGGAGCCAGTACACCCGCAACGCCCTCAAGGGCGAACCGGTCACCGACTTCGACCTCCAGCTCCAGGACGGCGCCGACGTCACCGCGCCCCCGAGCAGCGACGCCTCGGACGAACCGGGCGACGGCGACGAGAGCGGCAGCAGCGACGCCTCCGACGGACCGGGCGACGAGGACGGCACCGGCTCCGAAACCCCGGGCGACTCCAACAGCGGCAGCACCCCGCCCGGCGACGACGGCGGCACCGAGTCCGACCCCCCGTCGACCGGCGGCGGCACCCCCACCACGGGCGGCCCCAGCACCGAGCCCGGCCCCACGGGCGGCGGCGACGGGGGCGGCGACGACTCCTCGAACGGCGGCACGGGACCGGGCGGCGGCGGGGACACCGACGGCGCGGGCGGCGGCGATTCGGACACCACCGCCGGCACGGTCGCCGGCATCCCCGTCACACCCCGGCGTCAGTGACCGGAGGTCGCCTTCAGCCCCACCACGGCGACCAGCAGCAGACAGATGAAGAAGATCCGGGCGGCGGTCGCAGGCTCCCCCAGCACCACCATGCCGAGCACCGCCGCCCCGGCCGCACCGATGCCCACCCACACGCCGTAGGCGGTACCGATGGGCAGCGTCCGCGCCGCGTACGACAGCAGCATCATGCTCGCGACGATCCCGGCACCCGTGAACACACTCGGCCACAGCCGCGTGAAACCGTCGGTGTACTTCATCCCGATCGACCAGCCGACCTCGAGCAGACCGGCGACGAACAACAGAACCCACGCCACGACAGACACCTCCGTGAACGAACTGAACGGTGGTGCGTCGTCTTTGCCTTCAGCCCGGTACGGCGCGTCTCGTCGGGGTGCTTCCCAAGGTAGCAAAGACAGGGGAAAGGGGCTGGTGACCTTGATCACCAGCCCCTGAAGTCCGACCTGGACCCGTGATTCAGAGGTACAACCCGGTGGAGTCCTCCGACCCCTCGAACCGGTCCGCCGCCACGGCGTGCAGATCACGCTCGCGCATGAGCACGTAGCCCACACCCCGCACCTCGACCTCGGCACGGTCCTCCGGGTCGTACAGCACCCGGTCGCCCGGCTCCACGGTCCGTACGTTCTGACCGACCGCGACCACCTCGGCCCAGGCCAGCCGCTTGCCGACGGCCGCCGTCGCGGGGATCAGGATGCCGCCCCCGGAACGCCGCTCGCCCTCACCGGTGTCCTGCCGCACGAGCACGCGGTCGTGCAGCATCCGGATGGGCAGCTTGTCGTCCTGGGGACCGTGCTCGTTTCTCTTGGCGCTCACGCCCTGAACCTACCTGCCCCCGCTCAGCGCCCGCGCCGCCGGGTGCCGCCGAACGCGAGCAGCCCCACGACCCCGACCACCACCAGCGCGACGGGCACGACCCGCTCCATCCGCGGGGCGCCCTCCTCGTCCACGAACTGCGCCTTCACGTCGCTCACCACGCGATTGACCTGGACGTATGCCCGCCCCAGCGTGTGATCGACACTGGAGGCGACCTTGGCCTTCGCGTCGTCGACGATCGTCTTCGGGTGCACCCGCATCCCGAGCTCGTCGAGCGTCTCGGCCAGCACCTCGCGGCGGCGCTTGATGTCCGCCTCGATCTGCGCCGGGGTCCTGATGTCCGACGTGTCCGCCACCGTACGCCTCCGAAGTCTGCTCTGACGCTGTCCCGGACAGTCTGTCAGCTCCGGGCCCCGCCGCACTGTCAGGACCCCCCGTTACGCTGGATCGATGAGCGAGCGACTCCAGCCCGGGGACACGGCCCCCGCCTTCACCCTCCCGGACGCCGACGGCAACGAGGTGTCCCTGTCCGACCACAAGGGCCGCAAGGTCATCGTCTACTTCTACCCTGCCGCGCTTACCCCCGGCTGCACGAAGCAGGCCTGCGACTTCACGGACAACCTGGAGCTGCTGACCGGCGCCGGGTACGACGTCATCGGCATCTCCCCCGACAAGCCGGAGAAGCTGGCCAAGTTCCGCGAGGCCGAGTCCCTGAAGGTCACCCTCCTCGCCGACCCGGACAAGAAGGTCCTCGACGCGTACGCCGCCTTCGGCGAGAAGAAGAACTACGGCCGCACCTACATGGGCGTCATCCGCTCCACGATCGTCGTGGACGAGGACGGCAAGGTCGAACGCGCCCTGTACAACGTCCGCGCGACGGGCCACGTGGCCAAGATCATCAAGGACTTGGGGATCTGACGGCGCTGCCCGACCAGTAGCATGGCCGGGCAGCAGCGCCGGGCGGCCGTGGTGGAATTGGCAGTCACGCTGGGTTTAGGTCCCAGTGGGGTAACTCCCGTGAGGGTTCGAGTCCCTCCGGCCGCACCAGTAGGTTTTCCGCTGCTCAGCCGAGCAGTTCCCGCACCACCGGTACCAGCGCCCGGAACGCCTTGCCGCGGTGGCTGATCGCGTTCTTCTCCGCTGCCGTCAGTTCCGCGCAGGTGCGGGTCTCGCCGTCCGGCTGGAGGATCGGGTCGTAGCCGAAGCCGCCCGTGCCGGCGGGGGCGTGGCGGAGGGTGCCCTTCAACTGGCCCTCGACCACTCGTTCCGTGCCGTCCGGGAGGGCCAGGGCCGCCGCGCAGGCGAAGTGGGCGCCCCGGTGTTCGTCGGCGATGTCGGCGATCTGGGCGAGGAGGAGGTCGAGGTTGGCCTTGTCGTCGCCGTGGCGGCCGGCCCAGCGGGCGGAGAAGATGCCGGGGGCGCCGTTCAGGACGTCGACGCAGAGGCCCGAGTCGTCGGCGACGGCGGGCAGGCCGGTGGCCTCGGCGAGGGCGTGGGCCTTGAGGAGGGCGTTCTCGGCGAAGGTGACGCCGGTTTCCTTGACGTCGGGGATGTGCGGGTAGGCGTCCGCGCCGACGAGGTCGTGGGGCAGGCCCGCGTCGGCGAGGATGGCCCTCAGTTCGGTGATCTTGCCGGGGTTGCGGGTGGCGAGGATGAGGCGGGTCATGGGGGCCAGTATTCCGGACCCCCCGCCCGGTCCGACCGAGCCCTCCCTACGGCGTGCAGACCTTCGTCAGTTCGCCCGCCGCGTCGGTGACGGGGCTGAGGTCGGGGGTCTCGTCGCCGTTCTCGACCGAGGTGCGGACGTTGTCGACGGCCTTGCCGAGGTCGTCGACGGCCTTGTTGACGTCCGTGTTGTCGGTCTGGTCGCCGATCTTGTCGAGGTTCTTGTCGATGGAGTTGAGGGATTCCTCCCACTGGGTGGGGTCGTCCGCGTTCTCCACGGCCTGCTGGAGTTCGGTGACGCTGTCGGCTATCGCGTCGGCCGTGCGTACGCAGTCGAGTGCCTTGTCGACGGCGTCGCAGCCGGTGGTGAGGCCGGCCGTCAGGGCGATGGTCGCCACGGTGGCGACGGCGGTGGCGGTGCGGCGAAGGCGGCGGTGGCTGCTCGCGGCCATGGGTCTCGGTCCTCCCCTTGGGACAGGGCCGGGCGGCCCGTGTGCGGTGCGGCGTCGGGCGTACGGCAAGGTCTGCCGTACGCCCGTGGTGCTGTACTGCTAGGGACGCGTCCGCGGGCGGCCCAGTTGCCTGCCGTTGGCGTTCCCTTTACTCGCTTTACCTTTCGAGGACCGCGTCGAGCGCCTTGCGCTGGAGTTCGGCCAGTTCCGTGCAGCCGGCGGTGGCGAGGTCGAGCAGGGTGTTGAGTTCGTCGCGGGCGAAGGGTTCGGCCTCGGCGGTGCCCTGGACCTCGACGAAGCGGCCGTCGCCGGTGCAGACGACGTTCATGTCGGTGTCGGCGCGGACGTCCTCCTCGTAGCGCAGGTCGAGGAGCGGGGTGCCGTCGACGATGCCGACGGAGACGGCGGAGACGGTGCCGGTGAGCGGCTTGCGGTTGGCCTTGATCAGCTTGCGGCCCTGGGCCCAGCCGATGGCGTCGGCGAGGGCGACGTAGGCGCCGGTGATGGCGGCGGTGCGGGTGCCGCCGTCGGCCTGGAGGACGTCGCAGTCCAGGACGACGGTGTTCTCGCCGAGTGCCTTGTAGTCGATGACGGCACGCAGGGACCGGCCGATGAGGCGGCTGATCTCGTGGGTGCGGCCGCCGATGCGGCCCTTGACGGACTCGCGGTCGCCGCGGGTGTTGGTGGCGCGGGGAAGCATGGCGTACTCGGCGGTGACCCAGCCTTCGCCGCTGCCCTTGCGCCAGCGGGGGACGCCTTCGGTGACGGAGGCGTTGCAGAGGACCTTGGTGTCGCCGAAGGAGACGAGGACGGAGCCTTCGGCGTGCTTGCTCCAGCCGCGTTCGATGGTGACGGGGCGGAGCTGCTGGGGGGTGCGGCCGTCGATTCGTGACATGCGGGTGAGCCTAGCCGCCCATGGGGAAGGGGCCCGTCCCGGTGTGGGAAAGGCCCCTTGCCGGTGAGCCGGTGGCTCACATCATGTCTTCGATCTCCGCCGCGATCGGGTCGGCGTCGGTGCCGATGACGACCTGGATGGCGGTGCCCATCTTGACGACGCCGTGGGCGCCGGCGGCCTTGAGGGCGGCTTCGTTGACCAGCGCGGGGTCGTTGACCTCGGTGCGGAGTCGGGTGATGCAGCCTTCGATCTCGTCGATGTTGTCGATGCCGCCGAGGCCGGCGACGATCTTTTCAGCCTTGCTGGCCATGTTCCTTCTCCCTGATCCGAACCGCTTTTGTGGCAGTAACCCACAGTTGGCCCATCTTCGCGAGCGGTCATGCGGTGGGTACCGAATGATGGCGTCACGGCGGCGGAGCCGTCTGTCAACTGGTCTACACCAGTGTACCGGCGACCGGATGGAGACCGGATGAGTGCCGACAGCGCGGTCAGTCCCGCTCGCGCCCGCTGGAACACGGCGTTCCAAGGGTTGCAGAAGATGGGTCGCTCTCTTCAGTTGCCCATCGCGGTCCTGCCCGCCGCCGGCATTCTCAACCGGCTGGGGCAGCCGGACGTGTTCGGGGACGACGGTCTGGGCTGGACGAACGTCTCGAAGGTGATGACGGGCGCGGGCGGTGCGCTGCTCGACGGGTCGCTGGGGCTGCCGCTGCTGTTCTGCGTGGGCGTGGCCATCGGGATGGCGAAGAAGTCGGACGGTTCGACGGCGCTCGCGGCGGTGGCGGGGTTCCTCGTCTACTACAACGTGCTGCGGCAGTTTCCGGAGGACTGTCCGGAGGGATCGAAGGTGGTCCCGCAGGTCGGGTGTCAGGTGACCGACGGTTCGGGGGAGGTGACGGCGTTCGTCTTCCAGAATCCGGGGGTGTTCGGCGGCATCGTGATGGGGTTGCTGACGGCGTACTTCTGGCAGCGTTTCCACCGGACGCGGCTGGTGGACTGGCTGGGCTTCTTCAACGGCCGTCGGCTGGTGCCGATCATCATGGCGTTCGTGGCGATCGTGTTCGCGGCGCTGTGTCTGTGGGTGTGGCCGCCGATCGGTGACGCGCTGGAGAGTTTCAGTGACTGGATGACCGGGATCGGCGCGTGGGGCGCGGGGGTGTTCGGTCTGGCGAACCGGGCGTTGCTGGTGATCGGTCTGCATCAGTTCCTGAACGTGCCGATGTGGTTCCAGTTCGGTTCGTACACGAAGCCGGACGGCACGGTGGTGCACGGTGACATCAACATGTTCCTGGCGGGCGATCCGGACGCGGGGCAGTTCACGACCGGCTTCTTCCCGATCATGATGTTCGCGTTGCCCGCGGCGGCGCTGGCGATCACGCACTGCGCGAAGCCGAACCGGCGCAAGGAGGTCGGCGGCCTGATGCTGTCGGTGGGGCTGACGTCGTTCGTGACGGGGATCACCGAGCCGCTGGAGTACTCGTTCCTGTTCATCGCGCCGTTGCTGTACGCGGCGCACGCGGTGCTGACGGGTGTGTCGATGGCGGTGACGTGGGCGCTGGGGGTGAAGGACGGGTTCAGCTTCTCCGCGGGGCTGATCGACTACGTCATCAACTGGAATCTGGCGACCAAGCCGTGGCTGATCATTCCGATCGGGCTGTGTTTCGCGGTGGTGTACTACGTGGTCTTCCGGTTCGCGATCACGAAGTTCGATCTGAAGACGCCGGGGCGGGAGCCCGACGAAGAGGTGGAGGACGTCACCAAGGTGTAGACCAGTTCCGCACTCACGTACCCTTTGAGGGTGGTCTCGCGAAGGCCCCCGGACCGGCGGTCCGGGGGCCTTCGCCGCGCCCTCGCACGTGTGTGAGCAGGGGACTTGGCCGGGTACTGCGCGTAGCGGCCCGGTCGCGGAATCACGGGTTCCTTACGCCGCCTTCATCGTGCTACAACAGGTCTACACCACTGAGTGGTGTAGACCACCACCCGATGGAGGAAGCATGAGCACCGCCACCGACACGGCGGCCCCCGCAAAGAAGCGGGGATCCGGTCTTTTCCAGGGGCTGCAGAAGGTAGGCCGCAGCCTCCAGCTCCCGATCGCCGTGCTGCCGGCCGCGGGCATCATGGTCCGCCTCGGCCAGCCGGACATCTTCGGCGCGGACGGCCTCGGCTGGGACAAGGTCGCCGCCGTCTTCAACAACGCGGGCGGTGCCCTCACCGGTTCGCTGCCGATCCTGTTCTGCATAGGCGTGGCCATCGGCTTCGCCAAGAAGGCCGACGGCTCGACCGCACTGGCCGCGGTGGTCGGCTTCCTCGTCTACAGCAAGGTGCTCGAGGCCTTCCCGGTCACCGAGGCGGTGGTCAAGAACGGCGAGGACGTCGCCGCGACCTACAACGACCCGGGTGTGCTCGGCGGCATCATCATGGGTCTGCTCGCCGCCGTGCTGTGGCAGCGGTACCACCGCAAGAAGCTGGTGGACTGGCTCGGCTTCTTCAACGGCCGGCGCCTGGTGCCGATCATCATGGCCTTCGTCGGCATCATCGTGGGTGTCTTCTTCGGTCTGGTCTGGGAGCCCATCGGCGACGGCATCTCCAACTTCGGTGAGTGGATGACCGGCCTCGGCTCCGGCGGCGCGGCCCTCTTCGGTGGCGTGAACCGCGCGCTGATCCCGGTCGGCATGCACCAGTTCGTGAACACGGTGGCCTGGTTCCAGCTCGGTGACTTCACCAACTCCGCCGGGGACGTCGTGCACGGTGACATCACCCGCTTCCTGGCCGGTGACCCCTCCGCCGGCATCTTCCAGTCGGGCTTCTTCCCGATCATGATGTTCGGTCTGCCGGCCGCCGCCCTGGCCATGGCGCACACCGCCCGCCCGGAGCGCCGCAAGGCCGTCCTCGGCATGATGCTCTCGCTGGCCGCGACCTCCTTCGTCACGGGTGTGACCGAGCCGATCGAGTTCTCGTTCATGTTCATCGCGCCGGTCCTGTACGTGCTGCACGCGGTGCTGACCGCCGTGTCGATGGCCGTGACGTGGGGGCTGGGTGTGCACGCCGGGTTCAACTTCTCGGCCGGTGCCATCGACTACGCGCTGAACTGGCACCTCGCCACCAAGCCATGGCTGATCATCCCGATCGGTCTGGTGTTCGCGGCGATCTACTACTTCACGTTCCGCTTCGCGATCGTCAAGTTCAACCTCAAGACCCCGGGCCGCGAGCCCGAGGAGGAGATCGAGGACCTCACCAAGGCGTGAGCCCCGGCCGTACGGCGTGACGAAGGCCCCGGAACCGCGAAGGTTCCGGGGCCTTTGCGCTGCTGTCCCGCGGGGGTCGCGGGGGGCGCGGGCGTCGCTGGTGTCGTCGGCTCAGATCTCGTACACCGCGCCCGCGGCGGCCACCTCCACCGTCCCGTCGTACACCTCGCGCGCGTCGGCCAGGTTGACCGCGGGGTCGGTCCACGGGGGGATGTGGGTGAGCACCAGGCGCCGGGCGCCGGCCCGGGCGGCGCTCTGGCCCGCCTCGCGTCCGTTGAGGTGCAGGTCGGGGATGTTCTCCTTGCCGTGCGTGAAGGCGGCCTCGCACAGGAACAGGTCGGTGTCGCGGGCGAGTTCGTCCAGCACGGGGGTGGCGCCCGTGTCGCCGGAGTACGTCAGGGAACGGCCGCCGTGCTCGACCCGGACGGCGTAGGCCTCCACGGGGTGGGCGACGCGCTCGGTGTGCACGGTGAACGGGCCGACCTCGAAGGTGGACGGCTTGACCGTGTGGAAGTCGAACACCTCGCTCATGGAGGAGGCGGACGGGGTGTCGGCGTAGGCGGTGGTCAGCCGGTGCTCGGTGCCCTCGGGTCCGTAGACCGGGAGCGGGGCGCAGCGGCCGCCGTCGTGCCGGTAGTAGCGCGCCACGAAGTAGGCGCACATGTCGATGCAGTGGTCGGCGTGCAGATGGCTGAGGAAGATCGCGTCGAGGTCGTAGAGACCGCAGTGGCGCTGCAGCTCGCCGAGGGCGCCGTTGCCCATGTCGAGGAGCAGCCGGAAGCCGTCGGCCTCGACGAGGTAGCTCGAGCAGGCCGATTCCGCGGACGGGAACGACCCCGAGCAGCCGACGACGGTGAGCTTCATGAAGCAGAAACCTCCGCTGGCGCGTGTGGAGAGACGGGGGTCGTGCGGTCCGTCGAGCGTAAGGCGCAAAACCTGCGGTCGCTCCTCCACCAGGGGCCGTTGTGGGCGAACTCACCTGTGGGATCACCGGTTCGGCTGGAAGCGGGGAGTGCGGGGCCACGGAAGGGGCGCGCGGTTGCGGCGTGCGCCGGTACCGTCGTCGGTATGGACACGTCCTGGTGGCTCGTCTTCGCGGCGGTGGTGCTGCTCGCGCTCGTGGCGACGCTCGTCGACGGCTGGGGCCGGGGCCGGCGGCCTCGTGGCCGGGGGCGGCGTCCCCGGGGCCGGCGGGACGGGCGCGGCGGGCCCGGCGGGCGGGGGCCCGAGAGCTGAAGCGCCCCGCGACGCGTACGTCGCGGGGCGCTTCGCCGTTCTCCGGGGAGGAGCCGTCAGGCCCAGAGCTGACCGTGGAGGGTCTCGATGGCCGCCTCGGTCGTCTCGGCGGTGTAGACGCCGGTCGACAGGTACTTCCAGCCGCCGTCGGCGACGACGAACACGATGTCCGCGCTCTCCCCCGCCTTGACCGCCTTCTTCCCGACGCCGATCGCCGCGTGCAGGGCGGCGCCGGTGGAGACGCCCGCGAAGATGCCCTCCTGCTGGAGCAGCTCACGGGTGCGGGTGACCGCGTCGGCGGAGCCCACCGAGAAGCGGGTGGTGAGGACGGAGGCGTCGTAGAGCTCGGGGACGAAGCCCTCGTCGAGGTTGCGCAGGCCGTAGACCAGGTCGTCGTAGCGCGGTTCGGCGGCGACGATCTTCACGTCCGGCTTGTGCTCGCGCAGGTAGCGGCCGACGCCCATCAGCGTGCCCGTCGTCCCCAGGCCCGCGACGAAGTGCGTGACCGAGGGCAGGTCGGCGAGGATCTCGGGCCCGGTGCCGGCGTAGTGGGCGCCGGCGTTGTCCGGGTTGCCGTACTGGTAGAGCATCACCCAGTCCGGGTGTTCGGCGGAGAGTTCCTTGGCGACGCGTACGGCGGTGTTGGAGCCGCCCGCGGCCGGGGAGGAGATGATCTCCGCGCCCCACATGGTGAGCAGGTCCCGGCGTTCCTGGGAGGTGTTCTCGGGCATGACGCAGACGATGCGGTAGCCCTTGAGCCTGGCGGCCATGGCCAGGGAGATGCCGGTGTTGCCGCTGGTCGGCTCCAGGATGGTGCAGCCCTTGGTGAGGCGGCCGTCCTTCTCGGCCTGCTCGATCATGTGGAGCGCGGGGCGGTCCTTGATCGAGCCGGTCGGGTTGCGGTCCTCCAGCTTGGCCCAGATGCGGACGTCGGCGGACGGCGACAGCCGCGGCAGGCGCACCAGAGGGGTGTTGCCCACCGCGGCCAGCGGGGAGTCGTAGCGCATCGGCGATCAGGCCATGCCACCGGCGACCGCCGGCAGGATCGTGATGCTGTCGCCGTCGGACAGCTTGGTGTCGATGCCGTCCAGGAAGCGGACGTCCTCGTCGTTCAGGTAGACGTTGACGAAGCGGCGGAGCTGCTCACCCTCGACGATGCGGGCCTGGATGCCCGTGTGCCGGGTCTCGAGGTCGGCGAAGAGCTGGGCGAGGGTGTCCCCGGTGCCCTCCACCGCCTTCTGGCCGTCGGTGTACTGGCGGAGGATGGTCGGGATGCGGACCTCGATGGCCATGGCTGAGTGCTCCTGTCGGAAGTTTGTCGTGGGTTCGTAGGGCGCGCGGCGGCACACGTCTGCACGCCGCGGCTCACGGCCGTACGGCGGCAACGAAGATCAACAGATGGCGCTTTTCAGCCTGCACAGGTCGACGTGCAGCCGCGCCACGAGCAGCATGCCCGGCGCCTTGTCGCTCACGTCGAGAAGAACCATGGGCTCATCGTATCGATTCCCGGTCCGGCATCCGGAGTGTGATCTCACCTGCTGGACCATTTCCGTCCGCTGAATGGGATCAGTACGCCTCGACGACCTTGACCTCCTCTTCCGTGACCTCGCCCTCCACGATGCGGAACGAGCGGAACTGGAACTCACCGGCACCGTCGGTGTCCGCGGTGGAGACGAGGACGTAGTGGGCGCCGGGCTCGTTGGCGTAGGAGATGTCGGTGCGGGAGGGGTGCGCCTCGGTGGCGGTGTGCGAGTGGTAGATGACCACCGGCTCCTCGTCGCGGTCGTCCATCTCGCGGTAGAGCTTGAGGAGGTCCTGCGAGTCGAACTCGTAGAACGTGGGCGAGCGGGCCGCGTTGAGCATGGGGATGAACCGCTCGGGGCGGCCCTCGCCGACGGGACCGGCCACCACGCCGCACGCCTCGTCGGGGTGGTCCTCGCGCGCGTGGGCGACGATCTGGTCGTACAGGGCCTGTGTGATGGTCAGCATGCGGCCAGGATAGACAGACGGGCTCCCCCGTACCGATGGGTGGTACGAGGGAGCCCACATGCCGGACATCCTGAGCGGTGGCCTTAGGGGAAGCCACGAGCGTCCCCGGCGGCCGGACGTCCGCGGTGCGCGCGAAGGCGCTGGTCAGCGGCGTTCGGTGGGTCCGTCAGCCGATCTTCTCGAACTCCGGCTCGCCGGGCCGCTCGGTGATCCGCGGGTTGCGGCTCTTGAGCACCGCCCAGCCGATGCCGAGGGCGGCGGCCCAGCCGGCCATCACGTACAGGCAGACGCGGGCGTCGGCGTCGTAGGCGATGAGGCAGGTGACGAAGAGGAGGAAGGCGATGGCGATGTAGGAGCAGACCGAGCCGCCCGGCGCCGGGAAGGAGGAGGCGGGCAGGCGGCCCGCGACGACCTTGCGGCGGTAGCGCACGTGGCTGATCAGGATCATCAGCCAGGTCCAGATGCCGGCGGCGGTGGCGACGGAGGTGACGTAGCCGAAGGCCTTCTCCGGGACCAGGTAGTTCAGGACCACGCCGATGGCCATGAAGACCACCGAGACGGCGATGCCGATGGCCGGGGTCTTCGTCGAGGACAGCTTGTTGAAGATCCTGGGCGCCTCGCCGTTGTCCGCGAGGGTGCGCAGCATCCGGCCCGTGGAGTACATGCCGGAGTTGCAGGAGGACAGGGCGGCGGTGAGCACGACGAAGTTGACGATGCCCGCGCCGGCCGGGATGCCGATGACCGCGAAGGCCTCCACGAAGGGACTGACGCCCTCGGCGAACTCGGTCCACTTGACCACCGCCAGGATCACGGTGAGGGCGCCGACGTAGAAGAGGGCGATGCGCCAGGGCAGGGTGTTGATCGCCTTGGGGAGGGTCTTCTCCGGGTTCTCGGACTCACCGGCGGTGACGCCGACCAGCTCGACGGCGAGGTAGGCGAACATGACGCCCTGGAGGGTCATCAGGGACGAGCCGATGCCCTTGGGGAAGAAGCCGTCGAACTCCCACAGGTTGGAGACGGCGGCGGTGTCGCCGGCCTGGCTGAAGCCGAGGGTGAGCACACCGATGCCGATCACGATCATGCCGATGATGGCGGTGACCTTGACCATCGAGAACCAGAACTCGATCTCGCCGAACAGCTTCACCGAGATCAGGTTGGCCACGAACAGCAGCACCAGGAAGACCAGGGCCGAGACCCACTGCGGGATGTCCGGGAACCAGTAGTGGATGTAGATGGCGGCGGCGGTGAGCTCCGCCATGCCGGTGACCACCCACATCAGCCAGTACGTCCAGCCGGTGAAGTAACCGAAGAAGGGGCCGAGGAACTCGCGCGAGTACTCGGCGAAGGAGCCGGAGACGGGTCGGTAGAGGAGCAGCTCGCCGAGCGCCCGCATGATGAAGAAGATGATCACACCCGCGAGGGCGTACATGAGGATGATGCTGGGGCCGGCCTTGGCGATGTTGGCCCCGGCGCCCAGGAAGAGACCGACGCCGATGGCGCCGCCGATCGCGATCATCTGGACCTGGCGGCTGTTGAGACCGCGCTCGTAGCCCTCTTCGGGGGCCTTGTCCGTGTCGACCTGCGCAGAGGTCATGTGTGGTGCGCCTTTCTCCATGCCGATCCGGACCTTCTGTCGGCCTCGGATCGGGTCTCGATCCCCCCGGATGATGGAGCTGAGCGGGCCTCACATCCCGCTCGGTGCCTGGCCGGCGGTCTGCCGGCTCGGTGGCGCACCCGGCCGAACATTCGGGTGGTGTTCGCCGGGCGGTCGTGAAGATTTACCACGACGGCGGCGCTGATCACAGGGGCGGACTGTGACGTGTCACACAGGGAGAAGCGGACGAAAGCCGCACCTCCGGGACAAAGGAGGCGCGGCTTTGACGGGATCGTTATCCGGATTTGAGGCCCCGCTGAGCGGACACGGAGAGTGACGAAACGGTCTCGTTCAGGGCATAAGGGTCGCGACGAGCGACTCCTGGAGTCCGCCGAGCCACAGGTAGGCCATCACCATCGGCTTGCGCGGGTCCTCGTCCGGCAGCCGGTAGAGCAGGTCGGTGTCGTCCTCGTCGACGATCTCCAGGCGGGAGCCGATCGCCAGGCGCAGGTCGTTCAGGGCGCGCAGCCACTGCTGGGACTCCTGGGGCGACAGCTTCAGCACCGCGCCCTCCTCGCCCGCCGACGCCGAGGAGAGGGCGTCCAGGGTGCGGACCACCGCCAGCGCGTTGTCCCGCTTGCCGGCCCGCAGGTCGTTCTCGGTGTAGCGACGGAACTCCGCGGAGTGCGCCCGCTGCTCCTCGGCCTCCTGGGCCTGCGGGGCGCCCTCGGGGTCGCCGTAGGCGTCCGGGAACAGGCGGCGCAGCACCGGGTCGGAGGGCGGCTCGCTCGGGCCCTCGGCGAACAGCTCGGCGAGCGGGTCGTCGGAGGCGTCCTCGGCGGGCCCTGGGCCGATCAGCTCCAGGAGCTGCACGGCCAGCGAGCGGATGATGGAGATCTCGACGTCGTCGAGCGCGACGGCCGCGCCGCCGCCGGGGAGCGGTTCGAATTGTCCGGGCATGAAGGCGATTCAGCTGCTTCCGTCCTGCGGGCGGGCGTGGGTCGTTTCCGGGCTCATTTCCGGTCCTGCTGGAGGGTGGCCCACAGACCGTAGCCGTGCATGGCCTGTACGTCCCGTTCCATCTCCTCCCGGCTGCCGCTGGAGACGACCGCCCGGCCCTTGTGATGGACGTCCATCATGAGCTTGGTGGCCTTGTCCTTGGAGTAGCCGAAGTACGACTGGAAGACGTACGTCACGTAGCTCATGAGGTTGACGGGATCGTTGTGGACGATCGTCACCCAGGGCACGTCGGGCTCGGGTACGGCGAAGACCTCCTCCGTCGGCTCGGTCTTCTCGATCTCCATGGGTGCGGCTGCCGTCACACAGCCCATGCTGCCACCACAGGGGGGCACCCGCACAAACGGGCCTGTGGCGGGCGCCACGCGCACCGGACGGCCATCGAAATCGTCAGAGTGACGAAATGGGGGTACGATCCGTCGTATGAACACAGCGGACCTTGGGCTGCCGGTGGACGTCCCCTCGACGGCGCTCTTCACGGACCAGTACGAGCTGACCATGCTGCGCGCAGCCCTGAAGGCCGGTACGGCCGGGCGGCGGAGCGTGTTCGAGGTCTTCACCCGGCGGCTGCCGGACGGCCGCCGCTACGGCGTGGTGGCGGGCACCGGGCGGGTGCTGGACGCGGTGGAGAACTTCCGCTTCGATGCGGACGTGCTGCGCTTCCTGCGCGAGCAGGACATCGTCGACGAGGAGACCCTGGACTGGCTCGCCCAGTACCGGTTCAGCGGCGACATCTGGGGCTATCCCGAGGGCGAGGTCTACTTCCCGGGCTCGCCGATCATGCGGGTCGAGGGCACCTTCGGCGAGTGCGTGCTGCTGGAGACGGTGATCCTGTCTATCCTCAACCACGACTCGGCGATCGCGGCCGCCGCCTCCCGCATGTCCTCCGCGGCCGGACAGCGCCCGCTGATCGAGATGGGCGCCCGCCGCACCCACGAGCTGGCCGCCGTCGCCGCCGCCCGCTCGGCCTACGTCGGCGGCTTCGCGACCACCTCCGACCTGGCCGCCGGCTTCCGCTACAACATCCCCACCGTCGGCACCTCCGCCCACGCCTTCACCCTGCTGCACGACAACGAGCGGGACGCCTTCCGCGCCCAGGTGGATTCGCTGGGCCGGGACACCACGCTCCTGGTGGACACCTACGACGTCGCCGAGGCGGTCCGTACGGCCGTGGAGGTCGCCGGGCCCGAGCTGGGCGCGGTACGCATCGACTCCGGCGACCTGCTGCTGGTCGCGCACCGGGTGCGCCAGCAGCTGGACGAGCTGGGCGCCACCGAGACGAAGATCGTCGTGACCTCGGACCTGGACGAGTACGCCATCGCCTCGCTGGCGGCGGCGCCCGTGGACGCCTACGGCGTCGGCACCCAGCTGGTGACCGGCTCCGGGCACCCGACGGCCTCGATGGTCTACAAGCTGGTCGCCCGCGCCGAGTCCGGCGAGGAGGGGGCGCCGCTGGTGCCGGTGGCCAAGAAGTCCAGCGGCGGCAAGACCTCCATCGGCGGCCGCAAGTGGGCCGCACGCCGCCTGGACGCGGAGGGGTACGCCGAGGCCGAGGTGGTCGGCACCGGTCCGGTGCCCGACGATCTCGCCGGCCGGCAGCTCCTGGTCGAGCTGGTCAAGGGCGGCGAGGTCGTCGCCCGCGAGCCGCTGGACGCCGTCCGGGACCGGCACGCGGCCGCCCGCGCCAACCTCCCGCTGTCCGCCACCCAGCTCTCCCGAGGGGAACCCGTCATTCCGACGGAGTACGCACACGGGGGGTCGGGTAGCTAAAGCTGGTGCGGTCCCACAAGGGCCGAATCAGCCCCGCGTCCCCCGTCCCGTCCGTCCCCCATCCCACAGTCGACCCAGTCGAAGGACACCGATCATGCGCCGCGCCTTGATCGTCGTAGACGTGCAGAACGACTTCTGCGAGGGAGGCAGCCTCGCGGTGTCCGGCGGTGCCGACGTGGCCGCCGCCATCACCGAGCTGATCGGGCAGGCGCCCGCCGGCTACCGCCACGTCGTGGCCACCCGCGACCACCACGTCGCCCCGGGCGGCCACTTCGCCGACAACCCGGACTACGTCCACTCCTGGCCGGCGCACTGCGTCGCGGGCACCGAGGGGGTCGGCTTCCACCCGAACTTCGCGCCCGCCGTCGCCTCCGGCGCGATAGACGCCGTCTTCGACAAGGGCGCGTACGCGGCCGCCTACAGCGGCTTCGAGGGCGCCGACGAGAACGGCACGGGCCTCGCCGAGTGGCTGCGCTCCCGCGAGATCGACGAGGTCGACGTCGTGGGCATCGCCACCGACCACTGCGTGCGGGCCACCGCCCTGGACGCCGCCCGCGAGGGCTTCCGCACGCAGGTGCTGCTCGACCTGACGGCCGGAGTGGCCGCGGAGACCACCGAGCGGGCGCTGGAGGAGCTGCGGGAGGCGGGCGTGGAGCTGTCCGGGAAGCCGGTCGTGCAGTAGCCGGCTCCGCCTAGGTCTGCGCGGTCGGGCGTCTGAGCAGGGCGCGGATCGGGTGCCACAGCTCCTGGACCAGGTCCGGGCCGCCCACGGCGCCCGCCACCGGCGCCGTACGCCATATCAGGCCGTCCGGGTGGTGCAGGACCGCGGTGATCTCGTCCGGGGTGGGCGGAGCCGCGTTGCCCCGCAGGTAGACGCTGCGCAGCCCCAGGTTGCGCAGCCTGGTCAGGGCGCGCGCCCGGTTCTGGGCGTGGACGAGAAAGCGCACGCTGCCGGCGCTCGCCGGGGCGGGGCTGGGCAGGTTCAGTGCCACCACCACCGTGCCGTTCGGCAGCTTGCAGAAGCCTCCTGCGGCCATGCGGTCATACCCCCGAGTCAGCCTGTGCCGGTCCGGTTGTCGGACCCGGTGTCAATAAGAGAACCACAGGACGCACCTAAACACGGATCGGCGGCGACCCGCCAGGGGGTCACCGCCGATCATGCTCTGACCTGGGCAGATGCTATTTACCTGCCCGCGGGGCCAACCTCGAGCTCGATCGTCGAGCCGTTCTTGGCCTCCTTCAGAATCTTGATCTTCGTGTTGGTGTCAGTGATCTGGACACCGCCGGTCGGGTTCGCCGGGTCGTAGTAGTCGTTCTTGCGGTCGTTGAAGACCGAGACGCCCTTCGAGCCCGGGACGTACTTCGCGACGTCCGCCTTGTGCAGCGTCATGCCGTCCGTGCGGTAGAGGCTGAACGGCGAGTCGTACGCCTGGAAGCGGTTGCGCATCAGCGTCCCGTCCTTCCACTTCAGCGCGGTCGGGTGCGAGTCGATCGGCAGGACCAGGCCCTTGCCCGGGTGCTGGCTGGTGTTGTTGTCAGCCTGGGAGGTGTCCCACTTCCAGATCAGCAGGCCGTTCTGGTACGCGTAGTGCTCGACCCAGTTCGGGCGCTCCGAGAAGCCGAAGTTGTACGGGCCGGTCTTCAGCGTCTTGTCGTACGACACGTACTGCCGGTTCTCGGCGATGTAGTACTGCGCGTACTCCTTGGTGAAGGAGGCGCCCTTGCGGGTGAAGCCGACCGCCGTCCACGCGTCGTCCGCGGTCTCCGCGTTGTCGGAGAAGAGCGTCTCGCCGTCGGCCGTCACCGCGATCTCGTCGGCGGTGAAGCCCTTCATGGCCAGGCCGCCGTCGGTCTGGTAGCGGAAGCGCAGGTCGATCTTCTTGCCGGCGTAGGCGTCCAGCGGGTAGACCAGCTTGCCGTAGGCGTCCACGGTGGCGCTCAGGGCGGGCTTGTCACTGCCGTCGCGCTGGATCGGCTGCCCGTCGAACGTGCCGTCGATGGCGGTCCAGTTGGCGCCGCCGTCGGTGGACACCTCGGTGTAGAGGAAGTCGTAGTCGGCCTCGATGTCGTACCAGCCGTCCAGGGTGAGGGAGGCGGCCGACTTGCCGGTGAGGTCGACGCTGCGGCTCAGGGTGTTCTTGAGGTCGTTGCCGCTGCCGCTCCACCACTGGGTCTTGCCCTCGGCGGGGGTCACGATCTCGGTGGTGACCTCCTCCTTCGGCAGCTCGACGACCAGGCCCTGCTTGTGCTTGGTGTTGTACTCGGCCAGGCCCAGCTTGTGCCAGGAGTTGACGCCCGCCTTGGCGGTGTCGTAGTTCAGCCAGCCCAGCTGGAGCTTGTCCCAGGCGTTCATGTCGCCGGGCAGGTCGCCGATCTCGTTGCGGCCGGTGCCCAGCCACGAGCCGGACGACATCAGCGTCCAGAAGCCGGTGGAGTTGTCGCCGCCTGCGGTGTCGTAGTGGTCCGGCAGGCCGAGGTCGTGGCCGTACTCGTGCGCGTAGACGCCGAGTCCGCCGTTCTCCGGCTGGATGGTGTAGTCGCCGACCCAGACGCCGGTGTCGCCGATCTGGGTGCCGCCGAGCTTGTTGTCGGCGGGGCCGGTGGCGCCGGCGTCGGTGCCGAAGGCGTACCAGCGGTGGGCCCAGATGGCGTCCTCGCCCTGCGCGCCGCCGCCCGCGGACTCGTCCTCGCCGGCGTGCACGATCTGGAAGTGGTCGATGTAGCCGTCGGGCTCGTTGAAGTCGCCGTCGCCGTCGAAGTCGTAGCGGTCCCACTGGTCGTACTGGGTCAGCTGGGACTTGATCTGGGCGTCGGTGCGGCCGGCCGCCTTCTGGTCCGCGACCCAGGCGGTGACGCCGTCCTGCACCGCGTACCAGGCGCAGTTGTCGGGGTCGCACTTGTTGGAGCCGTAGCGGGCCTCGTTGTACGGGACCTTGACCCAGTCGGAGACCTCGCCGTCGACCGAGTAGCGGCCGGAGGACTGCTTCTCGTAGTAGGTCTTGACCGAGTTGACGCCCTTGCCGGAACCGAAGTACAGGTCCTGGAAGTGCTCCTGGTCGTAGTCCTCCTGCCAGGCCGTGGAGTTGTCCGTCTTCCGGTTCGGCTTGGCTATCTCGTTGTGCAGCGGGCCGGCGTCGCCGCCGTAGCGGCTGTCGACCTGGTCGCCGAACTCGACCAGGATGGTGAAGATCTTGTCGGTCTTCTCCCGGCCCAGCTCGACGTACTTGGCGTCGCCCTTCTTGCTCTTCAGCTGGACGACGTTGGAGCCGTCCTTCTTCTTCACCGACGCGTTGCCGGATATGACCTGCTTCAGGGCCTCCTCACGCTGGGCGGCCTGAGTGTCGCTCAGGGGGCCCTTCAGGTCGTGGGAGCGCGTGGTCTTGTCCGGGCTGGGGTCGTGGCGGTCCACGGCCTCCGGCCGGGACGGCGAGTCCGCCTGCGCCACGCCGGCCGCCGACATCGTGGCGGTGGCTGCGGCGAGTGCGACGGTGGTCGCCGCCGTTCTGAACGTCCAGGATCTTCTGGTCACTTGAGTTCCTCCCCCGCGTCCACGCGCGCGGATGGGGGGACCAGGACATGGCAAAGTCCGCGCACACGTGCTCAACGCGTGTAGTCAAGTGACGACATTCGACTAGAGGTTCACCGGAAAAGACAGACCTTGACTTGAGCAGAACAAGTGCACTATGCGGAGTCGTCGTTCGCTTTGCGGACACCGGATCGTGACCTGAGTCCGGTACGTCGAGGGCCGGCCGGCACCCGACGGGCGCGCGGGACCGTCCACTTCCCGGACGTCATGAATCCGTGCGCCCCCCGTGCATCGGCCATGTCGGTTAGGTCGTGCTTACTGCTGGTTCCACTCGGGCACACAGCGGGTTAGAGTCGCTTGGCGGAACGCCCGGAAGCCGGCGGAAAGCCAGGCCGACAGCCCGTCTCACCCCATGATTGTCTTCCGAGGACACGATGGCCATGCCCCGTCCGACTGCCGCCCAGTTCGCCTACGGTTCGTGCACCGTGATCTTCTCGACACTCGCCATGCTGCTGCTGTCGCGGACGAGTTCGGGTCCCGGAGTCGCCCTCATCGCCGTCGCGGCCCTCGCCCTCGGCCTGTTGGTCGCCATGACGGTCCCCCTGCCCAGGACGCGCGCGATGACCGCCGTACCCTCCCACCGCCTCGGGGCGGGCCGGGAACCGGTGCAGATGCCGGCGGCGGCCCGGGTCTCCGCGGGCGCGGGAGCGGGCGAGGCGACGCGCGGGCGGGCCGCCTGAGCGTCCGGCTCCGTCAGCGCGTGCTGACCACGACCGTCTTGGCCGCCTTGTCGTGCAGGCCCTGTTTGTAGGGCTTGTCGAAGAAGCTCCAGCCACCCGCGATGATCGTCCACACGCAGGCGCAGCAGAACGCGAACGGGATCCACAGCACCAGGGCGCGGATCAGCGACGTCTGCACCGAGGGCGTCGCCCCGTTGTCCAGGTTGGCCACCCGCATCCCGAGCCACTTCTTGCCCAGGGTCTGGCCCGTCCTGGTGGTCATGTAGGTGTCGTACGCGATGTAGAGCACGGCGGCGATCACGGACTGCCCGAAGGACTTGCCGACGGAGACGTCGTCGCCGTCCACCGTGTACTCCTGGACGTTGAACGCCCAGCTGAGCAACCAGACCACGATGCCCACGAGGATCATGTCGATGATCCGCGCGAGCGTGCGCCGCCCGCTGTCGGCGAGCGGCGGCATCCCCGCCAGCGGATCGCCGGGGTACCCGCCACCGCCGTACGGGTCACCACCGTAGGGTCCGCCACCGCCGGGCGGAGGCCCACCGTAGGGACCTCCACCACCCGGGGGCGGGGGGCCGCCGTAAGGGCCGCCTCCGCCGGGGGGCGGGGGCGGGTTGTCGTAGGGGTTCTTCCTCAGCGGGTCGTCTTCCGGCGGTTCGCTGCTCATGTCCCGAGTCGAACCCGGAGTCTCTCTCCTCGCATCCGGCGAGCGTCCGTCCGGAGTAGCGAAGGTTCGTGGTCGGGTGCGGGTGCGTTGTGGTTGCTCGCGCCCGCGCGGCGGAGCCGCATATTCGACACAGCCCCGCGCCCCTGAAGGGGCGCGTCCAGTGCACGCCCTTCTTTTAGGGGCGCGGGGAACCGCGCGACCAGCCCCCACGCACCCGCACCCGAAGACGAGACCCCCCGCTCCCCCGACCCCACTCGCCCAGCTAGCCCGCGACAAACGTGCTGGCGGCCTTGTCGTGCCAGCACTGGTGCCAGGGGCGGTCGAACAGGCACCACGCGACGCCGACCACGCCGACGGCGAGGAGGCCGGGGACGCTGTAGACCAGCCAGCGGCGCAGGGCCGCGCCGAAGGCCGGCGGCTCGTGGGACTCGATGCCCCGGACCTCGAGGCCGAGCAGTTTCTTGCCCAGGGTGCGGCCCCACTTGGCGGTGGGCAGCGCCTCGTAGACGACGCCGAAGAGCAGCAGGACCGCGAGCACGATGCCCAGGTACACGGACGTCGTGCCGTCCAGCAGCCAGACCGTGACGGTCTCGCCGGAGAGCTTGGCCTCGTCGATCTTGTCGTTGACGTGGTCGACCGCCTTGAGGCCGAGAGGTACGGCGGCCACGGCGGTGACGCCCCCGAGGACGACCGTGTCGATCAGCCGGGCGGCCAGCCGCTTGCCGAGCCCGGCGGGCCGGGCGGCGGCCTGGCGGCGGGCGGCGGCCTGGAACACGTCCTCGACCGGCGGCTTCCACGGTGCGACAGGCGGCTCCTCCGCGCCCGCCCCGGCCAGCCGGTGCACCTGCTGCGCCCAGGAGGTCTGACCGCCGCCGGGTCCGCCCGCCGCGAGCGGGGCGGGGGCGGCAGGCTGCTGCTGCGGAGGTGCCTGGTGGGGCACCGCGGGGGTGGCGGGCGTCGGGGGCGCCTGCGCGGCGGCGGCCCGGGCGGCTGCCGCCTTGCCGGCACCGAACCCGGGCCCGGAGGCGGGACCGGAGCCGGACGCGGGACCGGCTTCGGGGCCGGGGCCGCCCGGCTGCGGGCCCGGGCGCGGGGTGACCGCGCGGAAGGTCATGGTGCCCTCGTCCTGCGCGGCGGCGGGGGCGTCCTGCCGTCCCGCCGTGGGCCGGCGGAAGACGAAGGTGTTGCCGGCCTCGGCCTCCGCCCCGCCGGGTGCGGCGCCCTCCGAGGCGCCCGGACGCGCCGTGCCGGAGGCGGCCGCGGCGTCCTGCCCGGGATGGTCACCGGCCGCCGAGCCGCCCGAGCCCGCTGCCGTGCCCGCCGCGCGGGAGCTCGCAGCGCCGGAGTCCGCGGCCCCCGCGCGGGGGTCGCCCGCGCCGCCGTCGGCGGGTGGCGCCGCCTGCCGGGCGTGCGGGACGCGCGGGTCCGCGCCGCGCGCCGCGCCCGGCCAGGCGGCGCGCTGCTCCGGGGCGTCGGCGGCACCGGACGGGGCGGCGCGGTCGTCGGCCCAGGCCGCGGCGGACTCCGGACGGCTGCCGTGCTGGGACGCGGCGGCGGGCGGCGGGTCCTCGACCGGGTCCTCGTCGAAGAAGTGCGGGCCGGTCTCCTCGACGGAGGGCCGCGCGCCGGGCGGGGGCGCGAGCGGCTCGCCGTCCTTGGGGGCGGGGCGGCTCGTGCCCGCCACCCAGGAGGCGCCGTTCCAGTACCGGACGTATCCGGGAATGGAGGGGTCCGGGTAATACCCCTCGCGGGGCCTGTCGTCGCCGGGGGCCGGGGTTGGGGCGCTCATGTCCGTCGTCCCGTATCTGCTCGGGGGTTGATAGAGGGGCCTCAACATCTATCAGACGGGCGCAATCCGCACCGCCGGTCCCGCCGTACCCGCCCCTTTCCGGGCAACCTCGTGCCGGGACCTTCACATCCGGGCCGGGCCCCGGTCCGGGGTGCGGAAAAAAGTTCCCCGGACCCGCGTAATGCTCCGGGCCCGGCCCGCTCTCTCCGGGCAAGGACGTACGAGACTCGGGAGAGGAACCCGCCATGCACACCAACCCCACCGGCCCCATCGTCGTGGAACGCGAGCTGGAGCTGAGGCTCATCCTGTCGCCCGAGAGCGGCATCCCGGTGCCGGCCAGGCTCGGCTACCACACGGACGATCCCTACGCCGTGCACATCACCTTCCACATCGACTCCGGCCACCCGGTGCACTGGACGTTCGCCCGCGACCTCCTGGTGGAGGGCGTCTTCCGGCCGTCGGGGCACGGGGACGTGCGGGTGTGGCCGTCGAAGACGGAGGGCCGCAGCGTCGTACTCGTCGCGCTGAGCAGCCCGGACGGCGACGCCCTGCTGGAGGCGCCCACGCCCCAGGTGTCGGCCTGGCTGGAGCGGACCCTGCGGGCGGTGCCGCCGGGGACCGAGGGCGCGCAGCTCGGGATCGACGACGGGCTGGCCGAGCTGCTCGCCCGGTGAGGAGCGGCACGGGACGAAGGAGCGAACGTCAGAAGAGCTTGCCCGGGTTGAGGATGCCCAGCGGGTCGAAGACCTGTTTGACGGCCCGCTGCATCTCCAGGCCCACCGGGCCGATCTCCCGCGCCAGCCACTCCTTCTTCAGGACGCCCACGCCGTGCTCGCCGGTGATGGTGCCGCCGAGTTCCAGGCCGAGCGCCATGATCTCGTCGAAGGACTCGCGGGCCCGCCGGGACTCGTCGGGGTCCTGGGCGTCGAAGCAGACGGTGGGGTGGGTGTTGCCGTCGCCCGCGTGGGCGCAGACCCCGATGGTGAGGCCGTACTTGGCGCCGACGCGCTCGATGCCCGCCAGCATGTCGCCGAGCCGGGAGCGGGGCACGCACACGTCGTCGATCATCGTGGTGCCCTTGACGGCTTCGAGGGCGGTGAGGGCCAGGCGCCTGGCCTGGAGGAGGAGTTCGGACTCGGCGGCGTCCTCGGCCGGGACCACCTGCGTGGCGCCCGCGGCCTCGCACAGGGCGCCGACGGCGGCGAGGTCGGCGGCCGGGTCGGCGGTGTCGAAGGCGGCGAGGAGCAGGGCCTCGGTGGTCTCCGGCAGGCCCATGTGGGCGAGGTCGTTCACCGCCTTGACGGTCGTACGGTCCATCAGTTCGAGGAGGGAGGGGACGTGACCCCCTTCCATGATCCGGCAGATCGCGTCGCAGGCGGCGGACGCGGAGGCGAACTCGGCGGCCAGCACCAGCTGCTCGGGCGGCTGGGGACGCAGCCCCAGGACGGCCTTCACGACGATGCCGAGTGAGCCCTCGGAGCCGACGAAGAGCCGGGTGAGGTCGTACCCGGCGACGCCCTTGGCGGTGCGGCGGCCGGTGGACATCAGGCGGCCGTCGGCGAGGACGACGTCGAGGCCGAGGACGTACTCGGCGGTCACCCCGTACTTGACGCAGCACAGGCCGCCCGAGGCGGTGCCGATGTTGCCGCCGATGGTGCACATCTCCCAGCTGGAGGGGTCCGGCGGGTAGTAGAGGCCGTGTTCGTTCACCGCGCGGGAGAGCGCGGCGTTGACGACGCCCGGTTCGACGACGGCGACGCGGTCGACCGGGTTGATCTCCAGGATGCGGTCCATCTTCGTCAGGGAGAGGACCACGCAGCCGTCGGTGGCGTTGGCCGCGCCGGACAGGCCGGTGCGGGCGCCCTGCGGGACCACGGGTACGCGCAGCTCGGTGGCGGTGCGCATGACGTGCTGGACGTCCTCCACGGTGCGCGGCAGGACGACCGCGGCGGGGGCGCCGGCCGGGCAGAAACTGGCCATGTCGTTGGCGTAGGCGGACGTGACGTCGGGGTCGGTGAGGACCGACGCGGCGGGCAGACCGGCCAGCAGCCGGTCGACGAGAGTGCTCCGATCGCCGAGGGTGCTCCGGTCGCCGGGGGTGCGGTGGACCGTCGCGGCTGCGTCGTCTTCGTCGCGAGGCGCTTCGATACGGCTCATGATCACAGGCTCGCATCCACGGCCATCGGTGTGAACCCCGCGGGCGGCTGCCGTCGCCTGCCCGGTGTGATCGTCATATGGGCGCACAGTGGGCGCCATGGAGGTCATGGAGAGGCTCACCCGGCGGGAACAGGGCGGGGCACCGGCACCCGGGCGGCGGTCGCGCCGTGGGCGCCGGGTGCTGATCGCCTCCGTCGCCGGGGCCGCCGTACTCGGCGGGGTCCTGGTGCTGCTCCCCTGGGGAGCCGGTGATGCTCCCCCGCCCGCGCCGGGGCCCGCGGCGCTGGCGCGCGGGGCGGTCACCACCGGTGTGCCGGCCGCGCTGCCGGACCTGGCCGCGCTGATCGGCGACCGGGAGACCCATCTGCGGGCGCATCCGCTGGACGGGGCGTCGTGGGCGGTGCTCGGCGCCGCGTACGTGGAGCAGGGCCGCCGGACGGCCGACGGCGCGAACTGGCCGAAGGCCGAGAAGGCGCTGCGCACCTCGCTGAAGACGGGACCGGAGCGCAACCCGCAGGCCCTGGAGGGGCTCGCGGCGCTGGCGGTGGCCCGCCGGGACTTCCCGGCGGCGAAGAAGTGGGGCGAGAGCGCGGTGAAGGCCGCGCCGAAGCGGTGGACGGCGCACGCGGTGCTGATCGGCGCCTACACCGGGCTCGGCGACGACAAGGGCGTGGGCCGCGCCCTGGACAAGGTGATGGAGCTGCGCCCGGGCACCGCGGCGGTGGGCGCGCTGGCGGCGGCCGTCTACCGGGACCGGGGCTGGCGGGAGGACGCGGCGGCCCGGATCTCGGACGCCGCGGCCGCCGCCGGGGCACCGGCCGAGCGGGCGGCGTACCTGGAGCAGGCCGGGCGGCTGGCGTTCGAGCGCGGGGACCGCGAGGAGGCGCTGCGCTTCTTCCAGGAGGCGCTGCGCACCGACCCGGACCAGCGGGCCGCGCAGGCCGGGCAGGGCCGGGCGCTGGCGGCGCTGGGCCGGACGACGGAGGCGCTGTCGGCGTACCAGGCGGCGCTGGCCAAGCGGCCGAGCCCCGAGTACGCGCTGGAGCTGGGCGAGCTGTACGAGTCGCTGGGCCTCGGCCAGGCGGCGCGGGTGGAGTACGACCTGCTGCGGGAGCGGGCGCGGGGCGCGGAGGCGGCCGGGGCCGACGAGCAGCTGGTGCTGGGGCGGCTGGACGCGGACCACGGCGATCCGGCGGCGGCGGTGGAGCGGCTGCGGGCCGAGTGGGGGCGGCAGCCGGGGACCGCGGTGGCCGACGCGCTGGGCTGGGCACTGCACCGCGCCGGTGCGGACGAGGAGGCGCTGGAGTTCGCGACGATCGCGACCGACGGCGACAAGGGCGGCGGGGTGCGCAGCGCGCTGTACGTGTTCCACCGGGGGGTGATCGAGAAGGAGCTGGGGCAGCACGCGCCCGCGCGGCGGCACCTCGGGGAGGCGCTGACGATCAATCCGTACTTCTCGCCGCTGCGGGTGCCGGAGGCGAAGCGGGCGCTGGCGGAGCTGGGCGAGCCCCCGGTGGAGGGCCCGCCCGCCTGAGATCTGCCGGTGCGGAGCTGGTCTCAGAGGTTGCCGCGCTTCTCCTGCTCGCGCTCGATCGCCTCGAACAGGGCCTTGAAGTTGCCCTTGCCGAAGCCCATGGAGCCGTGACGCTCGATCATCTCGAAGAAGACCGTCGGACGGTCCTGGACCGGCTTGGTGAAGATCTGCAGCAGGTAGCCGTCCTCGTCCCGGTCGACGAGGATCTTCAGCTCGCGCAGGATGTCGACGGGCACCCGGGTCTCGCCGGCCCACTCGCCGAGCGTGTCGTAGTACGAGTCGGGGGTGTCCAGGAACTCGACGCCGGCCGCCCTCATCGCGCGGACGGTCGACACGATGTCGTTGGTGTTCAGCGCGATGTGCTGGACGCCGGCGCCGCCGTAGAACTCCAGGTACTCGTCGATCTGGGACTTCTTCTTGGCGACGGCGGGCTCGTTGATCGGGAACTTCACCTTGAGGGTGCCGTCGGCCACGACCTTCGACATCAGCGCGCTGTACTCGGTGGCGATGTCGTCGCCCACGAACTCCTTCATGTTCGTGAAGCCCATGACCTTGTTGTAGAAGCCGACCCACTCGTTCATGCGGCCGAGTTCGACGTTGCCGACGCAGTGGTCCACGGCCTGGAAGACACGCTGCTCGGGCGGGGCGACCATCGGCTTGGCGGCGACGTACCCGGGCAGGTACGGGCCGTCGTAGCCGGTGCGCTCCACGAGGGTGTGCCGGGTCTCGCCGTAGGTGGCGATGGCGGCGAGGACGACGGTGCCGTGCTCGTCCTTGACCTCGTGCGGCTCGGCGAGCGAGCGGGCGCCGTGCTCGACGGCGTAGGCGTGGGCGGCGCGCGCGTCCGGCACCTCGATGGCCAGGTCGACGACGCCGTCGCCGTGCTCGGCGACGTGCTGGGCCAGGAAGGTGCCCCAGTCGGTCGAGGGCTTGATCACCGAGGTGAACACGAAGCGGGCGGAGCCGCTCTCCAGGACGTAGCTCGCGGTCTCCCGGCTGCCGTTCTCCGGTCCGGAGTACGCGACCAGCTTCATGCCGAAGGCGGTGGAGTAGTAGTGCGCGGCCTGCTTGGCGTTGCCCACGGCGAAGACGACCGCGTCCATTCCCTTGACCGGGAAGGGGTCGGCCTGCCGGGCGGTGTCGGGAGTGTGGTGTGTGGTCTGCGTCATAGCCGCAGGTTCTCCCCTGTTCGCAAGGTGCGCAATAGTTTGCGTTTTCAGTGGGCAACATGACCAGTGCTCTGCCGGTACGGGCGGGCGATCTGTACAGGATGACCAGCAGGGAGGGTGTGGGTATGGCGGGTACGGGGATCGACCGGCTGGACGGGCGGATCATCGGTCTGCTGGCACGGGAGCCGCGGATCGGGGTGCTGGAGATGTCCCGGCGGCTCGGGGTGGCGCGCGGCACCGCGCAGGCGCGGCTCGACCGGCTTCAGTCGAACGGAGTCATCCGCGGCTTCGGTCCCGAGGTGGACCCGGCAGCCCTCGGCTACCCGGTCACCGCCTTCGCCACGCTGGAGATCCGGCAGGGTCAAGGGGCCGACGTACGGGCGCACTTGGCGACGGTGCCAGAGGTGCTGGAGCTGCACACCACGACCGGCACCGGGGACATGCTGTGCCGCCTCGTGGCCCGCTCGAACGCCGATCTCCAGCGGGTGATCGACCGGGTTGTCGGTTTTGATGGCATCGTCCGGGCCGCCACGGCGATCGTCATGGAGAACCCCGTTCCGCTGCGGATCATCCCGCTGGTGGAGCAGGCGGCCGGGGACAGCGGCGGACACGACTGAGGCAGGCCGGCCCGATCCCGGAGGTGAGCGGACGTGAACTTCTGGGACTTTCTGGGCAGCCGCCACCAGCAGTTGCTCGCCGACGCCTACCAGCACGCCAGCGCGGTCTTCCAGTGCATGGTCGTGGCGACCCTGATCGGGGTGCTGATCGGTGTCCTCACCTACCGCAGCGACTGGGCGGGGAACCTGGCGACCCTGTCCACGTCGACCATCCTCACCATCCCGTCGCTGGCGATGATCGGTCTGCTCATCCCGATCGTCGGCCTCGGCGTGCCGCCGACGGTGACGGCGCTGACCCTGTACGGGCTGCTGCCGATCGTGCGGAACTCGATCGTGGGCCTGCGCGGGGTGGACCCGGCGCTGGTGGACGCGGCCAAGGGCATCGGGATGTCGCGTCCGGCGCGGCTGCTGCGGGTGGAGCTGCCGCTGGCCTGGCCGCCGATCCTGACCGGCATCCGGGTCTCCACACAGATGCTGATGGGCATCGCGGCGATCGCCGCCTACGCCTCCGGGCCGGGCCTCGGCAACGAGATCTTCCGCGGGATCGCCTCGCTGGGCAGCAAGAACGCGCTCAATCAGGTCCTCGCGGGCACGCTCGGGATCATCGTCCTGGCCCTGCTGTTCGACGCGGCGTACGTGCTGCTGGGACGGCTGACCATTCCGAGGGGGATCCGTGTCTGAGAACGGTCACGACAGCGCCACCGGGGCGACCATCGAGCTGGAGGCCCTCACCAAGCGCTACCCGGGCACTCCGCAGCCCGCCGTCGAGAACGTGTCGATGGAGATCAAGGCCGGGGAGACGGTCATCTTCGTGGGCCCCTCGGGCTGCGGGAAGTCCACCACCCTGAAGATGATCAACCGGCTGATCGAGCCCAGCGGCGGCCGCATCCGCATCAACGGCGAAGACGTCACCGACATCGACCCGGTGAAGCTGCGCCGCAAGGTCGGCTACGCGATCCAGTCCTCCGGTCTCTTCCCGCACATGACCGTCGCCCAGAACATCGCGCTGGTGCCGAAGATGATCGGCTGGTCGAAGGCGCGGATCCGGGAGCGGGTGGAGGAGATGCTGGACCTGGTCGGCCTGGACGCCGGGGAGTTCCACGGCCGCTATCCGCGCCAGCTGTCCGGCGGCCAGCAGCAGCGGGTGGGGGTGGCGCGGGCGCTGGCGGCCGACCCGCCCGTGCTGCTGATGGACGAGCCGTTCGGCGCGGTCGACCCGATCACCCGGGACCACCTCCAGGACGAGCTGATCCGCCTCCAGCACGAACTGCACAAGACGATCGTCTTCGTCACCCACGACTTCGACGAGGCGATCAAGCTGGGCGACCGGATCGCCGTGCTCCGCGAACGCTCCCACATCGCGCAGTTCGACACCCCGGAGGCGATCCTCACCAACCCGGCGGACGACTTCGTGTCCGGCTTCGTGGGGGCGGGCGCGGCCCTCAAGCGCCTGAACCTGACCCGGGTGCGGGACGTGGGCATCACGGACTACCCGACGGTGACCGTGGAGGACCCGCTCCAGCACATCTTCGACCGGCTGCGGGATTCGGGCACCAACGAGATCCTGCTCCTGGACCGACGCGGGCGCCCCTACAAGTGGCTGCGGCGCGGCGACCTGATGCGGGCCAGGGGCTCGCTGGCGCGGGCCGGGACGCTGGTCCACGACACGGTGACCCGGGACGCGACGCTGCGGGACGCGCTGGAGGCGGTGCTCACCGACAACGCGGGGCGGGTCGCGGTCACCGGGCGGCGCGGCGCGTACGAGGGCGTCGTCGACATGGAGACGCTGATGAACTCCGTGCACGAGCTGCTGGAGGCCGACCGGCTGGACGCGCTGGAGCACCAGCACGATCTGGAGGAGACCCGGGCCACGCAGACACACACCGAGCAGGAGGGCTTCGGCGAGGTCGGAGGCCGCGCGTGAGCAGCTCCGCCCGCCCCTCCCCCGGCCGCCGCCCCGAGGGCGAGCACGAGGTCAAGGGGCTCGCCTTCCGGGACGAGGGCGGGGGCGAGAACGGGGACGAGGCGGAGGGCGGGGGGCAGGGCGGGACAGCGCCGCCGTCGCCGGTGGCGGCGGGCCCCCGGGTCGGCTGGCGCAAGCTGACCTTCCTGCCGGTCGTGCTGATCGCCGTACTGCTGGCGACCTGGCTGTGGTTCCGGCAGGCGGACCTGGACGCGCTCAGCCGGAACGCCCTGGGCAACGGCCAGGTCACCAAGGCCCTGTGGCAGCACGTCCAGCTGACCGTGATCTCCACCTTCTTCGTACTGATCATCGCGATCCCGCTGGGCATCCTGCTCACCCGCAGGGCGTTCCGGAAGGCGACCCCGTTCGCGATGGCGTTCGCCAACATGGGCCAGGCGACCCCGGCGATCGGCCTGCTGGCGCTGCTGGTGATCTGGCTGGGCATCGGCCGCCGGGCCGCCCTGATCGGCATCATCATCTACGCCATCCTGCCCGTCCTCTCCAACACCATCGCCGGCCTGAAGGCGAACGACCCGACGCTCCTGGAGGCCGCCCGCGGCATCGGCATGTCCCCGCTGGGCGTGCTCACCCGGGTGGAACTCCCGCTGGCCGTCCCGCTCATCCTGGCCGGCGTGCGCACGGCCCTGGTCCTGAACGTCGGTACGGCGACGCTGGCCACCTTCGGCGGCGGCGGTGGCCTGGGCGTCCTGATCACCACCGGCATCACCAGCCAGCGGATGCCGGTGCTGGTCCTCGGTTCGATCCTCACCGTCGCCCTGGCGCTGCTGGTGGACTGGCTGGCCTCACTGGCGGAGCTGCTGCTGCGGCCGCGGGGCCTGGAGGTGGGCACATGAGACGGCGTACCTGCTGGGCGCTGGCCGCCGCACTCCTTTCCGCCTCCGCCGGGTGCGGTCTGACCAGCGGCTCCCCGATGGTCGACGACGTGGAGCCGGGCTCGATCGGGAAGGGACGCCCCCTGGAGGGCGCCGATCTGACGGTCACGTCGAAGGAGTTCACCGAGCAGCTGGTCCTCGGCGCGATCATGGGCATCGCCTTCGAGGCGGCCGGGGCGGAGGTGCTCGACCGCACCGGCATCCAGGGCTCGGTGGGCACCCGCGCGGCGGTCGAGAACGGTGACGCCGACGCCACGTACGAGTACACCGGCACCGCGTGGATCACGTACCTGGGCAACAGCAAGCCGATCCCCGACCCGGAGCAGCAGTGGAAGGCGGTGAAGGAGGCCGACGCGAAGAAGGGCCTGACGTGGCTGGAGCCGGCCCGCCTGAACAACACGTACGCGTTGGCGATGAACCAGGCCAACTACAAGAAGTACCGGACGAAGACCCTCTCGGAGGTCACCGCCCTGTCCAAGTCGGACCCGGGCGCGGTGACGCTGTGTGTGGAGGGCGAGTTCGCCAACCGCGCGGACGGCCTGCCGGGCCTGGAGAAGGCGTACGGCATGTCGCTGCCCGCCGGGAACATCACGCAGATGGACACCGGCATCATCTACACCCAGACCGCGAAGGGCGCCTGCACCTACGGCGAGGTGTACACCACCGACGGGCGGATCAAGTCCATGAACCTGGTGGTGATGGAGGACGACAAGAAGTTCTTCCCGAACTACAACGCGGCGCCCATGGTCCGCACGGCCACCCTGAAGAAGTGGCCGGCGATCGCGTCCGTCCTGGACCCGGTCACGGAGGCCCTGACCAACGACGTGGCGCAGACCCTGAACGCGAAGGTCGACGTGGACGGCGAGGACCCGCACCAGGTGGCGCTGGACTGGATGAAGGAGAAGGGCTTCGTGAAGGAGGGGTAGTGAGGTCCGGGGCCGCGGTGCTCAGCAGGCGGGGACGCTCCCCTTCCCGCTCTCCAGCGCCTTCAGCGAGTCGACGGCGCCCTTGAGCGTCGTCACCGGGATCAGCCGGAGCCCCTTCGGCAGCTCGGCCCGCGCGTCCGAGCACTCGGCCTTCGGCACCAGGAAGACGGTGGCCCCGTCCCGCCGGGCGGCCTGCGTCTTGAGCGGAACCCCGCCGACGGCACCGACCTTGCCGCCGTCGGTGATGGTCCCGGTCCCGGCGACGACCTTGCCCCCGGTCAGGTCCCCGGCGCCGAGCTTGTCGACGATGCCGAGCGAGAACAGCAGCCCGGCGCTGGGCCCGCCGACGTCCTCCAGCCGGAGCTTGACGTCGACGTCGCCCTTGTCCATCCGCAGATACCGGAGCGCGGCCGTGGTGGCCGAGTCCTGCGACTCCTTCATCTGCTCCTGGTTGTACTGCTCGATCTCGCTCACGTCGTCGCCGCTCGGGTAGACGGCGTCGCGCGGCATCACGGCCCGGTCGGTGTCGAACCAGCTGCCGAGCACGTCCCCGAGGTGGATGCTCGCGTCCGGCCCGGTCGCCTCGATCGTCGTCATCCGCAGCTGACCGCTGGTGTCGTGCGTCGGCGCGCCGCTGATCGTGATCACCTCGGCGCCCTGGTTCTTCCCCAGCACGTCGGCCGTCAGCCCCGGCTGCGCCACGGAGAACGGCAGGGGCGCGAACACGGCGGTCGCGAGCAGCGCCACGACGGGCAGACCGCAGACGGCGAGGAACTGGGGACGCGTGAGACGAGAGAGCACGGAGTCAATCTAACGTGGCGCGATCCCCGTGGCTCCGACGCCCGGGCACGACCCCGTCTCACCGCAGTGCCTCCGCCACCTCCCGGGCGGCGTGCTTCACGCGTTCGCCGACTCGTTCGGGGACCACGTCGGCCAGCATGACCACGCCGACGCTGCCCTCCACCCCCGTGACGCCGAGCAGGGGGGCCGCCGCTCCGCAGGCGCCGGCCTCCAGTTCGCCGTGGGTGAGGGTGTAGCCGGGGTCGTCCGCGGTCTCGCCGCCGGGGGGCTGGGGCGGCTGGCGGGCGGCCAGGATCGCCTTGCCCGCGGCGCCCCGTTCCAGGGGGTGGCGGAAGCCCGCGCGGTAGGCGACGTGGTAGTCCGTCCAGGTCGGCTCCACGACCGCGACGGCCAGCGCCTCGGCGCCGTCCACCAGCGTCAGGTGGGCCGTCGCCCCTATGTCCTCGGCCAGTGCGCGCAGGGCCGGCATGGCGGCCTCGCGGACGAGGGGGTGCACCTGGCGGCCCAGGCCCAGTACGCCGAGGCCGACGCGGGCGCGGCCGCCCAGATCGCGGCGTACGAGTGCGTGCTGCTCCAGCGTGGCGAGCAACCGGTACACGACGGTCCGGTTGACGCCCAGTTTGTGGGACAGCTCGGTGACGGTCAGCCCGTGGTCCGTATCGGCCAGCAGTTTGAGGACCCGCAGTCCCCGGTCGAGCGTCTGAGAGGTCTCCGCGGTCACGACGCCCACTCCTTAGTGGTGAGGTCGGCGGCCCTCCTCGCGGGGTATGCGTCACCGAGTCCCGTCAGTGACGCGCTTCAGAGGCCGCCGATCGGCTGACGGCCCGGCCTTGTCCCGGGCCCAGTCGCTTCACGGCTGCGCTCCGCGGCGGCGCTGCCACGGGGCGTGCGTAGCGGGACAGTAAAGGACCCGGTTCGCTCAGCGGAAGGCTCCGTCCAGAATCCGGGCGCCAACCGTTATCAACCGCCTGTGTTTGTCCCAGTACGTACCGCGCACGCCCTCGGCACCGGCGCCCCGCGGGTCACTTCATCCGCGTCGCCCACTCCTGGACCTTGGCGATGCGCTGGCGCAGCTGGCCGCCGGTCGCCTCGGCGCTGGGCGGGCCGCCGCACACGCGGCGCAGTTCGGTGTGGATCACGCCGTGCGGTTTGCCGCTCTGGTGGACGTAGGCGCCGACCATGGTGTTGAGCTGCTTGCGCAGCTCCATCAGCTCCTTGTGCGAGACCACCGGGCGGCGGTCGGCGGGCAGTTCGAGCAGGTCGGCCTCTTCGTCGGGCTTCTTGCGGCTGTGCGCGATCTGCCGGGCCTGCCGCTTCTGGAGCAGCATCTGCACCTGGTCGGGCTCCAGCAGGCCCGGGATACCGAGGTAGTCCTGCTCCTCCTCGCTGCCCGGGTGGGCCTGCATGCCGAACTCGGCGCCGTTGTACATGACCCGGTCGAAGGTGGCCTCGGACTCCAGCGCCTCGAAGGAGAACTGCTCCTGCTCGCCGGTGTCCTCGTCCTGCTCCCGGTTCGCCTCGTCCATCTCCTTCTCGGACTCGGCATAGGGGTCCTCCTCGCCCTCCTTCTTGGGCTTGTCCAGGACGTGGTCCCGCTCGCGCTCCATCTCGTTCGCGAACGTGAGCAGGTCCGGGACGGTCGGGAGGAAGACCGAGGCGGTCTCGCCGCGGCGCCGGGAACGGACGAAACGGCCGACCGCCTGGGCGAAGAAGAGGGGGGTGGAGATGGTGGTGGCGTAGACGCCCACCGCGAGGCGGGGGACGTCGACGCCCTCGGACACCATGCGGACGGCGACCATCCAGCGGTCGGTGCTCGCGCTGAACGCGTCGATGTTCTTGGACGCGCCGGTGTCGTCGGACAGCACGACGGTGGCCTTGTCGCCGGTGATCTCGCGGATCAGCTTCGCGTAGGCGCGGGCGGAGTCCTGGTCGGCGGCGATGACGAGCGCCCCGGCGTCCGGGATGGCCTTCCTGACCTCGGTGAGCCGCTGGTCGGCGGCGCGCAGCACGGCCGGCATCCACTCGCCTCGCGGGTCGAGCGCGGTGCGCCAGGCCTGGCTGACGGCGTCCTTGGTCATCGGCTCGCCGAGGCGTGCGGCGATCTCGTCGCCCGCCTTCGTCCGCCAGCGCATGTTGCCGCTGTAGCTCATGAAGATGACGGGCCGCACGACACCGTCGGAGAGCGCGGAGCCGTACCCGTAGGTGTAGTCGGCGGCGGAGCGGCGGATGCCGTCGTTGCCCTCCTCGTACGCCACGAAGGGGATGGGGTTGGTGTCGGAGCGGAACGGCGTGCCGGTGAGCGCGAGGCGGCGGGTGGCGGGCTCGAAGGCCTCCAGGCACGCCTCGCCCCAGGACTTGGAGTCACCGGCGTGGTGGATTTCGTCGAGGATGACGAGGGTCTTGCGCTGCTCGACGCGGTTGCGGTGCAGCATGGGGCGCACGCCGACGCCCGCGTAGGTGATGGCGATGCCCTGGTACTCGCGGCTGAGCGGGCCCGCGCTGTACTCGGGGTCCAGCTTGATCCCTATCCGCGCCGCGGCCTCGGCCCACTGCTTCTTCAGGTGCTCGGTCGGCGCGACGACGGTCACCTGCTGCACGACGTGGTGGTGCAGCAGCCAGGACGCCAGCGTCAGCGCGAAGGTCGTCTTTCCGGCGCCGGGGGTGGCGACGGCCAGGAAGTCCCGGGGCTGGTCCTGGAGGTACTTCTCCATCGCCCCCTCCTGCCAGGCCCGCAGCTTGCCGGCGGTGCCCCAGGGGGCACGGCCCGGGAAGGCCGGGGACAGGTGGTGCGAGGTGCTGGAGCTGGCGGTGGTAGTCACGGTCTCCGAAGGGGGTAGAGCGGTCGGCCACGTATGACAACCGGGCCACCCTACCGGCGGGCCGGCGCGCTCACCGCGCGCACGGGGGCGGGTCACCCCCGGGTGGGACGGACGTCACAACCCGCGCCCGGCTGCGGTACGAGGGTCCGGGAGGCTCACCGCTCCCGCACCCGTGTCGCCACCCACGCCCCGGCCAGTGCCACCGCCGCCATCGGCAGGAACACCGCCGCGAACGCCGCCGGGTGGGAGCCGGAGGCCTCGGTGGCCGCGTGGCTGACCGTGCCGCCGCCGAGGGCCGCGAAGGCCGCGCCCCCGGCCGACAGCAGGACGACGTTGGAGAGGCCGTCGGAGATCTGGAGGGCGGCGGAGTTGGTGCCGGCCTCCTCGGGGGCGGAGAGCTTGAGCAGGAGCACGCTGGTGGAGGAGATCACCAGGCCCATGCCGAAGCAGCCGAAGGCCCAGGCGACGGCCACCGTCCAGGCCGGCACGGCGTCGATCAGCACGCTCGGCGCCGTCGCGACGGCCGCCGCGACCAGGAGCATGCCGAGGGCCATCAGACGCTCCCGGTACGGCTCCAGACGCGGCCGGGACTGGAGCCACGAGCCCCCGGCCCAGGTCGCGCCGCCGGCCGCCAGGGAGAGTCCGGCCAGCGTCGGGCTCAGTCCGCGCTGGGTGACCAGCATCAGCGGGACGAAGGACTCGGCGGCGATGAAGGACCCCGCGGCCACCCCGCGCAGCAGGACCACGGAGGGCAGGCCGCGCACCGCCCGGTAGGTGCCGCGCGGCAGCAGTCCGAGGACGGCGGGGACGAGCAGCGCCACGCCCGCCGCGCCGGGCAGCAGGGAGATCGGGCGCAGGTCCTGGGCGGCGTACTGGAGCAGGCCCGCGCCCAGCGAGATGGCGAGGGCGAGGCGGATCCGGCGGCCGTCGAAGGAGGCCGGCGCGTCCCCGTCCTCCGCGGCTCCCCGTACGGCGCCGGACGCGCGGCTGCGTATCTGCGGCAGCGCGAGGGCGAGCGGGACGACCACCAGCACCGGGATGCCGACGAACACCCAGCGCCAGCCGAGGTGCTCGGTCACGGCGCCGGAGGCCAGCGGTCCGACGACGGACGGGACCACCCAGCCCGCCGCGAACGCCGCCATGATCGCGGGCCGCAGCCGCTCCGGGTAGGCCCGCCCGACGACGACGTACAGCGCGACGATCACCAGCCCGCCGCCGAACCCCTGCACGGCCCGCCCGAGGATGAACAGCCACATCGCGCCCGCCGTCCCGGACAGCACGAGCCCGGCCGCGAAGGCGGCGATGCCGGTCGTCAGCGGGGCCAGCGGCCCGCGCCGGTCCGACCACTGACCGGAGAGCACCATCCCGAACAGGCTGGTCGTGAAGTACCCCGAGAACGCGAACGCGTACAGCGACACCCCGTCCAGCTCCCGCGCCGCCACCGGCATCGCCGTGCCGACCGCCGTCGCCTCGAAGGCGATCAGCACGATGACGGAGACGATGCCGATGCTCAGCGCCCGGTAGGCACGGCTCAGCACGGTCTCGTCGGGGGCGGCGGGAGCGGCGGCTCCGCCGGTACCGGCGGAGGGCTCGGCGGGGGCCGCGACATCGGTGTCGCGGGGCTCAGGGACGGTCATGGTCGCCAGAGTAAGGGCCGCTGCCCGCTTTTACCCCTGTCGGGAGGCGGTACGGGACCGGGACCTTGGTCGTACGACCCGGCGGCCCGGGAGGCCGTTGATGAACGGCGCATGGCAGTCGTGTTGCGGCCCGCCCGGATCCCTTGAGCACCTCACCCGCCCCGCCCTACCGTCGAGTCAACGAGTTCGAGTTCGCAAACACGACCGTGTACCCGAGTGGTCCAGGGGCCGGCCTGCAAAGCCTGTTACGTGGGTTCGAATCCCACCACGGTCTCCAACTGCGCCGCCCGGCGCAGTGCCCAGAGGGTGAGGGCGAGGGCGGAGACGTCCGCCATCAGGGGGTGGAGGGTGCCGTCGGGCGCCCGCCACGTCAGGACGGTGCCCGTCGTGCCGTCGACGGCGACGTGGGCGCCGTCCGCCAGCAGTCCCAGGCGGATCAAGTGCTCCGCGTCCGCCGGGACCGGGTGCTCGGGGTGGTCCTCGCCGTACTCCGCCAGCGTTGGCAGCGGCAGGTCCTCCGTGTCGAGGCGGAAGGGGTGGGCGTCCTCGGGCAGGCCCGTCTCGCGCAGGAAGCGGCGGGTGGGCTCGTGGGTGAGGGTCCTCGGGAAGTCGATGTCCTCGAAGCGCGTCACCCGGTCGCGGCCGAACTCCTGGTCCAGGAAGCGGGGCGGCAGGTCCCGGGAGTCTCCTGGCTCCGCGCGGTGGCTCACCGCCAGGAGCAGGCAGCTCATCAGGGTGGACGTGTTCCACAGCGACGGCCGCTCGCCGCTCCCCTGGGGCCGCCGGGACGCGCCGCGGGTCCAGGACGGGTCCTCCACCGTCGTGGCGAGGCGGACCCGGGTCAGCAGCGAGGGACCCGCCGTCCGGGCGTCCGTCGCGGTGCCCCGCGTGATCGTCGTACCGCCGGTGACCGCGTGCATCGTCTCCCCCGAGAAAGTGTGGCCGTCCGCGTGCCGGCGGCTGCCGTTCGCGCTCCTTCGGAGACTACGCGCCACCACTGACAACGCGCCTGCGCACGGACCCCGTTCGCCTCGTAGGACGCACCGGGGCGCGCGCCCGTTGCCTCATGCGCGCGAGTGGCTCAGTGACCGGTGGCCACCGCGGCCTGCGGGCGGATCGGGAGCCGGTTCACCGGGCGTCCCGTGGCCGCGCGCACCGCGGAGGCGACGGCCGCCGGGGAGGCCACCACCGGTACCGCGCTGACGGCCTTGGCGCCGAAGGGCGCGACCACGTCGCGTTCCTCGACGAGCTTCACGATCCGGATGTCGGGGGTGTCGAGCGCCGTCGGGAGGGCGTAGCCGGTCAGGTCGGGGTGGCGGATCAGGCCGCGCGGGGTGCGGAGGTTCTCCGTGAGCGCGATACCGACGCCCTGGGTGACGCCCGCCTCGATGCGGGCGGTCAGCTGGGCCGGGTTCAGGACGCGGCCGACGTCCTGGGCGACGGCCAGCTCCACCACGCGTACCGAGCCGATCTCGATGTCGACGTCGACCACCGCGCGGATCGCGCAGAAGGCCATGCCGACGAACGCGTCGCCCTGCCCGGCCTCGTCGAGCGGCTCCGTGGGGTGCGGGCGGCACTGGGCGGTGGCCCACAGTTCCTTGCCGTCCAGCGCCTCGGTGACCGTCGTCGACAGCACGCCGTCGTACGAGGTGATCTTGCCGTCGGCGATCTGGAGCAGCTCCGTGGACATCCCGAACTGGTGGGCCAGCGGCTGGAGGAGCTGGGTACGGACCATCTTGGCCGCCCGTTCCACCGCGCCGCCCGACACCCAGGTGTGCCGCCCGCGGCAGCCCGGGCCCGCCGGGGGCTGGTCGGTGTCGACGGGCGCCACCTGCACCTCGTCGACGCCGAGGGTGTCCTGCACGATCTGCCGGGCCAGGGTGGTGAAGCCCTGGCCGGTCTCGACGGCCGCGCACAGCACCGTCGCCACGCCGTCCTGGACCTTCACGGTGGCCGTGGAGACCTCGTCCGCGCCCTCGGCGCCGAGCATGTGCACCATGCCGATGCCGTAGCCCACGCCCCGGCGCACCGCGCCCGGTTCGCCCGCGCCCTCGGGGCCGCCGGGCAGCAGCCACTCGTCCTCGGGCGTGTCCTTGGGCAGGGCGGGCAGGGGGAAGTCGCGGACCGCCTGGAGGAGTTCGGCGACCGGGGCGGGACACGTGACCGTCTGGCCGGTGGGGAGCACGTCGCCGGTGGCCAGGACGTTGCGCAGCCGCACCTCGGCCGGGTCCAGGCCGAGCTTCTTGGCGACCTTGTCCATCTGCGCCTCGTACGCCGCGCAGACCTGCATCGCGCCCTCGCCGCGCACATGGCCGGAGGGCGGGTTGTTGGTGCGCACCGCCCAGCCCTCGATGAAGGCGTTCGGCACGACGTACGGGCCGCAGGCGAAGGACACCGCGGCGGCCAGGGCGTCGGACGAGGTGTCCGCGTAGGCGCCCGCGTCGAGCAGGATCTGCGCCTCGACCTTCACGATCCGGCCCTCGGCGTCCGCGTGGTGGCGGTAGCGCAGGAGGGTGGGGTGGCGGTGGGTGTGCCCGAGGAAGGACTCCTCGCGCGTGGCGGTCAGTTTCACCGGGCAGCCGGTCTTCAGCGCCAGCAGTCCGAGCGGCAGCTGGAAGCCCTGGTCCTCGCGGTCGGCGGTGGCACCCGGCACCCCGGTGACGACGATCTTCACCTGTTCGGGCGACAGGCCGTAGCAGGCGGCGGCGATGTCGCGGTCGCCGTGCGGGTCGGTGGAGGCCAGGTACAGCTCCACGCCGCCGTCGGGGCGCGGTACGGCCAGACCCGCCTCGGCTCCTATGGGGGCCGGGTCCTGGCGGCCGATGCGGTACAGGCCCTCGACGACGACCTCTCCGGCCGCGTCCGGGTCGCCGTGGCGCAGCGGGATGTGCCGGATCAGGTTGCCGTCGGGGTGCAGCGGCTCGGCCTCGAAGGCCTGCTCCGGGTCGGTGACCGGGTCGAGCAGCTCGTACTCGACGATGACGGCGGCGGCGGCCATCCGCGCGGTGTCCGGGTGGTCGGCGGCGACGGCGGCGAGCGGCTCGCCGTGGTGGCGTACGGCCTCGGAGGCGAACACCGGACGGTCGGCCTGGCCACCTCGGCCGTGCAGCGGGGTGCCGGGCACGTCCTCGTGCGTGACGACCGCCCGTACGCCGGGCATCTCGCGCGCGTGGGTGGTGTCGATGGACACGATGCGGGCGCGCGGGTGCGGTGAGCGCAGCACGGCGGCCCACAGCAGGCCCTCGGCCCACAGGTCGGCGGCGTACGGGAAGGTGCCCTCGGTCTTGGCGCGGGCGTCGGCGGGCGGCAGGGAAGCGCCGAGGCCGTGCGGGATCGGGTCGGGGACGGGGGTCGCCGCCTCGGCGGTCCCCTCGGCCTCCGCAGTCGCGGCGTCGTTGCTCACGCGTGGCCTCCGTCCCGGCCGTGGGTGCCGTGGTCTCCGTGGTCGCCGTAGGGCGGCCGGTCGTGCGGTCCGGTCGCGTCCCGCGCCCCCGGTGGTGGCTGTGCCTCGAACGCCGCCGGGTTGACGCCGCCCGCGCCGGGACCGGCCTGGTGCGGGATGCGGGGCTCCTCGGGGTCCGGTCCGGCCTGCGCGTCGGCGTCGGTGTGCGCCGCGCGTTCGGCGACGACCTCCTGGACCGCCTCCAGGACGCCCCGGTAGCCGGAGCAGCGGCACAGGTTGCCGCACAGGGCCTGGCGGGCCTCCAGCTCGGTCGGGGCCGGGTTGCCCTCCAGGAGGTTGTGCACGGTCATCGCCATGCCGGGCACGCAGAAGCCGCACTGGACGGCGCCGCGCCGGGCGAGCGCCCGCTGCACGTCCGAGGGCTGTCCGTCGGTGGCCAGGCCCTCGACGGTGCGCACCTCGCTGCCGGCCGCGGTCACGGACGGGACCAGGCAGGAGGCGACGAGCCGCCCGTCGACCTGCACGTTGCAGGCGCCGCACTCGCCCTGCGAGCAGCCGTCCTTGGCGCCCGCGAGGCCGAGCCGCTCGCGCAGCACGTACAGCAGCGACTCGCCGATCCAGGCGTCGGTGACGGGGCGGTCGGCGCCGTTGACACGCAGCACGTAGGAGGCGAGGGGGTGCTCGTCCTGCGGCCCGGCGGGCACCGACGGCTCCTGGGCCGCGTCGGGGACGCCGTCGGCGGCGGGCTCGGGTCCGTCCGTGTCGCTCCCGGCGTCCGCCGCGTCGGTACGGGCGTCGCCCGGGTCCGCCGCCTCGGTCGCTCCGTGCTCCCGGGCGGGCTCGGGCATGCGCTCCCGGCCGGCGGTCGGCGCCCGGCCCGTCACGGGGCCTTCAGCGGCCTCCGGACGGGATCCGGCCCTCGGCTCCTCGCGGGGGCCCGCGGAACGCCCTGCCGGGCCTTCAGGGGCCTCCTCGGCCCCACGGGGCCCGTCGGTGACCGTCCCGCTACCCGCGGGCGTCCCGTCGGGCACCCGGACGCCGGGACCGGGCCCGGCGGCTTCGGCCACGGGCTCGGCGTCGTCACCGGGCGCGTGGGCGTACGAACCGTCGGCGGGGCGCGGCCCGTCCGGGCTCACGGCGGGGTCGTGCCGGTGCACGGATGCGGCCGGGTCAGGGCCGTGCCCTTCCCCGTGCCCGCTCGCGGTGGAGCCGTGTCCGTGCACGTTCGGAACGGGGTCGGCCCCGGGCGCGGGCGAGCCCCGCCCGTGCGAGCCGGCGGCAGCGTCGGGGCCACGGCCCGCGTCGGCGCCGGAATCGGAGCCGTACCCGGTCGAGTCCGGCCCGTACGCGGTCGAGTCCGGCCCGTGCGTGCTCACGTCGGCGTCGGAACGGTGGCCCGTGTCGGCGCCGTGCCCCGCCCCGTGTCCGCTCGTGGGGGAGCCGTATTCGTGCCCGCTCGCGGCGGGTCGCTCCTCGTCGGCCGGTCCGGCCGGTCCGGCCGGTCCGGCCGGTCCGGCCGGTCCGGTCCGCGGCGCGTCCTCGCCCCAGGGCTGCCCGGCCGGCTGCGTCGCCCAGGGCGCCGGAGCGCCGCCGGGGAGGGTGGCCGGGGCACCGGTGCCCCACTGCTCGGCCAGGGACGACGTGGTGAACTCGCCCGACTCGTCCGGCAGGTCGCCGTCGGCGACGGGGATGGACCACTGCCCGGTCACGTCCTGGCCGGCCGCCTGCCGGGCCGCCGCGGCGTCCGCCTCGGCCTGGGACGCCTGGGCGGCCTGCGCGGCCTGGGAGAAGTCCCACTGTCCGGTGGGGCCCGGCTGGTAGGCGAACCGGTCGTCGTGCCCGGGGACGCCCGGCCCGGCGTTCACGTCGTAGGGCGCCGCCCCGCCGTACGGGTCCTGCTGGGCCGGGTACGTGTCGTACCCCTGGTGGGCGGCGGGGTCCTGACCGGCGTCCGGAACCTGCCACTGGGTGCCGTCCACGGGCGCGGACGGTGCCGACGGCACCGCCCAGGAGCCGGTGGCGGAGGGGTCGGTGCCGGCGGTGGTGGCGGGCGCGACCGTGATCTGGGGCGGCACGTAGCCGTGTCCCGGCGCGGCGAGCGGGCTGTCGGAGGAGGCGAGGAGCGCGTCCACGCCGCCCTCGGGGAGTTTCACGAAGGCGGTCGCGCCGTCGTCGTAGTCTCCCTGGGGCAGCGGGTCCCAGCGGCTGCCGCCCGGCGGGGCGCCCTGGCCGTGCTGATCGCCGTGCGGGTCGCCGTGCTGGTCGTCGGTCACGACAGGGCCCTCCCCAGTGCTCGTCGGGCCAGCGCGGCGACGGTGCGCCGCAGGTGCAGTACGGCGGGCGGAAGTTGCGGCACGGAGCCGTCCTCGTCCGGGGCCGCGTCGGGGATGCAGGCCGCGGCCACGTACTCGCCGAAGCCGTGCAGCGCCTCGGGGACGACGGCCCGGCCGTTGTCCCAGTCGATGAGCGAGGCCACCCACTGCTCGGCCTCCAGGGGCCGCAGCGGCATCGGCGCGATGGCGCCCACCGCGCACCGCACACCGCGCCTGGCCGGGTCGAGGACCAGCGCCACGGAGGCCGTCGCGCGGCCGGGTCCGGTGCGGCCGGTCGCCTTCAGGAAGACCTGCGGCGCGTGCAGCAGCGGCACGCGCACGTAGCCGATGAGTTCTCCCGCGCGGAGCATCTCCATGCCCGCCAGCAGGTGCGAGACCGGCATCTCCCGGCGGGCCCCGTCCGGGCCCGCGATGATCAGTGTGGCCTCCAGGGCGGCCAGCACCGGCAGCGCGTCCCCGGTGGGGGCGGCGGAGGCGATGTTGCCGCCGAGGGTGCCCGCGTTGCGGATCTGCGGCGGTCCGGCGGCGCGTGCGGCGGCGGCGAGCGCCGGGATGAGCGCGGCGAAGTCGGGGCGGCCCATGCGGGCATGGGTGAGGCCCGCGCCGAGCAGCGCGTGCCCGTCCTGGTACTGCCAGCCGCGGATCTCGCTGATCCGGCCGAGACCCACCAGCGCGGCGGGCCTGAGCTGCCCGGAGTTGACGGCCGCCATCAGGTCGGTGCCGCCCGCGACCGGAACGGCCGCGGGCATCGCGGTGAGCGCCGCCACGGCCTCGTCCAGTGTCGTGGGCAGCGTGACGGCCTGCGCCGCCTGCGGTGCGTGCGTGGTCAAACCGACTGCCCCTTCCCGCTGTCCCACCTGGTCCCGCCCATGTGGCCGTACGGTACGACCCGACAGGGTGGACGTGGCAACTCTGGCACATCTTCGCAGGGCCCGAACGCAGGGGTCCGCTAGGAGGCATTCGCCCGCCTCGCCGGTGAGATGGTCCGTTTTCGTACGGGATCTCCGATGATCGGAGCTACGCGTGATGCGCGCGAGTTGCCACTCTTCGGTGACGTTTAGGGGCGTTTCTCTTACTTGTTCGGTGGCGGCCCGTCCATCGGGCGGCCGAGCACACCGGGCCGCCGCTGCCAGGGCCGCGGGCCGGTCGGCGGGCGGTAGGCGACGCCCAGGGCGTCGAGCCGCCGGTAGTGGGTGGCCATCCGCCGCTCGAAGGCGGCGTAGTCCCGGTCGGCAGGGGCGGGCAGGTCGCTCCAGGCGACCTCGGCGAAGGCGGCGAGCCGCGGGAAGAGCTGGTAGTCCACCCGCTCCTGGTTCTCCGTCACCTCGGTCCACAGGTTCGCCTGGGTGCCGATCACATGTCCGGACTCCTGAGGGGTCAGTTCCGCCGGAACCGGCTCGAACCGGTAGACGTCCTCCAGGGTGCGTACGAAGGCGATCGGCACCGGTTCGTCCTCGCCGCCGTCCTCCCGGAAGTTCAGGTACACCTGCTGCTCGGGGCACATCACGACGTCGTGCCCCGCGCGCGCGGCGGCGATCCCGCCCGCGTAACCGCGCCAGGAGGAGACGGCCGCGCCCTTGGCGAGTCCGCCCTCCAGGATCTCGTCCCAGCCGATGAGCCGGCGCCCGCGTCCGGCGAGCCAGGTGTCGAAGTGCTGGATGAACCAGGACTGGAGTTCGTCCTCGTCGGCGAGGCCGAGTTCCGCCATCCGCGCCTGCGCGGTGGCCGAGGCCCGCCACTGGTCCTTGGGGCATTCGTCGCCGCCGATGTGGACGAACTCGGAGGGGAAAAGCTCCAGGATTTCCTCGAACACGCCCTCGTAGAAGCGCAGCGTGTTCTCGGTGGGGGCGAGGACGTTCGGGGACACCCCCCAGGTGTCCCAGACGGAGAGCGCGGTGGTGTCGGTCACATCGGTGTTGCCGAGTTCCGGATACGCCGCGATGGCGGCCTGCGAGTGTCCGGGCACGTCGATTTCGGGAACGACGGTGATGTGCCGTGCGGCCGCGTAGGCGACGATCTCCCGGATGTCCTCCTGCGTGTAGTAGCCGCCGTGGGGTTTGTCCTCCCACAGCGGCGAGGCCCGGTGACCGTATTTCGTGCGGGAGCGCCAGGAGCCGGTCTCGGTGAGCTTCGGGTGGCGTTTGATCTCGATGCGCCAGCCCTGGTCGTCCGTCAGGTGGAAGTGCAGGACGTTGAGTTTGTGGGCGGCCATCAGGTCCAGTTGGCGCAGGACGCCGTCCTTCGGCATGAAGTGCCGGGAGACGTCCAGCATCAGTCCGCGCCAGCCGAAGCGGGGCGCGTCCTCGATGCGGCCCAGCGGCAGCCGCCACCGGCGGCCGGGCAGCGGGGCACGCCGGAAGGCGTCCGGGCCGAGCAGCTGGCGCAGGGTCTGGGCGCCCCAGAAGAGGCCGGCGGGCCCGCCGCCGGTGAGCCGCACGCCGTCCGCCGCGATGTCGAGGCGGTAGCCCTCGTCGGCGAGTTCCCCGTCAAGGGACAGCCGGACGACGCCGCCGCCACCCGCGCCGGGAGCCAGCGGCAGGCCGGTGGCCGCGCCCAGGGTGGCGCGCAGCCAGCGCTCGGTGTGCTCGGCGCCTTCGCCGGCCACCAGCCGTGTGTCGGGGCCGAGGTCGAAGAAGGCGTCCCGGGCCGCCGCGTGCCGCGGCCGGGGAATCACGTCGGTCGCGTCCGTCACGTCCGTCAGGTCCGTCAGGTCCGTCACGTTGTCAGTCCTTTACCGCTCCGCCGAGGCCGGAGACGAGTCGTCGTTGTACGAGTACGAAGAAGACCAGCACCGGAATCGTCATCACCGTGGACGCGGCCATGACGCCGCCCCAGTCGGGATCGTCCGGCTTGTAGAAGACCAGCAGCGCCATCGGCAGCGTCGACTGGGAGGTGTCGCTGATGATGAACGACTTGGCGAACAGGAAGTCGTTCCAGGTCGAGATGAAGGAGAAGACGCTGGTGGCCACGAGACCCGGGAAGACCAGCGGGAAAAGGATCTGCCAGAGAAAGCGGCTCCGGCTCGCCCCGTCGATGTGGGCGGCCTCTTCCAGGGCCTCCGGCACCGCTTTCACGAAGCCCCGCAGCATCCAGATCGCGAAGGGCAGCGAGAAGGCGATGTGGGGCAGGATCAGCGAACCCAGCGTGTTCAGCTGGCCGAAGTCCCGCATGAGGAAGAACAGCGGGATGGTGAGCGCCTCCACGGGCACCATCTGGGCCACCAGGAACATGATCAGCAGGGTGGTCCGGAAACGGAACCGGAAACGCGTCACCGCGGTCGCCGCGAGGAACGCGATCAACGCCGAGGCGATCACCACGGAACCCGCCACGATCAGGCTGTTGAGAAAGTAACGGCCGAATTCCTGCTGCTCGAACACCCGCCGGAAGGAGTCCAGCGAGGGGGTCAGCGTCCAGGGCCGGGGCTCGCTCGACTCGATCTCCCCGGCCGGTTTGAAGGCGCTCAGCACCATCCAGTACAGCGGGAAGGCGACGACCACCGCGATCAGCAGTGCGGACACCTCGGCCGCGAGCCGCCACGGACGGCGCACTCGCGCGCGCAGAAGATTCACAGCTCCTCCCCCTGGCGGCGCAGCAGCCGCAGGTAGAGCAGCGTCACCGCGAGCAGGATCAGCAGCATGACCACGCCGATCGCGGAGCCGAGGCTGTACTGCGAGGACGCGAAGGCCTTCTGGTAGGCGTAGACGTTCAGGACCATGTTCTGGCCGGCGATGCCGCCGCCGTTGGTCATGACGTAGATCTGGGTGAAGACCTTGAAGTCCCAGATGACCGACTGGATGGTGACGACCACCAGGATCGGCCGGAGCATCGGCGCGAGCACCGAGCGCCAGATCCGCCACTGCGAGGCCCCGTCCAGTGACGCGGCCTCCAGCACCTCGGACGGTACGGCCCGGATCCCGGCGTAGACGGTCACCATGACGAACGGGAAGGAGCACCAGACCACTTCGAGCAGCACCAGCAGGAAGGCGCTGTAGCGCCCGTACGTCCAGGAGTGGTCGCCGAGGCCCAGCATCCGGTTGACGGGCCCGAAGTCCGGGTCGAACAGCAGCAGCCAGACCGTCGACCCGGTGACCGCCGGGGTCGCCCAGGCGCCCAGTCCCGCCAGCATCAACGCCAGTCGCGGCAGGGCCCGCACCCGCGTCAGCAGCACGGCGAGCGCACACCCGACGGCCAGCGTGGACACCACACAGGCGGCCGCGAACACGACGGTGGCGAGCAGCACCCGCCAGAACTCCCCGTCCCCGAACAGCTCGGCATAGTTCCCGAACCCCTGGAACGTCGCCGGCTCCCCACCACTGACCTGGGCCTGCGTGTACTCCAGAAAGGAGATCAGCCCGAGCTGGTAAACGGGGTAAACGAGCAGCCCACCAAGGACGACAAGAGCGGGGGCGAGATACAACCAAGGGGTACTGGAGGAGCCCCGGAAGGGGCGCGGGGCTGTGTTGGATTTGCGGCTACCGCCGCGCGGGCGCGACAAGCCACGACGACGCCGCACCCGCCCACGCACCACACTCCCCGAGCTCATAGGCGAACCCGTCATCCGGCGGAGCCAAACGCGTCGTCCATCTTCTTCGCGGCATCCCCAGCGGCAGCGCCCACGTCCTTCTTGCCGCTGACCACCTCCTGGAACATCGTCGGCAGCACCAGCGAGGAGTCGATCGTCGCCCACGCGGGAGACGCCGGGACGAACTTCGTGCCCGCGGCGAGCGTGTCGACGAACGGCTTCACGAACGGCTCCTTCGCCGCCACCTGCTGCCGTACGTCCGTGAAGGTCGGCAGGAAGCCCATCGCGTCGAACAGTTCGCCCTGCGCCTTCTTCGACGCGAGCCGCTTCATCAGGTCGACGGCGAGGGTGCGGTGCGAGGTGCTCTTCAGCACGCCGATGTTGTTGCCGCCCGCGAAGGCGGGAGCGATGGACCCGGACTCGACGCCCGGCAGCGGCACGACCGCGTACTTGCCCTTCGCCTTGCCGGCCTCCACGGCCTGGTGGCTGAAGTCGCCGCCGATGGCCATGGCCGCCTTGCCGGAGGCGAAGGCGGTGACGGTGTCGTTGCCGGTCATGCCGGCGCACTTGGCGGCGGGGCAGTTGCCGTCCCCGAACAGGGACGTGTACGCCTCGATGCCCTTCTGGGCGGCGGCGCTGTCGATCGCGGAGGCGTACGAGCCGCCCTTGCCGGTGGCGAGTTCACCGCCGTTGGCCCAGATGAACGGCATCGCGCCGTAGGTGTAGGCGCCGCCGACCGCGATGCCGTAGAGGTCGGGCTTCGCGGCGTGCACCTTCTTGGCGGTGGACGCCAGTTCCGCCAGCGACTTGGGAGGTTCGAGACCGAGCTCGTCGAAGACGTCGGTGCGGTAGTAGAGGGCGCGGACGCCGACGAAGTAGGGGGCGCCGTAAACCTTTCCGTCCACGGTGACCGACTGGCGGGCGGTGGGGTCGGCGTCCTTGGCCTCGTCCCAGGCCGCGAACTCCCCGGATATGTCGGCGAGTCCGCCGTCCTTCACGTAACCGGCGGTGTCGGTGTTGCCGAACTCGATGACGTCGGGGGCGCTCTTCGGGTCGTTGAAGGCGGCCTTGATGCGCTGGGCGCGGGTCTCGACCGGGATGTACTCCACGGTGACCTTCGTGTCCGCATGCGCCTTCTCGAAGTCGGCGAGGGCCGCGTCGACGACCTTTTCCTTCGGCTTGTTGTTGACCTCCTGGAACAGCCAGACGCGCAGGGTGCCGCTCTTCTCGTCCTTGCCGGAGGAGGAGTTGTCGGACGCCTGGGGTGCGCAGGCCGTCGCGGCGACGACGGCCGCGGCCAGCAGTACGGCAAGGCGGGGGGCGAGCTTCATGGAGTCTTTCCTCCGAGCGTGCGTTGCAACATATGCAATGACGGTTTCGCTCTGCACAACACCCAGGAGCGTAGGGAGACATGAACCTGTCCACAAGAGGTCTGAACCAATTCGTAAACCTCTTTGTTAATCAGCCCGGACGCACGAAGGCCCCCGGAGTGCGCGCGGGCACACTCCGGGGGCCTTCGGGAAGATCTGCGAGGTCTGTACGGGCAGCGGCGCCGCTTCCCGGCGCCCGGCGCCTACTTCTTGTCGCCGCCCTTGCCCTCGTCCCCGCCACCGCTCATGGACTCGTAGATCTCCTTGCACATGGGGCAGACGGGGTACTTCTTCGGATCGCGGCCCGGTACCCAGACCTTGCCGCACAGCGCCACGACGGGGGTGCCGTCGAGGGCGCTCGCCATGATCTTGTCCTTCTGGACGTAATGCGCGAAGCGCTCGTGATCGCCGTCGCCGTGGGACGTCTGCGGCGCCGGCTCGACGAGGGTTCCCGTACCTGTCCCGCGCTCGGGCTCGAGAGTGCTCATAACGGCCAAGGGTACTGAAGCTCACACGCTTCAGTTGAGCGAAGGGTCGTCCGGATACGTCGCCACCATCGCCAGGTCGCCCCGCTGGCGGCGCAGCACCTCGCGCCAGAGTCTCTCCGGGAACGGCGAGGAGACGTCACCGGGCTCGGACTCGACCACGTACCAGGCACCCTCGGTCAGCTCGTCCTCCAGCTGGCCGGGCCCCCAGCCCGCGTACCCGGCGAAGATCCGCAGCGCGCCCACGGCGGACGCCAGCAGCTCCGGCGGCGCCTCCAGGTCCACCAGGCCGATCGCGCCGTGCACCCGGCGCCAGCCCAGCGGCGCCCGCTCGCCCGACGCCCCGCCGGGGACGACGGCGACACCGAGGGCCGAGTCCAGGGACACCGGGCCGCCCTGGAAGACGACGCCCGGCTCACCGGCCAGGTCCGCCCAGTCCTCCAGGATGTCGCCCACGTCGACGGGCGTGGGACGGTTGAGGACGACACCGAGGGAGCCCTCCTCGTCGTGGTCGAGGAGGAGCACCACCGCACGCTCGAAGTTCGGGTCCGCCAGGGCGGGCGTTGCCACGAGCAGCCGCCCCGTGAGCGAGGACACCTCGGTCATGCCAGACATGATCCCGCATGTTCCCCTCCGGTGGGGAGGCAATCGGGGGCACGGGAGTGAACACGCACCCGCGCACGCCCCTGGATCGTGACCCCCCGTACGCGCCGGTGAACACCGCGTGTTGTGACAAATCCATGACGTTGCCGGACCGTGCGCAGGCGCATGGATGGGGGGTACAAGACGATTACCCTTTCCCTTCTGGCCCCTGCCCAACCCCACGGAACGCGAGATTCATGACCGTCAACGGCGCTGATGACGTACTGCTTGTCCACGGCGGAACCCCGCTGGAGGGCGAGATCCGGGTCCGCGGTGCGAAGAACCTCGTGCCGAAGGCCATGGTGGCGGCCCTGCTGGGCAGTGCGCCGAGCCGGCTGCGCAACGTGCCGGACATCCGCGACGTGCGGGTCGTACGCGGACTGCTGCAGCTGCACGGGGTGACCGTCCGTCCGGGCGAGGAGCCCGGCGAGCTGGTGATGGACCCGACGCACGTGGAGAGCGCGAACGTCGCCGACATCGATGCCCACGCGGGCTCGTCGCGCATCCCGATCCTGTTCTGCGGCCCGCTGCTGCACCGTCTCGGGCACGCCTTCATCCCGGGCCTGGGCGGCTGCGACATCGGCGGGCGGCCGATCGACTTCCACTTCGACGTGCTGCGGCAGTTCGGCGCGACGATCGAGAAGCGGGCGGACGGCCAGTACCTGGAGGCTCCGCAGCGGCTGCGCGGTACGAAGATCAACCTGCCGTACCCGTCCGTCGGCGCGACCGAGCAGGTGCTGCTGACGGCCGTGCTGGCCGAGGGCGTCACGGAGCTGTCCAACGCGGCCGTCGAACCCGAGATCGAGGACCTGATCTGCGTCCTGCAGAAAATGGGCGCGATCATCGCGATGGACACCGACCGCACGATCCGCATCACGGGCGTGGACGAGCTGGGCGGTTACACCCACCGTGCCCTCTCGGACCGCCTGGAGGCCGCCTCCTGGGCCTCCGCGGCCCTGGCCACCGAGGGCAACGTCTACGTCCGCGGGGCCCAGCAGCGCTCGATGATGACGTTCCTCAACACCTTCCGGAAGGTGGGCGGCGCCTTCGAGATCGACGACGAGGGCATCCGCTTCTGGCACCCGGGCGGCCGGCTGAAGTCCATCGCCCTGGAGACGGACGTGCACCCCGGCTTCCAGACCGACTGGCAGCAGCCCCTGGTGGTGGCGCTGACGCAGGCCACGGGACTGTCCATCGTCCACGAGACGGTCTACGAGTCCCGGCTGGGCTTCACCTCGGCGCTCAACCAGATGGGCGCCCACATCCAGCTCTACCGGGAGTGCCTGGGCGGTTCCCACTGCCGTTTCGGCCAGCGCAACTTCCTGCACTCGGCCGTGGTCTCCGGGCCGACCAAGCTGGAGGGCGCCGACCTGGTCATCCCCGACCTGCGCGGCGGCTTCTCGTACCTGATCGCCGCCCTCGCGGCCCAGGGCACCTCCCGGGTGCACGGCATCGACCTGATCAACCGCGGCTACGAGAACTTCATGGACAAGCTCGTCGAACTGGGCGCGAAGGTGGAACTCCCGGGCAAGGCACTCGGCTGACGCACGCACATACGCCGGTGGGGGGGGGGACCGGGGGGGGGGGGGAATACCCCCCGGGTATGTGTGTTCGTTCTCACAATGTGTTTTCCTGGGGGTTCACCTCTTTTCCCCATTCTCTGAGATCTTTCCCGCAGCTCTT